>NZ_JBEPRZ010000001.1:0-1519372 GCF_040548615.1 Mycolicibacterium sp. 624
CATCACCGGACGCAACCTGGCCGAGGCGGTCTACCGGGCGGCGTCCATCGAGCGCGTGTGCCGGCTGGCCTACGACGTGATGCTGACCGGCCGGAAGCCCTCGCCGATGAATCGAGGCGACATGGTGGGCATGCAGGCATCGCTGATCGAACGCGCCGCGAATCGCTGACGCCAGCGGAGGTGTTCACCCGCAACTTCTGGTTCTGCGCGGTGGAGGACCAGTCGTCGTTCCTCCAGCACGAGCGGATCGGCGCGGGCAACATCATGCTCGAAGCCGATTATCCGCACTGCGATTCGACCTGGCCGCACACCCAAAAGACCGTCCACGAGCAGATCAGCGGTCTGCCGGATGACATCATCCGCAAGGTGACGTGGGAGAACGCGTCGCGGCTCTATCAGCATCCCGGGCCTACGGCGGTCCAGGAGAATCCGGACGCCTACTGAGGCCGAGAGCGGCCGCCGACTGCACCGCGTCGGTGACGCTCGCGACCAACGGACTGTCGAGCTTCCAGCACTGCCAGTACAGCGGCACGTCGAGGTACAGCTCGGAGATCCTGGCCAGATCCTTGGTCGAATCCGCCAGCTGTTCGGGAAACATCCCCCAACCGAGGCCGCAGCGAACCGCCGCACCGAACCCCTCCGCCGTCGGCACGAAGTGGGTCGGCGGGGTCAGCTGACGGCGAAACAGCTTGCGCAGAAACATATCCTGCAGAGCGTCGTCACGGTTCCAGGCAATGGACGGAGCCTGCGCGGCCGCCCGGGCGGTGAATCCGTCCGGCAGGTACCGCTGCACGAAGGCCGTGGCCGCCGCCGGGATGTAGCGCATGACGCCCAATGACTGGACGCGGCATCCCGGCACCGCGGCGCGCTCCGTGGTCACCGCACCCATCACGGTGCCCTCGCGCAGCAGACGCGCGGAGTGATCCTGATCCTCGATCCGGACGTCGAACAGCACGGAGTCCAGCCGCTCGAACACCGATGCGAACCACGTCGCCATCGAATCGGCGTTGACAGCCAACGCGATTCGGGCCGAGGTGGCGTCGCCGCCGCCGAGTTCGGCGAGCGCCTCGGCCTCCAGCAGGGCCGATTGTGCCGCGAGCCGCAGCAGGGGCACACCCGCCGCCGTCACCGTGCAGGGCCGCTCGCGTCGCACCAGCACCTGACCCACGCGTTGCTCGAGCGCCTTGACCCGCTGGCTCACCGCAGACGGTGTGACGTGCAGCGTCGCGGCCGCCGCGTCGAACGATCCCGTCTCGACGACGGCCGCCAGGGCCGCCAACTGCTGACTGTCCAGCGCCACATTAGGAAGCCTAATCCTGCACCCAATACATTAGCGGGGCTACGCCCAGTCAGTGCGAGTCCACACTCACTATCCGGTCGATCACCGCTAGCAGCCCGGCCTCGTCGTCATCACTCTCGGTGCGATCGTCGAGCGCGCTGTGCAGGGCGGTGTAGTACAAGCCGTCACCGATCAGTTTGACTGCACGTGCGACGTCAAGGTCACCGAGCGCCTCGTGCAGGACACGCAACCACGTGCCCGATACGTCTTCGAGAACTTCCCGTGCTCGGGTGTCGCCACCTTGGCGCAATCTGGCGACCGCCACCAGCGCGCGATCCAACGGGGTGCCCGCATAACGCGACGTTCTGATGTAGTAGCGGGCGGGCCCGTCGGGCGCGGTGCGCATCTGGTCGACATCTTCGACGGCCAGGGCCAGCACTCGGTCGTATAGCGCCTCGGCCAATCGGTCCTTCGACGGGAAGTGATACAGCACCCCCCCTTTCGACACACCCGCCTTGGCTGCGACAGCCTCCACCGTGGTGTAGCGCTCGCCCTCCGCGGCCAGCACATCCTCGTACGCGTCGAGAATTCGCTGCCGCGAAGAAGTCATTTGCCCAGCCTACGACAGGAGAGCAATACTGTACCGTCTGGACGGTACAGTCCAGTCGTACCGTCAGATCAAGGCGCGCGTGCGCTCCTGTCAGGACGGATGACGGAAGGATTTGCTTGATGGCGGGCTATCGCGACCTGGTCCGAGTACCGGGCGTGTTGAATGTGACCGCCTCACAACTGTTCGCCCGCCTGCCCTTGGGCATGCTCAACCTCGCGATATTGCTGCACGTGCAGTCCAGTTCCGGCTCCTACGCTGTTGCTGGCGCGGTGGTGGCCTGCGTCAGCGTGGGGGAAGCCGTCGCCATGCCGATCACCGCTCGTCTGGCCGGGCGGTTTGGCATGACACCGATTCTGCTGGTGGCAGCCGTGGCCAATGGGGCCAGCATGTTGGCGCTTGCATTCGCCGATCCAGCGCCGATAGTCCTCATGGGAATGGGCGTGCTCATCGGAGCCTCGGTGCCGCCGCTGATACCGGTGTGCCGCGCGCTCTATCCGCTGATGGTGCCTCGCGACGGTGTGCGGGTGCTATTCGCACTCGACACCACAGCTCAGGAACTGATCTGGGTCGTCGGCCCCGTTGCGGCGACGATTCTCGCCTCCGCGGTGTCCACTGCCGCCCCGTTGGTCCTGTCCGCCGGCGTCACGATAGTCGGGACGGGCTGGTTCCTGTGGAGCGCAAGGAGTTTCAAACCGCGAGTCGGACGCAGCACGTCGGCATTCGGCAGGGTCCTGGCTAGCCGGGCAGTTCTACTCGCCATGGTCGCCAGCTTGGCGCTAGTCGCATCGTTCATGGCCCTCGAGGTCGGCATTGTCGCTACGTTTGGCGGCAGCGGTGTCATGGCCGGTGCCGCGATCGCCGTGGCGAGCGTCGGATCTCTGATCGGTGGGCTCACTTTCGGGCATCGGCGGATCGGCGTGGTCGGCGTGGTGGCGGCTCTCGCACTGGTTGGTGTCGGCGTGGCGTTGTTCGGAGTCGTCGAACATCTTGCGCTCCAATTCATCGCGCTGTTCGTCTCCGGATTGGGTTTCGCCCCGGCGATGTCGGTCCTGTACATCATGGTGTCGCACGAGATTGCCGAACACGCGGCGTCCGAGGCTTTCGGATGGCTCACCAGTGCGGCCCTCGCCGGTGGCGCCATCGGCACGGCCATCGCGGGGGTGGCGACAGACGTCTACGGCCCAGACGGTGCGATCGCCGTCGCTGTCGTGCTCGCGGTGTTCGCCGCAGTCAGCCCACTTATCGCTCGCGTCGCGGGGCCCTTGCACGGACTGTCGAACGACACCGTGAAGGAAGCAAAGACAGTGGGCGACATGTGCGTTTCGAACACCAATCCCGCTGACAAGTAGCCCCTATCTCTTTTCGGGCTTCACATAGAGGACTATCGCCTCGCCGACCATACCCACCGAACTCCACGCTCGCGTCGAGCGACAGCCGTATCGACTCAGCGGAGCAGCCCGGGCATTCAAGGCGCACGCGCTGGCCGCGGTATCGATCTACCCGCCGAGTTCGCCCGCGATGCCGCGCTCGAGGCTCGCACGTGTGGTCTCCGGCAGCACGAGGAGACCGTCGAGTTCGACGTCGGCGAGGGTCAGCGACTGCGCGCGTTCCTGCACTGTCGCCGACGGGTCCGCCGCCACCCGAAGCAGGCTCTGCGCGCGGGCGATGCGCTGCTGCGCCTCCCGGGTGAAGTCGCTGCGCCGAAGCCGGATGGCCTCGGCCTCGGCCGCGTTGAAGGTCGTCACGTAGTCCTGCACCGCCGCCAGGTAATCACCGGCCGACTCCCGGTCGTCGAGCAGATCCTCCGCTCGGGCCGGGCGCAGCAGGTCGGCCCGCAGCTTGGCCTTGTGGAAGGCCATGACCTGGGGCGCGCTCAGATCGGTCATCAGCGGGAAGTCGAGAAGCTTCGCCGCGTCCAGTTCATAGTCCAGCCAGCGCGACTCCGTGCGGTCATGCTGCTCGACCGTGCGGGTGATGGTGCGCCACTGGGTGGCCTGATCGGCGGAGCGCCGCGCGACGGGGACACCGTCGGCCGCCTGCCCGGCGGGCTCTTCGGCACCTCCGACGCGGCGAAACGTGCGCCACCCGGCGTACAGCACCCCGGCCAAGGGCACCAGGATGAGCAACAGCTCGGCCAGTCGGAACAACAACCCCACCACACAAGCATGCCACTGCGGCCGAACGGGGCTCCGAACTCAAAGACAGGAAAGGATCGTTCGCCGAACTTAGGGTCGAGGCATGAACCGCCTGGATCGCTTCTTCGAGATCTCTGCGCGCCAGTCGACGGTCGCCGCAGAACTCCGTGGTGGTGTGGTCACGTTCATCGCGATGGCTTACATCATCGTGTTGAACCCGATCATCCTGTCCAGCGCCCCGGACGTCGCCGGGAACAGCCTGGAGTTCACACAGGTCTCGGCGGTCACGTCGCTGGCGGCAGGCGTGATGACGATCCTGTTCGGTGTTATCGCGCGGCTTCCGTTCGCGTTCGCCGCCGGGCTCGGCATCAACTCGTTCCTCGCCACGACGGTGGTCGGCTCACTCACCTGGCCCGAGGCGATGGGCCTCGTCGTCATCAACGGCCTCATTATCGTGATCCTCGCAGCCACTGGGCTACGCAGACTCGTATTCGACGCAGTGCCAATGCAACTCAAGCTCGCTATCACCGCGGGTATCGGGCTGTTCCTCCTGTTCATCGGGTTGGTCGACGCGGGCTTCATCAGCTCCACCGGCCGGCCGTCACCACCGGTCGGCCTCGGCGCCGGCGGAGTCGGCTCGATCAGCACGGTGCCGACACTGGTCTTCGTCTTCACGCTGCTGGCGACCGGCATCCTCGTCGTGCGCAAGGTGCGCGGAGGCATCCTCATTGGACTGGTCGCAGGCACCGTCATCGCGGTCGTGATCGAGGCGATCTGGCACCTCGGGTCCGCGGCCGAGCGTCCCGGCGGCTGGAGCCTGTCGGTGCCCACGCTGTCCGGGTCGCCCTTCGCGGTACCCGACTTGTCACTGGTTGGCGAGTTCAGCTTCGCCAGCTTCGGCCGGATCGGCATCCTCGCCGCGGTCATGCTGGTGTTCACGCTGGTGTTCGCGAACTTCTTCGACGCGATGGGCGTATTCACCGGCGTGTCCCGCGAGGCCGGGCTCTCCGACGAACAGGGAAACTTCCCACGGCTGCGCGCGTCATTGATCGTGGAGGGCGCGGGCGCGGTGGTCGGCGGCGCGACATCGTCGTCGTCGAACACCGTGTTCATCGAATCCGGCGCGGGCATCGAGGAGGGCGCCCGCACTGGTCTCGCCAACCTGGTGACGGGAGCGCTATTCCTCGCCGCCATGTTCATCTCACCGCTCGCGTCGATCGTGCCGACCGAGGTCGCCGCGGCCGCACTCGTGATCGTCGGCTCAATGATGGTGGCTCATCTGCGTCACGTCGACATCTCCGAGTTCTCCGTGGCGCTGCCTGTGGTGCTGACCGTCGCGGTGATGCCGTTCAGCTACTCGATCGCCAACGGTATCGGCGTTGGCTTCATCGCGTGGGTCGTAATGCGTTCCGCGGCAGGCAAGGTGCGCGAGATCAGTCCGCTGCTGTGGATCGTCACGGTGGGCTTCGTCGTGTATTTCGCACGCGGCGGCATCGAGTCCCTGATCGGAATGTGACGCCGGTACACCCGCGAGTTGGCCTCAGTGGCCGTGCCACGGCTCTCGTCCCGGCGGTTGCGGTGGTGGCGGCAACAGCGCGACACGAGGTATGAGCGGCAGGGTCGTCGGAGCGTGGGTAGTCAAGTCCACGTGACGGTTTCCGTGCCTGACCGTCATCGTGCCCTCGGGGCCATCCCGCAGGGTATAGGTCACCTCATCGTGGTCGACATCGATGAGCAGTCGAAAGTTGCGCCAGCGGAGCCTGAACCGTAGCCGCGCGATACCCTCCGGCAACGCCGGATTCAGCATCAGCTCACCCTCGTCGTCGCGCATCCCACCGAAGCCAGCCACCAGTGCGGTCCACGCTCCGGCGAGCGACGCCATGTGCAGTCCGTCACCGGTGTTGTGGTGCAGATCCCGCAAATCGATCAACGCGGCCTCGTAGGCGTAGTCGTGCGCCAGTTCCAGGTGCCCGACCTCGGCGCACAACACCGCCTGCGTGCACGCCGACAATGAGGAATCGCGGGTGGTGCGTCGCTCGTAGTAGTCGACGTTGCGCGCCTTCTGCTCCTGCGAGAACGCGTGGCCCTGCCAGTGCATCGCCAACACCAGATCCGCCTGCTTGATCACCTGAGCCGGGTACAGCCGCACATACGCCTCGTGGAGCAGCAGCGGATACACGGTGTTGTCCTTGAAGTTCCATTCCCGCCGTGTCGTGAACCCCTTGCACTGCTCGTGTACGCCCAGTTCCACGTCGTACGGGATGTGCACTGCCGCAGCGGCATCCCACCACGTCGCCATCTCCTCGGTCGTGACACCGAGTTCACTCGCCTCGTTCGGATGGCGCTCGCAGGCCTCTGCCGCGATGCGCAGGTTGTGCGCGGCCATCAGGTTGGTGAACACGTTGTCACGCACCACCGCGGTGTACTCGTCCGGGCCGGTCACCCCGTCCAGATGCCACACCCCGTGGCGGTCGTGGTGCCCGAGCGATATCCACAGCCGGGCCGTCTCGATCAGGACGGAGAGGCCGCACTCCCTCTCGAGGGTCTCGTCTCCCGTCACCACGCGGTAGCGCTCGAAGGCCATCGCGATATCGGCGTTGACGTGCCACGCCGCGGTCCCCGCCGGCCAGTAGGCCGAACACTCCTCCCCCGCGATGGTCCGCCACGGGAAGGCGGCACCAACCAGGTCGAGTTCTGCGGCACGCGCGCGGGCCAGATCGAGGGTGGACGCCCGCCACCGCAGCGCGTCGGCGGCGGCGTCAGGTGCCGTATAGGTCAGCAGCGGCAGCACGAATCCCTCAGTGTCCCAGAAGGCGTGGCCGTCGTAGCCGGTGCCGGTCAGCCCCTTGCCCGGGATCGCGCGACGCTCAGCCCGCGCGCTGGCCTGGAGTACGTGGAAGAGCCCGAACCGCACCGCCTGCTGACAGTCGGGGTCCCCCTCGACCTCGACGTCAGCGCTGTCCCAGAAGTCGTCGAGATAGGCACGCTGCGCATCCAGCAGTCCCTGCCACCCCGTGTAGCGCGCTCCCGCGATGGCCCCCGCGACCTGATCGCGCAGCGCAGGACGCGAGCGCAGGCTCGACCACCCGTAGGCGAGGTACTTCACGATCCGCAGCTTCTGACCCGGCCGCAGCCCGCAGATGACGGTCGTGCGCGCCCAGTCCTCGCCGACGTCGGTGTCGACCTCCACGCGCCCGGGCACCTCCACGAGGTGGTCCGCAGCAGCCGCCATCGTGAGGCCGCTGGACCGCGTCCGATGTATCAACATCGCACCGCGGTCGGCGATTTCGTGCGCCACCGCCTCCAGCGGTGCCTTGAGCACCGCCGCGACCCGCGGATCACCTGACGGGATGGGCTGATCCTCGTTGGCGACGAGTTCGGACTGCACCGTCACCCGGGTGAACTGGTCGATAGCCTCGACCACATACTCGATGGCGGCGACGCTGCGTTGCGTGAGAGACACCAGCCGAGTGGAGGTCACCAGCACCTCCTTGCCTGCCGGTGACCGCCAGCGGGAGCGTCTGCCCAGCGTGCCGGCCCGCATGTCGAGCACCCGCTCGTGTTCGATCAACTCGCCGTACCGCACGTCGAACGGTTCGTCGTCGACCAGCAGCCGCACGATCTTCCCGTTGGTGACGTCGATAAGCGATTGGCCGTCCTCGGGGTAGCCGAAACCCGCCTCGGCGTAGGGCAGTGGGCGGGTCTCGTAGAACGAGTTGAGATAGGTGCCGGGCAGACCGTGCGGCTCCCCCTCGTCGAGGTTGCCCCGCAGCCCGATGTGGCCGTTCGACAGTGCGAAAACCGATTCGGATTGTGCGAGCAGGTCGAGATTCAGGGTCGTCTCGCGAATGTGCCAGGGCTCGACGGGATATGCGTCGTGGCTGTTCACGTGGTCCCGATCAGTTCGGCGAGATCGGATACCACGACGTCGGCGCCGTTGCGCCGCAGCGCTTCTGCGTGACCGACCCGGTCGACGCCGACGACCACACCGAAGTGGCCCGCCCGCCCGGCCTGCACACCGGCGATCGCGTCCTCGAAGACCGCCGCCTCTTTCGGCGGCACGTCGAGCAGCTGCGCCGCCCGCAGGAACGAGTCGGGTGCAGGCTTACCCGCGATGTTCTCGTCGCGCATCGTCAGCGCGTCGACACGTTGCGAGACGAGGCTCTCCAGTCCGGTGATCCGCAGCACCTCACGGGTGTTGGCGCTCGACGAGACCACCGCCACCGACAGCCCGGCGTCGTGCACCGCCTGCAGATACTTCCTGGATCCCTCGAACACATCGACGCCCTCACCGCGCAGCACCTCTTGAAACAGCGCGTTCTTGCGATTGCCCAGGCCGTACACCGTGTCCGCACCGGGGTCGTCGGATGGCGCACCGTCTGGCAGGGTGATGTCGCGGCTCGCGAGGAACGCCCGCACCCCGTCCTCACGCTTCTTGCCATCGACGTAGTCGCGGTAGTCGCGGTCAGCGTCGAACGGGCGCGCGGGCTCGCCTCGGCTCTTCGCACGTGCGGCCAGGTAGTCGTCGAACATGGCCTTCCACGCCTTGCGGTGCACGCTCGCGGTATCGGTGAGCACACCATCCAGGTCGAAGAGGCAGGCACGGATGTCCTCGGGTAGTCCCAACGCTGTCCTTCTCACTCCCTGGTACCCACTCACTTCCCAATCGCAGCAGCTTCACCGAACCCCCGTACCCATTTCGGGCGATTTTCAGGTGAGCGCCAGCCAGATGCGTGCGCGGCAGCGGCGCCAGGGAGCGAAGACTCCCAGTACGTAGAGCGCGGTTACATCTGCTGTTGGGCCGCCCCGAGCAGCATCGTCGCGAGTCGTTCGGCGGCTGGGCTGGTGTTCTGGGGCCTGGGTCGGGCCAGATGGATCTGCCAGATGATGGGTGCCGTCACCGCGATGCCGACCAGATCGTCGAATCGCACCAGTTCGCTGCCCGGCATGAAGGCGGTCCCCAGGTTGTTGCGGATGAGTCCCGCAGCGACGGTGTAGTCGGCGGGCACCTCGTACTGTGTGCGCGCCGTGACGCCTTCGGCGGCGAACGCGTCGTCGATCAGTCGCCTGATGCCGAAACCCGCTGGAAAGCCCACGAAATCCTCATCCGCGAGTTCAGTCAGCCGCAGCCGCTTACGCGTGGCCAGGGGGTGGTCGGTACGGCAGGCGAACACCATCGACTCCTCCGCCAGCAGGTGCATCTCGATGGCCGGTGGAAAACGGTCCGCCCCGGACACCAGCGCCAGATCCAACGAGCCGTCGGCGACCGATGTCATGTACGCCGAGGAACCGGCCTGGCTCAGGCGCAGCCGGAGCCGCACGAACGGATGCGCCTCATGGAAGTCCCCGAGCACCCGTGCGACGTCCAGGCCGCCGAATGTGACCAGTGAGCCGAACTCGACCGTTCCGGTCAGATGCCCGCGGTAGTCGCTCAGCGAGTCCTTCGCCATACGGGCCGAGCGAAGGAGTTCACGGGCGTGGCCACACAGCGCCTCACCGGCGGGCGTCAGCCGGATCTGTTGTCTCGATCGGTCGAAAAGCTGCACAGCCAGTTCATCTTCGAGCTTCTTGATCGACGTTGACAACGCCGACTGCACGACGTGCACCCTTTGCGCGGCGCGGGTGAAACTCAATTCGTCGGCGACCGCTATGAAGTACTCGAGCTGGCGCAGTTCCATCCTCACGAAGTTATCAGTCGGACAGATGCAGTTCTGCCTGTTCAATCGCTCGCTGCGATGACCGTCACGCACGAGTGGCCTCATGGCTTCATGAACGCGCGACGCGGCCGAGGGATTCTCCACCCCTGCGACTAGGTCATCGCTGAAATCGATGGGTTTCATCAAAAACGATCGTTGGACTCGATGATCGGTCGTTGATGTGATGGATGAGTCCACCCGCCACAACCCCCGAAGGGGCCACCATGACGCTCAGTCATCTCACCCAATCCGACTCTCGCCCAACATCTTCAATGCCGGACCACAGCGATCGCTTCATCGCCGACGCACTGCCACTGCGCCCACAGTTGGCGCGGGCGGCGCGCGGATACACCAAGAATGCCCAGGACGCCGAGGACCTCGTGCAGGAGACCTACGCCAAGGCCTGGGCTGCCTACGCCTCGTTCGACGCGGGCACCAACCTGCGAGCGTGGATGTTTCGGATCATGGTGAACACGTGGATCAGCACGCACCGCAGGGCGGAGCGCCGCCCCCAGGAATCCCTCACCGACTCGTTCACCGATTCCCAGCTCGCCGCCGAGAACCGCTGGTCCCCCGCCCTGTCGTCGGCTGAGTCCCAGGCACTGACGCGGCTGCCGAACGACGATATCGCGCGGGCGATGCGGAAGCTGCCTCAAAACCTGCAGACGGTCGTCTACTACGCCGATATCAGCCAGCTGTCCTACAAGGAGATCGCCGCAGCCGAGGGCATTCCGGTGGGAACGGTCATGTCTCGAGTCCACCGGGCACGCCGCCGTTTGCGTCTCGAACTGTGCGAGATCGCGCGGGAACGCGGCTATGAGGGATGCGGTCCACATGATGTCGCGGCGTAGCGCGTCGACGGCCGCCGCGGCAGCCATGCTCGCGCTGACAATGCTGGTGGCCGCCGGTCAGTAGCCGGCCACCTCGATGACCGCATCGGCGAACTGGCGCGGCGCCTCCTGCGGCACGTCGTGCCCGATACCGTCCAGCACTCGGTGGGAGTACTTCCCGGTGAACTGCTTGCGGTAACCGCTGCCGTCCTTGGCCGGACCGTCGAAGTCACTGGACACCGTGATCGTTGGCACGGTGATGACGGGCTTGGCCGCCAACCGGCGTTCCAGCTCGTCGTAGCGGGCCTCGCCAGGGGCCAGGCTCTGCCGCCAGCGGTAGTTGTGGATCACGATGTCGACGTGGTCGGGGTTGGCGAACGCCGCGGCGCTGCGGTCGTAGGTGGCGTCGTCGAACGCCCACAACGGTGACGCCTCGGTCCAGATCAGCCTGTTGAAGTCACGGGTGTTCTGCGCGTAGCCTCTCGCGCCGCGATCGGTCACGAAGTAGTACTGGTACCACCAGCCGTGCTCCGCCTGCGGAGTGAGAGGTTCGAGATTCGCGACCAGGTTCACGATGAGATAGCCGCTCACCGACACCAACGCCGTGCAGCGCTGCGGCCACAGCGCCGCGACCGCACACGCCGACCGGGCGCCCCAGTCGAAACCGCCGATGACGGCGTCGGGGATGTCGAGCGCGTCCATCAACGCGACGACGTCGCTGGCGAGCGCCGCCTGCTGGCCATTGCGGACGGTGCTCGCCGAGAGAAAGGACGTCCTGCCGAAGCCCCGAAGGTACGGGACGATCACACGAAATCCGCGCTGCGCCAACAACGGTGCGACGTCGACGTAGCTGTGGATATCGTAGGGCCAGCCATGTAACAGGATGACCGGCCGACCGTCGGCAGGGCCGTCCTCGGCATAGCCGATGTCCAGGTCGCCGGCCTTGATGTGCTTGATGCTCGGGAAACCGGTGTACCCCATGGACTGCACCGGTGCGGGTTCCTGCTTGGGCGTGCACGCGCCGACCGTGGCACCTGCCGCTGCCAGCCCGACGACTCGAGCGAGGTCTCTTCTGTTCATCATGAGACACAGAACGTACGACGGCACATATCGATTCACCGTGCCAACCGAGTGAATACGTCATGATCCGAATGCGTTTGGACGCAGGAGCGCGTACGACCGCCGGTCGACGGCGCCACAACGAAGGGAACCGCCATGGACATGAGGCTCGAGGTCGTCGTGATACCCGTCTCCGACGTCGACCGCGCGAAGGAGTTCTACGAGGCACTGGGGTGGCGTCTGGACGCCGACTTCAGCACCGCTCCGGACTTCCGGGTCATCCAGGTCACCCCGCCCGGCTCGCCCGCCTCGGTCATCTTCGGCACCGGCGTCAGCGCCGCCGCGCCGGGTTCGGTGGAGGGCCTTCACCTGGTGGTGACCGACATCGAGGCGGCCCGAACGGATCTCGCTTCCCGTGGCGTCGCCGTGAGCGAGGTCTTCCATGACGCGGGTGGGGTGTTCCACCATGCCGGAACCGCGGCGCGTGTCCCCGGCCCCGATGCGCAGCGCACCAGTTATGGATCCTTCGCCTCGTTCAGCGATCCTGACGGCAACGGATGGATCCTCCAGGAAGTGACCACGCGGCTTCCCGGTCGGTGACCGTCCTAGACTCATCGATCATGGGAGCGATACCGGTCATCGCGTTAACCGGGTACCTCGGCGCGGGCAAGACGAGCCTGCTCAACCACGTCCTGCGGGCACCGGGGGCACGGATCGGGGTCGTCATCAACGACTTCGGCGAACTCAACGTGGACGCCGCGCTGGTGACCGGGCAGGTCGATGAGGCCGCGTCGATCACGGGCGGATGCATCTGCTGCCTACCCGACGACGGCGGACTGGACGAGGCACTGGCCAAGCTCGCCGACCCCAAGCTGGACCTCGACGCCATCATCGTCGAGGCCAGCGGGTTGGCCGATCCCATCGCCATCTCCCGGATCATCCGCTTCAGTGGGGTCGAGCGCATCCGGCACGGAGGTGTCGTCGAAGTCATCGACGCCGCCACACACTTCGACACCGTCGACCGCGGCACCAATCCACCCGCCCGGTACGGCGCGGCGTCACTGGTCGTGGTCAACAAACTCGACCAGATCCCCGAGGCCGACCGCTCCGCCTCACTCGAGCGCATCGAACTCCGTGTGCGGGAACGCAATCCGGATGTCCACGTGGTCGGGGCCATCGGGGCGAAGATCGACCCCACCCTGCTCTATGACGTGGCCGACGCAGCGGAGGGCTCCGGCCAGCTGTCATTCCGGGAACTGCTGATCGACACCCCACACCCCGACCACGGCGATCACCACCACAACGCGCACGTTCATGCCGCAGCCGTCACCGCGACCAGCGACGGCTGCGTGGACCCCGGCGCACTGCTCGACCTGCTCGAAGCGCCGCCCACCGGGGTGTACCGGCTCAAGGGCACCGTCGCCGTCAATTACCGCGCCCGGGCGCGCACCTACGTCGTCAACGTGGTCGGCACGTCGGTGCACATCGCACCCGCGCCACCCGCGGCACGTGCCAACAGTCTCGTCGCGATCGGCACGGACTTCGACGTCGACGCCGTTCGCGCCCTGGTCGATGCCGCATTGCTGCCGCACGACGGTTCCGCGCCGACTGCCGGCATCCGACGACTTCAGCGACACCGGCGGCTCAGCGTGTGACGTCAAGGCTGCAGGTAGCCTTCGGTGTCATGGTGGCGACCCGATGAGTGCTGGACTGTTCGGACTGCTCGACGACGTCGCGGCGCTGGCGCGGCTCGCGGCGGCCTCGGTCGACGATATCGGTGCGGCCGCGGGGCGGGCCACGGCCAAGGCCGCGGGCGTCGTGATCGATGACACCGCCGTCACGCCGCAGTACGTGCACGGCATCACCGCCGACCGCGAGCTTCCGATGATCAAGCGCATCGCGATCGGATCGCTGCGCAACAAGCTGCTGTTCATCCTGCCCGCGGCGTTGCTGCTCAGCCAGTTCGTGCCATGGCTGCTGACTCCCATCCTCATGCTCGGCGCGACCTACCTCTGTTACGAGGGTGCCGAGAAGGTGTGGGGCCGGATCCGCGGGCACGACAGCCACGCCGTACCCACCGCCGCCGTCGGCGAGGACGCCGAGAAGCAGATGACGGCCGGCGCCATCCGCACCGACTTCATTCTGTCGGCCGAGATCATGGTGATCGCGCTCAACGAGGTGGCCGACCAGTCGTTCTGGCCGCGTCTCATCATCCTGATCGTCGTCGCCCTGGTCATCACGGTCGCCGTCTACGGTGTGGTCGCCGTGATCGTGAAGATGGACGACGTCGGCCTGAGCCTGGCGCAACGCTCGTCGACGTTCGCGCAGAAGACGGGCCGGGGCCTGGTCGCCGGAATGCCCAAGGTGCTGGCGGCACTGTCAACCATCGGCACCGTCGCGATGCTGTGGGTCGGCGGCCACATCCTGTTGACCGGAACGAACACTCTCGGCTGGCGCGGGCCGTACGCCCTGGTCCACCACGGCGAGGAGTACGTCCACCACGCCACCGACCAATACGGTGTCGGCGGTGTGCTGGCCTGGCTGGTCAACACCGGCGCGTCCGCGGTGATCGGTCTTGTGGTCGGAGCGATCGTCGTGGCCATCGTGAGTGTCCTGCCGTTCGGCAAGAAGGCCGCGCACTAAGGGTTTTCGGCTAGGCCGGCAGCAGGCACAGCTGAACCATCGCCAACGAGCGTGGGCTGCGCAGGCTGATGCCGGTGGCCTCCTCGAACCTGCGGATCCGGTTCATGACCGTGTTGCGGTGACAGTAGAGCGCGGACGCCGTGTCGGCGACTGAACCACTGTCGGCGAACACCTGGATCGTCTCGATAATCAACTCGCAGTCGTGCAGGTCGTGGAGTGGACCGAGAACGTACCCGCGCAGGTCCTCGATCACCTCCGAGAGCTGAGTTATCGACAGCTGGGCCCAGGAGCGACGCAGTGTGGTCGCCTTGGTGTCCAGATCGACAAGCATTCGGACAGTCGCCGCAGCACGATGCACCTCCGACAGCGGGACCGATCGCGGTGCGACGGCTCCTTCGAGGCCGGGTAGCAGGTCCGCCACCACTGACTCATCGTCGGTCCAGCGGCCGTCCGCGGCCACCAGGATGAGCGTCACACCGCGGTTGACGTAGTCCAGCGCCGCGTGGTGTCGACTGAGCAGACGCCGTGTGACGCTGCGTCCAGCGTCCTCACCGGCAACTCCGATCACCCAGTACGTGGCCGCCTCATCTAGGCCCAGGATCTGGGTGGCACGACGAACGCTGGTCGGTGTCGGCTCTCCGGAGAACACGTCGGACAGGCTTTGCTGCTGTTCCAGCGTGCTGGTCCTTGCCATCGCCAGCCGCTGGTCCACATAGCCCCGCTGCACTCTGATCGCGAAGTCGTCGACAGCCTTCCAGAGCACGTCGACATGCAGCGTCAGCACCGTCATGTCATCGTCACCGGCGAGCCTCAGCAGGGCCGACCACGCTACGAGGAAGTCCGTGCGCACCGCCGCGGTGAGGTTCTCCAACGCGATGCCCTGGCTGGCGCGCAAGGCTCCGACCGCGGCGGGAAACTCCGCCAGTTCCGGGGTCATCGGACGGTCCAGGAGCGTCGCCAGAAGATAGCGGAACGCCAGTCGCGCCGCCTCGAGCAAATCATCTTCCGCGGGCACGCTGTCGTAGAACCGGGCACCCCGGTCGATCTGCACCAGGTACTCGGCGGCGAGGTCGTCGTCCAGGTCGTCGAGCTTCTGCAGCAGCCACCGCCAGCGAAGCCGGGTGTCGTCGCGGCGACCGGACAGATTGCGCATCACCCGGCAGGCTACTGCACTCCTGAACGGTGTGTAGGGCGTGCGACCGGGACCAGACCTGGGCGACACCTGATCACCGATGCCCAATTCGGGCCACGAATCTCGGGCGCATACCGCCCCCCGGTGTGCTCATGCACAATTTGCACGGGTCAACCAGTTGCACCGTGGCTATGGGTTCGATCACCTTGCCGCCCATACGATCAGTTGCCATGACCACGACGTACATCCGCGGCGGCACCGTCGTCTCACCCACAGGTTGTCAGGCGCTCGACGTACTCATCGACGGTGAGCGCATCGCCGCCCTGGTCGATCCGGAGCTGGCTCCCTTCGGCGATCCCCAGCAGACGTTCGACCGCGTTCTGGACGCCTCGGGCAAGTACGTCATCCCCGGCGGCGTCGACGCCCACACCCACATGGAGATGCCCTTCGGCGGCACCGTCGCCTCCGACACCTTCGAGACCGGCACCCGCGCGGCCGCACACGGCGGCACCACCACGATCATCGACTTCGCGATCCAGCGACAAGGCGAGCGGGTCCAGGACACGTTGGCTGCCTGGCATTCGAAGGCCGCGGGCAACTGTGCGATCGACTACGGCTTTCATCAAATCCTGGGCGGCGTGGACTCCGACGCGCTCAAAGCGATGGATGAACTGGTCGATGAGGGCGTGACGAGCTTCAAGCTCTTCATGGCTTACCCGGGGGTGTACTACTCCGACGACGGACAGATCCTGCGGGCCATGCAGCAGTGCGCCAGCAACGGCGCTTTGACGATGATGCATGCAGAGAACGGCATCGCCATCGATCAGCTGGTGGCTCAGCACATCGACCGTGGTGAGACCTCGCCGTACTTCCACGGTGTGTCACGGCCGTGGGAACTGGAAGAGGAGGCCACCCACCGCGCCATCATGCTGGCGCGGGTCACCGGTGCCCCGCTGTACGTGGTGCACGTTTCGGCCAAGCAAGCGATGGAACAGATCGCCACGGCCCGCGGTACCGGAGCCAACGTCTTCGCCGAGACCTGCCCGCAATATCTGTACCTGTCGCTCGAGGAGCAGCTGGGCGCCGCCGGGTTCGAAGGCGCCAAGTGGGTGTGTTCCACACCGTTGCGCTCCCGCGAGGAGCACCATCAGGACGAGCTGTGGCGCTACATCCGCACCGGGGACGTGGCGACGGTGTCCACCGACCACTGCCCGTTCTGCTTCAAGGGGCAGAAGGACATGGGGCTCGACGACTTCTCCAAGATCCCCAACGGGATGGCCGGCGTCGAACACCGCATCGACCTGATGTATCAGGGCGTCGTGAACGGCAACATCAGCCTGCAGCGGTGGGTCGACGTCTGCGCAACCACCCCTGCGCGCATGTTCGGGCTCTATCCCCGCAAGGGCATCATCTCCCCGGGGGCCGATGCCGACGTCGTGATCTACGACCCGAAAGCGCACACCTCGATCGGCTTCGAGAAGACCCACCACTCGAATGTCGATCACTCCACGTGGGAGGGCTTCGAGATCGACGGCGGCGTGCAGACCGTGCTGTCGCGCGGCAAGGTCATAGTCGATCGTGGTCAATACCTCGGCCGAAAAGGCCACGGCGCCTACCTCAAACGCGGACTCTCGCAATATCTGATCTGAGCCCCGATCGACCACATCTGCACAACCTGATCCCGAGCGGGATCATGCAATCCATCATGTCTGGAGGCAAGTCATGACCGCGCGAGCCAACAAGGCCAATTTGCGCATCACCCTCGACTCGACTCGCGACCGCGAGTTCCTGGACTCGTGGGCCGAACTGGAGGTCATCGGGGCGACCCCGGCCGGCGGCGTGGAGCGACAAGCCGCCACCGCCGAAGACGGCCAGATGCGTGAGTGGTTCTCGCAGTGGCTGCGCGAACGGGGATTCACCGTCGAAGTCGACAGGGTGGGAAACCTGTTTGGACTGCTGGAATTTCAAGCCGGCGCACCATACGTTCTGGTCGGCTCACACCTCGACAGTCAACCCCGCGGCGGCCGATTCGACGGCGCCTACGGCGTGCTGGCCGGCGCCGCCGCGGCTGACCGGATTCGCCGTCAAGTCGCCGAATCCGGTGTGACACCGCGCTACAACATCGCCGTAGTGGACTGGTTCAACGAGGAAGGCTCACGGTTCAAGCCGTCCCTGATGGGCAGCGCGGTGTTCACCGGCGCAGCAGATCTCGAGGAGACGCTCAACATCACCGACCACGATGGTGTCACCGTCCGTGAGGCTTTGACGGCCATCGACAGCATCGGCGAGCGAGACGTGTTCGGAGCCGACGAGGACGCGCGGCGGCTGGCGGCCTATGCCGAGATCCATATCGAACAGGGTCGCGAGCTGGAAAAGGACAACGTCACCATCGGGTTGGTGGACCGCACGTGGGCCGCCAACAAGTACGAGTTGAATGTCATTGGAGCCCAAGGCCACACCGGAGCCACAGCGATCGACGACCGTCAGGATGCACTGCTGGGTGCGTCGCTGATCGTGGTGGCGCTGCGCGACATCGCCGACGAGTTCGGAGATGAACTGCACACCAGCTGTGGGCAGATGACCGTGCTGCCCAACTCTCCGGTGGTCGTACCGCGCGAGGTCCACATGCACCTGGACCTGCGTTCCGACAACGATGAACTGCTTGCAGCCGCCGACGCCGCGCTGCGAAAGCGTATCGCCGAGGCCGAGATCCGCGCCAAGGTCAAGGTCGAGCACCGGAAGGCCCACGTCTGGCCCGGCCACCACTATCAGCCGCAGGGCGTGGAGTTGGCGCGCACCGTTGCCGATGACCTCGGCGTGTCGAGCATGCTGGTGCAGACCCGAGCCGGCCACGACTCGACGAACATGAAGGAGATCGTCCCTTCGGTGATGTTGTTCGTCCCCAGCGTGGACGGAATCTCGCACGCCGAGGCCGAATACACTGCGGACGAGGATCTGTGCACCGGAGTGGATCTTCTCACCGAGACGCTGGCCCGCATGCTCGATGGCGCGCTCGATTCGGCTATGGCCGACCGCCCTTGATCCGACGAATACCACCGAACCTCAACAAACCTCACATCTCGACAGGAGAAAACCATGGACCTCGGACTGCAGGGAATGCGGGCACTGATCTCCGGCGCCAGCGACGGCATCGGGCTGGCGACCGCTGAGTTGCTGGCTGAAGAGGGGGCCGACGTGGCCCTGGTGGCCCGCCGCGGCGATGCGTTGAAGGATGCCTGCGCCTCGATCTCGGCCAAGACCGGTGTCAAAGCTGTGTCCGTGGCCGCAGACCTGAGCGACAAGACCGTCTTCGACTCGGTGGTCACCAATGTCGTCGACGAACTCGGCGGCCTGGACATCCTGATCAACAACGCCGGCGCGTCATCCTTCGGCGGCTTCGGTGACCTCACCGACGAGCAGTGGGTCGCTGACATCAACCTCAAGCTGTTCGGTTTCATCCGCATGACGCGGGCGGCACTGCCGCACCTGCTCAAGAACGGCAGCGGGCGCATCGTCAATGTCGCGGGCAACTCCGGTAAGCAGGCGTTGGAGTACCACATGCCGGGAGCCGCCGCCAACGCCGCGATCCTGAACTTCAGCAAGTCGCTGTCGCTGCAGGTCGGCGCTCAGGGCGTCATGATCAACACGGTGTGCCCGGGCCCGGTCCGGACCGCGCGGCTGGTCAAGCAGTTCGCTGCCAACGCCAAGGACTGGGATTGCACACCCGAGGAGGCCGAAGAGCGCTACCTGGAGAACCTCCCGCTGTCCTACATCCCCAGCGCACGCGATATCGCCTACTCGGTTGTGTTCTTGGCCTCGCCGCGGGCCGCCTATCTCAACGGAACCACCATCACCAATGACGGCGGAATCACCCGTGCCGTCTGAGCATTCGCACGCCGCTGGGCCGCGGGTGTCCCGCATCGGAATGATCGTGCCGTCGTCGAATACCTGCCTGGAGCCCACCACGTACCAGATGCTGGACGGCCGGGCCGACGTGAGCGTCCACTTCACCCGCGTCCAGGTCGGCCGGGTTGGGCTCGACGGCGCCTCGGATGCCCAGTTCGACACGGCCGGAATGGAGTCGGCCGCGGCCCTGCTGGCCACCGCCGACGTCGATGTGATCGCATGGAACGGTACCGCGGGTTCGTGGCTGGGCACGGCGCATGACCGCGCGATCACCGACGCCATCACCGCTGCGACCGGCGTGCGGGCTCTCACCAGCACCCAGGCCTACATGGCGGTGTTCGGCGCGCTGGGCGTGCGCCGCCTCGGCATTGTCACCCCCTACCCCGACGATATGAACGCCAAGATCGGCGAGTGCTACGGCGACGAGGGCATCACGGTGACCGCAGCACACGGCTTCGGTCTCACCGAGACCACCGATATCGCCCGGATCCGACCCGAGGAGCTGCTGGCGCCCACCCGGGAAGTCGCACACAGCAAGCCTGACGCGATCGCCTACGTGTGCACCAATCTGCACGGCGCCAACGCCGTCGAGACAGCCGAAGCCGAAATCATGCTGCCCGTGCTTGATTCGGTGGCGGTGACCCTCGCGGCGTGCCTAGCGGCGGTGGGAGCCGATCCCTTGAACCCCCGATGGGGGTCTCATCTTGCGGGGCCGTTGGGTTGACCAGTGCAGCACTTGCCGGAACTTGACGAAGCCCACCGGCGGTGGCAGATCCTCCTTGAGAAACTCGCCGTCATTGACGAACAGCTCGCGGCCGAGTATCTCGAGCGCATCGAGGGTGGCGCACGCTACTACGACAGCGTGCCCGATCCGAACGACCTGAAAGACAGTGCCCGAGACGCATTTCGATACCTTCTCGGACGCCTGCTGAAGAGGCCCCTTTCGGACGAGCTCATCGCGTTCCCGACAGCGGTCGGGGCGCTACGCGCGCGTCAGGGCATAGCGTTGGAGAATCTGAGCGCCGCGGTCCGCAGCGACTTCCTGGTCGCGTGGTCGGCGTTGTTACGCATGGCCGATGACACCGATATGCGCGTACTCGCCATGCACGTGGGTCAACTCTGGAAAGTGGTCGACGACTTCGCCGGCGCGGTCCAACAGGGCTACCTGGATCAGCGACTGCAAATCGCGCGCAACAACATCATCGAACAGCAGCAGAGCCTGTCTGACTTGCTGTCCGACGAGCCGAGCCCCACCACGGTGCGTCGCGCGGCCGAGGTCCTGGGTCTCGACGAGACGGCCTCCTACTGGGTCGTGGGGCTCGCCGCAGAGGGAGTCCCCGCTGCAGCGATCCCACGACTCGTTGGCGTCGACGTTGCGGCGTTGCATCACACGAGTACGGGAGTCACGCTGATCCTGCTGCCCGCACACCGCCGCTGGCCTGATGACGAGACGTTGGCAGCCGACCTGCTGTCTGGACTTATCGGAGCAGTGGCGCCACGAACTGTTCAGCTACAGAACGTCTTCCGATCAGCATCGACCGTGCGGATGCTCACCCAGCTGGGTGTCGAGGCGACGACTCTTCGCCGTTCTTGGTCGAAGTTGTCGATTTCACAACTGTGCACGGTGATCGACGACCTTCGCAGTTACGTGGATGCACCTCTGGCCGCGATGAACGATCGCGTCCTCGTCGTCGAGACGATACTGGCATTCGCCGAGAGCGGGTCGGTCTCGACCACGGCCGCCAAGCTGTACTGCCACCGCAACACAGTGCTCAATCGCCTCCGGAAGTTCGAGGATGCCACCGGGATCAGCCTCCGGACACCTCGGTCGCAGGCCATGGTGCAACTGTGTCTGCTGCGGCCATGAGTTTGGTCGCTCGCACGGACCGAACCTGCCTCGATTGTGCAGGCGCACACTGTGCGAGCTGGATCACGTTGCACCAGGACTATGGGTACAGCCACATCGCGGCTCTAGCATTTTCGCTATGACCGGCAACTATCAGAGGACTACATGAGCCAATCAGTTCCTGCCGCAGCCACTGACACTGCGAGCGCGAAATCGCGTCGTCGGAGAACGATCGTCGCGAGCATGGTCGGCACCACCATCGAGTGGTACGACTTCAACATCTACGGCGCAGTCGCCGCCCTGGTGTTCAGCAAGATCTTCTTTCCCGACGTGGACCCGGCGGCAGGAACACTGTTGGCGCTCGCCACATTCGGAGTCGGGTTCGCTGCCCGCCCCATTGGTGGAATCATCTTCGGGCACATCGGTGACCGGGTTGGGCGCAAGGCAGCCCTGATCGCGACCATCATGATGATGGGTCTCGCAACAGTGGCCATTGGACTGCTGCCCACTTACGACTCCATCGGCATCCTGGCACCCATCCTGCTGGTGGTGTGTCGCCTGTTTCAAGGCATCGGCCTGGGCGGTGAATGGGGCGGTGCCGTGCTGATGGTGGTGGAGCAGGACGAATCCTCGGACAGTCGGGGACGTGCCGGCAGCTGGATGCAGTCCGCCTCACCAATGGGCTTCCTCCTGGCCACCGCCACCCTGGCGGCAGTGAGCGGGCTCATGACCGACGAACAGTTCTTGGCCTGGGGCTGGCGCATTCCGTTCCTGCTCAGTGCGCCACTGGTGTTGGTAGGCCTACTGATTCGCGTGAAGATCATCGAATCCACCGTCTTCACTCGAAATCAAGAGAAACTCAAGGAGAAGGACACCAAGGCCCCGATCCTTCAGGTGCTGCGGCACGCACCGAAGATGATCCTGCTGGTCGTGTTTCTCGGGCTTGGCCAACAGGTCGCGTACTTCGTGATCAACGTGTTCTCGTTGTCCTACGTGACACAGCACACCGATATCTCGAAGGCAACGGTGCTCAACGCCGTCGCCGTCGGCGCCGTCGCGCAGCTCTTGTCAATTCTGTACTTCGGACGACTCAGCGATCGGGTGGGGCGGCGTATTCCATTCCTCATCGGCGGCGTCGGGATGGCGGTGTGGGCATTCGCGGTGTATCCGCTGATGGGCACCGGCAACTTCGCACTCATGGCGCTCTCGGTATCGGTCGCGATGGTGTTCCAGGGCGCGATGTACGGCGTTCTCGCGGCCTTCATCGCCGAGCTGTTCGATACCAGCTACCGCTACACCGGCGTCTCGCTGGGCTACATGCTCATCGGTGTCATCGGTGGAGGGTTCGCGCCGTTGATCGCCTCGGCGCTGCTGGACGCCACCGGCTCGGTGACCTCGGTGGCGATATACATCTCGGCGTCATCGGTGCTGACGCTGATCGCCGTGTACTTCGCGCCGGAGACCTCGAAGCGCAATCTCAACAACATCCTCAACAACGGCACCACCGATCCCGCTCCTCGGCACGGTGAGAGTGTGGCGCACACCGGGTAGGGACCCACTCGATTGCAGTCCTCATCTGCCGTTGCCTGGCCAGCCATGGTCAGGCAACGGCAGATGTGTGACTACGAGCCCCCGCCCTCCTCTGCGGGTAGCGGCGGCGGCAACGGTGTGGTCGGCGCGGCCTTGGTCGACGGCGCACTCGCCGCGCCTCCCCCGTGGAAGTCGATCCACGGTTCCTCCCGGATCACCTTCTCGCCAGCGCTGATGATCAACGACTTCGCCGCAACGGTGTACTCGACACCGTTGTTCTCGGCGATGAACGCGCCATCGTCGGATCGGGTGGCAGACAGAATCAGCTTGGCGCCGTCACGGAGCCGCACGCCCCGGTACTGGTACTCACCTTCGGAGGACTTGCAGACTGCGACGCGCGAGTCGGCGGTGCTACCGAACTCCACCACGGTGTTCGGCTCGGCGCACCGTGCGGTGGAGTCGACGTAACCCAGTTCGTCGGTGGCTGGTGCGGCCGCGGCCGACGGCACCCCGATTGTCAGAAGCGCCGCGCACGCCGCAACCGACGCACACAGGCGAGGGGACAGTCCGAAGGAAGGCATCAAAGACAGCTGATCACGTCAGGCCTATTTACGCGACCGTCGATGCTGAAATTCGACCGATTCGTTCTCCCATCGACACACGCGATGCCGCGCCATTGCCGATTCCTAGACTTGCACTCGCGGGCGCATACCCACGACAATCACGCCCTTTGAAGGGAACCGACGAATCGTGCTGGAAAACAATCCGTCGTGCGAGATGACTCCTGCGACATGGCGAGACAGATTGCAGGGCTACAAGTGGACTCAACAGACGATCGGCTGTTCGGAGGCTGCCGTGTCCCGCCTTCACGCGCAGAGCATGCCGACTCTCTTCGTCAAGTCCGAGCCGGCCCATCCCTTGGGCGAGCTACGGGAAGAGGCGGCACGACTGCGTTGGCTGAGCACGACCGGAATCGGATGCCCACAAGTCCTTGACGAGAAGTGCGAAGCACAGCAGAACTGGCTTCTACTGACAGCCGTGCCGGGCGACGACCTGCTAGCGGCCCCTCTCGATTCTCCAGACAAGGCGGCGATCATGGGTGATGCGCTGCGCCAACTGCACAGCCTCGACCCCGCCACGTGCCCTTTCGACCACAGAGCCGCGTTACGTATCGACCGCGCACACGCACGGATGAAGGCTGGCCTCGTCGACCTAGAGGACCTCGATGACGAACATCAGGGAACCGAACTCGGCCAGCTTTTCGCCAAGCTGCGGGCCGGCCAACCGATGCACGAGGACCTGGTGGTCACGCACGGCGATGCCTGCCTGCCCAACATCATGGTGGAACACGGTCGGTTCACCGGCTTCATTGACTGTGGCCGACTGGGAACGGCTGACCGGTATCAGGATTTGGCGTTGGCCACCCGTGACATCGCAGCAGAGCTGGGCGAGGAATGGGTGGTGCCGTTCCTCCAGCGCTATGGGCTCGACCATCTCGACGTCGACCTCATAGCTTTCTACCGCCTGCTCGACGAGTTCTTCTGAGGCCGGCTTCGCGGGATCGAGCCGGTCGAAAATTGACGAGCCCACGAACCGGGCTTTGTGCTACACATTGTGACTACTCACCACCCGACTCCGATCGAACGGTATGAACATGCATGAGGCGGAGGCAATTGCCGCCAACCGGGCCAACTGGGACGACCGCGCCGATGTTCACGCGCGTTCCGAGATGTATGACGTCGCAGGATTTTTGGCCGATCCCGCAGATATCTCCACAGTGGTGCAGAACGACCTATCGGTCCTAGCTCCTCATCTGCCGGAGGCCGGTGTCCGCGATCGCTCGCTGCTGCACCTGCAGTGCCACATCGGCACCGACACCGTCTCCTGGGCCCGACTCGGAGCCGTCGATGTACACGGACTCGATTTGTCGCCCAACTCCCTGCACCACGCGGCCCGCATCGCCAATGCCGACTCGCGCGACATCACCTGGGTCGAGGGCGATGCCCGGTTCGCCTCGACGCTGATCGATCGCCACTTCGACATCGTCGTCACCAGCGCCGGAACCATCGTGTGGCTACCGGAACTCGGCGATTGGGCTCAGTCGATCCACGATCTCCTGGAGCCAGGTGGGCTGTTCATGATCCGCGACGATCACCCCATCCTCGGCGCGATGGATTTCGAACCGTGGGATATCACCGATGACTACCTCAGCGGTGGTGGCGTCCACAGCTACGAGGACTCGGGCAGCTACACCGACAACTCGGCCGGACAGATTGTGCACACCGCCAATCACGAGTGGCGCCATGATCTGGGCGAGGTCGTCGGTGCACTCCTGCACGCCGGTCTCGAGATCGTGGCGCTGCGGGAACTGCCCTACATGGACTGGCGCGCCTTCCCCGAGTTGGTCTCGTGTGCACAGGGATGGACACTGCCGCCCGGTTCACCGAGCATCCCGCTGAACTTCGCGATCGTCGCCCGACGCCGGTAGGGATCGGACTGTTTCTTGCAGGCCGGCGTCGATCATGTCCTGCATCTGCTCGCGGCCGACCGGACCGAGGGCCCCGCCAAGCGCATCGGCGAGGATCTCGAAGGTGTCGGGATATGACAGCCCCGCGATCCGATCGGCAAGTTCGTCGACTGTCCACTGCTCGGCGTCCTTGGTCACACTGCCCCCACGTGACCACCCGTGGCCGACAGTCACCGCAGGGCCGCGCACGGCCAGGACCTGACCAGTGAGCGCGCAGCGCGCGCTGGCGAGGTATGCGGCCACAGGTGCGACCACAGCAGGCGAGTAGGGGTCGTATTCTCCGGCCGGCGGGAGATCCTGAATACCCGGCACCGGCAGCGTCATCCGCGTCCGAATCATCGACGGTGCAAGGCAATTCACCCGAACACCCAAGGATCCCAATTCCAGCGCCTGCACAATAGTCATCGCCGCGACCCCGGCATTGGCCGCGGCGTAGTTCGATTGGCCTGGCAGCGGGTTGAACAACCCCGACCCAGACACCGTGTTCACGATCGCTCGATCGACTTGCGTGTCACGGCGTTGTTGGTGGCGCCAGTATCGGGCCGCCGCGGCGCTGACGTTGAAAGTTCCCTTCAGTTTGACGTCGCACACGGTGTCGAAATCTTCGGAGGTCATGAAATAGATCGCTCGGTTGCGTTCAATCGCAGCATTATTCACCACGATGTGCAGGTCGCCGAAGGTCTGCACAGCGGTGTCGACCATGCGCTGGGCGCCCGACGGTTCGGTGACGGAGTCGGTGTTCGCGACTGCCTCACCGCCATTCGCGCGAATCTCGTCGACGACGGCAGCGGCAACATCGCGGTCACCGCCCGTGCCGTCGAGATCCACGCCCGCATCGTTGACGACGACTCGGGCGCCTTGGGCGGCGAAGAACACGGCTTCGTGACGCCCAATGCCTCGACCGCCTCCGGTAATCAACGCGACACGTCCAGTAAGGCTTCCCATCAAGAACTCCCAACGCAGATTCCCATTGAAATGACTACATCCAATGTAGCGTTTCACTTGATGTACTGCTACATGCAATGTAGTAATATGTCGCCCATGGCCGATGAAACAGGGCTGCGCGAACGCAAGAAGCAGCGCACCCGGGATGCGCTGATCGCCGCAGCTGTCCGACTGTTCGAGAGGAACGGGTACGAGCAGACCACCGTCGCGCAGATCGCCGCAGCCGCCGATGTCACCACTCGGACGTTCTTTCTGCACTTTCCCGCCAAGGAGGATGTGCTGTTCGCCAACGCCGAGGTCCGGGTCGACATCGGCCTTAAGGCCATCGCCGACCGCAGCCCCGGCGAGTCGATCTCCGATGTGCTGGCCCGCAGCATGGCCGACATGATGGCCAACACCTTCGCCGGCGACTTGACCACCGGACTGGCGGCGCTCCGCGCGCGGTTGGTGATGTCAACGCCAAGCTTGCTGGCCCGGCAGTTGCACAGGCTGCTGGCAGCCCAATCCGAGCTGGCTCAAGCCCTACAGCGGGCGTACCCCGACGAACTGGACCTACTCGGCGCCGCCGCCCGCGTCGGCGCCGTCACCGGCGCGGTCAGTGCTGCAGCCGCGACCAGCCTGGCCCAGGGCGATGGCCCCGAACAAGTGCAAGCGGCCATGTCGCGCGCCTTGGACATCGCACTGCACCGCGCGCGCAGCTGAGGCCGGTGGCGGCGTAATGCCGTGTGCCAGACCGTTGGCCGCGTGCAATCCCGCGGCGAGGGATATCAGTTGGCGAAGCGCGGGGTGGCGGCGCGCCCGCGCCCAGATCGATGGTCGTTGATGCAGCATCTCTCGATCGTGGCCGGGAAGCGACAAAAGCGGGAGTGGCACCAGTGACACTCTTCGATAAGATAGTGACATGCACTCGGTGGCGATCCTCGCCTATGACGGGATGTCCGGATTCGAGTCCGGCCTGGCTGCGGAGATCTTCGGGATCACCGAACTCTCCCCGATGTTCTCCGCAGGCATCTCGCGCCCCTGGTACTCGGTCAAGCTGTGCGCCGAGACACCCGAGGTTCGGATGCTGGGTGGCGCGACCGTGCACACCGCCTACGGGCTGGCTGATCTATCGGAAGCCGATACGGTGATCATCCCGAGCGTGCGCGATGTCAACGAGCCGACATCGCCGGGACTCATCGAGGCGATTCGGACCGCGCACGCGCGAGAGTCGCGGCTGGTGTCCATCTGCTCGGGGGCGTTCGCGCTGGCCGCCGCCGGACTTCTCGACGGTCGGTCCGCCACGACGCACTGGGTCTACGTGGATCTGCTCCAAGCGCGCCATCCCGACGTCAACGTCGATCCCACCCCGCTCTACATCGATGGCGGAGACGTGCTCACCAGCGCGGGATGCGCCGCGGGTCTGGATCTGTGCCTGCACATCGTGCGCACCGACCATGGCGCGCGTATCGCGAACGACGTGGCACGGAGGCTGGTGATCTCGCCGCACCGCGCCGGTGGACAGGCCCAGTACATCGAGACACCAGTACCCGAGCCCACGACGGACGGCGCGATCGCGGCAGGCATGGAGTGGGCGCTGGCGAACCTCGACGCACCGATCACTCTCGACGACATGGCCAGGAAGTCACTGATGTCCCGGCGCACCTATCTACGGCAGTTCGCCGATGCCACCGGAACCACGCCGATCAAATGGCTTATCGGGCAACGCATCCAGGCCAGCATGGAGCTTCTCGAGTCCTCGTCGCTGTCGATCGAGCAGATCGCCACCCGAGTCGGCTTCGAGTCCCCGGTGACGTATCGACATCACTTCGTCCGCAGGTGCAAGACCACACCCACCGAGTACCGCAGCTGCTTCGCGGGCGGTCACGCCTGAGCGACCGTCGAATCCCAGTCCTCGAGCCGGGTGTCGAAGATCGTCGCGTCCTCACGTGGCGTGAGGCTGTGCTCGCTGATCTCGGCGCCGAAGTACCGGGCGCTCGGGTCCGCCAGCACCGTCCGGGGGTCGTCGCGCGATGCCAGGGTCGTGCGGACCAGTTCATCGAGACGGAACCGCTGGGGCCCGGCGACCTCGGTGATGCGATTCAGCGGGGTGTTGACCGCCGTGATCGCCACGGCCTCGGCGACGTCGGCCGCCGCCATCGGCTGGATGTAGACCGGTGCCAGCCGCACGGTGTCACCATCTGTGGCCTCGTCGGTGATGCCCCTCAGGAACTCGAAGAACTGCGTCGCGTGAACAATCGAGTACGGGACGTGTGCCTTCGCGATCAGCGTCTCCTGGGCCAGCTTCGCGCGGAAGTAGCCGCTTCCAGCCGCAGCGAGTTCCCCGGTGCCCACGACTGACAGCGCGACGTGGTGTCCGACCCCGGCTGCGGCCTCCGCGGCGAGCAGGTTGGACGTCGAGGTCTGGAAGAACTGCAGCGCCGCATCACCTTCCAGCGACGGCGAATTCGAGACATCGACCACCACCGCGGCGTTGGTCAGGGCCTCGGCGAGCCCCTCGCCGGTCAGGGTGTTCACACCGGTGTTCGGCGCTGCCGCGATGGCCTCGTGTCCGTGCTCATCAAGAAGTGCCACCAGCTTGGATCCCACTAGACCCGTTCCTCCGATGACGACGATCTTCACATCCAACCCCTCAATGATTGCGCCACACGGCCTGCGTGGCCGTCCAGTCACTAGCAAGGACCGAACACAACCCCAATTCGTGACAATCCCAGCGGAATTGATCGCAGGTGTCACAGACCGCTGGTCAGCCTTGTCCTAACTGATGAGACCAGCGCGAATAGCGATAGCCCGCACCGAAGGAGCCGACATGCCCGACGAGAAGGCAGCACCCAGGCCACACAGTGACGCCTGGCAGACCGCCGTCACCGTCCTTCAGGAGGCCATGCCGCCCGCGATTCCCGAGGGGTCGCACGCCATGACGGTCGTGGTGGAGTTTCCCCCCGGCGATCCCGGCACCCCGCCGCACCGGCACTCGGGACCAGCCTTCGGCTACGTGCTGGAGGGCGAGATGCTCTTCGAACTCGAGGGTGAAGCTCCGCGCGTCATTCGCGCCGGCGAGACCTTCTGGGAACCCGGGGGCGACGTCATCCACTACCAGGACGGCAACAATCGGGACGACGTCAAGAGCCGGTTCACCGTGACGATGTTCTGCGTTCCGGGGCAACCCATGCTCACGCTTGTCGACGACGACGAACTCGAGGCACGTCGAGACCGTCGCGTGCCAGCACCGAACGCCCAATAGTCGAGGAACGTGGCGATGTCGAAGATTCTGTTGCAGAGCACGATTCACAAGAGCCCCGAGGATTGGGATATCAGCCGCTTCGCCCTGCTTGCAGACGAGCTGCGGTCCAGGGGCCACGATGTGACCGCCCGCAACCGGGAGGACGCCGACCAGGATCCGATCTTGATTCGCATCGACGAACTCGACTTCGATCAGCTGTGGTTGATGGCCGTCGACGGTGGTGACGGGCTCACCGCCGCCGAGGCCGACGCCATCATGAGGTTCCGCGAGAGCGGCGGCGGCGTGCTGACCGCGCGCGATCACCAAGATCTGGGCAGCTGCCTGGTCAGGCTTGGCTCATTGGGCATGGTCAACCAGTTCCACGACGAGAGTGTGGATCCGGCGACCATGTGCGATGACCAGGACACCCCGGAGATCTCCTGGCCGAACTACCACTCGGGGGCCAACGGCGACTACCAACCGGTGCTGATCAGCGGGTCGGCCCACCCACTCCTGCGGACCACCCGGACGCCGAGCGGACGAATCGAGTGGTTCCCGGCACATCCGCACGAGGGGCTGGTATCGCCGGATGGCCCATTCGCCACGGCCCTCGCCCAGGGCCGAAGCACCACCACCGGCCGGCACTTCAACCTCGCGGTGCTGCTGGAAGGGGAAACCGGATCGGATGGCAGACCGATGGGCCGCGCGCTCGCCGCATCGACGTTTCACCACTTTGCCGACTACAACTGGGATCTGCGCTCCGGTGCCCCCTCGTTCGTCACCGAACCGCCGGGCACGCAGATCCAGGACGACCCGATCCACCTCGACGTCTTCAAGGACTACGTCGGCAACATCGCGGACTGGCTGCATCCGACGGATGGCCCTCACGCGTCGTCCTCGGTGACGGGAATGCGCGCTACCGTGTGAGAGGAACCGGATGAGGGAGAGGGTCGATGACACAGCCCCACATGGATTGGGAGAGCGCCTATCAGCAGGACGCGCCGCCACCGTGGAGCATCGGCCAGCCCCAGCCCGAGCTGGCCGCGCTCATCGCCGACGGCAGGGTGCGCAGCGAGGTTCTCGACGCCGGCTGCGGACACGCCGAACTCTCACTGGAACTGGCCAGGCAGGGCTATCAGGTGGTCGGGCTGGACTTCAGCCCAACCGCGGTGGCGGCGGCCGCGGCGGCCGCCGCCGAGCGCGGCCTTACCTCGGCGCGCTTCGCGCAAGCCGACATCGCCGACTTTGGCGGATATGACGACAGGTTCTCCACCGTCATCGACAGCGGGCTGCTCCATTCGCTGCCGGTCGAGCGACGAGCGGACTACCTGCGGTGCATAGCGCGGGCCGCCGCTCCAGGCGCAGCGCTCTACATCTTGTCCTTCAACTCCGAGGTCGGCGGTGATGGACAGCAACGCGGCCCCCGCGGCGTCTCCGAGGACGAGTTCCGCGAGGCCGTGGGCGCGTACTGGGTGGTGGACGACGTGCGTCCCGCCGTCCTGTACGGCAACGCCACCGCTGTCCCCGAGGGAACGGACGCACCGAACATGGCGCGTTTCGTCGACGGGGATCACCTGAAGATGCCGGGATTCCTGCTCAGCGCCCACAAGGGCGCCTGACTGCCCAAACTCAGCCGACGATCGCGGGCATGGTCTCCCAGCCCCGCACGGTTGAGGTGGATGACATCTTGGCGTTGGGTAGGTCGATGTCCCACTCGGGGAAACGTTTGAGGATCTCCTCGATCGCAACCCGCCCCTCCAGGCGCGCCAGCGCGGAGCCGATGCAGTAGTGCGTCCCGACACCCAGGGCAAGATGCGAACGGACGTCGCGGTGAATGTCGAAGACATCAGGATCGGGGAACTGACGCTCATCGCGATTGGCGGCACCGGCGAGCAGGATCATCGCGCTGCCCTCGGGCACAGACTGTCCGTAGTACTCGACATCGCGGGTGACGTATCGGGCGAAGTGCGGGGCGGGCGGCTCGAAGCGCAACAGCTCCTCGACCGCCTTGGGGATCAACGATGGATCGGCCACCAGCTCGCGACGCTGATCGGGATGCTCGGCAAGCACTTTGGCCGCCCAGCCGATCAGCCGCGTGGTGGTCTCGTTGCCCGCGGCCGCGACCACGCTGACATACATCAGCAGCTCATCGCGATGCAGCCGCCGAACCACACCGTCCTCGTCGGTGAACTCGACGTTGAGCAGTTCGGTCACGATGTCATCCGAGGGATTCTTGGAACGCCACTCGATGTAGTCGACGAATATCGAGCCGTCATCGAATCCGTCGGACGCAATCTCCATCGGCTCCCCGGCGTCGGTGACCATGTGCGAGTTCGAGTGATCGCGGATAGCCTCCTGGTTCTCCTCCGGAATCCCCAGCAGCTTGCTGATCACGCGCATCGGCATCTGCGCGCCCAGATCGGCGATGAAGTCGAAACCCGCGGAACCGACCAGCGGGTCGAGGCTGCGCGCACAGTACTGGCGAATGGTGTCCTCGAGTTCGCTGATCTTGCGGGGTGTGAACATCCGCGACAACAACTTGCGGTGGATGTCGTGACGCGGCGGATCCTCCATCACGAGCAGCCCCGACGGGACGTCCATATTGGCCTTGATCAACTCCAGGATGTTGCCGCGGGCGGAGCTGAAGGTCTGGTGGTCGACCGCCGCCGCGTTCACGTCGGCGAATCGACTCAGCGCGTAGAAGTCGAACTGCTCGTTGTAGTACAGCGGCATCTCGTCCCGTAGCCGACGGAACATCGGATACGGGTCGACGACGAGGTCGGCGTCGTAGGGATCGAACGAGATCTCACTGGTCGCACCCGCGCTCATGGCCTCAACATACCTGTCCGTATGTGCGATACGGAAGCGTATGCGCACATCCTTTTGGCAGTATGTGCCCAATGGTGGAGCGCTTTACCAAGGAGCGGCGGCTCGAGCACACACGCAATCTGCTGGTCGACGCGGCCGAGGAGGTCTTCGCCAACAAGGGGTTCAGCGCAGCGACTCTCGATGACATCGCCGCCGCCGCCGGCTACACCCGCGGGGCGATCTATGTGCACTTCAAGGCCAAGGAAGACCTGTTCTTCGCCGTCAGCGACCGCTACTGGCGTCGCTACTTCGACAACTTCGCCGAGGTGCTCGCCGCTGTGGACGAGATCGGCGACGACGAGCTGAGCGAGATCGCGCAACGCTGGATCCAGCTCACCCGCAGCGGCGGTGCACGACATGCGGCCCTGGGCTACGAGTTCACCCTCTACCTGCTGCGCAACCCCGACGCTCGCGAGCGCGTCGCCGACAAGCGCCGTGAGGTCGTCGACGCACTCACGGAATTCGTCATCAGCGGCTCACAACGGCTCGGCCTGACCTTGTCCGTCCCGGCAAGGGAATTCGCGCAAGCTCTCATCGCCACAAGCGACGGCATCATGCTCGCCGGTGAACTCGATGACGTCGACCTATTTCAGACCGCCCTGAGGATGTACACGTCGGTCGTCACGCCGAAGGCGTAGGCGAAGCCATCGGCGGCTACTCCTTGAGGTCCAGTGTGGGCGTCGGGCGGGAGAATCCGCGCGTCACACCCAGCAGCCAGATGAAACCGACTGCCAGCCAGCACAACCCGACGATCAGCGTCTCCGACGACAAACTGGTCCACAACCAGACCGTCAACGCGAAACCGATGAACGGCAACACCAGGCTGTTCACGATCTGGCCACCCGAGCGCTGCCGCAGGTCCACGAAGTAGTGCTTGATCACCGACAGATTGACCACCGAGAATGCCACCAGCGCACCGAAGCTGATTAGTGATGCCAACGTCGCCAGGTCAATGACCACAGCCAGCAGTGACACCACCGACACCACCAGGATCGCGTACACCGGGGTGGCGTATCTGGCCGACAACCGACCGAACACCCGCCGCGGCAGAATCCCGTCGCGGCCCATGGCGAAGAGGATGCGGGCCACCGAGGCCTGCGAGGTGATGGCCGATCCGAGCGCGCCGGCAACGTAGGCGGCAGTGAAGAACGTCTTGGCGAAATCGCCGCCGACGGCGGCCATCACGTCCAGCGCACCCGAGTCGACATCGGTGAACTCGTTCGACGGGAACACCACCTGCGACAGGTAGGACAGCCCGATGAAGATCAATCCGGATACCAGCGTTGCGATCATGATTGCCTGCGGCACAGTACGTTTAGGGTCTTTCGCCTCCTCCGACAGGGTGGACACCGCGTCGAAGCCCAGGAATGACAGACACAGGATCGCCGCACCGGCGAACACCGGGGCCAGGCCCGACGTCGTACCGTCACCGCTGAATGGAGCTGCCGGATCCACCGAGCCGCTGCCGAACAACGTCACGCACGACAGCACCACGAACGTCACAATGAAGATGGCCTGGATCGCGATGATGAGGAAGTTGGCGCGGGCCACCGACACGATGCCGATGATGTTGAGCACGGTGACGATGGCGATCGTCACCACGATGATGATCCAGGCCGGGATCGCCGGGAACGCGGCCTCCAGGTAGATTCCGATGACCAAGTAGTTGATCATCGGCAGGAACAGGTAGTCCAGCAGCAGCGACCACCCGGCCAGGAAGCCGATCGGGGCACCGAAGGCCTTCTGCGTGTAGGTATAGGCCGACCCCGCCACCGGGAACGCCCCGGCCATCCGGGCGTAGGACCGGGCGGTGAAAACCATGGCGACCAACGTCACCACATACGCGAACGGCAGTCTCCCACCGGTCACTTCGGTGACGATGCCGTAGGTGGTGAACACCGTGAGCGGCACCATGTAGACCAGACCGAACAGCACCAGGGACGGGAGCCCGAGAACGCGGCGCAGGTGGCCTTCCGTCGCGGCGGAGGTAACGGTCATGGCATCGCCTTTCACTGTTCGGCCGAGTACACCGGCTGGCCCTGCAGATACGTTGCGCGGATCCGCAGCGCCGGAAGGTCCAGCGCGGCAGTCCGAGTGGGATCACCCTCGAGCCAGACCAGGTCGGCGCTGGCGCCGGGCACCAGGCGGCCCCAGTCGGATTCGGCGAATGCCTGGTATGCCACCCCGGCCGTGTACGAGGACAGCGCCTGCTCGATCGGGATGATCTCCTCGGGTGTCCAGCCGCCCTCCGGGGCGCCCTCGGCGGTCTGCCGGGACACCGCGACCGCGATTCCGTCCAGCGGCGCGCCCGATGACACCGGCCAGTCCGAGCCGAATGCCAGTGCCGCACCGGAGGATTCCAGTGACCGTATCCGGTACTGCTTGTCGGCGCGTTCGGCACCGAGCCGCGGAATGGTTAGCACCGTCATCAACGCGTCCATCTGAGCCCACAGCGGCTGCACGTTCGGGATGACGCCGAGTTCGGCGAACCGGCCGATGTCGGCGTCGTCGACGAGCTGAGCATGGGCGATCACCGGGCGCCGGTCACGGGGTCCGTTCTGCCGAACGACGTACTCGATGGCGTCGAGGGCCTGGCGCACCGCGGCGTCGCCGATGGCGTGGATGTGGATCTGGAGACCGAGGTCATCGACGCGGCGTGCGGCCTCGGCCAGCGAGTCGCCCTCCCACAGCGTCATTCCGTGGCTGTGCAGACCCGAGCAATACGGTGCCAGCAGTGCTCCGGTCTCATTCTCCACCACTCCGTCGGCGAAGAACTTCACGGTGTTCGCCGTCAGCAGGGGCGACTTCGTCGCCTCGACGCGATCGCTGGCCGAGGCGAACTGCGTAATCTGGGTGTCGAAATGGCGCGGGTCGGCGTAGAACGCGAGGTTGAAGCGCATCCGCAATGCGCCCTGAGCGGCTGCCGCGAGGTAGGTGTCGACATCGGCCGGCTCAACCCAGGCGTCCTGCACCCAGGTGACGCCGCGGGCCAGGAAGTAGTCGGCCGCGGCCGATAGCGCCGCGATGCGCACTGCCTCGTCACGCGGGGGCATGACGGCGGCGACCAGGTCGGTGGCACCCCATTCCCGCAGCGTGCCGAGCACCGATCCGTCCGACCGCCGCGGGATCTCGCCGAGCACCGGGTCGGGGGTGTCGGCGGTGATCCCCGCTCGTTGCAGCGCAACGGAATTGACCCAGAAGGTGTGGTAGTCCCAGGCCCGCAGCACCACGGGCCGGTCTGGTACCGCAGCATCGAGCCAGCGTGCGTCGAACAGGCCGGCGGGAACCAGGCTGCCGTCGTAGGACGCGCCGACTATCCATTCCTCGTGAGGATTGGCGGCGGCGAATTCCCCAACTGCCGCCACGATTTCGTCCACCGACGAACATGCCCGCACCGCCGGCCCGGCGGATTCCAGCCCGCCGTAGAGCGGGTGGGCATGGCCGTCACCGAAGGACGGCATCAGAAAACCACCGGCCAGGTCGACCTGCGCATCGCAGGGCTGCGCGTGGGCCTGCTCCCCCACCGCGAGGACCACGCCGTCGGCAATCAGCAGCGCATCGGTGGTCTCGGTGCCGGTCCAGATCACGCCGCCATGAAACAACGTCGCCACGGTCGGGACACTACGCGCGGTCACACGCGCTCCGCGCGGTTTATCGGCGATGGTTGCTGCTGTGTTATGCAGTGGATTCCGCCACCACGTTCGAACAGCGGCCGGGCGTCGACCGATACCACGGAGCGGCCCGGGTACTGCTCGGCGAGGATCGCCGCGGCATCGGCGTCCCGCGGATCATCGAAGCTGCAGGCGATCACCCCGCCGTTGACCACCAGGTGGTTGATGTAGCTGTAGTCGACGTATCCGTCGCCGTCGGCGAGGATGGTCGGGGCAGGCATCTCCACAATGTCGAAACCGTACGCGCCTTCCAGTGTTGAACGAATCTCCTTGCAAACCAAGGTGTCCGGGTGTTCATCAGCGGTTTGGGTGTGAAGCAGCAGCCGCCCGGGAGCTGTGATCGCCGCGACGATGTCGACATGGCCGCGGGTGCCGAAGCGCTGCGAGTCACGGGTCAGCCCGCGCGGCAACCAGACCACCTTTGCGGCGCCAACGGTGCGGGCCAATTCGGCCTCGACATCGGCTCTGGACAGGCCGGGATTGCGGCCGGGGTCCAGTTGGACGGTCTCGGTGACCAGCACGGTGCCCTCTCCGTCGACCTGAATACCACCGCCCTCGTTGACAAGTGGCGAATCCACCACCGGGACGCCGGCGAGCTCGGCCACCGTTGCGCCTATCTTGGCGTCGCGGTCCCAGCGCGCCCAGTCCTGGGCGCCCCAGCCGTTGAACACCCAGTCGACCGCGGCCACCGACCCGTCGTCAGCGTGCACGAACGTCGGCCCGATATCCCGCATCCAGGCGTCATTCAGCGGTGCCTCGACTATCTCGATGTCCTGGGACACATAGCGTTTCGCGGCCCCGATCTCGTCCGGGTCGACGAGCATGGTCACCGGCTCGAACTGTGCGATGGCGTGGGCCACCGCCGCCCAGGTGGACCGTGCCTGATGTCGGGCCTCTTCGGTATCTCCGAGCGAGTAGCCCGCACTGGGAAAGGCCATCCACACTCGGTCCTGCGGGGCGCCCTCGGAGGGCATGAGGTACCGCGTCACTTGACGACCGCCGTGGCGTCGTGGCCTTCGCCGTAGGGCCGGGTCGCGTCCACCGGTGCGTGCAGCGCACCGTAACTGTCGGGCCTGCGGGTCAGCAGGAACGGGAACAGCTCCAGCCAGTCGCGGCGCTGGTCCAGGTCGAGGTCGGCGACCAGCACGGCCTCCTCGTCCCGCGGCGCCTGCACCAGCACCCGGCCGTACGGGTCGGAGATGAACGACGAACCGTAGAACGACAGCGCGCCCTCGTCGCCGGTGCGGTTGGGCACGACCATGAACAATCCGCTGTTGATGCCGTTGGCGACGATCACCTGCTGCCACAGCGGCTGGGTGTCGAAGGCGGGGAACACCGGCTCGGACCCGATCGCCGTCGGATAGACCACGATCTCGGCACCGCCCAGCGAGTAGTTGCGGGCCACCTCGGGGAACCATTCATCCCAGCAGGTCGGCATGCCAATCCGGGCGTCCAGGCCGTCTGGTTTGTACACGGGGTAGGGATCGCCGTCCGCGGGACCGGCCCGGAAGTAGGTGTCCTCGTAATAGCCGGCCGAGATCGGGATGTGCATCTTGCGGGTTCTGGCCACCAGGTCACCGGCCGGGGACACCAGGATCGCGGTGTTGTAGCCAAGGCCGTCGGCTGCCGGCGCCTTCTCGTACAGCGATGCGTGCACGAAGACGCCGTTGGCCCGGGCCGCCTCGGCCGCGAGCGCGAACGTCGGGCCACCGGTCAGGTCCTCGGCGTGATCCCCCGGATTCGGCCCGGCCGGAGTGTCCGCCGGATAGCGCAGCAGGGTGATCTCCGGCAGGAACACCGCGCGTGCACCTGCGCCGGCGGCCCGGTCGATGCCTTCGCGCAGGACCCGGGCCAGCTCGGCGGCATCGTCGCGCCAGCGGTGCTGCACCAGCCCGACCCGCAGCGGGGGCCGCTGAGACACCGTCGAGCGGGACAGCGGTTCGGCGGCCGCGGCAGACAACATGAGCATGTCGGTACTCCTAAAACGAATCCATTTCGTTTATTGTGTGATGGAGGACACGCCGTTGTAAAGAGCTTGGGGAGAACTCGTATGGGACGCCCATCGGTGCCGATCCTGTCCACGGACCGGATCACCTGCGCGGCAATGGATCTCGTGAACTCCGGCGGCGGGTTCACCATTCCGGAGCTGGCCCGCAAGCTCAAGGTCAGCCCGTCGTCGCTGTACAACCACGTTTCCGGACGCGAGCAGATCATCGAGCTGCTGCGCGAGAGGGCCATGAGCGACGTCGCGCTCCCCGACACCGAATCCGACCGGCCCTGGGCCGATGTCGTCGCCGAGATCATGCGCTCTTACCGGCGCAGCTACGCCCGGTTTCCGCGGCTGATTCCGCTGCTCACCGCCTATCCGGTCAACAGCCACCAAGCCGTCACCATGTACAACGCGCTGGCCGTCACGCTGGCCCGGGCCGGGTTCGGTGCCGACGACACGCTGCGCATCATCACCATGATCGACTGCTTCGTGCTCGGCTCGGCGCTCGACGTGGCCGCCCCGGAGGCCCCCTGGGCGTCCGGACCCGACGTGGGGCCTGAGCTCACCGCGGCGCTGGCCACCGGGTCCGCCAGGGCCGACCGCGCCGAGGACGCCTTCGAGTTCGGCCTCGCCGTGCTGCTGCGGGGCCTGGGGCCCTACACCGCCGCAGCCAGGCGGGAGCCGGCGTAAACGTCCTTCCACATGCGGGTGGCCGGGTCCGACGCATCCAGCGCATGTCGGCTGCTCCCCAGGAGCCGATCGGCCGCGCCACACGCTCGGGCGACGGCTTGCCGATGGGCCCACAGCGCAGCATCGCCCAGCATGTGCAGCGACGTGGCGACCTGAATTTTGGCGGCATCGATGTCGGACGCCGCCCGGGCCACCTGCGTGGCAGCCTCATTGGTCATCTCGTCACCGCCGTAGGACGCGGCGAGTCGCGCGCGCACCTGGTCGACGTGCTGGCGCCACACGCCATCGGCCGATCCCACGACAGCGGCGGCCGCACCCGCTCCCGCCACCACCGACACGACGTCGCGATGACACGTGAAGACGTGTCGATCGTCAATGGGCAGATCGGTGACGGTCACGTCACAGATACCCGCCGCGTTCAGACCCGTCTGGCTGATCACCGGATCTATTCGGGCCGCGGCACGCGGCAGCAGCACCCGATAGTTCTCAGCGGTCAGCAACAGCCAATCAGCCTGTTCAGCACCGATGACCGATGTCCATCGACCCGTCAGCCTTCTATCGTCAAGACAACCCTCCGCGGCTCGATGGCTGGTGGTGATCACCGCACGAGGGTCCGGGTTCCACACCTCGTCGGCCACATGCTCCGGCAGAGCCGCCACCTCGTGGGCAGCGACATTGAACGCAGCGGCAAGCCAGCCGAGCGATCCGTCGAGTGCCGCGCACTCGAGAACCACCGAGACGAACTCCTCGGTGCCCAGCGCGAAGCCGCCGTACCGAGCCGGTTGCAGTACCCTACCCACCGCCGAACCATGGAGTGCGCCAATAGATTCAGCTGTCACCGAGTCGAGAATCTCGCGTACCGCGCCATTCGGCTCGGCCATAAACGCCTCCTCGGGCCGGCAACGGATGATATCCATGATCGTGACACGGGATAGGCAGCTATGACGGAGACTATGTCGCAATCCGTGCTGGCCGCGGTTCGCTCACTGCTGCCCTCGATCGCCGCTGCCGCGGCCGATGTCGATCGCCGCGGCGCCGTCGATCCGCAGGTTATCGCGAGCCTGCACGACGCGGGTTACTTCGCGATGCTGCAGCCCAAGCCGTTCGGCGGTCTGGAGGCTGAGCCCGAGGACTATTTGACGGCTACCCGCGAACTGTCGGCAGCCTGCATGTCCACCGGCTGGTTGGCCGGATGGCTCGGGGTGAACAGTTGGGGCCTGTCCGTGCGTGATCAGCGCGCGCTGGAGGAGATCTGGGGTGCAGACCCCCGGGCTCTGCTGTGTTCGTCCTACGCACCGACCGGACGACTCGAGCGCACGGACCGTGGTTACTGGCTGTCCGGTCGGTGGAGTCGCTGCACAGGCGCCAACCACGCCTCGTGGATGAGCGCGGCAGCATTGCGCGTCGGACCAGACGGCGCCGCCCAGGACTTCATGGCGGTCCTCGTGCCGCGCACCGACTATGTCGTCGAACCGATCTGGAATGGACTGGGGCTGCGTGGAATCGGTGCCGACGACGTCGTCGTCTCCGGAGCCTTTGTGCCCGAACACCGCACGTTCAGCTGGCTCAACCTGACCCTGGACGCCCACGTGCCTGCACTGGACCGACTTCCGCAACCGACGCTGTACACGCTGGCCGGGACCATGCCGCTGCTCGGCGCGGCGCAACGGATGCTGGCGGCTCGACTGCCGGCAGCATCGACGCCGCTGAGCGCGCTGGCCATGGCCCACACCGATGTCGAGCTGTCGTTGCAGCAGATCCGGCGCAACGTGGGCGATCTCATGGACTGCGCTCGCGGAGGCGGCTATCCGGACGCCGAGCTGATGCTGCGAACGCGTCGGGACCAGGTGATGGCCTCTGACCGTGCCGTGCGGGCCATCAGCGTGGTCATGCAGAGTCCGGGCCACGAGGCCGACGAGGTACTGATGGAACGTGTGTGGCGCGATGTGGCGACGGCCCGCATGCACGTCTCGAGCAATGTTGAGCAGGTGCTGTCAGTGGTGGGCCGGTTCGCCTTCGGCCTCACGGTCGACGATCTCATCTGGTGAGCGTCCGGCTACACCCAGTCGTCGGAGGACAACGTGCGAAGCACCCGGGACAACATGTCGTCGGTGACTGTCACGGAGTCGGCCTGATTGCGCGCCAAGGCGAATTCGGTGCTGCCGATGCGCTCCGATATGCCCCTCGCGGCGCGCGTGAGGAACGGCGCCATTCGTTGTAGACGGTGGATGGGTACCGCGCCGGTGAGCGAGAGGCCCGCCAACTCACCGTCCGCCATTGCGATCGGGGCCGCGACGCTGGATAGGCCGACGGCGAGTTCCTGGTCGTCGTAGGCGAGTCCGTGGCGGGATCTGATCCGGGCCAGCTCCTGATGCAATGTGGGGAGGTCGGCGATCGTTGCCGGAGTGCACTTGCGAAGCGGGTCACCGACTATCGAGTCCACCTCCTCGGCGGCGAGCAGCGCCAGCATCGCCTTGCCCAACGCACTCGCGTGCGCCGGCGTGTGCCCGGCGACCCGTGTCGGCACCACGGTGCCACTGCCCCCGGACACCTTGTCGAGGTAGACGACATCGGCGCCGAGCAGCACGCCGAGGTGAACCACGAGCCCGGTGTCGGTCTGAAGCCGGTCGAGCACGCGGGATGCCACGCCGCGCAACTGGGAATGGTCCACCATGCGGGTCACCGGCAGCGACGGGGCCGCGAGGCGGTATCCGTCCGCGCGGTGCTGCAGCAGCCCGGACGCATGCAACTGGGTGAGGATGCGATGGACCGACGAGCGGGGCAGCCCGGTGCGGATGACGACCTGGTCCAGTCGGAGCAGCTGACCGGGATCGTCGAACGAATTCATGATCAGCGCGACCCGAGCCACCATTGACGTCGCCGCGTCTGATGCGCTGCCGTTCGCGGACCGCTGCAAGACCGCCTCCACGATGAAGTCTCCGCGCCCTGAAGGGGGCGGTTTCCGTACTGGCTGCCGTTGTTAGGCGGCGGTTTTCCGGGTTTGACGCTTCGCAGCCTGCCTAGTGGCGTTGGGCTCCACGTCCTGCGAGGCCACTTCCTGGCCCCGGTATTTGATCACGATCGCGGCATTGGTGTCAGCGTTTCCGGTCCACCCGCATGAGAGGTTTGCGCATCGGAACACCGCTTGACTTTCGCGTTGCCCCTCCGCGGTCGACCCGCATCGGTGACACGTCTGTGACGTGCCGTGTGGCCGGACCCGGATTACCCGCGCCCCTGCTTGATCTGCTTTGTAGGTGAGCAGTGTCAGGATCTGTGTCCATCCCTGATCGAGGATGGACCGGTTCAACCCGGACTTCTGTTTGACGTTCGCCCCCGGGTCCTCGATGGTGCCTCGTGCACTGTGGGTCATGTTCTTCACCCGCAGGTCTTCGACCACCAACGCTGCCACCCCGGTAGCGACCAGTGCGGCGCTCACCTGGTGGGCGAAGTCATACCGGCGCCGGGCTTGCCGTGCTTTGACCGCCGCGAGCTGGGTGTAGGTGCGCAGGAGTCTGCGGCTGGATTTGTGGCCGCGGGGTCTTCCCACCCGCTGCCGAGCGGCTTTACGTTCGAGCCGGTACAGACGCTTCCTCTCTCCCGATCCGAGGGTGGCGGCTTGGTCGATGAACGCCCCGTCTGACAGCGCCAGCGTGTGGGTCACGCCGCGGTCGATACCGACACTGCCCCTCTCACCTCGCCGCGCACGGGGTTTGACAACCCGGTTCTCACCCCGAACCACCAGCATCCAGCCGGTCGCCTCCCTCACTACCCGCGCACCGGTGACGCGGTCAGGCATCGAACGGTGCAGCCGGACCTTCACCGCCCCTACCTTCGGGATCGCGGCCGTGGCCCACTTACTGTTGAGCCGGGTGAGGTTCAAGTCCCGCGCTTGGGGCACGTCAACTGCGCGGCGCGCCCTGCGCGTTTTCCAGGTCGGCCGCCCGTGGGTGCCGTTCCAATGGTTCGACCAGGCCTGCTTATAGGCCCTCAGCACCTGCTGGGCAGCCTGCGCGGGCAGGATCGCGAGCCAGTCGATGTCTTTGCGGGCCTGCCGGATCGCGGCATCGGACTGCGCCCACGACGGCCATCGTTTCGATGCCGCGTGAAACGTGTGGTGTGCGTGGATCAAATTCCACAAGGCCCGGGCAGCGCCAGCCTGGCGGGCCAGCACCTGCGACTGGGCCGGTGATGGCGCCAGCGGGTACTTCACGCACCGCTTGATCACCATCAACTCGCTCACAACAGCAGTATCGGCCACACCTCTGACATTGCGCTGTCGTCGAAGCCCAGTTACGCGAGTTCAACGGTGAACACGACCACTCCCATCTGCTGGTGCACTACCCACCAAAGTCGCATTATCGAAGTTGGTCAACCGCCGCCAAGGCGTCACTGCCCGGCGATTGCGACAGGAATACGACCCCACCTCCGCAAATACTTATGGGGTGAACACTTTGGTCTGGCTCCTACTTCGCCAGCTCATGCGGCGAAGCACCCCTGGCCGTGGTCAAGCAATACATCCAAAACCAGCAAGGCCCGGTCTAACGACCACACGACCTCGCTCCGCGAGGCCGAAAGGGACCGCGATGCGCCACACCCCCGCCCTGAAGGACGGAGCACTGCGCAAAATCAGAGGTAGATGTCGACTCCACCGAAACGATCTCATCACGCGAGCGGCAACACAATCGGCCCCTTCCATCTGATGGAAGGGGCCGACTGTGCTCGTGCGGCTAGCCGCGTGTCGCTACATCACGCGGCGTCGCTCTGGCTGCCGCTATCCGCTCCGCCGGTGGCGTCAGATGTCCCCGCGCCGCCCGAGGTGCCGGTGTTGCCGGCCTTGGCCTTGGCGACGAACTTCTTGGCCGCCTCCTGGAGCTTCTTGACCGAGGTCGCGACCGGGTCGCTGACATCCGTCACGCCGTCCTGCGCACCCTGGCCGGGGGCATCGGAGCCGGTTGCGGGCACACCCGGTACGACCTTGTTGCCGTTGCTCAGATCGGTCGCGCCGTTGGACACACCAGCCTCGGTCTCGACAACCTCGGCCTTGACGTCCTCGGTCTCGACCTTGGCCGGCGTTACCTCGGGCTCGGCGACTGCGTTCGACTTCCGATCCGCATCCGGTGCCGGGTCAGCCACAACCTTCAGCGGCGCCGCGGACTCGGCGGCCGACTTGGCCGTCAGAGCATCGACTGCTGCCGGCGCGGGCGCGGGAGCCGGTGCGGGGAAGACCCGCTTGATCACCTGGTCCACCTCGTGGATGACCTTGGCGGTCACCGCGCGCTGGAACTTGATCATCGAGAACTTCGCCTCGGCGACACCGCGGTTGATCGCCGTCGCAATCGTTGCGAAGTCCCTTGTGGCGAAGGCGGCGGAGATCTTCTGCGCGGTCGCGGCGAGCTGTCGGGTCAACGTGCGCACCTGAAGCTGCACCTCGTTGCCGAGTGTGGGCTCGGGGGCGAACTCCTTGCCGTTCCAGTTCACCAGGGTCCAACCGTCCTCGTTGTTGCCCTCGATGACGACGTAATCGGTGTTGCCCAACTGAGCCGTCTGCAGCAGCTGGAGCTTCTCCATCACGGTGAGGTTCTTAACGTTCATCATCGTCCAGAACATGATGGTCCCGCCGTGCGCGAAGACGACGGCGTTCCGGTCGCCGTTGTCGTAGATGGTCTGCAGCGCACCGTCGACCCTGGCGTCGAACGAGTACCCGTTCTCGGTGGTGCCGGGCATGAACGTGCCCTTGTTGAACATGTCGACCGGGATCTGGGGGATGACGCCCGGGAACGTCCATCCGATCGGGTACAGGCCGTACCCGCCCTGGGCGTTGGCCTCCGGGGTGCCCTCGAAGACACCGGCCGGAATCTCCTGCAGGCCGTCGATCACATTGATGGGCAGGCCCAGGTACTGCGACATCGGCGTGGCCGTGAGCTGCGTCCGCACCATCGTCGACGCGTAGATGCCGTCGTAGTTGTTATCGCCCAGCTTGGCGGCGATATCCCGTGCCTGCTGCTGGCCCAGCGCGGTCAGCACCGGACCGGGTGTCGTCGTGTCGATCAGGCCCGAGGCGTTGCCGGCTGACTCGCCGTGCCGCACGAACGTCACCCTCATCAGCTCGGCTGCGGTGGCGGGGATGGCGGCCCCGAAGAGGAGCGCACACGAGGCCAGGGCGATACCGAAGAATTTCCACACCGCGGATCGACGCCGCAGGCCGACGTCGAGGGCTCTCGATCGAGCCGGCGGACCCGCTGTTGCGTCGGGGTGAGAAGGATCGTTCATTGAACACTTCCTGTTCGTTCGGGCGGACAGCTGACAGTGAACTCACAGGAGCCCGCAAACAAGCGGCAGTCTCGTTCACTGAGACTTGTGTTTGCTGGCGATACCGAATACCTAGTCGCGGAAATAGCGCGGTGCCGCGCGCTGTTGCGGGGTAGATGACTGAGCCAACCGAACTGAGCCCCACCGACTGGGTCCGCGAGCAGACCGAACGCATCCTGGCCCAAGGCACCACCGACGGGGTCGAGGTTCTAGACCGCCCGATCGTCCTGTTCACCACGACCGGCGCGAAGTCCGGGAAGAAGCGCTACGTACCCCTCATGCGTGTCGAGGAGGACGGCCGCTATGCCATGGTCGCGTCCAAGGGTGGCGATCCGGCGCATCCGTCCTGGTACCACAACGTGCAGGCGCATCCCTCTGTGACGGTGCAGGACGGCGACAAGGTGGCCACGCTCACCGCCCGTGAACTCGAGGGCGCCGAGCGCGAGCACTGGTGGGAGCTGGCGGTCGCGGCCTATCCGCCATACGCCGACTATCAGGTGAAGACCACGCGGTTGATTCCGGTGTTCGTCCTGGAGTGATCAGCCGGTTTCCCACCCGGGTTCACTGCTGGGCTCCTCGAGGACGGTAAGCGCGGGGTCGATGGCCGTACGCGTCTGATTGCCACCGGCGCGACGCGCTTCGAACATGGCCGTCTGCGCAATGGTGAGGAGTTCCTCCATGACGTCATGGGAGGGCAGGGCGGCCAGCGGAGCCAGTGGCGTACACACCACCCCGACGCTGGCTGTGACACCCGTGTGCGCGCCGGCGACTCCCCCACGGATGCGCTCTGCCAGTGGGTGAGGGTCAGCCTGGGTGAACAGATCGGCAACCCAGAACTCGGAATCGCTGGGATGGGCTATGGCAGCGCCGCGGCGAGCCGTCTCGCGCAGGGACCGGGCGATCGCCACCCGCACGCGGATAGCTCGGGCCGCACCGTGCATATCGGCCAACAGCGCGTGGTTGTCGAGGTTGACGACGACCACGACCAGACGCCGGTCATCGTTGCGACTGCGGGCACCGATGAGAGTGGCGACCTGCTCGTAGAAGCCGTCGCGAGTGAACAGTCCGGTGACCGGTTCCAGGTCGCCGTGGATGGTGTCGTTGGCGATGAGGCGGATGACCAACCGGCTCGCGAACACGGCAAAACCGTTGACGAGCACGACCAGCAGAGCCGTCGCCAGTGCCACCGACACGTCGTCCTCGGCCAACTGCACCGCCAGGTACACGATGACCCCGGCGCCGACGGCCCAGATGAACGCCAGCAGCCTCATCGAATGGAGGAGGGCGACCAACGACCCGAGCGCCGCGTACGCCGTGGCCCCCAATATGCCCACCACAGGCGACGACACCATGACGCATGACACCGCGATACACACGGTCCCCACAACCGCGGTTGCCTGTGAGACGCGACGACTCGGCCATTTGGGTCGCAGCCACACCCATGCCATCACGACACAGCAGGCCGCCACGACGATCTGGGCGACGCGGCCACCCACACTGTGCGGACCCAAGACTCCGAACGACAGAATCACGCTGATCACGCCGAGTCCGAAGATGCTGCCGGCAATCGCTCGACTGGTGCGGCGCTGCAGGTCGTGCGACGCCAGGTAGGCGGTCAGCCAGTAGTAATGATCGCCCCCACGCCGCCAATCACGCGCGCCCATCACGCGCCGTTACCGCCACTCATTGCTGAAACAGTACAAGTTGACGGCCGCCTGGCACGTCCGACGGGCCGATGCCCTGCAGTCTCGTTCGACACACCAAACTTCTCATCAGACCTGCGTCGAACCACTTTGGAGCACTGCATGATCCCCGGCCCTATGACGCTGAGAACTAGGCACGCGTCGTCAGCGCGTCGGGATCTGATTCAGTGGCTCGGCCTCGGGGCTTGGGATCTGTTGTCCGGATGCCGTAGCGGCCCGGGGTCCGAGTGTGACGCTACATTTGCCTGACGATGGAACTACATCAACTGCAGTGCTTCATCGCCGTAGCTGAGGAGGGCACCTTCACGGCGGCCGGGCTGCGGCTACATCTCGCGCAGTCCGGCGTCAGCGCGCACGTCAAGGCGCTGGAGCGTGAGGTCGGGCAGCAACTGTTCGAGCGTCATCCCCGCGCAGTAAAGCTGACCGCGGCCGGCTACGCGTTGCTGCCGCACGTGCGCGCGGCGATGGACGCTCTCGCCGCCGGCCGCGCCTCGATCGACGGGCTCACCGGCCTGTTACACGGCCACGTGGCGATCGGGACGATCACCTCCATCTCACCGCGCAGCATCGACCTTCCCGATCTGCTCGCATCGTTTCACCGCAAGCATCCCGGCGTGGACCTGTCCCTGGTGGAGGACACCGCTGCGATGCTGACGCAACGGATCTCCGACGGACTTCTGGACGTGGCATTCACCAGCCTTACCGAAGAAACCGCACGCGGAATGCACGTCCGCGAACTGCATCGGGAGACGGTGATCGCGATCTTCCCGCCGTCGGCGGTTCCCCCGCGCGACGACGAGGTCTCGTTGAGCGAACTCGCCGGGCACACGTTGATCGCGCTGCCGGAGGGCTCGGGGCTGCGCTGGCAGCTCGATCGCGCCCTGCGGCGGGCCTCGGTCCGCGCTCGGATTGCTTTCGAGGCCAGCGACCCCGGTGTTCTCGTGGCTCTGGTCAAGGAGGGGCTCGGCGTCGGTTTGGTGCCCGAATCTGCGCTGACGCATGGTGATGAACTTGTTGGGGTGCAGGTGTCCGACCTGCCTTCTGGCCGACTCGGCGTGGTATGGCGCGACGGCCGGCCGGCAAGTGCCGCCGCCACCGCCTTCGTCGAACACGCTACGTCCATGTACGCCAAACATGTTGGACAACAAAAGAAGTCCTGAGCCCTCTGGGAACGTTGAGCTACCCGAGACGCGCCACCCGCTCCTTACGCGCGGCGTCCATGCCGCGCCAGCGTCTCGCTTGAGGGGCGTCGAGACCCACCTGGTCGAGAATGCGGACAACGACGTGATCGACGATGTCGGCGATCGACTGGGGATGGTTGTAGAAGGCGGGCATCGGTGGCACGATGCGAGCCCCCATCCGACTCAGCGCAAGCATGTTCTCCAGGTGGATGGTGTTCAGCGGCGTCTCGCGTGGCACGAGAATCAACCGCCGCCCCTCCTTGAGCACCACGTCCGCGGCGCGGCAGATCAGGTTGTCGGCCACCCCGTAACGAATGGCCGACAACGTCCGCATACTGCAGGGCACCACGATCATCCCCGCCGTCCGGAAGGATCCCGACGAGATGGCCGCACCCTGTTCACCCAGCTTGTACGTGACATCGGCCAGGGCGGCGACCTCACGGACGGTGTAGGGCGTCTCCACCTCGATATTCGACCGGGCCCATGTGCTCATCACCAAATGAGTTTCAACCGTCGCCATTTCGCGCAGCGTCTCTAGTAGGCGCACCGCGAACGGCGCGCCGCTGGCTCCGCTGATCCCCACGATGATGCGGGTTTGTGTATCAGTCATGACGGTCCTTGTCTTCTTTGCGCAGTGCCGTGAGCCGTTCGAACATCGCGGCACTCCTGGGCCAGTCCTCCCGCGTGGAGAGCTCGGCCGAGGTTCGAAATGACAAGGGCTGAATCGGTATTCCGATGTCGTCGCGCTTGTGGTCCAGGACGCTGAATTCACAGCCGAGAATGCCCCGCCCGTCCAGCGAGGCAACCACGCGCAGCTTCAGGTGATGGCAGGTGGTGCCGTTGACCGCGATCAGACCGGCGGTACCGGTGCGCCGGAGGTTGGCACGGGTCCGCGGGCTGGCAACCACGGCGAACAATGTCTGACCATTCGCGCTGGGCTCGAGCTCCGAACGCGACAGCAGTGCACTGTGCGGATACCCGCCGGTGTCGACAGTCAGGAACACGAACGCCTGCTCCTGTGCATCCACATCGGGGAAACCGCGCAGCAACTCGGCCACCTCACCGGGCATCGTCAACACCGTTGCCTCCTCTCGAATCGTTTCTCCCGGCGTCAGAGCGGCAATGTCTCCTTCCAGCGGTGCCGAATCTCGGCCCGGTACGGTTCGTCGAATCGGTTCGCCCGGGGGTAGGAGTCCTTCCACGCGAACGGCTTACACGCGTCGATCAAAACGATCCCCATCGACATGTCACCGGCTTCCCGCTTCGCCGGCGACAGCCGCGGGTCGATCGCCGTTGTCGGAGTGCGCAGCACCTGGATCGACTCTGCGGGATCGACACGGGTGAACAGCGCCCAAAGCACGTGGTTGATGTCGGTGATGTCGATGTCGTCGTCGACCACCACGAAATAGCGGTCCACGCCTCCGGTGCGTTTGCGGCCGGCCGCCGCCAGCAGGGCGTGCATCGCGTCACCCGCTCCGGTCTGTTCGATCGAGATCACCATCATGAGCTGGCGCGCGTACGCCCAGACGCCCTTGATGTTCTGCACTCCAGAAGCCTCCAGATGATCCCAGGTGACAGATGCGGAGTACAGCGGCACTGCCTGATCGCCTGCCGGAACGGTCGGGATCATCGGCGGCGCACCGAGAATGATGGGTGAATCGCGATGCAGGATGCGCTGCACCCGCACGACGGTCTCATCTCCGGCATGCGTGAAATAACCCGTCCACTCCCCGAACGGGCCTTCAGGTACCGATTCCTCCTCCACCGGCGGCATCTCACCCTCGAAGACGATCTCGGCATGGGCCGGAATCGGCAGCCCGGTGCCCGGCGCGGCGATGACTTCAACTCCGACCCCGCGCAGCCCACCGGCGACGTCGTATTCGCACACCCCCGACGGCGCGGCGATGGCCGCGGCGGTGGTCAGGATGGGGTCGCACCCCACCACCACCGCGATGGGACAGGCCACACCGCGATCCCAATACTTCCTCGCGATCGCGAGGGCGTGACGATTGCCCAGCATCCACAGCGACAGCCGATCCTTACCCTGAACGCAGCCCCGGTACGTGCCGACGTTCACCCAGCCGGTGTCGGGGTCGCGGGTGATGACCATGCATGCGGTCCCGATGTAGCGGCCGCCGTCACCGTCGTGCCAGCGCGGCGTCGGGAACATCGTCAGATCGACGTCGTCGCCCTCGAGCACGTTCTCCAGCACAGAACCCGTCGAGACCTCCACGGGTGCAATCGGTTCGATACGTTTCCCGATGTCCTTCCAAGCTCGGACGATGTCCATGGCCGCGGTATCGGCGGGCAAGCCCAACGCCACCGCGCACCGTGGCACCGTCCCCATGAAGTTGGTGAAGACCCGATAACCCGACGGATATCCGGGAATGTCTTCGAAGAGCAGCGCCGGACCCTCCTTCTCGGCTGACAGCTCGGTGATGCAACCGATTTCGAGATCCCAATTGGCGCCCCTGATGGTCCGCACCTCGTCATCGCCGAGCTTCTCAGTGAGCGTGTCGATGTAGTGCCTCAAGTCCCGGAAGACCGCCATGTCGCTTAACCCCTTGCATCCGATGATGTTCCGAATCTGGACCCGGCCGCCGCGATCCGGCGGACCTGTCCCACACGTCCACTTTGCGCCCAAGACGCCCATATGTCCAATAGCTAGTCCATCTGATTGCCATCTGAATTTCGGATGGCGTGGAGGTGTCGTCCGCTCGACAAATTCCCTCGAGTGCCAACCGGTCCGACGCCCGGGAGCGGGTACGGTGGTTGCCGGCCGCCGAGTGTGGTTCCGGCGAAATCCACTGCGGTGCAGGCCGGTACGATCCCTCGGCACCCTTGGCCGCTATCAAGCCATTGGCGATATCCATCCAAGCCAAGGCTCTCGAGGAGGTACGTATGACCGACCTAGCATTTCGCTCCGCACGGGAGCTTGCGACCGCCATCGCGACAAAAGAGGTCTCGAGCGTCGAATTACTCGACTACTACCTCGCCCGGGTGGAACGCCTCGATCCGCAGGTGAACGCCATCGTTGCCCGGGACGAGGCGGGCGCGAGATCCGCTGCTCTGGCGGCCGACCTCGCAGTCTCCCGGGGCGAGCCGCTCGGCCGCCTGCACGGTGTCCCGGTGACCGTCAAGGACAGTCTCGAGGTCGCGGGCATGCGGACCACTGGCGGCTCCACCCGCTGGGGCCAACATGTCTCGACAGCTGACGCTGATTCAGTTGCGTCACTTAAGAACTCGGGAGCGATAGTATTCGGCAAGTCCAATCTGCCGGCCGACGCTCGGGACTGGCAGACCTACAACGAGATCTACGGGACGACGAACAATCCGTGGGACCTCACTCGCGGACCTGGCGGTTCGTCCGGTGGCTCCGCCGCAGCACTCGCTGCCGGGCTGACCGGCTTGGAGCTCGGCGGTGACACAGCAGGCTCGATTCGGATACCCGCACACCATTGCGGCATCTATGGACTGCGCCCTTCGTACGGAATCGTGCCGAGACACGGCAGCGTATCCGGCCATGCTCCAGGAACTCTGGCGAACTTCGACATGGCGGTACTCGGCCCGCTGGGAAGACATGCCGACGACCTCGCCCTCGGCCTCGACGTCCTAGCAGGAGCTGACCGCGACCACGCCCCGGCCTGGCGGCTGGATCTACCTTCTCCGATACCAAGATCACTGCGGGAGTTCCGCGTCGCGGCATGGCTCAACGATCCGTTCTGCCCAGTCGACAGCGAGTTGGTCACGATCATGAAGACGGCACTGGCGGCCATCCAGGCCGAGGGGGCAACGGTCATCGAGCGCAAAGGACCGGTCGGTCTCGAGGAAACGATGAACCTGTACCGGCCGTTGCTGATGGCGCAGAGCGGTCTGATCGAGTCGGACGATTCGTATGCTCAGCTCGTGGGGTTGGGCGCCGCGGAAGGGCCAGAGGGCGTCGCCGCATCCGAGCTGACAATCCGATTCCGCGACTGGCACACGCTCGACGAGCGCCGGCAACACTCACGTCGGCGCTGGGCCAATTTCTTCCGCGACGTCGACGTACTTCTCTGCCCAGTAAGCCCTACGGCTGCGTTTCCCCACGACCAGCGACCAGATCCCGGTTGGTCGGTCCGAACGCTACAGGTGGACGGTGCCGACCGACCATATAGCGACATGCTCACATGGATTGCATCGTCATCACTCAACCACCTTCCGGCAGCGGTCGCGCCTGTGGGGATGACACGGCACGGGCATCCGGTCGGCATCCAGGTGATCGCCCCATATCTGCACGATCGCACGGCAGTGCATTTCGTGCGGTGTCTCGCAGAAGTTATCGGCGGATTCCAGCGTCCTCCTGGATTCTAGGTACAGCAACGCCTCTACCTCGTTCCGCTAGCAAGCCTGCCTCCTAGTCAGATGCGCATTGAACTGACGCACCCTCAGCAGACCATGACAAACCCATCAGGAGCGTCATGGTCGGCCGACGTCGACGCCAGTCTTGCACCGTGGGCCTAGGAGCGACTCCTCGGTCGCGTCGGCGATGTGATCGCATGTTAGAGCGAAGAATTCTGGTGTGGCCGAGGCTTGTCAATCCTCACTGCCAGCCCCTATCGGGCCAGGATCGCACTCGCGGCAGCCCGACCGGTGCGCACGGCACCCTCCATGTAGCCGGCCACCCAGTAGTCCGAACCCGCGACGAAGAACCTTCCCTCTGGCCGACTGTGGGTTGGCCCGATAGCCGTCAAATCGCCGGGCGCGTAATGGGCCATGTAGCCCAGCGTGAACGGCTCGGCGGACCACTCACGGGTGAACAGCGCCTTCGGCTTGGCCGCCTGGGGGCCGTACATCCGGGCCAATGCCTCCAGCGCGTCTCGGTCCCGTGCCGACTGATCACCGGCCATATGAAACGCCAGCTGCGCCGGCGTGACCAATGCCGATATCACGCCCGGGCCCTGGATCCAGGTGGCGCCGACCAGACCCTCACTGTATGACGAGCCGTTCTTGCCCAGGTCACGCCAGAACGACGTCTCGTAGGCCGCAACCACTTTCGCCGACAACGAGTTGCGGATCCGCCGAAGCGCGTGGAGTCGCTCGTCGCTCAGTCCGCTGATTGCGACCCGCCGAAGTGGCGCGACCGGGATCGCGCACACCACATTGGCCGCCGCAATCACCTCGCCGGTGGCGAGCATGACATCGACGTGATCGGGATGCACCGCGATCTCGGTGACCACGCAAGAGAGCCGGATGTGTCCGGCCAGCTCCTCCGCCATTCGCGCAGCCACGGTGGCGCTGCCTTCGGCCACCGTCGACCTCGTCCACTGATCGACGTCGTAGTAGTTGACCAGCTCGTCGCCGGCCACCGCCGCCTTGCGCAGTTCGGCCAGCAATGAGGTGCGCTTGAGGGTGTCCGCCGCCAATCCAGCCTTGGCCAGCTCGAACATCCGTACCACGGCGTCACGGGCACCGACGCTCCGCAGCCAGTGATAGAACGACGTGGCGTCCAGCGCGACCGCATCGGGGTGCGACCACGGATTGTCGGGATCGATCCCCTTGGCCAGGTCGACGAAGAGTCCGACGACGCGATCGTAGTCGGACCGATCCTCATCGGTCATCCACGGGGCGGGATCACCGACCGACACCGAATCGTCTATGTCCCAGACAGTCTGACCGGGCTCGGCAATGTAACTGTCACGCAGCGTGAGCCCCAGTTCCCCAACCAGAGCCCGGTACGCGGTGTGCGTTGAACCGATCAACTCGCCGCCGAGCTGGACCAGCCGGCCGTCGTCGAGCGTGGTCTGCAGAACCCGGCCGCCGATCCGGTCCCGCGCTTCCAGCACCGCCACCTCGCATCCGGAGCTGCGCAGATCACGGGCCGCTGACAAGCCCGCCAGACCTGCCCCGAGCACCACAACGTCAAGCATCACAACTCCTTTGGTTCGTATTCGTAGAATCCGCGCCCGGATTTTCGGCCGGTATGGCCCTGCGCGACGAGATCCCGCAGAATCCCGGGCGGTTCAAATCGCGGTCCGAGCGCACCGGCCAGGTGGCGGGCGATGTCCAGGCGGACGTCGAGACCGACGATGTCGGTCAGCGCGAGCGGCCCCACGGGGTGCTGGTAACCGAGCTTCATCGCGGTGTCGATGTCCGCAGCCGAGGCCACGCCCTCCTCGAGCATCCGCATGGCTTCCAGGGCTATGGCGACGCCGAGGCGGGAGGTGGCGAACCCCGGAGAATCCCGAACGGAGACCGCCTGTTTCCCGAGACCGATGGCCCAGCTCACCGCCTCGGCGCTGAGCTCGGGGTCCGTTCCACTGCCGTTGACGATCTCGATGAGTTCGCTTGTCGGAACTGGGTTGAAGAAGTGCAGGCCGAGGAAGCGGTGGGGTGCGTCAAGTGCGCCGGCCAGCGTGTCGATCGACAGGGACGACGTGTTCGTGGCGAGAACACATGCCGGGCCCACGGACTTCTCGACCGCGCTCAGCACGTCGGCCTTGAGTTCGATGCTCTCGGGAACGGCCTCGATCACCAGGTCACGATCCGCCAGCCCGTCGAACTCGGTGACCACCCGCAGTCGACTCGACACGGTCTCGGATTCTTCGGTGACCGTACCGCGTTCGATTGCCGTGCGGATCGATCTCTCAATCCGGGCGACGGCCGCCTGGGCACTTCCACTATCGGCCTCGCGGACAACGACATCGCAACCGGCCACCAGAAACACATGCGCGATGCCCGCGCCCATCCGGCCACCACCGACGACTCCGACCAGTTCAGGAATCGCGTGCATTGCGCTTCTCCAGGAAGGCGGTCATCCGCTCGAACTTCTCGCCACTCTCGAACAGCAACGCCTGTGCCATGTTGTCCACGACCGGATGGGCAGACTCCGGCATGTGCATGAGCGCCTTGGTCAGCTGGACGGCGGTGGGCGCACCCTTGGCGATCTGGTCGACCAGTCGAAATGCCGCGTCCAAGAGGTCCTCCGGTGCGACCACCTCGGTGACGAGTCCCGACGCCAGTGCCTCGTCCGCGCCCAGGATCCGACCGGCGAGCAGGATGTGCTTCGCCAATGGCTCCCCGACCAGTTTCGAGAGACGCCAAGCCCCGCCCGCCGCGGCGGCGATACCGAGCCCGACCTCGGGGTTTCCGAATCTGGCCCTGGCGGTGGCGATCCGGAAATCGGCCGAGTAGGCGAGTTCGGCACCACCGCCGAGAGCCCAACCGTCGACTGCCGCGATTACCGGCATCGGGAGGTGCTGAAGCCGGCGGAACAAGAACGAGTTGATACCCGCCAGGGCCTCCGGGCTGCGACGCTGCCGCATCTCGGCGAGGTCTGCACCCGCGGCGAACACACCGCCGGATCCGCTGATCACCAGGGTCTTCGGCGTTGCTTCCAGGCGTTCGCAGACCGTGTGCAGTTCGGCCACCATGGCGGCGTCGATGGAGTTCTTCTTCTCCGGCCGCGCCAGCTCGACGTGCACACAGTGCTCGTGAACGGCGACGTTCAACGTCGCGCGGGAGAGGTCTGTCGAGGCAATTGTCATGATTCCTGTTTCGGTCATCCTAGGTCCCTGAGAATGCTTTTCCGCCAAGTCTTCTGGGCGAATGCTTGACCTCCTTCGAATGCCTCGACGTGGACATCGAGGTGAAGATGCGTGGCGTCGATCCGCACCTTCATCGTCGACTGCGTGGCCGTGCGTCCCTCGGGGAACTCAACGTCGAGACGAGCGAATGCCTCCGCCCGCTGATTGAAGGTCCGGGTATCCAGTTCGACCAGGCCGGTGTAGTGGTCCCGGCAGGGAAAGCCCCTTGCGCTCACCCACTCGGAACCATGCTCGGTTCGGCAGACGGTCCTACGCGCCAACATATCCCGCTCGACCTGCCAGGTGATTCCATCAGCGCTCTGCAACCTGTCCGGCACCACAGTGGCGAGGTTGGGTTCATCGAGCCGATCCAGATCCGCGATCACCGGAACCGTTAATCGCGATGCTTCACAGTCGATCTCGATGGTGACCGGTTGAGGCGGAACTGTCACGTTGGGCCAGTCGCTTCCCGCCACGGCAAGCCGCAGCAGGTGTCCATCGTCGAGGCTCCACGCCGTGGCCTCGAGTTCGATGTCGACGTCGACCCACTCGCCGGGCACCAACGCGATGGGGTCGGCGTCGTACCCACCGCGATGGGTCAGGTTGAGCAGACCGCGAGTGATCAATGCCGACGTACCGTCGGGGAACACGTCGCACAGTTTCGCAGAGACGAACGCAACCGGCCGGTCGGCGCGCACCCGCACCCGGAGCACCGGATGGCCGTACACATTCAGACCGTCACCGGGAAAGTCCCAGGTCAGCGAGCCCGCGTTGTCATAGCGCTGATCGGTGGGTTGGCCCCAGGGCAGCGACCCCGCACAACTGTTCCAGGCAGCAGTGCCGATGTCACCGATCATCGCGTGCGCGGCGACGCCGTCGCCCAGATCGAACTCGAGGTTCTTGGTATCGGCCAGCGGCATACCCGGGTGAGCCCGCCACACTCCCCTCAGCTCGGGAAGATCCGGTTCGGGTCGGGTGCTTCGACGGTGGAAGACCTGGGTGCGCGGTTCGCGGTCCACTCCATTGTCGTCATCGCGCAGCCATCGGCCAAACCAGCGCGCCATCTCTGCGGTCAGATCGACCCACGGCCCGGGCAACGACTTCTCGGTGCCCATGTGACTCCACGGCCCGATCAGCAACTTCCACGGCGTACCGGCCTGCTCCAGAGCTTCCACCGTGCGAAACGTGTTGTTGCGGTATCCATCTGCCCAGCCAGCCACAATCATCGTCGGGCAGCTGACGCGCGCGTAGTCGGGCCGAATCGAACCGTGCTGCCAGTAAGGTTGCCGTCGTTGTTCTGCGCGCCATGTGAACAGCCACGGTTCGTTCGTCTCGACGCGGTTGCGCCATTCGGCGCGCCAGTCCCCGGACCACAGGGACGGCACCGGAGGCATGGCGTTCATCGCGATCATGTACGACGGATAGTCCACGAGATCGAGCAGCCGCAGTGCACCGCCCATGTTGTGCACATCGTCGTTGTACCGATCGTCCGACGAGTAGACCGGTACTATCGCCTTGAGTGCTGCCGGCCGGGTGGCGGCGAGCTGCAGCGAGTTGAATCCGCTGTAGGACCAGCCAAACATGCCGACCGAGCCATTCGACCACGGCTGCGCTGCCAGCCATTCGATCACCGTATTCAGGTCGTCGAGCTCTTCGACGGGATACTCGTCGGTGGCTGCTCCGCCCGAGGATCCGGTACCCCGCACGTCGACCCGGCACACCGCGAAGCCGTACTCGGTGGCGAATCGTTCGTATGCATCCCGCTCGAGCATGTCGTCCTTGCGGTACGGCAAGGCTTCCAGCAGGACGGGGACGGGCTCGTCGGTGACGGGACGGTAGAGCGTCACCGCGAGGGCGACTCCGTCGCCAACTGTCACCGCCATGTCTTCGGCGTGCAGCGTGTACGTCTTCATCATGAAGTGACCTCCAGGTGACGGGCTTTGGCGAGCGGTCCCGACAGTTTTCTGGTGTGCGGCGAGGATCCGAGCACCGCCGATAGCAGCTGCTTGGTGTATGGATGTTGTGGTGCACCAGTGACGGCCGCCGTGTCGCCGGCCTCGACGATCTTGCCCTCGCACATCACCGCCACCTGGTCGCTGATTCGCCGAACCACGTCGATGTCGTGGGTGATGAACAGATAGGCCAGCCCGCGTTCCCGCTGCAGCCGTAGCAGCAGGTTGAGGATCTGGGCCTGCACCGACACGTCCAGCGCGGACGTCGGCTCGTCACACACGATCAGGTCGGGCTCGGTGGCCAACGCGCGCGCAATGGCGATGCGCTGGCGCTGACCACCGGAGAAACCCGCGATACTGGAGTCCAGGTCTATATCGGTCATCCCGCACAGGTCGAGCAGCTCGCGGACCTTCTCCCGGCCACCGTTGCGGTAACGACGTTGTGCACGTAGTGGTTCGGCGACCACCTCGCCGATGGTGAAGCGCGAGTCGATCGAATCGTATGGGTCCTGCAGCACCACGCCCACCGTCCGCTGCAGGGCCCGCGCAGCCCTGCCCCGACGGGGTCGGGGCAGCCCACCGAACAGCACCGTTCCCGAGTCGGGCTTCTCCAGGCCGGTGATGATCCGCGCCAAGGTGGACTTCCCGGAGCCGGACTCCCCCACCAGGCTGGTCGTCTTGCCGCACTCCACGGTCAACGACACCTCGTCAAGCACCGTGACGCCAACGAATCGCTTTGATACTGACCTGATTTCCACAATCGGCGGCTTCTCGGTCATCGGTCCACCCCGACCTCAAGTGGATGATGACATGCCGTCCAGTGTTGTGGTGGCATCTCCACCGAGGGCGGCGACTCGGTCCGGCAGGCCTCGTCGGCCCCGTCGCAGCGCGGCGAGAACGGGCAGCCAATGGTCAGCGCGCGTGATGACGGGCTGCCAGGAATCGAGCTGAACGGATCCTTCAGTCCGGCCGACCTGCCGCTCGCGAAGCACTCCAACAACTTGCTTGTGTAGGGATTCCTCGGGTTGTCGAACACCGAGTACACATCGCTCATTTCGAGCATCTGACCGCCGTAGAGCACCGCGACCGAATCGGCCATCTCGGCGACGACAGACATATCGTGAGTGATCCACAGGCAGGTCAACCCGTTGCGCTCCTGGAGGTCCACGATCAGGGCCAGGATGTCGGCCTGCACCGTAACGTCGAGCGCGGTGGTCGGCTCGTCGGCGATCAGCAGGGCAGGCTCGAACGCCAGTGCCATCGCAATCATCACCCGTTGCCGCATACCGCCGGAGAGCTGAAATGGATACATCCGCGCAACACGTTCTGGGTTGTGGATGTTGACCTGTTCCAGTGCGGCAATGGCCTTCTCACGCGCCGTGTTCTTCTTCTCACCGCCGCGGACGGAGTAGATCTCGCTGACCTGTCTGCCGATCCGGACGACGGGGTTCAACGCCGCCAGCGCGTCCTGCGCTAGGTAGGCGACAGTGTGGCCGCGCATCTCCCGAAGCTCAGACCCGGTCAGACCCAGGACGTCGATACCGCCGATGCAGACCGAGCCCGAATCGATGGTGGCGTCGGCGGTCAGTAGCCGACTTGCCGCCAGCGCAATGGTTGACTTACCGGATCCCGATTCACCGACCAGCGCAAGCGTGGTACCGGCCTTGATGTCGAAACTCACGTCTCGCACCGCATGATGGTCGCCGTAGGACACCGACAGATTCCGCACCACCACATCGGATCCGACGGCGCGGGCCTGCGGTTCACGCTCCTCGACGGGGGGCGGGTCGCTCACGATCTTGACGGCGGATTTCAATGTGCACCTATCTTTGTCCGTGGGTCGACGACTGCCCGAACAACATCGGCCGCGAGGTTTCCGAGAACGACGACGACCGCGGCCACGATGACCGTGCCCATTAGCACCGGGCGATCGACGTCAGCGAAGGCCTGGGTCTGCAACGCACCGATCCCGGGCCACCCGAAGATCGCCTCGACGAACACCACGCCAGAGAACATGATCGCGACGTCCATGCCGAGCATCGTGATGGAGGGCGGTAATGCGTTGCGCAAGACGTGGCGGGTGATGACATAGCGCTTGGGCAGACCTTTGGCAACGGCGGTGCGGGTGTACGACGCCGCCAGGGCGTCCTTCATGCCGTCTCGGACCAGGTTCGCATAGTACGGCGCTCCCAGGACCCCGAGTGTCACCGCCGGAAGGACGAGGTGTGACCAGCCCGTGCCGCCGTCGACAGGGAACACCGGGACGAGATAGCCGAAGGACAGCAGGAGCAGAAACCCCAGGGCGAACGGCGGCATCGACAGCAGCGCGACATTCACGGCGGCGAGCGCCCAGCTGCGGGTCTGGCGCAGCGCCTCCCACATGCCGAGGCTCGCACCGAGGATGATCTCGATCATCAGCGCAGCGGCGGCCAGCATCGCGGTGGCGGGCAGGCGTTCCAGAATCAGATCGAGGACCGGCCGGCTCCTGGTGTAAGACTCGCCGAGATCGCCGTGCAGCACCGACGCGAAGTAGTTCCACAGCTGCACCGGCAGTGAGTCGTCAAGGTGCAGGCGGGCACGAATGCTGGCCAGCAGTTCCGGGGTTGCCTTGGGGCCGGCAATCGATCGGGCCGGATCGCCGGGCATCAAGTACTGGATGATGAAGGTCAGCAGGATGACCAGCGCGATGGTGAGGATGCCGTACAGCACCCGTCGGGTCAGATATCGAGCCATGAGTGCCGCTCCGAGAGTGAGTTGCGACGGTTGACACCTTCGGCGATGAGAACGAACGACAGCACCGTTGCCACTGTCAGCGCAAGCGGTACCAGCAGCAAATGCGGGGCGTAATCGATGGCTGCCGAACCGCTTTGCAACAGGTTGCCCAGTTCCGGCTGGGGCGCTTGGACACCGGCACCAAGGTAGGACAGGCCGGCGCCGATCACCACAACGGCTGCGCCGTTGAGTGCGGCGATGTTGATCAGGACGGTGGAGGTGTGCGGTAGGACGTGTCTGCGCAGGATGGTGAGTCGACCGACACCGTGCACCGTTGCCGCCTCGACAAATCCGCTGCCCCGCAGTCGAAGCACCTCGCCGTAGACCAGCCGTGCGGTCCAGGCCCAGTACAGCGCGGTGACGACCACGACGATGCCCCACATGCCCCGGCCGACGATGCTGGCCAGTGCCAGACCCGACAGCACGATGGGGATGGAGAGGAAGACATCGACGATACGCATCAGGCTCTGCTCGACGAAGGAGCCGAAGAAGCCGGCGAGCAGTCCGACCACGGTGCCCAGCAGGACCGAGGTGACGTTGGCGACGATCGCGATGATCAGGGTCGCCTGAAGGCCGGTCGCACTGCGTGCCAACATGTCTCGGCCCAGAGAATCAGTGCCGAGAAGATGGTGCGGACTGAACATGCCCAGCGGCGCCCCCAGGTCGGTGAGCCCCTCTGGGTACATCACGTAGGGCGAGCCGAACAGCGGCGCCAGCAATGCAAACACCACCAGGACGCCGAGCAGACCGATTCCGAGGTACAGCACCAGGCTCCGTCGGGGAACCTTTAGCGGCTTGCTCGCGGCATCCAGTTCGTCGAGCGCCGTCGCAGCAATGATTGTGGCCATGTCACACCCACATTCGGTCGTAGTAACTACCGGTCTCACACCGCAGGTGATAGTTCTGCACCCGCGGAGACCGCATGGCGATGAACCGCAGGCTGCCGGTGAACACCCCTGGTGCATCGGCGGCGACGATGACCTCCGCCTCGGCCAGGTACCGATTGCTATCCTCGAGCGTCAGACTGCCCTGGGACCTCGCCGCCAACTCGTCGACGACTGGGTTGGAGTAACCCTGGTAGTTCGACGTGCCCCCGCTGGCGAAATTTCCTGCGAGCAGGTCCAGTCCGGTCGGCTGCACCTGATAGTAGCTGCGGCCGAAGACATCCGCGTCGCCGTTCTCCACCGCGGTCCAGAACGCGGCGTTGCTCACCGTCGTCACCGAGAGCGTGACGCCGACTGCCTTCCACTGCTGCTGCAACACCTGACTGGCGTTGAGCCAATAGTCGTCCTCGTTGCAGTAGAACTCGAGTTCCAGTTCGTCGACCCCGGCGTCCTCCAACAGGGCCTTTGCCCGATCCGGTTGATACGAGTACGGAGTGACCTTGCGGCGGTAGTCCGGTTCGTCCTCGGGGATCACCGCTCCCCACGACACCTGCAGCCCGCGCGAGTACTTCGCCAGCTGCGTGCGGTCGGTTGCCCAGTTCAGCGCCTGTCGGACCCGCGGGTCGGCGAGCTTCCCGCTGCCCACGTTCAGGCCCACCCAACTCGCTGCGAGAGTGGGAATCGGAAGAGTGAACGCGTTGCGCACCTCGTCGTTTCCCTGTGCCCGCGCCGCGATGCTGGGTGTCAGGCCCTCGCCGAGGATGTCGACATCACCGCTCTGCAGTTGCAGGAACTGCATGGCGGGAACGATGCCCCACCGGTAGCTCACCTGGTCGAGGAACGGTAGGCCGGGCCAGGGAAAGAACGGGTTGCGGACGAACTTGGCGTGTTGATTCTTGGTGTCGTAGGACTCGATCATGAACGGCCCGTTACCCACCGGTGTGCGGTTGAACTGACCTCCCAGCCGTTCCACCTCCTCTTGAGGCAGCGCCGAGGCATAGGGCTGAGCGAGCTGGCCGAGGAACGTGATGTCGGGTGCGTTGAGATCGACGACAAGAGTGTGATCGTCGCGGGCCACCAAGCCCGATAGCTCCGTGGACGTGCCTGCGGTGAATTCGTCAGCACCCTTGATGGACGCGAAATATGGTGCGGCCCAAGACTCTGTCGCCGGGTCGAGGACGCGACGCCAGGCGTAGACGTAATCCTCGGCGACGATGGGGCGGCCGTTGTGGAACTTGAAGTCGGGCCGCAGCGGGATGACGTAGCGGGTGCCGTCCTGCGATATCTCCGGCATTGCGGCGGCGGCGGCCGGGGCGGCCGATCCGCTCTGTCCGGCGAACCGGTAGAGCGGCATGTAGAGCAGGTTGGTCAACGCCTCCCATGAGTGCAGGTCATAACCGATCGCAGCATCGTAGGAATTACCCTCCGCTGTCCACGCCGTCACCACGGACCCGCCTGGCCGGCCCCGGTCGACGCTGCCGGGACCGGGAGGCGCCGACATCACCCCGGACAGTGGGCCTTCGATCTGGGTTTCGGTCACCCCGGATCGACCTCCGCACGCTGACAACGCGACGGCCAAGGTGCCCACGCCGCCGACGGCGAGGAACCCGCGGCGGCTAAGCCGATCGAGCGGCGTCATGACTGTGTTCCCGTCGCGCCGCGGACAGCGGGCATCAGCAGGCTCTTCACTTCGAGGAATTCCCGCAGGCCGTGGACACCGAGTTCGCGCCCGTTGCCAGACTGCTTGTAGCCGCCGGTCGGGGCAAGCACGTCGAAGGCACCGCCGTTGATCACCACCCGGCCTGTCTCCAGTCGACAGGCGACAGCGAGCACCCGGTCGTAGTCGGCTCCCCAGACCGCTCCGCTCAGTCCGTAGATGCTGTTGTTGGCGATGCGCACAGCGTCGTCGTCGTCCTGGTAGGCCATCAACAGTGCGACGGGCCCGAAAATCTCCTCGCGTTCGATGGTCATCCCTGGCCGAACGTCGGCGAACACGGTGGGCAGCACCCAGTTGCCGCCCCGCAGGTGATCGGGGACCTGGTCATCGCCGGGCACCCCGCCGATCACCAACTGAGCGCCTTCGGCAATACCGGACTTCAGGTACTCGACCACCGAGTTGTACTGCGCGCGCGTCGCGATGGGACCGATGTGATCGCCGGGCAGCCGGGGGTCACCGATCGTCCAGCGGCGGGTGATCTCCTCGGCGATCCGCACTGCGTCGTCATATTGACTGCGCGGGACGAGGATTCGCGCGCATGCGGTGCAAGTCTGGCCGGAGTTGTAGTACACATTGGCCAGGGCCCCGGCCAGCGCAGTCGCTAGATCGATTCCGTCGTCGAGGATAATCGCGGCGGATTTTCCGCCGAGTTCCAAACCGACGCGCTTGATAGTTGCCGACGCGGTCGCACTCACCCGTCTACCCGCCTCTGTCGAACCGGTGAACGACACCGCGGCAACACCGGGATGTGCCGAGATCGCCTCTCCGACAATGGCTCCACTTCCGCACACCAGGTTGACAATGCCAGTCGGGGCGCCCATATCGCGGGCGACGTCGATGATTGTGCTGGTGAGCAGGAAGGCATCCAACGGGGCCTCCAGGCTGGGCTTGAACACTACGGTGCAACCCGCGGCAAGGGCTGTCGCGATCTTGATCGAGGCGAGGTAGAGCGGGTAGTTCCAGGGTGTGATCGCGGCGACCACTCCGATCGGCTCGTGGCGTACCCGACCGGAGTGCAACGGTTCGTCCCAGACGAATTCGCGCGCGATCGCGGCGTAGGAGCGGAACACGTCGATTGCCAGCTGGGTCTGCACGTCCCTGGCGTTGTCGATCGGCGCGCCCATCTCTGCGGTGATCACTGAGGCGAACTCGTCCATCCGGTCCGCGATCCGCTGTGCCACCTCATCGAGCAGCGCCGCACGGAACTCCGGTGCCGTCACGCTCCAGTGCTTGCCGGCCTCCTGTGCCGCGCAAACCGCTCGATCGACGTCGGCCGCTCCACCGACCGGCACCTGGGCGATCACCAGGCCGGTCGACGGATCGATGACCGCGACCTGTTCGGCGGTGATCAATCCCGTGGTCATCGCGCTCACGCGTCCTTGGTGTTGAGCTTGTCCAGCAGCCAGCGCTGGTAGCCGGCGATCAGCTTCTCGGACTCGAGCATGATCCGGCCATGTTCCAGTGCACCAGAGCGGATTCCGCTCTGCACCGACTCCACGAGTACGGTGTCCTCCGCGCCCACCTCGTTGTCGAAGACCATCATGTCGTCGATCCACTGCTGAGACACGTCGGCACCGAAGTAATAGTCGAGGAATCCGTGACTGTTATCCGGCCCCATGGGGACAATGGGCCCGATCGACAGGTTCGGCAGGCCGGGATTGATGTTGACCTTCATATTGGGAAACACGGCGAAGTAGCGGCCCTCCGGGACCGCGCCATCACGCCCCGTGTAGCCCGTGATCTCCGGTGCGACCCCTTGACTCAACTGCCGCAGAGGTCCGTTCTGCCAGGCCAGCGTGGGCTCGAGCACAAGCTGGTAGGAGGTCATGTCGGTGTCGAGCACATGGCTAAATCCGGGATGCGCGTTAGGGCAGTGGTAGCACTCCAGGTAGTTCTCGATGGCGACCTTCCAGTTGCATTTCAGGTCGTACTCCACACGGAAGTGGAACTTCAGGTTGTCGACATCGACACCTGCGCCCGCGGTCAGCGCGGGCACGTCGGCCAGCTGAGTCTCCAGAGGTTCCGGTGCCGCATCGAGATTGGCGAACAGAAACGGCCCCCAGGTCTGCGCCGACGCCTTGCGTAGGCCCAGGTCGTCTTGGGGAAAGCCCACCTCCGACTTGGATCGCGGCGCTCCTTTGAGGCTTCCGTCCAGGCCATACGTCCACGCGTGGTAGTGACACTGTAGAGTCCGGCGCTGGCCGCATTCCTCGAGCACCACCTTGGCGCCTCGATGACGGCACACATTGTGGAATGCGTTGAGTGACCCGTCACGGTCCCGCACCACAACGATGGGCCGGCCGGCGACATCCGCCGTGACGAACTGCCCGACAGCGGCGACGTCTGCTGCGCGGCCGATGTATTGCCAGGTGTGCGAGTAGATCCGGTCTATCTCGGCCACGGTGACCGCCGGGTCGGTATACCAGGACAGTGGCAGTGTCCTGCCCTGCTCGAGGTCGCGGGCGATACTTGCGGCCTCCTCCGGTGCTACGGCAAAAGGTGTGTGGCTCACGATGCGAATCCCCTTCCGGCGGCTGATGACATGAGTTGTTCGGTGCTGTTTGATGACTCCGAGTTGATGGACGACGGTGTGTCGTGCATCGATATCCCCAGCGACCGGCCGCCATCCGCGGCGAAGACTGCGCCGGTAACGTAGCGCGCGTCGTCGCCGAGAAGGAATGCGGCCACATCGGCGATCTCTTCCGGGCTGCCGAACCGGCCGAGGGGGATCAGGTCAAGCATTCGTTCCTGAGCTCCCGGACTGGACAGGATTCCGGCGATTGCGTTGTCGGTCGGGACGAAACCGGGTGCCAGGGCGTTGACCCGGATATTGTCCGGCCCCCATTCCCTGGCCACCGATTTGGTGAACGCGATCATGCCGGCCTTGGCCGCGGCCGAATGGGCGACCAAAGGGGCACCGGTCCAGCCGTAGCTGGCGACGATGTTGAGGATCACGCCCGGCCTGCTCTCGCGGATGAGCCGTCTGGCCAACGCCTGCGACGCGTTGAACGTGCCGTACAGGGAGATCTCGACGACCGCGCGAAAGGCCCGAGAGCTCATATCGACGGTCCGTGCGGTGAAGTTACCTGCGGCGTTGTTGACCAGTCCGTCGATTCGCGGCAGCGCGTCGATCATCGCCGCTACGGCTTCGTTGTCCCGCACGTCAAGGGGAAAGGCCGACACCGTGCCAGCGCCGTCGGCCAGGCTGTGGACCGCCGCCGCCAGCTTCTCCGGATTCCGTGATACCAACACCACGTCGTCGCCGTCATTGACCAGTCGCCGCGCGATGCCATATCCGATTCCGGTCGCGCCGCCGGTGATGACGACGGTGCGCCCGGTCATCCGTCGGCCCTCGACGCGGCGAGAGCGGTGACGACCGCGGGTGTCCAGGCCCGCAGTGCTTCCACCCGACGCGAGTACCGCTGCAGCGGGTACTCGAGGGTGAACCCGAGGCCGCCGAGAATCTGGTGGCACGCCCGCATCACCCGGAACGCCGCGACGGGTGCCTGCTGCAGCACGAACGCATCCGGCCTGCGCCTGGCTGCCATCTGCAGGCCCTCGCTTGCGGTCACACAGTCGGCGATCTTCTTGGCGACGGCATCCAGATCCGACAGCGGCCGGCCGAATGCCATCCGCTGCTGCGCGTGCCTGCCGGCGAGCTCGAGCGCACCTGCGGCCAGACCGGCGATATATCCAGTCATCGCGGCGATCCACGCGTCGACCGCCGGACCGGGCAGCCCGGTTTGCGCGGCGGCGGGTGCGGCGGTGATGATCGCCACCGCTTGTGCGTCTATGTAGCGCACCGGTTCGGAGGCCGAGATATCGACCAGTTCAGCTCCGGCGGTTCCGCACAGCCACACCGTGTCACCGGCACCGCGGTAGCGCGCCAGGTCGATGTCACCGACCACGCCCGCCCCTAGGGCGATGCCGTGACCGAGCAGATCGTCCACCAGGTCGACGGAGGCGAGTGCGCGACCGAGTTCGAAACCCGCCGCGCCCAGGATGTCGGCGGCGTAGGGCTCGGCGGCGACATCGAACCACCCAACATCGGTCAGTCGGGTACGCAACAGCGTGTTTCGGTCGTCACCTGGAACCGTAGGCGACCACTGATCGGCGGTCGGAGCCGATTCGCAGATCTTGCGTACGGTGGCAACGAAGTCCAGGATGTCGGCTTCGACGGTGGCGGTCTCGGTAGTCATCGGTCGATTCCCTCCAATGTGTTCAGTTGGCTGAGCTGTTCTCGCAGTGCCTCGGTGTGTTCGCCGAGGCACGGAGCCGTGCCCGCATCGGGCGCGGCGGTACCGTCGATCTTGAAGAGCGAGCCGAGCAAGCTGACCCGGCCGACGCCCGGCTGATCGATGGTCTGCACCAGCCCGTTCGCGCGCACCTGCTCGGCATGGTGGGCGTGGGAGATCTCACGCACTGGTCCGCCGGGAATACCGAGCACTTCAAACCTGGCGATCCAATGTCCCACCGGCTGACTCGAAATCACCTCCGCGAAGCGTTCTTTGAGTGAACTCCGGGCCGCATGCTCGGCGTCGTCGGCTGGCGTGGCCTGCGGATTCGCTGCCCACGGATCGTCAATGCCGAACAGATCGGCCACCTTGACCCGCTGGGCCAGGTTCAGGCAGGCCAGGGCGATAAAACCGTCCGACGCCCGGTAACAGCGGTAGTACGGTTCGAGTTCGTCGGACTCCACCACCATAGTCGCGATCTCACCGAGTCGCCTTGCATCGCAGTATGATCCATCCGCTACACCGGGATCAGCAACCCCGTCATCAACATCCAGTGCGACGAATCGCTGCACCTGCACCGCGAGAGCCGCACCGAGCAGCGAAACTTCGATACCCCGCGCTGCGCCAACGTCACCGGATCGCCGGAAACGGTCGGTCAGGCCGATTAGTGCCGCCGAGAACGCCAGCAAGCCTGCCGTCAGGTCGGCCATCGCGATGCCACCGGACCGGCGCGGTACGTCGTCGCCGGGACGCGCGTCGGCGAGCAGCAGGCCCGAGGCTGCCTGTGCGATCAGGTCGTAGCCCAGCGTCGCGGAGTCGGGACCCTCGCTACCGAACGCCGACACACAGCACCACACCGCGCGCGGGTTGGTCGCCGCCACGGACTCGCGGTCGAGCCCGAAGCTGCGCGCGCGTCCGGGGGGCATGTTGTGGATGACGACATCCGCACTCCGGATCAGCGTATTGCTGAACCGCTGTCCCTCTTCGGTTTTCAGGTCGGCGACCACTGATTTCTTGTTGCGGTTCAGCGAGAGGAACCACTTTCCCCCGTCCGGCGTAAGCGGTTCGTAATGGCGCCAGGCATCACCACGTGGCGGTTCGACCTTGATCACCTCGGCGCCGAGGTCGGCCAGGAGCATCGCGGCGAAGGGACCCGCGACGTACTGGGAGTAATCCAGCACGCGAAGACCCGCCAACGGTCGGATACTCATGACCACGAGCCGATCCGGCGTCGGGAGATGTTCTTACGCTGGATATCCGAGACACCGCCGGCGATGGTCGTCGCGACCGCGGCCCGTGCAAACGCGGCCAGCTTGCCGTCGAGCACGGCTCCGGGGCCGCTCTCGATCAGGGCGCGTGGTCCGACGAGTTCGGCAGCGGTCGCAGCGAGTTCCTGCATCAGTAGCGCGATAGACAGCTTCGCCATCGACGATTCGGCGCTCGCGTCGAGGCCGGTGGCCAGGCGCTTGGTGGCGCGGCGGCCATGCTCGCGGGCGATGTGGGCATCGCCGCGAATCCGGTGCAGGACCTGCCGACCGGCCCGGTCGGTGACCAACGGATCCAGTTCGTCGAGGAGTCTCAACATCACGCCGACCTTCTCGCTGGTGACGCGCTCGTAGTCGAGGGTGCCCATCAGAATCTGCCAGCCGCCGTCGATCTCGCCGACGACCTGATCCGCGGGCACCACCACGTCGGTCAGTGTCAGTTCGCCGATGGTGCCGCCGCCCAACGTCTTATGAACGTCGACGAGTATGCCGGGGGTGCTCATCTTCACCAGGAACACCGACAAGCCGCGGTGGCGGGACTCGGTGCTGCCGGTCCGAACCGCGAGGTAAACCCAATCGGCGTACTCGGCGCTCGACGTCCAGATCTTGCGGCCGTTGACGATGTAGCGGTCTCCGTCACGGTGCGCTGTTGTGCGCAGCGATCCGAGGTCGGTGCCGGCCTCCGGCTCCGAGAAGCCCTGGCAGAAGATCAGCTCACCAGAGGCGATGCGCGGGATGAACTCTGCGCACATCTGCTCGGACGCGTACTGGAGCAGGGCATTGCCGATGGTCTTGACCGACAAGAGATAGCTCGACATCGGCAGCCAGTGGTAGCCCAGCTGTTCCTCGACCGCGAACGTCATCATGGGGTCGAAGCCGCCGCCGCCGAACCGTGTCGGCCAGTGCATGCCGATCAGTCCGGCCTTCCCGTAGGCCGTGTACGCCTCGCGCGAGTCGGCATCCGACGGCGAACCTTGGGTCGGCGGCACACCGCATCCGCGCACCGCGAACTCCTGTGCCAGTCGCGCGATGTCGTCGACGGTCCGGCTGGGAACGAGGGTGGGCTCGACTGTGGTGGGCATGACGGTGACTGCGCTCCGATAGCTGTCGTGATGAATTTTCACTGAGTGAAACTGAACTTTTACTAGATGAATCCTAGAAGTCTCGCTGTCGGCTTGTCAACGAATTGGCATGTATTACTGACTTGAGAATCAGATATCCAGGACCAGCCTGCGCGAACGAGACCGCCCGACACAGATCATCATCACGGTGTTCGATGCACGCTCCTCGGCGCTGAGGATATCGTCGGCGTGCTCGGGTTCACCCGATATGACTTTGGTTTCACAAGTGCCGCAATACCCTTCGCGGCACGACCATGGTTGCCCCGGCACCACTTCGAGCACCTTGTCCAAGATCGACGAGTCGCCACCGACTGTGATCGTGACCCCTGTGTTGGCCAGCTCGACCTCGAACGTGTCGTGTCCGACCAGGCTCGCGGGACGCTCCACAACCACGGGCACGGCGCTGCCGAAGCGCTCGAAATGCAGTCCGCCGACCCGAGGATCGACCGCGCACGCCACTTGCACCGCGCGCAACAACGACTCGGGTCCACAGCAGTACACCTGGGTACCCGGCGGGCACCGGTCCAGCTCGCCACCGATATCGATCCGGCCTGCGGTGTCCTCCGGGATCAGTATCGCCGCTGCGGCGTACCCGCCGATTTCATCGCGGAACGCCATGGAGTCCAGCGCTCTGCCCCCATAGATAGTCCGAAATTCTTTGCCAGCCTTCGCGACCGATCGAACCATCGGCAGGATCGGCGTGATCCCGATGCCGCCTGCGATGAACAGATAACTGTCGGCATCGACCAGCGGGAAGTGGTTGCGCGGACCCCGGACCGACACCATCGTCCCCGGCGTTACGCGGTCGTGGAATTCGCGTGAGCCGCCCCTGCCATTCGGCTGATCGAGGACTGCCACCACATAGCTGCATCGATCCTCGGGATTCCCACACAGCGAGTATTGGCGCACCAGGCCCGAGGGCAGTGTGAACTCGAGGTGCGCGCCGGGCGACCAGGAGTCCAGCGCACCGCCGTCAGGTCGTTCGAAACGGAACGAGCGGACCCCGTCCGCTTCCTGTCGCACGCTTCGCGCCACCAGCGCGATCTTGGGCATGGCGGAGACTGTACGACCGACGTAATGCCGGCGTCAAGGTTTTACTGACTCACTAATCAGTACGAACTGACCTATCACTCAGTAGCAGAGCGCTCACGGGAAGCGATTTCGTCCGCGATACCGCGGAGCAGCTTGGCAGCGTCCGTGCGAAACTCCCGCGTAGCCCGACTCACCGGCAGCGAGATATTGATGGCTCGCAACGATCCGTCGGCCAGCGCCGGAAGCGCGATCGCCAGCGAAGTGAGACCGACCTCGAACTCCTCATCCGAGATCGAGATTCCGGTGTCGCGCACGACATCGAGGCGCTTCTTGAGGTCTGGCCAGTCAACTGCGCTGTGCGCGGTGGCCCGCGGATATGGTCCGACGCCAAGACGAGCCTTGATCTCATCGTCGGTCAATTGTGAAAGCAAGGCCTTGCCCAGCGCGGTGTTGTATGCCGTCAGGTGCAGCCCCACTGTCACCTGCGGTGTCAATATGCGGCCACCGGCCACGCCATCGAGATACACCACGGATGGGCCAAGAAGCGTAGCCAGGTTGGAGGTCTCACCGGTGATCTCGGACAGCTCCTGCAGCTTCCGACGAATCACAGCCGACGGATCACTTCGGGCGATCAACGGTCCGGCCAGTCGCAGCACTGCGGGACCGATCCGGTACTTGCGCCCTCCCGCCACGGGTTCGAGGAACTCATGGACGACCAGGGTCTTGACGAGTCGATGGATCGTCGGCATCGGCAAACCGGCGCGGGCCGCGATATCGCTCTGACTGAGTTCGGCGTCGCCAGCCGAGAAGAGCTCGAGTATCTCGAGGCCCCGGCTCAGGGTTCGCACGGCGCTGTTAGTCGCCTCCGACGCATCCGCTCCTACCATGCGGCAAATCTATCCGGCCTGCAGTTCGAACTCGAGAACCTCGTCGATCCAGCGCTTACGCTCGGTCGGTGTCGGACCCGCACCGCGCACCACTTTCTGTACGGCCAGACCGTCCAAAAGTGCGGTGATGCGCGCGGCCGAAACCTCGGGATTCCGACAGGAGAACTCGCTCGCCTCATTTCCCTCGACGATCAGATCCCGCACCGCCGTCCGCCAGATGTTGTCGATATCCCTCATGGCCTGCACCAACCCCGGGTCCCGCAGCGCCGCCGCCCAGCCGTCGATCCACAGACGCCAGCCGGGTGCCCCGCCTGCTGGGCTGTACAGCTTAATCACCGCGTTCAATCGCGCCGCTGCCGAGGATCTCCGTGCCACGATCTTCGCCAGGTCGTCCATATCGTGTTGCATCGCGCGGGGAAACGCCGCGGCCAGCAGCGCCTCCTTTGTCTCGAAGTGGTAGAAGATCAGCCCGGTGCTCACGCCCATCGCCGATGCCACATCGGCCACCCGCGTCGCAGCGATACCCCGTGCGGAGATCTGTTCGACCATCGCATCGATGATCTCCTCCCGTCGCAGGAGAACCCCTTTTCGCGCCATGGCGCTAACAATAACGCTACTGACCCGTGGGTCAGCAATGCGGTTACGACGAGGGGAGACGATCTGCCAGTAGCTGCGCGAGGTGGATTCCCCTACGGTCGGACAGATCTTCCAGCTGGGTGCGACACGAGTATCCGTCGGCCAGGATCGCCGTCGTCGGCTCCGCCTTCCTAACCGCAGGCAGCAGTTGCTGTTCTGCGACCGCGACGGACACGTCGTAGTGGCCCCTCTCGACACCGAAGTTACCTGCCAGCCCGCAACATCCGCCCAGCCGGGACACCTCGGCACCCGCCGTGCGCAGCAGCATCGCGTCCGGGCTCCATCCCATCACGGCATGGTGATGGCAATGGGGTTGCGCGATCACCGCCTCCCCCGCCAGTGACGGCGGCTGCCAGCCCCGCTCGGTGAGGAGCTCGGACAGCGTGCGGGTGGCCTCAGCGACTCGGGCGGCATCGGCACCGCCGACGAGTTCTACGGCGTCAGAACGCAGTACCGCGGTGCACGAGGGTTCCATGCCCACGATCGGCACGCCCCGGCCGGCGAACGTGGCCAGGGACCCGACCGTCTTCCCGAGGATCCGCCGTGCGGCGCCGAGCTGACCGGTGGAGATCCAGGTGAGCCCGCAACACTGCTGTTTGGTGGTCAACCTCGGCCGGTACCCCGCAGCCCGCAGGACGCGCACGGTCGCGATCCCGACCTCGGGTGAGAAGTAGTTGGTGAACGAATCGACGAACAGCAGCACCTCGTCACCGTCGTTGTCGACGTCATTGGCGTCGAACCAGGACCGGAACGTCCGGGGAGCCAGCGGCGGGATGTTCCGCCTGCGGTCCACCCCGGCCGCGGCCAGCGCCGTGGGACCAACCAGCGGGACCTGCAGCGCCGCATTGGCCAGCCTCGGTGCGGCGCTGGCAAGTTTGGCCCACCGCGGCAGCCAGCCCAGTGTGTAGTGCGACGCCGGCCGGACCCGCCGCCGGTAGCTCTGGTGCAGCACCTCTGCCTTGTAGGCCGCCATGTCCACCCCGGTGGGGCAGTCCGATGCGCAGCCCTTGCAGGACAGGCAAAGATCGAGCGCCTCATGCACCTCCGGCGAACGCCAGCCGCCCGTGACGTCAGTGCCGTTGATCATCTCCTGCAACACCCGCGCGCGACCCCGGGTCGAGTCCTTCTCCTCCCGAGTGGCCAGATATGACGGGCACATCACCTCACCGGTCGCACCGTTGTCGGCCCGGCACTTCCCGACACCGGTACACCGATGCACCGCTTGGCTGAAGTCACCGCCGTCATGCGGGTAGGCCAGCGCCAGGTTCGCGCGCAGTGGCAACGCCGCGGGGATCCGTAGATCGGCGTCCAGCGGTACCGGGGCGACCACGACGCCGGGGTTCAGGATGTTGTCCGGATCGAACGTGTGCTTGACCGCGGCCAACAGGGCGAGCGCGTCGGCGGAGTACATCAGCGGCAGCAGTTCGCTGCGCGCCCGGCCGTCGCCGTGCTCGCCCGACAGTGATCCGCCGTAGCCGGTGACCAGTTTCGCCGCGGCGAACAGGAAGTCGCGGAACACGGCGCTGCCGCCGGGTCTTTCGAACGGGAAGTCAATCCTGACGTGCATGCACCCGTCGCCGAAGTGGCCGAAGGGCATTCCGGTGACACCGAAGTCCGCCATCAGCGCGTCGAAGTCCCGCAGATAGGCACCGAGCCGTTCCGGCGGAACGGCCGCATCCTCCCAGCCGGAGTGGGCCGGTTTGCCCGCCGGGCTGCGTCCAGCCAGTCCGGCACCGTCGGCCCGAATCCGCCACAGCGCTGCGGCCCGGGCCGGGTCCTCAACCACCAGCGAATCCATTGCACCGCAACTATTCCCAACCTGAGACGCGCCGGCGAGCGCCTCGCCGGGTGTCTCACCCACGATCTCGACGAACAGCCACGCTCCACCGGAGGGCAATGGCGGAACCGCCGCGTCGCCCTTTCGCTCACGGACCACATCGACTATTCGCGAGTCGATACCCTCGCAGGCGGTGGGTCGGTGCTGAAGAACGGTCGGCGCCGCGTCACCGGCGGTGGCGATATCCGGGTAGCCGAGCACCACCAGAACCCGATGGGCGGGATCGGTGACCAGCTGCACCGTGGCCTCGGTGCAGACCCCGAGCGTGCCTTCGCTACCCACGAGCAGACGTGCAACGTCAAACCCGCGCTCCGGCAGCAGGTATTCCAGTGAGTAGCCTGAGACCTGGCGTCCGAACTGGCCAAACTCGGTGCGGATGGTGGCCAACCCGGCCCGCGTCACCGCGGTCAGATTGCCCAGCATGCTCGAGGCAGGCGGGCCGACGGATACGCCGTGCCCGCCCGATTCCAGGCGTAGCTCCTCCCCCCGGGCGGTGAGTATCCGCAGTCCGGCGATGTTGTCGGAGGTGCGGCCGTATCCCAGAGAGCGCGAGCCGCAGGCGTTGTTGCCGATCATTCCTCCGATCGTGCAGCGGGTGTGGGTCGACGGGTCGGGCCCAAATCGCAACCCAAACGACGCCGCAGCAGCCTGCAGTACCGACTGGACCACCCCCGGCTGGACGACCGCGGTGCGTGATTCCGGATCGATCGAGCACACCCGGTTCATGTACCGGCTGAAGTCCAGCACCACGCCGGCGCCGACGGCATTACCCGCCACCGACGTCCCGGCCCCCCTCGCGGTGACGGATACACCTTCGCGCCGACATACCTCGAGCGCCGCGGCCACCTCGTGATGATCGGCCGGACATACCACCGCGCTCGGCGTGACCCGGTACAGCGAAGCGTCGGATGAATACGCCGCCCGACTGGTGGCGTCCACGCGGACATCCGTAATACCTGCGCTGCGCAGCGCATCTCGCAGGGATTCGCTCCGGACCATTCGTAGCATGCTACGTCATTCGTGGCATGCTACGAAGGCTGGGCTGTTGCTACAGTGCGCTGGTGGCCGATGCGCAGCTCGAGCTGACACCGCTTCCCCCATCAGGAGGCAGGCGCGCCGAGCAGGTCATGGAAGCCATCCGGTCTGCCATCGACGCTGGTGTGATGCAGGCGGGTGTGAAGTACTCGGCGTACCAGCTCTCCGATGCGCTCGGCGTGTCACGGACGCCGGTCCGCGACGCGCTGCTGAGGCTCGAGGAAGTCGGGTTGATCCGATTCGAGGCCCGCCAGGGGTTCCGCATCCTGGTCCCCGATCCCAGAGAGATCGCGGACATCTTCGCGATCCGGCTCGCGCTCGAGACGCCCGCGGTCGCTCGCGCGGCCACGACGTGCGACGCGGCGCTGGCGGCCCGCCTGCACCGCAGGATGGAACTTCTGCACGCGGCCGCAACGGCCGGCGACGAACACACCTTCGCTCAGAACGATCTGTTGCTGCACGACCACATCCTCGAAGCGGCGGGCAACATGCGGGCGCGTGAGATCGTGCGGTCGTTGCGCGAGTCGACCCGCCTACTCGGCGCGACTACCGCCGACCGCACCCGAAGCCTGTTCGATATCGATGGCGAGCATAGGCCTGTCGTCTCCGCGATTGTCGATAACCATCCGGCGCAGGCGGCAGCCGCGATGCGCAGTCACCTGACCTCCACCGGACAACTACTTGTCGCACAGGCGATTCGTGACCAGGGTTCCGATCTCGACAGTGCAATGGTGTGGGCCGCGGCGGTCAACCACCGGCACACCGAGTGATTCTTGGCCTGAGCATCACGAATTCGGGCGCTCGGGGTCTTCTCCCCGCGGCACGGATCGGGCATCGTTGACGCGAGAGATATGCGGCCCCCACTCAGTGGACCGCACGGTTTGAGCAAATGACTCGGTCACCGCAGAAATCAACGGGTCGTCCCCGCCGTTGCGGTACACCACTGACACCGTCCTCTGCGCCCATTTCGACTGCACAGGAAGAATATTCACACGTTCATGCGATACGATCCCCAGCGCGGGCACGATGGCGACACCGAGGCCGGCGGCGACGAATTCCGTTACCAGATCGTAGTATTCGGTGCGAAGCGTGATATTCGGAACGAAGCCCATGTCTGCACAGATCCGGTAGGTGGTCGATTCACCCGCCGTGCCAGATCCGCTGGTGATCCAGTCCAAGCCCGCAGACATCGCGCTGATCGCCGCGGTTTCACGCACCGCCATGTCGGGTGGACTCAGAAATACCAGATCCTCGGCGATCAGAGTGTCGCGGCGCAGACTACCCGGCCACGTGCGGGCGAGCGCCGCGTACTCGTAGGTGAAAGCGACGTCGAGTTCCCCCGACTCGACCATCTCGACCGTGTATGTGGGTTCGGCGATGCGCAGAGTCACCTCGACGGATGGATGACTACGTTTGAGGCCCGACAGCGCAGCCGGCAGGATTCGCGTCCCCGCTGTCGGAAAGCACCCGACCTTCAAACGTCCGGATCGGCCGGCGGCGATCGAGCGCACGTCGGCATCGAGTTCCCGGAGATCCGACAGCACCCTGCGCGCGCGATCGGCCAGCATCCGCGCTGGCGCGGTGACCTGAACACCGCGGGCACCGCGGTTGAACAATGTCAGGCCCGCGGCTCGTTCCAGCGCCTCCATCTGCTGCGAGACCGCAGATGCGGTGTACCCGAGTTCACGCGCCGCGGAGGCGAACGAACCCGTTTCCACCACGACTTCGAGAGTCTGCAGGTGTACCGGACTGAGCATCGGAATGCGCCTCTCGTTTCAGCCCCGCCCATTGAACACCCCACCACACCACGTAGGAGCGCACACCCGTGACTGATCTACTCTCCCAGATCGACGACTGGGGTCCGGAAAAGGTCGTCGTCGTCTCCGATGCCCGCACGGGAATGAAGGGTGTACTGGTCATCGACAACACCGCCCGCGGGATGGGCAAGGGCGGCACCCGCATGAACCCGGGTGTATCGGTCACGGAGATCGCCAGGCTCGCCCGGGTGATGACGTGGAAGTGGGCGGGCGTTGACATGTTCTACGGCGGTGCCAAGGCCGGTATCGTCGGCGACCCGAACGCGACCGACAAAGAGGCGATTCTGCGGGCCTTCGCACGCAAACTGTCGAACGAGGTGCCGCGAGAGTACGTGCTCGGCCTCGACATGGGCCTCAATGAGTACGACGCCGCGATCCTCGCCGATGAGCTCGGGGATCGCGGAGCCGCGGTGGGCAGCCCGCACGAACTGGGCGGCATTCCCTACGACCAACTCGGCGTGACCGGTTACGGGGTCGCCGAGTCCGCCCATGTCGCCGCGCAACGCCTCGGGATCGATCTGAACAACGCCACGGTGTCGATTCAGGGCTTCGGCGCGGTGGGAAAGGCGGCAGCGCAGCGATTCGCCCACTATGGCTCGACGATCGTCGCCATCTCGACCTCAGCCGGGGCACTGCATGATTCGAACGGCCTGGACATCGGCGAGTTGCTGCGATTGGCCGCCGAATGGGGCGATGATGCCGTCCACCATTACCGCAGGCTGCAGGTACAGCCCGTCGGTGCCGAGTTGACTGTGCCGTGCGATGTGCTGGTTCCCGCCGCCCGCCAGGACGTGATCGACGCGGGGGTCGCCGGCGATGTCATGACGAAACTCGTCGTAGAGGGTGCCAACCTGCCGGCAAAGCAAGATGCGCTGAAGATCCTGGCCGAACGCAAGATCCTCGTGGTGCCCGACTTCGTCGCCAACGCGGGCGGAATCGTTGCGGCGGGCGTGGCGATGGAAGCGCGCTACTCACCGTTTCGACCGGACTCCGACACCATTTTTCCATTGGTGGCCAGCCGGATTCGTGCGAACACCACCGACGTACTCGATGAGTCCGATGCGACAGCCACACCACCCCACGACGCCGCCCGCAGAATCGCACAGGATCGGGTACGCGCCGCGATGGTGGCGCGCGGCCGGATCAGATTGGAGCACAAGTCATGACGTTCGAATCCAAGGCACAGCTGCGGACCCGGTTCGCGGCATCGTTGTCCACGATGTACGGCCGCGAGGTGCCCGCCTATGCGACGTTGGTCGACGTCGCGACCAAGATCAACGCCGAACTCGGCGGCAACGATCGCGTGACCGCGGAGCGACACGGAGCCATCCGGGTCGGTACCCCTCGCGAGCTGCACCAAGTCGGGCAGATCTTTCGCGGGTTCGGCATGCACCCCGTTGGCTTCTATGACCTGCGCGATGCCGCGAATGTAGCAGTCCCCGTGGTGTCCACCGCATTTCGACCCCTCGATGCCGACGAGCTGGAACGGAATCCGTTCCGGGTGTTCACCTCAATGCTTGCCGTCGACGACGCTCGGTTCTTCTCCGCCGATCTACGCGAACGACTCAAGACCTACCTAGACGGCCGCACGCTCTTCAGCGAGGAGCTGCTGATGCTGGCCGCGCGCGCCACCGAATACGAGGGCCTGGCGGGCGCGGACGCGGACCGCTTCGTCGAACTGGCCACCACCGCGTTCGAGCTCTCGCCCGAACCGACAGACCGCGCCTGGTATTCGGAGTTGGCCGAGATCTCCGCTGTCGCCGCCGATATAGGTGGCGTCACACGGACACACATCAACCATCTCACCCCACGCGTCCTGGACATCGACGAGCTGTACCGGCGACTGCAGGCCCGTGGACTGGAAATGATCGACAGGATCCAGGGTCCGCCCCGCTGGAAGGGGCCCGATGTGCTGCTACGGCAGACCTCATTCCGCGCCCTCGACGAGCAGCGGCTGTTCGTCGAAGCCGACGGCACCATCTCCCCAGGGGCCACCCGCGTCCGATTCGGCGAGGTGGAACAGCGCGGTATCGCGCTGACACCGCTGGGCAGGCAACGCTATGACGCGTTGATGGCAGCGACCGACAAGGTCGCCGCAACCGGCGTCTCATGGCACGAAGCCGCCCGCACGGTATGGGATGGCTCCGACTTTCCCACCGACGAGGCCGGCCTGCGACGTGCAGGGCTCGCGTACTTCACCTACCGTGTGAACGCGGCGGGTATCGTGGAGGCGGCTCCGATCGTCTACGAGGATTTCCTGCCGCGCAGCGCGGCAGGAATCTTCCAGTCCAACCTGACCGGTACCGGCACCGTGGACGGCGAACTCGCCGCCGCGCGTTACGATATCGATTGGCTTGCAGACACTCTCGGGTGCGCCGTGCATGTCCCCGAACAGCTCTACGCCGCTCAGAGCATGCGATCTCGCCACGCGTGTTGCGCCGAACTCGGGATTGACCCCGTCGAATTCCGTGGCGTGCAAGTACTCGACAACAACTCGATTCTGGAGACCACTGATGTCCGTTGACGCAATCCCCACCCCCGGTCGGCTCGCCGAGCAGGCCGCCGCAGTCTTGGCCCGGCTGGGAGTCGATCTGATCTCCCCATCCGTCGGCGATGTCATCTCCCGGAGCCCGATCAACGGAGAAACGCTCGCCCATCTCCCGTCGACCAGCTCCGAGGACGTCGACGCGGTCGTGACAGCGGCTGCGGACGCGTTCATGCAGTGGCGATCGGTCCCCGCGCCGCGGCGCGGAGACCTGGTTCGCCGGCTGGGTGAGTTACTCACCGCGCACAAGGCGGACCTGGCGGAGCTGGTCACCCTCGAAGTCGGGAAGATCGAGTCGGAGGCACTGGGCGAGGTCCAGGAGATGATCGACGTCTGCGACTTCGCGGTCGGCCTGTCACGCCAGTTATACGGGCGGACAATGCCGTCGGAGCGGCCGATGCACCGACTCAGCGAGACCTGGCATCCCCTGGGGGTGGTCGGTGTCATCACGGCCTTCAACTTTCCGGTCGCCGTGTGGGCGTGGAACACCGCACTGGCGTTGGTCTCCGGCGACACGGTGGTTTGGAAGCCGTCCGAGATCACCCCGCTGACCGCGGAGGCCTGCACGGCCCTGCTTGATCGTGCGATACGGGAAGCTGGCGCGCCCAACGGTATTCACACGCTGATACAGGGAGATCGCGAGGTTGGGGAGCGCCTCGTCGACGATCCGCGCGTAGCGCTGGTCAGTGCGACGGGTTCGGTGCGGATGGGGCGCGCGATCGGCCCTCGGGTGGCGACACGTTTCGGTCGCAGCCTGCTCGAGCTGGGTGGCAACAACGCGGCGATCGTCACCGACTCCGCCGACCTCGATCTCGCGGTGCGAGGAATCGTGTTCGCGGCGGCCGGCACCGCAGGTCAACGCTGTACGAGTCTTCGTCGACTGATCGTGCAACGCTCGGTTGCCGACGAGCTCACCGCGCGCATCGCCGATGTCTACCGGCAGCTGCCGGTTGGCAGTCCACTGGAGGACAGGACCCTGGTGGGGCCGCTCATTCACCAGTCGGCGTTCGAGGCCTACCAGCTGGCTCTGGAGACAGCCCAGTCCGATGGAGGCAAGATCGTGATTGGCGGTAGCCGCGTGCTGGCCGACCAGGCGCCCCACGCGTATTACGTCGAGCCGACGATCGTCACGATGCCGCAGCAAAGCGCCGTCGTGCACGATGAGACCTTCGCCCCGATTCTCTACGTCCTCACTTATGAATCACTCGACGAGGCCATTGAGTTTAATAATGCTGTACCCCAGGGCCTTTCGTCAGCAATCTTCACCACTAACCAGCGTGAGGCCGAGTTGTTCATGTCCACCGCCGGCTCCGACTGCGGAATCGCCAACGTCAACATCGGCACCTCGGGCGCGGAGATCGGCGGCGCATTCGGCGGCGAGAAGGAGACCGGCGGTGGCCGTGAGTCGGGATCGGATTCGTGGAAAGCGTACATGCGGCGGGCCACGAACACGGTCAACTACTCATCGGAGCTGCCGCTGGCTCAGGGGGTGAACTTCGGTTGAGCCTCAGCACCGAGGGGAGCACCCCGATGACCGTCGGATGGGATGCCGATCCTGTTGTCACGGCATGGCCAGGGCTGCCGAGGATCGACCGCACCCTGATCGCCGATGCCTGCGTGGTCGGCCTCGGCGGGTCGGGGTTGGCGGCAGTCGCCGAACTCGTGGACCGCGGGCTCTCGGTCGTCGGGCTGGACGCCGGCCGGGTGGGAGCGGGCGCGGCTGGTCGCAACGGCGGGTTCCTGCTCGCCGGACCCTCTGCATTTCTGCACCGTGCCGTCGATATCTGGGGAAGTTCGTCGATCGATCTGTATCGCGCCACGCTCGCCGAGATCGACCGACTCGAAGCGCTTCTGGGACCTCACGTGATCCGCCGCAGCGGATCCATCCGGCTGGCCGGATTGCCTGGCGAGCCCGTGAACGACGCCCAGATCACCGACCGGGAGGCTGATCTGGCTGACTGCGCCCGCCTCACCGCGGTGCTCCGTGCGAACTGCATCGCGGTCGAGGATTACGACGGAAACCTGGGCCGCGGCATCTTTCTGCCCGATGACGCCGCGATGAATCCGGCACGCCGCTCGCTTGGCTTGGCGGCGGCTCTGGCACCCCGTGCTGCGCTCTACGAGCATTCGCCCGCGGTGCGCATCGACAGTGGCACCGTCCACACCGAATCGGGCCAAGTCTGCGCGCCGGTAATCCTGGTGGCTATCGATGGCAAGCTCGAACTCGCGTTGCCCGAACTCGGCGGCCGAGTCCGGACCGCGCGCCTGCAGATGCTGAGTACGCAGCCGGTGTCGCCAGGCAGACTCCCATGCCCCGTGTATTGCCGCTGGGGATACGACTACGCGCAGCAGGACGTTGACGGCCGGATGTTCGTCGGCGGCGGCCGGGACAGGTTCATCGACTCCGAATGGACCACCGACACCGCGCCCACCCACGATGTCCAGCGCTACATCGAGGACGTGGCGCACCGGATGGCAGGTGAGCCAGTCACCGTGAGTAACCGCTGGGCAGCCTCGGTCGGCTATACCGACGACGGTCGGCCTCTGTGCTCCGAAGTCGCGAAGGGTGTCGTCGCCTTCGGTGGGTACAACGGCACCGGCAACCTGGTGGGCCCGCTGGCCGCTCGCGCCGCCGTGGCGTTGGCCCTCGACGGTCTGGCGATACCCGACTACTTCTGTGATTGACACTGAACCTTGGAGCCCAATAGAGCGGGCACGACGCTGACGGCGCTCCTCGGCTGAAACCTGTTGGCGTGACGCCCATTGATGCGAGTACTGCGCGAGCCCCGACCAGACCGGGCCGAGGCGCGGTACTCCAGTGAACGCGTCTGCCCCGAGTTTGGGGATCGCCGCGTGACAGCCCTGACGCAATCGGTTGCACCGCGCATTTGACAGGTGGAATCGAGGCGAATGTCCACAAGCCACCAGTCGCTACGTGAGACAGGATCTGATCGCTCCCGAATCGCTACAGAGGAGACCCTTAGGAGGTGTGGGTCCGACTTGGGGGCGCCTGCGCCGCCAATTCCCCGATCATCGCTCAATGCGCCTGTGCAACGAGAGTGGCTATCGGGGCGTGTGCCAGCCCGGGTCGCCTCTCATCGTTCCCACGAAAGCCGTTTCACTACAACGGAGTCCACCACGGGCCCGACGCGATCACCGGCAGGCGCGCCAACGCAGCACTAGCCGACGCCCCGGGTTTACTCAACCGCCGTTGTCGATCCATCAACGCCCATATGAACCGACCTACCGAAGCCAGGCCGGGCAGTGGGAGGGTGATCTCATCGTCGACAGGAACCAGGGCCCGGTCATCGGCACCTTGTCGAGCGCCAGACCCGCCACGCGTCTCACTCACGCGACACCTACCGATCTCACCACTGAGTCACGACGGCGTGCGCGATCGGCCGTCCCGCCAATCGCGCGGGCGGTGAATGACATCCGCGCCCACAGGATTTCAGCCGCCGGCACCCACGAGTGACGACTGTAATGTTTGCGCTTTTCAGATGGCTTTGACAGAATATTTACGGGGACGGGCGTTAAGTACAGGAGAAATTGTGGTTATCGAGCGCGTGGGTGTCGTAGGTTTGGGCAAGGTCGGCGAGTTGGTCGCGACGTTGCTGAAGGACGCTGGGTTCACAGTCACCGGATATGACCATGCGGAGCGCAGCGACCTCGCCTTCCCCGTCGAGCGCCTCGACGCGACCAGCCCCGAATCACTGAGAACGAAACTGGGGGCCGTCGATGCCGTCGTCTCCTGCTTGCCCTTTCACCTGACCGCGGGAGTCGCCGAGGTCGCCGCCGAGCTTGGGACGCACTACTTCGACCTGACCGAGGATGTCCGGACGACCGAGCGCATCCAGGAACTAGCAGCCGGTTCGGACGGGGTGGTGTTCGCGCCGCAGTGCGGGCTGGCGCCCGGCCTGGTGGGGATCATCGGAGCGTCGCTGATGCAGGGTCTAGACACAATGCGGTCGGTCCAGTTGCGAGTCGGTGCTCTGCCGAAGCATCCGACGGGTCAGCTCGGTTACGCGTTCAACTGGTCTGGCGACGGCGTCGTCAACGAGTACTTGAATGACTGCGAAGTGCTGCGGGACGGATCGCCCAGGCGCGTCGCGGCTCTCACGGAGGACGAGCGTGTCCTCATCGGCGGCGTGGAACTGACCGCATCGCTGACCTCGGGCGGCCTCGGTACCATGTGCGACACCTACTCGGGACGGATCCAGCGTCTCGACTACAAGACGCTTCGCTATCCCGGTCACTTCGAGGCGATCCGATTCTGCTTCGACGAGTTGGGACTTCGTCAACGCCGAGTTCTGGTCAGCGAATTGCTCCAAGACGCCAAACCGCCTGTTACCGAGGACATTGTCTACCTGTATGCCTCTGTCGAAGGTCAGCCCTCCGATTCCGAGTGCCCCACCACCGTTCGACGTGAGTACGTGCGCGCCTACGAACCGCTGAACATCAACGGGCGCGTCTGGCGCGCGATCTCCTGGACTACGGCAGCCGCTGTGGCCGCCGTAGTCGAGCTGGTCGCCCAGGGTGACCTGATCGATGGCGGCTTCTTGAGGCAGGAGGCAATCTCGTTCGATGCCCTGCTCAAGACTCACAACGGTGAGCGCTTCGGCATGCTCGGTGCGGTGTAACGCCCACAGAGTGGGCGCCTTGGCCATTCTGGGTTGAATCGGCCGCGTGGTCGTTGCGGCAGCCGCACCTGACCGGCGAGACGCTGCAATCGCAATAATCCACTGCAGGACAGGTACTTCCGTGCATCACACGCCGCATCAAGGCGCGCGAACACGAAGTCTCGAGGCTAGCGTGTGAGGAACACGACGCCGCGGTATCCGTCCTCTCCCCAGCTGCACATGGAGCCGAGATCTACGAGGCTAACGGGAAGATCATGTGAATCGACCCATGTCTCGCCGGCCGATCTGTCGATCCAGGGGTCTTGCACAATCACGACGGAATGACCATCGGAGGCGTGGGCGGTTATCCAGTGCGGCTCGTTCTGACAGTGCATCGGGGTTTGAGTGATGAGCAGCAGTGCGACCTCACCGCCAGCGATCCGCGCAGCGATCTCGGAAACCTCGATTCGATCCTCGCGGAACGGGATCTGCAACTCCGATGCGTGCTGCATCGAGTCGCTTTGCAGCTCCACTCGGAACTCACGTTCAAATCCCACGAAATCCTCGACGAGCACTGGGTTGTCGGAGTTGAGCGTGACTTCGACACCCCGCTCTGCTCCGACGTGACGTTTTAAGGCAACGGCGAGTCCGATCGGTTCACAGGCGGGGAAGTTGCTTGCACGGCGCCAGAAGTCGATTTCCAGACGCCGGTCGGTGCGGTCGCCGGCGAACCCGGGCCGGCCCGCCAGCTCGGCCGCGATCAGCGCAGCGACCGCGCCGCAGGTGAAATCCGTTGTTTGGGCGTAGTACCTGGCTTCGGCGTGCGGTACCGACTCGAGCCACAGCGCGTATCCGCGAACAGACTCGGTGCCTTCCGTGGACCGAGGCGGCCGCATGGGTACGAATCCCCGCGCAACAGCGAACGGCGGCAACTCGGCGCCTTCGCGGATCTCCCATTTGATGACCACGGCGCCCCGTCTCCGGGCCAGCTCCACCACCGCGTCGAGCAGCGACACCCCTGCCACGCCGTCGTCGCCGCACCACAGATCGACGATCTTGCACGCTGCTGTGGCGGGACGACCGCTCACCAGAGCCGCCGCCACCGTGACATCGTTGTGCGACAACGTTATAACGCAGGATTGATAGGGGTCGCGCCGAAGCTGCCAGCGCGAGACAAGCTCCGGCCCCAGGAGTTTGGCCAATCCGGCGCCGAGCAGTTCGCCGATGGCGTCGGCGCCAACGGCGATCGATTGTTGCAGCTGCGTCATGTCATTCCTGTTCTGAGCCTACGATCGTTACCGCGTTTTCCCGTAGGGCAGCCGATACGAGCGTGCGTGTGTATTCATGGCGGGGTGAGTCGAGCACTTCGTCGCAGCTGCCGTGCTCCACCACGCGCCCGCTGCGCAACACGACGACGTCATCGGCGAGTATCCGGATGACGGCCAGGTCGTGGGAGATGAACAACAGCGTGAGGCCTAGCTCGCTGCGCAGGTTCAGGAGCAGATCAAGAATCTGCGACTGTACCGAGACATCAAGTGCTGAAACTGATTCATCGCAGATCAGTAGCCGCGGTCGGGGGGCCAACGCGCGGGCGATGGCAATGCGCTGCCGCTGCCCTCCAGACAGCTCGACCGGCCGTCGGCGGGCGAAGTCCGCGGGCAGCCCCACGGTATCCAGCAACGCCGATACTTCCTCGGCGGGACGCCCTGCGACGTGGAGGGCCTCGCGCAAGATCGCGCCCACCGACATCATCGGGTTCAGCGAGGAGTAGGGGTCTTGGAACACGATCTGCATTTGCTGAGGCGTGCGCGAGCCTCGACCGGGCGACAAGACAGCGCCGTCGAACTCCACCGTGCCGTGGTCGTGCCGATCCAGACCCGCGATGCAGCGCGCCAGCGTTGACTTCCCCGAGCCAGATTCGCCGACCACACCGATGATCCGGCCGACACCGATGTGGACGTCGACCTCATGCAGCACAGGTCGTTCGCCGAACTTCTTGCCGAGTCCGGACACCCGCACCAGATCCGGGCCCCGTTCGCCAGCATGACTGTGGGCGCCATCGACCCTCAGACTCGGATCGGCGTCGATGAGCGCGCGGGTGTACTCATGCTGCGGCGCGCCGAGAACTGCTTTCGTCGCGCCGCGTTCGACGACCGCGCCCATCTTCATCACGAGCACCTCGTCCGTGCGTCCCCGAATCAGACCGAGATCGTGGGAGATCAGGATCATCGAGAGCTGACGAGACAGTTGCAACGAACGCAGCAGGTCGAGTATCTCGGCCTGATTGGACGCATCGAGTGCGGTGGTCGGCTCGTCGGCGATCAGGAGCCGCGGATTCGCGGCCAGCGCGGCCGCGATGGCGACGCGCTGCCGCATTCCGCCTGACAGCTGGTGCGGGTAGGCACGCGCAACATGCGGCGGCAGCTTCACTTCGGCGAGGCGTTCGGCAACATCCGACTCGCGTTGGCGCGTACCGGGCGAGTGGCCCCGAGCAGCCCGCAACGTCCACGCGATCTGATCTCCGCACCGGTGGACCGGCGACAGGCTGGTGAACGGATCCTGCAGCAATAGCGAGACGGTGGCACCCCGCGCCGATCGCCACACCTTGGCTCCGCCGTTCAGCGGCAGAACATCGGCGCCCACCCGTAACGATCCCTCGGCGTGGAATCCTCGGGGAAGCAGCCCGACAAGACTTTTCGCCGTGAGCGTCTTGCCCGATCCCGACTCGCCGATGATGGCCAGGGTGCTGCCCGGCGTGATCGCCGCGTCCAGCGGCTCGACCACCTGGCCGCCCCGGCCGATCACGGTCAGGCCGTCGATACTGATCCCGTTCACAGAGTCTCCCCGTGCTGTGCAAGGCGCTGTCCCAGCCAGTCGCCCACCAGATTGACGGCGCAGGCAACGACGACGATCAGAATCGCCGGCACGAACACCGCCGCCGGATTGTCGAACATGATCTCCCGATTGGCGGCAAGCTGCGCTCCCCAATCGGCGGTGCCCGGCGGTACCCCCACGCCCAAGAATGACAACGATGAGAAGGCCACCAGGGCGAAGGCGACGTTCAGCATCACATTGGTGACGATCAATGTCGACACGTTCGGCAGGATGTGCACGAACATCACCCGCCAACGCGACAGTGAGAGCATTTGTGCCGCTTCGACGTAGGAACGGGCGGATTGTTCGAGCACGCCGGCTCGCACGATCCGGGTGTCAGAGGGCGAGAACAGGATGATGAGGAGCACGACGGTCACCCAGTAACCGCCGCCGAGCACGCCGCCCACAACGATCGCGGCCAACAGCAGCGGCAGCGCCAGCAGCAGATCGGTCCATCTGCTGATCACAAAGTCGATCGGGCCACGCTCATAGCCAGCAAGTGTGCCGAGCAGGACTCCGACCAGCATCGAGCCCATAGCGACGCACAACGGACCCAGCAGGGCTGACCCGGCGCCGGCGACCGACATGGCAAGGACGTCGCGTCCCAATTCGTCGGTGCCCAATAGGTGTCCAGCCGAGCCCGGCGGGACCAGCCCCGTCAAGATGTCTTGGTGCATTGCGTCAGGAAGCAGGAGTCGACCGAACGCTGCGGCGAAGCCTGCCACGATGAGCACTGCGATACAGGCAAGCGTGGACAGCGGAATGCGTTGGCGCCAACCAAGGAACGGCCGACGCAAGGCAGGCGCGGTCATGCGGGGATCCCGCTCTGGCGTACCCGTGGGTCAAGCAACAGGTAGGCGAGGTCGGCCAGCAGCGAGATGGCCGTGATGACACAAGCGACCAGCAGCGTCAGCGACTGTACGACCGCAATGTCCTTGAACAACACTGAATCTCGCAGGAGAGTGCCCAGACCAGGCAGCGCAAAAGTGGTCTCCGCCAGGACGGTGCCGCCGACGAGGAAGGTGAGCAGCAATCCCGCACCCGTGGTGATCGGGATCGCCGCATTGCGCACCGCGAGTCTCAACACCGTTGCCTCGGAGAGTCCGCGTGCCCTCGCCGAGCTGACATAGTCGGTCTCGAGTTCACGCAGCATCGCGGTGCGGGTGAGTTTGACCACGATGGCTCCCAACCCGAGCGCCAGGGTGATCGCCGGCAACGTCAAATGTCGGACGGTGTCGAGTCCACCGTCGCCGACACCGTAGACCGGAAGGATCGGCACCAGGTATGCGAAGACGGTCAGCAAAAGCAACCCGAGCGCGAAGGTAGGGGCGCTGAGTCCAACCACGGCGAGGGCGCTGGCGCAGCGATCGATCCAGCCGCCCGCCCGCACCGCACTGAGCACACCAAGCGGGACGGAAACGAGGATCGCCAGTGTGAATGCGAATCCGCACAGCAGGGCGGTCATGCCGACCCGCTGGGAAATCGCTTCGGTCACCGGCACCTGCAAGCGCACCGACTGGCCGAAATCTCCGCGAACGAATCCACCGAGCCAGCGGAGATACTGCTCGACCGGGGACTCGTCGAGGTGATACATGGCACGGATTGCTGCCACCGCTTCCGGTGTCGCGGGGCGGTTGCCGAGCAGATTCTTCACGACGTCGCCGGGGGCCAGGTACAGCAGTGCGAAGATCATGATCGACAGCACGATGAGCACAGCGAGAGTGCCCAGGGCGCGGACCGCCAGCAGACGCGCGGCTGGCCACCCGACGCGTGCCGCGCGTCGCCGCACGGACAGCACATCGGTCATGACTGGGCCCGGTAGAGCTGGGTGGGCCACGAGGCGACGAAGGTGAACGGCGTGTTGCTCCGGATACCCAGGTTGTTCGCGAAGGCGGTCGCCGACTGTCCCCACCACAACGGCACGTTCACGATGTCGTTGGCCTGCAGCGTCTCCGCCTTGAGCAGCAGATCGATGCGCTTGCCAGGGTCCGGCTGCGCGCCGGCCTGGGCGAGCAGTTCGTTGATCGCGGGGTTGACGTATCCCGCGGGGTTACCGGCGCCGAGCAGGTAGGTCGGCACTTCGGCTGGGTCTCCGGAGGTGGAGAAGTACCACATCAGCCCGATGCCATGGTCCGACGATGCGTCCAGGCTGGCGAGCCATTCCTCGATGGGCACTTCGCGCACGTTCAGCACGATGCCGATCTCCTTGAGATTCTGTGCGAGGGCTTGGGCTGCCTTCCCTAGCTGAGGACCCGTACTGGGGGTGAGGATTTCGACCTCGAACCCATCCGGATGCGTCGAGGCCGCAAGTGCTTCCTTGGCAGCATTCATGTCGAAATCGTGCTGCGGCACCGTGGCGAGCTTGTCGCGGGCTTCGGACGCCGACAGCGTGCTGGTCAGGGATTCCGGCGTCATGATGGCCGTCGCCGCCTCGCCGTGTCCGCGCAGCAGCTTCTCGACATAGGCCTTTCGATCCACCGCATGGGCGAAGGCCTCGCGGACCTTCGGGTCGTCTAACGGCGCGATGTTCGGGTTCAGGTACAAGCCCACATACGACAGGTCACTGACGTAGTCGACGTGCATGTTCGGCAGCTTTTCCCACTGTGTGGTCTGGGCGAGCGGGACGTTGAATGCCATGTCGAGGTTGCCGGACTGAGCGGCGACCAACCGGGTCGAATCGTCGGCGATGAAGTTGATGGTGATGTCTTTGACCTTGGGCTCCTCACCCCGCCAGTTGTCGACGCGCTCGAAGTTCACGTGCGAATCCGGGACGAACTCGGTGACCTTGTAGGGGCTCGTCCCCATCAGCAGCGCACCGGAGGTGCCCACCTTGCCCTGGTTGCGCTCCCAGAACGCCTTGGAGGTGATGAAGGCTGCACCCGCGGCACTCATCGTCTTCGCGAACGCGGCGTCTGGCTTGGCCAGCCGGACGGTGACCTCGTGATCGCCTGTCTTCTCTATGGACGAGACTCCGGCCATCTGGCTCGAAATGCCCGGTGACACAGTCTCACTCCGGGCTTGGTCGAGGCTGAACACGACGTCTTCGGGGGTAACGGGGGTGCCGTCCTGGAACTTGGCATCGTCGCGCAACTCGTACACGTAGGTGACATCGTTAGGTTGTGTCCAGGACTCCGCCAGTCCCGGTTGTACCCGCCCCGTCTGATCGAGGGAGACCAGACCTTCCTGAGCGATGGAGGCCACGTAGTAGTTCAGGATCCCTGATTCCTGCCCGACGTACAGGCTAGAAAGCGACCCCGGAAGAGCGACCGTGATGTGCTCGATCTGTTCGCCGGTGTCGGTGGTTCCTGCCGACTGGCGAACGCCGCCGCCGGCACACCCGGCCAACACGAGTGCGCCGGTGGCCAGGACTGCAGTTGCTCGAGCTGCACGGCCCGAAGGAATTAACGGCATGTTTGCACTTTCTTCGTCGGGAAAGGGGCGAGATCGGACAGAGATGGGGAATCGGGCGCGGTGACTATCGCTTCGACGGCGCGCGGCAACGAGTTCGTCGATGTCGACAGTCGCCGGGCGATACGAGACCAGACCCCGCAGGGCGATGGTGATGGTCGGGCTCGCCGCGGCGTCGGCGAGGGTCACTGCGGTGACGCGGCGGGTGATCGGCGGTTCGAGTGCAAGCGTTCGGAGCCTGTCCGACAGAGTTGCCCCCTGCAGCGCACTTTCGGCCAGAAACACCGTGCCGTGTCCGCAGTTGGCAAGGGCGAGAGCAGATTCGGTGCGGGTGACGACGGTGTCACCGGTGTTGATGGTTCGCCCAACGGCGGCCGCGACGGCGTCGCTGTACGTCCCAGGCCCCACGATCCAGGGCTGATCGGCCAGCCCCCGCGGGTTGACACGCGCCCCATCGGCGTCAACATCGGCCGTCGTCAGGGCGACAACCTCCTCCGCGAACAGAAACGTCGATCGCGTGCCAGCGCGCCGTCGGCCGGTCCGGCGCCGTCCGCCGACGACGGTGCCGAACGCGATCGCGAGGTCCGCGCGGCCACCCTGCAGCATGGCTACCGCCTCATCTGAGTCGGCGGCCTCTGCAACGCTGATGTCGAGGCTCGGGAAGTGCGCGGCGAGCCAACCCGACACTGGCGCCAGAACCAGGCCGATCGCCTCCGGAGGCCCCGTCAGACGGACCGCGCCTGCGCGCCTGCCGAGCAGGCGGGCCAGTTCTGTCGCGGCCGCGGTCATACTCGCGTCGATGCGCGGCGCGTGTTGGGCAAGTAGTGCCCCCGCCGGGGTCAGGCGGGCGGCACGCGCCGCCCGCGCCACCAGCGGAGCCCCGAGCCTCGATTCCAGACGCTGTACGTGCTGCGTGATCGTGGGCTGGGTGTACCCGAGGGCGCGGGCGGCGGCGCTGATAGATCCCGTCTCGTTGATGGCGACCAAGATTCGGAGGGAGTGAAGGTCGAGTGCACGCGTAAGCGCCTCGATCTCGCCCTGTGCTTCATCCACGGCTAGCACTATTGCATGGACATAGTGGTTAGCAATCGTTTTTCGGATTTCCATTGCAATAGGCGATACGAGGCGTCAGCGGGTGGCATACTGCGGCGATGTCCCCAGGCAATGTGCTGACCACCGTAGAAGCGGCCGTCCGGCGACGCAGTCAAGACCTCGTCGAGCTGTCCCATTCGATTCATGCCGAGCCAGAGCTCGCGTTCGCCGAGCACAGGAGCTGCGCCAAGACGAAGGCATTGGTCGCCGAGCGCGGGTTCGAAATCACCGCCGCGCCCGCCGGCTTGGACACGGCGTTCCGCGCCGTCTTCGGCGCCGGCTCACTCGTCGTCGGCATCTGCGCGGAGTACGACGCATTGCCGGAGATTGGCCACGCATGCGGTCACAACATCATCGCGGCATCCACTGTCGGCACCGCGCTGGCCATGGCCGACGTGGCCGACGAACTGGACTTGACCGTCGTCCTGCTCGGCACGCCGGCCGAGGAGGCCGGCGGCGGCAAGGCGCTAATGCTTGATGCCGGCGCGTTCGACGACGTCGCCGCAGCCGTCATGTTGCATCCCGGGTCCTACGACATGGCTCACGCACGGTCACTAGCGCTCTCACAGGTGGCGGTCAACTATCTAGGGCGAGAAGCACACGCAGCCATTGCCCCCAACCTGGGACTGAACGCCGCGGATGCGGCCACCGTGGCCCAGGTCGCGGTTGGCCTGCTACGCCAACACCTGGACCCAGGTCAAATGGTGCACGGCATCATCAGCGAGGGTGGGCAGGCCGCCAACGTGATCCCGGCGTACTCGGCGATGGACTACATCATGCGCGCCGACAACACCTCCTCGCTGAGCAAGCTGCGAGACAGGATCTCGGGCTGCTTCCTCGCGGGTGCCGTGGCAACGGGCTGCGAGTTTCAGGTGCGGGAGACGGAGCCGACGTACCTTGAGCTGACACCCGATCGGTGGCTTGCCGACGTGTTTCGAAAAGAGATGCAGCGCCAGGGCAGGACTCCCGTCAGCGCACAGATCGAAGCCAGCTCCCCCTTCGGTTCCACCGACATGGGCAATGTCACGCAGGTAATGCCAGCCATCCACCCGATCGTCGGCATCGACGCACACGGGGCCTCCGTCCACCAACCGGCATTCACCGCGGCCGCGGCCGGACCCAGCGCCGACAAAGCCGTCGTCGAGGGGGCGGTGATGCTCGCGCGCACAATCGTCGGCCTCGCACAGTCTCCATCAGAGCGAGACCGTGTGCAGGAACTTCACCTGGCTCGGCGTGCTCCCGAAACCCTATGAAGGGTTTGATCATCCAACGAGGGAGCGGCGCGACCGAAAGGCCGTGATCACCGCCGGACTCACCAACCACCCTTATGCTCCGTGTCAGATCAAGCCATTCGGCTTGGCCGCCGAGAATTGCGAGAGGGTTGATGTCGACCACCGGGCCCGGCGAGGCACCGCGTATGAGCCTGCGTGACCGCAACCGCCAGCAGACACGGGAGGCGATCCTGCGTTCTGCGCAACTGTTGATGATGCGCGACGGAGCCTCCGCGACCAGCATGGTCGAGGTCGCCGAACTCGCTGGCGTGTCTGACACGACGGTCTTCAACTACTTCAAGACCAAGACTGACCTGCTCGACGCGGTCGTCGAGGAACTCGGCAGCGCCACCAACCTCGCCACCCTGCTAGCGACTCGTCCGACCAGCGAAGGGCCGTTCACCGCCCTGCGCCATCTCATACGAGAGGGGGCCGACAGTGGCGCCACCTTTGACGCGCGTGACACCGTCAACTACATCGAGGCCGTGCGGTCCGATCCCGCACTGTGGGGCGCCTATCTACGGGTCAGTCATGAGACCGGGGAGATCCTCGCGGAGGCATACGTCGATCACGCCCCGCACTGGTCGCGGCCACAGGCCCGCATGGCCGCGCACGCGACGGTCGCCGCACTCTCCATCCTGCTCGCCGAGGTGACCGAGCAGTGGACCAGCACGGAGTTCAGCGAGCGGGTTGACGAGTTGCTCGCCCGGCTCGAGCGAGCGTGGCCGGAGTAGCCCCAAAAACTTTGGGTGTTGACAAAATAGTTGGGTCAACCCAAACTTGGGGCTTCGCCGATCCAAGGGAGCCCCGTGCCAGACCTGAGTACCGACAGTCCCGACAGTCGCGCGTGGCAGGCCGAGCGCACCGCTGAAACCCTGACAGCGCTGCACGCGATCGACGGTTACGCCGAGTTCGGAGCCGCCGTGCTGCTGTACTCCGACGCCGCGAGGCGCTGGACGCCCATTCGCGCAGGCGACCTCTGGTTCCAGCAGAAGCTCCTCGACGCCCACGCCGAACTCCCCGTCGTCACCGTCCGTGACGCGGTCGACGGCGAACCGCGCGTGCTCGTCGACCTCAACGACCACGCCGTCGCAGGCGGCCCGCCGATCTCAGCGGGATGGGTGCGGCCATCACCGGACGGCAAAGTGCTCGCATACTCGATCGCCGCTGAGGGCACCGAAGTCAACGAGGTGTTCCTCGTAGACGTCGTCAGCGGGCAGCGTCTGCCCGACCGGGTGCCGTGGAATGTCCACATGTCACCTTCCTGGCTGCCTGACAGCACCGGATTCTGGTGCGTATCAAGGGAAACCACCGCGGATGCCGTCCGGATGCTGGTCCGTCGGTTCATCCTGGGCGAGCCGGCATCGGACTGGAGGGCCCCCCTGCCCGATTCGTTACTGTTCCCCCGTCCCGAGGTTTCGCGAGATGGTCGCTGGGTGGCCATCGCCAGCGGGAACACGGAGATGCGCGTTGACTTCCTCATCTCCGAGGACCTCCGCGTCCTGCCCTTCCTCGACAGTGTGCCCGGCGCATTCCGGGGTGTCATCACCGACGGCGCCTTCTACGCCCTCACCGACAACGACGCCCCCCGTGGACGCATTGTGCGCATCCCGCTTGAGACTCCGACACATCCCGACACCTGGACAGAGATTCTCGCCGAAACCAACAACCCGATAACGGATTTCGAGATCTACGGGGACACAATGGTTGTGGCGAGTCTGCGCGAGTGCAGCTCGGCCCTCGACCTCATCGACCTCAAGACCCGCGACCGGACGGCTGTACCGCTGCCTGACCGCGGCGGTGTCGGAGCGGTCTTGGAGCGCGCCTCCTATCCGACGCTGCCAGCGTTCATTCGCGGTACAGACGAGATCTCCTTCCTCTACTCCGATCTCGCGACATCACCGGCGATCTACCGCTACCTCCTCGATGAGCACCAGCTGGAGTGCCTCGAGGCACCATCGGTGACCCTCGAGGACCTGACAGTCAGCTACATCACGGCGGTGTCCGCAGATGGCGTGCAAGTCCCGGCACATGTGATCCACCGTGCCGACCTCGACTTGAGCCGACCGCACCCGACCTTCCTCAGCGGCTACGGCGGTTTCTACGTCGCGGACCTCCCGGCCTACATCAATGGCCACGCCGCCTGGGTGCAGGCGGGCGGCATCCACGTCCTCGCCCACCCGCGCGGAGGCAGCGAGTTCGGTTCCGATTGGTGGCGCGACGGCCGGCGAGAGAAGAAGCAGAACACGTTCAACGACTTCTACGCCGTCGCGGAGAAACTGATCGAGCTCGGCTGGACCAGCAGCGACCACCTGGCGATCTACGGTGCCAGCAACGGCGGATTACTCACCGCCGTCGCCCTGACTCAGCGCCCCGACCTGTGGGCGGCGGTGGTCTCCGATGTGCCGGCGATCGACCTGCTGAACATGGACCGAAATCCGTTGCTCTACACAATCTGCCGCGAAGAATACGGCGACGCAACGAATCCTGAGGAGCGTCCGTGGCTGCAGGCCATCGACCCCCTGGCCAACGCCAAGGCCGCCGACTACCCGGCGACGCTCGTGGTCGCTGGCGCCAACGATCCACGGTGCCCGGCCAGCCACGCTCGACAGTTGGTCGACAAGGTGAGCACCCTGCAGACCGGGGATGCACCGATCCTGCTTCGAGTACATGCCGAGCAGGGACACGGTCCATCCGGAGCGATCGAAGCCGCTCAGCGACTCACCGAGATCCTCACCTTCTGCGCGGTGCACACCGGGCTCCACATCACGTAACGAAAGCCGGGTTAGCTCGTCCGCACCGCGACACTGCCCACGGTCGAGCAGCGTGAGCGTGAGGTGGAGACTGTGCCCTCGTAGATCTGGGTGATCTTGGCGTCGCGCATGAAGCGTTCGACGGGGAAGTCAACCGTGTAGCCGTAACCGCCGAACAGCTGAACGGCGTTCGTGGTGACTGTCGCTTCTCAGTCTCGGTGACAACTGGCGGCTGACTGGACTGCACGTTTTGAGCCTTCTCACCCACGTTGCACAAGGCTTTGTGTCATCGACGTGGCAAAACCGACAACCACACGGTTGTGCACGTCAGCCAACGCTAGACCGTCGCCGGCAGAACGACCCCAAGTGCTGCTCGGCCACGGCCACGGCCACGGCCACGGCCACGACGAACAGGATCGGGTGCGGGCTTACCCGGTGAACTTCGCCGCGCCCGGGGGTCGAGCGCACTCCATGGAGCCCGAGCCGTGTAATTGACTGCCGCACAGAATGTTATGAGATCTCCGACGTCGCCGGGATGGGTTCTCCAGGGAGCAGCGTGGCACTCCTGGCGGCGTCATCCTCCTGCACAACGGGTTCAGGGCATTCGACCTGCTGATCTACCGCGATCATGGAGCCGACGCGTCAATCATGCTGTACGTCACTCCGACTGGATGTCACACCGGATATCGCCACGTTCGTCAACGCAATGGCCTCAGGGTTCCCCATCTCGATGGTTGTCGGCAGCCGCGAGGCGGTGGGTTCGGCCCGTACAGGTACGGTCCGTCACGCGGGAACGCACAACGCCGCGCCGCTGTCGTTGGCGGCTGCGGTGGCGACGATGGGCCTGACCGCGTGGGATGACGCTCAGATCTCGCACACTCGAGTCACGCTTCGAAACAGCGCATGGCTTCACGTGATCGTCACACCACCGTCAACTACTACGGTCTGGCCGATGACGCAGCCGCCAGCGTCGGATATCAGCCAAACTAGTGTGGCCGCCAGTGCCTCCGGGTCTCCCATCCTGCCGGCGACGATCCGTGAGACCACCGAATTGACGTAGTCGGGGCGGTACTGCTCAGTCATCTCCGAGGTGAAGAACCCCGGAGTCAACGCGTTCACTCGTATTCCCTTGCGTGCACCCCATTGTTGGGCAAGGTCTCGCGTCAGCCCGCGTAAGCCCGCTTTGCTTGCGCTGTAAGCGGCCTGCGGTAGCCCTGCCATCGTGATGCCGAGGATGCTGGAAATGTTGACTATTGAACTGCCTGGGCGCATGACCCGTCCGCACGATTACGCGATCCAACATGCGCCCGCCAAGTTGATGTCAATGACTGCCCGGAACTGTTCTGGCGTTTCGCGGCTGGCAGGTACAGCAGTGCACACACCCGCATTGTTGACCAGTACATCGATACGCCCGAACCGTGACATCGACTACTACCGGTAACGTCGAGCGCGCCCCCTCTCTTCGACCAGTTTGACGGTCTGGGCGAAGTCGATCTTCGCGACGAGCCGTCAGCACCAAGTCAGCACCCGCTTCGGCGCAGGTGGAAACGAAGGCGATGCCCAGACCCGAGGATGCGCCGGTGACGAAGACAACTCGACCATCAAGCCTGAACATGTCAAGTATCGCCATGGCCTGGCTATCCCTTCGTGCGTTGTTGTGCCGTTGGTCGCGCGCCAGTTTGTTGGCACCTGTGTCTGCGACCTCGCCCGCTCAGCGGGACTCATTGCACCCCAGATCCCGTACCGTTAGTCCGTGGCGATGGCGTGCTGTCTGCAGGCCCCCAAGACCGGGCATTAGAGGCAGATCACTTTTGGAGTGACCCAGCAGCTGCGAGTTCGGTATGGCCCTTCTGCAGACATGTATCGCCTACACCGACCTGGATTCCGGGCACGTGAGCCAGGTCCTTGCCGGTGTCATGCGCCAGGGAGTAACGCAGCACGCCCGTCCGTGTTGGCCACCATCGCATCGGCCCTCTTCTGCTTGACTGCCAGCATCGCCGCGGCGTCATTCTCGACCGCAAGCACAGGCGTGTTCTCACTGCTCCTGAGCCGGTGGCGATCTTTCGCGGCGACTTGCACACTGGAATCTTGTGCGGCAGCCAGACCGGACTGGCCAACGCCTGCCTCACCGTGCAGCGGCTCATCCGGCACTTGCAGTCCCATCGGGCCGCCACCCAACTTGTTCCAATACTTGTGGAACTGACGTTGAGGTGGTCCTGAATTCGAGCCGTCACAACGGGCCCGAATCAAGATGGCACAGTCACCGCCTGGCGGCTCGGAAACACCCGGTAGTGCGAGTCGTTCGAGAACCGATCGGTCGGCGCTGCGGAAGTTGATTCCGGCACCTCGAGTGGCACAAGACTATCGACACAGACCTGGAGACAGAGCACATCCTCACACCCCGCGTAGCCGGTGAGCCACGCTCTGCACTCCTGTAGCAGGTCTTGATCTATCGAAACCTTCAGCGAGACAAGCAGAGTAAGGAGATCACGAACCACCTCGAACGTATCGCCGGAACCTATCGCCACGAAGACTCTCCCGCGATCAATCCTATCCAAGTGGGGCTTCGCGGCTTGGGCAAGGTCCCAAGCAACGTTGTACTCGCACGTTCGGTATGGCACGATCACGGACCCGTCAGATCAGACGTTCGCCTCTGCGAAGAAGCGGATCACCGGCTCCTTCTGAAGATTCCTCGCCAAGTCCGTGCCGAGTTCAGACTTGGCACGCAAGGCAATCGACTTCTCGAAGCTCGCCCGATCGCGCCACTTCTCGATGACCACCAACTGGTCGGGGTCCTCCAGTTCCCGAACGACCCGGATCTCAATGCAGCCGTCGCAAATACGCGCTGCTGGAACGATTTCGGTCAAGAACTCCTCGACAGCATCACCTGCGCCCTGTTTCGCCCGAAGATGCGCGAGTACCGTCACCATGTCCACTCCTAGTCCGTGTTCCGGTCAATCCAGACCTAAAACAGGGTGCTCGCACATCGGACCGCTGTCAGGAGTAGTCGATACTCTTTCAATCCTGCGGAACGCTGTCGTCTACCAACCGTGCCAGGAGAGTAGCGGCTACTCATGATTCCTCGGTTCAACCATGTTCTGCTCGGCTGCGCGTTACACGAAATGTGCACGAACACCCGAGAGGAGTGCCCCTTGGTTACTCAGAGTTCCGAGCACATCGAACCGCGTACGGTCGCCTTCCGCGGAGTTGGTCACATCGGCCTGATCGGCGACGAGTGGAACCGATTGTCACCGTCGTCGGTTGGACAGCCCACAGTGGTCCTTCTCCACGGCGGCGGCCAGACCCGTCTGTCCTGGCGGAATACCGGCCAGGTCCTCGCTCGCGAGGGCGCTCATGTGATCACGCTGGATGCTCGCGGTCACGGCGATAGTGACCGTGCACCCGACGCGGACTACTCGGCTGAGGTAATGGTCGAGGATGTGCTTGCAGTGATCGACCAAATCGGGCGTCCCGTCATTTTGATCGGTGCGAGCATGGGTGGTCTGACGGGAATCATGGCCGCGCACAAGGCGGGCCAAGACTCGGTGACCAAGTTGATTCTCGTCGATGTAGTACCTCGATTCGAGCGGTCCGGCAGCGCACGCGTCCGTGACTTCATGTCGAATCACCTTGACGGCTTCGGGTCGTTGGAGGAGGCCGCTGAAGCCGTTTCCGCCTACCTCCCCCACCGAAGGAAGCCCCGAAGCCCAGAGGGATTGACGAAGAACCTCCGCTTGCGTGACGGTCGGTGGTACTGGCATTGGGACCCCGCCTTCCTAGCCCGTCCGAAGGACGGTCGTGCTGAGCGGACCGAGCGGTTGGAGCATGCAGCAAGTAGTCTGCGCATCCCGATCCTGCTCATTCGGGGCAAGCTCTCCGATGTGGTGAGCCCCAAGGGGGTGCAGGACTTCCTCAAGAAGGTTCCGGCAGCCGAGTTTGTCGAGCTGTCCGGCGCCGCCCACACCGCCGCAAGTGACGATAATGACGCATTCTCAGACGCGGTTGTCGATTTCGTTACCCGATGAGATTCGGCGCACCGCGCCGGTGTCCGTCGCGACGGGCGAGAGTAGTGACTACTCCTGACATTGTTGACTGGCCGTGCTCGACTCGAGACCGAATCTAGCCACGAGGATCACGACAATGCACCCAACGAAGCCATCGCCGGTGTACACCCATTGTTGTTACTGTTTGTCGTTGTGCGGTATCGAGATATCGCTCGACGAATCCCGCGAGAAAATCGAGTCGATCAAGCCCGACCGTTCCAATCCGTATAGCTGGGCTGACTTCTGCCGTAAGGGCTTGACAGCCGGTGAGGTCCGCAACCACCCCTATCGATTGACGTCGCCGATGCGTCGAGTAGGAGATCGGTACGAACCCGCAACCTATGCCGAAGCGCTTGAGGACATCTCTCGACGACTCAACAAGATCATCGACAAACACGGCGCCGATGCAGTCGGGTCGTACCACGGAAATCCCATGGGTTTCGCGTTCCACAACACCATCTTCTTCACCGGGCTATTGGACGCGATAGGAACACGCAATCGGTTCTGGGTGGGTTCGGTTGACCAGAATGCAGCTCACGTCGTGCAGAAGAACATGTACGGCTCAGACCTACTCGGACTCTCAGGCGACATCGATGAGTGCGACTACTTCCTGCTCCTGGGCATGGATCCCTCGGTGAGCAAGTTCGGCTGGATCGAGAGCGTTCCCAACGGCTGGAACCGTGTCCTTCAGCGACGCGACCGCGGCGCCACGTTGGTACTGGTCGATCCCCGACGTTCGGACAGCGCGGATCGCGCTGACCTACACGTACCGATCGAGCCGGGGACCGACTGGGCGCTCCTGCTGGCGATCGTCAAGGTTATCTTGGACGAGTCACTCGACGTCACGCCGGTCGCAGTCGCCATGACCGGAATGGACACACTACGCGGGCTCGTCGCCGATGCGAACCTCAACGAGCTGGCGCAGCGATGCGGAGTTCCGCTCGAAACGATCACCTACATCGCACGTGATTTCGCCACCGCCCGTACCGCGATGTGCGTCACGCATACGGGGGTGGCACACAATGAGGGTGGGACCGTCGGGGAATGGCTCGGCCACGTCGTCAACCTGATCACCAATCGTATAGACACTCCGGGCGGGAAGCGGTTCGAACGCGGCATCGTCGACCTCGCCAAGGCATTCGAGATGATGGCGCCACCGTCAGAGCACCTCACACGGCTACGCGGTCTTCCGACGATTGCCGGGTTCCACGCTCTTGCCGAGCTGGCCGACGAGATCCGCGTACCCGGACAAGGCCAGATTCGCGCCATGGTGATCGCATCAGGCAACCCTGTCGTCAGCGGACCAGACAGTGCGGCGTTGGACGCCGCCCTCAGTCAACTCGATCTCCTCGTCGCGGTGGATATTGTGCAACGCGAGAGTCACCAACACGCCGACTGGTTGATTCCAGGGACACACTGGCTGGAGCGCGGTGAGCTGAATCCGGGATTTTCCGGCATTGCGAACTCGCCGTTCGTGCAGATGTCGCGCCAGGTACTGCCCAAACCCGATTCGGTATGGGAAGAATGGGAGTTCTTTCTCGAACTCGCATTGCATCTCAAGCGGCCGCTCTTCGGGCGCCGCGGAGTCAATACCTTCGCCAAACTCAGCCGCCTGCTCGCACAACGCACCGGCCGCCCGCAGTTGGGTCTGAACGGAGAGTGGATCACCCGCGGCATGGTCGCTGCCGGCCGCCGAGTTCGATACCGCGACATCGCCGGCAGCCCGCACGGCCTGCAGTTCGGCGAAAAGCGTTACGGCGACCTCGCGCAGGCTCTGATGACCCCCGACGGGAAAGTGCAGGCTGCTCCAAAGGTGCTCGTCGAAGAGTGTCGCCGCCTGCTCTCCAGCAAGGCAGACTCCAATCGGACCTACCCGTTCACCTTGATCAACAGGCGCATTCGCGAGTCGATGAACTCGTGGATCAACGACGTTCCGGGCGTTCACGTGAATGAACGTCGAAACTACGCCGAGATCGATCGTGCAGACGCGGAGGCACTCGGCCTGACTGACGGCGAAGTGGTGCGCCTGGTCTCCGACAGCGGCACGGTCGACATCCCCGTGCGTATCACCACAGGTGGTCGACGGGGAATGATCGCCGTGGCTCATGGATGGGGGTCACGCGCCTTCGACCCGCTCGGCGACGCTCCGACTACGTATGGAACGAACCGAAACCTCCTCGTCAGCAGCACTTCTCTGGATCGGCTGTCACAAACACCGACCTTCAACACCACTCACGTCCGGATCGAGAGGATAGCGCACGGCGAGCCTGCACCGCCGGAGTCATCGATCGGGGCCGCTCGATGACCTACGTGATACTCGGCTCGTGTGTCCTCGACACGGCGTGTGTCGACGCGTGCCCCGTGGACTGCATTCGCCCACGCCCCGACGATGCGGACTTCCGGTCAGCGGAAATGCTCTACATCGACCCCGTCGCTTGCGTCAACTGCAACGCCTGCCGCGAAGCCTGCCCGATCGAAGCCATCACGCCCGAGCGCGAGTTCCCTGCGAGCCTGCACGTCTACACCGCGGTGAACGCCGGCTATTTCAACCACCGCAATGAATAGCAGTCCCATGCGCACGGCGGTGGTCGGGGCAGGGCCATCCGGCATTTACGCGACTGTCGAGATCCTGAACAGTTACCCCCACGCCACGGTGGATCTCTACGATCGCCTGCCGTCCCCCGGCGGCCTCGTTCGATACGGGGTAGCACCGGATCACTACGACCGCCGCAAGTTGACAGCCGTGTACCTGCGAATGGCGTTGGCAACTGGACGCTTTCACTACTACGGCAATGTCGAGGTCGGCAAGCACATCTCGGTCACCGAGTTGAGCCAGCACTACCACGCAGCCGTATACGCTCACGGCGCCTCCGACGACCGGCGACTTGGGATACCGGGCGAGAACCTTCGAGGGGTGCACGCCGCGGCGGATTTCGTTGGCTGGTACAACGGTCACCCCGATCACACCGCCAACGTGTTCGACTTCAGCGGCCATCGCGCGGTTGTGATCGGCAACGGAAATGTCGCGCTCGATGTCGCGCGCATCTTGTTGCTAGGAGCAGATTCATTCGGCCGCACCGACATCGCCGACCACGCCCTCGAGGCACTCGCTACATCCGCGATCAGGGAAGTGGTTATCGTCGGCCGTCGCGGACCGAACCAGGCAAGCTACACGGCAACCGAATTGATCGCCCTCGCAGACCTCAATGCGACAGTACACACGAATGTCGACCGCGATCTGCTCGAAGTACCGCAGGCGGCCCACGCCCAAACGTATGCGAGCTTCCTGAAAGCCAAGGCGATGTCCGATCTGTTGAGAGCGTCGGAGTCTTCACGTAGCGATCGACGGCTTGTGTTTCAGTTCCTCTCGTCCCCTGTGGAGATAGTGGGCGCGGAGCAAGTCGAAGCCGTTCGGCTAGTGACCAACGAACTCGACATCGAACCAGGAGGGGCGGTCGTCGCACACGCCACTACCGAGAGCCGGACGCTGTCGGCTGGGATGGTATTCCGATCGGTGGGCTACCGCGGACGACCACTGCAGGGACTGCCGTTCGATGCCGCCAACGCCGTGGTTCCGAACAGGCGCGGACGAGTATTCGAACCCGACACCGACATAGCGTTGCCGGGCCACTACGTCACTGGCTGGATCAAACGGGGTTCCAGCGGCGTTATCGGTAGTAACAAGACGTGCGCCCGCGAGACCGTAGGGGCCATACTCGAGGACTACGAAGCCGGTCTGCTGACCGCACCCGAGACCTCCGACATCACCGATCTGATCATCGAACGCCAACCCGAGCACATCGGGATGTCGGGCTGGTCACGTATCGACCGTTCGGAGCAGCGTGCCGGCGAGTCGGCCGGCCGGCCTAGAAGGAAGCTCGTGACTATCGACGAGATGGTAGCAACCGCGCAGCGCCACTAAAACTGCGCTCAGGACACCCCTGCCAACTCGAGTCCGTCCGACCATGACTTCGACTGCGCGATCAGGCGGCGAAACTTCATGATCTGACGTGGACGGTCGATGCTGATGCAGCCTGTGATGCGATCGCCGCGTCGATATAGCGCGAGGAAGTTGTCTTCACCGAGTTCTTTTGAGACGACTCGAATTTCGTCGGCTTGCGGGATACCCACGAATTGAATCTTGTTGGAGTACCAATCCGACCAGAAGTACGGCACTGTCATCGCCGGCTTGGCGTCCTCAGGGGCCAGCGCGTTCGTCGCTGCGAGCACGCCGTGTTCGGACGCGTTACTCCAATGCTCGAGACGCATCACGATGTCGTCGAACAGCGGATTCGGGAAATGCGCGACGTCGCCTATCGCGTAGACGCTGTCGGCGCTGGTGCGCAGATACGCATCGCACACGATACCCCCGTCCCGTTCGTGAAGCGCGACACCGGATTCACACAACCATTCGGTCGCCGGTACCGCCCCCGCACCCACGACCACGACATCGGCGGGCACAACCGTGCCGTCGTCCAAGGCGACTCCCGTTACACGGCCGTACGAGCTCTCCAGCCCGACGACCTTCACACCGCACCGCAGATTGGTGCCGTTTCGGCGGTGCAGGTCCGCACAGGCCTTACCCATCTCCTCGCCCACCGAACGCACAAGTGGCACCGGAAGTGCCTCCAGTACGGTGACATCGAGCCCGCGCTTACGCGCACTGGACGCTACCTCCGACCCGATGAAGCCCGCGCCGACGACTACAGCGCGCGACCCGGTGTCCAAGGCGCGACGAATCGCGATCGCGTCGTCCAACGTCCGTAGTGTGTGCACGCCCGCGAGATCGCCTATGTTCGGCAGCATGCGTGCAGTAGCACCAGTCGCGATGATCATCGCGTCGTAGTCGAGTTCGCCCGTCGCTTCGCCTGACCTCAGCGTCACGGCCTTGCGGTCGGTGTCGAGGCTCGTCGCCCACGTGCTGAGGCGCAAGTCCAGTGCCAGTTCGCCGCGCAGCTGATCTTCCGACCGGAAGGCCGGGCTTTCGGGCTCGTCGCTCTCGAGATATGCCTTGGACAGCGGCGGCCTGTCGTACGGGACGTGGGGTTCACCACCGACGAGCGTGATGGTGCCGGTGTACCCAGTCTTGCGGGCAGCTTCCGCAGCGCGTAGTCCTCCAAGGGAGGCTCCAATGATGACGAGTCGTTCGGTCACCGACATTCCTTCCAAGACGCGTGGAGGCTGTTAGGGCAGCTCAACCCAGACCTCACCGTCCGCGACGCGAACGGGGTAGGTACACAATGGATCCGTAGCCGGGAACTGAGTTGCCTCACCGGTTCGGACATCGAAGCGGCCCTGATGAAGACAGCACTCGAGTTGATGACCATCGAGCAGACCGTCATCGCCGAGAGACCAGTCTTCGTGCGTGCACGTGTCATCGGTGGCGAAGAACTCACCGTCCACTCGATGAATGGCAATTGCTGGTTCCGTGTCAATGGTTTTCGACTCGCCATCAGCGAGATCATCTACCTTGCAAGCCAACTGTTCGGGCATACTTGCCTCCGATTCGGTCCGATGCGACGTGGCGTGACCGCTGGCTTGCTCGGCGAACGAGGTAGCTCCAGCCCGGCCAACGTCTTCTTCGCTCGGAGATTAGCCCTGTGCTGGTGGGCCTGCGCAACTCGTCGTTCAGCTGAGCAGCACAACCTGTTGTGACCGTTCTCCCTCGATCAGTAGACATTCAGTGTGCCCGCAGCACTTCATAAGTCACGGGCAGAGCCGCAAACGGAAGCACGCTGGAGGAGAAATGCCATTGGGATCCGACCTGCCGTTCTACCGGGCAGTGGGGGACGAGGTCGAAGTGTTCCGGGCCGCGGCCCGTCGCGGCTTGCCGATTCTCATTAAGGGGCCGACAGGTTGTGGGAAGACCCGGTTCGTCGAGGCAATGGCGCACGAGTCGGGCCGCGACCTTGTGACCGTGGCGGGTCATGAGGACCTGACCTCAGCCGATCTGGTCGGGCGATTCCTTCTTAAAGGTGGCGAGACAGTCTGGGTCGACGGCCCCCTCACCCGTGCGGTGCGAGAAGGGGCGATCTGCTACCTCGACGAGGTGGTGGAGGCCCGTCAGGACACCACTGTGGTCATCCATCCCGTAACTGATCACCGGCGCCAGTTGCCGATCGACCGCCTCGGAATCACCTTGGACGCCGCGCCGGGATTTCAGCTGGTCGTCTCCTATAATCCCGGCTATCAGAGCGTGCTGAAGGACCTCAAGGATTCGACGCGGCAGAGGTTCGTGGCAATTTCACTGGACTTTCCCTCGCCCGCCGTCGAGACCGAGGTCGTCGCCTTCGAGGCCGGTGTTGACGTCGAAGTCGCACAGATGCTGGTGAAGGTGGGCCACGCGGTCCGAAGCCTCGAAGGCACGCCCTTACGCGAGGTCGTTTCCACACGCGCACTGATTCTCACGGCCAGGCTGATCGCCGAGGGCTTGGAACCTCGCCGAGCGGTGCGGGCGGGCATCGTGGAGATCCTCACCGACGATGCCGAGCTGTCCCGCTCACTTGCCGAGCTGGCCGATGCGTTTCTTACCCGGCCGTGATCGAGCCGAACGTCGCGGAGCGGTTCAACCTCCTCGCAAACTATCTTGCCCGGCGTCCCATGGGTGTGGTCGAAGGACGGCCGGGCGAAAGAACCTATACGGACGGGAGTTTCGTATACGTTTCGCCTAGCGGTTCGCTGTCAGAGCAGCGCCGGGCGGTCGTGATTCAGGCAGCGCTTCTCGGCGCAGGCAGCTTTGATCCTGCTGTCGTGAAAGCGTTACGGGGACGATCCAGGGCAGCACGTCGATACCTCGCCCTCGAGGGACACCGAGTCCTGAACCAGATCGGACGCACACTGCCTGTCGTCGCCAGCTTCGAGCTGGACACGGCACCGCTGACGTCCGACACCGCGGAGTCACTCGAGATCGCACTGGGGCGGCGCAGGGTTGCCGATCCGCCGATATGGTTCGGCGTCGTCCGCCCTTCCCAGCTGCTCGCGGCCACAGGAGCGGCACCCGGCATGAGTCCGACAGCTCAAGATCTCCGCCTCGAGTTCGTGGAAAGCGAAGTTCCGCTGGCCGAAGAGGACGACGAGGAAGGGGACCAGGAGGAGCGCCTCAGGGGGAAGCTGTTTCAGAATCCTCTCGCCACCTCCAGCACGCTCACCAACTTCCTCTCCAACATGCTCGGCCTTTCGGCGACCCCCGAGAAGGGCGAAGGGGCAGGTGGCGAGATGATGGTTCGATCGACCCGCAGTCACAAGCAGCCCGGGCCGAACGCCCGGCCCCTGCCCGTTCCGCTCCGGTTCGTCTCGGACGACACGCCAGGTCGCGCAAACGGTGTCGGAGGGGGGCTCTACCCGGAATGGGATGTCCACGGAAACCGCTACCGATCGGAATGGTGTCGAGTCGTCACCTACCCGCTGGCGGTCGTCCAGGATGTCGGCGCCAGCAAGGTCGAGCACGACGAAATCCTCCGCCGCCGACTCGCTCGGCTTGGCCTGGGGCCAAAGGTTGTTCGCCGCAGACCCGATGGAGACGACCTCGACGTAGACGCGCTCATCGAGCTGGCCGTCGACCTGAGGACAGGCCAGTCCCCCGCCGAGCACATCTATCTGGAGCGCCAGAAGCTGGCTCGTAATCTCGGGGTCCTGATTCTCCTTGATGCGTCCGGGTCCGCAACGGAGACCACGCATACCGGCGTCTCAGTTCATGAGCATCAGCGTCGGGCGGCCGCCACACTGGCGACCACCCTGGAGGAACTCGGCGACCGCGTCGGTGTTTACGGCTTTCGCTCGCGCGGACGCTCGGCCGTTCAACTACTCGCCATCAAGCCATTCGGGCAGCGGTTCGGCACCAACGGCCGAGTTCAGCTGAATCAGCTCGAGCCGGCGGGATTCACACGGATGGGTGCCGCCATTCGGCACGCCGGCGAGCTTCTTAAGTCCGATGCCGGTACACCCAATAGGCTCCTTCTCGTGCTCTCCGACGGCTTTCCATACGACGACGGCTACGAATCACGCTATGCGGAGGCTGACACCCACAGGTCCCTGCAGGAACTTCGCAACGACGGGGTGGCGTGCCTGTGCCTCTCGATCGGAGCCACGACCGCTTCGGAGACTCTCTCCCGCGTCTTCGGCGCTGCCAGCCATGCCAGCGCCCGCACCCTCGCCGAACTCAGCCCCCGCATGGATGCCCTGTTCCTCGGTGCCCTCAAGGAACTCTCTGTCGGCCAATCCCGCCAGTGACGCTGCGCGGCCATCATTTTCCCTTGCGGGAGTTCATCTTTGACTGACAACGTCGTTGGTCGAAACCGGGTTCAGCCGGCCAGCCGGGAGGGAACAGGGAACCCAGCACCGAGCCGCGTGCGCATCTTCCCCGCTGCTTCCCTGAGCGGCTGAACCGCATTGCGAGGGTTGAACCGGGTCGTCTGCCCGGCGACGGACAGCGCGGCGATCGCCACACCGGCGCTATTGAGAATGGGCGCCCCAACGCAGGTGAGCCCGAGCTGACTCTCCTCGATGTTGAAGGCCACACCACGTTCCCGAACCTCCATCAGCTGAGTGTGCAGCAGGCGGGGCAGGACCACGGAGTGCGGCGTCAGACGCTCTAGCGGACGGCTGAAGCCGCGATCCATGAGCTCCGGTGGGCTGAAGGCCATGATCGCCTTGCCCATCGACGTACAGCTCCACGGAACCCGACCGCCCACGCGCGACGGAATCCTGGTCCCCCCTGGAGCGGTGATCTTCTCGAGATAGACCACCTTGCCCTCGACAAGCATTCCGAGGTGAATCGTCTCGTGCACCGACTCGAACAGCTCATCCATGACCGGCAGCGCGATCTCATGCAACTCCCGGTAACGAGTTCGCAGGGCGGCAGACGACAGCTCGACGATCTGCGACCCGAGCCGATATTGCCGGCCGTCACGTTCGGCCAACCCGCCATCCTGAAGGATCTGAAGCAGGCGATGAGTGGTGCTCTTGGGCATCCCGATCCGTCGGGCGATCTCCGTGACTCCGAGGACGCCGTCAGCACTTGTGGCCAGGGTGTTTAGGACGGCCACCGCCTTCGACACCGATGAACCACAGCTGTCGGCCTCATCGGGCGGTGACTGCTTTACCAGGGTTTCCGGAACCGTACGCGACTCTGCGACGACCATGTCGTTCCCTTCTCAGGTGAGCTGACGGGCCACCGGCTACACAGCCGCCTTACAACTCGATGTATTTGTAAGATCTTACATTTTGGTGCGATTGTCAAGTGCTGATTTGTAGCGGTCAACGCGCGGCGCCAACTTCCATTCCGCCCCCATCTGTGACAACCCCACCGGAAGGCGGCACTGGAGCGACCCGATGGTGACCGACAAACGTTTCCCCGAAAACCGACCCGCTCCGGCCCCAACTGCGAGCCCGTAGGCTCGTAGGTCCGTCCAAGTAGGCGGAGATCACCGACTGGGCGGGCATTCACCCGAACACCGTCAAACCAGGCGGCACGGCTTGGTTGACCTCAAGCGCCAGGGACTCGCAGTCATCTATGACTAGCTCCACGTCCGCCGGATCGAGCCCGATCCATGAGTCTTGGCAATCCCTCTCCCGGTGGCCCCGGCCACCCACGGGCGCGTCGTCGATCGGGTGTTGGACGCGTCCTGTTTTCGTGCTGCCAGCCGCTCATGTTGCGTGCTCATCTCTCGGCATAGGTGCGCATGGACGGCACTGATCCGCCGCCAGGCACATACCCAAACAATCTCAATCTACGTAGCTCAGTACGTATTTCTTCGGTGCCGCGTGGACCGCGACCTATGTCTACTGAAGAGATCGATCACTGAATTTCCCAATGCCCATGCGGGACCGCACTACCCGTCAAACAGCATCCGGCCAGCAGGAGGCAAGTGATGAACTACACCACGACCAGACGTGCGTTTGGCCACTGGGCTCAATGTCCTACAGGGGTGTGCGAGCTGAACGCGAGACAAGCTTGGGCGTTACTAGCTTCTGACGCGCGCCGCGATTGCCGCCGTGGCACTTCATCTTGGCAACGCAGTACCGACACCGTACGACGTTGTCTCACTTGGGTTCCAGGCGATCAGACGAACTTCTCGGTACTGGGCGACAACCAAGTCGACGAACTGAAATGCGGAAGTTTCTCGATTCACGCCCCACAAGCGACTCAGTCGGCCCGCGATGTTGGGGTGGCCGCTCGGCGTCGGAAGTTCACACCGCACCCACGAATCGACCAGAATTGCGTGGGCTCATTCCGTCCGTTCGCGTTCAGTTGGACGTCACGGCAATGCAATCCCGTACCCGTCCGATGCGATGGCCGGCGTGAGCGCGGCTGCATCGGGATACAGGACTAGACGCGCTCATGGCTGGTCGACATCGCAAGCCCAATTCATCTACGCCTACGGCTACCCTGGCCAAGATCGCCGTAACCGGCGCGGTCTTCGGTGGCAGCAGCCTCGTGCTGATCAGCCAAGTCAACGCGGCCACCGACAGCGAATGGGACCAGTTCGCCCGCTGCGAGTCCGGGGGCAACTGGGCCATCAACACCGAGAATGGATACCAAGGCGGATTGCAGTTCGCACCCGGCGCCTGGAATGCCTACGGCGGCGGCGAGTACGCGTCTCAGGCCCAGCTGGCCACCAAAGAGCAGCAGATCGCCGTCGCTGAGCGGGTGCTCGCGCACCAAGGCCGTGGCGCCTGGCCCGTCTGCGGTCGGTCCCTTTCGGGCGCCACGCCCCGCAACGTCCCTTCGACGGATCCCGAACCCGTCCATTCGCCGCTCAACAACCCCGGAGTCAACAACGTCGCCTCGCCGCCGTCCGACCCAGTCTTGGCGCCGACAGCGTTCCCCCCAGCGCCCTGGCCGGTCCAGCTTGACGGCGCGGACCTTCCAGCCCCTGAGTTTGCTTACGACACTCCCAAAGAGGTAGCGCTCACGACACTGATCCATCAGTTCTCAGGGACGCCATACATCTATGGCGGGGATTCTCCAGCGGGAACCGACTGCTCGGGACTGGCTTCGTGGCTAGCGAATGCGGCGAGTGGCCGTCCGATTTTCGGGGATAGATTTGATACCAGGACCGAGGAAGCTGCCTTGCTGGCACGCTGCTTCCATTATGGAACTGTGCAGGGCACCTTAGTAATTGGATGGAATAACCACCGCACGGCGGTAACGTTGCCGGACGGGACTCCAGTATCCAGCGGTGAAGGCGGCGGGGTGAAAGTCGGCGGACGCGGCGCTTATCAGGCCGAGTTCACCACCTCCGCCGGCAAACTGCCTGCAGACCGATCCACCACGGCACTTCCCTTTGCGGCGGCCACGAGACTGTCAGATAGACGGCGGATCTGGCCTTGGCATCGGTTAGTTTTCGATCGGCGTGATCCCGTCGCGCTAGTGGCGGAAATGGGTTTGCCGGACGTCCGTGTTGCTCTTCATCGGCCGTCCGGCAAACCATGTGGGTGGGTTAGGGGACTTGGGCTCCGTCGGGGATGACAAGTTTGCCATCGGGGTTGACGTGAGCACCGCCGATGCGAGGGATGGGGATGTCGCCAGCAGGGCAGGCGTAACTGGTTCCGTCACCACACAGTTCGTTGCGAAGGTACGAGCGGTTGTCCACGATGTCGTCAGCCCAGGCGAACGTCGGCATGACACTGACCAGGGCCATGAACACGGAGTAGGTGATCTGGATGAGGTTGAACATTCCCGCTACAGCCAGGAAGCGCAGCCATTGACCCTGCCGCGATGACACCCTCATTGACGTCAGGCCCCGCTCGATCAGCGTCTCCCCACGGTCGTTGCGGAAGAAGTAGATCGTAGCGGGTGCTACCCAGTAGAGGAACGCGCAGATAAACGGCTGGTAGAGCGGGTACTGGTAGAACTCGCCCTGAAAGATAGTTAGCGACGGCAGGGTGCCGGCGAAAACGTACATCCCAGTCCGTACGTAGATGATGCCGTCGAGGATGAACATCGCGCCAACCGCGATCGCGTAGATTACGCCGACCAGCCGCAGATTGCCGATCCCTGGTCGGCGGCCGCGGATGTAACGCATGAGGGCGCAGAATCCCACCGCTGGCAACACGATCCCGAAGCAGTAGATCGGGATGAATAGCAAGAAGGGCTCGGCGAGGTGCTCAGCGTTGGGCGACCCCCAGAAGGGCAGGTAGTTGTTCCACGAACCGAAGTTCACCAGGACGGGGTTGATCGTGTACACGTGGTTGAAGTAGTTGGCCGCCGTGTCGACCCAGTAGGACGTGAGGACGGCGAAGAATGCCATCCCGTACAGGCTCATCCGGCCATCCCGGCGCCACGGCCGCCACACGAGGAAGTAACCGGTCGCGATCATCAGGAAGGGTCCGATTCCCTGCATAAGGTTCGCCGTTAGCGTCATCCATCCCGGAATGTGATCCGGCCCCGCCTCGGTGGGCCGGGGTCCCGACAGGATCCACCGCGAGTACGGATACACCTGTACCAACAGGCAGATGACACCGACGGCTGCGAACCACTTGACCGGTTTCAACTTCTGGGATTGGAAGCCTATATCGACTTCGACGAGCGGGGCCTGCCGCGATGCGTCCGTGGACAACGTAGTTTCTCCCTCCCGGGTGTGGCACGGGGCCTCTGGCGAGGCGCACTAACCGTCCGGTCCCGGTTCGGGTCAGGGTGGTGCTGAGTCCGCGTGTCTGTCCAGATCCTGTTCCGCTGTATTGACCTCCTCGCGCGTTGCTATGCCGGTCGGATCGGCCCGTTCCGGGAGGCTGAACCGCGGCTTGTCTGATCTCACCGAACCCGGGTCCACTTCACTGGCCGCAGGTGACTGCCGCAGGGCCCACAGGCTCGGACCCGATTGAAAGGACACACATATGACGACGGCCGAACATGCCGATGACGCGCTCGACCTGGCCGCCAGAGCGCTACTGAGTCCCGAGGCCTACGACGGCAGCGAGACGATCAACGACGCCGCGCGGCTGCTGCGCGACCAGTCACCGATCCACTACGTCGAGCACCCCGACTACAACCCCGTGTGGGTAGTCACGCGCCACGCCGACGTCATGGAAATCGAGGCACACCAAAAGGATTGGCTCCAGGGCGGCCGTCCTTTCCTGCAAACCAAACATGAGATCGAACGCATCGAACGCGGCGAGGTTCCTGACGTCCGCGTACTCATCGACTACGACGGCGACGAACACCGCGCCTACCGAGGCATCACCCAGAAGTGGTTCACCACCCGAAACCTCAACCGGCTCAGCGATAGAATCACCGTACTGGCCAAACGCGCCGTCGATCGAATGGACGAGGCCGGAGACCACTGCGATTTCGCCCAAGACATCGCCATGCACTTCCCCTTCGAGACGATCATGTCGCTTCTCGGGCTACCCGAAGCCGACTACCCTCTGATGCTCGACATCAGCCGCCGCGTCCTGGGCTCCGGCCCCGAAGAGGACCGACTCAACCCCGGCAGCGACGAATACGGCGCCCTCATCGGCGAACTGTTCATGTACTTCAGCAGGATCACCGAGGAGCGCCAAGCCAACCCGACCGAAGACCTCGCCTCGGTCATCGCCAACGCCGAGCTGCCCGGCATCGGAGAAATGCCCCTCATCGACAGAATCGGCTACTACACCATCTTTGCCACGGCCGGCCATGAAACCACCGCCTCGTCCATGTCAGGTGGAATCCTGGCCCTCGCACAACACCCCGAACAACTCCAGCTCCTCAAGAACGACCCCACACCCGCCAACATCCGCGCCGCCACCGATGAAATCCTGCGTTGGGTGACCCCACTCAAACACTTCTGCCGATACTCCGCCGGCGACTACACAATCGGTGACCACGAATTCCACGCCGGCGACCGGGTCTTCATGTCCTACGCCGCTGCCAACCGCGACGAACGAGTCTTCGACAACCCTGACACTTTCGACATCACAAGGACAAACGCCGGTACCCATCTCGCGTTCGGCTTCGGCGCTCACCACTGCCTCGGCGCAGAACTCGCGCGCATCCAAATCCGCGCCCTGCTCACCGAGCTCATCCCACGCCTCGACACCATTGACATCAACGGCACACCCGAGTACATCAAGGCAATCTCTGTCAGCGGCCTCAAACACCTCCCCGTCCACTACAAGCTCCACCGCCCGACAGACCAAGGACACTAGATGGCTCGGGCAGCCGAAGAACGCGACAATTCGTTTGACGCTTTGGTCATCGGTGCGGGCGCTGGCGGCATGGCCGCTGCCGCGAGGCTGAACAAGGCCGGGTTCCGCACCCTGCTGGTCGAGGCGCGTGATCGCGTGGGTGGCCGCGCATCAACAGTTGAGCAGGACGGGTTCCTCGTTAACACGGGCGCTCTCATCATCGAAACCGGCGGCGAGAACGGCAGGCTGTTCGCGGACGTGGGGGTATCCATGGGTACCCGGGTGCCGTCACAACCGCTGGCACTCCGGGTGGGTAACCGGGACGTGCCCCTGCTGAGCGGCGTGATCGGCACTCTCGGAATGCCGTTGGTCGCGCTTGCCGGACTCGTTGCTCGACGTTTCATCAGACTCCGCCCGAAACCTGGGGAAAGTCTCGGACGCAAGCTTGAAGGCCGAGGCCCATACCTGCGTGGGTTGTCGCGCAATATCACCAGCGCCGTCTTCGCCGCCGAACCCGCCGACGTGGACGCTGCCGTGGTTTTCGACTACTTCACCAAACCCAAAGCCCTCGACACCTTCGGATTGCACCCCGACGGCAGTATCGGCCCATGGCAAGCACTCGCCGATCATTTCGAGCACACCGGCGGCGCGCTCTGGCTGAACAGTCCCGTCACCCGGCTGACTTTCGACTCAGACGGGCGCGTGAATGGTGCCGTGGTCCAACGCAATGGCGAGGAAATGGAGATCTCGACACGCGTCGTCGTGAGCAACGCAGGCCCGGTGGCAACGGTCAACCTCTGCGGCGACGAACACTTGCCCGCCGGTTACGCGCAGTGGGTTCGCTCGCAGTCTGCCCCGAGCGCCCTGATCACCGTCAACTTCGCGAGTGAACAGCTTTTGACGAGGGCCACCGGCGTGGTGTTCTTCGGACCGACTCGGCGACTCGCCTACGCCGCCCATCTGACCGCGACGTGTCCAGAGATGGCACCTCCGGGCTGGTACCTGTATGCCGGCACCAGCACGCCGCACCCGGCTGTCGGAGCCTTCGATGTCGACACGGAGGTCGGCATGCTGAAAGCCGATCTCACGGAGAAGTTTCCCGGTTTCGAATCCGCTCGGATCCTGTCGGTTCAGGTCTGCGCTGGCGAAGAGTGGCCTGCGCAGCGTGCCATTGCCGGCCGAGACCTCCCCCAGACGACCCCGATCGCAAACCTCTTCAACGTCGGGGACGGAGCCCGCGAGTGGGGCTCAGGAGGGCAGAGCGGTTGTGTGCAGTCAGCCCGGTTGGTGGTTGAGCGAATCGCCAGGGAGTTGCCGCGCCAAGTTCGACTCAGCAGTTCATCCGACTGAAATCCGCAGTCTGCGCTACCTGGGGACGACGACTACCCGGCAGTCGCTCCCGCGAGCCGCTTGAGCTCCGTGCAGACCTCGATACTGCGAGCGAACGACGCCTGCGCCTCCTCGGGTCTGCCGACCATTCCGAGGTAGTCGATGGGTACGACCCAGTCGACACCGTTCTCAAGGAATGGCTGGATCTGTTGGGCCACTGAGACCGACGAGCCGTGAAACCAGGCGCGATCGCAATGGTCTCGGGTAACCGCTGCGACGACTGACTCAACGTGATCATCGGTCATTTCATACGGCAGCAGATCCTTGTAGTACGCCCAGTTCTCCGGCACAGGGACGGGTAGGGACTCCGCTCGCCATGCGGATGGCTCGATGCGGCCAAGTGTTCCGGTCATGTACTTGAGGATCGGGTTTTCGAAGGCCCGGTCGATGTAGCCGCTATCCTCATGCAACATCACTCCCGCCCAGACCCCGATCTTGAACGATTGCGGGTCACGCCCCTTGGCTGCCACCTGGGCGCGCAGATCCTCGACGCGAGCTGCGGTCGCCTCGGGGGTAGCAGCGTTTGCCCGCACTGCGAGAATGATGCCGTCGGCATACGACGTCGCGTAGTCGGAGAGCATTGGTCCACCGCCGAGTGCCCACAGCTGGGCAGGATGAGTCCGCGCCGAGCCGATCGATGCGCGATCCAACTCCCATCGGCGGCCCTTGAAGGTGATCGGCTGGCTGGACTCCACGAAACGTCGGTAGATCTGGAACAAGTCGTCCATGCGCGAGATGCCCTGATTCGTCGGATGCCCAAACGGCTTGCTCTGCTTGATCTCTCCGGCGCCAACCTGAAAGACTGCACGGCCCTCCGTCATGTTCGCCAGCGTCAGCATGGCTTGCACCGTTTCGACCGGTGGCCGGCGCACGGCGTCCGTCGACACGTGGATCTCAAGACCGGAAGTTGAAGCTGCGGCGTACCCGGCCATCATGAGCGCGTCGGAGTGCGAGTCCACATCCGGGATGAACGCGGCCATTGGCGCGTTTTCGGGGGTCCACAGTTGCCGCGGAATGAAGTTGGTGATCTGATCCGGGATTAACGCAGCATCCACGCCGGCCCCAACAAGCGCCCGACAGGAGTCGGCAATGTTCTGCGCCGGGAAGTGGCGGTCGCCCCACACCGAGATGCCGGTCTTGAGGCGGTCGGTCGAGTTGTTCTCGCTCATCGGGCTCCTAGTAAGGAGTGGAGGCGCGCCAATACTTCTTCTACGACGCAGGGGCCGGACAACACTAGGGGACTTGGGCTCCGCCCGGGGTGACGAGTTGGCCGTCGGGGTTGACGTGCGCTCCGCCGATCCGGGGGATCGGGATATCAGCACTCGGGCAGGCGTAACTGGTTCCGTCGCCACACAGTTCGTTGCGAAGGTACGAGCGGTTGTCCACGATGTCGTCAGCCCAGGCGAACGTCGGCATGACGCTGATGATCACCATGGTGAGCATGTAGACGCCTTGGACGAGGTTGAACATTCCCGCCAGAGCGAGGAACCGTAGCCACTGACTCTGACGCGGCGACACCCGCATCGACGTCAGGCCCCGCTCAATCAGCGTCTCCCCGCGGTCATTACGGAAGAAATAGATCGAGGCCGGGACAACCCAGTAGAGTGCGGCGCAGATGATCGCGTGATACACCGGGTACTGGTAGTACTCGCCCTGAAACAAGGTCAGCGACGGGATCGTGCCGACCATCGCATACATCCCAGTCCGTACGTAGATGATGCCGTCGAGGATGAACATCGCCCCGAACGCGATCGCGAAGATCGCCCCGACCAGCCGCAGATTGCCGATCCCTGGTCGGCGGCCGCGGATGTAACGCATGAGGGCGCACAATCCCACCGCTGGCAACACGATCCCGAAGCCGTACATCGGGATGAATAGCACGAACGACTCGGCGATGTGCTCAGCGTTGGGCGACCCCCAGAAGGGCATGAAGTTGTTCCACGAACCGAAGTTCACCAGGGCGGGGTTGACCGTGTACACGTGGTTGAAGTAGTTGGCCGCCGTGTCCAGCCAGAACGCCGTGAGGACGGCGAAGAATGCCAGCCCGTACAGGCTCATCCGGCCATCCCGGCGCCACGGCCGCCACACGAGGAAGAAGCACGTCGCGATCATCAGGAGGATTCCGACTCCCTGCATGACGTTCGCCATGAGCGTCATCCATCCCGGAATGGGATCCGGCCCCGCCTCGGTGGGCCGGGGTCCCGACACGATCCATCGCGAGTACGGATACACCTGTACCAACAGGCAGATGACACCGACGGCTGCGAACCACTTGACCGGTTTCAACTTCTGAGATTGGAAGCCTGCATCAATCTCGACGAGCGGCGCCTGCCGCGACGAGTCCAGGGACAACGTAGCTTCTCCCTCCCGGCAGTGGCACAGGGCCTCTAGCGAGGCGCGAACCGTCCAGACCGCGGTTCCGGTCAGAATCGTGCGACGACACCACCGGTGTCGATGCCGTGTTCCGCTCCGTTGACCGTCGCGTTGGCGTCTTGTCGCTCGTTCCGAGAGACTGAACCGGATCTTGTGGAATCACAGGGAAACTGGATCGATCTCTCTGAACGCCAATTCTGGCTGCCGAACCGACCAGGCTTGAACTCGCCGCCTGGCTCGCACCGATCAGGAGAAGTGCCGTGCCAGTGGACCGGTTGTTGCCCACTCCAGAGGCCGCCGAGCTGATCGCGCTGACCCGCGAGGTCGCCGACAAGGTGCTCGATCCGATCGTCGACGAACACGAACGCACCGAGCGCTACCCCGAGGGCGTGTTCGCGCAGCTCGGCGCAGCCGGCCTGCTGAGCCTGCCGCAGCCCGAGGAGTGGGGCGGTGCCGGTCAGCCGTTCGAGGTCTACCTGCAGGTCCTCGAGGAGATCGCCGCACGGTGGGCCGCGGTGGCCGTGGCCGTCAGCGTGCACAGCCTGTCGTCGCACCCGCTGCTGATGTTCGGCACCGACGAGCAGAAGCAGCGCTGGCTGCCAGCCATGCTGTCGGGAAACCAGATCGGCGCGTACAGCCTGTCCGAGCCGCAGGCCGGATCCGATGCCGCCGCGCTGCGGTGCGCCGCCACCCCCGATGACGGCGGTTACGTGCTCAACGGCTCGAAGTCCTGGATCACCCACGGTGGGGTCGCCGACTTCTACACGCTGTTCGCGCGAACAGGCGAAGGCAGCAAGGGCATTTCGTGCTTCCTGGTGCCCGGTGATCTCGAGGGCCTGAGCTTCGGCAAACCCGAGGAGAAAATGGGCCTGTCCGCGGTGCCGACCACGTCGGCGTTCTACGACAACGCGCACCTCGACGCGGACCGTCGCATCGGCGCCGAGGGCCAGGGGCTGCAGATCGCGTTCAGCGCACTGGACTCCGGGCGACTCGGCATCGCCGCGGTCGCGGTGGGTATCGCGCAGGCCGCGCTTGATGACGCCACGCGCTATGCCAACGAGCGAACGACGTTCGGCCGCAAGATCATCGACCACCAGGGGCTGGGCTTCCTGCTGGCCGATATGGCGGCGGCGGTGGTCAGTGCCCGAGCCACCTACCTCGACGCCGCCCGACGTCGGGACGCCGGCCTGCCGTACTCCACACAGGCCAGCGTCGCCAAGCTGGTGGCCACCGACGCGGCGATGAAGGTCACCACCGACGCCGTGCAGGTGTTCGGCGGAGCCGGGTACACCCGCGACTACCGCGTCGAGCGCTACATGCGCGAGGCCAAGATCACCCAGATCTTCGAGGGCACCAACCAGATTCAGCACCTCGTCATCGCACGCAGCCTCACCTCCTAAGTGCGAGATTTCCTGTTCCGGGAGGCTGAACCCAACCTTGTCGGATGTGTCGCAACTGGGTCCACTGTTCTCAACGCCACCCCACCAAACACCAAGGACACCAAATGGGCGCCATTTGCGCGGGATTGAACGTCGTCGAGATCGGCGCAGGGAGTGCTGCGGTCTCGATGGCCGGCATGGTCTTGGCGGATGCCGGCGCCAGGGTCATGAAAGTCGAACCTCCAGAGGGGGACCGTCTTCGAACGGCGCGGCCCAGTGGTTTCCTGGTCTGGAACCGGGGCAAGGAAAGCGTTGTCGCCGATCTCCGTACCGAGGAGGGGTGCGCAGAACTGCGGTCCCTCGTTGCGCATGCCGATGTCGTTCTCGAAGGATTCGCGCCTGGGACGACTGATGATTGGGGCATCGGACCGGACGAACTGCGCAATCTGAATCCACGACTCGTCCACTGCTCGTTCACCGGGTTCGGCCGTACTGGCCCGTACGCGAAGCTGAAGGGTTACGACTCACTGGTAGCTGCCAAGGCCGGCCTTTGGTATCGAGGCGCATGGGGGCATCGTGACGGGCCGATCACCGCTCCCGTCGCCTGGGGAAGCTATGGGGCTGCCATGCAAGGCGTCGCCGGGATTCTCGGAGCACTCATGGTGCGAGAGAAGACGGGGCGGGGCCAGATACTCGACGCAACTCTCATCGCGGGACTCGATGCTCTGGAGTACTACGTCGCCACCACGGTTCAACTCATGGCGAAAAGGGGAGACAAGCCATCAGCCGACCTGCGAACCCTGACGGGATCGAGCCGTTACATGGTGATGGTCGTGACAAGCGACGGCCACTTCATTCAAACCGCAACGCTTCTGCCGCGGCAAGGTTGGGCGCTCAATGACGTTGCAGGGCTTAGCGACTCGACCGATGATCCCAGGTTCAAACGGCTGCCGATGTTCGACACCGCCGAAGATGCGCAGGCGTGGGAAGACCAGCTTCTTGAGGCGTTCCGGGCCAAGGATCTCGAGTACTGGCTACCGCGTCTGGAGGCCAATCCCGACGTCGCGTTCGAGGTAGCGCGCACGTCAGAGGAGGGGCTGGACCATCCGCAGATCGTTCACAACGGCGACGCGATCGTGGTGGAGGACCCCGTACTAGGGCCCGTTCGCCAGGTGGGTCCCATCGGACACTTCGAGCGAACGCCTTGTGAAATCACGCGATCGGCACCCGCGCTTGGCGTGAACAACGGCCCTCTCGTCGCCGGAGACGAGGAAGAACCGAGTTCGCCTGCGCCCGAGCATCCGTTCTCGGGAAAGACGATCGTTGAGTTCGGCTACTTCTACGCGTTGCCGTACGCCGTCTCCCTGGCGGCTTCCCTTGGGGCGCGGGTTATCAAGATCGAAGATGCCGGCGGTGACCCGTCGCGGCAGTCCTTCGGACCTGAAGTCGGCAGCAGCAAGACGCTGTTGGGTAAGGAGAGCATCTCCGTTGACTTACGCACTGACGAAGGGCGCCAGATAGCGCATCGCATCATCGCGAAGGCCGATGCATTTGTCACCTCCTTCCGATCGGGGGTCGCCGACAGGCTCGGACTCGGCTATGAGGAGCTGCGTTCGGAGAATCCGCGGTTGCTTTACGTTCATGCGACGGGTTACGGAACCGACGGACCCTACGCAGACCGCGCTCAGTACGCCAACACCGCGCAAACCGTTGCGGGAAGTTTCGGTCGACAGGTCGGCTACTGGTCGCATCCGTCGATGAACGAGGGCATGAGCGTCATCGAACTCCAGGCCATCGTTCTGCCGCGCCTCAATCAGGTCATCGACGGTGACTCGAATGCGGCCCTGGGCTTGACCGCTTCGCTGGCTCTAGGTCTTTATGCTCAGCAGCAAACAGGTCAAGGTCAGTTTCTGCGTACATCGATGATCGCCGGGAACGCGTGGGCATACTCGGATGACTTCTGCTCGTACGAGGGTAAAACCCCTGTCCCGCTGTGTGACGACGACTACTTCGGAACAAGCGCCCTGGACCGCGTCTATGAGGCCGCCGACGGTGGCTGGGTATGCCTGGCAACTAGGACGGAGCGAGAGTTCGGCGACCTTGCCCAGGTGATGGGCATGACCAACGTCTGCAGTGACGGACGCTTTGCGACCGCTGCCGCCCGAGATGCGAATGACCACGCCCTGACTTCACTCCTGGCTACGTCGTTCCTCACTCACGCTGCAGCTCACTGGGAGTCGGTGCTGAGCGCAGCTGGGGTTGGCTGCGTAGAGGTGAACATGAACGGCCAACCGCCGTTTATCGCCTTCGATCCCGTGCTGCGGGAAACGGGACTCACCGTGACCTATGAACACCCTGTGTTCGGAGAGATGGTGCGGGCTGCGCCTCCTGTGTCCTTCTCGGAGACGCCCGGACGTGTGGCGCCACCGCCGTTGCGTGGGCAGCACAACCGCACGATTCTCACCGAGCTCGGCTACAACCCAGAACAGATCGAAGACCTCGAGGCACGAGTGGTCGTCATACCGCCGAGCTGACGGCGACTGTTCGGACAGGAGACGCAACAATGTCAGGAACCTCGACGGCCATCGACAGCGAGTGGTTCCGCAGGGTGCTGGGCAACTACCCTACGGGGGTCACTGCCGTCACCGCGATCGGTGACGACGGCGAGCCAGCGGGAATGGCAATAGGATCATTCACATCGGTATCGCTCGACCCACCACTGATCGCGTTCATGCCCGGCAGAGCCTCGACCAGCTTCGCGAGAATCCGCACCGCGAATAGCTTCTGTGTTAATGTGCTGGCCGCCGATCAGGAGGACGTGTGTCGAGCGATGGCCGGCGCAGGGGACGGCAAGTTTGCGAAGGCGGCGTGGACGCCCGCACCATCCGGAGCTCCACGGCTCGATGGAGTTGTCGCCTGGATCGACTGCGAATTCGAGTCGGTCACTGAAGCGGGCGATCACTATCTCGTCCTGGGAAGAGTCCGCGAACTCCACGCGACAGGTGAACGACTTCCGCTTGTCTTCTTTCAGGGCGGTTACGGCAGCTTCTCGACAAGCTAGTCACGAATCGAAATTGCTTGCCCGGGGCGGGTTTCGATCGGAATGCAATGCGACGACTAGTCTGTTCGCAATACGATGGCACCGGAGTTGAGAAACATCCCTCCCATCGCAAGCAACGCAGCCACGGCGCCCGGCACCTGGCGGTCAGCGGCGTCACCTCTGAGTTGAAGCACCGCCTCACGAACATGGCCGCTCCCCTGCGTTCCCCCGTCGGAGAGGCTGCCGCCGTGCGTGTTCACCGGAACGCGTCCGCCGAGCAGCAGACGATCCGCTCTCGTGTCCCAGTTGTCGCGGAAGTAGTCCGGTGCTTCACCGTCTCCGCAGAACCCCATCACCTCGAACCACCGGACGGCGATGACGGTGAATCCGTCGTAGGGGAAGAACACATCGATGTCGCCGAGTCCGATGTCAGAGCGCGCCCATAGGGCGCGGGTGGCGATCTGCTGCCCCGTATGGTTGAAGTCCAGCGTCTGATCCTCATAGGGCACTTTGGCTTCTCCCATCACCGCGGCATGGATCAGCACCGGGCGACGCGCCAAGTCGTGGGCTCGCTCCGCAGTCGTGATGACGAACGCATCGGCTCCGTCAACGGGGACGTCCATGTCCAGGATTGCCAGCGGCTCTCGCACCATGGGCGAATCGAGGTAGTCCACCATCGTCAGTGGCTTGCGCATCGCAGCGTGCGGGTTGAGTGCCGCGTTGGTTCGCCCGTTTATGGCGATCGACCCGAACACCTCTCGGCTGGCACGAAATTCATGTAGATAGCGTGCTGCCCACGCGGCGTAGCCGACTGGACCGAACATCGTGTCGGGGTTCTGGTCACGCCCGGCCTGGCCCAGGCTGGAACGTAGCCTGAAGGGACTGTTGTTCCCGGACCGGGATGGGGGCCGGTAGGTGCCGTGATAGCACAACACGGTCGTGCAGGTGCCCGCGTGGATGGCGTTCATCGCCTCGATGATCTGGTGCTGAAATGGGATAGTCGGATTGCACCACCAGGTGATAGCCGGAAGCCCCAACGCGGCTTGGACTGCATGCGTGTCGACCACTGTTGATCCGCAGACACCGTCGATATCGACCGCCGTGAGCCCTGCGTCGCGAATGGCATCTATGCAAGCCCGAGCCACCATCGCCATCGGACTACGGCCTGAATCTCGCACGTAGGGTGGGCTGGCGACACCGACGATCGCTGTCTGATCCTTGATCGAGTAGCGCAACGCCTTTCAGCCCTCGTCGTCAGCCTGCTGGAACGCGGGAACCGGCTTCCCGTCGCGTTCGATCCAGATCAGTTCGACTTTCGTGCCGATCCGCACGCCGGCCGGGTCGCCGACGACGCCAGCCGTGAAGCGCAGACCCGCCTGCTCGACCAGTTCCACCGCGGCCAACGGATAGCCGGCGTCGTAATCCACCCCCGAAGCGGGCGATCCCACTCGCAGAACCGTGAGCAGCGCGATTCTTCCGCTGCCACGCACTTCACGCGCTTCCACACGATCGGACCAGCACTTTGCACACACCGGGCGCGGAGGTTCGTGCCACCAACCACATTCGCGGCAGCAGTGCACAAGCAGCTTGTGTGTCAGCCTGCCCCGGTAGTGGGCGACGTTGTCCTGATCGACCGAAGCGTTCGGGAACGCAGCGATCACCTCTGCATCCGTCCACGTCACCATCTCGCCCATCGCGACGAGCGTAATCAGTTCACTTAGGCTGTGGTGCCGCCTAGTCCGGTCAGCTGAACACTGCATTGCGATGGTTGAGCACGCGGCTGACGATCGCAGTCAGTCGCATGAGCTCGCCATGGTCGATTGCTCGCCGTATCGGCTTTCCGAACCCACGATGGAGGACCACCGATGAACACGGTGTACACGAATTGCCGAATCTGCACATCGAACTGCGGCACGAAGGTGACCGTCGACGACGACAATCGCGTGACACACATTGGGCCCGACAAGGAGAACCCCTATACCTGGCGGGACTTCTGCCGCAAGGGTCAGACTGCCGACGAAAGCCTTCACCATCCCCTGCGTCTGACATCGCCTATGCGCCGCGACGGTGAGCGATACGTGGAGGCCACCTGGGACGAAGCAATCACGGACATCGCCCAACGGATGCGGGCGATTCGAGATCAGTACGGCCCCCAGGCCATCGGGATGTACGTCGGCAACCCGGCGTACTACGCCTCTGCCAACGCCTTCTTCTCGACGGCTTTGCTCGACGGCATCGGTACTCACAACCGCTTCAGCGCCACATCCCTGGACACCAACAACTGGCACCGCGTCAACCATGAGATGTACGGCACGCCCATCCTGGGCCTGCTACCGGACGTCGATGACTGCAAGTGCTTTCTCCTGGTCGGAATGAATCCGGCGGCGAGCGGTGTGGGGTGGGGTTGGACGGTTCCCAACGGATGGCGCCGCATTCTCAAGGCCCAAGCGAATGGCGCTGATCTGATAGTGGTCGATCCTCAGCGCACTGCGAGCGCCGAGAAGGCCACCACTCATCTCGCCGTTCGCCCACGGGGGGACTGGGCGCTATTGCTCGGTCTTCTCAAGGTCATCTTCGACAACGGCTGGGAAGACCAGCAAGCCTGCACTCTGCTGAGGGATCTCGACGTCGTCCGAGATCTGGCCGCCGCCGCGGACCTGGACGATCTAGCTCGCCACTGTGGCATCGAAACCACTGTGATCACCGATGTGGCGCGTCGCTTCGCGCTCGCAGAAACGGCGTTCTGCGAGACCCATACCGGCGTGTCACAACATCCCACCGGAACCATTGGTGAATGGTTCTCACATCTCCTCAACCTCGTCACGGGCCGGGTCGACCAGCCGGGCGGTAAGCGGTTCGAGAGGGGGTACGTCGACAGCATCTCTCTGTGGAAACACTTGTCACCACATCAGGAGCATGTTTCCCGAGTGCGCGGGCTGCCGGCCACGGCTGGCTATCTGCCGGCTGCGGAGTTGACCAACGAGATCACTGTTCCCGGGGAGGGACGGATCCGCGCGCTGATCATGAACGCGGGCAATCCCGTTGTGTCGGCACCCGGTGGCAATCAATTGGACCCGGCTCTAGCGTCGCTTGATCTCCTCGTAGTCGTCGACATTCTGCAGCGGGAGAGCCATCGCCACGCACACTGGCTGATTCCTGACACTCACTTCTTGGAGCGCGAGGACCTGTTCGTGCTCATCTCGCAATTTCAGGACATGCCCTTTGCACAGTTCGCGCAGCGGGCTGTCGAACCGCATCCGAATGTGCGCGAGGCTTGGCGCTTCTTCACCGATCTAGCGCTGGCGATGAAGGTTCCCATGTTCGGCAAGCGCGGGTTCAACTCGATGATCAAGGTCTCCCGTCTGTTGGCGAAGCTGACGGGTCGCCCGCTCCTCGAATTCAATCCCCGGTGGCTATTCCGGGCGCTCGTCATCAGCGGTCGAAGACTCAAGTGGAAGGACATTCTTACTCACGAACACGGCTACCTATACGGCGAGAAGGAGTACGGCCATTTCGTGGATAAGGGGCTTCAGACCTCCGATCGGCTGGTTCATGCCGCGCCGCCCGAATTCGTCACAGAGGCGCGTCGCCTGTTAGCGATCCCGCCAACCGACGATGCTCCCGACACATTCAGACTGGTCGGCCTACGTCACAGTCACACGATGAATACCTGGCTGAGTGACCTACCGGGCATCCGCGCCAAGAAGAAGTTCAACGAAGCCGCGATCCATCCTGCCGATGCGGACCGCCTCGGTGTCAGCACCGGCGACCTTGTGCGAGTCACCTCGCCAGTGGGCTCGATCGAGCTTCCCGCTTCGGTGACCGACGGTGTACGTCGAGGCGTAGTGGTGGTTGAACAGGGCTGGGGTTCAAGAGTTTTCGATCCAAGAGGAACTGCCGAGCCTGTGTCATTCGGGGTGAACAGGAATGCTTTGGTCGACACTCAGGAGTTGGATCCGCTCTCACAGATGCCGTCGCTCAACTCTCAGTGCGTCACGATCGAGCGCATCGAAACAGCTCCGGGTGCCGTAGGCGGGAACGAAGATGAAGCGCGGACACCTGCGGGCCGACGCCGGAAAGTCGTTACCCCTTCAGCGGATTGATGCCGACGACAGGTAATGGGACTGAGGCACGCAGGCGTGGTCGCGGAATGACGAAATATTCCGGTCCGCTGAATTGCGGATTGCGAGATACGTGCGCAGTGGCAGACGATCTCAGAATGAGTCCCCTTCTCTCGTGGTCAAAAACGTCGCGACCCTCGCCGATTGTCCCGCGTGTTGCGCTGGTCACCGGCGGCGGTAGCGGTATGGGGCAACTCGCGGCGTGGCGATTGGCGGAGAGTGGTGCGGCAGTCGGGGCGCTGGATATCAACTCGGCGGGCCTAGACGAGACGGCTGCTCGCTTCCCCGGACTGATCAGACCGATCGCAGTCGACGTCACCGACGAGGCTGCAGTCAACGACGCCGTCGACGAAATCGAAACCCACCTCGGTCCCATCGACCGAGTTATGAACGCCGCGGGTGTCGCTCAGACCGTGCCGTTGCTAGACCACCCTCCTGCACAGATCAAGCGGATGATGACCATCAACTACTTCGGGACGGTCAACGTCAGCGCTGCTACGCTGCCGCGGATGCTGGAACGACGTCGCGGGCAACTGATCAACTTCGCGTCGTTGCTCGGACTTGTCGGAGCACCGAATCTCGGCGCATATGTCGCCAGCAAGGCGGCGGTCATCGCGTACACCGAGGCCCTGTGGTCGGAGAATAAGGACTGCGGGGTACGGATCATGTGCTACTGCCCGCCAGCGGTCAGCACGCCCATGTTCTCCGACTTCATTCCCGAAGCAGCCCAGCGAAAGACAGCTCAGAGGCTCCGCCTCGCTATCACACCTGAGCGTGCTCTCGACTCACTCGAGAGTGCCACCGGAGACAAGGGATTTCTCATCGTTCCGACTGCGGTCGCACAAATCATGTGGTGGACGCGGCGACAAAGCCCCGGACTGATGGGCAAGCTGATGAGCATCTCGACGAACATGCAGGGCGGCGATCACCCAGCCGTCGGGCCGCGCGCCTAACTCGCCATGACCGAATACACGAATGCCCCGACGCCCGAAACCGTGGACGAACTCGTCGACAGGGCACGCACAGCACAACGGGCCTGGGCTTCGCTCGATCATCGCGAGCGCGGCCGGCGACTTCGCGCAGTCCGAGCCCGGTTAGCCTCGACGGCACCGGAGATCGCCCAGGCGATCGCCGACGAGACAGGCAAGCCGGTAACCGATGCTCTCTTCGAGATCGTATCCGGCTGCGTCATGCTCGGCTGGGTTGCGAACAACGCCCATCGTCATCTCAGAGATCGCCGCGTCTCTTCGCGGCCGTACGTGATGAAGCAGGCCCGCGTCCAATACGCCCCGCTCGGGGTCGTCGGGATCATCGCTCCGTGGAATTACCCCGTCGCAATCTCGATGCAGTCACTCCCATTCGCACTTGGCGCCGGAAACGCTGTCGTCTTCAAACCATCTGAACTCACCCCGCGCACTGGCCGTCTGCTTGTCGAGTGTTTCGCTCCCGCCGGCGAGGACCTCGTCGTGCTGGCCGATTGTGACCCCCGAGTCGGGGAGGAACTCGTTCGGTCGGATATCGACAAGCTGGTGTTCACGGGAAGCAGCGCCACCGGTCGCAAGATTCTCGCCGGAGCCGCCGAACGGATTCTTCCCGTCGTGCTCGAACTCGGTGGGAAAGACGCCATGCTCGTCTGCCATGACGCCAACATCCAGGCGGCGGTCGATGCCGTTGTGGCAGCCGCATTCTCGAACGCCGGACAAACCTGTATGGCGACCGAACGTGCGCTGGTCGTGGAATCCGTCTATGACGAGTTCGTCGATCGAGTGGCGCAGGCGACGCGCCGGCTGCGCGTGGGACCGTCGAGCGACGCCCAGGTCGGTCCGATAGCCCACCCCCAACGTCTGCAACTCATCGAAAGCCGTCTCGACGAAGCTCAGCATCGCGGGGCCAAGATTGTCGCCGGGGGACAACGCCTGCCTTACGGCGCAGGCTGGTTCGAACCGACGGTGGTCGTTGACGTTCCCACTGACACCGAACTCTGGCGCGAGGAGAGTTTCGCGCCGGTCCTCTCGGTCGCGAGAGTTCGTGACGAGAATGCGGCTGTCGAGCTAGCCAACGACACCCAATTCGGGTTGAGTGCAAGTATCTTCACGCAAAGCCGGAAACGGGCCGATCGCCTGGCAAGGTTGCTCCATTCCGGCGGGGTGGTGATCAATGACGCAGTGACCGGAGGCGCGCTGCCAGGGCTCACGTTCGGCGGTGTGAAGAAGTCCGGTTTCGGACGACTCCAGGGACCTGAGGGGCTCCGCGAACTCTCCCGCACGACCGCGGTCGTGTCGCCGATCTCCATGCGCTTGCCAAGCTTGATTGGCATGATGTTCAACAGAAAGCGGCCACCGAAGCGGTTCATCGAGATCCTCCTCCGGTCGCGGTATGGACGCGGCCACAAATGAGGACGCAACCAGGCCCACCGCTGGTTACCTCGCGAATAGATTTCTGGCCAGCCGCGTTCGATGCCACTCGAATGTAACCGTCGTTGCAATGCAGTGCGGCAATGGGCACCGCATCGGAATCACCCGCAGGATACGTTCCAACGCCGGCCACAGCGGATTCCGCCGGCACTCTCGCCATCTCCGTGTCGACCACCATCGACGCGCACCGGTGCTTTACCGCCTGGAACGTGCCGACTGGATCGCCTGGCTAGGTTAGTCCATTCCGGCGGGGTGGTGATCAATGACGCAAGGACCGGAAGAGTGTTCATCGAGATCCTCCTCCGGTCGCGGTATGGACGCGGCCACAAGTGAGGACGCAACCAGGCCCACCGCGGGCTACCCCGCGAATAGATTTCTGGCCAGCCGCGTTCGATGCCACGCGGTGTCACCTGCCAGCACCTGATTGAGCCGGGCGCGTTTGAGGTAGAGGTGCGTGTCGTGTTCCCAGGTGAATCCGATGCCACCGTGCATCTGCAGAGCGGCTGATGCCACTCGAATGTAACCGTCGTTGCAATGCAGTGCGGCAATGGACACCGCATCGGAATCACCCGCCGGATACGTTCCAAAGCCGGCCACAGCACATTCCGCCGCGACTCTCGCCATCTCCGTGTCGACTACCATCGACGCGCACCGGTGCTTTACCGCCTGGAACGTGCCGATTGGACGACCGAATTGCACACGCTCCTTGGCGTATTCGGCAGTCATCTCCGTCAAGCGTTCGGCGCCCCCGAAGCTGTCACACGCCAGTGCCGCGGCGAAGCGGTTCAGCAGCGCGCTGAGGACTGGGCCGGCCTCCCCAACAGCGCCCAGTGCAGCGTCGGCCGTTACCTCGATACCATCCAGACGCACATCGCACAGCCTGCGAGTTTGATCGACACTCGGCGTGATCCGAATCTCGGCTTGCGATGGTTCTACCGCGAACAGCGAGAGAGCACCGCTTTCCTCACGAGCGGCGACGATGAGAAGGTCCGCGGTATGGGCGTCAAGAACGAAAGCGGCTCTCCCGGTGAGGTGATAGGCGCCGCGCAGCGGTCTGGCGACGATACCGGGTTCGGCGGCACCGTGCGCCCCCGAGTCGGTGAACGCTACCGCTGCCTTCGCCTCTCCCGAAGCCAGGCGAGGCAGCCACTCGGCGCGCTGCTGCGCCGAGCCGGCCAGCATCAGTGCACCGATCCCCAGGGTGACCGTTGACAGCAGAGGCGTCGGTGTCACGTGACGCCCGAGTTCTGCAAGTACGACGCCGAACTCGACGAACGAACCGCCCGCGCCGCCGAATTGCTCGGGCACCGCAATTCCGCACCAACCGAGCTCGCTCAGCCGAGACCACAACACCGGATCGTGGCCGACGGGGTCGTCCAAGAGCTCTCTGACCTTGGTCGAGGACGAACCTTCGGCAAGGACGTCCCGCACGATCTCCCTGAGATCGTCGAGATCCACCACCGGGCTGTATACCACTTCGATACTCCTAGTCCATCAGTGGGTCTCGGGGTAGACCGAGCACCTTCTCGGCGATCAGACTTCGCTGAATCTCGTTGGTCCCGGCGGCGATCGTCCACTGCCACGACATGATGTAGTCACGCATCCAGTAGCCCGACTCCCACCCGACCGATAGCGGCAGATCGCGTAACAGCTGCGCCTCCAGGCCGCCACAGCGGACGGCGAACTCCATCAAGCGTTGCAACAGCTCGCTGTAGTAAAGCTTGATGATCGAGGCTTCTGGGCCGACACCGCCGTGCCGCACGAGATTCTCGACCATCCGACCGCAAATCAGACGAAGAACCTCCACGTCCGCGTGAAGTTGAGCGAGTTCCTGAGCGACGGAGTCGCGGGTTTCAGCGCCCGCACGGCGAGCCGTCTCAACGAGTCGAGGAACGATTCCCCGCAACCGCTCGCTCAGCTCCACCATCGACAGGCCGCGCTCGGCTACCAACGTGCTCTGCGCAATCCGCCAGCCGTCGTTCTCCTCACCTATGCGGTCCGTAACCGGGATCCGAACATCAGTAAGGAAGATCTCGCAGAACTCGTCGTCACCGGTCGCCTGCCGAATTGGTCTGACTTCGACTCCGGCGCTGCGCATATCGAGAAGGAAGTACGAAATTCCCTTGCGTTTGGGCGCCGCGGCGTCTGTTCGTGCCAATAGGATGCACCAATCGGCGAACTCCGCGTAGCTCGACCAGATCTTCTGCCCGTTGACGACGTACACATCACCATCGCGCACGGCGCGCGTCTGCAAACTGGCGAGATCGGAACCGGAGTTGGGCTCGGAGAATCCTTGGCACCAGATCTCGCCGTTCAGGATTCCCGGCAGGTGGCGTTGCTTCTGCGTCTCGTTACCCGCATGAAGCAACGTCGCAGCTGCGTGATTGAGTGACACGAAGTAGAGCGCGAGCCGTGGCGCGTCGGCCTTTGCCAACTCTTCGTACAGTACGACCTGTTGCGCGAGGGAGAATTCGGCACCACCCCACTGCTTCGGCCAGTGCGCTACGGCGTAACCCACCTCCCTCTGCTCCTCGATCCACCACCGCTGAAATTCGAGGTAGTCCTGCTTGCCGACGCCTGTCTGTCGCACTCGCCAATCGGAGGGCACGTGCTTGGACAACCAATCGCGCACCTCCAGACGAAAGGCATCGAGATCGCTGAGAGCATCCTCGGCGTCACCCGTCTGCGTCAACTCGCACCTTCCCAGCTCCATATCCTGCGTCAACTCGCGGAAGTCACAGGTGGCGCAGACACGTGCGGGAAGAGATCTGTGAACGATCCTTGTGTAATACGCTGACGCACTTCTGGTTTGACATCATCAAACAACTTATGAAGCGTTTCCTGGGTGTGACCGAACGTCCCTTCCAGGTGCGGGTAGTCGCTGCCGAACATGACATTCTGGTAGCCCATCGCCCACAACGCAGCCGGCGCCGTTTCGTCGTGCTGGAAGCTCGCATAGACCTGCCTGTAGAGGATCTCCTTCGGCAACATCGAGAGTTGAGGTCGCACGAATGTGCCGTGCTGGCGGTACGCCTCATTCATGCGGTCGCCGATGAAGGGAACCCAACTGGCCCCGCCCTCGGAGACGAGGACCTTCAGCGTCGGATGCCGGTCGAGCGCGCCGCCGGCTACCAGCTTCATCGCGGCATACTGACCGCCGTACGTGGTTTGGACGTAGTTGAGCACTGCACCGCCCGGACCTCTGAACGCACCTCCTTGATCATCACCGTCAGTGCCGATGTGAAAGCCGATGACCATCCCGGTTTCCTCAGCCGCAGCCCACAAGGGCTCCCAGGAGTCATCGTTCCAGTCCCTCGTCCCAGGCGGATTTCCAGTCGTCAAGGACACCAGGTGGAGGCCGATCTCGGCCGCGTGATACAGCTCGGCAACAGCGTCTTCAGGAGTCAACAACGGCATCAATGCCGCCGGGACCAATCGATCCGGCGCATGCGACTGGATCTCGGAGACCAACCACTCGTTCTCGGCACGAGCAGCATCCCTGATCAGTTGCGGGTCTTCAATCAGGTTGCACCAGAGTCCGATCGACTGGTACATCACCTCACCCCAGACACCCTCATTGTCGAGGTCCTTGAGGCGGAGGCCGATATCGCGAGCCCCAGGGGGCCTGTGACTCATCTCCATGATCGTTTCGCCCGTCGAACTCTTGGCAGTCTCGATCTTCGGCAGCGCACGAGTGAAGCTCTTGCCGTCGACGGTCACCCGTTCCTCGGTCTCGCTGAGCCGCTCAGTGCGTGGCATCCGGTCGGCCTGCTTCTTCGGCAGGATCTGATGCCAGAGGTCGTCCGGCTCGAGAAAGTGTGAGTCGCCGGAGTGCGTCCAGATCTTCTCAGTCATAATCTTGCTCCGTTTCATTTCACCGCTCGCAGATCAATCCGATGCAGGAAGTGCTTTGGCTTGCTTCTGGGGAAGTCGGTCACCGTTGACCGCCAGCGCCCCGGCTCCGCCCTTTGTGCAGAGCACTTCCAAGCCGCTACTCGCATCTTCGTATCGCTTGCCGATGATTGTTCCCTCGTCATCCGCCTCGAGCGTCAACGCGGTATCGGCTTCTTCGCCCTGCAGCAGCATCGGCGCACCGCCGCAACAGATCGTGGCGGGTTGCGCTGGCGATCGCACGACGATGACCGCGGTATCGCATACAGCGCTATGCAAACGCGTTCCGGGTTTCAAGTTGTTCTGGTCGGTCAAGGCATCAGTCCGCTCGCGTTGGTGGCGAAGAACTTCTCGGTCAAGGTCGGTCCGAGTTGTTGAGGAAGGTCGGTGTACTGATTGGCTGGATCGACGTCATCGGTTGGGGATACGATGCTCGATCCGTAGATGTAGACGTCGTCGAGCCCATATCGTTCGAAGTAGGTGTGCACCGGTTCCCACGCAGCGCACGTGACCCGGACGTTCCTTTCTATGTACTGCGAGGGCCTGAGACTCAGAGTCTTGGAAAGAGTCTTGGAGAACCAGTTCTTGGCGACGCCGTCGAGATTCTCAGCCATCGGACCGATCCAGCCAGCCCCCATCTGCACGCAACCGACCATGAGATCTGGGTGCCGATCGAACACGCCGCCGTAGACCATGGGCGTCAGATAGTTCTTCGCCATCACATGGCCCTGAGCCAACGAAAACAGCTCGGCTCCATCACCTTCGACGTCCCACGTCAGCGACCGGAACATGTTCAGTCGCGACTCTGCGCGAAGCACAATCGGAACACCGCTGGAGGCGAATACCTGCCACAACGGATCCACATCGGGATGGCCGGGGGAGATCCCGCCGGGGGGGATTCCTGCAGGCACACACACCGCGCGCACCCCGGCGTCGATCACCCTCTCGGCCTCTGCGATCGCATCGGTGATCGAATCGGTGTCGATCACCGCCACCGGGCGCAGACGACTGCTGATCTTCGCGATATCAGCACACCAATCGTTGTGGGCCTTGAGTTTAGTCAGCCCCGATTCTGCTGACCCGCCGTCGGTTTCCAACGGACCAGCAGGAAAGAGCAGAGCCCGATCCACCCCAGAGGAATCCATGAGATCCAACCGACGCGACATGTCAGCGGCGGTATCCGCACCACTGTCCACTCTCGAGTCGGCATCCAGAATCCTGCCCGTCACCGCATCCACAACCGCCATTGCAAAACAACCTTTCACCGACTTGAACGACCAGAAATTCCACGCTGACTTAGTCAGGCAGCAACAGACGCCCGTTCTCGACGAAGAACTTCTCCATCACCTCGGGCCCGAGCCGCTGCAGCATCTGTGCGTGCCCGGTCATCGGATCCATCCCGCCCTCGAAGTGCGGATAATCCGTGCCCAGCGCATACACATCCTCGAGACCATCACGCTCGATATAGACATCAACGGGCTCCCACCAGAAACACGTCGCCCGGATATTGCTCGCAAAGTACTCCGAAGGCTTGCGTTGCAACGTCTGCGGCAACGTCGCTGCGATGCTGTCCAGGCGCTTGGCCAATGGACCCACCCAGTAGCCGCCGGTCTCGATACAGCCGACCAAGAGATCGGGATGCCGATCGAAAACCCCACCGCAGATCATCGCCGCCAGGTAGTGCTCCACCCCGACGTGCATCTGAGCCAACGAGTACGGATCGAGATTCAACTCCGTACTGGCCAGCACGGTGCCCACCTTGTTGGACTCCACGCCGTAGCTGGGCCATGTCGGCGACGCCATCAACCCGAAATCGCCACCCACGTGCAATAGGAACGGCACACGATGGCGTGCCAGAAGTGCCCACAACGGATCGAGATCTGGATGTCCCGGCGACTTCCCCGCTGGCACCAACCCACTAGGCGCCATCACCGCACGCACACCACCGGCCACTATCCGCTCGACCTCGGCCAGCGCCCCCTCCAACGTCGAGGTGTCCAGCGAAGCGACCGGCCGCAGCCGATCGCTGATCTTGGCCGTCTCGATGCACCAGTCGTTGTGCAATCCACACATCATTCGGCCGATCGCCGGCAGATCAAGTGCACTGAGATCGATATCGGTATCGCCGGCGAGCTGGCGCATTAACGACAACGGCGGCTCACAGAGGCAGATGAACCCCAAACCCCCTGGACCAGTGGCGAATACCAGCATCCGGTCAATGCCGAAGTGATCCATGAACTCCAGACGTCGATGCATGTCCCATGAACCGGGCGCATACCCCCCGCGCGTCCAGATCTGCTCAGGAGTAGCACCCACCAGAGGCGCATCGTCACGTTCGGCACTCGGATTCAATGTGTTGGGCGCATCCGGATGATGTGCCTTGAACACGTCCGCGAATAGACCTGCCGCAGGACCGAACACCGTCGCCCATTGATGAGCCGGCGTCATCTCATGGGAATCGAGATCCATCATCCGACCCGCAAAACGCTCCAGAATCGACATCACACGCTCCTTCACACCGTTGGACTATCGCGACACTAAAGCCGCCGCCGCCACCACCCCAACGAACAGTTCAATCACACGGAACAAGCCCGAGAATCGCTTGTACGGTCCACCGCGGGTAACTGCCCGGCACCTTCGCCACTGTTGTGACCAAGCACCCGGACGAGCGAGGAACGCGTTGGGACACAAGTTTTCTGGCGCACATCTAGCGCCACTGCCACTGCGGCACCCGACGTTCGAGGAAGGCCAGGCGTGCCTCCGTCGAGTCATCGAGGCGAAGCAGCCGGTTGGTGTAGTCCTGCTCCAGGCGATACGCCTCATGAACCGGCGACCCCTCGGTACGGTCCATAGCCTGTTTCGCCAGCCGCAAGGCAAGGGGGCTCTTCGTCGCGAGTTCGTCGGCAACTCGAACCACTGTGGCGTCGAGTTCGTCATGAGGCACTAGGTGGGTGATGCCGCCGTAGCCCGCCATCTCCGCGGCGTCGACTATGCGGCCTGTGAAATACAACTCCCTGGCACGCTTTTCACCGACCATGCGTCGCAGATGCGCGCTCGCGCCAAGTAGACCGACGTTTATCTCGACGGCGCCGAATCGGGCGCGCTCGCTAGCGATCACTATGTCGCTCAACGCAACAAACGACAGTCCGCCACCCACCGCCGATCCGTCGACCGCGACGACGACCGGTACTGCGCAGTGGGCCACCGCCTCCAGAGACCTCCGCGCCAGCGCACCGTCGTCCACCGCTTCCGCCGGACTCAGCTCCCGCTGCGTGTCGATCTCCTTGAGGTCGGCTCCGGCAATGAAGGCCTTCTCGCCGCCAGTACGGAAAACTGCAACCGAAACTCGCTGATCGGCCAGGGACTCGAACGCTGTTGCGATCTCCTCAAGAGCCTGACGGGTAAGGGCGTTCACGGGCGGCCTCGAAAACGTGACGGTCGCGACCCGCCCCTGGATCACCGTATCGACGAACTCCATGAGCGCACTTCCTCCACTGCTGCAGTTGGTTTTTCATCTCACACTCGCGTGCAATGCGGCACGTTGCACGGCGACGATGCGTGCAGACCACCGCCAGTTCCATAGGGCTGAACTAGGCCGTTGCTTAGGGACGCGACCGACATAGCCTCGCCTTACAGATCACCCCGGACAGGAGCGAACTACCATATGCGCCAACCCGCCAAGTTCTCCATCGGAGATCCTCAGAACTCCCCTGCGGTCACCCACGGACTCATCGTGGAGACCACATCGGAGGGGCTGGTGCGGGTTCAGCTCAATCGTGTACACAGACTGAACGCGATCGATTCAAAACTCGCCCACATCCTTGGCGCCCTGTGGGACGAGGTGTCGGAAATGGCTGGCGTCGCGGCGGTGATTGTGACAGGTTCGGGCACCGAGGCCTTCTGCATCGGTTGTACAGACGATTCAATAGAGTCCAGTCCGCTGTCGCCACGTGCGCACGGTGTTGAGGTGCCGGTCGTCGTGGCAGTCAACGGGCTGGTGCGCGCGGCTGCGTACGATCTACTGGCCCAGGCCGATCACGTAATCGCGGCTGAGCACGCTTCTTTCCTCGAGCCGCCAGCACCCTGGCGTGGCGTAGAGGCGAGCGGACGCTGTACCAGAACGCCGTCGGCGAGATCGGCTGCCCTGTCTGCTGTCGAAGCCCAGGCGGCAGGCATGGTCAACGATGTTGTTCCGCTTGCAGAACTTCGACAGCGCTCAGAGGAGGTTGCGCATCGATACGGGTCAAGCCGCCGTTGCACGACGCCTCATGCTTAGACGGTCCAGAGGTCAGTCTGCGGCGCGTGTCACGGCGGCGTTCGACTCAGCGGGCGTGGCGGATCTCAAGCTCGATTACGGCCAGCCGGCGAGGCCGACCGGCGAGATGGTCGAAGAACTCATGCACCATTTGGCGGTGGCTTCGCAGCGTGACGACATCGACTGCATCGTCATGCGCGCCGCTGTCGGATCGGACTTCGGTGTGCCATCGCACGGTGAGATGCCCCACGTTGCCTCGCTCTTAGAGCAGATGGAACGGATTTCAAAACCATGTGTCGCGGCTGTGTCTGGATACTGCGCCGACCTAGGGCTCGCACTGGCATTGGCATGCGACGTCGTAGTCGCAACGCGCAGCAGCCGGTTTCAGTTGAGTCTGGGGCCGCAGGCCGATCAGGTGGCTGGTGCTTTGGCCGTGCGCATTGGTCGGGTACGAGCCAACGCAATGCTTATCTCCGATAGCTTCATCGACGGGACGGCCGCGACGAACGTCGGCCTTGCGCACCAATGTGTTACCGATAAGCAGCTAGACAGGCATGTTCAGATTCAGGTGACTTCGATACGTGAGGCGCTAGCTGACTGCCGGAGAGTGTTGGGACAAGACTGAGCTACAGGCTCGCGACCAGCTCGCGGCGCAGAACCTTGCCTGTGGGATTCGTCGGAAGCTCAGCGCGGAACACTACTCGATCCGGAGTGCGCGAACCCCGTAAGTGGGCACGAACGTACTCGCGCAATGCCTCCGGATCCGGGTCGGCGCCCTCGATCGGAACCACGACAGCGACGATAGCCTGGCCCCAGGCAGAATCCTCGACTCCGACGACCGCCACATCACGAACATCGGGGTGTTCGATGAGGACGTCTTCGACCTCGGCCGGCGCGATGTTCTCACCGCCCCGGATGATCGTGTCGTCACTCCTTCCGCCTATGAATAGATAGCCCTGCTCGTCGATTTCTGCGACATCTTTTGTCGGGAACCAGCCCTCCTCATCGAGCAGCGAGCCGATACCGGTGTACGTGCCGGATACCTGCTCACCGCGCACGAATAATTCGCCCCGTTCGCCCGGACCGACGACTCGTCCATTGTCGGCACGAACTTCAACCTCGATTCCGGGGACCGGGCGGCCAACGGACCCGAGGCGCCGGGCGATGGAACCGTCGCTGCTCGCCAACGCGATTCGATGATCCGCCGGCGTGAGGATTGAGATTGTTGAACTCGTCTCCGTCAGACCGTAGGCATTGACGAATCCGACGTGAGGTAGCAACTCCAACGCTCGCCGCACCAAGGGCAGGCCGACTCTGGACCCGCCGTATGCCAGACTGCGCAACGCAGGTAGGTCCGTTCGCCGTTCTTCGAGCACAGACACAACGCGGTCGAGCATCGTCGGAACGAGCGTCGCGGTTGTCACTTTCTCGGCGGCAGCGAGCCGTACCCATTCGAGCGCGTCGAATGTGGGCAGGTACACCATTCGACGTCCGGCATAGAGATTGGACATCGCGGCGGTTACGCCGGCGATGTGATAGGGCGGAACGCAGATGAGGGCGGCGTCCTCAGGGTCGGCACTATCGAAATCAACGGTGCCGGTCGTGTAACTAGTGAGATTCGCATGGCTCAGTTCGACCGCTTTGGGCTTCGACGTCGTACCGGAGGTGTACAAGACCACGGCAGTCGCTCCAGGATCCGCGAACCGATCGGCAGGTGGAGTGTCTCGTGCCGCGAGGAGGAAGTCCTCAGAACTGAGGACACACTTTCCCGCGTTGCCCACCACATCGCGGTACCGGCGATCGACCACGACCAGGGGGTTCGGGAGGCGCTCGATCAGTTCTCCGATCGCCTCACTCGACAGTCGGTAGTTGACCGGAGTGAATCCACACGCTGCCCTTGCTGCCGCGAACAGCAGGGCCGGCAACATGGCCCCACCGACACCGACGTACACAACATGCTCCACATCCGACTCCGCAATCACGCCTGAGCCACCATCTGCAATGTCGCTGAGCTGCTGGGTGGTCCAATGCTCTTCACCCGAAACGACTGCGATGCGATCCGGTCGAGCGTTGACCGCCATCTCCAACAGCAGCGAGATGCTCACTATCAAACCCCCGTCGAAATCGGATCCAACACCGTTAAAGAACCCTGCAACTCTGATGGGCACTGATTGGTACCAGATCACAGTCGATTCACGATGCGCAATGGCATGTTCCATCCACCAAAACAGTTAAGTAGCAATCTCTTCCACAGCGTGTAGAACATTCGCAGCGGTTACTTGTAGTAGACGGGCCACCTCGGCCCCCAACGCCGATGCGAGGCAATATGAATCAGTCCGACGATTGGCGGGAGCGCCTGCAGGCACTGATCGCCGACTACAGCCAGCGCGAGAACGACGCCGCGACAAAGAACCAGGATGACGGAATCAAGCCCGACCGAATTAGAGCCGCACGAGCGTGGCACGCCGAACTTGTCGACCAGCGACTCGCTGGACCGGGCTGGCCGAAATCAGCTGGGGGCTTGGATCTCTCCGTAGCAGACCAGATCGACTACTACCAGCTGACCACGGCAGCTGGAGCTCCGCCCCACCCGTGTCCACTGTCGTTCATAGTCGCCCCTACGCTGATCAAGCACGGCACCGACGAGCAGAAGGCCCGATTCCTGCGACCGTTGTTGCGAGCCGATGAGTTCTGGTGCCAGGGGTTCTCCGAACCGGGAGCCGGAAGCGATCTGGCGTCTCTTTCCGCGCGGGCGGTTCGCGACGGCGACGTCTACCGGATCAATGGTCAAAAGGTGTGGACCACCATGGCCGAGCGCGCCGATTGGATGTTCGCCTTGGTCCGCACGGGCCCCGCCGTCCGGAGCACGGAGGGCATCACCTACTTGCTCGTACCGATGGACAGCAAGGGGATCACCGTGCGGCCACTCCGGGACATCTCGGGCGGCGTGCATTTTGCCGAGGTGTTCTTCGACGACGTCGAAGTCAGCGTGCACAACCGCGTCGGAGAGGAGGGGCAGGGCTGGTCGATAATGCGCACATCCCTCGGCCATGAACGCGCGACGGCGTTTCTCGCCGACGAGTTCAAGTATCGGCGCACTCTTGACCAGGTTCTCGCGTTCATCGTCGATCGCGGACTCGATGCCGATCGGCTGGTTCTGCAAAGCGTCGCCGAACTCGAGTCCGGCGTACGCACGATCGCCGCAAATAGCGCGCGGGCTCTTTCGGCCGTACTGGACGGTGCGGATCCGGGTGGCGTCGCATCGGTGAACCGGTTGGTCAAGTCTGAGTTCGAGCAGCGCCTACATGCTCTGGCGTTGAGGGCGGCTGGGCCGTACGCGGCGCTGGGCAGCCGGGCTGCCGGCGCCGTTGATGGCGGTCGGTGGACATACGGCTATCTGATGAGTCGAGCCACGACCATCGGTGCTGGGACGGCGGAGATTCAGCGCAACACCATCGCCGAGACGGTGCTCGGTCTCCCTTCGCATCGCGGAGAGGGAACGCGGTCCGCCTCGGGTCCGGCAGGAGCGCCACTCCTCATCAGCGATCCAAACGAGACTACGCTGCGCGAGGTACTCTCCAAGGCTCTGGCGACCGTCGTCGATCTCGAAGCGGTGTTGGCTGAGCGGGCCTCAGATAGCGGCGTGGACCGTGCGGTCTGGTCGGCCCTGACCGACTTCGGGCTTCCAGGGCTATCCGTCGACGAATCCCTGGGCGGTGCGGGCGCTGCACCACGTGTGCTTTATGCGGCGATAGAAGAGGCGGCGAAGGCACTGTCGCCGGCCCCACTCGTGCCGACCGTGATCGCGCTTGAAGTCGCCGTCTCAGTCGGTGCCTCGCCTTTGGCACGTCGCGTCACTTCCGGAGCCGCAGCGGCTTTCGCCGTGTCACTGGACGACGGCGGCTGGGTAACCGACGGCCGAGCTCTTCCAACCTGGGACGGGACTCGACTCAGCGGCGTGGTACCCGTGGTGGCCGGTGCGCCCATGGCCGAGGTGATACTCGCTCTCGCTCGATCCAGTGTGAGCGGGGAATCGGTCCTCATCGCAATCGAACCGGGTGACCCCGGCCTGTCGGTTGTCGCACATCAACCACTCGACCTCACGTCGACGGTCGGCGCTGTGACATTCGCGGGCGTACGTGGTGAAGTCGTCTCCGCAGGAGACGATCTCGTGCACGCACTGCGAATAGCTCGGCGACGAGGCCTACTGACCGTTGCGGCGGACTCCGTGGGCGTGGCGGCCCGCGCACTCCACATGGCGGTGACATGGGCTACCGAGCGTGAGCAGTTCGGCAGACCGATCGGTAGTTTTCAAGCGATCTCGCACCGCTGCGCCGACACCCTCGTAGCGCTTGAGGGGGCACGCAGCCAGGTCTTCGCCGCAGCGGACGGCGTTCTCTCTGACGACGCGTCTGACGGTGTCGTTGAACTAGCAGCGGCGGCGGCAATGGACTGCGCTATCTCCGCTGCCGAAGCAACGATCCAGATCCACGGCGGCATCGGGTTCACCTGGGAGCATCCAGCACACCTCCTCCTGCGTAGAGCCAAAGCCAACGCCGTCGCGATCGGCCGACCCGAGATGCTCCGCGAGCGTGCTGCTCGGCAGATGATCGCGCGGTTCCGGAAGTCGCAAACCGACGGTTCTCCGACCTCATGACCAGCCTGATACGCACCGTCGTCGACGGACTCGTCCACTCGTCGATGACGGCGCTGGCCACAACCTGCGATCGCATGGCGAATGCGCTGTGTCCCATGGACACTGCAGACCAAGCCCGTGCACTCGCGCAGCAAACGGCCCTGCGTGACGCCGCAGCGAACGCGGCGCCAGACAGTCCCACTACCGACGCCGCGCACACCACTGGCCCGATCTACGGCCGCGGGATGCCCAAGCACACCTGTTCAGCCCAACAGAACGCAAACCCGACAGCACACACCTGCAGATTGCACACTGCCACCTGACGGCGACGCGATAGAACGAACTCGTACGCCACGCCCTGGCCATAGCCGCATGCCGTGACCAAAAACTGTTGAAGGATCTTCCCGCTGATGACGTACGTGATCACGCAGAACTGCTGCAAGGACGCCAGCTGCATCTCGGCCTGTCCGGTCGACTGCATCCGTCCCGGCATAGATGTCGACGAGTCCGGGCTGCAAATGCTCTACATCGATCCGGGTAGTTGCGTCGAGTGCGGAGCTTGCGAGGGGGCGTGCCCAGTGGACGCCATCTACCTTGACGCCGACCTTCCGCCTCAACAACAGCGTTACCTCGACATCAACGCCGAGTATTTCCAGAAGCATCCGCTCGATGACAGACCGAACCCTATCCCGCGGGACCGCAAGAGCGTCGAAGCGGGGTCGTTGAGGGTCGCCGTCGTCGGAACAGGCCCCGCGGCGTGCTACGCCGTCGCCGAACTGCTCGATATCGATGGGGCGGAAGTCGACGTCTTCGAACGTCTGCCGACACCGTTCGGCCTCATCCGCGCCGGAGTCGCACCCGACCACTTACACACGAAGTCGATCACTGAATTGTTCGCCTCCTCGCTGGCCGACCCCCGCCTGCGATGCCACTTCAATGTGGAGGTCGGGAAGGACATCACGCACGACGAGCTCGTCGCGCATTACCACGCCGTAATCTACGGCGTCGGCGCCTCGCGAAGCCGCAAACTGGGCATCCGCGGCGAGGACCTCCCGGGCAGCGTTGGTGGGGCTGACTTCGTCGCCTGGTACAACGGCCACCCCGATCATGCTGACGCCGCCTTCGATCTTTCCGGCCAACGCGCCGTGATCGTCGGCAACGGCAATGTCGCGATCGACATTGCACGCGTGCTGCTCACAGGACCGGAGGCGCTTCGCGCAACAGACATCGCCGAACACTCCTTGGAAGTCCTCGCAGGCAGCACCATCGAGGAGGTGGTCCTCCTCGGACGCCGCGGACTGCGGCATGGCGCCTTCTCGGCGGCAGAGTTCCTTGCCTTGGGGCACCTGCCCGGCATCGACGTCATACTCGATGGCACCGCCGACCTGAAATCTCAGCCCGGCGATGACACCGAGACCACGCTCAAGCTTCAAATCGCGCGAGAATATGCCGAGCGTCCCTCGACGGCGGGCAACAAGCGAATCGTGTTCCGCTTCATGACATCGCCGGTCGAAATCGTCGGCGACGACCGCGTCGAAGCGCTCCATGTGGTGCCTAACACCTTCGCCGAAACCGGCGCGCTCGCTTCCGGTGACGACAGCCAGTTCGAGACAATCAAGACCGGCCTGGTCATCTCGTCTATCGGATACTTCGGTACGCCGGTCGTAGACGTACCGTTCGATCATGTGGCGGGACGCATCCCCAATGACAACGGCCGCGTCCTGGACGACCAAAGTGAACTCGTGACCGGGGCCTACGTGACGGGCTGGATCAAGCGTGGGCCCAGTGGCGTCATCGGAACCAATCGGACGTGCGCGCATGAAACCGTGAGAGCGGTATGGAGTGACTTCGGCGCGAATCGACTGTCCAGAACGGTCCAACGTCGCGAAGGGATCAGACAACTACTGGAGCAGCGCAACGTCTTACATGTCGACTGGCAGGGATGGCGCGCCATCGACGCGGCTGAACGAGAACAAGGAGCGGCCAACGGTCGACCACGCCTCAAGATCGTCCGCAGAGACACAATGCTGGACCTCGTGGCGGGCGACAAAGCGTTTCGTCAAGAGAAGGAGGTCCCGAGAAACGGCCGCGGTTTCGCCAGCACGCTTCGGACAACTGTGCGCTCATGGGCTTCACACTGACATACAGCGACCTGCGAGACCCATAGGTCCCGATCGACGGCTGCGGTACTACACCCTTGCTGGCACTTTCGACCGCATCTCCAACCGCAGCACCGTGAACTCCGAAATCGACCGCGATGCCACCGTCGCTACCGTATGAAAGACCTTGTTCTGCAGGTTGATTCTGACGACCTCCATCGTCGCCAATAGCCCGTGCACTGTCGCACCCGTCGCCGCCGGTGTGATTCTCGGGTCTCGCCGAGCAGCCGGTCGGGTGGCAGAGGAACATTGTCGAATAACGGATCCCCGTAGGCGATCTCATCATGCCCTTGGTCTTGAAGGGCTTGCCCTGCATGAGCCCCATCCTGCCCGCGTCGAGCCTGCCGCGTCGACGGTCGGTCCTCAGGATTCGTCGGATCCGCTCGTCAAGTCCGTCAGCATGGCGACGAGCCGTCGATGGTCGATCTTCATCGACGCACCGCGCGGCAGTTCATCGACGATGTAGACCCGCGCGGGGACCTCGTACGGCGTGAGTGTTTTCCGGCAGAACTCCCGCAGTTCCTCGGCTGCGACCGACGTACGAGCACGCAGTTCGACTGCACCAACGGGAATCTGGCCAAGCCTGTCATCGGGCAGTCCTGCGACCGCAGCATCACTGACCGCCGGATGACTTCGTAGCGAACGGACGACTGTGTCCGGCGAGATCTTGAATCCGCCGCGGATGATCACGCCATCGGCGCGACCGTCGATGTAGAGGAATCCGTCTTCGTCGATATGAGCCAGGTCGCTCGTGGTGATCCACTCATCTGACGGTGCACCGGACTGTGGTGAGGCCACCTGCAAAAGGCCGGTTTCGCCGGCGGGAGGCAACTCGCCTGCGGCGTCAACGACTCGCAGGCGCACACCGGGAAACGCTCGCCCCACGCTCCCCTTCTTCTCCAACCACCGTTCCCGGAAGTCGTTCAGCGTCCACCCCGCCACGGCGCCGGAGAACTCGGTCGCGCCGTAGACGACCAGGATCGGAATTCCGAACCGCTCCCGGAAGGCATCGACAAGCGTTGGTTCGATCGGGCTGGCTCCGCAGTTGATCGCGCGGATGCTGGCTAGGTCATCGGGCGGGATACCGGAGTCGAGCACAACCTGAATCGCCGCCGGAGGGAGGCCGACCAACCCGGGTCGGTGATTCTTCACCGCGGCGTGCCAGTCGGCAAGGTTGAACCGCTTGAACAGAACAAGACGCCGGGCAGACACCAGCGCTTGCAGGAGGCCCCACATACCGCTGATGTGGACGAGGGGCCATGTCAGAATCGCCGCCGATCCCGCGAACGGCGCCTGCGCGGAACCGTCTGACCGGTTGTTGTGCTGCAGCGCAGCACAGAGCGATGCCTCCAACTGTGCGCGTGACAGCGGAATTCTCTTGGGCGGCCCGGTACTTCCGCTGGTCAGCATCTCGATAACGACTTCGCCGAGATCGTCGCCGCTCTCGGCGCTCTCGGCGCTCGCGGCGTGTCGCCTCGCGCCTTGCGCGGCCATCGTCACCGCATCACCGTCAACGCTCCACCCCGTCGCGCCCAATTTCGACACGGCAGCCGCGAATTCCGTGCTGCACCAGTCTTCTTCGCCGGCCAGAACGTAGTCGACCGCAGTGGCTTCGAGATCCGCAGCGAGGCGATGAGGCGGCTGCAGCGGGCTCAGAGTGACCAGGGTTCGCGAACCCCTGATGATCGCGATGAGAGCAGCCACGGACTCGGTGCGGTTCGCCAGTACCACGGCAACCCGACCACCCGCTGCGCACCCGGCGATGGTCAATTCGGTGTCGATGCGCTCGCTCAGCGATTTGACATAACCCCATGGCAACCACTGCCCATCGCTCTGCAGCATGGGTGCGGACTCGTCGATATCCCACAACCGCGCTATTGCTCCGCGAAGGCTCATCATCGTGTGCGTCCTTGAGTGTTGATCGTCGATCACGGCTGTGGCGTCGGACCGGGTGGTATTTGCTCCGGGCCTGGAAGCGTCGGCATCACCGCGGTGGGACGGTGCTCGACCGGGAACTCGGTCGAGGACGGTCCGGCACCTTCGGCAGGCGACGACTGTTCGAGCGCCTTCTGCTGCCGGATCGCCTCATCGCGATCCGCCTTCTCGTCGAGGTCGGCCAATGCCTGCTGTAGGTCCTGGTCGATTTGATCGGGCGGCGATAAGCCCTGAACCAACTGCGCCAAGTCGGGAGCGACCACTTCCTGCGCCGTCGAACCCATATCGGTCGGCACCGCCGGTTGACCGTCGGGAACCTCGGCGACGGCGACCCGCGGCGGTTGCAGAGCCGGGATCGGGTTGGCACCGGGAATGTCGCCGAGGACAACCTCGACTCCTCGCTGGTGCTCCGGGCCGGACCGTTGGAGCCACAAGTCACCCGACGGGTGGTCGAAGGACAGCGCACCCGCCACCCCTGCGCCGGCAACGAATGTCAGGACTGGCATGAGAACAAATGCCGGCTTGCGAGCGACGCTTTCGGCGCGGCGTCGCAGCAGACTCACCATCGCTCGCAGTTCGGCGGCGCGTCGCGGCCCTACTGCCGCGTGACGAGCCCGATTGGTTCGGTCGTTGGACCGTGGGCCCCTTCTCGCCAGGACCGAAGGTGCCGTCATCGACCGACCCCCGGTGCCGCCCCGCGTGAGCCCCGGCGGTGCGCGAGAAACAGATTCATCTCTACCGGCACCCCTTTCAGGTGTCTCATGCCCGCCGAAGACCATGCGAGCGATTCCTCGCAGCCAACTGCGTCGCGGGCAGATTCAGTCACCAGGACGCCGCCTGGAGGGGCAACTCCGGTCACCCGGTTGGCAATGTTCACAGGACTCCCGAACCAGTCCCCTGCGCGGCTCACGGCGGGGCCCGCCGCCACACCCACTCGCAACCGAGGCAGCCCGGCTGCCGCTGCAGAGTCGATGAGATCCAGCATGGCGTTGATCAACGGCGCCGCTTCGTGGGATACGAGCATCACCGCGTCGCCGATGGTCTTAACGAATCGCACTGGTTCATCGACGATTTCGTACGTCAGGTCCGCGAGTCGAGCCGCGAGGCGGGCCAAATCCTCAGGTGGAAGCGCCTCTCCCAGCCGGGTGAATCCGGCGAGGTCGGCGAAGGCCACAGCTACCTGGCGCGCCCCCGGAAGTTGACCCGCGGTCCTCTCAGCGGCATCGATACCTTCCGATTCGTACATACGGCGGAACTCCAGCAGCAGCAGGCCTTCAACTACCAGTAGCACCGGCGGTATTGATTCCTTCGCACGCGCCTCGATTACCTCCGCCAACTCGACTTCAGTCGCTCCCGGGGCGAAGAACATCCTGTATGACGTGTCGCGCATCATCGACGCGAAGCGCCGCAGACTATCCGTCAGGACTCTAATGGCTGCAACGGCCTCTTCCACGTCGAGACCGGCGTCGAGGAAGTACCTCGTGCGCGCCGCCGCCTCCGCGTCAACCTTGGAGAAGACGGTCGCGTCCGGGTCATCCACGCGTGGTAATCCGACGGCGCGTTGAAGGCGCTCAAGCACACTCACATCGATATTCATCGACTCGGCAATCTCGCGCGTTGATACGTATTCGCCATCGTCGCCCATGATCCGATATGTGGGAAGGAGCATCGGTGCCGAAGACGCGCGAATCTGTTCCTCGGTGAACTCGCGGTCGACCAACCACGCCACAAGCTCATCACGATCCCGCTGCGCCTCGTTAGCTCCCAGATCTGGTACCACGATCAGCACCCTTCGCTCCGGCGGTTTACGGCCTCCGACTCAGTGCTCAAACATCCTGCACCGATGGCCATCAACGCCCGGTGAACTGAGCAGGACGCCGCTCACGAAACGCCTTTATACCTTCCTTGAAGTCCTGGCCGTGCAGAGATAGTTGAACAAGAGCCGCCTCCTCGGACATTGACGTCGCAAGATCCGAGGTGACGTGCTTGTTCAGCATCGACTTCGTAAGTTCAAGGGAGAATGTCGGTCCTGCAGCAAGTTCTTCGGCGAGGGCATAGGACGCGGTTTGCAGTTCGAGGTCGCCGTGGGTCTCCGTAACCAATCCCCACTCCAACGCCTCCGCTGCCTTGACAGCGCGGCCGAGCAACAACAGCTGTTTTGCTCTCGCGAGTCCGATCAACCTCGGCAAAAGGAATGTCGCACCACTGTCAGCGGTGAAGCCCCGTTCTCGGAAGGGCTCCTGGAAGCTCGCCGATTCGCCAGCGATGACGAAATCAGTAGCCAATGCCAGGTGGAGCCCTACCCCGGCCGCCCGACCCTGGACCGCTGCGACAGTCGGCAACGAGCAGTCCCAGATCGCCTGCACCATTCGGTGTGCCGCCGAATTGAGCATACGCATGGTGGCCCCGGTCCTGGGCCGCTCTTCGGCTGCATTGACCGAGAACAGGTCCGCACCACCGCAGAAGTGCGTACCTTCGGCACGGATGAGGACCGCCCTGACCGCGTCGTTCGTAACGGCGGCCGCCATGGCATCTGCAATCCAGGACATATCCGCGACGGTCAAAGTGTTTGCCTTCGCCCCCCGAGCAAGGGTCAACACAAGCACTGACCCGCGCTGTTCGGAGCGAATCGCGATGCCGTCACTCACGGCCGCGACTCCCGCAACAACTCGCCATGACGCTCCATCATCGCAACTGCACGACGTTGAAGTTCGACAGGTACTTCGGGGAGTGCCGCCGCTCCGTGCTCACGACTCGGGAGGCTGATTGTGGCCTCGCCACGTGCGGTCTCCTCGCCCCGTTGATTCGTGGCGGCGAACTCGACATCGACGAGGGAGCTGTCGCCTTCGTGCCGCTTACGGATCACCTTGCCGCGGAGAATCTGAAAATCGCCTTGGTAGTTGAACTTCCGCACCTCATCGTGCTGACGCACAATCCAGGCACTGTCCCCCATCCAATCTGTGAGCAGGTGATGCATCCAGCACTCGCGGAGCACTCCGTAGTCGTACGCCCTCGGGTTTCCGATAGCCTGGGCCCATTCACTGTCCCAATGCACCCGCTGCGCGACATCCGGCACTCCGAAGGAGTTCTTGATGTAGAACGGTGCGATTCGCTGACGGTTCTGATAGGCCAGCCTTCCGGTCTTCAATCCGTACGGTACGAATCCGTAGCCGCCGGCATGAAAGACGACCATGTCGGTGGTCGTCAGCGGTCCCTTGGCCATAGGTCCAAACTCATCGCCCTCGCAGACGTCCTCCCAGTAGCGCGGCTCCCGGCCTCTGACCTTCTCATCCGCGTATATCGCGTCCATGGCCGCGATGTCCTCGTCGGAGTAGGACGGTGCAGGAATCTCGCTGTACTTCCCCTTTTCCCGCGCCTTCTTGCGTTCAGTCAAAATCATCAGACGCCGGTATACACCGACCACTTCGGCCCGTTGGTTGATCTTCACCTCACGGTCGACCTTGATGACCGATCGTCCTGCGAACTCGGAAGGCTTCTCCGTGACCGATTCGAGCGCCGTGAAGCTATACAACGTGTCACCGGCATAGACGGGGCGGAACCAGTCCCATGTCGCTCCAGACACGAACGCGTGGATACCGCGATAGCTACCGCCGCGCAACTCCCTCGGCACTTTGTCACCCAGGAGCGGCGAGTTCAGAACAGCGGCCATGATCTGCGGAGCGATCTGCGCACCCCACCGGCTACTCGCGCCATGTACGGGATCGCAGTACAGCGGGTTGTCATCTCCGTAGCCATGCGCGAAATTGCGGATCGCCTCAGCAGTTGCGGTACCCAACAGCTCCTGGGTGCCCATCGCGCTATCGTGCCCGAGCGCTAGGCGGTCCTTCTCGATGTCGGCGTCGTCGATAGTGGCGATCGTCGCCTTCTCGAACTCTTCGGACTGGGTCTGCGTCATATCGCGCCCTCTCTCATCTGCAATGCGTCGACTGTTCGCCACCGGCGTCGAATACACCGGTACATCAGCAAGTTTGGTGATCAACGTGAGCGTATTGCGCCAACTGCTGCCGTTCCAACGCCGAGTTCAGAGCATCGGAACGGGCCGATGGCTCTATTTCACAGAGCTCATTTCATGAGCGACCAACCCGCTACATGAATCACGGCGAAAGGCGGCCTAACCTCCGAATGAGATGACCGGCCCCTCGCCCAATCCGATTCCAACGCCCTTGATTCTCAGGAACTCCTCGAGGCCCTGTCTGCCGCCTTCTTTGCCGATTCCGCTCATCCCCCAGCCTCCGAACGGACGGTTGACGCCGAGGTTGCCCGCGCCGTTGACATGGACGTCGCCGGCCTCGAGTTGTTCAGCGACCCGGATGGCGCGCGCAATATCGCGAGTTCTGACGTAGCCCGCGAGTCCGTACGGGGTGCTATTCGCAATGCCGATCGCCTCGTCTTCGTCAGCGAAGGGAGTGATCGCCAGCACTGGGCCGAACACCTCCTTCTGGGCGAGCTCCGAAGAAGGAGAAACATCCGCGAACACTGTGGGCTCGATGTAGTAGCCGCCCGCCAAATCACCGGGGAGCTCGGGCTGTTTGCCGCCGGCGATTAGCCGCGCACCTTCGGCCGGAGCCCGTTCAATCAGTCCCATGATCCGATCTACCGCACCTTGGCTGATAACCGGACCGGCAATGACTCCGGGCAGGAAAGGATCGCCGACGGTGATCGAACGCGCGGTATCGGCCATTCGATCGATCACCTCGTCGTAAATCCCTCTCTGCACCAACATCCGGGTGGGGAAGGAGCACCCCTGACCGGCGAAGAACCCCATCGACAGCATCCCCGCATGCATGCAGGTGGCGTCCAGGTCGGCATCGTCGAAGACAATGTTGGCCGACTTACCGCCCAGCTCCACGACGACCGGTTTGATCGATTCCGCTGCTGCCTGCAGTACGCGGGTCGCCGTCGCCGGACCACCGGTGAACGTGATCTTGCGGACCAACGGATGCCGAACGAGCGCCTCTCCGGCAGCGGCGTTTCCGGGCAGGATGTTGAAGACTCCAGGGGGAAATCCGGCTTGCTCGAAGAGATCGGCAATATACTCACCGGCGTACGGTGTTAGTTCAGACGGCTTCACCACGACCGTGTTGCCCGCTGCCAGCACGGCTGGCACCTTCATCGCGATTGAACCGAGCGTTCCGTTCCATGTCACGATTGCGCCGATAACGCCATAGGGCTGTGCGAGCGTCAGCCCGAACTCGCGGTTCGGGAGCCAGGACGCAACCACATCACTCGTGTACTTATCTGCCCAACCCGCGTAGTAGCGCGTGTAGTTGCTCGCCATGCTCTGCTCACCGGTACCAGGAGCGTACGCACCGCCCATATCGACGGTCAGCAACCGGTTGAGCTCGGAGTCGTTCTCATCGAACAAATCCGCTAGCCGCAGCAACAATCGGCGCCGTTCGGATGGTGGAGTGCGACGCCATGTTTGGAATGCCTGATGAGCGGCCTGCACGGCGCGGTCGATCTCCTCGGCGCCCGCCAGCGGGATGATGCCGTCGACCTTGCCGGTGATCGGGCTGATGCGTTCATGCCGTCCACCACTTCCGGATGTCAGGCGCGCCGTGCCGATTCGCAGGTGGACGGGTATCGGTTCACGGCTCACCACTGCTGTATTCGTCACAAATTGGTCCTTCCAATGATCCAACGGCGGATGATTCGACTCTGCGGATCGCCTCTCAATGGCATCGCAACAAGTCGAGGTCGAGAAATGCGCACCGCGACATACCGTCACCCAGCGATGGAGTTCACGTCGACTTCGGCGGGCGGCGAGTTCAACCGGATGCGCGAGTTGTCCCAGCTCAGCGGCGATCCAGCGGGCTGCAACCGCAGGAGCGCCATGCTGGAATAGGCATTCTTCGTCGCTTGGGAGGTCGCCTTACTCGAAGGCCGGAAGGAGCGATACTTGTCATCGAACGCGGCTGCTGCGCTGTCGAACTCGTCTCCGTCAGCCACTTCACTGGTCGCTACCGGCACCATCACAGCGCAGAGCTCTGACCACTGCTCACCCCTTTCGACGAGAAAGGAGCCTCGGGGGTCTCGCCTGATCCGCGACACCTTCTTGGACCGACCAGGAGTCTGCACGTAGATCCTCTGCTCTACGACGACGAACCAGATCGGCAGCGATACCGGCGAACCATCCGATCGCAGCGTGGTGTAGATACCGGTGTGGGCCGCCTCGATTTCCGTCCACACCTCGGTTTCCGACAGGCGGATCCCCATCCCAACTCCCTTACATAGCTGTTGATGCCGGCCAGGGCATGAGCGCGTGCGCGATCCTCACCCACTCATGCCCGCGCAGAGCGCCAGACCCCCCGCTACGGCGACATTAGGATCCTTGCCACGACAACCTCAACGGACCGTTCAATCACACGGAACAACCCCCAACATGTCGGAGGCAGACTCATTACGGTTAGCCTGCTTAGACATGTAACCTCTGATCCACGTTCGGTTGCGAGATGCCAGATGGTGGGTTGCTGGTCATCGGTCAGAGTTCGATAAAGCTATGGCACGCCTACCCGGAAGCAAGAATCACGTGGTCTCAGAACCAGAAGAGCCGAACGGCCAGGAAAGCCAGCGCGAACGCATCTATCGGGCGGCGGTCGCGTCCTTTGACGCGCGGGGAATCAACCGCGCGAGCATGGAGAAAGTCGCTCAGCAGGCGGGCGTGTCGCGACAGACGGTCTACTTCTACTTTCCTGACAAGGTGTCGCTCATCGCCGAGGTCGTGCTCAGGCATGCCCGGGAGTGGCTGGCGGAGATCAGCGAGAAGCTAGAAGGTCGGCCCGGCGGCGTACAGCCGATTGTGGAGGCCATGGTCCTGTGCGTCGACGGCGCACTACGTGACACGTACCTCGCCCTGCTTCTTCGGCCGACATCGGACAAATTGGCCACCGCGCTGGCTTCCATGCCTGCGGTTCGAGAAGCTCAGGAAGCTCTGTGGTACCCCCTCTTTCGTCGTGCACGCGAAAGTGGCGAACTACGCACGGATTTGGCCGACGATGAGCTCATGGCATGGATCACGCTCGTCGGGTTGGCAATCATGACCCATGGCAGTGAACGTGGCCTCGATAATTCCACCAAAGTCGAATCGTTGCTGAATCAGTTCATGGTGCCCAGCCTGCACAGACAAGCCGAGAACGTGGTGTCGCTCGATCCAACCGAGGATTGAACCGCCGAGGGCTTGAACTCGTCAGCAGCTCCCCTAGTGCTGATTTGCGCGTCCGAAATCGACTCTGCTGCCACGTATCAGGACCTTTTCGGCAACTCGCCGATGTATCGTCACCTGCGCACGCGGTCCGTTCCAATTGTCGGAACTAGAGGTTGGCCTGAAACTGCTCGCGCCCTAGTCTCGCTATCGGCTAGCCCAAGCTCCAGCCGGGATGGCCGCATCGCCTGTCCCGGCACTCGGGCGGGTTCACGAAACACATCGGACTTTCAGGGGCGGAATGACCTTCGATTACATCATCGTCGGAGCGGGATCTGCGGGTTCCGTACTTGCCGCTCGCCTATCAGAGGATCCGGCGATACGCGTACTCCTCCTCGAGGCCGGCGGCAAAGACAAGAGCCCACTTATCCGTGTGCCGAAGGGCTTTGGAAAGCTGCTCGGCGACTCCAACTACACCTGGTCATTCCCGACGCGAGCTTTCGGCCCAACCAACCGAGTTGAAGCCTGGGCCAGGGGCAAGACACTCGGCGGTTCCAGCGCGATCAATGGACTGGTCTACAACCGCGGGCAACGCGGCGACTGGGACGACCTTGCGCGAGTCGGTGGCAGCAACTGGGGCTGGGATGAAATCGTCCCCGCGTACAAGGCGATCGAGAACAATATCCTCGGAGCATCCACCACACGAGGCGTCAACGGACCGCTCACCATCTCGCGCGTCGAGGATGCCGATCCGCTGTGTGAGGTGATGATCGATTCCGGCAAGACTGTCGGAATGCAGCGTGCCGAGGACGTCAACGAGACAGACGATGAACGAATCGGCTACACGATGGCCAATATCGCCAACGGTCGTCGTGTCAGCGCCGCCCACGCGTTCCTGAACCCCGCACGCCGACGTCCAAATCTCACGATCATGACAAAATCGCACGCGGTGAAACTCCTCTTCGACGGAGACCGCGCAGTAGGTGTGCGGAGCCGACAGGGCGGTCAGCTCGTGGATTTCCGGGCCACGAAGGACGTAGTTCTGTGTCTCGGCAGCATGCAGACGCCGCGACTGCTGCAACTGTCCGGAATCGGGCCAGCGGAAGTGCTCCGCGCCGCCGGAGTTGATGTCCTTGTCGACCAGGCGAGTGTCGGTGGCCGAATGCGAGAGCATCGGTGTTTCGTACTGAACTACCGACTGAAGCAAGACCTCGGGCTGAACAAGACGCTGAGCAGCTCGCTCGGTCAGGGTGTTGCGGCGGTGAAGTACCTGGCCACGCACCGGGGGCCACTGGCGTCACCGTCCTACGACGTCATCGGATTCCTGAAATCCGGCGAGGCGACCGATCGAGTCGACGGTCAGGTATTACTGGCGCCCTTCTCGGTTGCCTCCATGAGGCCGGGTCAGAATCCGGAACTCGAGCGGGAACCGGGGCTTCAGGCAATAGGTTTCGTCTCACGCCCCACCAGCGAAGGCCATTGCCACATCACCTCGGCCAACCCCGACGCGCCACTCGACATCGAGACGAACTATTACGGTTCGGCGGAGGACCGAAGCACCGGATTGGCCGTCTTCGCGAAGATGCGACACATGTTCGAGAACGGCCCGATCTCCGAATACATTGCGCACGAGACGGTTCCCGGATCCGACGTGACTGACGATCAGGACATCATCGACAACGCCCTAGCGCACGGATACTGCGGATACCACGCCATCGGGACATCGGGGATGGGTTTGGAGGACACCGCTGTAGTCGACTCCTCACTTCGCGTGCGGGGAGTATCCGGATTGCGGGTTATGGACTGCTCGGTGCTTCCGGTGATGGTGGCAGGCAACCTGAACGCGCCGATGATGGCGATGGCGTGGCACGCGGCCGACGTGATCCGCGACGGAGTTTGAGCCGATGATCCTAATCTTCACTGAAACGAGGAAGCGCACATGCCGGTAACCAAAATCGAGGATCTCGCTGACGAGACTTTCGATCCGCACATCGCCGACAAAGCGGTGTTCGGCGATCATCCGAATCCGTACCCTCGGCTGAAGGAGATGCGTGCTGAGGGGCCGGTACTGCATACCGACTTCTGGGAGGAATTCGGTATCCCGAGGTGGCCGGCCCCCTGGGCGGACCGTTGGAGCGTGCTGTCGTTCGACGCGGTCAGCCAGGTCCTCAATGACCCGATCACGTTCTCGAACAAGGCTTTCGATTCGACCCTCGGACTGAGTTTCGGCCAAACGGTCAGCGTGATGGATCCCCCCGAGCATTCGCCGTTCAAGAAGCTGCTGCAGAAGGCCTTCAACCCCGTCGTCATCCAGGAATGGGGCTCTCGGATCGTGTCCCCGGTGGTCGATGAGTTGGTCACACCTCTGCGGGCCAGCGGCAAAGCCGAGCTGGTCGAGGACTTCGCCCGCCCCTACCCCTTCAATGTGATCTATCGGATGCTCGACCTACCGCCGGACGATATCGAGACCTTCTACAAGCTCACGGTCGCTCAGATCATCCACCACCCGACGATGGATAACGCCATCGAAGCGGCCGGAAAACTCGGGCGCTACTTCCGGAACATGATCGACGAACGCAAGGCCAATCCAGGCAACGATGTGGTCAGCCTGCTCGCCACTGTGGAGCTCGACGGTGCCCCCCTACCGGACGAGGTGGTCATCTCCTTCCTGCGCCAGCTGATCAACGCCGGCGGGGATACAACATTCCGGACGACGACGGCGTTGCTCACAGGCCTACTCACCAACCCCGAACAACTCGACGCCGTCCGGGCAGATCGCTCGCTGATCCCGGCCGCCGTCGAGGAGGCGCTGCGCTGGGATGGACCCGTGCTGTGTTCGGTCCGACTCACCATGGCAGACACAGAGATTGCCGGTGTTGCGGTCCCGGAAGGCGCCTTCCTCAACATGGTGTACGGCAGCGCCAATCACGATGAAACGGTGTTCGACCACCCGGAGAAGTTCGACATCTTCCGGCCCAAGCACCGCCATTTCGGATTTGCCCACGGCGCCCACAACTGCCTCGGCCAAACACTGGCCCGTCTCGAGATGACGCGGGCGCTCAACGCCATGCTGGACGATCTGCCGAATGTCCGATTGGATCCCGATTATCCTGCGCCAAGCCTCAAGGGCGCGGCGATGCGGATTCCGGACGAGATTCGCGTCGTCTGCGAATAGGTGGAGCTGGATTGACACTCACAACGTACAACCCGGCCACTGGCGCGGTGTTGCAAACCTACGATGAGACGCCGGAACGCGACGTCGAGGCGATCCTGGCGCGAGCGAGCGCGGCGGCCGACGTCTGGCGGAACGCTCCGCACGAAGAGCGGGCGGCCGCGCTGAGGCGGCTGGCCGCGGCGTTGCGTGATCAGCGAGACGCACTTGCCCGATTGGCAACGCTCGAAATGGGCAAGCCGCTGCGTGAAAGCTTGGCCGAGATCGACAAATGCGCGGTGACGTGCGAATGGTTTGCTGATCACGGCGCGGAATTCCTCACGACCGACCGTGCCGAAACCGAAGCCATCGACACCCGGATCGTGTTCGAACCTCTCGGGGTTCTGTTCGCGATCATGCCGTGGAACTATCCCTTCTGGCAGGTGATCCGGGCGCTGGCCCCGGCAGTGGTCGCAGGAAACGTCGTCGTGCTCAAACACGCCCCCTCGACGACCGGTTGCGCACTGCGACTCGCCGAGCTGGCGGCCGCGAACCTCGCCGATGGCATTTTCTCGGTGGTCGTCGTTGGACCTGAGCGAACCCCGGATGTCTGCGAGCGGATAATCGGTGACGCTCGGATTTCCGCTGTCACGCTGACGGGCTCGACCGGTGCGGGTCGTTCCGTGGCGGCGATCGCCGGGCGTCATCTCAAGAAGGCAGTTCTCGAACTGGGCGGAAGCGACCCGTTCATCGTTCTGGCAGATGCCGATATCGATGCCGCGGCGAAGTGGGCCGCCCGCAGCCGATTCCAGAACGCCGGCCAGTCCTGCATCGCGACAAAACGCATCATTGCAGTCGAAGCGATCGCCGACTCCTTCACCGACCGATTTCTCGCCGAGGTGTCACTCATGGTCCTCGGAGACCCGCTCGCGGAAAGCACCACTATCGGCCCGATGGCACGCGAAGACCTGCGTGACGGTCTGGCCCGCCAGGTCGAGCTTTCCGTCGACAAGGGCGCCAGGGTCCTGGCCGGTGGCCTGGTACCCGACCTGGCCGGGTACTACTATCCGCCGACGGTGCTCGATCAGGTCACCAGCGATATGCCAGTCGTGGATGAGGAAACGTTCGGGCCCGCCGTACCACTGATACACGCCCGCGACGCGGAGGAGGCCATCCGCCTCGCGAATGCCACCCCGTTCGGACTCGGCAGCAATATCTGGACTGCGGATCTGGACCGAGGACGCGACCTTGCGGTCAGGCTCACCGCTGGCCATACCGCCATCAACGGGATGACGGCTTCAGACCCTCGACTGCCGTTCGGCGGCCTCAAGGACTCAGGCTATGGCAGAGAGCTATCTCATTACGGCATACACGAATTCGTCAATGTGCATGTCATCGTGACGAATGGGCCCGGCGGCCCCGCGGAAGCGCGCAAATGACCGGGCGACGTCGATGCGACATCGTGCCAGCTGCGGATGAACACCTGACAAGGGCGCTGCGGCGCTGTTGAGCGATGGACTGGCCCTTTGTCGGACGTGACGCCGAGGTTGAGCGTGTCTGCACATCGCTGATGGACCCCAAGGCTCGTGGAGTCGTGGTGGCCGGACCATCCGGCTCGGGGAAAACGCGTCTCGCGCTCGAATGCATCACAAGAGCTGAGGGGGCCGGCCTTTCGGTGGCACGTGCGATGGCCACCCGCGCATCACAGGGACTAGCCTTCGGTGTTCTTGCGCAGCTGTTGCCACCGGATCACGGTGGCGGCAGCGAGTACGACAGTCGACCCATTGAGGACTGGGGCGAACGCCTCCGCCGCTCGGCGGCGACACTCGTCTCACGGGGTCGGGGACGCCGCGCCGTTCTCTTCATCGACGATGCCCACCTTCTGGACGATGCGTCGGCGGTGCTGATCTCGCAGATCGTCATCCGCAACGAAGCGGTGGTGCTCGCCACCATACAAGCGCGCGAGCCTGCCCCGGAGCCGCTGACCGCGCTCTGGAAGAACGAGTTGGTCGATCGCGTCGAGTTGCAAAGCCTTGCGAGCGAGGACATCGAGAGCCTCCTCTCCGCTGTCCTCGACGGTCACCTTGACGGAGCTCTCGCCACCGAGTTCTATTCGCGGTGTCAAGGTGACTACCTGTTCCTGCGCGAGCTCGTACACGGCGCGATCGAGGACGGAACACTCCTGTTCGACGACGGCATGTGGAAACTGACGGGTCCACTCTCACCGTCGATCAGACTGGTCGAACTCATCGACAGCAGGCTGAGCAACCTGTCGGTAGACGAGCGAGCGCTGCTCGAACTGGTCGCCGTCGGCGAGCCACTGGCATCGGGTGAGCTGTCATTGTGTCCCGACGCGACTGCGCTCGAAACCTTAGAAGCCAAAGACATTCTGACAACCCGACTCGACGGTCGTCGCTTGGAAGTTCGCCCCGCCCATCCCCTATACGGTCAGGTGGTGCGCGGACAGATCCCCGACGCCCGTAGGCGCGAACTCTCACGGCTTCTCGCAGAAGCCGTGGAAGCCAACGGCGCTCGGCGCCGCACCGATGTGCTGCGCATCGGGACGTGGCGTCTCGAGGCCGGCGGCGGCAGTCCCGATCTGCTGATGGCAGCTGCCAGGGCGGCGCGCTGGTCATACGACCTCGCCCTGGCCCAGCGGCTGGCCAGAGCGGCTGTACAGGTCGGAGCGGGCTTCGAGGGACGGCTGCTGCTGGGGCAACTCGCCAGCCGGCGCGGTCAGTCTGCAGAAGCAGAGTCGATTCTGACAGCGCTGAGTGTTTCGGCGGTCAATGACGAGCAACGCTGCCAGATCGCGTTGACGCGGATGCGCAATGCGACGTGGAGTGTCGGTCCGTCGGACGGGTTGCGAATCGCGCAGGAAGTACTGCAGTCCGTCAACGATCGGCACCTGGCCGATGAGATCCTGGCGTTGCGTTGCTGGGCACTGCTGGCCGCGGAGGGACCCCGAGTATCCGCGGAGGCAGCCCAGGATCTGATGGCTCACGCACAGGGCAGAGCCTTCGTGTTGGCCTGTGTGGCCCAGGCTTTCGGACTCAGCCGAATGGGTCGGCTCGAGGAGGGGATGAAACTGATCGATCGCGCGCAGACGGCGCAGCGCGCACTCAGCAGCAGGTTCGAGTACCCGCATCTGTTCGTTCCTGTCCAATGTGAATTCCTCATATGCGCAGGAAGACTCAAGGAAGCCGAGAGCCTCGCCAACACACAGTATGAACGTAGTGTTCGAGAACGTTCAGTCGAGGAACGAGCGCACTTCGCTCTGCAGCTAGCGAGAGTCCTGCGGACACGCGGCATGATCGAACGTGCCTCCCACTACGCGAGGGAGGCCACGACGATATTCCGGCAACTCGACCTCACGACATTTGTCCGCGATGGGCTGCAAGAACTCGCGCTGGCCTGCGCGCTCGGGAAACGTGTTCAAGAGTGCGAAGACGCGTTGGCCGCGATCGATGGCTTCGAGCTACCGCTCAGCATGCACAAGGCAGTTGAGATCGTAGAGGCCCGCGCCTGGGCCACAGCAGCAGCCGGTGATCTGGCCGGGGCCCGGCGAATGTTCGAGGAAGCCGCAGCGCTCGGAGAGTCCATCGGAGACACCGTCGGCGCCCTCAACGCGCTGCACGCGCTTGCCCGGGTGGGACGAGCGAAGAATGTCGAGCAGCGACTCATCAACGCAGCCGTTCAGGTGGACGGCCCACTGGCCCGTTTGCGGACCGCCCACACAGTCGCGTTGGCCACCAGCGACGCCGGCGGGTTGGAAGCTGCTTCCGAGGGATTCGAAGAGTTGGGATCGGAACTCCTGGCCGCCGAAGCGGCGGCTGACGCAGCGACGGCTTGGATCAAGGCGGGGTTCGGGCGCCGGGCGGCCGCAGCGCAGAATCGTGCAGCAGGGCTGGCCGGCCAGTGCGAGGGTGCAGACACTCCTGCCCTCCAGTCCGCCAGCCTGCGAGCAACTCTGACAGCAAGCGAGTACGAAACCGCACTGCTGGCCGCGGCTGCTCGCTCGAATCGTGAAATCGCGGACGAATTGGGACTTTCAGTCCGCACAGTTGAAAACCGCTTGCAACACGTCTATACGAAACTCGGGCTGTCCAGCCGGCATCAGCTTGCTGACGCATTCAGTGCCTGAGGCAGCTCCACCCCCAGCTTGCGAGCCAAACCTTCCATGGGCGCCCAATAGGCGTCCAGTATTGGGATGCCGCTCTGCCGGCGCTCAGCTTCGGTCCTGAAGCCGCGGTCACCGGGAATGAGGATCTCGCCATCGACATTGTTCTTGCGTGACGATCGGATCGCACGCAGTCGGGAGTCGACGCTGTGCAGGAACGCATCACGGTCCTGGAAAGCAGGCACGTGTAGGGCGAGCACGAACGAGGACACAAGGGTCGTCCTCATCGAGTCATTTCCGGTGCACAGACCAGCCAGCAGGCCGGCTATCATCTCGACTGCGAGTTGTATCGCGTAGCCTTTGTGATCCCCGCTCAAGTTTGCCAGGGATCCCTTCGGGTCCGAGCCGCGGCCGAGAGCGAACTCCTTTGTGTCGGCAGTGAAGTCACCATTGTCGTCGAGTACGGTCCGCGGCGGGAAAGCCTGCCCCGAGCCGGCCAGCCCAAGGGCTCCAAAGATGCTGATGGCGGTGGTCGCCATATCGATGACCAGCGGGCCCTCTTCGTCGCCGGGCACCGCGATCGCGACGGGGTTCGTCCCCAACATGCGGTCGGCGCCGCCGAACGGAGCACTCATTGCGCCCGAATTGGTGAGCACGATCCCGATACAATCAGCCTGCGTCGCCATCTCGGCGTAGTAACCCAAACTCCCGTTGTGAGTCATATTGCTGACGGTTACACCACCGACACCCGTCTCTTGAGCCTTCCGGATGGCGAGTTCCGCGGCGTGGTAGGTCACCACTTGACCGGGGCAGCCCTTGCCGTCGATGGATGCCGCCGATGCGGACTCCCTAGTGACCTCCCAATCTCCAGTCGTATTGACCGGAGGCAGGCCGACACCGAACGGATCCTCGCCGAGATACATCATGGCGTACAGCGGCAGGTGGCCGACTCCATGTGAGTCGTGGCCACGCAGACTGGCCCAAAGTAGTTGGCGAGCCTGTATTGCCGCGTCCTCTTCACGAGCGCCCGCTTTGATCAGCAGGTTGCAAGCGAAGTCTTCAAGGTCTTCTGGGCGCAGACGTATCATGATCTATCAGCCGTTCTCGTCGTCGTCAGGATTCGGTGGCGCAGTCGCCGGGTTGCTCTCCCCGAGGCCAGATGATCGCGCTGTTGTCAGGCGTCACAGGCCCTACCACCGAGAGCAGGCGGGCCGGGCGATCCCCGAGGTTGCGCACCCCGTACGACTCACCGTTGACAACGAAACCCACCATTCCTGAATGGAATTCACGTCGCTCGACCGATCCATCGTCAGAGCCGATCCAGGAGAACTCGGCTTGGCCGTCCAACATCACTACCACTTGATCGGCGCCGCTGTAGCGATGCAACGGCAATTCGCCCGTAACGGTATGGGTCACGACGGCCAGCTGAGCGTGCTCGTAGGCCGGGATGTGCACTCGCGAGGAGAATCCCGCACCGATCCGAACCTGATCCTTGACGTCGAGGGCCGAGAAAGTGCGGCCCGGCACGCGATCGAATAGCCGCCCCGTCACCTCACTGGAAAGTGCCGGGAACAACCCCGGCTCAACCAGCCAGTCTCCCGGCTCCTTGTCCTGCCAGGCCACCTCTGACCGGGTGACCGGGCCGCCGGACGCGAAAATGTTGGAGTTCCCGCTGCGCCCGAAACTACCGACTGCGCCACCGGTTATCGGGTTCTCGGGGTCGGCCAGTGGGTACAGGGTGCACTCGCAGGTTGGGAATTCCGTAGTCAACGGCAGGGGACCCTCCATGTAGATCCACCGGCACACGTTCACCCCGGTGTTCTGCATCCCGTGCGGCCGACCGCCGGGCGAGAGCAACACATCACCGGGCCTGGCCTTGATCCGCTGCTGTCCGCCGATCAGGAAATCGGCTTCCCCCTCGAGGAACACGATGATGCTGTCCTTGCCTGGGTGAGTGTGCACCAGCTTCTGCTTGTCAGGGAACGACCCGGCGAAGTTCGAGAGGAACTGCGCATTGTCCGGAGTCAGCCATCGAACGAAGTATCCGACGTAGCCGAACAACTCCGCCGCCCAGAACTCGGAGAACGGGATGCTGAACGGATCGGACAACCGACCCGCCATCACATCGGGCTCAGCACTGACGGATACATCCCTGACAACCGACACAACAGGCTCCTCAACGAACGAATGGGTTTTATGAACTGATGTCTCAATGAATTCGAGACGGCGACCAAGTCCTACGTCAGAGCATCGAGCTTCCTCCGTTGACGCTCAGCACCTGGCCGGTCACGAAGCTCGCTTCGTCGGAAGCGAGATAGGTCACTGCCGATGCGATCTCTTCCACAGTGCCGTGCCGTGCCATCGGGATGAGGGCGACAGTCCTGCGCTCGACCTCGAGGATCTCCGCGGCCGGAATACCCAGGATCATCTCCCCCGCGGTGCCCGTCGGCCCATCCGAACCCTGACCACTTGCCGCGACTTCACCTTCTAGCCGGCTCAGGAGTGCGGCTACCGCCGGGGTTTTCGTTGATCCAGGGGCGACGGTGTTGACGGTGATCCCGTTCTCGGCGAACTCTCGTGCCAGCCCGGTCGTCAGCCCGTGGACCCCACCCTTGGCCGCGTTGTACACCGCGTGCATGTAGAGGCCGTTACGAACCGACTCCGCACCGATGTTGACTATCCGGCCGTAACCCCGCTCAACCATGTGCGGAAGAACAGCAAGAGTGCAGTGCAGAACCGTCCAGAGATTTCGATCGAGTGTCGCGCGTAGCGTCTCCTCGGTGTGCTGCAGCGTAGGTCTAATGACACCGCCGCCGGCGTTATTCACCAAGATGTCCACTCCCCCGAATCCGGTGACAGCCTCCTGTAACAGCAAGGCTGCGCCGTCTCCGGTCGAGAGATCGACCTCCACACCGATCACGTCAGCGCCGCCACCGAGTGCCTCGACCGCACCCTTCAGCTTGTCGCCGTCGATATCCCCCACAACCAACCGAACGCCCTCGGCCTGCAGTCGCTGCGCGATGGCCAATCCGATCCCGTGCGCTGCGCCGGTGACTATGGCTGTTCGATTGCTGAATAGCATGTTTGCTTCTAACTCCAGGTCTTGGGGATGTCGAGACTCGGCGGACTCAAACGATCACAGGCGTGAGGAGGAACTTGCTGCAGGGATGGGGATCTCAGGAAGATCTGTCTGCCACATGTCGAGTAGGTCCAGGCTCGGCTTCAGGGAACGCGGCCGGTAATCCGGATCAGTGATCTTGCAATGCCCGTGGCAGAACTCCATCGAGTTGCCGTGCTTCGGATCCACCACGTAGACGCCCATGGACCCCGACATCGAATGCCGTAAGAGGTCGTTTCGTAGGGTCATTCCCGCTCGGACCGCATTGTTGCGGGCGCGCATGACATCGTCGATCGACTCGACTTCGACACAGAAATGGTCGAGCTTGCCGATCGAGTCCGACGACTGCAGCAGAACCAGCGAGTGATGGAACTGGTTCTCCGCGCGCAACAGGGAAACCACGCCCTCGACGCGATCGGAGGTCTTGAACCCAAGAACCTCGCGGTAGAAGCGTTCTGATACGGCCGCACTTTCGACGTAGAACCCGACGTGCAGCAATTCCTGCATCGTGACTCCGGTGGACCACCCGGCCAACGGCAGTTCGACCATGTCGATGTAGACCTCGAACTCCATGCCGTTCAGATCGTGGAAACGCACCCAACGCGAAACTCGATCCTCTTCCGCGCTACCGCCTTCGGCCCAGGGAATGCCCCAGTCGTCGAGCCGCTTGGTCACCTCTTCCAGCGCCTGCTCGTTCACAGCCCGGTACGCCACACGTGAGCAGGCCGACTGGTCGGCTTCATCAAGCCGGAGCCAGTGATGGGCGGTGCCGCCACCCCGCAGGAAGGCCGTCTTGTCCCGTCGCTCGGATACCCGGAATCGTCCGACCCTGGTGTAGAACTGCAAGGCCGCGTCGAGATCATCGGTAGCCAGCGCCACGTAGCCCAGGCCCTGAATCAAACCCTTCTCCATCACATGCCCCTTTCTTGAACTGGCCGGTTAGACGATGATGCTGACGGACCGTTGCGGCCTCAGCGCATCCAGATCGAGGGTTACCCGGCGCCGCCGGATTTTCAGCTCACCGTCTTGCATCAACAACGAGTGTTCGTAGCGGCCGACGAAGAGAATGCTCTCGGCAAATCTCGTCCGATAGACCGCGAAATTGGATTCCACCGAGACCAGATCCCCCTCTGCCTCCCTGATACGAACGTTGGTGATGAGCCGACGGGTGCGGGAGTGCGGAAACTCGGCGTGCCCGTTCGGCTGAAGTAGCCGATTAACCCGCTGCTCGATCATGAACCGGTTGTCATTGATCAGGAAGAGGCTGTCCGCCGCTTCAGCTTTCGGATTCGATGGGGACGGGATTTGGTACTTGCCGTCATCTGTGAAGAGATCCAGCCATTCACGTAGCCGCCAGTCGTCGAGTAACGCGGCCTCCTCGTAGAGGAAGTCTTCGGCATCTGTGCGGTTGAGCTTGGCCTTGACGCTGCTGAGTTCCATGTCTTCGCCTCGTCCTGGTCAGACGTCCACCGGACGCGGAAGTGAAAGGCCGCCTGGCTCTGGTGCCGCCGGCTCCCCGGTCATAAGCTCGTTCCATCTGCGCCAGAAGAGCCGCATCTGCAACTCGTCGTCCATAGCGGCCTGGTCTCTCGCCATGCCGCGGGATATGTCGGACCAGACCGACTGGGCGCCGGTTCCGAATCCTCGCTGGCAGGACTCCAGCGCCTCCACGTCGTCTGGCGTCGCCAATCCGCCGGGACCCCAGAACGCCAAGTAGCTTTGGCCCCGCAGTTCGCCGGCCTCCTTACCCTCCTCTGGGATCCGCAGTTCCCAACCGGTGACTTCGAGGTAGTCCGGGTTAATCGGCTGCAGCGTGCGGATTAGGATCCCGAAGTCGGTCCAGATCAACAGCAGCGAGGGAAAGATGAACATGTTTCCGCCCCATGTGTTGACCTGGTCCCCCCGTACCGCGCCGTACTCATCGATGATTCGCGCTTGATTGGCGGCGACTTTCGCCTCGGCCTCGGGGTTGCCGAGCTCCATCCCGATGCCTAGGTTCGCCCCACCAACGAGGCTGTGCCCGTTTCCGAGATCGAAGCATCCACGGTTCCCGCCCGAGGTGTTCTTGACCGTCGCCATTAGCTTCGCCAGGTCTACACCCGAAGCGATCAGCATCTCGAAGTACGTCGGGTGGGTGGTCGCGGCGTGATATCCATCGATACTGTTCTCCACCAAAAGCTTCCAGTTGGCGCGTATCGAGTACTCATGCGTTCCCTGCGCAACCCTGAGACCTTCGCTGGACTTGTCACACAGCAGATCGATCCAATCCTTGGCATCCCCGAGGTAGGTCGCAAGATCTTCGATCTCGTCGTTGAAGCTGGCGAACACGAACCCTCGATACGACTCGAACTTCGCCGGCCTGCGCAATCCGGGACGGCTGAAGTCCTCGCCATAAGAGGCTTGATCGGGGACCAGAACACACTGACCGTTCGAATCGAAGCTCCACCCGTGGTAGAAGCACGTGTGAATCTTTTTATTGCCCTGATCCTCTCGGCAGACTTCCGCTCCTCGGTGGGGACATGAGTTGTACAGAACCTGCACATCGCCTTGCTTGTCGCGTGTGAAGATCACGGGTCGGCCGCCCACTTTGCGGGTGCGGAAGTCGAACGGTGCTGGGATCTCGGATTCGTGACCGACGAAGAGCCAGCAACGGTCAAAGATCTGGGCGCGTTCCTGTGCAAGAACGTCGGGCGACACGAAGACTTCCCGGTTGATCCGGAAGCTCGACGCGGCGCGGTCGTCGATGACGAATGGGGGCTGTTGAGTTGACATCGGTGCCTTGTCCTCGATCGGCGAGAGCATTACTGGTATCGAGTCAAACATCGACAGAGGATGCTGTCAGGAGTAGGGACTACTCTCCTTCTGCCCGCCCACCCCAATGCGCAGACTTTTCGACCATGCAGATAGGCACGCGCGTTGACGACCTTCAATCATGATGCAGTGCCGCAGTATTCAGGCACGGCAAGCTCACCTAGATCTTCAGTGGAGGAATCTTGGCTCGCGGAACGACTGATATCACTCCGCCGACCGCGGCGGGAAGGACAGCCGACTGGTCTATATAGAACACCACGGCGTCATCGGTGATCGCGAAACTACGGTAGGTGGCCGGACTTCGAATGCCGTTCGACACGGTGAAACCTCTTATCGTGAACTGTCGCGTCAGATCTGCAGCGACCAGCGGCGAAAGAACGTCCACGGGGTCGACACCGGGCTCGAACAGGTCGTCGAGTGTCACAGGGCGATTCTGATCGAAATCGAATGTGAAGCTCTTGTAGATGCTGTCCGACCGGGCTGATTCGATGTCGGCGAGGATCTTAAGCACAAGACTTCGCGTACCCGTCTGCGGTGTGCTGGGAATCGCGTTGGTGTTGTATCCCTGTGTGGTTTGTTGCGGCTGACCAGAACTGGTGGACACTGAGGTGACCAATAGGCTGTAGGGGAGCTTCGTCGCGCCCGGCGCTCGCGCCAACCCGATCACTCGATTGCGTTCCTGAGCCAGGTAGGCGGCGACGGCCCCGTCTTCCGGGTGGCCGATGCCGAAACGCAGATCGATCGTGTACTCGGGAGCTATCTCCAGCGCATGGCAGACATCTCCCGACTGCACATTGCCTCCCATGTCGGTACACGGCGACTGCGCGGCAGCCGCAGGCGCGGTACTCAGCAACGGCAGCGCGATGATCACAGCTGCCACAGCTATCCCGGTGGTGCGCATCGTCTCGCCTTTCGCAGAATCCAACACGTGCGTACTGCAGCGGATCGTCGGGGGGACTGAGATTAGTCGCCCGCCACGACCACCGCGGTGACGCTGTAGCTCCTCGGTGCCGCCGACGGCCAGCCCTGACTACTGTCATTGCTCAGAGCTCCGAACCCGTACTTCGTATAACCGCAGTCGGAGAAGACTTCGAAGCCCAGCCCTTGGAGGACGACCGCTGTGACCGCTTTCGTCTCGTTTCCGCCGTGACCGCCTGTGTTCGCGTCGCCGTACCCAGAGAGCATTCTGACCTTGGAGGGGTTGTAGCCGACATCCCGCAGTGCTTGCGTAACACTCGGCACGCCTTGCACGTTGGTATCCGATACCGGTAGGACCTTACCCGTGTGGCTCACCCAGCCGTCCGATTCGCGAACTGCGCGCTGACTCACTTCGTTCAGAATTGCGTCGAACTGGAAAGGGGGGCACCCCGTGGCACTTCGGGCCGCATCGACAGCTGCCTTCAGATCCTCAGTCGTGTCCGCTGTCGACGTCGGCGCGAGGACCAGCGTTGAGCACACGACGACAACACTCGTTGCACAGGCTCGGGTTCGCCGAAACCATTTGCTGTGCAGCATTACAGCGGCGGCCACATTCTCGCTTGGCCCCGTATTGCCGATGCGGCTACTTCTGCCCGACGACTGCACCGACCCCACCCACTTCGCTGATTTGCCAGTCATGATTGCTGTCAATCGTGATGCTGTAGGTGGCGGTCGACTCCAGTCCCTCGGGCGCTTGCACGGTCTTCGTCTGAACACTGACGAATGTGTCGACCACGTAGGTTCCGTTGTCGTCCGACCGAACCTTGGCCACGAGCGGTACGGCGGTCGAATTCCACTGCAATGGAACGAGAATCTGCTCCATCGAGGTCGCCGCGTTGCTGAGTTTGTCCTTGAGCTCGGGTGTCGTCCCCCTCACGAGCTCGGTCTTCCACGGGCCCAGGTCCTTCGCGTCGATCTTCGCTGCGCCGACGGCGTAGTCGAGCGCGATTTGCTCTGCCCGGCTGGTCGCGGCTGCCTGTCTCGCCTGTGCGTCCAGCTGCGCCTTAGCACCCAGGTACAGCCATGTGGTGACGCCGGCCGCTGCGAGCAGACCGATGATCACAGCGCCGACTAGGAGCGCGCGGATCGAAATGGAGATCGACCGTCGCTTGGACTTCGCGGACTTGCCCCGGTTCTCGCGAATGCCATCATCGGCTTCATCGGCTCCTGCGGTCGCCTCGACTTCAGCCGGATCAACGGCTTCCCGAAGCTTGTCGCGTTCTTCGATTTCCGCTGCGTCGTCCTTGATATGCAACTGCGGCATTGAGACCGCCTCCTATCCCGGTGGAATTGCGACGTGTAGGTCGATGGCCCCGTCTTCAGGAACCGTCGCGATCAGATTCGCCAGTATTTGGCTGCTATCCAGATTTCTTATCGCCGCAGCGATCAGCTTCACGTTGGCCGATGTCGCTTCGCCGAGAACCCGCAAGTCAACGCCGCGGTTGTCGAGGAACTTCTGGATTCGGCCGACGAACGCCGAAAAGATGAGAATGTTTCCAGGGTTAACGCCCATCATGACCTGGTTGTAGCCGTCGTTGAAGACCGTATTGATCCTGGTTCCCAGCGCACGGATCGGCGGCGCAGCATCGGCAAGCGCCTGCCCGACGAAGCCCGCGTTCTCCAGCAGCGCCTGAAAGTTTCTGAGCATCGCTCGGCCCTGACCGTTGAGATCGGCTGTCGTGTTGCGCAGCAGCATGCTGGTACGAGCGAGGTTGGGCAGCACCAGATCGGGGGGCGGAAGCCCCGCGTCCGCCTCGTTGATGACGTTGTTCAATTGCTGTGGGTCCATCTGGTTGAGCACACGTACGACACTGGCGCCCAGCTCGGAAATCGACGGGCTCTCCTTGACGGTGTCCGAGGCAATGCGTTGACCGTCGCGCAGTACGGGACCACCGCTGCTGAGTGGCTCCAGTTCGATATAGGACTCGCCGAGTGCGGATAGGTTCTCTAGGCGGACGTCCGAGTCCTCCGGGATCCGGTACTGCCCGTCGACGTAGAAGTGCACTGTCGCATTCGATGTCGTGGCATCGATCGCCGTGACCTTCCCCACACGCACACCGCGCAGCAGGACACTTGCATCGACGACCAGATTGTTAATGTTGGCGACGTCCATCGACAGATTGGTACGGTCCGTTGGCGGCGAGATCCGCACACCCAATGACCCGATGTACGTGACGAACACAACGATGACGGCGAGAAATGCCGCGAATGTGACAATACTAAGAAGGGGCTTCGACCTCATTGCAGCGCTCCGAGCATGCGTAGAACCTGTTCGACGTTCCCAGATAGTTCTCGTCCATCAGGACCCACGATCGAGGTGATGTTTATCGCCGGGTACTTCCTCTCCGGGAGGTAGTAGTTCTTGATCAAGTCGTACCAGCGCGGTACTTCCTCATCGAACGCGTACTTTGAATGCTGCAACGCCTCAAGGGCATTCGCGCCAGATTCGAACACCGGGACCAGCCAGTAGCCGTTGTTGTAGATCGTTCCAAGGCTCGGCAGGAGCGTTGCCAGGTAGTGAGAGAGTGGGAAGAAGTGGTGGAATCCCATCACGCCCTCGTCGCTAAACCAGTACTGCAGCTTCGGTGTGTAGCTGTGGAGTACATTGCTCGTGTCGGCCACCCCGTTAAGCCACTTGTCGACGCTGTCGACGTTGCTCGACAGATCTGACAGGTCTACTGCAACTCTCGAAGCGATCTCTTGCACCTCGGGACGCGGGGGTGTCACTGCGTTGATTTTGATCACCGTGTTCTGCGCGCGCTGGATCGATCCGCTGCCGATGAAGTTCGCAAGACTGGCGAGAGTGTCCTCAAGCTGCGGCGACGGGGTCGTCTGGGTCAATGGGACCCGTCCCCCCGCATCGAGTGCTGCGGCGGTCGCGGCGGCGTCGGCGTTGCGTTCGAGAGCGACATAGGTGTCGCCGAGCACGGTGCCCTGCTGCAGAACAGCGTGGATGTCGGATGGCACGACGACGTTCTCATCGATGTGTGAGGTCACGTCCACCCCACGATCGGTCAGTTGGATCGCCGTTACGGAACCCACTTTCGTACCGTCCATGAGGACCTTTGCCTGATCTGGCAAATTCAGCACATTGGCGAACTCGAGAGTGATGTCATAGCCGCCGCCATAGGAAGATCCGGGCAAGGGGATCGAGTTCGCGCTGACTGATGCGCAGGCGACCGTGCTGAGGGTGGTCCCGATTATCGCTAAGCTCAATGTAATTCGAGTTCTCATCGTCGCTGAGCCTCCATCAACACGTACTGCAGCAGTGCGACGTCCACTGCGTGAGGCTGCCCGTTAACATCCGCACAGCTACCCGGCATGGACGCGTTCATCATGCCGCACAGAGCCAGTCCATCCGGCGTCCGAATACGGAAGAGGGGTGGGCTCCAGGCAATCAGAGCGAACTGGTGGTTGTTGGCGTGGTACGACATCGTGTTGATCCAGCGCGGCACTGGGTTGAGCATGTTTGCGAAACCCTTGTAATGCGGGCTCAGATGCCGCAACGTATCCGCGGTGGTGTCCAGGCCGAGCTGGATGTCGTCGCCGAGTGTCAGTTCGATATCGTTGACCATCAGAATCAGCTCGGTGATCGTGTTCGTCAATCCGTTCGTACCGCGAAGTGCATTGACTAGATTGGGCGTGGTGTTGGGCATGTCCAGCAGAATCTCCTTCAGCGGAGCGCTGGTTTCGCGCAACATGTCGGTCAGTTGCACAACGTTCTTGACGATCGAGCCGATGTCGGCGATCGACTGGTCAGGGCTGTCGAGCAGCTCAGACGACGTGCTGAGTAAGTTGTTGAGCGCGGGTCCGTTTCCGCGAACCGCTTTGTCCATTCCGCTGAGTGCGTCCTGAATGTTCGTCGACTGAGAGGGGTTGATTCCGTTCACGAAGTTCGTGGCGGAACCGATTACCTGCGAAATGCTCAACGGTGTAGCCGAGCGGCTACGCGGGATGCACCGTCCAGCCACGAGCTTCGGCCCACCGCTGAAGTTGCCGACGAGTTCGAGCGAGCGATCCGCCAGGATCGAAGTCGATCGGATTACAGCCTTTACATCCTCAGGTATCGGATGATCGACATCGATCGTGAAGCGCACTTCGACGTCGGCATCTCGCGGCGTAATGTTCGAGACTGTTCCGATTCGATAACCCATCTGGGTCACAGGGTTATCGACATACAGGCCGACGCTGTCGGACATGACGGCACAGAACTCAGCACCCTGGTTGTGCTGCCGTGCACCGCATGAGGTGACAACTGTGGTCAGTACCACGGCGCCTACCGTGCACGCTGAAACGGTGCGAACCACCGAACGCGATAGCGACGACATCAGCAGGGACTCCCGTGGACCGGAACGCAGATGTCCGTGGCCAGCAGTTCAGGGCGGATGTACGTGTTCTGGTTGCCGATGGCGCGTTCCATTCGGTCGTGGACGCGGCCGAGCACTCGCACCATTACTCCGTTGCGGCTCTGTATCGTCCGAAACTCGGTGAGGATTCCTTCCATTCGATCGAGAAAGTCCTTGCGATTGGTGAAGTACATCTTCAGCAGACCGTACTTCGCCGCCTGCACGACCGCACCGATTCCTTGGAGCGCATCGGCGAAACTTTTGCCGTACAGGACCAGCGTGCCCTCAAGAATCGCGATCTTGCGTATGTACTCCTGGAGTTGACCGCGGTAGTCCGTCAAGGTTTGGACGTACTCGTCAGACATCCTGAGTATCTTTGAGATCTGACCGCGTTGCCTATCCATCGTATTGACTATGGAGTTGGCCGCGTCGAGTACAGCTGAAACCGAATCGGTGTTGCTACCCGTCAAGCCCTGTTGCAACTGATCCAGGGAGTCTTTGATCGGTTGCGGAGCAACGTCATCGGTGATCTTCGTGGTGTCCGCGAGTGTCTCGACGAGGCTGTACGGCATTGTCACTCGCTCCTTCGGAATCGGACGTGCGCCGAGCTCCGCGTCACCGAGCGGAATAATCGTTACGAAGTAGCCCCCGACGACCGTGAGCATGCGCACCTGCACTTGTGACTGATCACCAACGAAGGCATCACGCTTCACGCTGGTCCGCACTCGGATCTGACTCGGCTCGATCGCAAGGTCTTTGACGTCACCCACCACAATGCCGGCTATCCGGACGGTGTCGCCCGGGCGTATCGAAGCCGCGTCGTCCGTGTAAAAGGTGACGATCTTCTCGTCAGGCGGGCTGACGTAGATCGCGCCTGCAACTATCCCGATGATCGCGACGATTGCCACCAGCGTGGCGCCCCAAAGTCGCTCGCGTCGTACCGTATTCACTTGTTGCATAGCACCACCCGCTGACCATTCAAGAGCACGTCCATTGCTTCCGGAAGCTGGACCCGACCGCGCGAGCACGGTACGGGCGCACCAGCCTCTGGAGGTGGTGGGAGGTTCTCCCAGATTACGGGAGTCCTCTTCACGACGTCGATCGCGTCATAGGCGTTGGTGATAGCCCTGTCCAAAGCCCTGTCAGCATCGACGCCCGGCCTGATGCCCGCTGCCGAGAGCAGATGAACGACTGCTCGGGTGAAATCCGCTCCGGCGATCTGCGACTTCCGAAACTCATCCAGCACCGCAATCGCTCCGCGGATCGGGGTATCGAGCTCGTTGAGAATCTGGATCAGGTGGTGGGAACGACCGTTGACGCCGTCGGCGAGGGCGGCCAGGTTGTTCATGATCGTCGAGACAACCTCCTGACGATCGGAAACGAATGCAGTGAGGTTGCGAATGCTGTCGAGCATGGGTCCTAGCCCACTCCCGTCGCCCTGAAGAAATGCGACTGCGTTGTCAGTGAACGTGTTGATCTCATCCGGGCTGAGGGTGGCGAGCACTGGTTGAAGACCGTTGAATAGGACCGTGATGTCGAATGACGGCAGTGTCATAGTGGTCGGAACGTCGATGACTCGATTCGGGGCCGTCTGCCCTTGTACGGGGTTCTGCACATCGACGTAACGCAGCCCAGTGAGGGCTTGGTATCGAACGGCGAGGCGGCTTTCCCGCACTATGCTGAATCTCTGATCCAGGGTGAAGTTCACGACGGCGAGACTTCGCCCGTCGCCAGACCGCTCCAGGGCGATGTCACTCACCTTGCCCACTCGAACACCCCGGACGCGTACGTCGGCTCCGTTCATGAGGCCGGAAACGTCGGTGAATTCAGCGTGGTATGTCGTGCTGGGAGCGTCGAGGGGATGGCTCAGTTCGTTGCCAATCGTGACCAGTAGAAATCCGCTCACGACAGCGGCGATTGCAACCCGCCACGCCGCACCCCTGGCCGTAATCAAGACGGACCCATCATTGTTCCGAGTGGTGCTGCGACGCCTGGAAGCTGGTCCAAGATTATCCTCACTTGCAGCGCACGCTGCTCACCCGAGCCCGCGTACATGCGCTCGAACCGCGACCGGATCTCGGTGATGGTGGTCGCAAAGGCCTCAGCGCTCAGCACCTTCGGGACTGTGTCGGTCAGCGCCCTCACGCTCTCGATAACCGGGAACAGGTCCTCCACGTGAGAGGACAGCAACACGCCGATTGGTGTGAAGAGTTCATTCTGTGCATTGGTCATCGTCGGAATGAGGTGGTTGTCGTACCAGACGTCGTTGTCCCTGTTCGCCAGCCACAGCTGTACGTTCTCGCGGTACTGGCGCTGGTTGGCTTCGCCCAACGCCGGGAAGAAGTTCCACTTCTTCTCGACCTCGTCGGCAGTCTCCGGCGTGAGAGTGTTGGGGTACGTGTTCAGCACCAGATCACCGGTACGGATCAACGCTTCGATGTAGCCCGGGAACGCCACGCTGATACCGGTCGTGTTGCGCAGAAGCTGCTCCGTGCTAACCGTCTGCACGACGGCCACGGAATTCGCCACGACGAGCGCGGTTTCGAGCAGCGGATTGAGACCGTCAACATACCGTGTCGCGCGATCGATGACGCTTACCAGTCTTTGGTCGAACACCCCGTTCGACAGTTCGCCCAACCGATACAGCAGTGTCTGCAAGCTGTAGTTGCCTTGAGGGGCGACATTGATCTCCATGCCGTCCCGGAGCGGACTGCCGTCCTGTACCGGTGTGATATTAATCCCTGTAACACCAAAGTAGTTCGATGGCCGATAGTCGATCGACATTGCGTCGGTGAGTCCACGGGTTGGCTTTGACTGCAAGTCCGTAGTCAGTCGAACCCCACCACCGGAAAGGCTCGATACGTCCGTCACTTCGCCGATCTTCACGCCGTGCATGATCAACGGGGTGCCGGTGGCTACTCCTTGACCGACGTATGTCGTTTCGATCGCGACCGAAATGACGTCCTTCTTGTGGCCGAACGGGTTGACGGCGAAGTACACGACTGCTGCGACCATTACGGCTACAACGGCGACCACACCGACTCTCGTCAGCGTTCGACTCTCTGATTCGGCTGTTGTGTGAAGCAGTGTCATCTGGTTGCCTAGCCCTTGAATACGAACGTTGGCTTGAAGCCCCATAGGGCAATGGTCATGATGAAGTCGAGGGTCATGATCGCCACCAGGCTGGCTCGGACGGCACGACCGGATGCTCGGCCCACCCCGACAGGTCCTCCTGACGCGAAATAGCCGTAGTAGCAGTGGATGATGATCACGGCGGTGGCGAACATGACCGCTTTGATGGTCGAATAGATGATGTCTCGTACAGGTAGAAACTGGACAAGGTAGTGCTGGTAGGTCCCGCCGGAAGCCGCGTAGATGCCTTCGATCAACAGGCTCGAGACGAAGAAACTAATGAGGAGTGTCAGCAGGTAGCCGGGGATCATGCACAGGAGGCCACCAATGAGGCGGGTGCCGACGACGAACGGGATGGGCCGCAACCCCATCACCTCGAGCGCGTCGATCTCCTCCGAGATGCGCATGGATCCGATTTCTGCTGTGAGTCGACATCCGCATTGGGCTGCGAACGCGATTCCAAGGCAGAGTGGCGCCATCTCCCGCACGTCGCCGAGGCCGGCGATGATGCCCGCGAGCGCTCCGAAGCCGATCATGTTCAAGATCGCCCACGCCTCGATGGCCACCATCCCACCGATCGCGATGCCCAAGACGACTAGGACGCTGATCACTCCCCCGTCCACGACCAACGATCCGCGTCCCCATGCGAGGTCGATCATTCGGGCGAGGCACTCGCGACCGTACTTTCGTGCCGTCAGCGGTAGGTAATAGAAGGTTTGCCCGATGAAGACAAGCCACTGGCCGACTTCTTCAAACGGTCTGCGCACTGCTTGTGCCAGTTTTCGCCAAGGCCTGAAGTAGGCGGACGGTTCGGCCTGGCTGGTTGACGACCCGACATCCATCACGCCACCTGCAAAGGGAAGAACATGGTCTGCAGCTGCGTGATCGCGAGATTCACGACGAGAATGAGGACGACGTTGATCACTACGGACGAGTTCACGGCGTCCGCGACGCCGCGGGGGCCACCTTTCGCTTCCATACCTCGCAGCGATGAGACGATCCCGGTGATGGCAGCGAACACGATCACCTTACCGATGGCGAAGTAGACGTCGACTGTCTTTGCGAAAGCACCGAAGGATTGCCAGTACGTGCCAGGCGCGGCGTCGCTGACCGCCAGGGAGAGAAGAAACGACGCGGTGATCGCCGAGGCGAGGATGACGGCACACAGGATCGGTGCGAGCACCAACAACGCCAGGAAGCGCGGTACAACTAGATACCGTACGGGGTTGATGCCCATCGTTCGAAGGGCATCGAGTTCGTCCCGGACAGCGCGAGCACCGAGATCGGAAGCGATCGCCGACGCCGCCGCGCCGCCCATCAGCAGCCCTGCGGTTATCGGCGTGCCCTGCCTGATGACCGCCACACCGCTCGCCGCTCCCACCAGTGAACTCGCTCCGACCTGGTTGATGAGGCCCGAGATCTGGACCGCGACCATCGCGCCGAAGGGGATGGCCATGAGCACCGCCGGCAGCGCCGTCACCTTGTAGAGCGACCAGGCTTGAATAATCAAGTCGCGCAGCGGCAGTCGCGCGGAGAGCGTGTCGGTCACACAGAAGCGAAGGACTTCGCCCGTCAACTTCGCTCCTCGCCCGATGGTCCCCAGCGCTTGCACCGGACGCCCCAGGAAAACCTTCACCGACTTGGCGAGCCGCGATGATGCCGAAGGACCAGGAGACGGCGCCTGTTGCTGGGGCTCCGACGTCTCAGAAGCCTGGACGAGCGTCGCTACCACTGGCACATCACCAGCGACCCCAAGACAGGTCGGCACCAGTTGGGCTGGGCCAACACAGCGATTGCGCTCGGGTCGAGGCGTCGCGAGATGCATTCCATGGCTGGTCAGGACCTGCTTCCATCTGGTCCCGCAGCTCCCCACGTTGGGAACTTCGAGACGTCCATCGGGGGCTGTAAACCGTGTGCGGACGGACTCATGGTCTGGCAATCCGGCGAGTAGGTAAAGAGCGGCGGCCCACATAGCTGAACTTTGCCAGAATCACCGCAGCGATCCGCCATTTTCGCGTAAGCTGAAGCCGCAACGTTGATGAGCTGAATCTGCAACGTTGATGAGCGGCTGTGTTAGTTTGCCATGCCGAATGGTCCGCCGTACCTGCCCGATCGGGCAGGCCCACGACACCTCACCGGTTAAGGCAGGTGCAGCCCTCTCCGCATGGTCTATCGAAATCCGAAAATTCAGCAATGTCGGGCATGAAAATTAGGGTGCGATGCCTAACGATCCCGATCCGGCTGTAGTTACCTATTCGCAAACGTGCGACCGATTGATCTTGCTTCCCCAGTGTTTGGTTCGCTGCACCGAAGGACCGTAGATCCACGCGGTGTTTCGGGCCTCGATACCAACACCGACGTTCGAGAGGTGCTGCCACAACCGATAGAATGCCTCACCTTGATAAAGGGGGAAGTACACGTCGCCTGCGAAATCCTGGGTCTGGGTCAGCGCCAGGGCCCGGGGTGCGAGCCAAGCCACCGTGTCCTTTACGTTGACGACCACGGCATCTGCTTGAGCCTGGATCTGCCCGATCGTCCAATCGTTATTCGCGGCTAGCAAGTTGAAACCGAAGCCCTCGACTTGACCCATCAGTTCGTCATACGTTGACGTGAACCACTGGCACATCTCACGCTGAGCGTTGATGTCAGCATCCGTCACGTCCCTTCTGGTCTCGTCGTACGGAATCGGGAACTTCGGCGCCCAATCGCTTGGCGTTACCGTCACGGCAGGTAGTGGCGGTACCGGTGGGTCGAACGGGCTGGCCGCGGCTGAACCACCGACCGCGGAGAGCGTCGCCGCGAACATCGCTACGCAAGTGAATACTGCACTAGCCGCGCACCGCAGAGCGGTCCGCGCCCGTGTTCGCCTCGGAGCCATAAACATCTGAAACCTCCGGAGAAACAGGCAACCACTAGTCCAGCCCGCGGGCTGCTCGCTAGTCGATCAGCAATGAAGTGCACCGACAACCGACACTCAATCACGAGATCCCGCTACTTCGTGCCATCTTGTTCCACGCATGTGAACGAACCCGCACGCCGCTCGAAAGCTCAAAACGGTGGAATCACTGGAATTGTGTTCCCGTCAACGGAGCACAAGACGCAGGCGCGCTTCTGAATCAAGCACGCCAGGCCCTTAGATCACGCGATCTTGTTCAGCCGCAACGGCAAGATGATCGTGAGCGGCTTGGCTCGACCGCATGCGTAGCGCTCTCCTACCGTCTTATCGGTTCCTTCAAGATAGGGCGACCCGATCTGGGTGAGACCGTCCGAGTCCGAGGGATAGAACTTGAACGTCTGACGCCCTGGCAACACTGATCCATCTGGACATGGCTGCCAGTTCGGCAGATCGCGTTCGACGTACCAAACATGGCCCTCACTCGTGTAAACCGGTGCGGTCCAACCCTGATCGCTCGATACCTGGCCGGTACAGGACACTTCTGTGGTGCAGGTTGACGTGATAGTCCACGTGCTGATCACCGTCGCCTCCTTGTGGAACGCGTAGTCGGTCGTCGCCCACTCACCATCCGACGTCACGGTGAAGGTTCCGTTGATCGCGAACGCATCTTCGTTCGCTTGTGCCGACGGCGTGGCACCGACTGCGGTGGCCACGATGATCGGGATCGCCGCTGCACTGGCGGCTGTGCTGATTCGACGCATCATGCCCTCCTTGTCGGGTCACCCTATGCGCCAATACCTCTCGATCAGCCGCGGCGACACCCTCGAGCGGTGACCGTAGCACCGATCATGGCTACAACGGGAGTGATGCTCGACGATTTCCGGCTGATAGGGCTGCCAAACAATCGGGTGAATGCACCAGCGAGTCCGCTCGAAGACCGGCTGGACGCGCGAACTCGAGCGCGGACCCGTGTGAGGCGCGCCCAATCTTCTTAATTCGGATGGACCGGTTCGTAGGCGACTTCGCACAATGTCGCCTGGGCGGCCTCCACGAAAGCCGCTAGCTGTTGCGGTGTGGCGTGGGGAAACTCATAGACGATGTCAGCTTGGGCGTCTTCGGCGGTGAATCCGTAGTGGAACAGCGTACATACAGAGGTGGCGGTGCTGAGCGTATAGGCGATGTCAGTACCTGTGTCACCGACATCAAAGCCACTGGCAGACACCATGTTCAGGAAATCGTCACTGGCGTCGGCGTGCGCCGGCGCGGCGACGGCGAGCATCACGGCCGCCGCGATCGCAGTCATCCCGATGCCAAGGCGCGTACGCATAGTGCCGAACTATAGACCCAAGAGGACGTTGCCGGCGAGAGCTGCCCGAGTTCCCGTACATACGGTCCGCATGTTGGAACAGCTCACTGGTACTGCCGCCGCCCGCCTGACTGAATCGGCGGCATGGCGGCACGGCGGCGTTAAGCGCTGCCGACCACTCGTTGAATCCGTACGCGGGTCTGGTGCTTCCACACCGGTAGACGTGACGGATTCGAAGAGCAGGGCACAGGTCTCGAATGCCACAACCCGGCGGTCGGCCCCGACGGAGGCGACCGCCGCATTACCGATCTCCAGCGTTCCGACTCGCTTCCTGGCGGCGATTGCGCGTACACGTCCACTGTCCGAGGCGATTTCGCTCGCCACCCCGACGAGCACCTCGTGGTCGATGAGATCGATCCGCTGCTCGGTGAGATCCGCACGGCCCACGTTCGCGCTCACCGGGGTTGTCTCCGCCGGCAACGTGATCGAGGGCGACGCGAACCATCGTATCCGCCGGCGAAGGGCGGCAACACATCGACTATCCCCGTTCTTTCCAGGGACTTTCCCCGATCACGCACCGCCACACCGTTTTTCAGAACAGAGCACCGACGGAGAATCTCAGCCAACTGCGGCCCACGCCCCCGAGAGTACCCTCACCAGATCGTCAATCCTCATGTCTGAGGCCACATCAATGGTATTTCCGTCTCCTTACCCGCTGCCGCACGCGTTGCTGCGAAATGGCAGACGGTGACCCACCATCAGGGCCTCTAGCATTCGCGCTAGCGCTCATCCGCCGATCGCGGACATCGGACGGTTCGGCTGCACGAATCCTGGATCGTTGATGCCGTGACCTGCAGGCTTGCCCCACATCGCGGTGCGCCACGCGGCCTCGACGGCGGCGTCGTCGGCGCCCGCGCGGAGAAGGCCCCGCAGATCGGTCTCCTCGCGGAAGAACAGACAGGTGCGCATCTGACCGTCGGCCGTGAGCCGGGTGCGGTCACAGGCAGAGCAGAAGGCGTGCGACACCGACGCGACGAGGCCGACGGTGCCCGTGGGGCCTGGGCCGGTCACGCGCCACAGTTCCGCGGGCGCGGAGCCACGTGGGGTGGGACCCGGCTCGAGGTCGAAATGGGTGCGTAGCGCCAACAGGATGCTGTCGGCATCGAGTGTGTTGTCGCGCTGCCAGTGATGGCCGGCGTCCAGGGGCATCTGCTCAATGATGCGGAGTTGGTATCCGTGCTCGAGGCAGAAGCGCAGCAGTGAGACAGCGTCGGACAGCCCGGTGACCGGGTCGAGCACCGCGTTGACCTTGACGGGTGTGAGGCCTGCCGCTGCCGCAGCGGCAAGCCCCGCCACCACGTCGGACAGCCGGTCACGCCGAGTGATTTTGGCGAACCGGCGGGCGTCGACAGTGTCGAGCGACACGTTGACCCGATCGAGGCCCGCGGCCTTCAACTGTGCGGCGCGACGCGCCAGTCCGAGTCCGTTTGTGGTCAGGGCGATTTCGGGCCGCGGACTGAGCGCCGCCGCGGCGGCGATCGCGGCCTCGAGGTTCGGCGACACCAGCGGTTCGCCGCCGGTGAACCGCACGCTGGTGACACCGAGTCGCGCGACCGCGATGCCGATCAGCCGGCCGAACTCGTCCGCGTTCAGCAGTTCGTTGCCCGGCAGCCAGTCCAGTCCCTCCGCGGGCATGCAGTACGTGCAGCGCAGATTGCAGCGGTCGGTCAGCGACACCCGCAGGTCCGTCGCCGCGCGCCCGCAGGCGTCGACCAGGGGTCCGGAGGCGGGTGCGGTCCCCGTCGCGCGGCGCAGCGATGGCACACCGAGATCGGTGACCGTCACTGAACGCGCAGCAGCTGCGAGCTGCGCTCCTCGGCATCAGCACAATCGCTGCGACACACAGTGGTTACGTCGGTCACGTGTAATCCGCTCCTTTGGGTCCGGGCCGGTCGGTTCGACGGCTACCACCCGCCCTGAGACAGGGGCACCCAGTTCGGTCTGATCCGACAAGGCCCGGTTCAGCCTGACGGAACGTGCCGAGATCAAGCGACGGCATATCGAGCCGGGGGTTAACGAGGCGGGGTTCAGGGTGAAGATTGTCAGCGACCGCAACAACCGCCCCTCCGGGGCACTGCACGTTAGGCGACGAAACGCAGCTATTTCAGGAGCGGCTGTCGCTTCTCAATCTGAATGGCAATCGTTAACGCTCCCAGCTGCCGTTTACCGCAATTCTCAAGGCGATGGCAGACCGCTTTCTCGCAACCAGATGACAAAAGCAACAACGGTACGGTCGTCCACAACTGTGACCGAATGCGAGGGGGCGCGGTAAGAGTGGCCATGCCGCCGCATTCACTTACGCATCGGCGGCAGCGCGGATTGGCATCACGCAAGCGCTCGGCTTGTTCGACAACCCCATGCACTTCGTTTCGTCACGTGACATGCAGCGCTGCCGGCTGCGGCCCTGACATACGGAATTGATTCCAAGGCAACATATTTCGTGGACACCGGCCGTCATCAGCCGCCCTAGTGGGCGGCTGTTCTGCGACACATCGGGACGCGCCGAGTAGAGACGCTCCCGGATCGTGCTGATGGCATCGGGGATTGCCATGGCCTACAAGCTGATCGATGCCGCACAAGCACGCTGGAGGACCGTTGACGCACCACACCTGGTCGCCCTGGTGCGCGGGGGCGCCATCTTCCACAATGGCAAACTGCTCGAGCACAGACCAACTGAAAATCGACTGCACTGTTTCCGCTGGCCTCACGCAGCGGCCTCGTTCGTGGGAACCGACACATGAGTCGGCACGGTCTGGATGGCGCCTTCCGCCCGCCTGGTGGCTACGCGCAGCTCGATATCGACCCCGGCGTCGTGCTGCTCGCGTACCCACCGGTACCAGCCCCGTACTTGCCCTGCCAGCTCCTCGACAGCGATCGCCCCCACTGGGAACCTGTGCGGCCACGCACTCAACGCCGGTTCGGCCAGTGCTGAAGCCCAGGTGCGATCTGGGCGCCGCCGGATATCACCGGTAACCCGATCCAGCGACTTCACGACCACGCTGCGGCCAAATTGCCGACAGGTTCGGTGCTCGCTCCGGCTTTTGGAGAAACTCGTAACGCGCGCGAAACCTGGCCTGCCGCCGGAGCCACGGCGGGATCGCCGCGGTGCCCGCGGCGCAGTGGGTGGGTTCCGCGGAGCGGCGGATCGTGGTTCCAGTTTGGTGCGGTCATCGTGATGCCGACCTCAGGACAATCTTGGTCGGGCTTGTCTGCGCCGTCACGGAGTTGCAATCGGTCTGGTTACGCATGGCCCACGGTCCTAGTTTTCTGATGGCGACGAGCGGGGCACTGAGCGCCGGACGGCGATCAGTAGATCATCGCTTTCCACCTGTGCGGTCGAGGTGACAGCAACTCGGTCAACGGTTCCTGAGGCGGGGGCGGTGATGGCAGCCTCCATCTTCATGGCCTCGATCGTGGCGACGGTCTGTCCGGCGTCGATCGCGTCACCGGCGTTGACGATTACGGTGACAACGCCGGCGAATGGGGCGGCCACGTGATCTGGATTGGTGCGGTCGGCTTTCTCGGCAGCCGGAACCTGGGAGGCGATACTACGGTCGCGCACCATGATTGGACGGAACTGGCCATTTATGATGCACATGACGGTGCGCATGCCACGGTCGTCAGCATCCGAGATGGCTTCGAGCCCGATCAGGAGCTCAACTCCCCTCTCAAGTTCGACGCGGTGTTCTTCACCTTGCCGCAGCCCGTAGAAGAACTGGTTGGTACTCAATCGCGAAGTGTCACCATAGAGTTCGCGGTGTGTTTCGAACTCTTCGGCTGGGCGTGGAAAGAGTAGCCGATTCAGTGCCCCCTGTCGTTTGGGTCCGGGTTGGGCGAGAAGAACCTCGTCGTCTGGTGATAGCGCAGCAGCCTCGACCGCCGGGGCCCTCCCCTGGAGCGCCCTTGTCCGAAGAGGTTCTGGCCAGCCGCCGGCGGGCTCGCCGAGTTCACCCCGAAGGAACCCGATCACCGAGTCGGGGATGTCGTGATTGGCTGGGGCGGCGGCGAATTCCTCGGCGCTGATGCCGGCTCCCACCAGCGCCAGGGCCAGGTCGCCGACCACCTTCGACGTGGGTGTGACTTTGATCAGCCGCCCCAGGACGCGGTCTGCGGCAGCGTAGTTGGCTTCGATCTCTTCGAACCGATCGTCCAACCCGAGGGCGATGGCCTGCTGTCTCAGGTTCGATAACTGCCCGCCGGGGATCTCGTGGGTGTGTACGTGGCCGGTCGGTGCGGGTAGGCCGGACTCGAACGGCGCGTAGACCTTACGCAGCGATTCCCAGTACGGTTCCAACTCGCATACCGCACGCAGATCCAGGCCGGTGTCACGATCAGTGTGGGCCACCGCGGCCACGATCGATGACAGTGCGGGCTGGCTCGTTGTGCCGGCCAGCGGCGCCGCCGCACCGTCGACCGCATCGGCACCTGCGGCCCAGGCGGCGAGATAGGTGGCTAGTTGGCCGCCTGGGGTGTCATGGGTGTGGACGTGCACCGGCAGGTCGAATCGGTGGTTGAGCGCCTTGACCAGCGTCGCGGCTGCTGGCGGGCGCAGTAGTCCAGCCATGTCCTTGATTGCCAGCACGTGTGCACCGGCCTCGACGATCTGCTCAGCAATCCGCAGGTAGTAGTCCAAGGTGTAGAGCTGCTCGTTTGGATCTGAGAGGTCGCCGCTGTAGCACATCGCGACCTCGGCGACGGCGGTGTTGGTGGCTCGCACGGCGTCGATCGCGGGACGCATAGAGTCGATGTTGTTGAGCGCGTCGAAGATCCGGAAGATGTCGATCCCGGTGGTGCTCGCTTCGTCGACGAACGCGGACGTGACGATCTCCGGGTAGGGAGTGTAACCGACGGTGTTACGGCCACGTAGCAGCATCTGCAGACAGATGTTGGGCAGGACTTCACGCAGGGCGGCCAGCCGCTCCCACGGATCTTCCTTCAAGAACCGCAACGCAACGTCGAACGTCGCGCCGCCCCAACACTCCACCGACAGCAACTGCGGTGTGTACCGTGCGACGTATGGCGCCACCTGCAGCAGGCTAGCGGAGCGTAGTCGGGTGGCCAGCAGCGACTGATGGGCATCTCTGAACGTGGTATCGGTGACGCCAAGAGCCGCAGAACCTTTGAGCCAGGCCGAAAATCCCTGCGGACCGAGCTGCATCAGCTTCTGCTTCGACCCTGCTGGCGGCGCCGCGGACAGATCTAGCTCTGGCAGTTTGTCGTGTGGATACACCGTCGAGGGCCGCTCCCCGTGCGGTTTGTTGACCGTCACATCAGCCAAGTAGTTCAAGATCTTCGTGCCTCGATCAGCACTCGAGCGCGCGGTACGCAGTTTCGGTCGCTCGTCGATGAAGCTGGTGGTGATGCGGCCGGCGGCGAAGGCCGGGTCGTCCAATACCGCTTGCAGGAAGGGGATGTTCGTCGAAACCCCACGGATCCGGAACTCTGCCACCGCGCGGCGTGCCCGCCGCACTGCGGTCGCGAAATCTCCGCCCCGGCAGGTCAATTTCACGAGTAACGAGTCGAAGTGCGCCGACACCTCCGCGCCCAGCACTGAGCCACCGTCGAGACGGATGCCAGCACCGCCCGGCGATCGGTAAGCGGTGATTCGGCCAGTGTCGGGCCGGAACCCGTTGGTGGGATCCTCGGTGGTGATTCTGCACTGCAGCGCCGTGCCATGTGCCTCGAGAGTCTCCTGGCTCAATCCCAGATCGGCCATCGACTCGCCCGCGGCGATTCGCAGCTGCGAGGACACTAGATCCACATCGGTGATTTCCTCAGTCACGGTGTGTTCCACCTGGATCCGCGGGTTCATCTCGATGAAGACGTGGTTGCCGCTCTCGTCGACTAGGAACTCGACGGTGCCCGCACACGAGTATCCGATGTGCCTGGCGAATGCGACGGCGTCCGCGCAGATCCGTTCTCGCAGTGCGGGGTCGAGATTCGGCGCGGGGGCCAGTTCGACCACCTTCTGGTGACGCCGCTGTACGCTGCAGTCCCGTTCGAACAGATGAATGACCTCGCCGTGGGTGTCGGCGAGGATTTGCACCTCAATGTGGCGAGGATTGAGCACTGCCTCTTCGAGGAACACAGTCGGATCACCGAACGCCGATTCGGCCTCTCGCGAAGCGGCCTCGATCGCCTCACCCAGCGCGGACGGCACCGTCACCCGCCGCATGCCGCGACCGCCTCCACCGGCGACCGCCTTGACGAACACTGGGAATTGCATCGACTCAGCTGCTACCAGCAACTCGGTGACATCTCGGGAAGGAGGCGAGGACGCCAGCACCGGCAACCCGGCTTCGCGAGCGGCGGCGATTGCCCGCGACTTGTTCCCGGTCAGCTCGAGCACATCGGGCGATGGACCCACGAACGTGACACCGGCTGCCGCACACGCCCTGGCGAGGTCAGGATTCTCCGAGAGGAATCCATAGCCCGGGTACACCGCATCGGCCCCGGCGAATACCGCCGTGGAGACGATGTCGTCGACCGACAGGTACGCCCGCACCGGATGGCCCATCTCGCCGATCTGGTATGACTCGTCGGCCTTCGACCGGTGCACCGAGTTACGGTCCTCAAACGGGTACACGGCGACCGTACCGACACCCAATTCGTATGCCGCGCGGAATGCTCGGATAGCAATCTCGCCGCGGTTGGCAACCAGAACCTTCGAGAACATGCGTACACCCGTCTGTAGTGGAGATGACGAACCAGGTAGTGACGAAGATCGGTTGCGACCCGGTCCGGAGCGTGGCAGCTTCTCCGCGTCGGCTACACACGTCGGCGCAGTCAGATCAATTCAGCGCAGGACGAACGGATTGCCCGTTGTTGCACCGATGTTGATCCACACGCTCTTGGTCTGCAGGTAGTCACGCACCGCGTCGATGCCGTTCTCCCTGCCGATCCCGGAATCCTTGACACCGCCGAATGGCATCAGGTAGCTCACGGCGCGGTAGGTGTTGACCCACACGGTCCCGGTCTGGATTGCCGCCGACATCCGAAACGCACGACCGATGTCGGCCGTCCAGACCCCCGCACCTAGACCGAAGCGTGAATCGTTGGCTATCGCGACGGCCTCGGCCTCGTCCTCGAAAGGGATCACCGCGAGCACGGGCCCAAACACTTCTTCCTGCGCGAGCCTCGACGAGTTGGCCACCCCGGTGAAGATGGTGGGCTCGATGAATCGGCCGCCCGCGCAGGGACCGGACGTGACTTCGCTGCCGCCGAGAGCGAGTTCGGCGCCCTCGGATTTGGCCACGTTGATGTAGTCCAGAACCTTCGCGTACTGGTCTGGCGTCGTGATCGGGCCGACCTGTGTATTGGGATCGAGGGGGTCTCCCATCTTCGCAGTCGCGGCAAGCTTGACTACGCGCTCGACGAATTCATCGTGGATCGAGGATTGCACCAATAGACGAGAACCTGCGATACAAGTCTGGCCGGTAGCGGCGAAGATCCCCGAGATGACGCCATTGACAGCGGCATCCAAGTCGGCGTCATCGAACACGATGTTCGGTGACTTACCTCCCAGTTCAAGTCCGACATGCTTGAAGGTCCGCGCCGCCTGCGCACTGATCCGCCGGCCTGTGGTATCCGACCCAGTGAAGCTGATCTTGGCGACCCGGGGGTGGTCCACCAACGGCTCCCCCACATCAGCGCCGTATCCCGTGACGACGTTGACAACGCCCGGCGGCAGGCCAGCCTCCTCGAGGACACGAACGAAGTCCAGCGTCGACGCGGAGGTGAACTCCGAAGGTTTGATCACCACCGTGCATCCGGCCGCCAGCGCGGGCGCGAGCTTCCACGTCAGCAACAACAGTGGTGAGTTCCACGGCGTGATGATGCCGACGACTCCGACGGGAGATGTGGTGGTGTAGCCGAAGAAGCCCTTCTTATCGAGAGGTACCACGTCGCCTACGAGCTTGTCCGCCAGACCGCCGTAGTAATAGAACCACTCGGGAATGTACCCGAGCTGGCCGCGCATCTCGGTCAGGAGTTTGCCGTTGTCGCGCACCTCCGTCCTGGCCAGCTCGTCGCCACGTTCGGCGATGGCGTCGCCCAGGCGATGTAGCAGTCGGCCGCGCGCAGATGCCGTCAGCTCTGGCCAGGCACCCGAGGTCAACGCGGCATGCGCGGCATCGACAGCCAACTCGACGTCCTGTGGGCCGCCCCGGGCGATCTCGGCCCAACGAGCGCCGCTGTAAGGATCATCGGTCGGGAAGAAGCCACCGGTCCGCGACTGGACCTGCTGACCGTTGATGTGAAGCAGATAGCGTTGCATCTCAGTACCTTTCGCCGCTAGAAGGTCGGGAAGCCGAGTGCGTCACGGAATCTGTTCTTCACCGCAACCCCATCCCGAGGTGGCAGCGCGCGTGGGGGTGCGCCGGTGTCAATGAAGATCTGGGCAAAGGTGAACGAGAGACGGGAGTTCACACATTCCGCGACGTCGGCGACCTGGCCCTGCTCGCGCACCTTCAGCACTTTCGGCACCCCGAAGCCCGCGGCCACCGCGGCCAGATCGGCGCCGAGGCTGGAATGGCTGCGCTGCATCCCGGTCTCGCCGAAGTGGCCGTTGTCCAGTACTGCGATGGTGAGGTTCGCGGGGCTCTGAACGGCTGCTGAGCCGAGAGTGCCAATCCCCATCAGCATTTCACCATCGCCGGTGACGACCAGTACTGGTCTGTCCGGCTGCGCCAGCGCCAGTCCAAGTCCGGTCGGCACAGCGCCCCCCATCGCGCCCCACAGGTAGAAGTTGTACGGCCGATCCCCGGCGGCGAACACGTCATAGGACGGCGATCCCAGGCCCGTCACGATCAACGCGTCAGGGCTCGCCGCAATCAGGTCAGCGACGAATGCCCGCCGGTCGATACCGGCTGTGAAAGTTGTCATCAGTTGCGCTCCCACTTCTTGCGTCCGATCAGAGTCTGTCCGAGCAGCACCGCTACGCGCTCGCCCGCCAGGAAGACAGAATCGAATGCAGCACTGACGATCTCGCTGACCTGATCCGGGTGGTCGGCGCGCATGACGGTGATACCCATCAGCTCCAGGGCCTGCTGCGTCCCGTGCCCCATGGGGACCTGCCACGGATTGAACTCGGCGTACTCGCCCCGCATGGTCACCAGCGTCAGGAACGGGAACTTGCACATCTGCAGCAGTGAAAACATGTTGACGCAGTTACCGACCCCGCTGCTCTGCATGAGCAGCACTGCGCGCTGACCGCCGAGCCAGGCGCCACACAGTACGCCCACACCCTCTTCCTCGGTGGTCAGAACGACGTCACGGATTCCTGGATCGGCGGCGGCGGCGTTGATGGCGTAGGCGTGCCCGGCATCGGGCACGTAGGCGATCTGTTTGACCTCGCCGGCGCGAAGGATGTCGAAAATCTCCTTCTGCCACGATGACGAGTCGGTAGGGGCGCTCATATCTTCCTTTCACACACGTTGTGTAGTTCAATTCTGGATCGTGATGTGAAGTAAGTGAAAATCACGATTCGTGATACCGCTATTCCGGTTGGAGGCCCCTGATGGAAACACGGCACCTGCAGGCGTTGATTGCCGTCGCCGACACTGGCAGCGTCACTCGCGCCGCCGAACTCTTGCATGTGGTCCAGCCTGCGGTGACGCGATACATCAGGGCGCTCGAAACCGAGTTGGGCACCGAACTGTTCGAGCGCAGTCGCTCGGGCATGCGGCTGACCCAGGTCGGCCGCCAGGTGACCCATCACGCCCGGCGGGCCTTGGCCGAACTCGAGCGGGCTCGCGAAGAGGCCCGCTCCGCACAGCACGTGGTCCGTGGCATCGTGACCGTCGGTCTCCTTGTGAGCACGGCGCGGTTGCTTGCTCCCGCGCTCGTCACCGAGGTGACCAAGCGCTATCCGGGAGTGAGACTGCGCGTGGTTACCGGCTACGCGGGCAACCTCGTTCAATGGCTGGAGAACGGCGACGTTGACGTCGCGCTGTTGTTCGATCAGCCGATCTCCCCGACGTTCGCCACGACTGAGCTGATCATCGAGGATCTGTGGGCGGTCATGCCGAAGCGGACGGCCACTTCTCGTCCGACACAACCCATCCCGTTGTCCGATGTGCTGGCGAAGCCGCTCATCGTGCCGAGCGCTCCTCACGGCCTACGCACATTGATCGACACCGCCGCGGCCCGCGTCGGGGCCACTGTCACCATCGCGGTGGAGACCAATGACGCCGATTTACAGCAGTGCCTGGTTGCGGCAGGCCACGGATGGTCGGTGCTGCCAGCGATCGTCGCGACCAACAAGGTGCCGGGAGTTGCCATGGCCCCCATCAGCGATCCCACGATTCGTCGCACCATCGTCCTGGCCGTCCCGGGGCGACCGGCACCCTCGGAAGCAGTGCGGTCGGTGGCCGGCGTCCTGCACGACACCGCACAACTGGCCGTCATCGACGGCCGCTGGCCCGGCGCTCGACTTACCGAGTGATCTGAGGCGTTGTGACGGAGACGCGCGCACGGTAGCGTCTCTATAGATAATATTCTATGGAGGAATCGATTGCTCCCCCTGTACGACGTGTCTACCCCCTTCGTCGAGCAAGCCGCCGACGTACCCTTCGCCCCGCGGCCCCATGCCGGTCGCGTCATCAAGTTCGAGCGCCCCGGCGACTCCACGCCATTGCGAAGTGCCCGCCATGAGTTCGGTGCCGGCACTGCGGCAGCGCACTGCTCAAATTCTCTCCGGAAACTGCTGGGGCTTAGAAGAAGTCACTCAAAGACGCAGTGCAGTCCGACGACGGCTCGGTGCGACGACGCCCAGCGTGAGCGGGGTGTCCGATGACTGACTCTGCGATCGGTTTGGCCCGGACCCTCCTCTTCGTACCGGGATGCCGGCCGGAGCGGTTCGCCAAGGCCCTGGCGGCACAACCAGATATGGTCGTTCTCGATCTTGAGGATGCCGTCCCCGCAGAGCAGAAGGACCGGGCTCGTCAGGAGGTTGGGGCGTGGCTGGCAGCGGGTAACGCGGCCGCTGTGCGGATCAATGGTGTCGGAACATCCTGGCATTCTTCGGATCTGGATTTGATGGCCGAGGTCGGAGCACCGGTCATGCTGCCCAAGGCAGAGGAGCCCGACGCTGTTGCCGACGCCACGCGAGGCGGTCGGCTCGGCATCATCGCCCTGATCGAGACGGCCGCTGGCGTGCTGGCCGCACCAAAGATCGCTGAAGTGCCCGGCGTGCATCGGCTCGCGTTCGGACACATCGACTTCTGCGCCCAGCTGGGAGTGGATCCAGGCGATCGTGACAGCTTGCTGGCAGCGAGAATTGCGCTGGTCCTGGCCTCAGCGGCAGCCGGTCTGTCAGCACCCGCCGATGGCGTTACCACCGCGTTGAACGACTCGAACATGCTGCGCGATGACATCAGGTACGCGCGTCGGCTCGGATTCGGGGCCAAGTTGTGCATCCATCCAGCGCAGGTCGACGTTGTCCACGAGGCAATGCTGCCATCGGCCGTTGAGGTCGAGTGGGCGCGGCGGATCGTCTCAGTCTCGGGGCCCCGTGACGCCGCCGTGACCGTCGACGGTCAGATGGTGGACGCTCCGGTCGTCAAACGCGCGCAGCGGATCCTTGCTGCGATGTCGAGGAACTGAGCGGTTCCGTCACAAACCTGCACGAAATGTGCTCGCGCGTTCGACTTTCGGGATCAAGCCCTGGTTGGGTTGTATCGGATCGCATCCTGGTCGGTCACTGCAAGGTGCTGCGCCAGCAGCGTGCCGGCGTGACGGATGTGGTCTGCCATCGCGGCGCGCGATCGCTCGGCATCACCAGCCTGTAGGTGTTCGATGATCGCGCGATGATCGGCTGCTGACGCATCAGGCCACCCCTCCACCTTGGCGAAGAACTTGCGCGGGGCGTAGGCCAGGGTGCGCTTGAGCAGCCAGCGGATACGACGCGAATTCCCTGCTCGGTAGATCATCGCGTGGAACTCATGGTTAAGACGTTCGACCTCGTCGTAGTTGCCGCTGGCGGTTGCGTGTTCGAGAGATTTCTGCACCGCCTTAAGCGAGGCGATCGTCTGCGGTGTGCGCGAGGCCGCGGCCCTGGCGGCGAGTTCCCCGCCCAGCAGGGCTTGAGCATCATAGATGTCGCGGATATCGCTCTCGGAGAGAGAACTCACGCTGAAGCCGCGTCGCGGCACCATGTCCAGGAAGCCTTCGGACTGCAGTTGTAGGAGACCTTCGCGCGCCGGCGTTGCGCTGATACCGAGATCCTCGGCTATCGACTCGGGGCGAATGAACTCGCCTGGCCGCAGTTGCCCGGACACGATCAGCTCGCGGACGTGATCCGAGGCGATGTCGCTCAGTCGCTGCAGGCGCCGCCGCGGCGCGTCGGAAGCGGGCATCACACGAATATAGTCCATTTTCTGTTCCGTCAGATTTACCACCGTGCGACTGATGCTGTCTGCTTCGGGGCCCAGTAGCTGAGCAGATCAAGGCTACGCAAAGCTGAGGCGACTCGGGGGAGGGTTGCTGCAGCCGAGAACACTGCTCACGGACCTGCAATACCATGGCGCCACCGGGATCTCGCAGTCCGAAGGGGTCATCGCACTGCGGCGGTCCGTGTGGGTCCGGGGTACGCCATCTCAAGAAACGATGAGGCTGCGCTGGCTTTGCCGCGACCACATCGCGTGCGCCTAGGCATCGGTTCCTCGCCCCCAGCGATGTCCGGCCAGCGCTGTCAGGAACACAACTGCGGCGGCAGTGAAGATTCCAGCGCACAGGTGCAGGCGCAGCAACAGGGTTCCGATCACGGCGCCCACGCCAATGAGCGCGATAGCAGCGGCCCGCCGCCGCCACGGGTGGGGCCGCCCAGCGCCCAGCCTCGAGTCGGCCGCCAACCCGGTGATCGTCGAGGTGACCACGACTGTGGTCACATCCTTGACGGCGACATGACGTGCCACCAGTGCCTGTGCCCCGGACCCGCATGCCAACATGCCCGCGGCGATGACGGGGGTTAGGGTCGAGGAATCCGCGAGCACGACGACACCGGATGCGCAGAACATCAGTGCGACCACAGTCAGGGCGACGGTCGTCCGGTTACTCCATGCAGAGCTGCACGTCCGCATGAAACGCCCCGCGAGCGCGGCGCCTAACATGAACGACGCAAGCGCCGTCAGGGGGCCGAACACGGGTAGCTCATCGCCGCCGGCGAGCGCCATACCCAGGATCGCGACGTTACCGGTCATGTTGCCCGTGAACACTCGATCGAGCCCCAGGAAGCCCACGGCGTCGATGACGCCCGTGGCAGCCGTCAGCACAAGCATGCAGACGAGGTGCACGTCGGTGGGATCCAGCCGCCAAACGCGGGGACTATCGGTCGGAGTCGACATGGGGTGCACGCAGCCTCTCTCTTGCAGGTTTGACGAACAGTCCGCGGGGTTCGCGGGCTTACCTAGACCGTGGAAGCGATCGAAACACGCTGAGCAGCATCATCTTCCGGATTTCGGCCGACGAATGAAACGACGAGGGCAATCGCTGCGGCGCCCGCGGTTCCCGCGAAGATGAACAGGGGCGAGCCCGAGAGCAACACACTGGCCGATACCCAGGCTCCGCCGGTGGCCGAGGATCCGAAGCGCAGAAGATTGAACAACCCGAGTCCGCTGCCGCTGGCACCTGCGGCGGAGCGGGTCGTGCCCGCGGCGGCGAGGGTCTGGATGAAACCCATGCCGATCCCGTTCGCGACCAGAAGCCCCGTGACGACCACGACGGGCGGCGGCACGGGGTTGAGGGCAACACCAATCCCGATCTGAGCACAACCCAGGATCACGAGGCCGATGCGCATCAACCGGCGAGGTCCGAACCGTTCACCCACCGCCCCGATGAACGGCGCGACAAGGACCAGCGTGACTGGTAGCGCGAGAACGATGAGTCCAACGGTTCCGCTGGCAAACCCGTACTCACGCAGGTGAAGTGGAACGCTCAGTAGCGTGGCGCCCAGGGCAAACATATGAGCCATCGCCGCGACCGCACTGCGTCTGTACCGCGTCTGGGCCACTGCCCTCAGGTCGATGAAGGGTTTCGGGGCGCGCAAGCTGTGCCAGATGTAGACACCACCGAGAGCTGCTGCGGCACCGAGCAATGCGGGTGCAACCCAGTTCGGCATACCAGTCATCGGCAACAGCGACAGGGCGAGCAACAGAAGGGTGCTGCTCAACGTCAACGTCACCGCCCCGAGGCGATCTAGCGAGATGCGTTGTGCGGGATACCGGGGGATCAGGATCAGGGTTCCCACAAGCGCGATCATCGCCAGTGGTGGCACCGGAACGAAGATCCACCGCCAGCCCGCTACCTGGGTGATGAACCCTCCGAGCGACGGCCCAACTGCCTGGGCAGCACCGTTGACGCCGGCCCAGGCACTGACAGCACGGACCCGGCGCTCGGGGCCTGCGAGCCAGGTGATGAGACCCATGACCACCGGGGCGAAAGTCGCCGTGAACGTTCCGTCGAGGACCCGCCAGGCGATCAGCGCGTCGAGAGTAGGCGCCGTGGCGGCACCAACCGAGCACACCGCAGAACCGACGAGCGCCCCGCAATAGACCCTGCGCCGGCCGAAGCGGTCGCCTGCCCATCCCACGAGCGGCATCGACGCCGCCATGGCGATCAGGAACCCGATGACAACGAATGCGCCTTTGGCGAACGGCGCATCGAACTCAGCCATGATGTCAACCAGCGGGACATTGACCACACTGTTGCTGGTTGTGCCGATGAACGTGCCGGTGAGTAGGACAGTCAGGGCCAGCGGAAGCCGCTTTACCGGAGTCGGGTGCGCTGACGCGGACGGACGGTGCGTGCGGCGCAGCGCTGGCATCACGCTGTCCCCCTTATCAGTTCTGCACCCGCATACCTGGCGGCTACCACCGATAATACAGTACGCGGTATACTACATACCGCGTAGTGATCGCTCGACACGACCAAGTCGATGCGTGTCGATGATGTTTGCACATTCACGATCGCGTCGGCCCGCGCCGGCCTTATCGCCGCTGTCGCGGTCGTCATCCATTTCGTGCCAGATGCCGCCAAGTTCATTCACTCTCGATTCCTGCCTGGCGGCCCAAGGCCTTTCGCCCAGCGACCGCGTATCACCGAAATGAATATGTGCATCTGAAATGGGCATGAGTTCCTGAGAGCGACGAAACCGCAGGTTGAAGAGGTTTCAGAAGCGGCGTTCCACTAGCTGGAGGCCGGGGGTGCGCGGTGCGTCCAAGTTCAGTCGCCGGAAATCTGAACGCTGCCCTAACCTAGCTTCCACCAACGAGATCCACGTCACACCCGACCGGATCTGTGGGGTCGACAGCCCAAATTTGACCACCCAGAATGAGGATTATGTGAACGCGCATTTACAGGCCGCGCACTGGATCTACCTAATCGGAATCGTGCTGATCCTGGTGACCATGATGATGCGGAGAAGCATCGTCGTCCCGGCGGTGCTCGCCACCTTCCTGACAGCAGCGATCTATCTCCACAGCTTCACCGGCGGCCTGGCTGCCATCTTCAACGCCAGCCTCACCGCTGCCAGGGATCTCTTCAGCGTCTTCCTGATCATTGCTGTCATCGTCGCGATGTTCGGCTCGCTACGCGTGCTCGGTGCCGACAAGCGGATGGTCGCGCCGTTCCGGAAAGTCATGCGAACCAGCACATCGAGCTTCATCGTCCTGGCATTGGTCACGTATGTAATCTCGCTCTTCTTTTTCCCCACCCCCGCGGTACCTCTCGTCGGCGCCGTGCTCATCCCCGTCGCGATCAGGGCGGGCTTATCCCCCATATCCGTCGGTATGGTGATCGCCATCGCCGGTCAGGGCATGGCCCTCTCCTCGGACTACATCATCAAGGTCGCTCCTGGCATCTCCGCCAAAGCGGCCGGCGTTGAGGTCGACGCGGTCGCCAATAGAGCACTGGTGCTGTCGCTTATCGTGGGCGTCACCGCGCTGTTGATCACCTACGTCACACAGCGAAAGACGTGGAAACAGCCTTCCGAGGAGCTCCTCACGGCCTGGGAGAACAAGGCCGATGCCCCGCAGGCGCCGCAGCCCGACGGCACAAGCGACATCCCCGCGGACGGCGGCGCAGCAGGGGCCGGCTCCAGCAGCGCAAGTGGCGTCGCGGTACTCACCGCTGCGGAGGTGCGGAGTTCGGAGGCTACAGAATTGTCTCAGCGCCGCAAGGCGCGGAGCTTCGCGATCCTCGTCCCCGTTGTGTACTTGATCTTCGTGATCTACCTGATCTTGGGAAAAGTCACCGACTGGGTGCCGGCCATCGTTGGCGCCGACGCATCAGCGATGATCGGCGGCATCGCCATCCTGATCCTGTTCGCCGCGTCGGCTGTTCACGATCGCACCAAGTTTCTCGAGGACACCGGCGACCACATCACCGATGGCTTTCTATTCGTCTTCAAAGCGATGGGCGTGGTCATCCCGATCGCCGGCTTCTTCTACCTCGGAAATCAGTCATTCTCCGGCCCCATCCTCGCCCTCGGAGAAGGTGTCACCGGTCCGGCACTGCTGTTCGATCTGATCGAGTCGGCGCAACAACACCTGCCCACCAACGCCATCGTGATCTCGTTCGCGATCCTCCTCGTCGGCCTGGTCGCCGGCCTGGAGGGCTCTGGATTCACTGGCCTGCCACTGACCGGATCCCTTGCTGGCGCACTGGCCCCCGCTGTGCACATGGATCCCGCCACCCTTGCAGCCGTCGGACAGATTGGCAGCATCTGGTCGGGCGGCGGAACACTGGTCGCGTGGTCGTCGCTGGTCGCCGTGGCAGGCTTCGCGCGGGTCCCGGTTATGGACCTCGCTCGCAAGTGCTTCATCCCCGTGATGACGGGCCTGGTGCTTTGTGCGATGTTTGCCGCGCTGGTGCTGTGAGAGCCGGAACCCCACACATCGGGAGCCACATCAGCGACTACGAAGACCGCTGCACTGTCCCTCGGCGGCCAGGTCCGATCTCGACCCGTTGAAACCGCTGCCGCCGCCTGAACGCCGGTTCAGATGAGCGGACCTCCAGCGGCATGTGCATCACACGCACCACCACCCACCACATCGTCAAAGGCGTTCAGCCATGCCCGAATACCCGCGACACGCGTTACCAGATCGGCGACCGCCCCACCTTGCACTCGGCGCTGGCCAGTGCCCGACCCGAGGCACCATCACCAAAACCCAATGGGACAAACCAATTAACCCTCCCCGAACGATCAACACGACCCGCAACTAGCCCTGGAAGCAAAGGAAACCACATGAGATTAGTCAATCGGATGCTGGCCGTAGTCACCGCCGCCAGCGCGGCCGTGCTCCTCAGCGTAGGCACCTCACATGCCGGTCTGGACAATGAGCTGAGCCTGGTCGATGGCAAGGACCGCACGTTGACGGTCCAGCAGTGGGACACCTTCCTCAACGGTGTGTTCCCGCTCGACCGCAACCGCCTGACTCGTGAGTGGTTCCACTCCGGCTCCGCCAAGTACATCGTGGCCGGCCCCGGTGCCGATGAGTTCGAGGGCACCCTGGAGCTGGGCTACCAGATCGGCTTCCCCTGGTCGCTGGGCGTTGGTATCAACTTCTCCTACACGACCCCCAACATCCTGATCGACGATGGTGACTTCACCGGTCCTCCGTTCGGTTTGGACTCGGTTGTCACCCCGAACCTGTTCCCGGGTGTGTCGATCAGCGCCGACCTCGGTAACGGGCCGGGCATCCAGGAGGTCGCGACCTTCTCCGTCGACGTCAAGGGCGCCGCTGGCAAAGTGGCGGTGTCCAACGCTCACGGCACCGTCACCGGTGCTGCCGGTGGCGTGCTGCTGCGTCCGTTCGCTCGCCTGATCTCGTCCACCGGCGACAGCGTCACCACCTACGGCGAGCCCTGGAACATGAACTAAACAGTGCTCGCGACAGCCCTCGACTCTGCGCGCGGTTGGGACAGTAGGTTGTCGCGGCGACCTGCACACGCGGCCGAACCGCCAGACTGGCGCACCTTGCACCATCGCCTCCAATTTGCAGTCGCACGCCCGCGCCGTCATCACCGCAGCTAACTCAATACGAGAGGTGCCGAAGGTCCAGCACCGCGTGCGGATCTCCGGGCTCGCGCGGGCGAAACCCCGTAACAAGGGTTGTGCCTGGAGCCAAATTGAATTACCGTGACGGTATACTTCACACAGTATCCCTCCTATGAAAGGAGTGCCATGACGGCACTGTTGTCAGAACTCGACTTCCGCACGGAACTCGAGAAGGCCATGACCGGCACAATGGCCAAGGACGCCTCGTTCAGTCGCGCATGGGCCACCGGCAAGCTGTCTCGAGCGCACTTCCGCCACTGGGCCGTCAACCACTATCACTACGTTGGCGCGTTCGCGGATTGCCTGGCCCTTATGTACGCCAACACTCCAGACACCTCCCGGTTCGCAAAGGACTTCATCCTGCAGAACATGTACGAGGAGGAACTCAGCGATGATCGACATACCGACCTGCTGATCCGATTCGCTGAGACCTGCGGCGCCACAAGGGAAATGGTGATGGATCGTCGCAACACCATGCCCTACACGCGCGGCATGGCCGGCTGGCAGTACCAGCTGTCGGCCACGAAGCACTTCGCCGTGGCAACTGCGGGGATGGTCGTCGGCCTCGAGTCGCAGGTACCCAGCATCTACCGCACGCAGTACCCGGCGCTGATCGATCCGGAGATCTATGGCTTCAGCGAGCACGATTGCGAATTCTTCGATCTGCACATCACCTCCGACGAGGTGCATGGCGAGCGCGGTTTCCAGATCGTTCTGAAGTACGCCGACACACCGGAACTGCAGCAGGAGTGCATCGAGGTCGTTCGCGAGGCGGCCGATATGCGTTTCAACTACACCAAGGCCCTCTACGAGGCCTACGTCAAACCGGATCTCGGCGAGTGGGTGGAAGAAGTCCCGGCAGCCAGCACCGGCAGCCTCGTCAGCGCTCAATAACTACTCAGCAACAAACAGGGAACCAGCTCCTGATGCCTAAGATCAGATTCCAGACCGCCGATATGTCCGAGGATTTCCCGGACGGCACTGATGTCAATGTCCTACGTTTTGCCATTCGTCACGACGTCCCACTTCCTTGGCGTTGCGGCAGCGGTAAGTGCGGCACCGACCGGATCCATATCGTCGAGGGCGGTGAGAACCTCGACGCCCCGCGACGGAGGGAACGCGAGCGTCTCGGCCCTCTGCTCGACGAGGGTTATCGGCTGGCTTGCCAAACCTACGCGTGCGGTGACGTGACGGTCACTTGGGATCCTGAGCAGAAGGGCCTGGACGAGGACAGCGAGCAGTACGCCAAGCTCAAAGCTCGCTGGCTCGCCAAGGCGGACAATCAATGACCGACAACGCACTCTCGGGTGCCGGAGTGGTCGTGTGTTCCGCGTCAGAGCTGGAGAAGCAGGGCCGAGTGGTTGCCGTCGTCGACGGAGTCGAGATCGTCGTCTCCTGGAACGACGGCAACCCCGGGGCTCTGACGAATGCCTGCGTGCACCGCGGTCGCAAGCTCGCCGAGGGATTCTTCCTCAAGGGCCGACTGGTGTGTCCGGGACACCAGTGGTCCTTTGACGCAGTCACCGGCTACTGCAAGGAGCGGGAGAAATACCAACCCGCACACCGTGTGGAAGTGGTGGACGACAAGGTGACGGTACACGTGACTGTAGATGCTCATGCGCAATAGAAGCGACCTTGGGGAGGTGCCCGGTCTGCCGACAGGCTGGACTCCGGCGAGTCCACCAGATGTGACCGTAGGCCTGAACTACTACTCGGCGCCAGTCGGGCAGTATGTGAAGGTTCGCAGGCACAACGATCTTCTCTTCGTGTCAGGCCACTCACCTGTGCGGCCTGACGGCACAAGAGTCGTGGGGAAGGTCGGCCCCGGCGCAATGACCATCGATGAGGCCAGGGAAGCGGCCGAACTGGTGGCGCTGGGATTGCTGTCCACCATCCAGGCCGAACTCGGGTCACTGGACAGCGTTGCCTCTGTGCTGAAGATCTTCGGAATGGTCAACTCCACCAACGGCTTCAACGAGGCACCTGCGGTAATCGACGGCTGCTCGCTGACTTTGGGGCGCCTGCTGGGCGAGCGGGCATCGGCCCATGCCCGCACGGCCATCTGTGTCGCCGAGTTGCCCTTCGACATCCCTGTCGAAATCGACGCCGTCGTCGCGGTCACCGGAAGCTGACCATCCCGAGCCGTGAACGGCATCGGCGACACGATCCGTCGGATCATTCGCTACATCTCATCGAGTTCAGGAGTTTCGCCGTGACCAGCACCAGCATCGACGTTCCCGAGGTGCATCAGTACATCTCGGGTAAACCCGTCCGTGCCACGGGCGCTCGGATGTCGCTTGTCAATCCGTCCGACAGCGCCGATGTCCTCGCCGTCATCCACGGAGCCACCGCTCTAGAGATTGGCAACGCCTATGCGACAGCGCAACAAGCGCAGATCGCGTGGGCTGCCCGGCCGCCTGCAGACCGGGCCGAAATCCTGCGCGCCGCCGCCGCCGCCTTCCGAAGCCGGGCCACCGAGCTGGGGAAGCTGATCTCGCGCGAGATGGGTAAACCGGTTGCTGAGGGCATCGCTGAAGTCACCAAGGGCGCCAACGTCTTCGACTTCTACGCCTCGAGTGGCTACCGGCTGACGGGACACACCTACCACACCGACACCGGCGACGACGTCTCCGTTCTCCGCGAACCCCTGGGAGTGGTCGCGCTGGTCACCCCATGGAACTTCCCATTCACCCTGCCCGCCCGCAAGATCGGTGCAGCGATCGGCGTCGGCAACGCAGCCATTGTCAAGCCCGCGCCGGGGGGCGTAATGCTGGCTCTCGAAATGGCCGCCGTCCTGCACGAGGTCGGAGTGCCCGCCGGGGTCTGCAATGTCATCTTCGGCGAGATACCAGAGATTGAGTCGGCCCTGTTCCAAGATCCCCGGCTTGCCGCGGTGAGCATGACCGGCTCGTACCGAAGCGCTGCGATGATCCACCGGGCGTTGCCTGTCCACGTTCCACTGCAGGCCGAGCTGGGAGGGAAGAACTCTCTCCTGATATGGGCCGATGCCGACCTCGACCTCGCAGTGCGGCTCATAATCTCCTCGTCATTCGTCAACAACGGCCAGGTCTGCACCTCGACCGGACGCCTGCTACTGCATCGCGACATCGCTGACGCGATCATCGAGAGACTTTCGGCAACACTGAACGAAATGCCACGCCAAGAACGGGGAATGCTGGCCAATGCCGCTGCCACCGCTGGTGTCCACGCCGCACTGCAAACCGCGAAACGCCTGGGCAATAGGGTGATCCGTGCGCCATGGGACGACGGATACACCGCGCCGACGCTGCTCGTTGACGCTACCGACGAAGCCCTGGTGACCGAGGAGATCTTTGGCCCGGTGGTGACGGTGGAGCGAGTCAAGACCCTCGAGGAGGCGATCTCGACGGCCAACTCCACCGAGTACGGCCTCACGGCCGGCATTGTCACTTCAGATATTACTGTGGCACAACGTTTCTGGAAGGGGGTCCGTGCCGGGACCGTCAAGGTGAACACCGCGCTGACAGGGTCGCCCTTCCACGTCCCCATGCAGGGCTTCAGCCACTCCGGCGCAGGTGCTGGCGAGGGCGGGACGGTCTCAGAGGAGTTCTTCACCCGCCGCAAGGCGATCTACCTCGGGAGCACGCAATGACCGACGCAGTCCAGAGACAGTACACGCCCACAAAACGGCTCCAGCGTTAACACCCGTCACAATCGAGAGGAAATCCCTTGAGCAAGATCACGATCGCCGAGGCACGCGAGATCGTCGCCGAAGGACTGGCATCTGCCAACGAACAGGGCGTCGGGATGGCGATCGCCGTCGTCGACTACGCCGGCCAGCTGGTGGCCTTCGAACGTTCCGACGATGCACCCTGGATCGTCTCCGAGGTCGCATGGCGCAAAGCACGCACCGCAGCAGCTTTCGGCAAGGACACCGCCGATCGCGAGCAGGCCTGGGCGCAACGTCCCTTCTTCGCCCAGTCGGTGATCGCACTCGGCAACTTCGTTGTGGGCAAAGGTGCCGTGCCCCTGATCGACGGTGACGAGGTTGTGGGCGCAGTGGGCGCCAGCGGCGGAGTGCCCGATCAGGACCACATCGCGGCAGTCGCCGGTGCATCAGTATTCCGCACCACCGTCGCAACGCAGTGACAACGCCGAGGCCTGGCGCGGTTGCCTCAGGCCATCCACTGGCGACGAAGGCCGGACTCGACGCACTGGCCGCCGGCGGTTCAGCGGTGGACGCGGCCCTGTCAGCTGCATTCACACAATGGACTGTGAACAGCCCCATGTGCGGTCCAGGCGGCGAGATGCTGCTGATGGTCGTCAACGGTGAGCACGTCACCGTGTACGGGGGGTGGTCGCGGACGCCGTCGCGATTGCCCGCCCTAGACCCGATTCCCTACAGCGGGCCCGAGGTAGCGGTGGTCCCCGGCGCAATCCCGGCGGCTTATGCCGCCTGGAAGGACTACGGCGTGCTCTCATGGAGCCGCTTGTTCACCGGGGGCATCGAAGCGGCGGACAATGGGCACAAGGTCACCGATCAGATGGCGGCCAGCTACGCGTCCGTCGCTCGTAAACATCCGTCGACGCTGGGTGACTTCTTCGACCAACAGACCGTTCCCGTGGTTGGCGACACGGTCACCTCCGAGCGATTCGCCAGAACCCTCGCCCTGTTGGCCGTGGAGGGCCCGTCCGCGTTGCACAGCGGCGGCCGCCTGGCTAAGGAGATCGTCAACGCATCCAAGGACGCAGGCGGCTACCTCACTATGGCCGACCTGACAACGGCGGCCCCGCAGGTCTGCGAGGCACCGACTGTCGAGTTGGACGGCGGTCTCCGACTGAGCTTTCCCGGAGCACCGAGCCAAGCGCCCATGATCGCCGAACTCCTTGAGGCGACGGATCCCCAGTACGCCGCGGAGTCAGCCGAATTCGTGACCGACGTGGCTCCCACCACCGAGGCTGCGCTCATCAGACGTTGCGTGGCCGGCCTGAACGGAACTGCAACGGCCATCGCAGCCACCGGCAAGTGCGCTGCCGTCGCCGTGCACAGTTTGGCCGGAGTCCAATACGGCACCGGTTGGATCGCCGGGAACACCGGTATCGCCCTTGGCAACCGGGTCGGCACTGCACACTCCACTCGGCCTGAGCTACCGGGTGCACACCTGCGGCCCGGTCAGCACCCGGCACACACCCTCAGCGCGGTATGGCTAAGGCACGGCAGCCGCTCCGCGCTCATCGCCACTCCGGGCGGCGATCGTCAGGTGCAGTGGTTGGCGCAGTGCGCGCAGCGATTCAGGCAGGGCCACGACATTGAGGACCTCGTGACCGAGCCTCGCTGGTTCGTGTGTCCGGAAGGCGATCGATTTGGAGTCCCGGGCGGCGTTGGCGCGCAATGGTTCTTGTTCGCAGAGCCCGGAGTTCCCTGGCGAGACCGCCGCGAGCTGGCTGGCTACGCTATCAAGTCGGTCGACTCGATCGGCGGCGGCCTGCAGGCCGTCCAGCCCCGGCTGTCGGAGCAATGGTCTAGCGCGTCTGATCCGCGTGCCGGCGGGAGCGCAGCAACCTGGTGCCCTTCCAACGGTATCCGCACTGCACCGACACCGGCCGTCACAGGCCCAGGCGTGCACGATGCATAACGAGACAGTGCTCGAAGTCGTTGCAGTCCAACAGATCGCTGATGAAGTTTGTGCCGTGGATCTCGTTGCGCCCGGGTCCGGCAAGCTGCTCGACTGGCAGCCAGGCGCGCACATCAGTGTGTCTCTGCCGGTCGGTCGCAGGCAGTACTCCCTGTGTGGCCCCAGCGATGCGGAGTTCTACCGGATCGCAGTGCTGCGCTCTCCGACGTCCCGCGGAGGCTCGGCCTACATTCACGACGAGGTTCGGGTCGGCGCACAGCTTCAATGCTCAGCTCCGATCAATCGTTTTCCGTTGGTGCCCGCCGAGAAGTACCTCTTCATCGCCGGCGGCATCGGCATCACGCCGATCCTGGCCATGCTTGTCGCTGCGGAGAAGGCCGGCGCCGACTGGCGACTCGTCTATGGCGGCCGGACACTGGCAACCATGGCCTTCCTCGATGAACTCTCCGCCTACAGCAATCGGGTCACAGTAGTTCCGCAGGACACCGAGGGCCATATCGAACTGGACACCTACCTGGGGTCGGTACAGTCGGAGATGGTGTACAGCTGCGGACCTGAGCCTCTGCTGCGTGCAGTGCAGGAACGCGCGGGCGCATGGGCGGCAGAGCAATTGCATTTTGAGCGTTTCGAGGCCGCGTCTGACTTGGTCACAACGCGCGACGACGACCTGCCCTTCGACGTGTTCTGCAACAAGTCAAACGTCACGGTGCCTGTGGTCGCCGAACAGACAATGTTGAACGCGCTCCTCGAGGCAGGCCTCGATGTCGACTCGGACTGCGAGGAAGGCACCTGCGGCACCTGCGAGATCACCTACCTGGCGGGAACAGCCGATCATAGGGATGACCTCCTCCTCGACAGCGAACGTGCGACGCTCATTCTTCCGTGTGTGTCCCGCGGCCGCGGCGTGATCACCGTTGACCTCTAACCTGAGGGCAAACGAAAGCGGGGCGTGGCCGCCTCAATCAACGTCCACCGCTCAACGCGTTGTACAACGACACCCTCAGGTAAGCTACGATCGACGACGGTATACTGCATGCTGCAAGGGGGTTCGATGACAATCTCGCACCGCTCGCTGCGCGAAACCGTGGCTGATGCGCTGCGCGACATGATCATCACCGGACAGCTCGCTCCAGGAACGCGGCTCGCCGAAGGCGCGCTCGCCGAGCAACTTGGCGTATCTCGTGTGCCGGTTCGGGAGGCTATTCGCGCACTCGAGCCCACAGGCCTGGTGCAGATCGTGCCCCGCCATGGCGCACACGTCGCAACTGTGAATTCTGATGATATCGAGGCGATCCAGGAGATTCGCCGTGTCTTGGAGGGTTGGATCGTCGGCGCGGCCGCTGAGCGACACACAGCCGAGGACATGCCGACGATCGATCGATACCTTGCCGATGGAACAAAAGCGGCCAAGGCGGGTGACACTGTGGCGGCATCGCGCGCCCACAACGGATTTCATCGCGCAATTGAGGCGGCGACCGGTAATCCGCACGCCGCCGTGGCGATGGAACCGTTACGACAACGCACCGAACTGGTGTTCTCGATGATCGGTGCGACGGACAGTGGTTTACAGCAGTGGGAAGAACACCGCGCGATTCGCGACGCGATTGCCGACCGCGACGCGGACAGGGCCCGGACGCTCATCGACCAACACATCACGCAGGCAATGGCTCGCTATCGGGACGCCTTGCAGGCCGCACCGCAAGGTCGATCGACCGTATCGATCCAAAAGTAGCTCATGCGCCAATCACGCGACTCCGAAATGCGACGTTGAGCGTCCCTTTCGCGACACGTCGATGATGATTATCGGGAGCACCGCCAACGAGATCCTGAACGGCGTCACGGCTAAACGAGTCGTCAAATTGGCCGTCAGCCACCTCTGCGGATTTTGCACTGCAGCGCATTCCTCGGCGACCAGGCTCGGAGCCGGTAGGCGTCTACGCGGAAGTGCGGTCAGGTCACGTGTGAATCCCACACCTCAGCGTGGACGTGATGGCGACTGCTGGGTACCCGGTCCACGAGTTCATACGAACAGACTGGTCGCCGCGGCGACCTCGGGGGACACGCCGGGTCGACCACACCGAGCACGCTCCTGCGCACAGTGTCGAACCGCGGTGCGAGGCGGAGTTTCCCCGAGCCGAGGCGCGCAGTAGGAGGTATCCGACGGTACTGATTCGGCGGTTGGACTTCTGCAAGTAGTCAGGAAGGGCAGCGAATCCCCCGAGTCGAGCGCTCAGGTCAGATCGAGGAAGTGGCCAGCTGTTGGGCACACGTCGAGCCAAGAACATCGGCAAAATCAACGCCTTCGGGCGTGCCAACCTTCGATGTAGCCTGCGAGGCCCCGCATCGCTGCCCTAATCGATCAGAGCAACCCCTCAATCTTCTTGTGCAGCAACGATTTTTGTAAGGCTATTCGGATCCCGCCCGAGTTCGGCGAGGATCTGTCCGGTGTGTTCACCAAGCGCGGGCACCGGACCCATCCTAGGTTCGACACCGAGATCGATGGGGGGCAACAGGGACTTGACGGTGCCGCTCTCGGTCAGCGTATCGCGCCAGCGGTCACGACCTCGCAGCACCGGATGGTTCAGGAACTCCGAGACGGTGTTTACCCCGGAAAAGGCGATTCGCGCCGCGGTCAGCCTGGCTTCCAGTGTGTTCGTCGGGTGTGCACCAAAGCACTGCGTGATGACCTCGTTCAGTTCTTCCCGATGAGCTACCCGCAAATTGTTCGACACGAATCGGGCATCGTGTATGAGTTCGGGACGGTCAAGAACCTCCCCGCAGAACCGCTGCCACTCGGGCTCGTTCTGGATGGCGATGAGGATGGTGTGGCCGTCGTCGGCCTGGTAGGGACCGTATGGCGCAATGGTCGGGTGCTGGGCGCCAATTCGGCCGGGCTGGCGTCCCTTACCGGCGGTGAAGTGTGCCGGCTGGCCGACCCACTCGGCGAGCGCTTCGAACAGCGACACCTCGATCGAGGCGCCTTCACCGGTGCGCTCGCGGGCGTACAGAGCAGCCAGAATCCCGCTGAAGGCATACATTCCTGCCGCGATGTCGGCGATCGATACGCCAACTTTCGCGATGTCTACGGGCGTGCCCGTCAACGACACCAGTCCGGTCTCGCATTGCACCAGAAGGTCATACGCTTTGCGGTCCGCCCACGGGCCGTCACTGCCCCACCCTGTAATGCCCACGACAATCTTGCGCGGGTCGATCGCCCGCACCTGGTCGGCCGACAGCCCCAGGCGTGCCGCCGCGCCGGGACCGAGGTTCTGCACGATGACGTCGGCACGCTCGGCCAGCTCATGCAGCACCTCGCGGCCCTGCAGCGATTTGACATCCAGTGCGATGGATTCCTTGGAGCGGTTGAGCCAGACGAAGTAGCTCGACAAGCCATCGACGGAATCGTCGTACTGGCGCGCGAAGTCGCCCGATCCGGGCCGTTCCACTTTGATGACCCGCGCACCCAGATCGGCCAGCTGGCGCGTGGCGAACGGCGCCGCGACAGCGTGCTCCAGCGACAGCACCGTCAGACCACTTAGGGGCAGCCGTCCACCGTGAGTGGGGGCATCGGGCCTCACAGGTCTAGCCCGCCCCGCTTAACCAGCTGCTTGGCGATCACGTTCTTCTGGATCTCATTGGTCCCCTCGCCGACGATCATCAGCGGCGCGTCGCGGAAGTAGCGTTCAACGTCGTACTCGGTCGAGTAACCGTAACCCCCGTGCACCCGGACAGCGTCCAGTGCGATCTGCATGGCGGCCTCCGATGCGAAGAGTTTGGCCATCCCAGCTTCCATGTCGCAACGCTCGCCTGAGTCGAAACGTGCTGCAGCAGACAACAACAGCGCACGAGCAGCATAGAGTTTGGTGCCCATATCGGCCAGCAAGTTGCCCACCGACTGATGCTGCCAGATCGGTTTACCGAAACTCTCCCGGTCCTGTGCGTAGGCGAGTGCATCCTCGAAGGCCGCCCGTGCGACGCCGGTCGCCCTCGCCGCGACCTGAAGCCGGCCAACCTCGAGACCCTTCATCATCTGAGCGAAGCCGTGGCCCTCGCTAGCACCAAGCAGCGCACCGCTCGGGACGCGGCAGTCGGTGAAGTTGATCTCGCAGCTCTCGACACCCTTGTAGCCGAGCTTGGGGAGGTCCTTTGAGACGGTGAATCCGGGGACCTTCTCGACCAACAGAATCGAGACACCCTTGTGGGAGGGCTGGGCTTCGGGATCGGTCTTGCACAGCAGGGCAATCAGGCCTGAGCGTCGGGCATTGGAGATCCACGTTTTGCTGCCATTGATTAGGTACTCATAGCCGTCGCGGCGGGCCACGGTCCGCATCGCCTGCAGATCGGACCCGCCGCCTGGCTCTGTGAGCGCCATGGTGGCACGCAGCTCGCCGGTCGCCATCCGGGGCAGGTAGGTCTGCTTCTGCTCTTCGGTACCGAACTGCAGGATCAACTTGGACACCACACTGTGCCCGCCCATCGCACCGGCAAGGCTCATCCAGCCGCGAGCCAGTTCCTCCGCGACCAGCACGTAGCACGGCATCGACACCTGCCCGAAGCCGTACGGCTCGGGGATGGCGAGTCCGAAAATGCCGATTTCCTTCATTGTCTCGATGAGGTCCTCGGGATAGACATTCGCATGCTCGAGATCCCGCACGACCGGCTTGACCTGCTTCTCCACGAAGTCGTGGACGGTCTTGACGATGGCTTCTTCTTCAGCTGGCAAGTGCATTGTTGTGCCTCCTCTATAGAAAATATTCTATTAATGACGCTGGCGGATGGCAAATCGACAGCGGGCTGAAAGAAGGCGCAATCGAATGCACAGACACTCAGGGATGCCTTGGCCGTCGCACGAGAGGCCGCCACCACCGCTGGCGCCAACTCGCCGAAACCGAAGCCGTACTCGATACCGGACGCCGCCGCGTTGAAGCCAGGGTGAAGTGGCCGATGGGATTACGCAACGCCGCGGGCCATTATCGGCGGCGCCTGCAGCACCATCGCGAGATTCGCCACGACAATTGTCAGGCAAGCAGTAGCCATGGCGATCTGGGACACCACCACCCGCGAGCAACTGGACATTTATGTGACGCGTCGACGCGACGAGTTCCGACAGCGGATCCTGAACCTTGCGCAGGGGGCGACCTAATGAACCTGTTCAGTCTCGCAAATGGCGGAGGTGGTGACGGCCCAAAGGAACCCGGTCGACCGACAAAGTCTCTCCTGCTGCATCTGAACTGGGTCCATGGCTCATTGCAGGAAGACTGGGCGGGATCACATTTGGCGGGCGCCAGAAAAGTCAGCTATGGGTCGTTAATATGTTGCGCAACAGAATGTTACGTGCGTAAAGTCACACTCGGGAGTTCACCGCGCTCAACGAGCGACCATGAGAACAGCCAATGAAAGCGGGCTTGTTCGAGGGCGAGCGACAGATCCCAGTACGCGATTTCCCTGAGTCCGCGATCGTGAAACTTGAACAAACTTCGCACCGCCTCGGCACCCACCCGTCGCTTGCTCGAGCAATCATCCGAAGCCCCGACGGCCAGCCTGTGGACTTGTTGGCACTACTGAGGGGGTGCGAAGAATTCGAGGGCGATGCCATCGGGATCACGGAAGGAGATCCCCGAGCCGTAGTGAGCGCGCTTGATCCCTCCGTGTGAGATCCCGAGCACGTCGAGTCGTTGCTCCCAACTCGTCAGTTCGGCCATGCCGCAGTCAAAGGCGACGTGATCCAAACCTGGTTGCTCAGCGCGGTATGCCTGGGTCGGATCCACACCGGTGTGCTTGTGCAGGCCGAACAACATGCCATTGTCGAGCGCGAAGACGGTGTGATGGAAGGCGCCCGACTCTTCGTCCTCGTCGAACACGGGGCCCGAGTCGAAAAGACTGCGATACCAGCAGGTGCTTGCTTCGAGGTCTGACACGGTAATTGCGACATGAGCGAAGCCGGGGAATGGGCTCGTCATCAAAACTCCTTCAAATGTGGTGAAAATCGGCCTCAGACAGGCACGCGGAGCAGCATGGCCTGCCTCTGACCGCCGCCGCAGATGGCAGTGATGCCGTATTCTATTGATTGGTCACGTATTTCGTATGCCGGTGTCATGATGAGTCGGAATCCCGAGGCTCCGAGCGGGTGGCCAAGGGAGACGGCCCCGACGTTGACATTGACGTTGTCCGTATCAAGATCGAGTTCTCTCGTCGAGGCGACGACAACGCCGGCGAAAGCCTCGTTGATCTCCCACAGGCCGATGTACCCGCGCTGAGGCCGTTCCGGTCTAGCAGCACACGGGCAGCCATCGCGGGTTTGAGGTGCAGTGTGCCCTCGGTGGAGAACGCGGGCCGAAATCGCGCGCGTCCCTGTTCGTCGGTGCCGGCCCTGATGCCCTCGTGGCATTCGAGAAGGTCAGTAAGAACAGTGATCTCGGACCTGAATCGACCGCGTTCGGTCGCAGCATTCGCCCGTCGGTGGCTTTCCGCGGCAAAGGCGTCCTGCTCGGACCGCCCGATTCCCAACGCGAAGTTGGCAGCTTCTGATAGCTCGCCCATGCCGGTGTCGCAGACCGCGCACCAAAGGCCTTCGGTCACAAGCAGGTCCCGTATCTCGGCCGGGCCGACTTTAGCTCCAGCCGGGAGGGCGAGGGCATGACGCGCGCGGCTCATCGATTGGGCATTGGGAATCGTACCGTTCCCCTTGCCCGAGATATCTGCACAGCGCGGCCCCGACGGATTGATACGGCCTCCGATGGCGTCCGTTGGGGTCGACTTCTCATCCAGATGACAACGCTGCCATTCTGTGCCATTTCAGATGAGAGATTTCCACGCAGATTGAGAAGCGCTATTGGTGCACTCTCGTTAATGCCGGTTGCCGAATGGTCTTGCATGAGAATTTCTAATGCATCACAAATATCATTAGCTGTACTTGTTCAGCGTCCACACCTAGCGTCGACGTCATGGACTCGCCCCTGCTCGTTGGCTTCTTCGCGTCATTCGCGCTCATCGCCGCCATCGGCGCGCAGAACGCGTTCGTGCTGCGTCAGGGCATCCGCCGCGAGCACGTGCTGCCGGTGGTGGCGATGTGCACGGTGTCCGACATCGCGCTGATCGCGGCGGGTATCGGGGGCGTCGGCGCCCTGATCACCGCCCACCCGAACGCGGTCAACGTCGCCAAGTTCGGCGGTGCGGCGTTCCTGATCGGCTACGGTCTGCTCGCGGCGAAGCGCGCCTGGCGGCCGTCGGCCCTCACCCCATCGGACGCGGCGCCGGCCCGGCTCGGCGCCGTGCTGATCACCTGCGCGGCACTGACGTTCCTCAACCCCCACGTCTACCTCGACACCGTGGTGCTCCTCGGCACGCTGGCCAACGAAAGCGGCGACGGGCGTTGGCTGTTCGGCGTCGGTGCGGTCACCGCCAGCGCCGTGTGGTTCACCAGCCTCGGGCTCGGAGCGCGCCGACTGGCCGGGCTGTTCGCAACGCCGTCGACATGGCGCATCCTCGACGGCATCATCGCCGTGATGATGCTCGCCCTCGGTATCTCGCTGGCGGTGTCCTAGATCCCCGAGGCTCGTCGTTGTTCGAGCTGCCTGCGTCTTGATCCGGCCTGGGTCTGGCGCCCAGGTAGACCACCACGGCAGCCGCGGCCAGGGACAGTGCCCCGACCACCCACATCGCGGCCTTGGCATCGCCGGTCAGATCGGTCAGCCACCCGGTGATGTAGGGACCTCCGAAGCCGCTGAGGTTCCCTAGCGAGTTGATCAGGGCGATTCCGCCGGCCGCGGCGACACCGGTGAGGAATGTCGAGGGCAGCGCCCAGAACACGGGTAGGGCACACATGACCGCGCAGGTGGACACCGTGACGGCGACCATCGCCAGATAGGGGTCGGTCATATAGAGCGCGGCGGGTATTGACACCGCCCCGACGATCGCCGGGATCGCGACGTGCCATACCCGTTCGCCGGTCCGGTCGGCGTGGCGCGCCCACGGCACCATCACGATGGCGGCGATGACGTAGGGAACAGAGGTCACGAGGCCACGCTCGACAACGCTCATATGCGTGCCGTACTGCTCCTGGAACCCGGCGACGATGGTCGGGAGAAAGAACCCGACCGCGTAGAGGCCGTATGCGATTCCGAAGTAGACAAATGCCAGCATCAGGATCCTCGGATGACTAAGCGCCTTCTTGAGCGGCCAGTGCTGGCCGGTCTGGGCACTCAGTCGTTCGTCGTCCAGTGTTGCCTCCAACCAACGCTTTTCAGCAGGTTCAAGCCACGTGGCATCGGCTGGTCGGTCGGTCAAGTAGAACCAGCAGACGAACGCGAGAACGACGGCGGGCATGCCCTCGACTAGGAACAGAAGGCGCCAGCCGTCGAGGCCGAAAAGTCCGTGCCCCCAATCGATGATCAGCGACGACATGGTCGACCCGATGGCTGTGGATACCGGCACCGCCACCATGAACAACGAGATCGCCTTGGAGCGATGCCTTTCCGGGAACCAGAAGGTGAGGTAGAGAATGATCCCGGGGAAGAATCCCGCTTCCGCCACACCGAGCAGGAACCGCAGGACGATAAGGGTTTCCGTGTTGGGCACGAATGCGATCGCACTGCTGATGATTCCCCACGTCAGCATGATGCGTGCAATCCAGCGGCGACCGCCGAACTCGTTGAGCGCGATATTGCTCGGCACTTCCAGCAGCAAGTACCCGATGAAGAAGATGCCCGAGGCGAATCCGAACGCCTTGGCGCTCATCCCAAGGTCCTCGTTCATGCCGTTCGGACCGGCGAAGCCGATGTTGACGCGATCGAGGTAGTTGACGAAGTAGAGGAGTACCAGGAACGGAATCAACCGGCGGCTGACTTTCGCCATCGTCTTGATTCCGATGGCCGAATCAGCGAGGTGCGTGCTCACGCTGACATTCTGTGTCGCCGGATGTCAGCCCGGGGCAAGACGGGAAACCTAGTGGCGGGGACCGATTCCACCGCCACCGCCCCCGCCGCCACCGGGGCGCCACGGATGGTCTGGACGCCAGTCCGGCGGGCCCAGTTCGATCGACAGGCCCGCGTCACACAGGTAGTCGTACTCACACGGGTACGGCGTGTAGGGGCCCGGACCCGGCCCCGTTCCGCCGTCCGGACCACGGACGTCGCCCTGAGCGCAGACGCTGACGCCGTTCGACACGGTGCAGTCCGCGGAGGCCAGCGGCGCAGCGGCAAGGACGAACGGCACAGCGCCCACCGCCAAAGCCATAAACGGGTACAACCGCCGAAACGGCACGGCCGACTCCAATCGCCGATCGAGGTCTTGTATCGCGTGACCTTAACCTCTGCGGGCATCGGGAGCAGCGGTGATTAGACCGGCGACACGCGGGTAGCCCCACTGCAACACATACAGCAAACCGAGGAGGTTCGACGATGAAGACCACACGCATCCGCACCGCGGGACTGGTCACCGGGCTGGTAGCGGCGACCATCGCCGCTCCGATCGCTTCTGCGGCACCCGATCCATGCAGCGCAGACAACATTTCCGGAACCGTGAGTACGGTCACCGGCCAGGCCAGGGACTACCTGAACGCACACCCGGGCGCCAATCAGGTGGTGTCGGCCGCACGCACGCAGCCGCGGCCCGAGGCGGAGGCCAACATTCGTGGCTACTTCACCAACAATCCGCAGGAGTACCACGAACTGCGTGGGATCCTGACGCCGATCGGTGACACGCAGCGTCAGTGCAACGTCACGGTGCTCCCACCGGATCTGGCGTCGGCATACGACACGTTCATGGCCGGCTGACACCGGTTCGGAACTTCGCCGACCATCCCCCCAGCCGTCACCTCGGTGACGGCTGGGTGTCGACCGCGCCCTGTGCAATGGCGGCCATCCGTACTCGACCGGAAGGACCGTCGCCATGCCAGACACCGACACCACCCTCGAATGTGACGAAATGATCGTCCGCGACGAACCCGTCGAGGTCACCGCATCGGTGGTGCCCACCGATGACGAGGTACCAACCGAGGATCGGCCGACCCGCAATCTGGTCATCCGCCAGGTTCTCGAACGACAGCTCGTCGCCGGGCAGGGATTGAGCACCGACCTGGTCGAGGCCGCGATCGACGCCACTGTGGCCCTGGCGCACTCCCCCGCCACCGTGGTGAATGAAATCCGCAGCGGCGCAGACCTTCCCAGCGCTCTGGCCCGCACCGGTGCCGGTGTGCGCGAGGCCGTGGCCGAGGCAGGCGGACGTGTCCGCGCCGTCGTGGGTGGATACCTCGTCTCCCAGGCAACACTGCCGAATGCCGTGATCGCGGGCACCGCCGGTATCGCCGAGACCATCGTGCGGGCTCAAGGCATCGTCACGACCTCGGCGCTGGACACCGCCTTCACGCTGGCCGCCGTGGCCGCACAGGGTGGCGACGTCCGAGACGCCTTCGCCCGGGAGCGCACCGGCGTGCAGGACAGCATCGACGTAGGCCGAGACCGCATCACCGCGTCGGTGGCGCGGGCCCGCGACGAGATCCGCTCGGCCATCAAGGACTACGACACCATCGGGGACGCATTCGGCGACCGCTGACGTCCTAGTCAGGCCACCGGTGCCACCGCGACGGGGATGCCGTTGACCGCTGCATTCCCGCTCGGCACATCCACGAACGCCACCGGCGACAGGATGTTGCTGTTCACGCCCGGGTGCGCGGATGCCACGGCCGTGCGCAGACCGGGGCGGTCGTGACCCCAGCCGTGTGGCAGGCACACCACGCCGGGACGGATACCGGAGTCCAATTCCACTGGCACATCAATGGATCCGGACGCTGAGGTCACGGTGGCCAACTCGCCCTCGGCGAGCCCGAAGCGAGTGGCGTCGTCGGGGTGGATCTGCAGGGTGCACCGATTGGACCCCTTCACCAGAGCCGGGACGTTGTGCATCCACGAGTTGTTGGACCGCAGCTGTCTGCGGTTCACCAGTACCAGGTCGTCGGCAGGCCGGCTCAGTCGCGCGGCCAGACGCGGCAGGTCCGCGGTGATATGCGGTGGCGCCAGCACGACCTTCCCGTCGGGAACGTTGAGCACCTCGGCGAGTCGAGGGCGGTTGGCGCCCAGGTCAATTCCGTGTGGGTTCTCCAGGAGCAGGTCCAGAGACAACCCGTCCGCCACCTCGCCGTACCGGTCGCCGAACGGTCCTGTGCGCAGGGTGAGGTCGAGCAGCCGCTGCGGTCCGCCAGTGCTGAACCGTCCCTCCTGTTCGTATCGTGCGCGCAGCGCGGCGCCATCGAATCCCTTGATGGAGGCCATGACGTCGAACAGGCCGTTGTCGATGACGCTGACGTCGACCTCGTCGGCGGCCTGACCCTGGCACGCACACGCCAGGCGGATCAGGATCTCCCACTCCTCAGGCCGGCCATCGGCGGGCGGGAAGACAGCCGGCGAGTAGTTCGCGCCGCTGCGCACCGCGAAATTCCAGATGAGGTCGTCATGGTGAGGCTGCTCGAGCGGAGACAACCCGGGCAGGATGACGTGCGCGTGCCGGGTGGTCTCGTTCATCCAGTTGTCGACGCTGATCATGCAGTCCAGTGCCGGCAGGGCCCGATCGAGAAGCTCGCCGCCAGGTGCGGACAGCACGGGATTGCCCGCCACCGTGAACAGCGCCCGGATCTGCCCGTCGCCCGGGGTGGCGACCTCCTCGGCCAGGCACGACACCGGCACATGACCCAGGATCTCGGGAGCACCCCGCACTCGCGTCTTCCATCTCCCGAAGTTCGGGACACCCTGTTCGAGCCCGGGCATCGGAAGTTCAGTGAAGGACCACGCCGAGGGTGTCGGGAACAGCAGACCTCCCTCGGCGTCCATATGCCCGGTGATGATGTTGACGACGTCCACCAGCCAGGACGCAAGAGTGCCGAATTCCTGGTTGCAGGTGCCGATCCGGCCGTACACCACCGCGCGCTCCGTGGAGGCCAGCTCGCGGGCCAGAGTGCGAATTCGACCGGCCGCGATGCCCGTGACAGCCTCAACCCGCTCCGGAGTCCAGTCCTCCAACAGATCGCGCAGCTCGTCGAGCCCGTCGACGAGCCCCTCCGCGGCACCCAGACGCACCAGGTTCTCGGCGAAGATCACCTGGCACATCGCGGCAAGGAACGCGGCGTCGGTACCGGGGGTGATGGCAAGCCACTCGTCGGCCTTGGCTGCGGTCGCGGTGCGCCGCGGGTCGATCACCACCACCTTGCCGCCGCGCTTGCGGATCGCGGTGATCTTGCCGATGACATCCGGGCAGCTGAGCAGCGATCCCTGTGAGACCGCAGGGTTGGCGCCCATCACGACGAGCATGTCGGTGTGCGGGATGTCCGGGACCGGGATCTTCCACATGCCGCCGTACATCAGGTGCGAGCTGACATTCTTGGGCCACTGGTCAACGGTTCCGGAGCTGTAAATCATTGGAATGCCGGACATCCCGATAAGCACCCCGGCGTAGCGGCTGAGGCTGAAGCCGTGCGCCAACGGATTGCCCACATAAGCGGTGACGGCCTCGATACCGTGCTCCGCGATCACGGGGCTCAGCAGCTCCGAACAGCGTCGGAACGCCTCCGGCCAGCTCGCCTCCCGCCAACGCTCCCCCTCGCGGATCATCGGCACCCGCAGCCGATCGGGGTCATGGTGCATCGCACCGAGTGTGGTCCCCTTGGGACAGATGTGGCCTTGGCTCCACACGTCGAGCCGGTCGGGTTTGATCTGCACCACCTGATCGCCCTCGACGTGAATGTCGAGCCCGCACATGGCTTCGCAGAGTGGACAGGTGCGGTGGTGGACGGTGCGTGCGGCAGGATCTAGCGCCGAAACTTGGTCGGTCATGGGACTCCTATGTCGATCTCAACCAACCGCCGGAATCTAACGCCGATACCTGGATCTGTAAAGCAGGTATCAGGCGGCGATACAGATACGCGCGTAAACCACCCTCGGTCTGACAACGCGTCCCGTCGTCGACCATGAGGGACACCACGAACCTCATCACGGTCTCGGCGATCTCGTCGAGTTCGTCCGCCACCTGCGGCTCCCACGTCAGCAGCGGTAACAGCGCTACGCGGGACACCTCGACCGCGTTGGCCGCCAGCACCTCGCCAGGGCGGATCAGCCCCAGCAGCGAGGCCGCGGGATCGCGACGGTACTCCATGACCACGGTGACCACCGACTCCACGACGAACTCCGCCCCAGAGTTCGTTCCGGCTGCCGCAACGGCCGTAAGTTGAGCCGAAATACGCTGTGCCGCAGCTGCGGAGACAGCAAAGAGCAGGTCGTCGCGGGAGCCGAAATACGAATAGACCGTGGGGCGACTCAGCCCCGCCCGCACAGCCACCTCGCTGACGGTGGTCCTCTCCCAACCCACGTCGATGAGGCATTCGACTGCGGCATCGACGATGCGCTCCACCGTCGAGGAACCGCCGCCGTGCACCTGTCGATCCAGTGCCTGCACGACGGCCGGACCAGTACCCCTCGTCGTGCCGTGCGCACCGCCCTCAACCAGGGAAAACTCCAAGTCAAGCTCGCAAAGCCGAATCAAGCGCAGCACATCATCGAACTTCATCGACGAGGTGCCGTTCTCCCAGCGAGCAATGGACGGTTGCGCTGTGCCCGCACGGGCAGCGAGTTCGGCCTGAGTGAGTCCAGCGCGCTGCCGAGCCTCGCGGATCAGAGCCCCTCCGGAAGGCTGCATGGCCAGAAATATACCAGTTCAGTTATATTCTGGTCGAGGGATCTTTGGGCACTCGGCAACCGCCATATCAGGTTGTGGGCCGGCGAGCGATGTTGTAGAACCGAATCTCCTGATACTCGTCGAGACCCTCGCCGCTGCCCTCTCGGCCGAGTCCGGATTGCTTGACCCCACCGAACGGGGCCGCCGCGTTGGACGGAACCCCCTGATTGATACCGACCAGCCCTGTCTCAAGCCGATCGGCCACGTTGAGCGCGCGATCAAGGTTCTCGGTGAACACGTAGCCCGCGAGGCCGAACTCGGTGTCGTTGGCCCGCGCCACGACTTCGTCCTCGCTGCCGAAGCGCTGGATCGCGGCGACAGGTCCAAAGATCTCGTTGCTCACCACCTCTGCAGTTGGTGGGACGGAAGCCAGCAGCGTCGGTTCGAAGAAATGGCCGGCACCGGTGATCGCGGAGCCGCCGGTGACCACCTCGGCGCCGCGTTCCACAGCATCGGAGACCAGCCGCGACATCGCTTGTACCGCACGGCCGTCGATAAGCGGACCCAGCTCGACACCAGATCCAAACCCGCTGCCCACCTTGATGTCTCGCATTCGAGCGGCCAACCCCTCGGTGAAGGCATCGGCGATTCCCTCTTGTACGAAGATCCGGTTGGCCGCTATGCAGGACTGGCCACCGTTGCGCATCTTCGCGCTGAAGGCTCCGTTGACCGCACGCTCCAGGTCGGCATCGTCGAAGACGATAAGCGGGGCGTTACCGCCCAGCTCCATCGATGACCGCAGGACGTTCTGTGCCGCCAAGCCCATCAACGTGCGACCGACCGGTGTTGACCCCGTGAACGACACCTTGCGCACTCGAGGGTCGCGCAGGACGGCATCGCTGAATGCTGCGGCTGACGTCGTCGTGACAACGTTGATCAGGCCCTCGGGCACTCCGGCCTCGATGGCGAGGTCGACGGCGAGAACGGTGGTCAGCGGCGTCAGCGCGGCCGGCTTGATGATCACGGGACACCCCGCCGCGAGGGCAGGGGCGATCTTGCGAGTCGCCATGGCCAAGGGGAAGTTCCACGGTGTGATCAGCACCGAGAGCCCCACCGGAGCCCGACGGGTCAGGAGCTGACCGCCTCCTACCGGGACCTCCCGGTTGTTGCCGATCGGCCTCGTTGCCTCTTCGGAGTACCACCTGACGAAATCGGTGCCATAGGCGACCTCGCCGCGGGCCTCCGCCAGAGGTTTGCCCATCTCGCGGGTGATGAGCAGTGCTAGCGCCTCGGCGTTGGCGATGAGCAGCTCGTACCAGGCGCGAAGGATGTCAGCGCGGGTGCGGGTCGTCGTTCGAGACCATTGCTCACCCGCCGCGACTGCCCGTCCCACTGCGTCAAGCGCCTCCTCGGGCGTCCAGTCGCGGAGCGCAGCGATCACCGAACCCGTTGCAGGATCTTCGATCTCGAATCCTGACGGAGGTGTCGCATCGAGCCCCAGCCGGGCGATCACCTCGCTGGATGCGCGGAGGGCATCCGCGTCGGCCGCAGCGAGCGAGCTACGAGAGCCGGCCACCGGTGGCGTTTGCGTGCTGGTCATCACTGAGCCTCCGCAGTCACCGTGGCGTCGATCGCGTCGATGTAGTCCCGCAGTTCGTCGTCGGTCGTGATGAACGGTGGGCTGAGCTGCAACGTGTTACCCCGCAACGGCCGTGAGACGAATCCGACGTCGATGAGCGCATCGGCAACGCGAACCGCATCCACTGTATCGACGAGCGACACTCCGCCGAGAAATCCGCACACACGCACCTCACGGACCGATGGGTTTCGGGCAGCCAGTGCGTCAAGTCCGTCGACCATTTGGGACTCCAGGTCCTTGACCCGAGGCAGCAGCGCTTCTTGCTCAAGGACATCGAGGTTGCGCATCGCGACCGCGCATGCGGTGGCATGGCCGGCATAGGTGGCACCGTGCCGAAAGATCGGCGTGTCTGCGTCATCGCGATAGAACGGCTGCCAGATCCGAGCACCGACCAGGACCCCGCCCAACGGCGCGTATCCGGAGGTCACACCCTTGGCGAAGGTGAGCAGATCCGGTGTCACACCGAACCTCTCGGCGGCGAACATCGTTCCGGTCCGCCCGAATCCTGTGATGACCTCGTCCAGGATCAGCAAGATGTCATTGGCCTCGCAGATGTCCGCCAGGCGGCGTAGGTACCCCTCTTGTGGCGGGTGAACTCCGCCGGTCCCCTGGATGGGCTCGGTGACGACGGCTGCGATGCGGTCGGCGCCGATCTCGGCAATGAGTTCGATCGTCGCATCGAGGTCATGCAGGGGAATCCGCGCCGTCTCCGGGACCAGGGACTCACCGCCGTAACCCTCACGGTTGAAGTCGAGACCGGCAATGCTCGTCCCGAAGGCGTGCAGACCGTGGTAGGCAAACTGTCGACTCAGGATCACTCTCTTGTCGAGCCGTCCTTCACGCTGCCAGTGCCTGCGCGCCAACTTGCATGCCACGTCGATGGCATCGGAGCCACCTGAGTTCAGAATGACCTTGCTGTCGGGAATCGGCGATAGGGCCGACAACCGATCGGCGAGCGTGAGTGCCTGGTCATTCACGAACCGTCCGAAGATGTGATAGGTCTCCAGGCGGCGCATCTGTTCAGCGGCCGCCTCGGCGAGTTCAGGTCGACTGTGACCGATGTTCGCGTGCCACAACCCCGCAGTGCCGTCGAACAGCCGTCTCCCATCAGCGGTGACGATGTATGACCCCTCACCGCGCTCGATGACCAACTGTCGGCCTACGACGGAGGGGACGTGGGCCTGCGCGGGCCACAGTGCGGGCGCATCGAGCACAGCACCAGTGGATGTTGACATGATTGTGTCCTTACGTGTGTTTGTCGAATCTCCGCTATCGCAGCGTGATTGCGTCAGATCTCTTCGCTCAGCCGCCGCAGCGTGTAGCCGAGTTCAATCCGCCGGCCGGTCTCGGGGTCCTCAAGCCGGGCACTCCAGCCACGCATACCGGGCGTCGGTTCCCCAGCGACGGTGCCCGACATGATCACGGTTCCGACGGGCAGCGCACCGGGTCGGCGATCCTCCAGAATGCTGATCAACTGGTGCGGAGCCAGCAGATGCCCCGTGACGTCGTGCTGTAGCTGGGTTGTCGCTCCGTCGTCGGACTCGGCCCACATCGTCATGGTGAAGCGGTCCCAGTCGTCGCGGACCTCATCGAGGCGCCACGCGGTGGCTCCGACGACATCGGGGCACATTGCCTTGGCTTTCGGCATCTTCACCCCCTCCACCTCGAGATCGGTGTGATCAGATCCGATGGTGACCAGCCAGCCGTGCTCCTCGGAGTTGATGAGGGCGAACTCCACCTCGCCGTAGGTCTGCTCACCCGAGACGGTGAACTCGGATGCGGTGCTGATCCGATCCGGCGGGATCGGGAAGATCGCCGGAACCTGCTGCGGGGCAGCGAATCCCAGCGCGCGCATCTGATCGACGTGTTCTTGGACTCCCTCGCGGTCGCGGGCGGCGTAACCGAAGTTGTACGCCTCAGTGACCGCCACCGTCACCGGTGTGACTTCATCGCTGGTCCTGTGCACGTGAAGGGACAGCTGCGCGCCTGTGACGCTGGGCGAGGACGTCAGCATGCCGATACCTTCCCGCCGAAGATGCTGATCAACTCGTAGATCAGTGTCGAGGCGGCGAGCCCGGTCAGTTGAGCCCAGTCGTAGCTTGGGGAGACCTCCACCACATCGGCGCCAACGATGTTCAGATCGCGTATACCGCGCAGCATTTGAATCATCTCGCGCGAGGTCAGCCCACCGGATTCGGGCGTGCCCGTGCCGGGTGCATGCGAGGGGTCGAGCACATCGATGTCGATGGAGATGTAGACCGGGGTATCACCGATCCGCTGCTTCATCGATGCCACGATCTCCGGGACGCCGCGTTCCGCGATATCCATGCAGGAGATGATTCCGAACCCGATCTCAGCGTCGCGGTCCAAGTCGTGCTTGTGGTGCAGGTTGGCCCGGATCCCGACGTGCGTGAGGTGTTCGCGAGACAGCAGTCCCTCCTCGTGCGCGCGAAGGAACGGTGTTCCGTGGGTGTAAGGCTGGCCGAAGTAGGTGTCCCACGTGTCCAGGTGGGCGTCGAAGTGCAGCAACGCGACCGGCCCGTGGGCCTTGGCGGCGGCCCGCAGCAGCGGCAGTGCGATGGTGTGATCACCGCCGATGGTGACGATCTTGGTGCCGTTCTCGGTCAGTTCGGTCGCCCGACGTTCCACCGCGGACAACGCCGCTTCGATGTCGAACGGGTTGGCGTTGACATCGCCGAGATCAGCCACCTGCTGAACCTGGAACGGTGCGACATCCTGAAACTGGTTGTAACCCTGCAGCAGTCGGCTGGCCTCACGAACCGCTGACGGACCGAACCTGGCACCGGGCCGATAGGACACCCCGGAGTCGAACGGCACGCCCAGCACACCCACATCGACGTGGCTGACATCTTCGGCGCGCGGCAGCCGCGCGAACGTTGTCAGCCCCGCATAGCGAGGCATCTGCTCGGAGTCCGGTGGGCCGACGTACGGCGAGGACGTAGTGCTTTCCATGCTGAATTATGCTCTCTCTCTTGATGTCTGAACTGAAGACTTCTGCTGGGACATTGGCGCTAGGCCGGGATGGCGCGCTCACCGGCGGAGTGACGTGCCAGGAACGCCTGTGTGCGCGCCTCGGTTGGCGCCTCGATGACCTGTTGGGGAGGCCCGCTCTCCACCACGCACCCACCGTCCATGAACACGACCCGGTCGGAGATCTCACGAGCGAACCCGATCTCGTGGGTCACGACGATCATCGTCATGCCCTCGTCGGCGAGTTCACGGATGACCGCGAGAACCTCGCCAACCAGCTCGGGATCCAAGGCACTCGTCGGCTCATCAAAGAGCATCAGTGACGGATCCATGGCCAGTGCGCGAGCGATGGCCACACGCTGTTGCTGCCCGCCCGAGAGCTGGCTGGGATAGTTCGACATGCGGTCGGCCAATCCGACGCGGGTCAACACCGTGCGGGCGCGCTCCTCGGCCGCGTCGCGGCTGCGGCCCAGCACCACCCGCTGGGATGACACAACATTCTCTAACGCCGTCATATGTGGGAACAGGTTGAACTGCTGGAACACCATGCCCGTTCCGAGGCGTTGGCGCGCAACCCCCTTGGGGCCCAACAGGTGCAACTTGCCGCGCTGTTCGACTTTCCCCTGCAACACGCCATCGACGTAGATCAGACCGCTTGTGGTCGTCTCCAGCTGGTTCACGCAACGCAGCAGAGTGCTCTTGCCGCTGCCCGACGGACCCAGGAGCGTCACGACCTCGCGTGGATAGACCTCGAGATCGATACCCCTCAGCACCTCAACGGTGCCGAAAGTCTTGTGAACATCGATGATTTCAACCTTGGGCATCATTATCGCGCTCCCGCCCGGAAGAGGCGTGCCGTGACGCCGCGGCGAGCCGGGGTGACGGTGACCAACGATCGACCCATGCGTCGTTCCAGGGCGCTTTGACCGAAGGTGAGCAACGTCGTGAGCGCGACGTACCAGATACTGGCAACGATGAGTAGCTCGAGGGTGCGCAGGTTCACCGAGTAGATCAGCTGGACCGAGGTCAGCAGGTCCTGGTAGGTGATGACGCTGGCCAGTGCCGAGATCTTCAGCATGATTATGGTCTGGTTGCTCGTCGGCGGGATGATCATCCGAACAGCCTGCGGCAGTACGACCTTGCGCAACGTCTGCAACGGTGTCATCCCCAACGACGCCGCCGCTTCGCGTTGACCGGCGGGCACTCCCAGCAGACCGCCCCGGATGATCTCGGCCATGTAGGCCATTTCATTGAGCCCCAACCCCAACAGCACGGCAACGAATGGGGTGATCGCCACATTGGCTGACACTGAGAACAGTTGGATCGAGGTACCGGGAATACCCAGCCCGAGCATCGGGAAGACGAGGCCCAGGTTGAACCAGAAGATCAACTGCACCAGGACCGGCACACCCCGAAAGAACCAGATGTAACCGCCGGCTCCCACCCGAAGTACGGGGTTGTTGGACAACCGCGCCAGCGCCAGAAGCAGTCCGCCGCCGATGCCGATTGCCTGCGACAGCACTGTGATGACGATGGTGTTCTTCACACCGGTGAGCACGCTCGGGTCGAACAGGTACTGGCCGACGATGTCCCAATCCAAGTTCGGATTGGTGGCCATCGCCCGAAGGAAGAGAGCGAGCAGTGCAAGCATCGCCAGGCTGACCGCCCATCGACCCAGATGAAGCGGCCGCGACTGTGGCAACGTCGCGTCGTGCGTACTCCTGCCCGACGCACGAGCGCCCGTGCGATCTGGCGGCGCCTCAGTCGTTGTCACGGTCCTGTCCTCCCGTACTGTCTCGTCATCGATTGCCGGAGGCGTCATATCAGCCCGCCCGCGAGATCTGCGCGTGGTCGACGGCCAAGTCCGGCACGTCGTACTTGTCCAGAATCTGCTGATACGTGCCATCGGCAATCAGCTCGTCGAGTGCCTGTCTGATCGATTCGGCGAGTTGGTCGTTGCCCTTCAGCACCATGACGCCGTGCGGACGGACTTCATACCGCTCCCCCGGCACGACCTCGAACTCGTCACTCTGCGCGGCGCTGTACGCGGCGACCGGTGAATCCAGCAGGTCAACGGAGATACGGCCATTGCGAAGCAGCATCTGAACCTCGGAGTCCTTGCCGAGCTGCTTGACATCGATCGGCGGCTTACCGGCGGCCACGCAGTCGGCACTTGCCTTCTCCGCGATCGGGACCTGCACGGCCCCCGACTGCAAGCCCACGCCCTTCCCGCAGAGGTCCGCAATTGTCTTGATGCCGTCCGGATTTCCCTTGCGGACCATCATGGCCGTGCCGCTCTGGCTGTACTCGACGAAGTCGACGGCGGCCTTGCGTTCGTCAGTGACGGTCGCGAAGGAGAACACCATGTCCAATCGCCCGGACTGCAGCTGCGGGATCATGGTGCCGAACGCGCCGTTCGAGTGCTCGATCCGCACCCCGAGCTTGTCACCAACGGCCTGGGCGAGGTCGTAGTCCACTCCGGTGAACGTCTTGCCGTCGGCCTCGACGAATTCGAGCGGGGGGTAGGTGAAGTCGGCGCCATTGCGGATGACACCGGCCTGCTGGATCTCGGACGGAAGCGTCGCGAACAACGCGGGCCTCTCCCCGTCAGCGGCCTGCTCGCCCCCGGCGCCGTTGCCCGACGCACCGCACGCCGTGACCAGCGACAGCGGCAGCACCAACGCGACGGCAGTCCACAACCGCCGCCACTCTGTTCCCTGTTGCTTCATCAACCAGCCTCGATTCTCTCGTGATCGCTAATCGTTTACGATTGACGATGACGTTAGCAAGAGGTGATCCAGCGCACAACCGCTGCGGCGGATCTTCTGGATTTGGCACATACGAGTGAACGCACCCGGCCGAGGCCGGGTGCGTTCATGTGGTGGCGGTGGGCAGCAGTCGCCGCGTAGTACGCCCTATTTCGCGAGGAACCCGCCGTCGACGGGCAGCGATACTCCGGTGATGTATGCCGCGCCCGGCGAGGCCAGGAACGACACCGCTGCCGCGACATCCTCGGGTTCGGCGATGCGACCGAGGGGAATCGCGGCCGCCTGGTCCCGCGCGACCTGATCGGAGTCGGGCAGACCGGCCATCCACTCGTCGTACAGCGGTGTGCGCGTGAGGCCCGGCGCCACCGCATTCACCCGGATCCCATGCTCGGCGAACTCAATCGCCGCCGTACGAGTCAGCGACAACATCGCCCCCTTGGAGGCGGTGTATATAGATAGCCCGGAGACGCCGGCGCTTGCCAGGCGGGAGGTGATGTTGATGATGGATCCGCCACCGGAACCGATCATCGACCTGGCCGCCGCCTGCAACAGCAAAATCGCCGCGACGGTGTTCGTGTCCAGCGTCGACCGGATGTCAGCGGCCGAGGCCGACAGCAGCGGGCCGGAGTAGTCGATGGCGGCATTGTTGACGAGTACGTCAAGCCGGCCAAACCGCTCGACGACCGCATCGACCAGCGCCTGCGCCGCATCGTCGGCGGTCAGGTCGGCTGGGAAGAAGTGCGAGGGGGCGCCCAGTTCGTCTTGCAGCGCGGCGCCTCGCTCCGCCGAGCGACCGGATATACACACAGTGCACCCGTCGGCATGCAGTTGGCGGGCGATATGGGCCCCGATACCTGACGTCGATCCGCTCACCAGTGCTACACGCTCGTTGTTGCTCATCGTTCTCCTCGGTCAAATCAGGCGGCGGTGCTAGGCATCCGTGTTTATTCGATGTAAATTGTAAGCGATTAACGATGTCGGGTTTGTGACGGTAGGAGCTGAGCTGGATGACAACGAGGACGTCGCTAGCCGACATCACCCCCATTGAGCCCGTCGACATTGCGCTGACCGTGGCCAATCGGCTGCGAGACATGCTTGCCAAGGGCCGCTTCGCGCCCGGCGAGCAGATCACCGAACCCTCCATCGCGGCGGCGTTCCGTGTCGGTCGCGGTCCCGTCCGGGAGGCCCTCAAGCGCTTGACCGAACAGGGCCTTCTTGTCTCGGAGCGCAACCGAGGTGTCTTCGTCCCGATCATGTCGGTCGAGGACGTGGAGGACATCTATCGGCTGCGCGGGGCAATCGAGCTCGCGGCGCTGGCGTGTCTGGTGCGGAACCCCGACACCCAGGTGTTCGGCCGGTTGTGGCAGATCCTGAAGCAGTACCGGGAGTATCTCGCGGTGCGCGACTGGGAGAGTGCCGACGAGATGGACATGGCCTTCCACCGCGAACTCGTGCACGCGTCGGGCAGCAGACGGCTCATCCAAGCGTTCGACACCGTCGCGGTCGAGACTCGAATGTGCCTGCGCGCATTGGTGTTCCACCACCCCGACCATCCCGATATGGACGTGTGGCACGCAGACATCCTGCGTGCCGCAGAGCAGGGAGATCTACCCGCAGCCCAGCGCGCACTGGAGTTCCACAACTCAACCGTGATCGCGGATTTGAAGCGGACAGACGAATCTCAGTGAGGGCACTTTCACGTCCACACTGATCACCGCCGGCCTGGTGCAGGCGTTGTTCGCCGCCTTCCACCCGGGTTAGCCACTACGCTCAGCGACGTGCCATCGAACTGGTCTCGGCGGAGTTTCCTGGCAGCGACCGCCGGCCTCGTGGCGGGCACCGCCGCCGTGTCCGCTGCCTGCAGTTCGGAGAAGTCGGGCGCCGTCGCCAAGGACGGCTCGGTCACCATCAAGCACGCCTTCGGTGAGACCAGGATCCCCGGCCCGCCGCAGCGCGTGGTCAGTGCGGGGCTCACCGAGCAGGACGACCTCCTTGCACTCGGCGTGGTCCCCATCGCGGTGACGGACTGGTTCGGCGGAGAGCCGTTCGGTGTATGGCCATGGGCCCGACCGAAACTCGGCCCGGCACAGCCCGCCGTCCTGAGCCTCGCCGACGGCATCCAGGTGGATCCGATCGCCGCCCTGAAACCCGATCTCATCGTCGCCGTCAACGCCGGACTGGATGCCGACACCTATGCCAAGTTGTCGGCGATCGCACCGACCATCGCCCAGTCCGGTCAGGACGCGTTCTTCGAGCCCTGGAAGGCCCAGGCGACCGTCATCGGTCAGGCCGTGTTCAAGGACGCCGACATGCGCGCCCTCATCACCGCGGTGGACGACCGATTCGTCAACGCCGGCAAGGAGAATGCGTCGTTCAGTGGTAAACGGGCCTTGGTGGTGGGCGGCACGTTCTTCGAGGACCAGGCCGTCGTCACCGCCACCGGATGGCGCACCGACTTCCTCACCCAGATGGGTCTGGCGATTCCCGATGCCATCGATCAGTACGTGGACGGCGACCGTGCGCTGGTACCGCGCGACCGCATGGCCTCGGTCCTCGACGCCGCCGATGTCCTGATCTGGACCACCGAGAGCGACGACGAACGCAATGCCCTGCTCGCCGACCCCACCTTTGCCACGCTGAGGGCCACCCGCAACAACCACAATGTGCTGACCGACAAGGAACTCGCCGGTGCCATCGCCTTCGGCACGGTGCTGTCCTATCCGCTGGTCGCCGACCGACTGCCACCGCTGCTCGCCACCGCGCTCACCTGAGAGGATGACCCGGTGCAGCCCCAGACACCCGACGTGACCGAGCATCCAGGATTCGCGCGGGTCGGATCGGCCTACTATCCGGGCCTGGTCGCCGTCTTCACCGCGCTGGTGATCATCTCCAACGTGACCGCCACCAAGGGCGTCGCCTTCGGCCCCATCATCACCGACGGCGGGTTCATCGTCTTCCCGTTGACCTACGTCATCGGCGACGTGCTGTCCGAGGTGTACGGCTTCAAGGCCGCGCGCAAGGCGATTCTCCTGGGCTTCGCGATGAACGCGCTGGCCGCGCTGGCGTTCTGGGTGACGATCTATCTGCCCGCCGCCGACTTCTATGAGAACCAGGCGCACTTCGAGAACATCGTGCACGCGTACACCCAGTTGATCGTCGCGGGCCTGGCCGGATTCCTCGTCGGCCAGACCATCAACGCCTGGGTGGTGGTCAAGATCAAGGAGCACACCAAGGAGAAGCATCTCTGGGCGCGCCTGATCGGCTCGACGTTCGCCGGCCAGCTCGGCGACACGCTGGTCTTCTGCAGTATCGCGGCCGCCGCGATCGGCATCACCACGTTCAAGGACTTCGCCGTCTACGCCGCGCTGGGCTGGTTCTACAAGACGGCGGTGGAGGTGGTCATGCTGCCCATCACCTACCGCGTCATCGCCGTCATCAAGCGCCGCGAACCCACCTACCAACCCTCGTTATGAGCCTTCGCTAAGGCTCCTCTGGCGAGGTCCTAAACCTTGCTGCGAAACGTAGCTACTCGCGGGTAGCTTGAGTCAATGACAGTCACGGCGGAGATGAGCATGATCGGTGCCGTCCACGACTACGGGGATCAAGCGCTGCTCCTCGAGTTCGATGACACTGCCGAGGTACTTGCGTGGACGGACGCGATACGCGCGGCCGACCTGATGGGCGTGCTGGACATCGTCCCTGCATCACGAACGGTGCTGGTGAAACTCGCCGCGCCCCGGCACCGGCAGGCCACTCGGGTGCGTCTGTCCAAGATGCGCATCGATCCGGCAGATATCCAGATCGCCCCGGCCCCCGATCAGCGACCCGATGTGGTGCTCGACGTCGTCTACGACGGCGAGGATCTGGATGACGTCGCCCGGCTCACCGGCCTGACCCGCGATGAGGTGGTGGCCGCGCACACCGCGGCCCACGTCCGAGTCGGATTCGGCGGATTCGCCCCGGGTTTCGCGTACCTGATCGGCGGCGATCCCCGCCTGCACGTGCCACGACGGGCGGAGCCGCGGACCAGGGTGCCTGCCGGCTCGGTGGCGCTTGCCGGTGAGTTCGGTGGCGTCTACCCCCGCGAGTCTCCCGGCGGATGGCAGCTCATCGGCCACACCGACGCCGACCTGTGGGACATCGACCGCGAGCAACCCGCCCTGCTGCTGCCGGGTATGTGCGTGCAATTCCGGGAGGCACGATGAGCGTCACGCTGGAAGTTCTGCGCACCGGCCCGTTGGCACTGATCGAGGACCTCGGGCGTCCCGGCCTCGCACACATGGGTGTCACGCGGTCCGGCGCCGCCGACCGGCGGGCCCACACGCTGGCCAATCGGCTCGTCGCCAATCCGGGGGAACGGGCCACGGTCGAGGTGACGTTCGGCGGGTTCTCCGCCCGCGTGCACGGCGGCGACGTGGCGATCGCCGTGACCGGCGCCGACACCGACCCGGCCGTCAATGGAAAACCCTTTGGCACCAACAGCATTCACTATGCCCACGATGGCCAGGTGATATCGCTCGGTGCGCCGCACTCGGGTCTACGGAGTTACCTGGCGGTGCGGGGTGGCATCGACGTCGCCCCGGTTCTTGGGTCACGCAGCCACGACGTGATGTCCTCGATTGGCCCGGCACCCCTGCGGGCCGGCGACGTGCTGCCCGTCGGCGCGCACACCGCCGACTTCCCCGAGATCGACCAGGCCCCGGTGGCGGCCATCGAGTCCGAGGTCCTCGAGCTCAAGGTGGTGCCTGGCCCCCGCGACGACTGGTTCATCGATCCCGACATCCTGATCCGCACCAACTGGCTGGTCACCAACCGCAGTGACCGCGTCGGCATGCGCCTGGTCGGGATGCCGCTGGAGTACCGGTGGCCCGACCGACAGCTGCCCAGCGAGGGGGCCACTCGCGGCGCAATCCAGATACCGCCGAACGGATTTCCCGTGATCCTCGGCCCGGATCATCCGGTGACCGGCGGCTACCCGGTGATCGGCGTGGTGACCAACGACGACATCGACAAGCTCGGCCAGATCCGGCCAGGCCAGACGGTGCGGCTGCACTGGTCGCGTCCCCGCCATCCGTTCGAATCCGCCTGAGAAAGCCGCACGACAACCTGGGGCTCGCCCTGGTAGGAACGAGGGGTGCGGTCCCCCGATCCGTTTGACCCTCACGTCCGCGCCGAGTCGGGCGCTCCCAGCCTGCGCGGCATTCACACCGCCCGCCTGGTCCACACCGCTGACCTCGACGCCGAGACCCGAGAGGGTGCCCGCGAGATGGTCATCGCGGCGTTCGACGACGGCGACTTCTCCGACGCTGACTGGGAGCACTGCCTGGGCGGCATGCACGCGCTGGTGTGTCACCACGGTGCCCTGATCGCGCACGGCGCCGTCGTCCAGCGTCGCCTGGTCCATCACGGCCACGCCCTGCGCTGCGGGTACCTGGAGGCCGTCGCGGTGCGACACGACTGGCGCGGCCTGGGTCTGGCCACGGTCGTGTTGGACGCCCTCGAGCAGGTCGTGCGTGGCGCGTACGACCTCGGCGCCCTCAGTTCGTCTGCTGCGGGTCGGTACATCTACTCCTCCCGCGGCTGGCGGCCATGGCGAGGCACCACATCAGTCCTCGCCCCGACCGGCACTGTCCGCACCCCCGAGGATGACGACTCGGTGTTCGTGTTGCCGGTCGCACTGCCTGCCGGCGTCGAACTCGACATCACCGGTGACATCGCCTGCGATTGGCGCAACGGCGACGTGTGGTGAGGTTGTCGTGACTCCTCACCACCGGGCCACCCGACCGGTGAGGCCGATGTCATAGTCGAGTCATCGACATCGAGTCGCGACACTGCACGGCAATGGCCGGGAAACTGATTGGAAACATGAGCTGCCTTCACTGGTGTCATGGTTGAGCCGGGCTGGGCGCCCCTGACGGGGTTCCGCATCGCCGTGACCTCCGCGCGTCGGTCCGAGGAGCTGGCGGCTCTACTGTCGCGTCGCGGGGCGACCGTGACCAGCGCCGCCGCCATCACGATGGTTCCGCTGCCCGACGACGATGAGCTGCGCGAATACACCGAGGCACTCATCGCCGCGCCACCCGACATCGTGATTGCGACGACCGGCATCGGGTTGCGGGGCTGGATCGCCGCGGCCGACGGGTGGGGCCTTGCCGCCGACCTGACCGAGGCGCTGGGTGCGGCGCGTGTCGTGTCTCGCGGCCCGAAGGCCACCGGCGCGCTCCGAGCCGCAGGCCTGCCCGAGGAGTGGTCTCCCGAGTCGGAGTCCTCCCGTGAGGTCGTGCAGTACCTCGTGGAGGGCGGTATCGCGGGTCTGCGCATCGCCGTGCAGCTACACGGCGCGACCGACGAGTGGGACCCGTTTCCCGAGTTCCTCGACGAGCTTCGCGCCGCAGGCGCCGAGGTGGTGCCGATCCGCGTGTACCGATGGCATCCGCCCGCGCGCAACGGCGACTTCGACCAGATGGTGCTCGACATCGCCGCCCGCAAGTTCGACGCCGTCAGCTTCACCTCGGCGCCCGCCGTGGCCTCGATGTTGATGCGCGCCGCCGAACTCGGCGTCGAGGAGCAGCTGCTGTCCGCGCTGCGGACCGATGTCCACGCCATGTGTGTGGGCCCCGTGACGGCGCGGCCGCTGGTGCGTCTCGGCGTGCCGACGTCGGCACCGGAGCGGATGCGTCTCGGCGCGCTGGCTCGGCACATCACAGACGAGCTTCCCGTGCTGCTGTCCCGCAGCCTTCGGGTCGCCGGCCACGAGATGGACATCCGTGGCACGTGCGTGCTGGTCGACGGGGTGGTCAAGGATCTCTCGCCTGCCGGTATGGCTGCCATACGGGCACTGGCCCTGCGGCCCGGCACCGTGGTCAGCCGCCACGATCTGCTCCGCGCGCTGCCCGGCGGCGGCACCGACACCCACGCCGTCGAGACAGCGGTACTGCGACTGCGAACTGCATTGGGCGACAAGCGAATGGTGTCGACCGTGGTGAAGCGCGGCTATCGACTCGCCGTCGACGACACCCCGCCGGGAGCCGAGTGATCCCGATCCTGGTCGCACACGGCACCCGCAAGGCCGAGGGTGTCGCGATGGTGGGCGACCTCGCCGAGCGTGTCGGCCACACCCTCGGGCGCCACGTGCGCACCGCCTTCGTCGACGTCCTCGGACCGTCACCGGCCGAGGTCCTGGGATCAGTCACCGGCACCGCCGTGGTCGTGCCGGCGTTTCTGGCCCACGGCTACCACGTGCGCGTTGACATTCCGTCCTTCGTGACCGCGAGCGGACATCCCGACGTCATCGTCACCGACGCGCTCGGACCGTCCCCGCAGATGGTGCGGGTGCTGACCGACCGGCTCGTCGAATGCGGCTGGCGGGTCGGTGATTCCGTCGTGATGGCCGCGGCCGGGACATCGGACCTCGGCGCTCAGCGGGACCTACGAATCGCCGCGGCGATGCTGTCGGCGGCCATCGGTGACCGTGTCGAGCTGGCGTTCGCCGCGACGGGGGAACCCAAGGTCGCCGACGCTGTCGCAGGACTGCGCGCCCGCGGTGCGCGTCGAGTGGTCGTCGCCTCGTACCTGTTGGCCGAGGGGCTGTTTCAGGAACGTCTGCGCGCGTCAGGTGCCGACGCCGTGACCGCACCACTGGGCCTGCATCCCGGGGTGGTGCGTCTGGTGGCGAGCCGCTTTCGACGCGCGCGGCTACCCATCGCGGCCTGACGCGGTCACCTACGCGCCCAAAGCCCCGTCAACTCACTCGTTTGTGAGTCTGACGACGTTTCAGGCCATTCTGCGTCGTGACGTTCACACTCGAGCCGCGGCGACCTCGACGATGCCGTCATCGGTGACGCGGGTGCGGTACACCGGCAGCGCGACGTCGGCGGCGTCCAGACACTGACCGTCATCCAAGGCGAAGGCCTGCTTCTTGATCGGGGTCTGCACGCACGCCCGGCCGGCACGGTCACCGACGATGCCACGCGATATCACCGCCGCACCCGAGAACGGGTCGACGTTGCCGACCGCGTGCAGTGACCCGTCGTCGAGCCGGAACAGTGCCACCTGAGCGCCATCGGGCAGCAGCACACCCACCCCGCGACAGGGGGTCAGCCGCGCGTAGTCACACGCCGTCGTCCACACCACAACGTCATTGCGGTCATCGGTCACTGTCATGAGAACTCCTGTCAGAGGCCGATCTTGGGCATGCCGATGGACACGGTGGAGGGGACCTTGCGGCCGGATCGCTGCTCGAACTCGACCGTGGGGTCGGCGACGCCGGGCGCGTTGACGAACGAGACGAACCGCGACAGCTTGTCCGGGTCGTCCAACACGCCCTTCCACTCGCAGGCGTAGCCGGTGACATGCCGCTCGATGGCGGCCTCGAACTCCTCCGCCAGACCCAGCGAGTCGTCGCAGACGACATCACGCAGATGGTCCAGGCCGCCGGGCAGGCCCTCAACCCAGGGTGCGGTGCGCTGCAACCGATCTGCCGTGCGGATGTAGAACATCAGGAAGCGGTCGATGTAGCGGATCAGCGTCTCGTCGTCGAGGTCGCCCGCCAGCAGCTCGGCGTGCCGCGGCGTCATGCCGCCGTTGCCTCCCACATAGAGATTCCAGCCGTTCTCGGTCGCGATGACACCGACGTCCTTGCCGCGGGCCTCCGCGCACTCGCGGGCGCAGCCCGACACACCCATCTTGATCTTGTGGGGAGCACGCAGCCCGCGGTAACGCAGTTCGAGGTCGATGGCCATCTGCACCGAGTCCTGCTGCCCGTAGCGGCACCAGTCACTGCCGACACAGCTCTTCACCGTGCGCAGCGACTTGCCGTAGGCGTGCCCGGACTCCATGCCGCCCTCGACCAGCCGGCGCCAGATCTCCGGCAGCTGGTCCACCCGAGCGCCGAACATATCGATGCGCTGACCGCCGGTGATCTTGGTGTACAGGTCGAAATCCCGTGCAATCTCGCCGATTAGGATCAGATGCTCGGGCGCGATGTCACCTCCGGGCACCCGCGGCACCACGGAGTAGCTGCCGTTGCGCTGAATGTTGGCCAGGAAGTGATCGTTGGAGTCCTGCAGGGATGCCGTCTCACCCTCGAGCACGTGATCGGAACTGGTGGACGCCAGGATCGACGCGACGGTGGGCTTGCAGATATCGCAGCCCTTGCCGGTGCCGAATCGCTCGATCAGCCCGGAGAAGGTGCGGATCTCGGTGGCACCGATGATCTCGAACAGCTCGGCGCGCGACTGGCCGAAGTGCTCACACAGCGCCTTGCTCTGCTGGACGCCCTCAGCCTCGAGCAGCTGCTTGAGCAGCGGAACACACGACCCGCACGACGTGCCAGCGAGCGTGCACTTCTTCAGACCGGGCACATCGGTGCAGCCCCCGCAGATGGCCTCCCGCAGATCGCCCTTCGTCACGTTGTTGCACGAGCAGATCTGTGCGATGTCCGGCAGCGCACCGACCCCCAGACCCGGTGCGGTTCCGTCCTGGACCGGTGCGATCAACGACAGCGGGTCACCGGGCAGCTCGCTGGCGACCATCGGGCGCAGCACCCCGTAGGCAGACGCGTCGCCGACCAGAATGCCGCCGAGTAGCGTCTTGGCGTCATCGGAGAGGACCAGTTTGGCGTAGGTCTGCTTCACCGGATCGTTGACGACGACATCCAGGCAGTTGGGCGTCCGCCCCTGGGCATCGCCGAAGCTGGCCACATCCACGCCGAGCAGCTTGAGCTTGGTGGACATATCGGCCTCACCGAACTCGGCCTCACCGCCGAGCAACCGGTCGGCGGCCACCTCGGCACTGGTGTAGCCGGGGCCGACCAGGCCGTAGCAACGACCCTCGATGGCGGCCACCTCGCCAATCGCATAGATGCTCGGATCGCTTGTGACGCAGGTCAAGTCGGTCAGCACGCCACCACGCTGCGCGATGTCAAGGCCGGCCTCACGCGCCAGTTCGTCGCGCGGACGCACACCCGCAGCGAAGACCACAACACCGGCGTCGATGCTGGTGCCGTCATTGAGCGACAGCCGCACCGAGTCGTCGTTGTCGGATTTCCGCAGCGGCTTGTTCTTCTGCGCCGGTTGGATTGTCTCGGTGCCGACTCCGGTGTGCACCTCGATGCCGAGACCCCGGACCATCCGGTTCAGCAGGGCGCCGCTGGCCCCGTCGAGCTGGGCAGCCATGAGATGCGGTGACATCTCCAGGACGTGGGTGCTCAACCCGAACGTGCGCAGCGCGTTGGCGGCTTCCAGGCCGAGCAGACCTCCGCCGATCACCACGCCGACCGGCGTCCTCGAGCCGACCGCGGCCAGCGCGCCGGCCCGGATGGCGTCTAGATCGTCGAGCGTGCGATAGACGTGACAGTGCGGCAGGTCGTGTCCCGGGACCGGCGGGACGAACGCGTACGAGCCGGTGGCCAGCACGAGGGCGTCGTAGGGGATGCGACGGCCAAGCGTCGTCGTGACGTGTTTCGCGGTGCGGTCGATGTGGGTCACGCTGTCGCGAAGGATGAGCTCGACATTGTCGTCACCGGCGTACTCGTTACCGGCCAGCGCCAACTGTGCGCGGTCCCAGTGCTCGGTGTAGCCGGTGAGCCCCACACGGTCGTAGGCGGCGTCGGCCTCCTCCCCGAGGACCACCACATACCAGGAGCCGTCGCCGTCGCGGGAGCGCAGCGCTTCGACGAAGCGGTGCCCGACCATGCCGTGTCCCACGACCACGACACGTTTCTGAGAGGACATGCGACGAAGGCTAGGGAGCCGATATTGCGGCCGTGTCGCGTCGTGTGAAGCGGTCATCACGGTGTCCTCACCGCCTCAGGACATGCGGTGTGAGCGCGCCTCCTGTAACAGCGGCCACTGCGGAAACGATGACACCGTCAATAACATGAACATCATCTGTCTCTAGGCCACGGAGGACTCATGCGTTGGAGAACCGCTGTCGGGGCGGCGGCACTCGCCTTTGCGATGCTCTTCAGTGACGCCCTACCTGCCGGTTGGACCTCGGTGGCTCACGCCGAGCCCGCGGTCGCAGGCAAGGACTTCAGCAAGCCGGCGATCGTGATCCTGGGTTACGGCCTGGAGCCGAGCGGCGCCATGCGTCCCATCCTGCGCCGCCGGGTGCTCACCGGGCTCACCGTCGCGCAGTTCTACCCGCAGTCACCGATCATCGTCACCGGCGGCAACCCGCGCAACGGTCGAACCGAGGCCGCCGCGATGCGAAACATGCTGATGCTGCTCGGATTCCCCGCCAACAGGATCATCCTGGAGGACCGCGCCAACAGCACCGTTCAGAACGCCGCGTTCTCCGTGCCGCTGGCCAAGAAGGCAGGCACGACGGGCATCATCCTGGTGACATCCTCAACCCATCAGGACAGAGCCGACGGCAACTTCGCTGACGCCGGTGGCAATGTGCTGGCCACGGTCAGCTTCCCCGACGGCGACCCGGCCACCAACATCGCGCAGCTGGTGCGCGATGTGATGAGCCCGGTCACCAACATCGGCTAGGCGGCGATCAGCTTGACCGGCAGCGATGAGTGCCGGCGGATGATGTTGTTCAGTGCCCAGACCGGGGTCGCCGTCAGTTCGATGCGGTCCACCCGCTCGACGAGTGCGCGCAGCATCGCCTGCGTCTCCAGGCGCGCGAGCCCCTGCCCGGCACACGCATGGGCGCCATTGCCGAAGCCGAGCTGACGGGTCGCGTCATTGCGGATGTCGAACACGTCCGGCTCATCCCATTCGAGTTCGTCGCGGTTCGCGGACGCGTAGATCACCAGCACCCTGGCTCCGCCCGGCACCACGACGCCGCCGACCTCGACGTCGCGACGTGCCTTTCGTGTGAACGCGCGTAGCGGAGACGAGTACCGGATGATCTCGTTGACCGCGTTCGGGAGCAGCTCGGGCTGACGCTTGAGTAGCTCGAACTGTTCGGGGTGGGTGGCGAACAGGTGTACGCCGTTGGCGATCGCGCTGATGGTGGTGTCCAGCGACGGGACGATGTAGTCGATCATCAGCGACGCGCAGTCGGCGTCCGACAGTTCACCGTTGTCGGCAGCGAGCAGGACGTCGTGCCCCAGGCTGCCGTCGAGGACCGAGCGGTTCTTGACGACTCGGCGAGCGAAGCGAAGCATCCGCGCGGAGTCCGGGAGAGCCCGCGCCGCACGCCGGTTGAAGGGCCCGAGTAGGTCGAAAGTGGCTCCTCCCCATGCCATCAGGTCGGCTCGCTGGGCCCGCGGCCAACCAACCAGGTCGGGGACGACCGCCAGCGGCAATGCCGACGCGATGTCGTCGATGCCGTCCACCGACCCCTTGGCGACGGCCCGGTCAACGATCTCGTCCGCCAAGCGGTCGACGTCGTCGGCCATCGAGCGCAGGGCGCGTGGGAGCAGGCGGTGGGCGACGAGCTTGCGGCGCTCGTCGTGGGCCACCCCATCGCTGGTGAGGGTGGTGCCCTTCGAGAAGGTGTTCGGGATCGGGTTCAGCGCGACCCCGTCGCCCGAGATGAAGGTCTTGTCATCGCGCAGGATCGACTTGCACTCGGCGTAGCGGGGGATTGCGTACGCCCGGTGCCGGGTGAGTCGCACGACGGGCCCGAGCGCGCGCAGCCGCGCGTAATGCGGGTAGGGATCGACGATCGCCGCGGTCGAGTAGATGTCGGAGCGGTAGTCGGGAATACGGTTGCCCGTCTGCGTCATTGGGGAGTTTTCACTTTCCGGATGGTTCCGCCGCAAGACCTGGGGAGGGCGTCGAACAGGGTGGCCAGATCCCGGCCCGCGCGCATGACGGTGCGGTCGGGCCGGATGATGGCGGCGTCGGCGCGACCGCGGCACAGCCAGCTCGCGAGTTCGGAACCCGGAGCGGCGAGGTGGACGACGGCGCCGCGCTCGTCGGCGACGGCGCGCTCGGCTGCACTTGGCGCGGTGCGGGTGATGACGGCGAAGCCGTTCCCGAGTTCGGTGTCGAGACGTGCCCCGCTCACCACCAACGGATTCGGGCAGAGTCTTCCGGCGAGTTGCCTGGGCACCCTGGTCTTGCGAACGAGCGCCGTTCGATGCAACGCCGGCGTTTCGCTGTCGACGAGATTGGTGCTCAGTCCCGGCAACCAGTGCAGTCGCGGCACCACCATCCGACGGATCAGGTTCCCGAACTCGCCGCCCGCCGTCATCGCTCGGCCGACCGCCAGGGCCAGCCGGATCATGTGCTGGGCATGCGGCTTCCGCTCCTGCTCATAGGTTTCCAGGACGTCGCTGGGCAAGGTCCCGGTCAGTACTCCGGCGAGCTTCCAGGCGAGGTTCATCGCGTCGCGCAGGCCGGCGCCCATGCCCTGTCCGATGAACGGCGGCGTGAGGTGGGCGGCGTCGCCGAGCAGGAAGATCCGGCCCCGCCGCCAACGGTCGGCAAGCTGTGCACGAAAGGTGTACTCGGTGACGCGCACCAGTTCCAGATCGGCACGCGAAACATGGTCAACCCAGGGACGAATCAGCGGTCCGAGTGCATCGAGAGTGGCGAAGTCGGCGGCGGTCTCGCCGGCCAGCAGTTGGAACTCCCACCGGTAGCGGGTCTCGCCGATCCGCATGTACGTGCCGGCCCGGTCTGGGTCGCAGACCTGGTCGACGCCCTCCCAGTGCGCCAGATCCGTCGCGGTGGCGACATCGACGACGAGCCAGCGTTGCTCGAATCCGAGATCCTCCATCCGGGAATCGATCCGGGACCGCACGATGCTGTTGGCGCCGTCGCAGCCGAGCACGTAATCCGCCTCGATGATGTGTTCGCTGCCGTCGGTGCGGTCGGCGTAGGTGACGCAGACCCGGCCGCGCGCATCGTCGGCGAGGTCGGTGACCTCGACGTCGCCGCGTAGTTCCGCGTGCGACTGACGTGCCAGGTTGGCCCGCAGCACGGCCTCGAACTCAGGCTGGTCGAACATGTTTGCCTGGGGAAACCCGTTGCGGCTCAGCGCGGTATCGCGTCTGAACTCGGCGAGCGTGTGCATCGATCGGTCGAGCAACCGCAGCCCCAGCGTGGGGCGCGAGATCGCCGCGAACTCGTCGGCGATGCCGAGCCGGGCCACGATGCGGAAGATCTCGTCGTCCAGGTGCACGGCCCGTGGTTGCGGATACACCTGCGCCCAGCGGTCGAGAACCAGGCAGTCGACGCCGAACTGCGCGAGCAGAGTGGCTGCCGTCACCCCGGTTGGCCCCGCCCCGATGACGACGACGGGGACGTGCGACACCGCTGTCATGCGAAGCGGACCACCGCGCGTTGGGTGCCCAGATCCACCACCTTGTCATCGGTTGCCACACTGGCCTCCACGACGTCGCCGTCCTGCAGGTACTTCGTGTTCTTGGCCTGGGCCTTGAAGAACGCCTTCCACTTCAGCACGGGCGGCAGCAGCGCGCCGATGATCTCGATCGGCTTGGGCGGTGCACTCAACGCGGTCCCGACGGGGGTACCCGTCAGCAGCAGATCGCCGACGTCCATCCGCTGGAATCGCGTCAGCTCCTGCAGGGCACGCAGCGGAAGGTAGATCATGTCGCCGGCCACCTTGGCGTCCTGTCGAAGATCGCCGTTGACCCGCAGCTGGAGGCGCAGGTCGCCGAAGCGCTTGAGTTCATCGGCGTCGAGCAGCACCAGCGCCGGTCCGACGGGCGTGAACGTTGGATACGACTTGGCTTCGTAGAACTGAGTTTTCGGCAGCTGGATGTCACGGGCCGACACGTCGTTGGTGACGACGAGCCCGGCGATGTAGGTGGGCAGGTCCGCCTCGGTGAGGATGGTGCCGACCGGGAGCTCGCGCCCGAACACCAGGCCGATCTCCACCTCGTAGTCCAAGAGGTTGACGTGCTTGGGCTTGACGATGTCGTCGGTCGGCCCGTTGATCGACCCGGATGCCTTGCGGAAGAACGCGAGTGGGAGTGTCTTGGGGTTCAGTCCCGCGTCCTTGGCATGCGATGCGAAGTTCGCCATCTGGGCGACGACGCGGCAAGGTGCGGTCACGGGTGAGACGAGGTCGAGGGTGTCGACCGGGACCGGGTCGCCGCCGGTGGCGGCCGCGGCCGCGTCGACGGCGGTCCGGTCGCCGAGGAGTTCGGCGGTGGTGGTGGCCGCGGTGTCGATTCGCACTGCGCCACGGTCGGTTTGGACGTACCAGGCGTCGGCGGTACGGAGGACCGTCGTGGTCATGAACTGGCTACTTTCAGCAGGCCGCGCAGGCGGGCGAGGGTGAATTCGTTGTCGTTGTCTCTGACGGCGGCGAGCATCGAGCGCAGCTCGTCGATCGACTCCCGGTTGGGGGCGATCCCGAGGAAGTCCTTGGTGACGGGCGGTCCCCACTGGGCCAGGCCGGACGCGGTGAACGGCGCCCAGCCGGGTTCGAGGGTGTTGTCGAACATGTCGCCGTCGGCGAAGTGCTCGACGAGGAAGCCGTCAGGATCGCGCCAGTAGTCGAAGAGTTGGCTGCCCTGGATGTGACGGCCGATGCCCCACGATCTGTGGTAGCCGCGTTCGCGCAGGTACTCGCCGCCGGCGGCCAGCGCATCGAGATCGGCCACCTGGTACGCGGAGTGCACGTACCGATTGCGCGGGCCGAGTGTCATCGCCAGCGTGTGGTGGTCGGCGGGTACGTCGCCGCGGTCGCAGCGGATGAAGCTGACCGTCGGGCCGCGGTCGCGCTGGCCGGGGAAGAACTGGAAGTCGCTGACGATCATGCCGAGGTTGTCCAGGTACCAGTTCAGCGCCTCGAGGTACTTGGTGCTCTGCAGCACGACGTGGCCGAGGCGTTGCACGCTGGCGGCAACCCGTGGCGGACGCTGGGTTGCGTTGGTGCGCAGTAGATCATGCCCACGGTTCACCACCAGCGGGGCCTGAGACGGCAGAGGCGCCAAGTCGTGGGTGCCGGCGATGACGTGAACTGGGACGCCGCTAGGGTCGATCAGGTCGACCGCGAGTCCGCCGATGCTCTCGGGGAGCGCGCGGGTTGGTGTGCCCGTCACGTCGGCCAGGCGCAACACGTCGGCTTCGTCGGCGGCGGCGAAGGCGATGCCAGCGAATCTCGACTTGGGACGCCGGCGCACGATCAGACACGGGGCACCGGCGTCGGTGCCGCGCAGTTGCAGCTCGTCGGACGTCCTTGCCACCGTGGCGAAGCCGAAGGCCGCCGCGAACGCCTCGGTGCGGATGAGGTCCGGCTTCTCGAACTCCAGCCAGGCGATATCGCGCACCTTGATGACCGGATTTCGGGACCGGCCAGGGTGCTCGCCCCGCCGTGCGCCCTGGTCACTGTGCAGGTCTTGATGCGCGCCTACGGCGTCGCTCATGGCCGACCTCCTCGGTTTCTGACGAAATCGTCACATACGCCGTTATCATCAGTCAAGCGCTTCTGACGAAATCCTCACAATTGAGGTGCCGGTTAGAATCAACTGAATTCTGGAAGGATCCGCGGCGAAGGGGCACCATCGCGATGACGACGCAGCCGCCTGAGCGGCATGGCGATCAGCCGAACCGATTGGCTCGGCGCAAACAGCGGACCCGGGCGGCGCTGATCGCCGCGGCGCAATCCTTCATCGCGGCCGGCAAGCTCAACGCGCCGGTTCTCGAGATCACCCAGGCCGCCGACGTCGGGATGGGATCGTTCTACAACCACTTCGACAGCAAGGAAGAGCTGTTCGACGCGGCCCTCACCGACGCGCTCGACGTGCACGCGGATCTACTGGACGCCTACACCAAGTCGCTCGACGACCCAGCCGAGGCGTTTTCGTGCAGCTTCCGCTTGACAGGGCGGATGTTCCGTCGACGCCCCCAGGAAAGTCGGGTACTGCTGTCGACTGGACTGTCCCTTCTGTCCTCGGACAGAGGTCTGGCACCGCGGGCACGGCGCGATATCAGCGCCGCCGTCGAGGCCGGTCGATTCCACGTCGCGGATGTCAGCCTGGCCCTTGCCATGGTCGGAGGGGCGCTGCTCGGGCTGGGTCAACTACTCCACGACGAACCGGATCGCGACGACTCCCAGGCCGCGGACACGGTGACGCAGAACGTTCTCACCCTGCTTGGCATGCCCGCCGACGAAGCCAGTCGCCTCTGCCAGCAGCCGCTGCCCGATCTCACCTTCATCGACCAACCGGGCCCGGCTGCCTGAGATCTCGTTGTCTCGCTACCGCCATCGCGCGAGGAGCTCACCCGCCCGGGCCGAGAGGGCGCCTTGCAGGAACGGTCCGAAGCTGATCCGACCGACGCCCAGCGGGCCGAACGATGCCGGGTCGTCCTGATCCGGTAGCGCGATGGCGTTGACCGGCAGCGGCAGCTCGGATGTCAGGCGGCGCAACGTGTCCGGATCGTGTCGACCCACGGGGTACAGGCTGTCGGCACCCGCGTCGGCGCACAGCTTGAGCCGAGACACCGCGCGCTCGAAGCGATCCGCCTCGTCACCGTCCTGCCGGAGGAACAGGTCGGTTCGGGCATTGATCACCACGTGCACGTCGGCATCATCAGCGGCCCTGCGCAATTCACCCACCAGCGCGGCGTGCTCCTCGGCGGTGCGGATTCGCTTGCCCTCCTTGTGCACCGTGTCCTCGATGTTGAACCCGACCGCGCCCACCGACAGCAGACCGTCGATGATCCGCTGCGGCGTCTCGCCGTAGCCCGATTCGATGTCCACCGAGATCGGCACGTCAACGGCGCCGGTGATCTGCGCGACGCGCGCGGTCAGCTCGTCGAACGACATGCCCTCACCGTCGGGCTTGCCGACGGACTCCGCGACGGGATGGCTGCCGACGGTCAGCGCAGCAAATCCCGCGTCGACCGCGAGCTTGGCCGACCACGCGTCCCAGACCGTCGGGAGCACCACCGGTGTGCCGGGCACGTGCAAGGCGAGCAGTGCGACGGCGCTTTTCTGAAGATCCTGCTTGGACAACTCTCCAACCTCCTGTTGAGAACGTGACCCGCGTCACGTCGATCCGGTGATGTGGCTAGCATCGTCTGTCGTAATGTGATTCGTGACACCCTTCAGCCCAAGGAGGTCGACTCGTTGTCCACTACTACTGAACTCGCCCAGCTACACGAACTGATCGGTGGCTTACGGCGTTGTGTGACCTCGCTGGCCTCACGCTACGGGGACACCCCCGAGATGCGGCGCATCGTCAACGACGCCGAACGCATCCTCAATGACATCGACCGTCTCGACATCGATGCCGAGGAACTGGAATTCAACCGCGGCGGAAGCCTGCACCACCACGTCGGGGAGAAGATCGGCATCCCAGACACCCAGTACGCCAGCGACTTCTGGCAGGACGTCGACGACGAGGGCCTCGGCGGAGTGCGGTGAGTTGGTGCCGCCGTGGGTCAACTGATCCACGGCGCTGCCGCGCGTCGCACCACCGTCGCACCATTACGACCGAAGTGAGGAAATATCCGTGAGCGCACCCACCGCCGACCGCCCCGGCACAGGTGTCTTCTCCCCGACGCGAGCGCAGATCAGCCAGCGCACGCTGCGTACCGACAATTGGTGGCGCTCGCCGCTGATCGTCGACCTCGGCTTCGCCGCGTTCGTCATCTATGCGACGGTGCGGGCATTCCTCCAGAACAACTACTTCGTGGCCGAGTACCACTACCTCACGCCGTTCTACTCCCCGTGCATCAGCAAGGGCTGCACGCCTGAGGCGAGCGGATTCTGGCCGCAGATCCTGCCCGACGTGTGGTGGCTGCCATACGCGGCCGCCTCACTGCCGTTCCTGCTCCTGTTCCGGCTGACCTGCTACTACTACCGCGGGGCCTACTACCGGTCGGTGTGGCAGTCGCCCACCGCCTGCGCCGTGGCCGAACCGCACGCGAAGTACACCGGCGAGACGCGGTTGCCGCTGATCATCCAGAACACGCACCGCTACTTCTTCTACATCGCCGCCGCCATCTCCGCGATCAACACCTACGACGCGATCGTGGCATTCCACTCGCCCACCGGGTTCGGCTTCGGCCTCGGCAACGTGATCCTCGTCGTCAACGTGACGATGTTGTGGGTCTACACGCTGTCGTGCCACTCCTGCCGCCACGTTGTCGGCGGCCGGCTCAAGCACTTCTCCAAGCACCCCATCCGGTACTGGATGTGGGGTCAGGTCAGCAAGCTCAACACCCGGCACAAGCAGTACGCCTGGATAACGCTCGGCACGCTGATGCTCACCGACTTCTACATCATGCTGGTGGCCAGCGGGACGATAAGCGACCTGCGATTCATCGGCTGATTCTTCTTGCCTAACAGCTCTATTCACGAACTAGCGAGGTTGAACGTAGATGGCTGAACTCGAACGGCACGAATACGACGTTGTCGTGATCGGAGCCGGCGGGGCTGGACTGCGCGCAGTGATCGAGGCCAGGGAACGCGGTCTACGCGTCGCCGTGGTGACCAAGTCGCTGTTCGGCAAGGCCCACACTGTGATGGCCGAGGGTGGCTGCGCGGCGGCGATGCGCAACGTCAACACCAAGGATTCCTGGCAGGTGCACTTCGGTGACACCATGCGCGGCGGCAAGTTCCTGAACAACTGGCGGATGGCCGAACTGCACGCACAGGAGGCCCCCGACCGGGTGTGGGAGCTGGAGTCCTACGGCGCGCTGTTCGACCGCACCAAGGACGGCAAAATCAGCCAGCGCAACTTCGGCGGGCACACCTACCCTCGGCTTGCGCACGTCGGTGACCGCACCGGGCTGGAGATCATCCGCACCCTGCAGCAGAAGATCGTCTCGCTGCAGCAGGAGGACAAGAAGGAACTCGGCGACTACGAGGCGCGGATCAAGGTCTTCCACGAGTGCTCCATCACCGACCTGATCAAGGACGGCGACAGGATCGCGGGCGCCTTCGGCTACTGGCGCGAGACCGGCAACTTCATCCTGTTCGAGGCCCCGGCCGTAGTCCTCGCGACCGGCGGCATCGGCAAGTCGTTCAAGGTGTCGTCGAACTCGTGGGAGTACACCGGCGACGGCCACGCCCTTGCTTTGAGGGCCGGGTCCAACCTGATCAACATGGAGTTCATCCAGTTCCACCCCACCGGGATGGTCTGGCCGCTGTCGGTCAAGGGCATTCTCGTCACCGAGGGTGTGCGCGGCGACGGCGGAGTGCTGAAGAACTCCGAGGGCAAGCGATTCATGTTCGACTACATCCCCGCGGTGTTCAAGGGGCAGTATGCCGAGACCGAGGAAGAGGCCGACCAGTGGCTCAAGGACAACGACTCGGCGCGCCGCACACCTGACCTGCTGCCCCGCGACGAGGTCGCCAGGGCCATCGTCGCGGAGGTCAAGGCGGGGCGCGGCACCCCGCACGGCGGCGTCTACCTCGACATCGCCTCGCGGATGCCCACCGAGGAGATCAAGCGCCGCCTGCCCTCGATGTACCACCAGTTCATCGAGCTGGCCGAGGTCGACATCACCAAGGACGAGATGGAGGTCGGCCCGACCTGTCACTACGTGATGGGCGGTATCGAGGTCGATCCCGACACCGGCGGCGCTGCGACCCCGGGCCTGTTCGCGGCCGGTGAGTGCTCCGGCGGCATGCACGGCTCCAACCGACTGGGCGGCAACTCGCTGTCCGACCTGCTGGTGTTCGGCCGTCGCGCCGGCCTCGGCGCCTCCGATTACGTACGGGCGCTGGCCGAACGGCCCAAGCCGCCGCAGGACGCCGTCGACGAGGCCACCAAGATGGCGTTGGCGCCGTATGAGGCACACGAGAATCCCGAGAACCCGTACACCCTGCACGCCGAACTCCAACAGTCGATGAACGACCTCGTCGGCATCATCCGCAAGGAAGACGAGATCGAGGAGGCGCTGGTAAAGCTCGACGAGCTCAGGGGCCGCCTGCAGAACGTCGCCGTCGAGGGTGGCCGGGTGTACAACCCGGGCTGGCACCTGGCGATCGATATGCGCAACATGCTGCTGGTCAGCGAGTGCGTCGCCAAGGCAGCGCTGCAGCGCACCGAGAGCCGCGGCGGGCACACCCGCGACGATCATCCCGATATGGATGCGAACTGGCGCAACACGCTGCTGGTCTGCAAGACCACCGAGGTCGCCACCAGCGAGGCGATGGTCCCGAGAGTCACCGTCGTCCCCGAGCGGCAGGCACAGATGCGGCCCGACCTGCTCGAGTGCTTCGAACTCTCCGAACTCGAGAAGTACTACACCGATGACGAACTGACCGAGCACCCCGAACGGAAGGCCTGACATGGCTGCCTACAACGCACGTCTGCGGGTCTGGCGCGGAGACGACGACGGCGGCGAGCTGAAGGACTACACCGTCGAGGTCAACGACGGCGAGGTGGTGCTCGACATCATCCACCGGCTGCAGGCCACCCAGGCCAACGACCTCGCGGTCCGCTGGAACTGCAAGGCAGGCAAGTGCGGCTCGTGCTCGGCGGAGATCAACGGCAAACCGAAGCTGCTGTGCATGACCCGGATGTCGACGTTCGATCCCGACGAGACCGTCACGGTCACCCCGCTGCGCACCTTCCCCGTGATGCGCGACCTCGTCACCGACGTGTCGTTCAACTACGAGAAGGCCCGTCAGATCCCGTCGTTCACCCCGCCGAAGGATCTGCAGCCGGGCGACTACCGGATGCAGCAGGAGGACGTTGAGCGCAGCCAGGAGTTTCGCAAGTGCATCGAGTGCTTCCTGTGCCAGAACGTCTGCCACGTGGTTCGTGATCACGAGGAGAACAAGGAGAACTTCGCCGGGCCGCGCTTCCACATGCGCATCGCCGAGCTGGACATGCATCCGCTCGACGTCGTCGACCGCAAGGACATGGCCCAGGACGAGTTCGGGCTGGGCTACTGCAACATCACCAAGTGCTGTACCGAGGTCTGCCCCGAGCACATCAAGATCACCGATAACGCCCTCATCCCGATGAAGGAGCGCGTCGCCGGCCGCAAGTACGACCCGGTCGTGTGGTTGGGCAACAAACTGTTCCGGCGGTAACCGGAGACGTTCCAAATACCTGCTACGCGACGTGGCGGCGAGAATCCTCGAGATTCCCGTCGCCACGTCTCATTGGCCCCGTAGCGGGTACCCAAGGCGCGTACGCTCGAGGAAGCTAGCCGATCAACGAGGGAGGTCAACCTCATGAGCTACGGAGAAACTAAGAGCGTCAACGATATTCGCACCGCCATCCGCGAACTCACCACTCGCGCGGAGCTGGCCCGCAAAGAGGGCCGACCCGACGACGCAGCGGAGATCGAGGGCCGCATCCAGGGCTACCGCGAGGCACTCAGCGCCAAGCCCTAGCGCCCGCAGCTAGGCGCCGAGGCGGCGGAACGCGCTGCGGTGGAACACGATGGGTGCGACGTCGTCGTGCACGGTGATCTCGTGCACCCGCAGGACGACAATGGTGTGATCGCCCGCCAGGACCTGCTGTTCGATGGCGCTCTCCAGCCACACGCTGGTCCCGTGAATGAACACCGCACCACCGTCGGTGGACTTGGTCTCCAGGCCGGCGAAGCGATCGCCCGTCTTGGCCGCGAGCCCCTTGGCCACCTGATCATGGGCCTCGCCCAGCACGCTGATGCCCAGCACCGGGAGATCCTTGAGCTTGGGCCACGTCGTCGATGAGTTCTGCACACAGAACGACACCAGCGGCGGATCAAGCGACACCGGGACGAACGTGCTGGCCGCAAGCCCGACGAGGGTGCCGTCGACCTCCGCGGCGATCGCGATCACGCCGGTGGGAAAGTGACCGAAGGCCTCGCGTAGGGAGGCTGGACTGAGATCAGTGCTGCTCATAGCAACTCCATCTTCACACAGAGGATCCGTAGCCGTGCGCGGCGGCCACATCGGGGTGTGCGCGCAGTCTGCTCTTCCATGCGTTTTGCCCGTAGACCGAGAAGATCCTCTCGTTCGACGGATCAGCCGTGACACCGCGGGCGTCGGCCGCGAGATCGGTGGGCAACCGCAATACGGGGAGCTGCGCGTCGAGGCGTGGATTGAAGAAGTAGGGCACCGAGATCCGCTCGCGGGCGCTCAGGGTCACCCGATGCTCGGTGGCACGTAGGTACCCGCCGCTGGCGATCTCGAGCATCTCGCCGATGTTCACGATGAACGCACCGGGCAGTGGGTCCACGTCGATCCACTCGCCGGATCCATCCCCCGTCGCTTCGCTCGCCTCGGCCCTGCGCACCTGCAGACCCCGACTTCCCGGCTCGGCGAGCAGCAGCGTCAGCACGCCGGCGTCACGGTGCGCACCGACGCCCTGCGGGGTCCGCGCCTGGGCCGGGTAACGCACGATCTTGATCAGCGTGGCCGGAGTGTCAGCGAACGCCTCGTCGAACACACCCTCGGGGCTGCCCAACGACGCCGCTAGATGCTGCAACAGCTTTCGTCCGATGCTGGCCAGCGCGGCGTCCCATTCGGCGATGACGTCGCGCAGCTCGGGCAGCCCGGCCGGCCACTGGTTGGGGCCCTGCAACCGCAGATAGGTCTCGGCGGTATCGCTCAAGCTCACCCGCTCGGGCCCGATGTCGATCTGCTCGCGCCAGTCCACCACGCCGCCGGTGAACTCCCCGCCCATGCGCGTGTACCCACGAAAGTGCGGGCTGTTGACCATCGCGACCGCGTCCTTGGCGGCCTGCGGCAGCGCGAACAGCCCGCGCGCCGCCGCCAGCACCCGCTCGGACAACTCGGCGGGCACGCCGTGGCCCGTCAGGTGGAAGAACCCGATGTCGTGGGCGACCGTCCGGAGGCCGGTACGCAGCTCTGCGGGCTCGGCCCGGAGGTCGACGACCGGCAGGTTCGTACGCACGGAAGTCACCGGTCCATCATTGCCGGGCAGCGCGGCGTCGGCCAGGGTCTGGATCGCCGTGAATGCAAGCCCGGTAACGTGACGCCATCATGTGGATCCCGCTCCTGGTGATGGCCGTTGCGGTCAGTCTGGAGCCGTTCCGGATCGGTATGACGGTCCTGATGATCAACCGGCCGCGACCGGGCCTGCAGCTACTCGCCTTCCTCGCTGGCGGTTTCGCGATGGGCACCGCGGTGGGCGTGATCGTGCTGTTCGTTCTGCGGCCCGCCCTGGGGTCTGCGCATTTCACTCTGCCGAGGGTGCAGATCGTGGTTGGCGCGGTGGTGCTGGCCAATGCGGCGTTGGTGGCCACCGGCCTGCTGGGAGGCAAGCGCGCCGACGGATCACCAGGCCTCGTCGCGCGACGATTCGGAGCGCTCGCGACCCGCACCCGACCACTGCTCAATGGCCGCTCGCTGTGGGCGGCCGGGGTCGCGGGCCTCGGCATCGCACTGCCGTCGATCGACTATGTCGCCGCGCTGGCACTCATCGTCGCCTCCGGCGCCGCGGCCACCACTCAGTTCGGCGCCTTGATGGCATTCAACGTCGTGGCGTTCGGGCTGGTGGAGATCCCGTTGCTCTGCTACCTGGTGGCACCGGAGCGCACCCGCGCTGCGCTGTTGGCACTCAACGACTGGCTACGGCTGCGGGGCCGGCTCGGGGTCGCAGCCCTACTGGCCGTGATCGGGGTCGTGTTGGTCGGCGTGGGGTTCGCCGGGCTGTAGCGGCTACTTGGGTGCCGGCGGGTTGTTCAGCACGTACTGCGCCCCGGAGAGCAGCTGCGAGATCGGATCGGTGCCGCCGCTGCCCCCGAACGAGGCATCCGTGGACGGTGCGGTGACCTCCGCCGGGTCGTAACCGTTCACCGGGTCCACCGTGATCGGCGCCGTCGCCGGATCGCTGTTGCGTGAGTAGCCCGCGTCCACCATGGGCAGCAGCACCGCGTCGAGCTTGTTCAGCGTGGCCTCGTCGACGCCGAGATACTTGAATCCCATCACGATCGGTAGATGCTGCTCGGGGATCATGTACGTCGTCGTCTTCGCGCCCTTGGAATTGACCGTCGTGCGGATGTTCCGGGCGGGCACGTTGCTGGGGTCGGTGAACGCGACCGCGGTGTGGCCGGTCGCGAGACCCACCACCGCGTTGACGACGCTCATCCAGCTGTTGTCCGCCTGGTCCGGCCAGTCGGCGATGCTGTCGTAGGGCGAGATGAATTGATAGGTGTCGTACTGGCTTTCGACCGGGGCCGGGATGCGGTAGTCGAGCGACGGCACGACAGCGCCGACGGGGAACATCTGGCTCAGGAAGCCCTCGCCGAACGCGTGCTTGCCGATCGGGTCGCCGAACATCGCGAAGCTCAACTGATCCGGTGGCGGCGCGGCCGGGTCGTACGCGAGCCGCGTCTGCACCTCGTTGAGCACCATCGCGCCCTCGGAGAGGCCCATCACGGTGCCGGGTCCGCCGGCCTTGATCGTCTCGATGGTCTGCGGTGCGCCCTCGTCGACGGACTCGCCGACGCTGGGACCGTCGAGGCCCAGCCCCGGCAGGATCTGCTCCCCGACGGCGCCGATACCAGGAAAGAGGCGTTCGAGCGTGTGCCCCTGCACCTGACCGGCGGGATAGCGGACGATCTGCTTCTGTGGCTGGTTCTCGGGGAACCAGTACTTGCCGGTGTCGATGATGTACTGGTCGTAGGGAATGCCCAGCACGTGTGCACCACCGAGCGCGTACGCCCGGCCCGGCGTCCCCAGCGGTGGAGGCGTCCCATTGGCCGAGGGGTTCGGTGGCGGCGGGGCCGGCGGATCATCGGCCACAGCGCTGCCGGCACCGAAACATCCTGCGGCGCCGACGGTTACCAACGCGGTGACCGATGCCACGAGTCTCCGCATTCACACTCCCCTTGCTCGACGCATCTGTCCTGACCTCAAAGCCTACTAGGCGTCCAGCCGAGCAAACTGTTGCTGCTGGTACTGCTCGGCACACGCGGCACGCCGGATTTTGCCGCTCGTCGTGGTGGGAATCGACCCCGGCGATACGAGAACGACGTCGCCGATATTCAGGCCGTGCGCATTGGAAATCGCGGAGGTGATGTCACTCTTGACCTCGCTGAGCCAGTGCATGGCGTCACCGTTGTGGTCGGTGCGCTTCTTGAGTTCGATGACCGTGACCAGCTCTTCAGTGCTGTTCACCGGAACCGCCAGCGCCGCGACGCGACCGCCTGTTATCCCCTGGACCGTCGCCTCGATGTCCTCGGGATAGTGATTGCGCCCGCGAACGATGAGCATGTCCTTGATGCGACCGACAATGAACAACTCGCCGTCGTGGATGAAGCCGAGATCACCCGTGCGCAGCCAGGGCCCGTCAGGTGTGCCGGGCGAGGGGTCGACAAGCGTGGCGCCGAAGCACTGCTGCTCCTCCGGTGTCCGACTCCAGTAGCCGGCCGAGACGTTCTCACCATGCGCCCAGATCTCACCCACCACGTCGTGCGCGCACTGCCGGTTCGTATCGACGTCCACGATCCGCAACAGGGGTGACGCCGGCAGTTCGTACTTGATCAGCGCGGTGCCCTTGCCTGCTGCGGGCGGCCGAACACGGCCTGCACCCAGTTCGTCGACATCGAAGCGAACCGACGGCGAGGACTCACTCCAGGTACTCGCGGCCAGGAAGACCACAGCCTCCGCCAAGCCGTAGGAGGGGCGCAGCATGTGGTCCCGAAAATTGAAGTGAGCAAACCGATCTGCGAAGCGTTCCAAGGTGACGGGCTCGACACGTTCGGCGCCGTTGATGATCCCACGCACCCCGCCGAGGTCGAGCCCGGCAAGATCCTTGTCGGTGGTTTTGCGGGCAGCCAGGTCAAAGGCGAAATTGGGTGCCGCGGAGAACGCGTGTGGGTTCTCCGCCAACGCTCGCATCCATCTGGCCGGCCGCTCCAAGAACGCCATCGGGCTCGTCAACGCGACGGGATGGCCGCTCAGGATGGGCGCACAGATGCCCAGCACCAAACCCATGTCGTGATAGAAGGGCAACCACGACACGAACGTGACATCTGACGGGGATTTGAGCTGCACACCCGCGAAGAAGGTGCGCATGATCTGCTCGAAATTCGACTGGAGGTTCTGATGCGAGATCATGACACCGGTCGGCAGACGCGTGGATCCCGAGCTGTACTGCAGGTACGCGACGCTCGGCAGCTCAGCCTGCGCAGGGCCCGGTCCGTCCGGCCCGATGCTCTCCGGTGGGAGCGAATCGATCTCGACGAACTTCGGTGCGGCGTCCAGACGTGACTGGTCGACGTAGTCGCCGACATCTCCGGCGACGGCAGACGTCGTCAGCACGACAGCTGGCGACGTGTCTTCGAAGACGCTGCTGACACGATCGTGAGCCGAGCCGCGGTGCGGCAACGGGAGCGGAACCGCGATCAGGCCTGCCTGCATCGAGCCCAGGAACGCCGTGACGTAGTCCAGGCTCTGCGGCGCCAGAATCACCGCTCTGTCACCGACCGTCGCGTGGTGGCTGAGTTCGCGCGCGACATTCATCGTCCGACGAGACAGCTGCGACCAGGTGAGGCTCTCGACGACACCCGCCGGGTCGTGCGTGTAATCGGTGAAGGTCATCGCCACGTCATCGGGTCGCATACTGGCCCGCCCATGCAGCATGGACAGGACAGATGACCGAGCAGTAGATGTCATTGCTATATCCGCACTCACTCGTCGAATCTGTCGGCGCGGAGTCTCATCAACCTGCGCCGTGGAAGGGCGGCTTCATCGGAGCCCATGACCCCTCCGCTCCGGTCTCAGTGTCACATACATCACTTGGGTGTGCTCATCCCTGCGCGGTGGCCGACGCCCGCGACGTCGACTCCCCCGGCCCCACACGTGAGGGCCACCAGTTTGCTCGGCCGACCAGTGTCGCGATCGCCGGCACCATGATGGTCCGCACCACGAAGGTGTCCAGCAAAATGCCAACACCGATCACGAAACCGCTCTGGATCACGAGGCCGATGCTGGAGAACATGAGACCGGCCATCGAGGCGGCGAAGATCAGGCCGGCCGCGGTGATGACGCCGCCCGTGGAACTCAGGGTACGGATGACGCCGTAGCGCACGCTGCGCGCGGACTCGTCGCGCATTCGCGATGCGAAGAGCATGTTGTAGTCGGAGCCCACCGCGACGAGCACCACGAATGCCAATGGCGGCACGCTCCAATGAAGCTGCTGGCCGAGGATGAATTGGAACATCAGAACGCCGACGCCGATTGCCGCGAAGTATGAGATCACCACGGAGCCGACGAGATAGAGCGGCGCGATCAACGATCGCAGTACCACCGTCAACGTCAGCAGGACAACGATGAGTGTCGCCGCGATGATGAATCGGATGTCCTTCTCGTAATAGTCACGCGTGTCCCGCAGCGCGGCGGGGAAGCCGCCCATCGATATCGTGGCATCGGACAGCGTGGTGTTCGGCTGGGCTCCCCGCGCTACGTCACCGATTTCGTTGACCTGATCCATCGCCTCTGAGCTGAACGGGCTCAGTTTGGTTTGCACCAGGTACCGCACCGAATGCCCGTCTGGCGAAATATATGCCGCGGATGCCTTCTTGAAATCGGCAAGACCAAGCACTTCTGGCGGAATATTGAACCCCGCCATCGACGGGTCCGCCGCCTGGCTTCTCATGTTCAGCAGGAAACCCGACGCCTGGTTGAGTCCGTCGGCCATCACCTTGACCTGCTCGACGAGCTGATCGACTCCGCCCGCCACCTCTCGGCTGCCACCTGCCAGGCGGTTGGCGCCCTGTTGCAGCTGAGTCAGGCTGCTCTGAGGGCCGCCGGGGCCGTCGAGCCCGGCGGCCTTCGCCGCCTTCGAGATGCTCGCCATCGCACCGTTGAGCTTGTTCACCGTCGCCGACAGCGTCTCCTTGTCGCCGGAACTCGACAACTGCTTCGCGGCGGCGTTGATCTCGTCCAGGGCTCCGGCGTCCCGCGCCGCGGCGAGCCGCTCGAACTGATTGCGCGTGTCGCTGCACGAGGGATCGGCGTTGCAGACCGGGTTGCCCTGCAGCGCCACCAGGACCGGGCCGATCCAGGCGAACATGTCTCGAACCGTGGCGAAGTTGATGCCCATGGCGTTGCCGAGCCGGTTGGCGGCCTGCACGAGCCTGGCGGCGGCCTCCACGTCTCGCACCAGCTTGTCGCCGCCCTGCTCGGTCTTCATGGAGGAGGCCGCGTCGAGCAGACCTTGAATGCTGGGCGCCATCTGATTGACCTGGGCGCGTACGTCACTGAGGCTTTTGGCCAGTGTGTTGGCGCCGTCCGCCAGCCGGTTGAGGTCGCCGGTGCGCTGGTCGATCTCGGCCGAGCCACTGGCCAGCCGGTCACCCACGATGCCAGCCTGAAATGTGGCCCTGAACTCCTGCGGGACCTCACCCACGGGCCGAGTGATGCCGCTGACCAAGCCGACGTTCGGCAGTTGAGCGACGCGTGAGGCCATCTGCTCCAGATCCGCGAGGGCCTGCGGTGAGCGCAGATCGCGCGGTGACTGCACGAGGATGTACTCCGGAATGGCCTGACTGATCGGGAAGTGTCGATCCAGTGCGGCGTAGCCGACCGAACTAGGCGCCGACGACGCCACCACCTTGCGGTCGTCGTAGTTGAAGTGCGCGAAGGTCGCGAGGCCGGCCAGAATGCCCAACACGAGCGCGCTTGCCACCAGATGTGGCACCGGCCGGCGCACGATGCGAATCCCGGATCGCCGCCAGAACCGAGCGGTCAGCTCGCGCCGCGGTTTGACCCAGCCGCGCGGGCCCGCGAGCACCAGAATCGCGGGCAGCAGGGTCACACCGGCGAGATAGGCGACGCCGATCCCGATCGCCGATGACACGCCGACGGTTTGGAACACTCCCATCTGGGCGAAGCTCAGACACAGGAATGTGAGACCCACCGTGGCGGCAGAGGCGGTGATCACCTTTCCGACCGAGATCATTGCCGACTTGATGGCCCGTTCGGAATCCGCGCCCGATCGCACGTAGTCGTGATAGCGGCTGATGAGGAACACCGCGTAGTCGGTTCCGGCGCCCGCCATGATCGCGCTCAGGAAGACGATGGACTGATTCGACACACCTGAGCCCGTGAGTTGGGAGTAGCCCGCTACGAGCGCCTGCGCGATCACCAGGGACGACCCGATCGTCATCAACGGCAGCAGCATCGTGACCGCGCTGCGGTAGACCAGCAGCAGTACGAGCAGGACTAGGACGGCGATCGCCAGCTCGATCGGCAGCCGATCCTTCTCACCCGCGACGGTGAGGTCGGCGACCGTGGCCGCGGGACCGGTGACGTGGACGGTGAGTGCGCCGTCGCTCGTCGGGCTGTTGTGCTTGACGATGTCGGCGACGCGGTTGAAGGACTCATAGGCACGCGGCGTGCCCAACTCACCCTCGAGGCTGACCGGCAACACCCAGGTCGTCTTGTCGTCGCTCGTCAGGAACGTCCGCAGCTGCGGCGTGCTGACGAAGTCCTGCACCGACACGACATCCCTGTCGTCGTCGCGTATCGCGTCCACCAGCTTGCGGTAGGTCGCCTCGTCGGCGGGCCTGAGCCCTGTTTCGTTGATGAGGGCGATGACGAGGAGATTGTCCGAACCCGGCTCCTGGAACGCCTCCTTCATCTTCAGCGCGGTGACACTCGACGGCGCGTCCGCGGGCAGGATGACGAGCGGATGCTTTGCGGCCATCTCGCCCAGCGACGGGAACGCCAGCGGGAGGGCGATCGCCATCGCGATCCAGACCCCTATCACCGCTAGGGGCCACCGCACCACCAGATCGGCTAGCCGTCGCATATCGCCCTCACACTCGCACAGCACCTGCACTGTGCGGAAAAGCCCTTGCCATCCATTCGCTCCAAGCTATGCGACGCGTCCCCAGTGCCCGCTGTCAGCGACCCGCACGGCGACGGAACTCATCGCCTCCATGTAGCGAGTGGCCGACTTCTTGGCCACCGGGTTGTCGGGATGCATGATCGCCATGACCGTGCCCTCCCCGTACCGGAATATGTAGATGGTCAGCTGATACGAGAACCGACCATCAGGGTAGATCCCGATGTTGTTCGCGAGCCCCATGGCGCCCGCCGCGAGGATGGCGTTCAGCGGCGCGGCCCCACCGTGCAGGAAGTTCGACACCGGAAAGTTCGGCTGCGGCCAGTTCAACCACGGCGCCAACTCCAACACGCGGTAATACGGCACCCTGACCATGTCCAGGCTCGAGTCGAAGCACGCCTGCGCCGCCGCTGCGGCTTCGCTGAAGGAGGTCGCCGCAACCGGGACGACGATAGGGATCAGACCTGTGAACCAACCCTGCGTCATGAAATTGTCGCCGGCTGTCCGGGAATCCCTTGGCGTGAGTCCGTAGTAGGTGAGAGCACCGGTGAACTCGTGTTCCACCAGGCCCAGGCACGCGAACAACCCCCCGACGAAGCGCGCGCCTGCATCCGAGCAGGCCGCTTCGAAGCGTTCCGTCTGCGCCGCGTCCATCAGAACGTACGACGTCATGTCACTGCTGGTCGAATCGTTCGGGTTGCCGAGCGGGAGCGGAAACTCCGGAAAGCCATCCCCGTTGTTCTCGGCGAATTCGATCCACCTGCGCACACCCGGTGAGTCCTCCGTCAACGCCGACGTGTACTCGCCCTCTCGGATACAGAAGTCGTCGAAGCTACCGGCATCGGGCAGCGTGAGAGCCTCACCGCCCGCGCTCAGCGCCGAGTACATCCCGTTGGCTTCCATCATCGTCGTGCCGATCAGCGTCGCGTCCCCGTGCACGTGATCCATGGCGGCGAAGAACGTGAAGTGGTTCTCGTTCTGGATGATCCCGAAAGTGAAACAACCCCATTCCAACGGATTCGGTATAGCCACGGCGTGTGCACGGATCTCATCGGCCGTCATATGACCCTGATCGACGGGCACGAACTCGATGTCGGCCGGATCGTCGAGGGCACGGCGGGTGAAATCGCCGTCATCGGTGCGTTCGAACCAACTCCGGAAGGTGTCATGTCGACGCAGATACGCGTTGACGGCGTGATCCATGGCCTCGATATCGCACTGCCCGGCCACCTCACAGCTGGCGATGATCTGCCGGGAGAAGTTCAGTCCCGCTTCCGTGCGGTCGCAGTAGTTGCGCAGGTGTTGGCTCTGCATATAGCTGACTGGCACCGAGCTGACCTCTGCTCGGCGAGCCTTCTCCTTCGCCGCCTCGGTCGGATGCCACGACGTCACCGCGCCCGCATTCATCGACCACTCATGAAGCGCGCCAATTGTAATTTCGCCGATGCGCAAGAAAAATCCTCCCAGGTCACCCGGCACCTGGTCCGGCATCACACGTTGCGGCGATCAACTTACCCTCGCATCGGCCGCCATCGCATGGGCATCGCCGAACCTCTCAAGGCAACGCCTCCCATGTCAAGGACCCGTGCAATAGTGTGCGTCGAAGTTGGCGCCCGGGCGGTACAGATTGCGCGCCCGGTGGCATTGTGGCCACCGAGAACGTTTGATCGGACCGCCGATCGGGAGGGACACCGACATGGGATTTGCCGACCGTTCAATGGAGCCGGCCCCGCGTTTTGCGATCGTCGGCTACGCCGCCCGTTTTCCGGGTGCAACGGATGCAGATGAGTTCTGGGATGTGCTGCGCGAGGGCCGCGACGCGATCTCGGAAGTGCCGAACGATCGCTGGAATGCCGACGACTTCTTCGACCCGGAACCAGGGGCGCCCGGCAAGGTCGTCACCCGTCGCGCGGGGTTCGTCGATGATGTGACCGGGTTCGACGCGCCATTCTTCGGCATGTCGACCCGCGAGGTCCGGCTGATGGACCCGCAGCATCGCATCCTGCTGGAGACGGCCTGGCGCGCGGTGGAGCATTCAGGCACGGCACCAACAGCTTTGGCCGGAACCAACACCGGCGTATTCGTCGGTTTGGCCACGCACGACTACCTGGGCATGGCCTCCGACGAGCTGACCTACCCCGAGATCGAGGCCTATCTGGCCATCGGGACGTCGAGCGCCGCGGCAGCGGGCCGGATCAGCTACCGGTTGGGCCTCCAGGGCCCCTCGGTGGCGGTCGACACGGCGTGCAGCTCGTCCCTGGTGGCGATCCATCAGGCCTGCCAGGCGCTGCGCTTGGGGGAATGCGACCTCGCGCTGGCCGGCGGGGCGAACGTCCTGCTGTCTCCGGCGACCATGATCACGTTCTCCAGCGCGCACATGCTCTCGCCCGATGGCCGGTGCAAGACGTTCGACGCGGCCGCCGATGGCTATGTTCGCGGCGAGGGTTGCGGCGTCATCGTGATCAAGCGCCTCGAGGACGCGATTGCTGACGGCGACCGGATTCGAGCCGTGATCCGGGGCAGCGCGATCAACCAGGACGGCGCATCGGGCGGCTTGACAGTACCGAATGGTGTTGCCCAGCAACGGGTTATCGCCGATGCACTGTTGCGTGCCGACCTCGAACCCCGCGAGGTCAACTACCTGGAGGCACACGGCACCGGGACGTCGCTCGGCGACCCGATCGAGGCCCAGGCCGCAGGGGCCGTGCTCGGCGCTGGACGCGAGGCCGACCAGCCACTGTTGATCGGCTCGGCGAAGACGAACATCGGGCACCTGGAAGCCGCCGCGGGAATCGCGGGTGTCATCAAGGTCATCTTGTCGCTGGAGCACGAGGCTCTGCCGAAGCACCTCAACTTCGAGAACCCGTCGCCACACATTCCCTGGGACCGCCTTGCCGTCGAGGTGGTGCGGGAGACCATCCCGTGGAAGCGCGGCGATCGGCCCCGCATCGCCGGGGTCAGCTCGTTCGGGTTCGCCGGCTCCAACGCGCACGTCATCCTCGAAGAGGCACCGCTAGCCGCCGAGCAGGCAAATGAGCCCGCCACCGCACCCGGTCCGGGCGAGCAGGCCAAGGACAAGTTCAGCGTTCTTCCGCTCTCGGCGCGGACACCCGCCGCGCTCATGCAGCTCGCCGAGCATTACCGCGGCTGGCTGAGTGCGCACCCGGAGGCCACCCTCGCCGATGCCTGCTTCACCGCAGGCACCGGACGAGCACACCTGGAGCACCGGGCCGCGCTGGTGGTCGATTCGAGAGAGTCCGCCATCGAGCTTCTCGGCGCGCTCGCGGACGACCGCCCGGCACCGGGATTGGTCCGCGGAGAATCTCACGACACTCCGAAGACGGCGTGGCTGTTCACCGGTCAAGGCAGCCAGTACGCCGGCATGGCCAGGGAGTTGTACGACACCGAGCCGGTGTTCGCCGAGACGCTGAACCGGTGCGCGGCCACCGTCGCCGACGTTCTCGAAAAGCCGTTGCTCGACGTGATTTTCGACCTCAACGGTCCAGTCGCCGACGAGACGCTGCGGCAGACCTCCTACGCGCAGCCCGCGCTGTTCGCGCTGGAGCTTGGTCTGGCCCGGCTCTGGCAGTCGTGGGGTTTCGAACCGGACGTGGTGCTGGGCCACAGCGTCGGCCAGTACGCCGCGGCCTGTGTCGCGGGCGTGCTCACCCTTGAGGACGGCGCGCGGCTGATGGCAGAACGCGGCCGACTCTTCGGCAGCCTGCCGACGGGTGGCCGGATGGTAGCCGTGTTCACGGCCGCCGAGCGTGTCGAGAGCCTCACCGACGACTTCCCCAGCCTGTCGGTCGCCGCCTACAACGGTGCCAACACCGTCCTGTCCGGACCCGCTGCGGAGTTGGAGCGGGCGGTGGCCGGGTTGACTGCCGACGGTGTCCGGTGCGACTGGCTGGAAACCAGCCACGCGTTCCACTCGGCGCTGCTGGACCCGATCCTCGACGAGTTCGAGGCGTACGCACAGCAATTCGATTACGCAGCGCCACAACGGGTTCTGATCGACAATCGCACCGGCGCCCAGCTGGGCTGGAGCGTGAAGATCGACGGCGCATACTGGCGTCGGCACGCGCGCCAACCGGTGGAGTTCGCCAAGAGCGTGCAGACGCTTGCCGATCTCAACTGCAAGGTGTTGCTCGAGATCGGCCCGCAGCCGGTGCTCACCGCCACGGCACTGCGAGCGTGGCCCGAGCCGGCCACCGCGCCTCGGGCGATCGCGACCCTGCGGCGAAACACCGCCGACCACAGGCAGATCACCGAAGCCGTTGCCGATGCCTACGTCCTGGGCCACCTGCCCGACTTCGGCGCATTTGCCCAAGCACACGCGCGAAAGCTTGACCTGCCCACCTATCCGTTCGAACACCGCCAGTACTGGTTCCGAGATGACCGGGAGCGCCCCGAGGCGCAGCAGCTCCTCAGCGTCCCGCGCACCAGGGCCGTCGGCCTGCTCGAGGACGACCGGATCGAGGAGCTCGCGAACCTGCTCGGCGGTGCGGGCGACGATCCAGTAGCCCTGCAGGTGCTGACCGAGCTTGCGGCACAACACAACCAACAACGCAGTACCCAGTCCATCGCTGACGACCGCTACGAGATCCGGTGGGCGAAGTCCCCCACTCCGCTCGCCAGCGCGGATGACGGCGCGGGGACCACCTGGCTTCTCGTCGGTGCGAACTCCCCCGCGGTTGCGCCGTTGGTCGACGCGCTCGCCGCACGCGGGTATCAGCATCGGTTCATCGAGTTGCCTGCGTCCGACACCGACGAGGAGAAGCTCGCGGATGCGCTGCGCGCAGCGGCAGCGGACGCTTCGACGTTGCGCATCGTGAACATCGCGGCGGTGGATGCGGGCTCGACCACGCCATCGATGCAGTCACTGCTGCGGATGCAACACCGGATCCTGAGCGGAACCCGGCGATTGTTCCGCGCTGCGAGCACCGCCGACCTGCGCACGCCCATCTGGGTGGTAACCCGTGCGGCACAGCGCGTCACCGACGCGGACACCGTTGCGCCTGAGCAGAGTTCGCTGTGGGGATTCGGTCGTGCCGCGGCGCTGGAGCTTCCGCAGGTATGGGGTGGCCTTGCGGATCTGTCGACGGGCACTGACACCGAATGGTCCGCGCTCCTCAATCGGATCATGACACCGTCCGACCCGGCCCTGCGAGAAGACCAGATCGCGCTGCGCGATGACACGGTCTACGTGCCCCGGCTGGTTCGGCAGACTGAGCAGCCGAGCGGTAAGCCACTGGAACTGCGTAGCGACGCAACGTATCTGGTGACCGGCGGGCTGGGCTCGATAGGCCTGGAGATCGGCGGCTACCTGGCGGCGCACGGCGCAAGGCATCTGGTCCTGACCAGTCGACGCACTCCCAGCGATGCCGCGCAGCAGCGCATCGACGCGCTGATCGCGCAGCACGGCTGCGAGATCCGCGTGGTCACCGCGGACGTAGCCGATGCGCACGACGTCGCACGCCTGCTGGCAGGTGTGCAGGCCGAACTACCGCCGTTGGCCGGCATCGTGCACGCTGCGGGCGAGATCGGCACCACCCCGCTGAGCAATCTCGACGACGCCGAGGTGGATCGCGTGTTCGCCGGGAAGGTCTGGGGTGCTTGGCATCTGAGTGAAGCAGCGACCGATCTTGCGCTCGACTTCTTCATCAGCATCTCCTCGATCGCCTCGGTGTGGGGCGGATTCGGTCAGACCGCCTACGGCGCGGCCAACGCCTTCCTCGACGGCCTGGCCGCACGCCTGCGCGAGCAGGGGGTCGCCGCGACCAGTGTCAACTTCGGCCCCTGGTCGGCGGGCATGGCCGACGCGGAGTCCCGTGCGCGACTGGATCAGCGCGGGGTCAAGACACTGTCACCCGCCGATGCACTTGCGGGTCTGGTCGATGTCGTGACGGCCTCCTCGACACCGGGTCTCGCACAAGGGGTCGTGGCCCGGATCGACTGGGCCCGGTTCCTGCCGCTCTACCAGCAGGCGGGCAGGCGGGCATTCCTGGCGGAGTTGGAGCGCGAGGTGCCGTCGGAGCTGACTGCTGTGGCGTCGACGGCGACCGCCTCCGGGCTGACCCCGTTGGTCGAGCGGCTCACAGGAGCTCCCGTGCAGCAGCGCAGGAGGCTTCTGATCGATTACCTGCGCGACGCGGTGGCAGAGGTGACGCGCGTCGATACCTCCGAGATCCGCGAGGACGCGGGATTCTTCGACCTCGGCATGGATTCGCTTATGGCCGTGGAGATGCGGCGCCGCATTGAGGCGGGAGTCGGCAAGGAGGTACCCATCACCCTGGTGATGGATCACCCACGGCTGTCCGATGTGGCGGACTACCTGCTCGGCGAGGTGCTCGGACTGAGCGAGGCACGCGCCGATTCCGGGCCTGCGCTGGCATCCGCGGCGGCGACGCGTACGGACGAGCCAATCGCCATCGTCGCGGTGTCGTGCCGCTTTCCCGGTGCGCCCGATCCGGAGGCATTCTGGGAGGTGCTAGCCGGCGGTGTCGACGCGATCCGTGAGGTCCCCGAGGACCGCTTCGACATCGACGAGTTCTACGACCCGGATCCGGACAGTCCAGGCAAGACGTATACGCGTTTCGGCGGATTCCTTGACGGCATCGACGGATTCGACCCCGAGTTCTTCGGCATCTCCCCGCGCGAGGCGGTCTGGATCGAGCCGCAGCAGCGCCTGACCCTCGAAACGGTGTGGGAGGGCTTGGAGCGGGCCGGGTACGCGCCTGCGACGCTGCGCGGTAGCCGCACCGGCATCTTCATGGGCGTCGCCGCCAACGAGTACGCGCATCTGCTGTCGGCGCAGTCGGTCGACAAGATCGAACCCCACTTCATCACCGGTAATGCGCTCAACGCCATATCCGGTCGGGTCGCCTTCGCGCTGGGTCTCGAGGGACCGTCGGTGGCGCTCGACACGGCATGCAGTTCAGCTCTCGTGGCGGTCCATCAGGCCTGCCAGGCATTGCGCTTCGGCGATTGCGATATGGCGTTGGCCGGCGGCGTGAACGTCCTGCTGAGCCCGGTCACCATGATCGCCGCATCCCGTGCGCGGATGCTCTCCCCCGTCGGGCGATGCAAGACCTTCGATGCCTCCGCCGACGGTTACGTGCGCAGTGAGGGCTGCGGCGTTCTCGTGCTCAAGAGGCTCAGCGACGCGGAGCGCGACGGGGATCGGATCTGCGCCGTCATCTCCAGCAGCGCGGTGAACCAGGACGGCGCCTCAAGTGGCTTGACTGTCCCCAATGGCGGCGCCCAGCAACGACTCATCGGGACGGTGCTGGCTCGCGCCGGTCTGAATGGCGGCGACGTCGACTACCTCGAGGCGCACGGCACGGGTACCCCGCTGGGGGATCCGATCGAGGTGCAGGCGGCGGCCGCCGCATACGGCGGCTCGCGTGACGCCGACCGACCACTGCTGATGGGATCGGTGAAGACCAATATCGGTCACACCGAGTCCGCATCCGGGGCAGCGGGTCTGATCAAGGTCGTGTTGTCACTACAGCACGATGAGCTCCCGCAGAGCCTGCACTTCGATAACCCGTCACCCCACATTCCGTGGGACTCCCTTCCTGTGCGGGTCGTGGACAAGGCGACTCCGTGGCACGCCAACGGCAGGCTGCGGCGCGCGGGCGTGAGTTCCTTCGGCTTCACCGGGACCAACGCTCACGTGCTGATCGAGGAGGCGCCGCCGCGTGCGACACCGGCCGAGCCTGCTCCCGACGCGCTGGAGACGCAGGTAAGCGTCCTCCCGCTGTCCGCACGGTCACCGGAGGCGCTGGTGGCGTTGGCGCAGAGTTACGAGACCTGGTTGAGCGCCCACCCGGATGTCGACCTCGCCGAGGTGTGCCTCACCGCCGGGTCGGGTCGGTCGCATTTCGAGCATCGCGCAGCGCTGGTCGTGGACTCGGTCGCGACCGCACGCGACGGTCTGGTCGCACTGGCTGATAACCGCCTGCGACCCGGTGTCGTGCGCGGCGAGCACATGAACCATCCAACGACCGCGTGGCTGTTCACCGGGCAGGGTAGCCAGCATCCGGGGATGGCGCGCGAATTGTTCGACACCGAACCGGTTTTCGCCGACACCGTGAAGCGCTGTGCGGATGCGGTCAAGGACATCGTTTCGCGTCCGTTGCTCGAGGTGATGTTCGCCACCGATCGTGAGACGGGCGGTAAGGCTGGTGAGGCCTTGCGGCACACGTCGTTCGCGCAGCCTGCGCTCTTCGCCGTCGAGATGGGCCTGGCCCGGCTGTGGCAGTCGTGGGGTATCGAACCCGACGTGGTGCTCGGGCACAGCGTGGGCCAGTACGCGGCGGCATGCGTGGCCGGGGTGTTCAGCCTCGAGGACGGCGCACGACTGATCGCCGAGCGCGGCAGGCTGTTCGGCAGCCTGCCCGAAGGCGGGCGAATGGTGGCGGTTTTCACCGACGCCAAGCGCGTCGAGGAGCTCGCCGGCGAGTTCCCGCGGGTGTCGGTCGGCGCCTACAACGGACCCAACACCGTGCTCTCAGGCCCCGTCGAGGATCTGGAACGGCTCGTCCCCCGATTCGAGGACGACGGGATCCGCTGCACGTGGCTTGAGACGAGCCACGCCTTCCACTCGGAACTGCTGGATCCGGTGCTCGACGAGTTCGAGTCGTACGCAGCGCAGGTGCAGTTCGCCGCGCCTGAGTTGCCGCTGGTCTGCAACCGCACCGGTGCCGTGCTCACGGCCCAGACTCCTCTCGACGCGCAGTACTGGCGGCGGCATTCCCGCCAACCGGTGCAGTTCGCCGAGAGTGTGCGCACCGTGGCGGCACTGGGCTGCTCGGTGCTGATGGAGATCGGTCCGCAACCGGTGTTGACCGGGGCCGCGGTACAGGTCTGGCCGGAGCACCTGGCCGCACCGCGGGCTGTCATCTCGCTACGCAAGGGCGTTGCCGACCGGCGTCAGATCGCCGACGCACTGGCCGCGGCCTACGTCGGCGGCCACCGACCCGACTTCGCCGCACTGCATCATGGGCCCCGCCTGGGCGCACTCGAACTGCCCACCTACCCGTTCCAGCGCCGCCGGTTCTGGCCCAAGTCGTCCGGGCTCGCCGGTTCCGACGTCAACGGCGCTTCGGTGTCCGGAATCCTCGGCAGTGCAAAGGATCTCGCGTCCGGAGACTGCGTCTACACCAGCAGACTGTCGGTGAAGTCGCAGCCGTGGCTCTCCGACCACGTCATCTACGGCACCGTCGTCGTCCCCGGCGCGACGTACGCCGCGATGGCATTGGCCGCGGTGGGTACCCCGGCGCGGGCCAAGGAGGTCTTCTTCTACGAGCCGATCATTCTGCCCGAGAAGGCCTCTCGCGAGGTACAGCTGACGTTGCACCCGCTGGAGCAGGACGGCGAGTCGCGTTTCCAGGTGCACAGTCGCTCGTACGGTGAGCGCGGCGCCGAATGGTCGTTGAACGCCGAGGGCATCGTGGTCTCCGGCGTCAGCGACACCGCTGGCGAGCCGGCCGACGAACAGTCGGAACCCGTCGACGAGGCGATCGAGCGCCTGGACCGCATGCGGCCCCAGGACCTGTTCGAGACCTTCGCCGACCTGGAGCTTGCGTGGGGGCCGACGTGGTCCGGTTCGCTGAAGTCGTTGTGGCTCGGTGAGGGCGAGGCGATCGGCGACATCCTCGTCGGCGAGGAACTCGCCGAACATCTCAGCACCGAGCCGATGCACCCGGTGCTGATGGACCTGTGCACCGGAGTCGCCTTCCCGGCGTTCCCCGCGCTCTTGGCGGCCGAGCAGGGTGTCAACGATCTGTTCCTGCCGCTGCGGTACGGACAGGTGACGCTGCGGGAGAAGATGCCGCGACGGTTCTACTGCCGCGCGCGGTGGCACAACAGCGGTCTCGACAGCGAAACCCAGGTCTTCGATCTCGACTTCCTCGATCGAGATGGTCGCCAGCTGGGCGGGATTCAAGACTTCACCGTGAAACGCGCACCCCGCGAGGCGTTGCTGCGCGGCCTCGGTGGCGATGCCACCCGGCTGCTCTACACCCTCGGCTGGCACGAAGTGCCGATGGCCAGCGCCGACAGCGAGAGCGTCGGAAGCACCAACGGCACCTGGCTGATCGCCGGATTCGACGATCTGGCCGCCAAGGTGCCGGGCTGTGTGCCGCTCGATCGGAACACCAACTCCGAGCTCCTGGGTCAGGTGTTGGCGCAGGCGCACGAGCGCGGTGCCGGGTTCTCCGGCGTCGTCTGGCGCGCGACCGCGTCCCACCCAGAGGGTTCGGGCACAGTCGAGTCGAGCGCCGAGGTTGCCGCGCGGATCGAGACCGAGATCGCCAACCTGCTCAGCGCCGTGCACACCGTGCAGGGCGGCGAGGTGAAGCTGCCCGCGGGGCTGTGGATCGTCACCGAGCAGGCGATCGCAAGCGAATCCGGTGAGCCTGTCGACCCGGTGCAAGCGGCGCTGTGGGGATTCGGGCGCACCACGATCAACGAGGAACCAGTGCTGCGCGCCAGACTGGTCGACTGCGATGGCTCGGATCAGGCCGTGCAGACACTGGCGAACCTGATGGCCAATCCCGTCGACGAGCCGGAACTGGCTCTGCGACAGGGCAAGCTGCTGGCCTCGAGGTTGTTGCCGTGGGCCCGCAGCGGCCATCTCACGGTGCCACGCGGAGGCGACTACGTCCTAGCACCCACCGAACGGGGTGCGATCGACAACCTGCGGCTGACCGAAACGGACGTGCTGCCGCCGGATGAGGGCTACGTGCAGGTCCGAGTGGAGGCCGCAGGCCTCAACTTCCGCGATGTGCTCAACGTCCTCGGCCTCTATCCCGGTGATCCGGGAGCGATCGGCGGCGACTTCGCCGGCGTCGTCACGCAGTTGGGCGACGGTGTGACAGGGCTCGAGGTGGGCCAGCGCGTCTACGGCTCGATGCAGGGCGCGTTCGCCAGCCGGTTCAACGTGCCTGCCCAGTTCCTGGCGCCGATCCCCGACGGGGTGAGCGCGGTGGAAGCCGCGACGATTCCCGCCGCCGCGCTCACGGTGCGGTTGTCGTTCGACTGGGCACAACTCAAGCCGGGCGACAAGGTCCTCATCCACGCCGCCAGCGGTGGCGTGGGGCTGGCGGCCGTCCAGATGGCCCAGCGGTTCGGTGCCGAGGTGTTCGCCACGGCCAGCACGTTCAAGCGTGCGACGCTGCGCAAGCTGGGCGTGAAGTACGTCTACGACTCGCGCACAACGGATTTCGCCGACCAGATCCTGGCGGATACCGACGGTGCAGGCGTCGACGTGGTGCTCAACAGCCTGACCAGCGAAGGGTTCATCGAGGCAACGCTGCGTGCCACCGCCCAGAACGGCCGCTTCGCCGAGATCGCCAAGCGCGACATCTGGACGCATGCGCAGATGGCCGAGGCCCGATCCGACATCGCCTACGAGATCGTCGCGTTGGACACGGTGATGTTCACCGAACCCGATCGCATTCGCGACTTGCTCACCGAGGTGTCGCAGGGTCTTGCCAATGGCGAGTGGACACCACTGCCCGCCGAGATCTACCCGCTGACCGAGGCGAGGGCCGCATTCCGCCGGATGCAGCAGGCACGCCACATCGGGAAGATCGTGTGCCAGATTCCGAATCCGCTCACACCACGGGCGGACCGGAGCTACCTGATCACGGGCGGTCTCGGCGCGATCGGTCTGCACACGGCGTCGTACCTGGCCCAACTCGGCGCCGGTGACATCGTGCTGAGCAGCCGGCGCGCGCCCGACGCGGACGCACAACGGACGATCGAGGAGATCGCCGAGCGCCACAAGTGCCGCGTCCACGTGTTCACGGCCGATGTGGGCGATGAGTCCGAGGTCGCGAAGCTGCTGGAGCGAATCCGCGCGGAGTTGTCGCCTCTGGCCGGAGTGGTACATCTGGCGGGCGTGCTCGACGATGCCCTGCTATCGCAGCAGAGCCTGGAGCGATTCCGAACGACCCTGGCACCCAAGGCGTTCGGCGCGTGCCACCTGGACCGGTTGACCAAGGGCGACGAGCTGGACTTCTTCATCGTGTCGTCCTCGGTGTCCAGCCTGTTCGGGTCACCGGGGCAGTCCAACTACGCGACTGCCAACGCACTGCTCGACGGCCTGGTCGCACAGCGACGGGCACAGGGTCTGCCCGCCACCGGCGTCAACTTCGGCCCCTGGGCGCAGGGCGGCATGGCCTCCTCGGAGGCCGCGAGCGCCAATATCGGTGCGCAGGGCCTGATTCCGCTCGACCCCTCGGCTGCGCTGAGCGCACTCGCCGAGGTCGTCGCCAACGGAACCGGCCAGGCCGCAGTCATCAAGGCCAACTGGGCGCGTGCCGCGAAGGTGCTGGGCAGCTCGCGGCCACCGATTCTGGACCTCGTGTTGCCGAGTGCCGTTGGCGAGGTGACCGGGGACAGCGAGCTGCTCAAGCAGCTGCAGGAGATCCCGGTCTCGCAGCGCGCCGGCTTCGTCACCGAGTTCCTCGCGCGAGAGGTGCAGAACTTCCTGCGGTTGGCATCACCGCCCGCCGCAACCAGTCGGTTCCTGGACCTCGGCACGGATTCCCTGATGGCGATCGAACTCCGCAACCGGCTGCACAGTCAGTTCGGCGGCGCGTTCACGATCAATGCGACCGCGGTGTTCGACTATCCGACCATCGGTGGGCTCGCCGAGTATCTGGTGGGTCAGCTGCCCGACACCGAGCCGCCGGCCGCGGAGGGGGCCTCCTAGGCCCAGCGGGTGGCTTCGACCTCGTCGGGCAGCGGGGTGTGCAGCGGGACGTCGAGACCGTCGTAGATACCGGGCTTCTGGGTGGCCAGCCACTCGATGGCGCCGAGGAGGCGGTTGGCGGCGGTGGTGTTACCGCCGTCGGCGCGCGTGCCGCCGGGGACGTCGGCGCGGCTGAGGATCGTCAGCTGCGGGTCGCCGTCGATGATGACGCGGTGGTCGCCGACGCCCTCGTCGGGCTGCGGCCATTCCGGCGCACACGCCGGGTCGATGCGGGTGATGTGCTCGATGATGACGCGCTGCTTGCCGCCTGACCATCCGATGACCTTCAGGAAGAAGGCACCCTGGGTGCCCTTCTCGAAGTGACCCATGACGTTGTCGACCGACTCCTCAAGGGGCAGCCGCTCGACCTCCTCGGTGATCTCGTCGATCTCCATGCCCAGCCCACGGCCGATGAGGCGGACGTTGCCGCCCCACACCATGGTCGGGATGGACGGCAGCAGCATCATCGGCACCTCGTCCATGGAGCCGCCGAACCCGCACGACACCCGAACCGCGTAGGGCTGGTCGTAGGTGGAGTAGTCGAAGATCTCCTGGCAGCGGATGGTCTGGATCCGGGTGCACAGGCCCGCGGCCATCACGGCCAGCGCGTCATTGCCCCAGCCGGGGTCGACACCACTGACCAGCAGCGTGGACCCGCCCTCCTCGGCAGCGGCGGTGAGTCGGTCGACCCACTCCTGCGGCGCCGAGCGCGGATCGTAGAGCGAGTAGAGAGACGGCGTCACGACGAGCGCGCCCGCGCGCAGGCACCTCTCGATGTCGGTGATCGCGTCATCGGGGCGGATGTCACCGGACGCCATGTAGGCGACGGCGTCAGCATTGGCCAGTGCGGCGTCGACGTCGGTTGTGGCCGTGACTCCCGTTGGCGAGTCGAGGCCGGCGAACGTCGCGGCGTCCTTGCCCTCCTTGTCAGGCGACGAGGTGATGACACCCGTCAACTCCAGGCCCGGAAAAGCCACCGCCGACCGGATTGCAGTCGACCCCATATTGCCCGTACCCCACACCGCCACACGTCGCATTCGGTCACAATAACGGGCGTGCCACAGGCCTTCGTGGCGGACATCACATTCCGGCGAATCCGCAGCTCAAGGCGGTCATTTGACGGTCCCGCCAGCCCCCATCAACCACTTGGTTAGTTAGCTGGCAGAAATTTGCTCGAGATCACTTTGCGCGGAAGTTACTCGGCGGTATAGTTGAGCACAGTTACTGGTGGGTAACTTAGCCCAAGTACCCAACCACATACGGCATTCTCAACGAGGAGACAGAGTGAGCCACTACAAGAGCAACGTCCGTGACCAGGTGTTCAACCTTTTCGAGGTCTTCGGCGTCGACAAGGCACTCGGCCAGGGCGAGTACACCGATCTGGACGCCGACACGGCCCGCGAGATGATCAACGAGATGGCCCGCCTCGCCGAGGGCCCGATCGCCGCGTCGTTCGCCGATGGTGACCGCAACCCGCCGATCTTCGATCCCGCGACGCACACCGTCAAGCTGCCCGAGTCGTTCAAGAAGTCGGTACGCGCGGCGATCGACGGCGGCTGGGACAAGGTCGGGCTCGACGAGGAGCTCGGCGGCGTGCCCGCCCCCAAGGCGCTGCTGTGGGCGCTCAACGAGCACATCCTTGGCGCCAACCCCGCGGTCTGGATGTACGCCGGTGGCGCGGGCTTCGCGCAGATCTTCGCGCACAACGGAACCGAGGAGCAGAAGAAGTGGGCCGCCATCGCCGCGAACAGCGGTTGGGGCGCCACCATGGTGCTGACCGAGCCCGACGCGGGCTCCGACGTCGGCGCCGGGCGGACCAAGGCGATCAAGCAGGAGGACGGCTCCTGGCACATCGACGGCGTGAAGCGGTTCATCACCTCGGCCGAGGCCGACGACATGTTCGAGAACATCTTCCACCTCGTGCTCGCCCGCCCCGAGGGCGCTGGCCCGGGCACCAAGGGTCTGTCACTGTTCTTCGTGCCGAAGTTCCACTTCGACTTCGAGACAGGCGAACTCGGCGAGCGCAACGGCGTTTACGTGACCAACGTCGAGCACAAGATGGGCCTCAAGGTCTCGACCACGTGTGAGCTGACCTTCGGCCAGCACGACAAGCCCGCCAAGGGCTGGCTGGTCGGCGAGGTGCACAACGGCATCGCGCAGATGTTCGACGTCATCGAGCAGGCCCGAATGATGGTGGGCACCAAGGCCATCGCCACCCTGTCGACCGGTTACCTCAACGCGCTGGCGTACGCCAAGGAACGCGTGCAGGGCGCCGATCTGACCCAGATGACCGACAAGGCCGCGCCGCGCGTGACCATCACCCACCACCCCGACGTGCGTCGTTCGCTGATGACGCAGAAGGCCTACGCCGAGGGACTGCGCGCGCTGTACCTCTACACCTCGACGTTCCAGGACGCGGCGGTCGCCAAGGCTGTCCACGACGTGGATCCCGAGTTGGCGGTCAAGGTCAACGATCTGCTGCTGCCGATCGTCAAGGGTGTCGGCTCCGAGCAGGCCTACGCCAAGCTCACCGAGAGCCTGCAGACCTTCGGTGGATCGGGCTTCCTGCAGGACTACCCGATCGAGCAGTACATCCGCGACGCCAAGATCGACTCGCTGTACGAGGGCACCACCGCCATCCAGGCGCAGGACTTCTTCTTCCGGAAGATCGTGCGCGACAAGGGTGTTGCGCTGGGCTACGTGGCGAACGAGATCGAGCAGTTCGTCAAGAGTGAGACCGGTAACGGCCGACTCAAGGCCGAGCGCGAGCTGCTGGCCACTGCTCTGGCCGACGTCCAGGGCATGGCGGCGACGCTGACCGGCTACCTCATGGACGCGCAGACCAACCCCACCAGCATCTACAAGGTGGGCCTGGGCTCGGTGCGCTTCCTGATGAGCGTCGGTGACCTGATGCTCGGCTGGCTCCTGGCGAAGCAGGCCGCCGTCGCCATCACCGCCCTGGATGCGGGCGTCAGCGGTGACGACAAGGCCTTCTACGACGGCAAAGTCGCGGTCGCGTCGTTCTTCGCGAAGAACTTCCTGCCCCAGCTCACCAGCACCAAGCTGGTTCTGGAGAACCTCGACACCGAGGTCATGGAGCTGGACGAGGCAAGCTTCTAAGCCAAGCCTCGACGCTCAAGGCCCTCGCTTCGGCGGGGGCCTTGCGCGTTGTTCAGTCCTTCGCCTTGGCGAGCACCGCGCGGGTGTAGAGCAGGTGAAAGCCCTTGCTCTGCACGTTCTTCTGCGACGTCGAGCCGGGATCGGTCGTCACGACCGCGATATCGCATCCCGCCTTCGCGGCGTCGCGCAGCCGGACCGTCATCAGGGCGGACTGCACACCACGGCGCCGAAACGCCGGGGCCGTGGCCGTGGCGGCGAGCTGAGCGACGCCGTTGGTCACGCATAGACCACCGCCGCCCGCGATGACGCCGTCACAAAACGCCACGTATGCGGTGAGGCCCGCCGCCTCCAAATCCCGTTCGACGCGGGCGACGATGTCCCGCGGAAAGTCCTCATGGCTGGGCACCCCTGCGCCGTCGGGATGGGCGAATCCCTCCACCACCACCTCGACCCATGCGTCGAGTTCGTCGTCGGTGCTCATGCGCGCTTCGATCGCGCTCGACGCAGCAGGCTCCAGCCCTGGCTGCAGGCTTCGGCCCAGCACGTTCTTGAAGCCCGCCAGCTGGTAGCCGCGACCGGAGAGCAGTGCGGCCACACTCGGATCGGCGAGACTGGACAGCTCCACCTGGACGGAGACCCCGTGGCCGAACAGCGTGCGTTCGACCTCGTCCATCGCGGCGCCGGCGGGAACCCCGTCGAATCCGAGCCCCACCACCTTGTTCATGGGCGAGCCATTGTCGGCGAAACACGCGAAGCCACCGGCCACGGGCATCACCAGCCCGGCGGCACCTCTGCTGCGTACACCCTCGGTCGCCGCCACGATGAGCTGGGCCTCAGCGGATTCGATGCGCCGAGCCAGGGCCGTACCGCAGAACAGGGGCGCGTCATTCACGCGGCGATTCTGCACGAACGGCGAGTGCGGAGGGAACTGATTTTCTGGCCGTCGACCTCCCACCTCGATGGCCCATTTGTGAATCTGACGACGTCTGAGGCGATTTCGAGTCGTCAGGTTCACAAACGGCGGGTACGGGCGCGACTGCCCGCGACTTCCAGCCGGCGCTAGGAGTCCAGCTGGCGCAGCAGCGCACGGGTGCGGGCGCGGCCCTCGGGCGATGCGTCGAACGTCGCGCCGACGTACTCGTCCACGCCGGCCTCGCGAAGCTCGTTGAGCCGCCCCGTCACCTCTGCCTCATCGCCGATGATGGCGGCGTCCTCCGGACCTGCGTAACCCTCGCGGTCGAGCATCGCGCGGTACGACGGCAGGTACCCGTACATCGAGAACTGCTCGGCGGCCTGCTTGCGTACGCCGGCCACGTCGTCGGTGACGCTGATCGGCAGTGCGGCGACCACCCGGACGGAGCCCTCGGGGCGACCCGCGTCGGCCGCCGCCTGGCGCAGCGCCGGAGAGACGTGCCCCGACAACGTCTTCGGCCCCGTCATCCAGGTACAGGTGCCCGAGGTGCGCCTGCCCGCGATCTTGAGCAGTTGGGGACCGAGCGCCGCGATGTAGACGTCGACGGGCGGCGCGTCGATCATCAGCGCACCGCACGTGGTGACCGTCTCGCCCCTCGCCTCGGCGGGCTGACCGGCCAGCAGGGGCAGCAGCCCGTCGAGGTACTCGTTGAGCCTGCGCACCGGCTTGTCCCACGGGATACCCCACATCCCCTCCGTGACGGCCTGGTGCGTCATCCCGAGGCCGAGCACGAACCTGCCCGAGGACACCAGGCTGACGGTGAGCGCGCGCTGCGCCATCTGCATCGGATGCTGGTTCTGGATCGGCACCACACCGCTGGCGACCTCGATGGTGTCGACCTCGCGCAACGCGACGGCCAGGACCGTGAGAAGGTCTGGCTCGTAGGGCATTTGGCTCATCCACACCCGTTTGAAGCCCTCGTCCCGATACAGCGTGAGATTGGCAATAGTTGAGTCGATCGGCGATCCGATTCCCGCGCCGCTGAGTTGCCCGAACATACTGAACTGCATGATCCACACACTCCCACAAGTCGCCAACTGCCAAGCGCTATTCGACATCGAGCGATGACCACCGAGGTGGAGCGGTTGAGGCACTTCGGCCCGAACTGGTTCGCGTCGGTGATGGGCACGGGAATCGTGGCGACGGCGGGAGCGACGCTGCCGTTGCACGTGCCCGGGCTGCGTGCCTTCTCCCAGGTCGTGTGGGTCATCGCCGCGACGCTGCTCGTCGTGCTGATCGTGGCGGTGACGGTGCAGTGGTCGCGGCATCCGACCGTGGCCCGCGGCCACGCGAGGAATCCGCAGATGGCGCACTTCTACGGCGCCGCACCCATGGCATTCATGACGGTCGGGGCAGGCGCGGTGCTGGTGGGCAAGGACCTCATCGGCGAACGCCTGGCCGTCGATCTGGCCTGGATCCTGTGGACGACGGGCACCCTCGGCGGTCTGTTCACCGCGATGACCATCCCGTACCTGATGTTCACTCAGCTCAATGTCGGGCCCGATGCGGCGTTCGGCGGGTGGCTGATGCCCGTGGTGCCGCCGATGGTGTCCGCGGCGGGTGGTGCCCTGCTCATCCCGCATATGGCACCGGGCACGGGGCGCACCACGATGCTCTACGGCTGCTACGCCATGTTCGGGCTGTCGCTGATCGCCGCGCTGATCATCATCTCGATGATCTGGAGCAGGCTCGCGCACTACGGGACATCGGGCACGGCGCGCGTTCCGACGCTGTGGATTGTGCTTGGCCCGTTGGGGCAGGGCATGACGGCCGCGGGTCTGCTCGGCGCACACGCGGCGCTGGCCGTGCCAGCCGACCTGGCGTCGGGCATGGCGGTCTTCGCGATCCTCTTCGGCGTGCCGGTGTGGGGGTTCGCCGTGCTGTGGATCGCACTGGCCACGGCCCTGACGGCACGCACGATGCGCCGCGGCATGCCGTTCGCGCTGACGTGGTGGAGTCTGACGTTCCCGGTCGGCACCTTCGTCACCGGCACCACACAGTTGGCGGTGCACACCGGGCTTCCCGCGTTCAAGGTCGCGGCCGTAGTCGCGTATGCCTGCCTGCTGTGTACATGGGCTCTGGTGGCCGTCCGCACGACAGGCGGCAGCTTCGCCGGCAGCCTTTTCCAGCCACCGGCGGCCACCGGGCCGATCACCGCGTCCAAGGACCAGCCCACTAACGGCTGACGCGATGGGGCCGGAAAAAAGTTAGTGCCCCGTGTTGCCGTCGGGTCGGGGGGTCAGACGGCAACACGGAGCTAATGGATGTATCGCCGGGCCCTTCGGGAGCGTTACACCGCCCGCAGAAGTTTTTTGGCCCGAATTCCGCTAGGCCTCCAGGATGGCCGTGACACCCTGCCCACCTGCGGCGCAGATGGAGATCAGACCGCGTGCCGGCTGCCCCGTCGCAGCCTTCTTCTCGGCGAGCTGCTTGGCCAGCTGGGCCACGATGCGCCCGCCGGTCGCGGCGAACGGATGCCCGGCGGCCAGCGAGGACCCGTTGACGTTGAGCTTGGTGCGGTCAATGGACCCGAGCGCGGCGTCCAGGCCGAGCCGTTCCTTGCAGTACTCGTCGGACTCCCACGCGGCCAGTGTCGCGAGCACCACCGAGGCGAATGCCTCGTGAATCTCGTAGAAGTCGAAGTCGCCCAGTGTCAGGCCGTTGCGGGCCAACAGCCGCGGAACGGCGTACGTCGGCGCCATCAACAGGCCGTCGTCACCGTTGACGTAGTCGACCGCCGCGGTCTCGCCGTCGACGAAGTAGGCCAGCACGGGAAGGTTGCGCTCGGCGGCCCACTCCTCGGTCGCCAGCAGCGACACCGACGCCCCGTCGGTGAGCGGCGTGGAGTTGCCTGCCGTCATGGTCGCGTCGCCCGATTTGGCGCCGAACACCGGCTTGAGCGTGGCCAGCTTCTCCGCCGACGAGTCCGGGCGCAGGTTGTTGTCGCGGTACAGCCCAAGGAACGGGGTGACCAGATCGTCGAAGAAGCCGCGGTCATAGGCGGCGGCCATATTGCGGTGGCTGGCGGCGGCGAGTTCGTCCTGATCGACGCGCTTGACGCCCATCTTCTTGGCGGTGATCGCGGCGTGATCGCCCATCGACAGCCCGGTGCGGGGTTCGCCGTTGGTCGGAATCTCGACGCCGACCGCTGCCGGCAGCTTGCCGACGAGCTTGAGCCTGTCGAGGTTGGACTTGGACCGGCGCAGCCCAAGCAGGACGCGACGCAGATCGTCACCAAACGCGATCGGCGCGTCCGATGTGGTGTCCACACCACCGGCGGCACCGGAGTCGTACTGACCAAGCGCGATGGCGTTGGCCACCGCGATCGTCGACTGCAGACCCGTACCGCAGGCCTGCTGAAGGTCATAGGCGGGCGTGTACGGGGACAGCGCACTGCCGAGCACGCACTCACGCATCAGGTTGAAGTCGCGGCTGTGCTTGAGCACGGCGCCGCCCACCACCGCTCCGAGCCGCTCGCCCTCGAGGTGGAACCGCTCGATGAGACCGCCCAGCGCTGCGGTGAACATGTCCTGGTTCGACGCGTTGGCGTAGGCGCCGTCCGAGCGCGCGAAGGGGATCCTGTTGCCGCCGATGATCGCCACGCGGCGGGCCGTCCTGTTCTCAGCCACTTCTACCTCTTCGGTGTCTAGGGGTGTCGAGCGTCATACTACCCACCGTTCTTACTCTGGAGTAAGTTCGTGATGGACACGACAGTGTGGGTACACAAATGTCTGTACCCCCTGCTCGAAACGACACACCAGGTTCTTCTCCGAAAGGCAGCGACGTGGCTACCGATTTCCTGTCCCAAGTGGTCAACTCCGGGCCCGGCTCATTTCTGGCCAAACAGCTCGGCATCCCCCAGCCCCAGGAACTGCGCCGGTACCGAGCGGGCGAGCCGCCCCTGGCCGGATCGCTGCTGATAGGCGGTGACGGTCGCATCGCCGAGCCGCTGCGAAGCGCGCTGGCCGACGACTACGAACTGGTCCGCAACAACATCGGTGGACGCTGGGCGGACACGTTCGGTGGCCTGCTCTTCGACGCCACCGGCATCACCACACCCGAGGGCCTCAAGGCGCTGCACCAGTTCTTCACCCCGGTGCTGCGCAACCTCGGCGCCTCGGGGCGCGTGGTCGTCGTCGGCACCACCCCCGATGAGATCACCGACGTCGACGAGCGCATCGCCCAGCGGGCGCTGGAGGGTTTCACGCGTTCACTCGGCAAGGAGTTGCAGCGCGGCGCGACGATCGGCCTGGTGTACGTCACCGCTGACGCCAAGCCCGCCGCGACCGGGCTCGAGTCGACCGTGCGCTTCCTGCTGTCGGCGAAGTCGGCCTACGTCGACGGGCAGGTGTTCTACGTGGGATCCGCCGACTCGCAGCCGCCCGCCGACTGGGACAAACCACTGGACGGCAAGGTCGCCCTGGTCACCGGCGCTGCCCGTGGCATCGGCGCCAAGATCGCCGAGGTGTTCGCCCGGGACGGCGCGAAGGTCGTGGCGATCGACGTCGATCAGGCTGCCGAGGCGCTCGCCGAGACGGCGACCAAGGTCGGCGGCACCGCGCTGACACTCGACGTCACCGCCCCCGACGCCGTCGACCGCATCACCGAGCACCTGCGCGAGCACTACGACGGCCACGCCGACGTCCTGGTCAACAACGCGGGCATAACCCGTGACAAGCTGCTGGCCAATATGGACGACGCCCGATGGGACTCCGTCGTCGCCGTCAACCTCCTTGCCCCGCAACGCCTTGCCCAGGGCCTGGTGGACAACGGCACGATCGGCGCGGGCGGCCGGATCGTCGGCCTGTCGTCGATGGCGGGTATCGCGGGCAATCGCGGCCAGACCAACTACGCCGCCACCAAGGCCGGCATGATCGGCATGACACAGGCGCTGGCACCCGTGTTCGCCGCGAAGGACATCACCATCAACGCCGTCGCGCCGGGCTTCATCGAGACCAAGATGACCGACGCGATCCCGCTGGCCACGCGCGAGGTGGGCCGCCGGCTCAACTCGCTGTTCCAGGGCGGTAAGCCCGTCGACGTCGCCGAGGCCATCGCCTACTTCGCGAGCCCCGCGTCGAATGCCGTGACCGGCAACACGATCCGGGTGTGCGGCCAGGCGATGTTGGGCGCATGAGCAACACCAGCGAACAGCCCAGTGGGCTCATGAACATGGTGCGGGCCGCCGCGGGTGCCGTGCCGTTCGTCTCGCGCGCCTTCGGCTCGCGCGGCAGCGGTGTGCCCGATCGCACCGTCACGGTCGAGGGTCTCGCGATCGATCCGGCCAACGTCGCCGAGTACGCCGCCGTGACCGGTCTGCGGTTCGGCGACACCGTGCCACTGACCTACCCGTTCACACTGACCTTTCCGTCGGTGATGTCACTGGTCAGCGGATTCGACTTCCCCTTCGCCGCCATGGGTTCGGTGCACGTCGAGAACAAGATCACTCAGTACCGGCCGATCCGGGTCACCGACGTCGTCGACATCGAGGTGCACGCGGAGAATCTCCGCGAGCATCGCAAGGGCCTGCTGGTCGATGTGATCACCGAGGTGTCGGTGGGCAACGACCTCGTCTGGCAACAGGTCACCACCTTCCTGCATCAGCAGCGCACCAGCCTGTCCGACGAGCCCAAGCCCGAGCCCAAGAGACAGCCCAAGCTGGGGCCACCGAACTCGACTCTGAGGATCACGCCCAGCCAGATCCGGCACTACGCGTCAGTCGGTGGCGACCACAACCCCATCCACACCAACCCACTGGGCGCCAAGCTGTTCGGCTTCCCGACGGTCATCGCACACGGCATGTTCAGTGCCGCCGCGGTGCTCGCCAACATCGAGGGCCGGCTACCCGACGCGGTCGAGTACTCCGTGCGCTTCGGTAAGCCCGTGCTGCTCCCCGCGCGCACCGGCCTGTACGTCGAGCGCACCGGTGACGGCTGGAATCTGGTGCTGCGCAACCTGTCGAAGGGCTACCCGCACCTGACGGCGACGCTGCGTCCGCTCTAGCGCTGCCTCTGGGCTTCGTACAGACGCTTGTACAGGCCGCCCTCGGCCAACAGCGTGCGATGGTCACCTTGCTGCGTGACGCGGCCGTCCTCGAGGACGAGGATCCGGTCCGCCACCGCGGCAATGAAGTCCATGTCGTGGCTGATCACGAGGCAGGTGCGATCCCGCGCGTAGTCGCGGATCACGCCGGTCAGTCGCGTCCGCTGGTCGGCGTCCACGTTCTCCGTCGGCTCGTCGAGCAGCAGCACCTCGGGCTGGCGTAACAGGCAGCGCGCCAAGGCGATCAACCGCTTCTGCCCGCCCGACGGCACCTGAACGTCGACCACCGTGTCGTAGCCGGCCTGCATCTTGGTCGGGTCGACGATGATCGAGTGGACGTTAGCGTGTTTGCACGCTGCCTCGACGTCGGCGTCACCGGCGCTCGGCCGAGCCAGCCGGACGTTCTCGCGGATGGTGTCCCTGACGAAGAACGGAAACTGGGAGAGCTTCGAGACGTTCTCGCGCAGCGAGGCTCTGGTGACGTCGCCGATATCGTGACCGTCGAGGAGGATTCGGCCGCGCTGTGGATCGAAGAAGCGCAGCAGCAGGTTGAACACCGTCGACTTACCCGATCCGATACCGCCGACGAGCGCCACCGTCTCGCCCTCCGCGATGGAGAACGACAGTCCGTCGAGGACCTTCTGCCCGGGCGTGTAGCCGAAGGTCACGTCGTCGAACACGACATTCCCGTGGACCTCACCGAGCACGACCGCGTTGGGTCGGTCCCGCACCGACGGCTGGGTGTCAAGCAGCTCGTACGTCGACGCCACGGCGGGCGACACGGACTGATAGGTGGTGTAGGCACCCAGAACCCGTTGCGCCGCCCCGAACATCGTGGGGACCATCCCGGCGAAGACCAGCAACCCCGCGAACGTCAGGCCGAAGCTCGAGCTGAACCCGATGCCGACCAGCAGCACCACGACGGAGCTGATCGCCACGAACAACTGAGACACGTTCGCCGTGGCCTGCATCCACACCGCGCTCAATGCCGAGTTCTTTGCGGCTGTGTCCGACACCTCGTGAAACCGACTGCTGCGCAGGGGCTGTGCGTTGAACATCTGAATCTCGGCGATACCGTTCACCGTCTGCTCAAGTTCGGCACCCATCGCCCGATCAGCGATCAGCGTCCGCTGCATCACCAGCTGGACGTTGCGCCCGGCGAACCGCAGCATCACCATGGCCAGCGGCGTGAGGATCAACGCGGCGACGGTCATCTGCCACGAGATGGCGATCAGATAGGCGACCGCGACCGCCACCACGACCACGTCGATGAGCGGCGGCAACAGGCAGTCCGTGAGAAGCCTTTGCACACCTGCGGACTCGGACATCACCCGCTGCATCAGCGCACCGACGTGCGATTTGGAGAAGAAGTCCAGCGACAGCGTCTGGAGGTGATCGTGCACTCGCTGCCGAATGTCGGTGACGAGAACCCTTTCCACCTTCGCACCCACAAGCGCGGTGACGAAGTACATCAGCTGAGCCAGCAGCACCGACGCCCCCCACGTCGCCAGGAGCACCGCGAACGGCACCGCGCCTGCCACTTCGGCGAGCAGACCGTCGGATCGCGCGACCAGCGGGCCCCGCAAATCCCACACCCCAGCCAGGTTTCCGCTCATCGCCGCATCGGCGACGACCTGCATCATGGGCCCGAAGACCGCGACCGTGACATACGGCAGCGCCGACGCGATAACGCCGAGCACCAGCAGCGCCACGATGGGGCCGCGCACCGCCTTGAGCATGCTCAGACTGCGCACTATCAGCGTGGCGGCCTTCGGTTGCGCTGCCGTGACCTCGGCCACCCCGCTCACCCCGTTCGTCGCTAGCCCGCCGAGATCGAGGGCGAGTCCTTGTCCGTGGGCCGCCCCTTGAGGCCCCGCCAGAACAGGTTGATCATCAGCTCCGCGGCGTCGTTGACGTCGGTGTCACCCGTACTCACCCGATTGGCGACGGCCTCGCCCGCGCCGACGAGCGCCACGGCCATCATGTCGAAGTCGGTGTCCGGTTCCGGGTTTCGCGTACCGGTCAGCAGGAGTCTGCCGACCAGGTCGACGATGCGCTCGCGACCCTCGCGAACGGTGTGGGCGAAGGCCTGCGAGCTGGTCGCCTGGGTGTAGAGCACGATCCACGACGACCGGTTCTCATCGATGTAGCTCAGGAACGACACCACCGCAGTGCGTAGCAGATCTCTTGGCGCCTGGGCGAAGTCGATGTTCGCGCGCACTGAGTCGACGAACCTGGCCAGCTCGCGGTCCAGGCAGGCGCCGAACAACTCCTCCTTGGAGCCGTAGTAGAGATACAGCATCGGCTTGGAGATCTCCGCCTGCGCGGCGATCGCGTCCATCGACGTCTCGTGGTAGCCGTTCACCGAGAACATCTGGACGGCGGCGTCGAGCATCTGTTGCTCGCGCACCGCGCGCGGCAACCGCTTCGTTCCACCTGCCATCAGCTCAGGGTATTCAATCGGCGGCCGATCAGGACCCGCACCGAGGAGAGCGGCCCTTCATGCCGGCCACCTTCAGCACCGAGCCATCCACCCGGCCCATGTCCAACTCGCCGCCCTCGACCGCGCTCTCGAGCCGATCGAGCACCGCGGGAACCTCACCCGTGCTCACCCACAGTGCGACGTCTGCACCGGCCTGCAGTGACCGCAGCACCGCCTCGGCCACGCCGTAGCGCTGGTTGATCGCACCCATGCTGGACAGATCATCGGTGTACACCAGGCCACCGAACGGCGGGCCGCCGTAGCCGCCGGACCGAAGCAGATCGTAGGCTGCGGGGCTCAGGCTGGCCGGGTCCGAACCTGTGAGCCCAGGAACCTGCATGTGCCCGACCATCACCGCGACCGGGCCTGCCGTGGTGAGCGGGCCGTAGGGCACCAGATCATTGGCCTTCAGATCGGCAAGGGGCGGCGTGACGACACCACCGTCATGTGAGTCGCCCGAGGAGTTGCCGTGGCCGGGGAAGTGCTTGAGCACCGGAAGCAGACCCGCGTCACGCAGTCCCTGCGCGTAGGCGCCTGCGTACTCGATGACCTTGCCCGGGTCGGAGCCGAACGACCGGTCACCGATGACGTCGTCGTCGGACTCGCTGGTGACGTCCACGACGGGCGCGAAGTCGACGTTGATGCCGAGGTTGCGCATCGCCGCTCCGCGCTGCAGGGCAATGTCGTGGACCTCCTGCGGGGTGCGGGTCTGGGCCAGCACGCGCGGGGAGGGCTGCGACCCGATGAGACCCGACAGCCGCTGCACGCGACCGCCCTCCTCATCGACGCTGACGGCGGGCGGCAGCGGCGCCGCGGTATCGGCCAGCTTGGGCACCGTGCCGTCGGACAGCATCGACAGGTCAGTCCAGCTCCCGATGAAGATGCCGCCGACGTGATGGTCGTTGACCACCGATCGAGCGTCGGCGGCGTCGGTCACCCCCACCATCAGCAGCTGAGCGAGCTTGTCGCGCGTCGACAGCGCCGCGAGCAGCTCCTGTCCGGCACCGCACGCGGGCACACCCGGTGTCGGTGGAAGCGACGTCGACGTCGACAGCGGCGTTGCCGATGCCGTTGCCCCTGACGGCTCAGATTCGGGCGCCTGCGCCGAGCGGACCTCCGACGAACACGCCGTCAGAGCCGACACGGCAACCAGTGCGAGTAATGCGCGGGTCCCTCCCAGTGACACAGCCATGGACACCGAGGTTAACGGTCACCGTGCTAGTTTGGCCGGGTGGATCGGTTCGTCTTGCCCGCAGCGGCCAGCATCGTGGTCGGCTTGCTCCTTGGTGCGGCGGCCATCTTCGGGTTGACCCTGATGGTCCAGCAGGACACCAAGCCCCCCGTGCAGGCAGGCGATCCCGCATCGTCGGTGCTCAACAGGGTCGAGTACGGCGAACGTACCTAGTACCCGGGTTGCGCAGCTCCTGCCCGCCCCATCTGACTCTCCGCCCCTAGCCCGTCGCTGGTTGTGGGCGGTCTGCGCCGTCGCGCTGGCCCTGAGTTTCGCGCAGTCTCCCGGGCAGATATCACCCGACACCAAGCTCGACCTCACAGCCAATCCCCTGCGTTTCCTGGCCCGCGCCGCGAATCTCTGGAATAGCGATCTGCCGTTCGGGCAGGCCCAGAACCAGGCCTACGGGTACCTGTTCCCGCATGGTGCGTTCTTCCTCGCCGGCGACGTGCTCGGCCTCCCCGGCTGGGTGACACAACGGCTGTGGTGGGCGCTGCTCCTGGTCGTGGGCTACTGGGGGCTGCTGCGGGTCGCCGAGGCGCTCGGCATCGGGACGACGAGTTCACGGGTCATCGCGGCCGTCGCGTTCACCCTGTCTCCCCGAGTGCTGACGACGCTCGGGGCGATCTCATCGGAGGCACTGCCGATGATGCTCGCCCCGTGGGTGCTGCTTCCTGTGATCCTGGCCCTGCGCGGTTCGGGGGACGTCCGGGTACTCGCGGCCCGATCCGCCGTCGCGGTCGCTCTCATGGGCGCGGTCAATGCAGTCGCCACCCTGACCGGGTGCCTGGCCGCGGTGATCTGGTGGGCCGCGCATCGCCCGAACCGGCTGTGGTGGCGCTTCACCGCGTGGTGGGCGCTGTGCACCGCGCTCGCCGTGACGTGGTGGGTCATCGCCCTGTTCATGCTCGGCCGGATCAGCCCGCCGTTCCTCGACTTCATCGAATCCTCCGGTGTCACCACCCAGTGGCTGTCGTTGACCGAGATGCTGCGCGGCACCTTCAGCTGGACGCCCTTCGTCGCGCCCAGCGCCACCGCAGGCGCCTCGCTGGTGACGGGATCCGTCGCGGTGCTCGCGACCACGTTGGTGGCGGCCGCGGGCCTGGCCGGACTGGCGATGCGGTCCATGCCCGCGCGGGGCAGGCTCATCGCGATCCTGTTCGTCGGACTGGTCGTGCTGGCGGCGGGTTACTCCGGCCAGTTGGGCTCACCGATCGCCGCCCAGGTGCAGGCGTTCCTCGACGGCTCCGGGACGCCGCTGCGCAATGTCGCCAAGCTGGAACCGCTGCTACGGCTGCCGATAGCGCTTGGTCTCGCGCATCTCCTTGGCCGAATCCCGCTGCCGGGAAGCAGCCCTGCCAGCGTGTGGTTGCCCGCGTTCACCCACCCCGAGCGGGACAAGCGGGTGGCCGTCGGCGTCGTCGTTCTTGTCGCCCTGACGGCGGGCACATCGCTGGCCTGGACGGGCCGCCTCACCCCGCCCGGCGGGTTCACGGAGATCCCCGACCACTGGCATGCCGCAGCGGCGTGGCTGGACGACAACAACTTCCCCGATCCCGGCCGGGTGCTCGTGGTGCCGGGTGCGCCATTCGCCACCCAGGTGTGGGGCAACAGCCGTGACGAGCCCCTGCAGGTCCTGGGCTCCAGTCCGTGGGGTGTGCGCGACTCCATCCCCTTGACCCCGCCGCAGACGATCCGTGCGCTGGACTCGGTCCAGCGACTGTTCGCCGCGGGGCGCCCATCCGACGGACTGGCCGAAACGCTGGCACGTCAAGGCATTTCGTACGTGGTCCTGCGCAACGATCTCGATCCCGACACATCACGCTCGGCGCGGCCGCTGCTGGTGCACCGCGCCATCGACGGATCGCCGGGTCTGGAGCGAGTCGCCGAGTTCGGCGACCCCGTCGGTCCGGGAACACTGGACGGGTTCATCACCGACAGCGGTCTGCGGCCGAGCTACCCCGCGGTGGAGATCTACCGCGTGACCGGATCGGTGCCCGTGCGGCCCTACCTCGCCGACGTCGGTGCGATGGCCCGCGTCGACGGCGCCCCCGAGGCGTTGCTGCGCCTCGACGAACGACGGCGTCTACTCGGCCAGCCACCGCTGGGGCCCATGCTGCTGACGTCGGACGCCGAGCGTGCCGGGCTGCCCGTTCCGCTGGTCACGGTCACCGACACCCCGGCCGCGCGGGAGACCGACTACGGCCGCGTCGATGACCACTCGTCGGCAATCCGCACGCCCGATGACGCCCGCCGCACCTTCAACCGCGTCCGGGACTATCCCGCACCCGGCGCCGACGAGGTGTACGCGAAGTGGCCCGGTGGGCGGATCACGGTGTCGAGTTCGGCGGCGGACTCGACGGCGCTGCCCAACGTGGCGCCCGCGACGGGGCCCGCCGCGGCCATCGACGGCGACACCTCGACGAGCTGGGTGTCGAACTCACTGCAGTCGGCTCTGGGGCAGTGGCTCCAGGTCGACTTCGACCGCCCCATCGCCAACGCGACGGTCACCATCACGCCCAGCGCCACCGCCGTGGGAGCACAGGTCCGCCGCATCGAGGTGTCGACGGCCAACGGCACGAGCACGCTGCGCTTCGAGGAGCCGGGTAAGCCGCTGGCCGCAGCCCTGCCGTACGGCGAGACGCCATGGGTGCGTTTCACCGCTGTCGGCACCGATGACGGCTCCCCGGGCGTTCAGTTCGGCATCACCGACTTCACGGTCACCCAATACGACGCGTCGGGCTACGCGCAGCCGGTGAACCTGCGCCACACCGTCGAGGTGCCCGGCCCGCCAGCGGGATCCAAAGTGGCCCAATGGGATCTGGGCTCAGAGCTGCTCGGCCGCCCCGGCTGCGCCGACGGACCCGTCGGCGTGCTGTGCGCGGCGTCCATGGCGCTGTCACCGGAGGAGCCGGTGAACATGAGCCGGACACTGACGGTGCCCGAGCCGACGTCGGTGACACCGACGGTGTGGGTGCGCGCGCGACAGAGCCCCAACCTCGCCGATCTGATCCGTGAGCCGGGCACGACCCGCGCGGTGGGTGACGCCGACCCGATCGACGTGCTCGGCTCGGCGTATGCCGCCACCGATGGTGACCCGCGTACCGCCTGGACGGCGCCGCAGCACACGGTGCAGAACCGCAACGGCGCCAATCTCGAACTGCGCCTGCCGAAGCCGACCGATGTCACGGCGCTGCGCCTGACCCCGAGCGCCACTCCCCTGCCCGCGCATCCAACGCTGGTGGCCGTCGATCTCGGGGACGGCCCGCAGGTGCGCACGCTCGATCCCCGCGGCGGCACCCAGACGGTGCAGCTGCACCCGCGACGAACCGACGTGGTGAAACTGTCGATCCTCGGCTGGGACGACGTCATCGACCGCACCGCACTCGGATTCGATCAGGTGAAGCCGCCGGGCCTCGCCGAGGTCGCCGTCCTCGACGGTCGCGGTGCACCGGTCGCCGCGGCCGATGCCGCGCGCAACCGCGGACGCGTGATCAGCCTGCCGTGCGGCAAGGGACCCATCATCGGCATGGCCGGACAGTTCCTTCAGACCTCGGTTGAGACACGCGTCGGTGATCTCCTCGACGGGCGCCCGATCGCTGCGAAGCCGTGCCTGTCGGGACCCATCGAACTGCCCGCGGGACAACAGGAACTGCTGGTCAGCCCTGGCCCGGCCTTCTTCGTCGACGGCGTCCAACTCGCAACACCCCTGGCCGCGGACGTGACCACTGCGCCGACGACACCTGCTGATGTGACGCGCTGGAGCAACGACCGCCGCGAACTCAACGTCACCGCAGCCGACTCCGAACGCGTGCTGGTGGTGCCCGAGAGCGTCAACCCGGGATGGATCGCGCGGGGCCCCGACGGTAGCGCCCTGTCCCCGGTGACCGTGAACGGTTGGCAGCAGGGCTGGGTGCTGCCCGCGGGGACCTCGGGCGCGGTGACGCTCGAGTTCGCGTCGAACGCGCTCTACCGCGCCGGACTGTTCGGCGGGCTCGCGCTGTTGCCGGTCCTGCTGTTGTTGGCATTGCTGCCGGCACGCCGACGCGGGGAACCCGAGCCCGCCGCGCAGACGTGGCACCCGACGGCGCTGGTCGCAGGCGCGGCGGTGCTCGGCGTCGGGTTCGTGATCGCCGGGGCCGCAGGCCTGGTGGTGGCCGCCGCATGCGTTGGCGCCCGGTACGCGCTGCGCGGGTGGGCAGCCCTGGACCGGGCGACGGTTTTCGTCACGGCGGGTGGTCTGACGCTGGCGGGTGCGGTGCTGAGCCAGGACCCGTGGCGCTCCGTCGACGGCTACATCGGACACTGGTGGGGCGTGCAGTTGCTGGCCCTGATCAGTGTCAGCACACTCGCGGCCTCGACCATCCCGCTGCACAGGAACGATGAACTACCGGCCGAGGAAACGACTTTCGATGATGTCGGCTCCTCGGCAGACACCACCGGCGGCACGGAACCCGTTGGCGACCCGTCGCGCACCGCTGGTCAGTGACCGCGCCCGCACGATACTGGCCCTCAGCCGCGAAGGTGCGAGCCTGCGCGCCGGAAGTCGGGTGCCGCACCGCGCCACCTCGACATGGCGGGCGACTTCGAACTGGTCCCGGCCAAAGGGAACGACACAGACGGGTACGCCGCGCGCCAGCGCCTTCTGAGTGGCGCCCATCCCGCCGTGCGTGACTGCGCAGACGGCGTGCTCCAACACCGCTGCGTGCGAGACGAACTCGACAGCAGTGGCGTTCGCCGGCAACGTGAGGGAATCCGGCACACCGCACGGGAACGTCGCGACAACGTGCACTGGCTCATCGGCCATGGCCTCGATCGCCGCGAGCCCGAGCGCCGAGTCACCCTGTCGCTCTGACGATGTCGTCACCAGCACCACCGGACGCTCGATCGCGCGCAGCCAGCCCGGTGGCGGCCCGGGATCGTTGAGTTCGCACGGCCCGATCATGTACAACCGTCCACCGTCGTCCGATCTCGGGTAGTCGAACGGCGGCGCGCTGGCGACCAGAGCCAGCGGCGCTCGGCGGAACAGATCGTCAGTGGTTCCGACCGCCGGTAGCGACAGCGCCGACCGGAGCGCTCTGACGGCCGGCAGCATCGCCTTCGACACCGGCCGACCGACCACGGGATCGAGCAGTCGGTCGCGAAGCCTCCCCGGCCAGCCCGGCCACGGCCGCAAGCCCGGCCCGAACGGAGGGATGCCGGGTGAGCGCGGGAGCGGAAAGTACGGCCAGAAGGTCAGCCATGGCAGGCCGGACGCCTCGGCAGCCGCCGCGGCCCCCCAACAGTTGCAGTCGATGACGAGCGCGTCGGGATCGGTGTCGCCGATCGCGGCGCGTAGATCGTCGACCTCGAGCGGCGCCCGGCGACCAAACACCTCGAGCGCAACCCGCAGTGCCGCGCGCCCCGAGGACTGGGTCCAGTCGGTCATCTCGACTGCCTCGATGCGGGCGTCCACCGGTGCCGCGGCCATGCCGGCGCGACGGACGACGGGCACCCCGCTCGCCGCCGTTCGCACCTCGACGCGGTGGCCTCGACGTGCCAGCTCGGCCAGGAGCGCGGACATCGGCAGCAGGTTTCCCAGTGCCGGTGACGTGTAGGCCAAAAACGTCGCCATCACACCGCTCCCCACGACGGTGTCAGGCCCGATCTGGCCTGTACAGGGCACATGATGCTCCTCGCGGGGCACCCGTATCGGATTTCCGCTCGGTTGGTCTCAGCACGTTAGTCTTGAACCGCTGGTCGCGTACAGCAGGACATCGGATGGCGCCGGAGCAGACTTCGTGTGCAACATGTGGAACCGAGCCTCGGCCCGGCGCTCGATTCTGCGACGCGTGCGGGGCGCCCATCTCGCGCCTGGCCGCCCCAACGGAACACAAACAGGTCACCGTCCTGTTCGCCGACGTCGTGCGGTCAATGGACCTCGCCGTGACGCTCGACGCCGAGGCGCTCCGCGACGTGATGAGCGAGTTGTTCAGTCACTGCGGTGCGGTGGTCGAGCGGCTCGGCGGCACCGTCGACAAGTTCACCGGCGATGGCATCATGGCGCTCTTCGGTGCGCCGATCGCGATGGAGGATCACGCGGTTCGGGCCTGTCTGGCCGCATTGGAGGTTCAGCGGGAGGCCCGGCGGCTGTCCGAGGGCGTCCTGCGCCGTGACGGTGTCGGCTATGACCTGAGGGTCGGGCTCAACTCTGGTGACGTCATAACCGGCCAGATCGGCTCCGGCCCAACCAGTTACACCGCGGTCGGGGTGCATGTCGGGATGGCACAGCGGATGGAGTCGGCGGCGCAGCCGGGTGCCGTGATGATCAGCGAGTCGACGGCCCGGTTGGTCGAACGCATCGCCGACCTCGGCGAACCCGAGCTGGTCACGATCAAGGGCCGGCAGGAGCCGGTGCTGGCCAGGCGGTTACTGGCCGTCGGTGTCAGGCACGAACCGTCCGATCGTCGGCCCTCCACGCTCATCGGACGTCAACGCGAGGCCGATGCGCTGGAGACGCTTCTCGACGGTGCCGCGGCGGGGTCGGGTTGCGTCGTCGGTATCGCCGGTCCTGCGGGTATGGGAAAGAGCCGCATCGCATCGGAGGTCACGTCCGCGGCACTACGGCGTGGCATCCGGACGGCCACGACGTTCTGCGAGTCACATGCCAGTGAGGTCCCGTTCTATGTCGTGGCACGTCTGCTGCGCAATGCGCTCGCCGCCGGGAACGGGCAGCGGCCGCACGCCGCAGAACCGGGAGACGTTGAGCTACTCGAGGAGCTGTTCGGCGTCCGGACCGGTCCTACCAATCCGACCCTTTCGGCCGATGCCAGGCGTCGGCGTCTGGCTCAGATGCTGGCGGCGGAGCTGATCCATGCCGGCGCGCCGACGGTGTTCGTCATCGAGGACGCGCACTGGATCGACGCCGTCAGTGAGGCCCTGTTGGTCGAAGTGTGTGCCCTGGTGCCGGAGGCCTCGGCGATGGTTCTGGTGACCTATCGCCCGGAGTACCGCGGAGAACTCCTGAACACGCCTGCGCTGCAGTTATTTCCGCTCGCGCCGCTGGACCGCGCACAGTCGCTGACACTCGCCGAGGAACTCATGGGTTCGGATCCCTCGCTGAGCGGGCTGACCCGGCAGGTGGTCTCCCGCGCGGCGGGCAACCCGTTCTTCGTGCACGAGATCGTCCGGGATCTCGCGGCTCGCGACGTTCTCGCCGGCGCTCCGGGTGCCTATGTCCTGCGCGGCGATCCGACCGACATCACCGTCCCCGCAACCCTTCAGGTCGCGATCGCCGCCCGCATCGACCGCCTCGACCCCGACGCCAAGCGGCTGCTCAACGCGGCGGCGCTGGCGGGCTCAGAGTTCACCGCCGACCTGCTGGCCGACACCCTGACGACCACCGAGAGCAGCATCCAAGCCGGGCTCGACAAACTCGTCGCGGCCGAACTGATCCAGCCCACCGCCACCACGCCGGCGGCGGAATACGCGTTCGGCCACCCGCTGATTCGCGCCGTCGCGAGCGAGACGCAGCTGCGTTCCGTGCGCGCCTCGGTGCACCGGCGACTCGCGGCGACCATCGAGACGCGCAGCGGGCCGGATCCCGACCACAACGCGGCACTGATCGCGACACACCTGGAGTCGGCTGGCGACCTGCTCGACGCGTTCATGTGGCACTTGCGCGCGGGCGCGTGGTTCACCAATCGAGACATCGGCGCCGCGCGCACCAGCTGGCAGCAGGCCCGTGCCGTCGCCGATCGGATGCCAGCCGGCGAACCCTACCGGGACCTGATGCGCATCACGCCCCGATCGCTGCTGTGTGGCAGCTCGTGGCGTGCTGGCGGGAGCGTCGCCGATGCGGGTTTCGAGGAGTTGGATCGGCTGTGCCGCGATGCCGACGCACCGATTCCCCTGGCGATGGGCATGGCGGGCCACATGTCCGCGCTCTCGGTGCACTCCCGAGCAAGGGAGTCCGCCGCACTCGCCCCGCAGTACGAAGCCCTCGTCGAGTCGATTGGCGACCCCAGCGTGACGACGGGGCTGCTCTTCGCCGCCATCTACGCCAACCACTTGACTGGTGACACGGCGGAGGCGCTGCGGCTGGCACAGCGGGTGATCGACCTGGCGGCGGAGGATCCGATCAGGGGCAACTTCCTCACCGGATCGCCGTTGGCCTTCGCGACCGCGATGCGGGCCGCCGCGAAGTGCGGTCTTGGTCGCGATGGCTGGTTACAGGACTTCGACGACGCGAATCGCCTTGCGCGCGCGGCCGATCCGACCACGTACGTCTCGACGGTGATGTTCAAGTACTCGGTGGGCATCTCGGTCGGCGCACTTGTCGTCGACGACACCGCACGATGCGAGACCGCGGAGGCGCTCGAGATTGCGCTGGCGTTCAGCGAGGACATGGCGCTCGGCCTCGCGCAGGTCGCTCGTGGCCTGGTGCTGGTGCACTCCGGTGACGACGCTGACCGTGCGCACGGTTTCGAACTGCTCGCCGCGGCTCGCGCGCTGGCCGACGCCGACCGGTACTCGGCCAACGAGGTACGACTGATCGAGATCGAGGAGGCCGCCCAGTGCGCCCGGTCCGGTGACCTCGACCATGCGATCGAGACGGCAACCCAGGTCGCGCTGACGCTGACCGAGGCCGGTATGCCGCTGTATCTGGGTCACGCCACGACGGTGCTCGTCACCGCGCTGCTTGGCCGCGCAGCGGCCGGGGACGTGACACGGGCCAGGTCGGCGGTGGATCGACTGGCGGATTTCACGGGGCCGTCCACCGTCGGCTTCCACGAACTGCCGTTGGTGCGGCTGCGCGCGCTGGTGACCCGCGCCGAGGGTGACGACACCGGCTACCGGCGATTGGCGAACCGCTATCGGCGCATGGCCCACGAACGGGGGTATGCGGGCCACGTTCTCATCGCGGACTCCATGGGCTGACCTGAGCATCGATCAAAACCAGCCTCCGACAGGCGAATCCACCCGTAGCATCGCGAGGATCAGCGATGGGAGCATCGGATGAGCGGGTTGACGGTGAACACGGCTCGGGGCGCGATTGACGCCTCGAAGCTCGGCGTGACGCTCATGCACGAGCACGTCTTCATCATGACCACCGAGATCATGGAGAACTATCCCGAGGCCTGGGGTGACGGCACCAGGCGTGAGGCCGACGCGATCATGCGTCTCAACGAGCTCAAGTCCCGTGGCGTCGACACCATCGTCGATCTCACCGTGCTCGGCCTGGGCCGCTACATTCCGAGGATCGCGCGGATCGCCGCGGCGACCGAGTTGAACATCGTGGTGGCCACCGGCCTCTACACCTACAACGACGTGCCGATGTACTTCCACTATCTGGGCCCAGGGGCGGCGCTGGGTGGCCCCGAGATCATGACCGAGATGTTCGTCCGCGATATCGAGCACGGTATCGCCGACACCGGTGTCAAGGCCGCAATCCTGAAGTGCGCCACCGATGAACCGGGTGTCACACCGGGTGTCGAGCGCGTGCTGCGCGCGGTCGCGCAGGCGCATCGGCAGACCGGCGTGCCCATCTCCACCCACACGCACGCGGCGAGCCGACGCGGCCTGCAACAGCAGGCCATCTTCGCCGAGGAGGGCGTCGACCTCGCCCGCGTGGTGATCGGGCACTCCGGGGACACCACCGATATCGCCTACCTCGAGGAACTCATAGCGAATGGGTCCTATATCGGGATGGACCGGTTCGGTGTCGATGCCTACCTGTCCACCGCGGACCGCGTCGCGACCGTCGCGACCATGTGCGAGCGTGGCCACGCCGACAGGATGGTGCTATCGCACGACGCGTCCTGCTACTTCGACGCGCTGCCCGAGGAGACGCTGCCGATCGCGCTGCCGAACTGGCACTACCTGCACATCCACAACGACGTCATCCCGGCGCTGCGGGCGCGCGGTGTCACCGATGAACAGTTGACGACAATGCTGGTCGACAATCCCCGGCGGATCTTCGCCGCGCAGGGCGGTTACTGACGCGCGACGGCAGGCTCCGGCTGGCCCCACTCACGAGACTGCACTCACGCAACGAAAGTGCGAGTGAGGTCTTGTGTGAGTTCAATCTCGACGCTATCTCGCGACGGCAGGCTCCACCTCATCGGTGACCGAGCTGTCCAGCGGTGAGGGACGGCGCCGCCTCTCCCAGCGCCGCAACGCCTCTCGACACGGCGACTCGACAAGCGCGTAGCTCACCGCGGCGATCGCGAAGCCGAACACCAGCGTCAGCGCCAACACCACCGGCATGTGGCCGCTGAAGGCGAACTCACCGATCACCGGGAACACCATCGCCAGCGCGGCCAGGTGCCACACGAACAGCCCGTAGGACCAGCGCCCCAGCGTCACCATGCCCGCGCTGCCCAGGAATCGGTGCGGAGTGCCGGGAGCATCCAGCACCAGCGGCGCCAACAGCGTGGCGGCGACCACCGCGCCCATCGCCGTTTTGACCACGAACTGGCCGACGGTGCCCGGCGTCAGCCCCTCCGGGCCTGCGATCGGGGAGGCCGCGACCGCGAACGCCGCCAGGCCCAGGCCCGCCATCAGGATTCGGCGCCGCGCCAACCGGTGCATCCAGCCGACCGGGCTGACGCTCAGCTCGGCGATCACCATCCCTGCGGCGAACCAGGAGAAGAAGGCGGGCGGCCAGTTCATCGGGTTGACCCCGAACGGTGCGTCGAACGGGATGAGCCCCCATGCCAGGCTCGCGGCGGCCAGCACGACCAGCGCGGGCAGACGGGCGGGCACCGGCAGCCTGCGGGCCAGCAGCGCGAGCAGTGGCAGCGCGAGATAGAAGCTCACCTCGACTGAGAGGCTCCACATCTGGGTCAAGCCAGCCGTCAGCGTCAGCGGGACGTAGATCTGGGTGAGCGTCAGATTGGCCAGCCACACCGTGAGGTTCGCCGTCACGTCGGGCATGAGTGTGAGGATCACCACGACGGCCACCAGGTAACCCGGCATGATGCGGACGATGCGCGACCGCAGGTAGTGCCCCGTCGGGGGGACCTGCCGCAGACCGCGCGCCGCGGCGGCGTGACCGCGCCACAGCAGGAAGCCCGACAGCGCGAAGAAGACGGCCACCGCCAGGTCGAATCGGCCCAGCACTCGCCCCGTGAACCCCGTGGTGTGCCCGGTCTGAAACGCCACGTGGGTGACGACGACACCGATGGCGGCGCACGCCCGCATACCCTCGACGGCGGGCAGGAAGCCACGCGCGCCGCTGGTTGTCCCGTCCGGATCGGTACTCGCCACGGCGCCCAGTGTGCCCGAAGCACTTGTAGTAAGGATCTGCCTTAGCCCGGGCTGTTAGGGTCAAACGGGTCTTTCTTGAGGTCATCAAGTGAGAGTGGACGCCCGAAGGAGAAGGAGCACGGTTTGAACCGCGCTGTGGCGCTGCGTATCGCAGCGTGCGGGCTCATGGGATTGGGCGCCGCCCTTCTCATCGCCGCACTGTTGTTGTCCACGTACACGACGAGCAAGATCGCGAAGATCCCGCTCGACATCGACACCACGTTGGTCAGTGACGGGACCGGCACAGCCTTCAAGCCGTCCTCGCTGACTGAGCCGAAGTTCGTCGTCGACGAGGACGTCCCGATCGTCCTGCAGCAGCAGATCAGCGTGGAGTCACCGGCGAACGCCGACGTCGTCACGCTCCAGGTCGGCGACACTCTGCGCCGCGCCGACAAGCAGCAGGACAACGGTCTGCTGCTGGCGATGGTCGACACCGTCACACTCGACCGCAAGACCGCCCTGGCGGTGTCCAGTGACACCAACCCGGGTGGCGCCGTGCAGAAGCCGCGCAGCATCGAGGACAAGAACCCGCCGACCAACGTCGCGTTGCCGCACGAGGGGCTGACCTACCGGTTCCCATTCGACACCGAGAAGAAGACCTACCCGTTCTTCGACCCGATCGCACAGAAGCCGTACGACGCGAACTACGAGGGTGAAGAGGACGTCAACGGCCTGACCACCTACCGGTTCACCCAGAACGTCGGCTACGACGACGAGGGCAAGCTGGTCGAGCCGATCAAGTACGCCTCCCTGTACGAGAACGACGAGGACGCCCAGGTCACGGCGCGCGCCGAACTGTGGGGCCTGCCTGCTGACGATCCGATGGATCCCATCACGATGACGCGCTACTACGCCGCGCAGCGCAGCTTCTGGGTCGACCCGGTGTCGGGCACCATCGTGAAGTCCGAGGAGCACGGCTTCCACTACTACGCACGCGAGGCCCTGAAGCCCGAGGTCACGTTCGCCGACTACAAGATCACCTCCACCGATGAGACCGTCGAGTCGCAGGTGGCCAGTGCCCGTGACGAGGGCGACACCCTCGCACTGTGGGGTCGCATCCTGCCCATCACCTTCACCGCGCTGGGACTCCTCACGCTTGTCGGCGGTGCGCTGCTGGGGACATTCACCCTGCGTGCCGAGTCGGCGCTGATCGACCCCGGTCTCGACGACGCCGACCACGGCTTCTTCGGTAGACGCTCGACCGAGGACTCCGGTCCGATGCCCGCTGCGGAGGCGAAGACGGAGAAGCTGCCCACGCAGCGGCCGTCGGAACTGCCGCCCGACAGACCGGTCTGATCGCACCCAACCGATGGGCGGTGCCTGCGTACTCGCTGGCGCTCTCACTGCTGGTGACGGCGCCGCTGCTGGCGCCGGGCCATCTGCTGCTGCGCGACGCCGTCTCGACGCCGCGGTCCTACCTCTCCGATGCGGCGCTTGGCCTGTCGGGGGCCGCGCCGCGTGCCCTGCCCCAAGACTTCGCGATCGCCGTGGCCTCCCACATCCTCGACGGCGGGGTGGTGGTCAAGGCCCTTCTCATCGCCGGTCTGTGGCTGGCCGCCTGGGGTGCGGCTCGCCTGGCGGCGGTCGTGGTGCCCGATGCCGGTCTGCCCGGCCAGTTCGTCGCCGCGACCCTCGCGGTCTGGAACCCCTACGTCGCCGAACGTCTTCTGCAGGGCCACTGGAGCCTGCTGGTCGGTTACGGCTGCCTGCCGTGGGTGGCGGCGGCGATGCTCCGGCTGCGGTCCGGGGACGGCACGTCGGGGCCGACACCGGTGTGGCCGGTGCTGTTCTGGACCGCGCTGGCTGGGCTGACACCCACAGGCCTCCTGCTGGCGGGAATCGTCGCGCTGGTGTGCGTTGCGGCGCCGGGAGCCGGCCGGGGCAGGTGGATGTGCGCCGCGGTGTCGCTGGGCGCGTCGACCCTGGGCGCGCTGCCCTGGCTGGTGGCGTCGGTGGGTGCGGGCTCGCTGTCGTCGAGCCAGGCCGTCGGTATCCATGAATTCGCGGCACGTGCCGAGCCCGGCCTCGGCACGCTCGGCAGCCTCGCCGGGCTGGGCGGCATGTGGAACAGCCAGGCCATACCGGACTCTCGGACAACGCTTTTCGCGGTGATCGCGACGCTTACACTCCTCGCAGTCGTCGCACTGGGGTTGCCGACCGTGCTGCGCATGCCGCAGGCGGTACCGCTGCTGGTGCTGTCCGCGGTGGCCGTGGCACTACCCGCTCTCGCGGCGACGGGGCCGGGGCTGGCCGCTCTGCAGGCGACGGTGCAGGCCGTGCCGGGACTCGGCGTGCTGCGCGACACGCAGAAGTGGGTGGCCCTCGCGGTGCCGGGCTACGCGGTGGCGGCGGCCGCGGCTGTCGTCACGCTGCGACCGCGGATCCCCGCCGCGGCGACGGGCCTGGTGTACTGCCTGGCGTTGATCGCGGTGCTGCCCGACCTGGCGTGGGGAGTGGGCGGGAAGGTCACGACCGTGCGCTATCCCGCGGGGTGGTCGACGGTCGCGGCGATGATCAACGCCGACCCGCGACCGGTCGCGGTGCTGCCACCCGACAGCATGCGGAAGTTCACGTGGGCCGGCGACGCCCCCGTGCTCGACCCGCTGCCGCGGTGGGTGTCGGCCGACGTGCTGACCACCGGCGACCTACTCATCGGCGGTCAGCGGGTGCCCGGTGAGGGAAATCGGGCCCGCGATATCGAAGCGCTGGTGCTCTCCGGGGCGGGCGCCGACGAACTGGCCCGGGCCGGGGTGGGCTGGGTGGTGGTTGAGACATCCGGCGCGTCAACAGCTTCGAAGGCCCCGGGACCCGACCTGGACCTGCCCGTCGCCTACGCCGACGACGATCTGACGCTGTACCGAGTCGGCGGCGACCACCCGGATTCGCAGCTCCGCGGCATTCTCATCGCCGCGCATCTGGGCTGGCTCGCCGCGCTCGTCATCGGCGGTGTCGGGACAGTGCTTGCCCTGCGCCGCCGGCGAGTGGCGAGCTAGACGAGCCCGCCGATTCGGCGGCCGTCGACAGTCGCGTCCAGCACAGTGCGCATGGCGTCAGCGCTTTGGCGCCAGGAGAACTCGCCGCTGCGCACCTGGGCCTTGGCACCCAGCTCGGCGCGCAGCACCCCGTCGAGCAGCAGGCGTTCGGTCGCCGACACGAGATCGTCGAGGTCGTCGACGAGCAGTCCGGTGACCCCGTCGACGACGGAGTCGGTCAGCCCGCCAGAGGACCGGTAGCCGATGGTCGGCACCGCGTGCTGGGCGGCCTCGATGACGGCCAGGCCCCAGCCCTCCTTGCGCGATGGCAGCAGATGCACCCAACTGCGCTGCAGCACCAGGTGTTTGGCGTGTTCATCAACGTGCCCGTGGAATGTCACCGAGTCTGCGATGCCGAGGCCCGCGGCATGCTCGACGAGCCTGTCGTGCCACCAGCCGCCACCGAGGATCTCCAGTCGCAGATCCGGTATGACCGGCAGCAGCCGCGCGACGGCGTCCAGCACGTCCTCGATCTGCTTGTGCGGGACCAGACGTGACAGCACCACCACTGTCGGTGTGTCAGAACGGGGCGGGGTCAAGGTCTCCACAGGGGCCTCGTCGACGCCGTTGCGCACGACCGCGACATGTCCGGGATCGACGCCGAGATCGGCGAGGTCACGCGCCGATGGCAACGACACCGTGACGTACTGGTTGCCGCGGTGCGCGCGCGGTGACAGCCGCGACTCCACGAACCAGCCGATCCGGCTCAGCACGCGGCCCGCCACCGGCCACTGCTCACGGTGACAGTGGTGCACCAGCACCACGGCGCGGGTCCCGAACACGACGCGGGCCAGGAACGGCAGGCCGTTCTGGGTGTCGATCACGACGTCCGGGCGCACTCGACGCAACGGCCCGACGCCGATCCGTGCACCGATCATCGCGAACATCGCGAGGACGTACACCGAGTAGGGGCCACCCGCGCGGTTGATCGCGACGCCGTCGACCGTCTCGTTCCGGGGCGCCCCCGGGTAGCGGGCGGTGCGCAGCGTGACACGCACGCCGTCAGCCGCCAGCGCGGCGCCAACACGCTGCAGGTAGGTCTCGCTGCCACCGCCCTGCGGGTGTCCGGTGTCGCGCCAGCACAACAGCAGCGCGGAGCGGACACGGGTCGGAGGGCAGGAGCGAAGCGACCCGGGACTTGATGGGTGAGACATCGAGAGCCAGAGTAGTCGCCACCTAGGCTCGGTCCCGTGGTCGTCAGCAAAATTCCGGGCCGCTGGGCGACGCTGCGGCGCTCGGTACGGCTGCTCAGCGAGTTCAGGTTCGAACAGAGCGATCCGGCGCGGTTCTACGGCGCGCTGGCCGATGACACCGTCGCGCTCGTCGCGTCGTTGTGGACTGCGCTGTGCGGCACGACGCCTGCGGGACGGACGCTGCTCGACGTCGGCGGCGGGCCCGGCTACTTCGCCGACGCGTTCGCCGACGCCGGGATGCACTACATCGGCGTTGAGCCCGACCCGTCCGAGATGCACGCCGGACCTGCGGGCGAACCCGGGGCTGGCACGTTCGTGCGGGCCTCGGGCATGGCGCTGCCGTTCGCCGACGACAGCGTCGAGGTCTGCCTGTCATCGAACGTCGCCGAGCACGTGCGCGAACCCTGGCTGCTGGGCAACGAGATGCTGCGCGTGACGCGCCCCGGCGGCCTGGTGGTGCTGTCCTACACGGTGTGGCTTGGTCCGTTCGGCGGTCACGAGATGGGCCTGACGCACTATCTGGGCGGGGCACGCGCCGCCGACCGCTATGCCCGCAGGCACGGCCGCCGGCCCAAGAACGACTACGGCTCCTCGTTGTTCGCCGTCTCCGCCGCCGACGGTCTCGAGTGGGCGGCGAGCACGGGCGCGCTGGTCGCCGCATTCCCCCGCTACCACCCGCGATGGGCGTGGTGGACGGTGCGCGTGCCACTGTTGAGGGAGTTCACGGTGAGCAATCTGGTGCTTGTGCTGCGACCTTCCTGAACCCTCGAATGGAACAGGTTCTCGTTTCGCGGATCGATGGGTAATGTGACGCTCATGACATGGCGGCCGCGAGGAGCGAAATGACACAGAGCACGGCGTTCAAGACCGAGTGGGACAAGTTGTTCATCGGCGGCAAGTGGGTCGAGCCGTCGACGACCGAGGTCATCGAGGTGCACTCCCCGGCGACGGGTGAGCTGGTCGGCAAGGTTCCGCTGGCCGCCGAGGCCGACGTGAACGCCGCCTGCGCCGCCGCCCGCAAGGCCTTCGACGAGGGCCCGTGGCCGCAGATGTCGCCGCAGGAGCGGGGCGCGGTGCTCGCTGCCGCCGTCAAGATCATGGAGGAGCGCGCCGATGAGCTGAAGTTCCTCCTGGGTGCCGAGACCGGCCAGCCGCCGACGATCGTCGACATGATGCAGTACGGCGCCGCGATGTCGGCGTTCGTCCACTACGCGGGTGCCGCCGACAAGTTCACCTGGCGCGACTTCCGTGACGGCGTCTACGGCCAGACGATGGTGGTTCGCGAGCCGATCGGTGTCGTCGGCGCGGTCACCGCATGGAACGTGCCGTTCTTCCTGGCTGCCAACAAGCTCGGCCCCGCACTGCTGGCCGGCTGCACCATCGTGCTCAAGCCGGCCTCCGAGACACCGCTGTCGGTATTCGCCATGGCCGAGATGTTCGCCGAGGCGGGCTTGCCCGAGGGCGTGTTGTCGATCGTGCCCGGCGGCCCGGAGACCGGCCGCGCGCTGACGTCCAACCCCGAGCTCGACAAGTACACGTTCACCGGCAGCAGTGCGGTCGGCAAGGAGATCGCCAAGATCGCGGCCGAGAACCTCAAGGCCTGCACGCTGGAGCTCGGCGGCAAGTCGGCGGCCATCATCCTCGAGGACGCCGATCTCGACTCGACGCTGCCGATGCTGGTGTTCTCCGGCCTGATGAACACCGGCCAGGCCTGTGTGGGTCAGACCCGCATCCTCGCGCCGCGGTCGCGCTACGACGAGGTCGTGGAGAAGCTGTCGGCCGCAGTCGCCGCGATGCCGGTCGGTGGGTCGGACAACGCGGGCGCGATGATCGGCCCGCTGATCTCCGAGCGGCAGCGTGAGCGCGTCGAGGGTTACATCAAGCAGGGCGTCGACGAGGGTGCGCGCATCGTCACCGGCGGCGGCCGCCCCGAGGGGCTCGACGACGGCTGGTTCGTGCAGCCGACGGTGTTCGCCGACGTCGACAACTCCATGGTCATCGCGCAGGAGGAGATCTTCGGACCCGTCCTCGCGGTGATCGCCTACGACACCGAGGACGACGCGGTCCGGATCGCCAACGACTCGGTCTACGGCCTGGCCGGCAGCGTCTACACCACCGACAACGACAAGGCGATGAAGATCGCGTCCAAGATTCGTACCGGCACCTACGCGGTCAACATGTACGCGTTCGACCCGGGCGCGCCGTTCGGTGGCTACAAGAACTCGGGCATCGGCCGTGAGAACGGCTGGGAGGGCATCGAGTCCTACTGCGAGCAGAAGAGCATCCTGCTGCCGTTCGGCTACACCCCGGCGTAGTAACCCACCACGACGTCGCCGAGACTGCGGTCAGATCACGAATTCCACTGGAAACGCGATCTGGCCGCAGTCTCGCGGCGTTCTGGGGTCTAGAAGGACTCTTCGGCGAGTTCCATGACCGCCAGGTCGACATCGTCGATCTTGCGCCGGTCGGCGGTCAGTCGCGGGAGCACGTTCTTGGCGAAGAACCGGGCCGCGCCGACCTTGCCCTGGTAGTAGGCACGGTCGCGGTCGGAGACGTCGCCGTCGAGTGAACCGAGCGCGATCTCTGCGCCGCGCAGCAGCAGCCAGCTGATCACCAGATCGCCGACGGCGAACAGGAACGACACCGACTCCAGCCCCAACCGGTACAGCTCACGGGAACTCTCCTGCGAGGCGATCAGGAATCCGGTCATCGTGGCGACCATGGCCTGCACGTCGGCCAGGGCCGTGGCCAGCAGCACCCGGCAGTCGGCGAGTTCCTCGCGAGCGGACTCGCTGGTCAGGAAGGCCTGTATCTGCCCGGAGATGTGGCCAAGCGCGACGCCTTGATCGCGGGCGATCTTGCGGAAGAAGAAGTCCTGCGCCTGGATGGCGGTGGTGCCCTCATACAGCGAGTCGATCTTCGCGTCGCGGATGTACTGCTCGATCGGATAGTCCTGCAGGAAGCCCGACCCGCCGAAGGTCTGCAGGCTCTCGGTGAGCGTCTGATAGGCGCGCTCGGAGCCCACGCCCTTGACGATCGGCAGCAGCAGATCGTTGACCCGCTCGGCGAGCGCGGCGTCGGCCCCCGATACGACGAACGCGGCCGACGGGTCCTGGTGTGCTGCGGTGTACAGGTACAGCGACCGCAGCCCCTCGGCGTAGGCCTTCTGGGTCATCAACGCTCGCCGAACGTCGGGGTGGTGCAGGATGCTGACCCGCGGTGCCGACTTGTCGGTCATCTGCGTCAGATCGGCTCCCTGGATACGGGTCTTCGCGTACTCCAGAGCGTTGAGGTATCCCGTCGACAGCGTCGATATGGCCTTGGTGCCGACCATCATTCGCGCGTACTCGATGATCTTGAACATCTGTGCGATGCCGTTGTGCACATCGCCCACCAGCCAGCCGACGGCGGGCCGATCGTGCTGGCCGAACGTCAGCTCGCAGGTCGCCGAGACCTTCAGCCCCATCTTGTGTTCGAGGTTGGTGACGTAGACGCCGTTGCGTTCGCCCGGCTCACCGGTCTGCGGGTCGGGCATAAACTTGGGGACCAGGAACAGCGATAGCCCCTTGGTGCCCGGACCAGCGCCCTCGGGGCGCGCCAGCACCATGTGCATGATGTTCTCGAAGAGGTCGTCGGAGTCACCCGAGGTGATGAAGCGCTTCACACCGTCCAGATGCCACGTCCCGTCGGGCTGCTCGACGGCCTTGGTGCGTCCGGCACCGACGTCGGAGCCGGCGTCGGGTTCGGTGAGCACCATCGTCGCGCCCCAGTTGCGATCGATAGCCATTGCGGCCCAATGCTTCTGCTGCTCGTTGCCGATGTGGTAGAGGATGTTCGCGAGAACCGGACCGGCGAGGTAGATGAACGCGGCGGGCTGAGCGCCGAGCGCGAACTCGTTGATCGCCCAGGTCACCATCGAGGGCGCGGGCATCCCGCCGACCTCCTCGACCAGTCCGATGCGGAACCACTCGCCCTGCTGCCACGTCCGCACCGATTTCTTGAACGGCTCGGGCAGCGTCACCGTGTGGGTGTCGGGATCGAATGTCGGTGGATGGCGGTCGGACTCGGCGAACGCCTCGGCCAGCGGCCCCTCGGCCTGTCGGGCAGCCTCAGCCAGCATCTCCCGCACCGTGGCGGGGTCCAGATCGCCGAACTCTCCGGTGGCGAGCACCTTCTCCAGATCCAGGACTTCGAAGAGGTTGAATTCCAGATCGCGCACATTGCTCTTGTAGTGGCCCATGACCCGCGCCTTTCACGATCGAATGCGCACCAAGCCTAGCCGCGATTACCCGTCGGTAACCAGTTATCGGGGCCGGGCCCACTGCTCAGTCAGAGCGTCAGGCGGCCTTCGCCCAGCGTGCGCAGACGAAGTCGCCGTTGACGGCCGACTCGAGGAGCTTCCACTCCGATCGTGTGGGCAACACGCGAGCCCCCGCGCCCAGCGAACACGGTGCGTAGGAGACGATGATCTCGTCCACCAGGCCAGCGGCGACGAACTGCGCGGCGACGTGCCCACCACCGAGCAGCCAGACGTCCCTGTCGGCCGCCGCCTCCACCAGCGCCGGGTACAGGTCGGTGATCTGACCCGAGAACGTGTGCACCGGATGGCCGTCGGCGATGATTCCCGGCCGGCTGGTGAGCACCCACGACGGCTGTTCATACATCCAGTCACCGGGCTGGTTGTCGCGGACCCACTCGTAGGTACTGGAGCCCATCACCAGTGCGCCAACGGATTTCGCGAACGCCTCGTAGCCGAACGGGCCATCGACGTCGATATCGCGCGTCAGCAGCCAGGCCAGGCTGTCGTTCTCGTCGACGATGAAGCCGTCCAGGCTCGACGCGGTGTAGTAAATGCAGGCCATTGTCAGTTTCCTCTCATCCAGTCCAGTGGGTCGCCGAGCCCGGTGCGCACGCCGTGGCGGGCGAGCATCGCTCGTACGAGTTCGCGCCGGTGCGCGGAGTAGGTCAGGACGTGCGCGACGATGCCGTAGAGCTGGAAGGACTCCGGCGGATCGCATAGCGCGTCGATCACGGTGTCGCCGAGACGGCCCTGTTGTGCGTGGTCGGCGATCATCGCGCTCCAGCGGGCGGCGATGCCACGGTGGTCGTCGGCCAGGTCAGCCGCCGACCTGCGTGGGAGACGCGTGGGCTGGTCCCGGCCCTCGATGCTGGCCAGCCACACCTGTTTGGTCCAGACGATCGCCCCGAGTACCGCGCCGACGGACTCCTCCTCACCGTCCCATTCCAGTACCACCTGCCCGGGTGAAAGCCGTTCCGTCCATTGCTCTTCGGTCAGCTCCATCGCGTGGGCGATGAGGTGGTCGGTGTCGGCCAGGTCATGGGCGACCATGAGCTGGGAGACATCGGGTGCCGTGTCGTTCGGGTCGCCGCGCAACCACAGCGACTCGGGCGGGTGAAAGTGCAGCCCGTTGGGTGCGGTCAGCCAGAAGTCGACGTCGGCGGCCTGCGACGGCGGGACACCGTAGGAGCGCCGGAACGCCCGGGAGAACACCTCGGCCGACGACCACCCCTCGTCGGCGGCGACGGCCGCGACACCCTCCCCCCGCTGCAGACGCCACGCGGCGCGCTCGAGCATGACGCGGCGACGCAGCGCAGCTGGCGGCTCTCCCGTCAACCGACGCACCTGACGGGAGAAGTGGAACTCCGAGGCGAAGCTGCTGCGTGCCATGTCGGCGACATCGGAGTTATCGCCGTCGACCACCGCGTCGAGCAGTTCGCGTAGGCGGTCGCGGCGCGAGTTCGGTTGGTCGCTCACAGTCAACGAGTATGGGTGCATCGCCGCCGCAGGCACATGACGTTTCCTGCTCTCCCGCCTTGCCTGCGACGCTGCGCACTAGACTCGCCGCACAGTGAGCGAATTCGACGCGCTGTGCGCCAACAATGACGACCTGGCTGAACTACGGTCCGCGGTCCGGTCGTTTCTCGCCGCGGACCGTGACCGGTACGGCTGGCGGCCTGCCGTCGACTGCTGGTTGTCCCGGTGGGACGCCGACTTCAGCATTCGGTTGGCGAAGGCGGGTTTCGTCGGTCTGACCATTCCCGTCGAGTACGGCGGACGCGGGTTGGGTTATCTGCACCGGTATGTGGTGACCGAGGAGATGCTCGCGCACGGAGCGCCGGTCGGGGCGCACTGGATCGCCGACCGTCAGGTCGCGCCCGCGCTGCTGACCTACGGTTCCGAGGAGCAGCGGCGCAGGCTGCTACCCCGCATCGCCGAGGGCCGGTTGTACTCCGCGATCGGTATGAGCGAGTACGGCGCGGGCTCCGATCTCGCCGCTGTCGCCACCCGGGCCACCCGCTCGGATGACGGCTGGGTCCTCAACGGCTCCAAGGTGTGGACCAGCGGCGCCCACGAGGCCCACCAGGTGGTGGTGCTGGCCAGGAGCAGTCCGCTGGACCCCGAGCACAGGCACGCCGGCTTCAGCCAGTTCATCGTGCCCACCGACGCACCCGGCGTCACCATCGAGCCGATCATTCTCATGAACGGCGAACACCACTTCAACGAGGTGCGCTTCGACGACGTCGCGCTGTCCGATGGCGACCTGCTCGGCGATGTCGGTGACGGGTGGCATCAGGTGACCTCCGAACTCGGCTTCGAGCGCAGCGGCCCCGAGCGTTTCCTGTCAACGGCCACACTGCTTTTCGCGACCATCGACGCGCTGGGCCGCCGCGACGTCGACGACCGCACGGCCGCCGAGGTCGGCGACCTGGTGGCGCGGATGATCTCGTTGCGCCAACTGTCGATATCGGTGGCGCGGGCGCTGACCGAGGGGCAGGACGCCAATGCGCGCGCCGCGCTGGTGAAGGATCTGGGCACCAGGTTCGAGCAGGACTCGGTGGAGATTGCCGCCGACCTCATCGACGCCCTCGACGGACCCGATACCGAACCGCTGCGCGCGATGCTGGCCACGGCGCGCGTGCACTCACCACTTTTCACCCTGCGCGGCGGTACCAATGAGGTTCTGCGCGGTGTCGTCGCGAAGGCCCTGGCATGACAGAAGCAGGCATGACAGACGAACTCCGCCAACTGGTCGACGATATCGGCCGCCGCTCGTTCGACGAGCGCGTGGGTCAGCACACGTTGCCGGTGGCCTTCGACACCGCCCTGTGGCGCACTCTGGAGGAGACCGGCCTGACCCGGCTGACCACCGCCCAGGGTGCCGGACCGACCGAGGTGGCCACCGTCCTCGGCAGTCTGGCCCGCTATGCCGCCGCCGTGCCAATCGCCGAAACCGACCTTCTCGCAGCATGGTTGGCCGACCAGGCCAGCCTCCCGGTGCCCACCGACGGGCCCATGACCGTCGCGATCGCCCGCGGTGAGGCGATCGACGGACGGCTGGTCGGCACGGCCGTCGACGTTCCGTGGCCGGACTCGCCTGCGATGCTGCTCGCGGTCGGCACCTCCGATGCCACCCACGTCACGGTGTGCTCAGGCGCCGAGGCCACCACCTCACACAACCTCGCCGGCGAGCCACGCGGCACAATCGATTTCGATCTCGCGGTGGCGGACACGGTGCGCCTGCCCACGGGCGTGTACGACGAACTCGTGCGCCGCGGGGCGTGGGCGCGCAGCGTGCAGATCGTCGGTGCGTTCGACGCCGCAGCCGCGCTGACGGCGGCGCACACGCGTGAGCGCATCCAGTTCGGTCGCCCACTCAAGGCCTTTCAGGCGGTGCAGCACTCCCTCGCCGGCATGCTGGGTGAGGTCGAACGCGCAAGAGCGGCAACCGCACTGGCAGTGTCCGCAGCAGCCGACCACGGATTCGACAGTGATCAAGCCGAGTTCGCGGTCACAGTCGCCAAGGTGGCCGTCGGCCGGGCGGTCGGTCCGGTCACCACCATCGCCCACCAGTTGCATGGTGCGATCGGTGTGACGATCGAGCATCAGCTCTGGCTGGCCACCATGCGCGCGCGCAGTTGGTCCGATGAGTTCGGCAGCGCAGGACACCACGCCAGGCGGCTCGGACGGCGTGCGCTCGCCGCCGAGAACCCGTGGGATCTCGTGGTCGGCGGCCCATAGCCAGGGCGACTCAGGTGTCGAGCACCTGGGTCAACCGCGCCTCGACGACGCTGCGGCCGCCGAGATCGTCGATATCGATGCCGAACGTGCCGGCGAGGACGTCCAGCACCTGCGCCGCGGTGTCGAACCGGATCTTCTCGCTGCCGTTCGCGCGATGAATCGCCAGATTGCGGCCGCGCAGGTTGTAGCGCGCCTCGTCGGTCACCAACGCCGCAGTGAGACCGGTGACGAAGATTGACGACGGATGCGTCGAGACGTACCAGCTGCCGACCTCCAGGTCGATCCGCGGCCGCGGCTGTGTGGTGAACACGTACAGCGACTGCCACGTCTCGCGGACCTGTGCACACAGCATCAGCTGCGCACCGTCCTCGACGATTCGGTAGGGCTCGTGCCGGGTCTGCTGTATTGGGCCCGCGACCAACCGGATCGGGGACGACAGGGTCTGTCCACCGAACCCGACGTCGACGAGGAAGGGCTGATCGTCTCCGGGCACCGTCACCGACAGCACCTGGTGTGTCTTCGCCGGGAGCGGCGCACCGGGTTCTCTCATCCACACCACCCGTCCGGTGATGCGTTCGACACCGAACCCCAGCGCGTCCAGTACGAAGCCGAACAGCCCGTTGTGTTCGTAGCAGTAGCCGCCCCGGCGGCGCGCCACGAGCTTGTCCTCGAGCACCACCGGTCCCAGCTCGTCGACCGGCACACCGAGCACTGGGTCGAGGTTCTCGAAGGGAATCGTGCGGCCGTGCGCGGCCACCAGCGCGTGCAGCGCCTCCTCGGTCGGGCTCGTCGGGCCGTCATAGCCGATTCGGGTGAGGTAGGCGGCCGGGTCGAGATCGGGGGCGGCTTCGGTCATGCCCCCCATGGTGCGGCCTCAACTCTGGTTCAGGTCAACTTCACACCCACGATGTGACCCTGACTACTGCACATGGTGTCCGAGAGGCGCAGTATGGAGTCAAATGACCAAATTGACGCACACGGCGATAGTCGCCATGGCCCTGTCGCTCATGGCCATCACCCCCGCGACCGCCTCCGCGAGTCCCGAGCAGGCCGGTGCCGCGCAGATGCCTATGACCAGCAAGTGGCGCGCGTGCGACTTCACCTTGATGAAGTGGCCCGCCGCGACCGGCGATGCGCGCCCGTTCGCGCAGGTCAGCTCGTCGGCGGGCACCGTCACCGCCAACGTCACGATCCACACCGCCGTGCCCAACACCCACTACGACGTGCGGGTGATTCAGACACCGCGGCCATCCATTGGCTGTGCGCCGGGGGCCCCTGGCGTGATCGCTGGTGGCCTACAGACCGATGGCACCGGCGTCGGCGGCGTGTCCCTGGTCGGCCCGGTCGCAACTGACGCGACCGGCGCATGGGTGATAGTGACGCGGCCGGCTGCGCACTCACAAACGCCCGAGGAGTTCTACACCACGACCTTCATCGCCGCGATCTAGTCGGACATCAGTGCCGATCCGGGTGTCTTCCAGGTGGATTCTCGTCGCCACGACAGCGTTGCTGCTGACGGCCGCGGGGTGTTCGAGCGACGAACCGGCGAGCACCGTCCCGTCGGGACAGACCAGCGACTCGGCGGCGCAGCCCACACCGGGCCAGGAGCCCGCCGAGCCCGGCAGCGCCGAGCAGGGTTCCGCGGACTTCGGCCCGCTGCCGCCGCTCGATTCCAAGGGCTGTATTGACGTGACCAGCGCCAACCTCGACCTCGCGGTGGCCACCAACGCCGACCAGGCGCGAGCGGCCGCCGACATCATCGCGGGGTTCGGACCGCCCGCGTCAGTAGCCGAGGCGCTCGAGCACTTCGTCGGTACCGGCGGCGTCCACTTCGACGACCCCGACTTCAGCGAGTACAACGCCCGGATCGACGGCTGGGTCAAGGCGGTGTGCCCGCTGTAGCTGCTGAGGATTTCCCCCTCGGCCGCGATCCGGTACCCTAAAACTAGAACACGTTCCAATTTGCCCAGGGGGTCCCGTGAACGCGAACGACGTCAGCCCGTCAGAGATCGGGTCGTCCGAGATAACGAAGTGGGACCCGGGGCTCACCGAACGCGTCATGGGCCTGCTCCGCCCGCTGATCAAGGGGTACCACCGTGCCGAGGTGCGGGGCCTGGACGACTTCCCGGCCGGCGGCGCGCTGGTCGTGGGCAATCACTCGGGTGGTTTGTTCGCGATGGACGTGCCGGTGTTCGCGACGGGCTTCTACGAGCGGTTCGGCTACGACCGCCCCGTCTTCACGCTGAGCCACGACATCATCTTCACCGGACCCACCGGTGACTTCTTCCGCAAGACCGGATTCATCGGTGCCAATCACGAGAACGCCGACGAGGCGCTCCGGTCGGGCGGCGTCGTCATCGTGTTCCCCGGTGGCGACTTCGACGTGTACCGGCCGACCCTGTCGGAGGACAGGATCGACTTCGGCGGTCGCACCGGTTATGTGCGCGCCGCGATCAATGCCGGTGTGCCGATCGTGCCCTCGGTGTCGATAGGCGGTCAGCAGGCGCAGTTCTTCCTGTCCCGCGGTGAGTGGATGGCCAAGGCGCTGCGCCTGGACAAGCTGCTGCGCGTGAAGATCCTGCCCATATCGTTCGGGTTCCCGTTCGGCTTGAGCGCCGTGCTGCCCGTCAATCTGCCTCTGCCGACCAAGATCGTCACGCAGGTGCTGCCCGCCATCGACATCGTCGCCACCTTCGGCGAGGACCCCGACGTCGACGAGGTCGACGCCCACGTCCGGCACGTCATGCAGACCGCGATGGACGAGCTCGCCAAGGAACGCAAGCTGCCGGTGCTCGGCTGATGGAGCGGCTCACTGGTCCCCTCGGATTGGTCTCGACAATGGTGCGGGCCGGCGTCATCGCCCCGCTGCGACCCGACAAGTACGTCCGGATCGCGGCGGCGATGGCACGCGAGAAGATGGGCATCACATCGGGTTTCGCGGCGGCCGCCCAGCGGTGTCCGGATCGCCCCGGTCTCATCGACGAGATCGGCACGCTGACCTGGCGCGAGCTGGACGAGCGCGCTGACGCGTTGGCCGCGGCCCTGCAGACGCTGCCCGTCGAGGTGAAGACCGTCGCCATCATGGCGCGCAATCACCGCGGCTTCGTGGACTCCCTCATCGCCGCCAACCGCATCGGCGCGGACATCCTGCTGCTGAACACATCGTTCGCCGGTCCGGCGATGGCCGAGGTCATAGCCCGTGAGGGTGCCGACGTCGTCATCTACGACGAGGAGTTCACCCCCACCGTCGACCGGGCCCTCGCCGACGCGCCCGGCACACTGCGCATCCTCGCCTGGACGGACACCGAGAAGCACGCGCGCACCGTCGAGAGGCTGATCCGGTCGCATCTCGGCGCACAACCCGAGCCGGCCAAGACCAAGGCACGCACGATCCTGCTGACGTCGGGCACCACCGGAACACCCAAGGGCGCCAGCCACTCCGGGGGTGGGCCCGAGACGCTCAAGGCCATCCTCGACCGCACCCCGTGGCGCGCCGAGGAGACCACGGTGATCGTCGCACCGATGTTTCACGCGTGGGGTTTCTCGCAGTTGGCGTTCGCCGCATCGATGGCGTGCACCATCGTCACGCGCCGCAAGTTCGACCCCGAGGCCACCCTGGCTCTGGTCGACACCCACCGCGCCACCGGGCTGTGCGTCGTGCCGGTCATGTTCGACCGCATCATGGATCTGCCTGCCGCCGTGCGCGCCCGCTACAGCGGACGGAGCCTGCGCTTCGCCGCGGCATCGGGCTCGCGGATGCGGCCCGACGTGGTCACCAGCTTCATGGACCAGTTCGGCGACGTCATCTACAACAACTACAACGCCACCGAGGCCGGCATGATCGCCACCGCGACACCGGCCGATCTGCGCGCCCATCCGGACACCGCGGGCAGGCCTGCCGAGGGCACCGACATCAAGATCCTCGACGGCGATCTGCGCGAGGTCCCGACCGGTGAGGTCGGCACGATCTACGTCCGCAACTCGACACAGTTCGACGGCTACACGAACGGTGCCACCAAGGACTTCCACCAGGACTACATGTCCAGCGGCGATGTCGGCTATCTCGATGCCGTGGGCCGGCTCTTCGTGGTCGGCCGCGATGACGAGATGATCGTCTCCGGTGGGGAGAACGTCTATCCCATCGAGGTCGAGAAGACGCTCGCCGGCCACTCCGACGTCGCCGAGGCTTTCGTGCTCGGCGTCGACGACGAGCAGTACGGGCAGCGTCTCGCGGCGTTCGTCGTGCTTGTCGACGGCGCATCGACGACCGGCGACGCGCTCAAGGCGCACGTCCGGGAGAACCTCGCGAACTACAAGGTGCCGCGGTCGATCACCGTCCTCGAGGTCCTGCCCCGCGGCAGCACTGGCAAGATCCTTCGACGTGACCTCCAAGAACTCCTCTCGACGGACGGCGATGAGGCGTAGGCGAACCTATCCCCTGCTGCGGGCGACGGCAGAGCTGGCCAACGCCGCCAATGCGGTGCGACCGCTGGGCCGCGAGGGCTACATCACGATTCCGGTGTTCTTCTTGGGCTGGCCCACTGGCGAGGCCGCCCCGGTCGTGGCGGGCGCGTCCGTGCTGGACGCGGTGCGACGTGGACTCAGAGGCGACTTCAAGGGACCGCGCGGGCGGATCGCGCTGGCGCTGACAGCGGTCTCCTGGGGGCTGCTCGCACACGTCTACCGCCGCAGCGCGCAATCGCAGAGGTACTTCGAGGATCCCCTGGCCGAAGCGCTTGGCGAGAACTACGGTGCCATCGCCGAACGGGAGCGTCGCCGTCGGCCGGGCGGTGTCCTTCGCACGTCGTGGAGTCGCCGCCAGTACGTCAAGAAGGCCGACATCGTCCGCTACGGCCCGCATCGCCAGAACGTGGCCGATATCTGGCACCGCGCCGACCTGCCTCTGGACGGTAAGGCGCCGGTGCTACTGCAGGTGCCCGGTGGGGCCTGGATGATCGGCATGCGGCGCCCGCAGGCGTACCCCATGCTGAGCCACATGGCCGAGGAGGGCTGGGTCTGCGTGTCGATCGCGTACCGGATCAGCCCGCGCCACACCTGGCCCGCCCACATCGTCGACGTCAAGCGGGCGCTGGCGTGGGTCAAGGAGAACATCGCCGAGTACGGCGGGGATCCCGACTTCGTGGCCATCACCGGGGGCTCGGCAGGCGGCCACCTCACCGCGCTCGCGGCGTTGACGCCCAATGAGCCGCAGTGGCAGCCCGGATTCGAGTCCGCCGACACCTCTGTTGTGGCCGCGGTGCCGATCTACGGCCGCTACGACTGGTTCTCCCGCGAGGGCTCCGGCCGCCCCGAGTTCATCTCGATCCTGCAGCGCTTCATCGTCAAGATGCGCCTCGCCGACAACCGACAGGTCTATCTCGACGCCTCCCCCATCACCAAGGTCCGACCGGACGCCCCGCCCTTCTTCATCCTGCACGGTGAGGATGACTCGATCATCCCCGTCGGGGAGGGGCGTGAGTTCGCGAAGGCGCTCGAGGAGAAGTCCGACGAGGTCGTCGTGTACGCCGAGATCCCGCACGCCCAGCACGCATTCGACTTCTTCGGCTCACCGCACGGCCACTTCACCGCGACCGCTGTGGGCCACTTCCTGGATTGGGTGAAGGCCAAGCGCGCACCCGCGCCACCGTCGGAGACGACTGAGGGCTAGCTGGTCCGATCCTGGGCCATCGCGGACTCGATGACCGTCAGCTCCTCGGAAAGTCCTGCCGCGCGCCGGATTTCGATGAAGGCGTCGATCATCGCATCGGTGAGTTCATGCGGATCCGACAGCGTGGCGCCATCGGAGAGAACCGAGACGTTGAGCTGGTCGACGTAGCTCCACACCGTGATGTTCAGACCACTACCGGTGGTCAGCGGGCCCACCGAATAGATCTCGGTGACCAGTGCACCACCGACGCGACCGGGCTCCCGGGGTCCCGGCACGTTCGAGATCGGCAGGTTGAGCACCTTGTTCTGGCCGTCCTTGTTGGCCAGCCAGCGGAACAACGCCTCGGCGGGAGCGGGCGGTAAGTACGCCGACCACCGGCTGACCAGTTCGGGCCCCATCAGGTGGTTGGCCTCCTTGGCGTCCACCGCGCCATCGTGCACGGCCTGCACGCGAGCCAGTGGATCCTCGAGGTGGATGGGCAGCACCATCATGACGCCGGTGAAGCGGTTGCCCGAGATTCGCTCCCGGGAGAAGTCGAAACTCACTGGTACGGAAGCCAACAACGGATGATCGGCCTGACCGTCGTGGCTCAGTGACAGCTCGCGCAGCGCACCCGCCGAGATCGCGAGGACCATATCGTTGATGGTGACGCCCAGGTGCTTGGCGGTCTCCTTGACATCGGCCAGCGATAACGTCGCCGTGGCGAACTTCCTTGTGCCGTCGACCATGTGGTTCATGAAGTTGGGCGGCGGAGTGAAGGGACGGGTCAGCTCGGGCGACAACTTGCGCGTGCTCTTGCGCACCCGGCCCATGCCCTGCGCCGTGTAGCGCATCACCCCGGGAATCCGCCCGATCTGACGCATGTGGTCGGCGAACGCCGTGCGGACCAGCTCTCCGCCGCCGGGCGCCGGATCGGTGGCATACGAGTCGCGATCGGACTGCGGGCCAGATTGCAGGTCCATGCCCCGTGCCAGGAGGTTGGCCGACGCCACCCCATCGGCCAGTGCGTGGTGGATCTTGCCAAGGACGGCAATGCGGCCGCCCGCCAGTCCCTCGATGAGGTACATCTCCCACAGCGGACGACTGCGGTCGAGCTGCGTGCTGGCGATCTTGCCCACCGCGTCGTCGAGTTCGCGCCGCCCACCCGGGCTGTCCACCTGATAGGACCGGACGTGGTACTCCAGGTCAACCGGGCAGTTCTCGCGCCACATCGGGTGATGGAACTTGAACGGGATATCGACCAGTTCGTAGCGGAACGGGTCGAGTTTGTAGAGCCTGCCGTGGATTACCTGGCGAAACTCGTCGATCCCGAACGCCCTGCCCTTGAGCTCGGAGATGTCGATCACCGCGAGCTTGAGGGTGTGCATGTGCACGGTCGGCGTCTCGGAGTACAGCAGGACCGCGTCCCAACCGCTGAGCCTTTTCACCTCGTTACCTCCACCTACGAGAGCTTGCGCGAGGGGACATGACCATGCGTGAGCTATATGACCTTCTTGGATCCTAATACAGTCTGGTTTCGGTGAACCTGGTTGAGGAACAAGCCGATTGCCGTGGCCATCGGCCCCGTGCGGGCGCCGTCCGTCATATCGAAGCCGTGTCCTGCGCCGGGCAGTTCGACGTAGCTGACGACGGCACGCGACACGCGGCGCAACCTCTCGACGAAGTCGCGGGCCTGCTCCACCGGGATGACGGTGTCACCTGAACCGTGCACCACGAGGAACGGCGGGGCATCCGGGCGCACCCGCGCGATGGGCGAGGCCTTCCGGAAGATCTCGGGATGCCTGTCGATCTTGCGCTTGACGACGACGCGCTCGAGGAAGTCCACGAAGCGGGTCCGCTCGACCGTGGAGCGGTCCTCCCAGTCGTAACGACCGTAGATGCCGATCACCGCGTCCACCGACGTGTCCGAACCCTCGGGCAGCTCAGTCTGCATCTCGGGATCATTGGCCGTCAGGCCGGCCAGCGCGGCCAGGTGGCCACCGGCCGACGTCCCGGCGATCGTCACGAAGTCGCGGTCACCACCGAACTTGTCGACGTTGGCGCGAGCCCAGGCGATGGCCGTCTTGACGTCGGTGATGTGTTGGGGCCAGGGGTTGTTCGGCGCGACACGGTAGTCGATGGACAGACACACCCAGCCCATCTCGGCGAGATGCGACATCAGCGCATAACCCTGCAGGATCCTGCTGCCGTGCACCCAGGCGCCGCCGGGAACGAACAGCATGACGGGGGCGGGGTGGGCGGGCAGCTCCTCGCTGCGCCAGACGTCCAGCAGCTGCGACGGGCTGTCGCCGTAGCGCACCGAGGTCCGGTACACGTTGCGACGGTGCTCCAAGGCCTTCCACACCGGCGGCGTCTTGTCGGGGGCAGGCCACTGCGCGTCGAGCGAGTCGGAGGAGACGACGCCGCGCAACGCGGTCTGCGCGACCGAATTGGCCATATCGCGCTCCTGCTTGCGCACCTCCCCGATACCCGGCGTGAGCCACGACTTCGCCGCGGCCGCAACGAAGTCCGGCACGTGCCGCACGCCCCAGATGCTCATCGCCGTCATGCCGCCGAGCGGTTCGAGGTGCTTACCGACCACGGGCAGCGACGCGGCACCCACACTCATGGCCAACAGATAGTCGGAGGGGCCCGCGGTCATCAGCCAGCGGGCGCGCGTCGTCCAACTCGGTCCGGGGTACCGGGTGTCCGGTCGTGCCGTCATGGCGCGAGCGTACCCCGGCTACTCGTCGGTAAACGACAACTCCGAGAAGCTGTCTACCGGCAATCCGCGGCCGCCCCGAATGTGACCCGGATCACATGCTCCGTCGGCACTTTCGGGTGGTTAGGTCAAGCCGTGAGCACCTCAGCGCTAGCCATCACCGAAGAGCACCGCGACCTCGCCGAATCCGTGTCTGGCCAGCTCAGCAGGCTGGCCAGCCGCGCCGCAGCCCGCGCCACGCTCGACGGCGGGCCGAGCCATCCGGCGAACCTCTGGTCGGCGGCTGCCGATCTCGGCTGGCACGGCCTGGCGATCGCGGAGGACGTCGGCGGGTCCGGCTTCAGCCTGGCGGAACTGGCCGTGGTCCTGGAGGCCCAGGGCCGCGAACTGTCCCCTGGCCCGTTCCTGCCATCGGTGGCCGCGGCCGTGGTGATCGACCGGTGCGGGTCCGACCCGCTTCGCGCCGAACTGCTTCCGGGCCTGGCCGCCGGCACCACCGTGGGCGCGCTCGGCCTGTCCGGGACCGTCGTGGTGGACTCGGACCTCCTGGTCTCGGGCGAGTGTCCTGCCGTGCTTGGCGCGCCGGATGCAGCACTGCTGGCGATCCTCGCCGGTGATGACATCGTGGTCGTGGACGCCGATGCCGACGGCGTGACGGTCACCGCGTCGACGCCGCTGGACACCACGCGCAGCATCGGTTCGGTGGCGCTGCGCGGCGCCGCCGTGGACGCGTCTCGGATTCTGCGGGGCGCCGCGCGCAACGCACGAACCGTGTTCCGCATTCTGGCGTCCGCCGAGGCGGTCGGAATCAGTTGGGCCACCTTGGAGATGGCAGTCGAGTACGCGAAGGTCCGCGAGCAGTTCGGCCGCACCATCGGGACCTTCCAGGCGGTCAAGCACCACGCCGCCAACATGCTCGTCAACGCCGAGCAGACCACCGCGGCGACGTGGGACGCCGCGAGGTCGAAGGACCTCGACGGCGCCTGGTTCGCCGCCGCGGTCGCCGCGTCACACGCCATCCGAACGCAGATATTCAACGCGCAGTACAACATTCAGCTGCACGGCGGTATCGGCTTCACCTGGGAGCACGACGCGCACATGTATCTGCGCCGGGCCCGCACACTGGCCGCCCTCATCGGCGATGGCGCCGACCCACTCCTCGACGTCGTCGCCGGGCAGCGCAGCGGTCAGGCCCATGGCGCCTCGTTCGCCCTGCCCGTCGAGGCCGAGGTTCACCGCGCAGCCGCCCGCGAGGCCGTCGCGGCGGTGCGCGCACTGCCCGCCGATCAGCGGCGTGACTACCTGGTGGACTCCGGATACCTGGTCCCACACTGGCCGAAGCCATGGGGCCGCGCCGCCGATGTCCTTGAACAGCTGGTGATCGAGGAGGAGTTCGCCAACATCGAGCGCGCTGATATGGGAATCACGGGCTGGGTGACGCTGACGATCGCGCAGGCAGGCAACGACGATCAGCGCGAACGCTGGGTCGAACCGGTGCTGCGCGGCAAGGTCATGTGGTGCCAGTTGTTCTCCGAACCCGGTGCGGGCTCGGACGCGGCGGCCGTCCGCACGGCGGCGAAGCGCGTCGAGGGCGGCTGGCGCGTCACCGGCCAGAAGGTGTGGACGAGTCTGGCCCAGCAGTGCCAGTGGGGGCTGGCGACGGTTCGCACCGACTTCGAGGCGTCCAAGCACGCCGGCGTCACGATGATGGCCATCGACATGAGCGCACCGGGTGTGACGGTGAACCCGTTGCGCGGCATGACGGGTCACGCACACTTCAACGAGGTCTTCCTCGACGACGTGTTCGTACCCGACGGTGATGTGGTGGGTGACGTGAACCGGGGTTGGCTGGTCGCCCGCGCCACCCTGGGTAACGAGCGGATCTCGATCGGCGGCGGCTCGTCGGCGCCCACCGGATTCAACGCCGACGACCTGATCAAGCTGTTGGACTCGGTGGCCCCCGAGATCGCGGCCGCACATGTCCGCCGGGCGGGCGAGGTACTGGCGGAGGGCCACACCCTGCGACTGCTCAATCTACGGCGGGTCACCAGGGCCATCGCGGGTGCCGAGCCCGGCCCGGAGGGCAACGTCACCAAGCTGCTGCTCGCCGAGCAGTGCCAGCGCCAGACCGAACTCGGTATGGACCTTGCGGGCGTCGCTGCGGTGGTGGGGATGACACCGTCCCTGACCATGGGTTACCTCGGGAACCGGGCCATGACCATTGCGGGCGGCACATCGGAGATCACGCGCAACACCATCGCCGAACGCATTCTGGGTCTCCCCCGGGACCCCCTGCTCAAGTAACGAATACGCGCCAACCTGCAAACGATGCGGCGTCCTCGGATAGCGCGCCGCGGCGAGCTGTGCCAGGCTCTGAGGCCGTGCCTTCCAACCGCCCCTGCCGTCCGGACGAGCCGTCGGGCGCACTCGTGGTGTGGGCGTAGCCGGTGGCGGAGTCAGACCTCGACGCGGCACTGGCAGCCATCGCGCGTAAACGTTCGGAGTGTTTGGGTTCGGACGGTGAGCAGCGAAGCGCCCAGGCGAACAAGCGCGCCACGCTGGGGCTGGTGCTGGTGTGCCTGCTGATCGCGGCCGTGCTCGATCTGTCCCTGTCCTCGCCGACGCCGCGGGAGACGTTGGCCAAGGACAGCCGCGCGAGCACGGTGTTCAGTAACGCCGAACGGGGTGCATGCCTGAGTTGGCCCCTGGATGAGCCCGACAAACCGTCCTTTGTGCAGTGCAGCGGCGACCACGTGTTCGAGGTGGCGAAGTCGGTGGTGATGGACAACTTCGCCGAACCGTGTCAGCAGGCCGTGCAGGAGTATCTGGGGTCCCGGTATGACCCAGCCAGCAGATTCACCATCAGTGTCCTGTGGGCGGGCGACGCGGGAGCGCAGCCGGCCGACCGTCGGCTGTTGTGCGGGCTGCAGTTGCTCGGAGTCGGCGGGAAACCCGTTCTGTTCAAGGGGGCCGTCGCCGATCTCGACCAGTCGAAGGTGTGGCCTGCGGGTACCTGTCTCGGCGCCGACTTGGCCGCTCACCGCTCGACCGACCTACCGGTGGACTGTGCCCAGCCGCACGGAGCCCAGGTCACGGGCACGGTGAGCCTGGCCGAGCGATTCCCGGTCGGCACGCCGACGGAGATCGACCAGGACGCCTTCGTGCGCGCGGAGTGCACCCGGCTGGCCGACGCCTATCTGGCACCGGGCGGGCTCGCGAAATCGCATCTGGCGCTCGAGTTCAGCCCCATTTCGCGGGCCAGTTGGGCCGCGGGAAGCCGACAGGTCGCCTGCAGTGTCACCCCGCAGCCGGGTGAGGCGTGGCGGCCGTTGGTCGGCAGCCTGGCGCCCCAGCAGAGCGATATCCACGCGCCAGCGCCGTTGGCCTCACCCACCCCTGCACCGGCTCCGACCTCTGAACCGGCTCCGACGCAGCCGCCACCGGTGTATCAGGAGCCGCTGGTCCCGGTGCCCTCGGCCACGACCACGACACCCGCACCTACGACCTCGGCGACCCCCACGACAACACCACCCACGGCAACACCCACGGAGCCGCCGACAGCGCCACCGACCTCGCAGAGCCCCACTCTGGGTCCGCCGCCGGGCCCGGCCCCCGGCGAACTCGCACCGGAAGTGCCCCCGCCCAACGTGGTTCAGGTTCCCGGGCTGGCGCCGATCACACTGCCCTTCCCCGCACCTGCACCACCGGAGCCGGCGCCGGCTCCGGCGCCCGTGCCGTAGTGACTCAGCGCAGCGCGGCGCGTCCCCGGATGCGACCAAGGAGCACCAGCGCGAGCAACGTGACCACCAGCAGTACCGTCGTGCACGCCGCGGCCTGGAAGGCCTGGCCTCGGTCCGTCAACGCGAAGATGCTGACCGGCAACGTCTTCCACGTCGCCGGGTAGACCATCACGGTCGCGCCCAGTTCTCCCATCGACAGTGCGACGGCGAGACCCGCGGCCGCCCCGAGTGCGGGCAGCAGCAGCGGCAGGGTGACGCGCACCAACACCCGGAGTGGCCCGGCACCAAGAGACTCCGCGGCCTGCCGATAGGACGGGTCGAGCCGATCGAGCGCAGCGGACACCGCGCTGAACGCGAACGCCAACACCAGCACCGCATGCGCCAGGATGACGATCCACCGCGTACCACCGAGCAGCAGGGGCCGCTCGTTGAACGCAATGAGCAGACCGAGGCCGATGGCCACCGACGGCACCGCGATGGGGAGGTGGAACGCGGCGTCGGTGACGCGGCGCAACCACATTGGCGCCTCCTGCGCTGCCAGTGCCGCCCATGTGCCCAGGACCAGGGCGGCACCGCCGGCGACGAAGGCGGTCTGCAGACTCACCGAGAGGCTGGCCAGGTTCTCCCCCGACAGCGCGTCACCGACATGTGTGAATCCGAGATTCGAGGGCAGCGCGCCGGTCCACGATCCCGCCAGCCCGGCGAGCACCACGGTGACCAGTGGAGCGACGAAGACCACCAGGACGACGACGGCGAAGACGCCAATCAGGATGGCCCTACTTCGCGGAGTCCACAGCAGCATGTGTCGTGTCCCCTCTCGTGTCGTTGCCCCGGCCCGTCATGACGCGGGCGAAGACGACGCGGTAGATGATGTAGAGCGACAGGGACAGTGCGATCTGCACCGTGGCGATCACGGCGGCGCCAGGCAGGTCGAACGTGACGATTCCGCGGGTGTAGATCAGCACCGGCAACGTGATCACGCCCTTGGCTCCGGTGAACAGAACGATGCCGAACTCGTTGAGTGTCAACAACAGAACCAGGCTGCCACCGGCCATCAGTGCGGGCCAAGCCTCCGGCATGATCACCGATCGCAGTACCCGCCACGGTGAGGCGCCGAGGCTGGCCGCCACGTCGAGTTGGGCGCGCGGCAGCATCGAGAACGAGGCCAGCAGGGGACGGATCACAAACGGCGTGAAGAAGGTGATCTCGGCGGCGATGACCCCGGCCGGCGTGTAGAGGAAGTTCAGCACCGGTGAACTCGCGCCGGTGAGTCCGGTGAGCACCGCGTTGACCGCACCCGCGGTTCCGTAGAGAAACGTGAAGGCCAACGTGATGAGGAATGACGGCAGTGCCAGCACGGTATCGATCAGGCGGCCGATGACATTCGAACCGGGGAAGGGCACGAACGCCAGCACGATCGCCAGGAAGGTGCCCAGGATCAGGCACCCCAGTGTCGATGCCGCCGCGATCGAGACCGTGCGCCACAGGGCGTCGCGGAACACCTCGGAGGTCAGGACGCCTGCCCAGGTGGATGCCCCGCCACCCGCGCTGCTGGGTGACAGCGATTCCAGGCTCACCCGGATCAGCGGGTACACCACCGCTACGACCACGATCAACAACGGTGGCACCACCCACCACGCGGCGAACGACCGTGGCGGGGGCGGGTTCTGCGGCGCCGTCGCCGCGGGCAGCTCCAGCGTTGTCGTCATGACGCGGCCTGCACCAGGACGCCTGCCGGCTCGGGGAACCGCACTCCGACCTCACTACCGAGTTCGAATTGGGTGCCCGGGCCGACGTTGCCGGGTACGTCGACGTCGATCAGCTGATCAGCGAGACCGCTCACCGACAACACCAGACGCGTGGTCGCGCCGCGCCAGACCGCGGCATTGACCGTCGCCCGCAGCGCGTCGCGGTCGCCGAGCGACACGACCCTGATCGCATGCGGACGAATACACAAGAGTGCCTTGGACTCCGGCGTCCAGTCGAAGCGGCCGACCGCGGGCTGGGGGGCCACGGCGTTGACGGTCTTGTGTGCGAACGTCACCAGCGCCGAGGTGCCGATGACACGGCCGACCGTGCACGGAATCAGGTTGGCACCGCCGAGGAAGGCGGCCGTGAAACTCGTTGGCGGCCGCTTCCACAGGTTCTCCGCGGTGTCGACGTCCATCAAACGCGCGTTGTTCATCACGACGATCCGGTCGGCCAACGCGAGCGCCTCGCTCTGGTCGTGCGTGACGTACAGCATCGCGGTGTCGGGCAGCGCCTCCTTGAGCCGCTGCAGCTCGGCGAGCATCGACTGCCGCAGCTGGGCGTCGAGGGCCGCCAGCGGTTCGTCGAGAAGCAGCACCCTGGGCCGGATCGCCAACGCGCGGGCGATCGCGACCCGCTGTTGCTGACCGCCGGAAAGCTCACGCGGAAGCCGTTTTCCGTAGGAACTCATGCCGACCATGTCCAGCGCCTCGGCAACGCGCACCGCCACCTCCGCGCGGCGCACGCGGTGGGCTTTCAACCCGAACGCGACGTTATCGGCCACCCGCATGTGCGGGAACAACGCGTAGGACTGCAGCACCACGCCGATGCCGCGGCTGGCCGGTGGCAGGTTGGTGACGTCACGCCCGGACAGTCGGACCGAACCGGATGTCGGGCGCACGAAGCCGGCGAGCGCGTTGAGTGCGGTCGACTTACCTGACCCGCTTGGCCCCAACAGCGCGACCGTCTCACCGGCCGCGACGCGCAGGTCGAAGTCGATCAACGCACTGGTCGCCTTCTTGCCCCGGCCGTATGTCACGCCGACGCGATCGAACGTTATTGCCGGGGATTGCGTTTCGGCGTTCTGGTGCTGCGCGCGCTGCGCGCTCGCCGTATCGGCCCGGCCAAGCCCGATCTCGGTCATCGTCAGCTACCGGTGGCCTTCTGGTAGGCGGCGAGGTCGGCGTCGAGGTCAGCCAACACGGCGTTCCAGTCCGGCACCCAGACATCGACATCCTTGATGACCCCCGCCGGGGTGTTCGGTCCGGCGTCCTTCTGCGCCTCCGCCAGGAGCGACTCGAGCACCGGGATGCCGAGCGCCTCTGGGGCAACGGTCTTCTGCACGTCCTCCGACACCAGGAAGGCGAGCAGCTTCTTGGCCCCGTCGGCGTGCGGTGCGCCCTTGGTCACCCCTGCCACATAGGGCAGCGAGATCGTGGTTCGCTTACCGTCGGCCGTGGCCGGGATGAAGATGTTGAACGTGGAGCCGTCGTCCTTGATGGATCCCAGGTTCATCTGCACGTCGCCGTTGGCGACCAGAAGCTCACCGTTGCTCACCTTGGGTTGCAGCTTGCCGGTGGATGAGGACGGTCCGACGTTGTTGGTCTGCAGCCGGCCCAGATAGTCCAGTGCGGCAGGCCTTCCCATGAGCTGCTGCAGCAAGACCAGCACGGCCGTGCCGTCGCCGGCCTGTCCGGGGGTCGAGTACTGCAACTTGCCCTTGAACTCCGGCTTGAGCAGGTCGTCCCATGTTGCGGGCTGCGGGTTGGCGCTTGGGTTGGCGATGAAGCTCAGCGCGTTGTCGACGATCGGGACGTAGTTGCCGTCCGGGCCGATCTGGTCGGCCGCAATCCCCTTGGTGTCGACACCGCTGGCCTGCAGAAGCCCGGATTCGTTGGCCCTCTGAATGAAGGGCGGCAGGGTGACAAGCAGGTCGGCCTGGGGGTTGGACTGCTCCTTCTCGACGCGCGACACCACCTCGCCGGAGCCGGCCTCAACGATGTTGACGTTGATGCCGGTAGTTGAAGTGAACTTCTTGAACTGCGAGTCATACCAGGTGGCCAGGCCGTCGGCGCTGTAGACGGTGAGGGTCTCGCCGTCGCCCGAACCCGACGACCCCGTGCCGCCACAGGCGGTCAGTGCGAGGGCGATGACCGAGACCGCGGCCAGAGCCTTGCTGAGCTTGATCATTTTCACTGGGTGCCTTTCGAGGGTTCAGCGGTTGGCGAGGAGGAGATCGGCGAAGTCGGTGACGGACCCGACGACGTGGGTGGCGCCCGCGGCGCGCAGTTGGGGCTCGGTGTGGGCACCGGTGAGCGTGCCTGCGGCAACGGCGCAGCCGGCGCGTAGTGCACTGTCGACGTCGCTGCTGGTGTCGCCGAGCGCGGCGACACGCGTGACCGCATCGACCTGCAGTCGGATCAGCGCGGTCAGGATCAGATCCGGGTACGGCCTGCCACGCACCCCGTCACCGGGTGCCAGCACGATGTCGGCCAGCGACTGCCAGCCCAGCGCGGCCAGCAGCTTCTCCTGAGTCGTCCCACTGAATCCGGTGGTGAGCGCCACCTTGATACCGGCATCGCGCAGCCGTGTGATCGCCTCGGCCGCACCGTCGATGGCCCTCGCGTTGCCATTGTCGATAGCGGCCTCATACGCGTCCTCGAAGGCCGCGTTGGCGCGCTGAGCGAGATCCTCGGCGCCGAACAGTGCACGGAAGACCGTGATCTTCGACTGGCCCATGGTGTCGATGACGTACTGCCGCGCACGGTCACGTTCGGGCCCGGTCTCGGGCAGGCCCACCGCCGTCGCTGCCGCCTCGAAGGAGGCCACCACCAGGCCGTCGTCGGCGACGGTGGTGCCTGCCATATCGATAACGGCCAGTTGAATGTCGTGAATGTCTGGGTGCATCACGGGTTTTCCTCTCATAGGTTGATCAGGTCGGCGGTCTGCTCGGCGATGGCCGGCCCCAGCGTCATGCCCCGGCCGCCGGGCCCGGTGATCACCCAGACGCCGTCGGAGGACTCGGTGCGGCACACCAGCTGGTCCGGGTCGATGCACTGGCTGTAGACACCGGCCCAGCGGTGCCGGACGGCGGGCAGCGGGCGGCCGAGGAACTCCTCGACGAGCGCGACGAGGTAGGCGTACGGCGGCTCGGCCACGTCGAACGCGAACGGCTCCTCGTACTCGTGGGTGTCACCGATGGTGAGCCCGCCGTGCAGGCGTTGCACACACAGCAGCTGCATGCGTTGCGCACTTGCCACGGGATCCTGAGGTTCGTTGTCCCGCAGCGCATCAAGTGCGGTTCCCGCGAACCCGGGGTAGTAGCGCAGGCTGTCACCGTCGGCGATCGCGGTGGTCAGCGGCTCGCCGAGGGATTCGGTCTGCATCATCTGCAGGCGGACGCGGCGCACCGGGAGGTCACCGGCCAACTCCCGGGTCAGGCCGCCATGGGCCGCACCCGGGCACACCAGGACCAGATCGCCGTCGTGCCGCTGTCCCCGGTCGTCCGTGACCGATCGGCCGTCGACCGTCCGCGCCTCGGTTCCCGGCCGGAAGTCGTACCTGCCGGTCGCCGCGAGGTGGGCGCGGATCGCGGGCAGGGCCTGCCGGGACTCCACGGCGGCGTCGCGTGAACAGTGCAGGCCGGCAAGGAACTTCCCGCGCAGGGCCGGGTTGAGCTGGCGCACGCGCTCCGGTTCGAGGAGTTCGAATCCGCGTCGGGGCGCGTCGGACCGGGCTGCGGCCTCCTCCGCGACCGCGACCTCGCGCGGGGTGCGCAGCAGCGTTAGTGACCCGGCGGGCCGGAACCCGACGCCGGGGACGTCGGCGCCGATTCGCTCCCACAGCTCACGCGAACGCAGTGTCGCGTCGAGTTCGCCCTCCGCGCGGCCCGAGACCCACACCAGGCCGAAGTTGCGCACGGTCGCACCGCGCGCCTCGGCCTCGCGTTCGAGGTGGGTGACGTGGTGACCGCGCTGCACGGCTTCCAGCGCATGGGCGGTTCCGAGGATTCCGCCGCCGATGATTGTCACTCGCATTCGTGGCACTTTTCAACGTCAGAACGAAGGCGACCCGTCCACACGGTGTGCACGATCGGAACTCCAGATTAACAATTGGTATAGACCAATTGGGGGTACTGTGTGGCCCATGACGGTGATCAACGAAACCGCCACTCTCCTAGCGTCATTGCGCGACGTCTGGGATGAGGAGGCAGTCGATGAGCTCGACCATGCGCTTCAGTCCGCGGCCCGCGCCATAGCGGACGGCGCCGACGACGAACTCGTCCTGGCCGCCGCACTGCACGACCTGGCACACAGTCCGCTGTTCGACGCGTCGGCGGCCACCAGGCACGACACGACCGCCCGGGAGTGGCTGACCCCGCGGTTCGGGACACGCGTCGGGTGGCTGGCCGGTGCGCACGTCGCCGCCAAGCGCTACCTGGTCGCCACCGATGCCACCTACGGCACAACGCTCACCGCGACGTCGGTGGCATCGCTTCACGCACAGGGCGGGGCCGACATCGACACCGCGCTGCTGGAGAACCCCTGGTGGCCCGACGCGCTGCGGCTGCGGCGCTACGACGATGCCGCAAAGATCCCCGGGGCGCGTGGTGCGACAATCGGCGACGTGCTGACGATCGCGGACCGCGTTATGCGGCAACGTGAATCGAGACAGGGGGAACGATGAGCAAGCCACACGCCATTCGGAATGCGCTCGACGACGTGCTCGACGGCCTGGTCGCAGGCGATTCATTTCCACCCGAGCGCGAACTCGCGTTGCGCTTCGGCGTCGCGCGCGAGACCGTCCGACAGGCCCTGCACGAGCTACTGGTCGCGGGGCGGATCGAGCGGCGCGGCCGCGGCACCGTGGTCTCGGCTCCGAAACTGGTGCAACCACTTTCACTGAGGTCCTACACCGAGGGCGCCCTGCAGATGGGCCGACAACCCAGCCGTATCCTCGTCACCTGGGAGGACATCACACCCACCGCGGAACTCGCGGAGGCACTGGAGGTACGCGAGGGCGATCCCGTGATGCACCTCGAGCGCGTGCTGCTGGCAGACGAACAGCGCATCGGGCTGGAGAGCACATATCTGCCGCGGCACCGGTTCGGCGACTTCACCGAGACCTTCGACCCCGGCACATCGCTGTACGCCGCCATCCGGGCAACCGGTGTCGAGTTCGCCTCCGCGGTCGAGCGCATCGAGACGGTGCTGGCGACGCCGCGCGAGGCCGCGCTGCTGGAGTCGACGACGGCTATGCCGATGCTGCGCCTGCATCGCCGTTCACTGGACACCGAGGATCGGCCCATCGAGGTGGTGCGCTCGCTCTACCGCGGCGACCGGGTGGCGTTCGAGGCGATGCTGCGCGACCGGGACTAGACCCGGGCCGTTTCGCAATAGCATGGGGCTCTGACATTTTCGCGTTCCGGTGACCGGGTTATCCACAGTCGCGAGTTCATCCACAGATGCCAGGTTGAACCCTGGCGCGGGTTGACGGATCCACATAGATTCGTACACATGTTCGATCAACTGATGGCACGGGCGGTCTCCGCCAGGGGCGGCGCCGCGGTCGAGTCCTGGGCCCGGGTGGAGGCGGCGGCCTGCGCCCGGCGGTTCGCTGCGATGGTCGCCATTCTGGATGCGCGCTATCGCGCTGAGGGGTCCGCAGAGCGCGAGCAGTGGTACCTGGACAACTGGGGTGCGGTGTGCGCCGAGATCGCTGCGGCACAACAGATCACCCCCGGGGCGGCCTCCCATCAGCTGCTGATCGCCACGGCGCTGCGCGACCGCCTGCCGAAGGTCGCCGCGGTGTTCGCCGACGGACTGGTGTCGCACCGGCTGGTGTCGGCCATCGTGTGGCGCACCGCGCTGATCAAGGACCCCGACGCCCTAGTCTCCGTCGACTCGGACCTGGCCGATGCGATCACCGACTGGCCGCCGATGTCAGAGCACAAGACGATCGCGGAGATCGACGTGCTCGTCGACCGCCACGACCCCCACGCGGTGCGGCGCGCCCAGAACCGGGCGCGCGGTCGGTCGGTGAACGTCGGTCTCGACGACGCCGGTGGGCTCGCCACACTGTGGGGCGAGCTGTTCGCCCCCGATGCCAAGGCCCTCGACAACCGGCTCGACGCGCTGGCCGCCACTGTGTGCGCCGGTGATCCCCGCACGATCGATCAACGTCGCGCTGACGCCCTCGGTGCACTGGCCACCGGCGCAGATCGGCTGACCTGCATGTGCGGCGATCGCGATGTCTGTGACGCCACTGCCCTGGCCCGGGCCGGCGGTTCCGCCGTGGTCTTCGTCATCACTCACGACGACACGCTCACCGAGCAGAGCGAGGCGGCGGCGCGCCACGACGCCGCCCTCGACGGACAGCAGCCTCGACTCTTCGACAAGCCGGTGCGTGAGCTCACCCTGGCCGAGGCCCTGCGCGACGACGACCCCGGCGAACCCGCGGCCACCGCACCCGGGGTGATGCTCGGCGGGCCCACCCTGGCCGGCCCGATAATCCGCCGACTGGCCCTGACCGCGAGAATCAAACGCGTCATTCACCCGGGGGCGGCACCGCCCGAACCCGGCTACACCCCATCGCAGAAGCTGGCCGACTTCGTCCGCTGCCGCGACCTGACCTGTCGCTTCCCCGGCTGTGCCCACCCCGCGGACCGCTGCGACCTCGACCACACCATCGCCCACCCGGCCGGTCCGACGTGTGCGTCAAACCTGAAGTGCCTGTGCCGTTTCCACCATCTCCTCAAGACGTTCTGGAGTGGGGACGGTGGCTGGCACGACCGGCAACACGTTGACGGCACCGTCACCTGGACCGCACCGAGCGGACAGATCCACACCACGAGACCCGGCAGCCAACTGCTGTTCCCATCGCTGTGCGCGCCCACGGCTCCGGTGACCGCCACCGCCGCCGCGCGGGGCACGGTCGCCAACACCGGTCTGACCATGCCCCGTCGCCAGAGCACTCGCGCCGAGGACCGCAGGCGACGCATCGCGCAGGAGCGCCAACTCAACGAGGACCAGGCTCTGCTGGCGATGGTCGACTCCAGCCCGCCGTTCTGATCAGGGGCCACGGGTCCGGCCAGTAGGGTCGGCGGGGTGAACGCCTTTCACCCCGAACTGCGGCGCGCCGCTCGTTTGATCCCACGCACGATCATCACGCCGCACTCGCTGCCGGTACTGCGCGGCCTGGCACGGCTCCCCGGTCGCAAGCATCGTCCCGACGTCGAGGTGCTGACGCTCGCGTCCGGGGCCGGTGTTCGACTGCACCGACCGCCCGGTGTCACCGCGCCGGGTCCGGGGCTGGTGTGGATACACGGCGGCGGCTACGTCATCGGCAGCGCAAGCCAGGACGACGTCCTCTGCCGCCGGTTCGCGCGCGAACTCGGCGTCACCGTCGCGTCGGTCGAGTATCGCCTGGCCCCCGAGCACCCGTACCCCGCGCCGCTGGAGGACTGCTACTCGGCGCTGGCCTGGCTGTCCGGGCTTCCAGCCATCGACTCCACGCGTGTGGCGATCGGCGGTGCGAGCGCGGGCGGCGGGCTCGCGGCCGCGCTGGCACTGCTGGCCCGTGACCGCGGTGAGATCGACGTCGCGGCACAGCTTCTGGTGTACCCGATGCTCGATGACCGCTCGGCCACCGCCGCCGGCCTCGACAATCCGCACCACCGGCTGTGGACACAGTCGGCGAACAGGTACGGCTGGAGCTGCTACCTCGGCGATGCCGATCCGGAGGTCGCCGTCCCGGCGCGCCGCAACGACCTCCGCGGACTGCCGACGGCATGGATCGGCGTCGGCACGCTGGATCTGTTCCACGACGAGGACCTCGCGTACGCCGACCGCCTCCACGAAGCGGGGGTCGGTTGCGACGTCGAGGTGATCGACGGCGCGTTCCACGGCTTCGACGGGCTGGCGCCGAAGGCGTTGGTAACGCGGGACTTCGTCGCCGCGCAGGTCGAGTTCCTCCGGCGGACGCTCGCCGAGAGGGCGCCGGCGGACGCCTGAACTCGGGACCGCCCAGCGTCGCGCCGTGCTCGTCAGCGGCTCCGAGGGTCATTCGGTGCCTGCACCGACCTCCAAGTCTCGAAGTACCCGCCGAACCTCTCGACCACGTCCGTATATGGTTCCAGCCACTGCGCGTCGACCGGCCGTACTGCGAATCCAGCGTGGGAGAGCAGGCATTCGGCAGGAATCCACAATCGACCTCGGACTGTTGCCGTGCGGTCTATCTCGTCGCGCAATGCGGCCAACGTTCGCTCATCGGACCGCCACCATGCCATTGCCGCCGCTGTCATCGCGGTCCGAAAACCTAGTCTGCCTTCATTGCGCGCTCGGTCGATAGCCTCGAGTTGACGCAACAGATCGGGATCGCGCGTGAAACCATGCGGGTCTGTCAGCGCATGTGCAACCAAAGCATCTCGGATTGCACTGCGGTGTCCCGTTATCTCCGCTTGTTCGCGCAGCTGCTCGACGTCCTCCATCGTCAGATCGCAACGTAGAAGAGCCCGCCAGCGGTAGTACATACTCTGCTGTTCAACGGCTTCACGGTGACGCCGCTTCTGCCGCAACTCATTGAGCTTCAATCGTTGCGCCGAGAACCACTCGTCGCCAAAGGTCCCATGCGCAAGCGAGCATGATCTTTTGACCGACAGCTGGTGCGACTCTGTTAGATGTGTTGCCGCTTCCATGGCATCGCGGAATCGGCGCGCCGCCAGCATCGTGATGACTCGTTGATATCTGTGAAGATCACTGGGCGCACGCTCGATGAGTTCGTCGAAGGATGCCAACGCCTCGTCCCAACGATAGGCATTGCGCAGGATGTAGCTACGGTGTCTGCCTGCCGGCCGACTCAACGGATGCTCCGACTCAAATACTCCCGTCATCAGACTGCACCGGTCGTCGATCGTCGGAACATCACTCGACGCGAGGATGAAATCTAGAATCCCACGCCCGTAGCTGGTCGTGGACTGTATCGGTACCAACCGGTACAACGCACGGATCGACGGGCCGAGGACAATCGCTGCGGTCAGCCAGTCCGCATACACAGATGGCTCAGGTGATGCATCTACAGATGCGTCGTTGTCACATACCAAGACGATGGCGAGACCCAGCGTTTCCACCGCCTCGCCTACTCGATTCGAGTTCATATGCTCGTCGTACATGGATCGGATCTGACGGAGCCCCCGTGTCGCGGCTGCGTTCCAGTCGTGGCCCGACCACCCGCCCGGCAGGCCGTGGCCGGCGTACCTGAGTGCTGCTCGGATCTCATCGTGCATCGAGTATGGGAATAGCTCGTCGCTACGCTCGTCAATCATTGGTCGACTCAATGCGCGAAGGGCACAGCCGACATCAACTTGTGCTGCAGCAGCGACGATCTCGGCGTCAAAGTACGGCAGGATCGCGGCGGCGCGCAGCGCCCGCTGTTCGTCGGACGGGATGTCGTCGAGTACCCGATCGACCAGTTCATCCAACGAACCGGTCACCTGGTCGACTGTGACGGGCCCGCGACCATTGTGAACGATGGTCGCAGCCACGTCACAAGCGATTTGGAGGTACTGCGGCAATCCGCCCGATGCATTGGCGATTCCCGCAACCACCTCGTCACTGATCTCCAACTCGAGTTGATTGCAGGCCATCTCGAGAAACGTCATCCGATCGTCGTGATGCAGCTTCCCGACTCGATGCTGACGCGGTTCATCGGTCGCACCCGGCTGCAGTGCGGGCCACCGCAGCGGTCCCCGATACTTCAGACGAGTCGCGCGTTCGTCGTACCAGTCGAGCATGTTGCGACCGGTGACCACGAACAGCACGTTCGGCATGACATAGACGAGCTGGTTGAGCAAACTCTCACCGGTCCTGCGCGGATCGCTACTGAGTCGTTCAAAAGTATCGATGAAGACCACGATCAGGCGGTCGGGTCCATCCATCGCGGCGAGTTCAAAGTCAAGGTAGCTGGCCAAGTCGATGAGGAGTTCAGGTTTCGGATCCTCCTTCGAGGGTTCGTCGGCGAGTAGTTGCAGAAAGTCTGCGTAACCCGGTGAACTTTTGAATGCCGCCTTCCGAAGCGTCTTCCTGCGAACGGCGGACACTATGGCACGCACTCCCCGCACCCCGAGACCCACTGGTGTTCCCGGTAAGTCGAGATCCTCTAGCGCGTCGCAGATGGTGTCCGATATCCCATCGGCGACGTCCTGGTACTTGGTCCCGGTGCCGGGCAGGTCCTCACCTGGGTGCGTGGCCGACCAGTACGCCATGAATCCAACGTCGAATGCGGGCCACCGCTTCTTCACCGCGGCGAATGCCTGACGGATGGCAACGACGGCTTGGACGACCTCAAGCTTTCCGGACGACGTATGCAAATCGATGCGCGCCGTGGCGACCACCGAGGTCGTCGGCGGCGCGCCCCATTGGTCGTCGGGCGGGAGTCCGTTGGTCACCCACCGTTCAAGCCGCTTGGATAGCTCTGACTTTCCGATACCGCCGAGTCCGTAGAAGGCGAGCACGTTTCTAGCAGTGCCCGCATCCGCAGACGCGTACATCAGCAGCCAGTGTTCTGCCAGGGCATCGGAGAACGCTTGGCTCTCGGTCTTTCGATCGGTAAACAGATCAACTGGACCACGCGGGCTGTGGGCACGGTCAAGCGGATCTTCCCGCAACGGCATGCTTGGATTCTGCCAACACGAACCAATGCAACCCGTCAGATTCGCCCGATCTAGCGCCCTGCCTCGTAAGCCACCTTGCCATCCACGATCGTCGCCGCGATCTGGCCCGCCTCCAGTGCGGCGAGGAGGTCAGGCTCGTCTGCCGCGATGAGGCACAGATCGGCCGGCTGGCCGGGCGCGATGGTGCGCTGCCGCGTCGGCTGCTCGGCCGACCCGAAGAACAGTTCCAGCGCCGTGCGCGCCGCAACCGCCTCACCCGATCCGAGGACCGTGCCCGACGCCGTTCTGCGGTGCACCGCAGCCCGCATCGCCGCCCACGGGTCGGCATCGCCGAACGGCATGTCGGTCGACAACGCGACACCGACGTTGGCGGCCTGCAGCGACGCCAACCGCCACAGCTGTGGGTGCTCGTCGACGTCGACGTCGGCCAGGTACTGATCGCCCCTCTCGCAGACGAAGTTCGGCTGCGTCACCACCGTCACGCCGAGTTCGGCGAGGTCGGTCAGGCAGTCCTCGGGGACGACGGCCGCGTGTTCGATGCGGTCACCCGGCATCGTTCCCACCGAACGCAGGGCCGCGATGGTGACCACCAGCTGGGCCGCCGTGACGCAGTGCACGGCGACCGGCCCCCCGGCGCCATGGCGCGCACCGATCCACGCCTCGAGATCGTCCAGGTCCAGCGCGTCGTCGTGCAGGATGCGCTTGCCCGGCGCCAGACAGTGCACTCGTTGCAACAGCTCGCCGTGCTGGTGGGCCTCGGCGAACTTCACCACGTCGTCGATCGTGAGATTCGGTGTGGCGTCGGTGACTCCGGTGACACCCAGGGATGCGAGTCGTCGACTCAGCTCTGCCAGCCCCGTCTCGCGGCGTTGCAGTGCACTCGACCAGCTCGAGTCGGCGCTCCTGAGCCTGCCGTCGGGGTGATCGGCAAGTCCCACCCGGACGAGCCCGGCGGTGTTCAGGGTCCACAACACTCCGCTGCGGTGTTGCACGCGCACCGGCGTCGCGGGTGACACCCCGTCGAGAGCGGTCCGGTCCAGCGGCCCGGCGACGGCCTCGTGATAGCCGATGGCCCTGATCCAGCCGTCCTCCCCGGGCGTGGCACCCGCGAGCACCGCGGCGAGATCGTCATGGCCCGCCACCTCCCTCGGCCCCACCCGCACCGACGACAACGCAGCCGCGGCTGAATGCAGGTGCACGTGGTGGTCGTGCAGGCCCGGGATGACCGTCCGGTGCGCGGCGTCGAGTACCGGCTCCCCCGTCGTCGGGGTGAGTTGCGGTGCCACCTCGACGATCTGCTGATGCAGCCGGATGTCGACCGTGCTCCCACCGAGGAGCTTGGCACGCTGAATCAGCATGGAGTGAGCCTTCTTTCGTCGATCATTCGGTCCACCTGCGAGTTGTCCGCGCCGAGGTGGGAGGCGGGTGGCGAGGGATATGGCACTGCGGGCAGGCCGACGGGCACCGACCACTCGCCCGCCAGCGTCGGTAGCGCAGCGTAGCGCGCGGAGACGGCCGCCATGGCGAGCTGGATGACCTCGCCGCCGCCTCGGCGCAGGGATTTGACCACGGCCACTGCGGCGTCCAGGCCGGTCAGCGGATCACCGACGGCGTCGGCGCAGAACACCGGATCACGCGCACTGCCTGCGACCAGTCCGCCTGCCACGGCGGCGTCATCGCCGAAGGCGACCCGGTTCGCGGCAGCGTCGTCGGTGCCATACCCCGTGATCGACAGCCACACCCTGCCGTCGCGCGCGGCGATGTCATCGGGCCCCATGCGCCGGCGCGCAAGCCCCGCGGGCCGAGACGCCTCGATGACGATGTCAGCCACCTCGAGCAACTCGCGCAATCGCGTCGTGTCGGTGAAATCGGCGGCATAACAGAGCTTTCCGCCATTCATCCAGTCGAAGAAGGCGCGCGAACCGGATCGGGTGCCATCCGGCCGACCCCGGCTCTCGACCTTCACCACCGTGGCGCCCGCCTGGCCGAGCAGCATCGCGCAGGATGGCCCGGCCCACATCGAGGACATGTCGACGACGAGCAGCCCGTCAGGGGTGCGGGGCGCCGTCAGCCGTCCGACCCGACGCACGAGCGGATCGGCCGGGACCGCCTCACCGAGGATCGCGGCGGGAAGATCCAGCAGTCGGGCACGCTCCACCACCTCGACCGCCGACCTGTCGGCGGCCCACGACTCGAGTGCTCGCCAGGGATCATCGGGCGCCGCGTCCGCCTCCACCACCGCAGGCACGGCGTCCACGTCATCTGGCCGAGACAGCGTTATCGCGCACCACCCGCCGCCCGCGCGCAGCAGCCGTGTCGCACCGCCCGCGGATACCTGACCGGCGCGGGTCAGACCCAGCAGCGCTGCGCGCCCGGCCAGTAGCGTCGCGGCGTCGACCGCGACCCCGGTCCCGGCGCTGAATTGAGCGGCAATGGAACTGGCGTGCGCGAGGACGCCGGCGCGGCTGAAGTCCGGCGGTCCGTCGGGCGGGCCCGTGAGGTAGGCGAGCCCGCTGGCCCCCCAGTCCCTGGCCTGTGCGTCCATGGCGCTGCGCTCGGGGTGCACGGGGCCATCCATGCGGCCCATTGTCCCCGGCGTTAGAACTGCAGTGCGGTGAATCTCCAGTCCAGCACCTGACGGTCCTGCTCACCGACCGCGTAGACCAGTGAACGCAGCGACAGGACACCGCCGCCGCCTGGCCGTTCGGTCGCCGCCTCGACATAGATCTCGCTGTGGAGGGTGTCGCCCTCGTGCACCGGCCCGGTGTGATCGCAGGACTCCCAGCCCAGCACCGTGACGAGATTCGGCAGCGCCCTCGACACCTGCGCCAGGGCCAACCCGATGGTGTGCCCGCCGTACACCAGTCGCTGCCCGCCGACCCGCGAATCGTGGTGCGTCGCGGCGATGTTGAGGCTCAGCCGGGCGAGTTCGGGTGCGCTGCTGACGACATCGCCTGTGCTGTGCAGCACCGTGCCCGCGATCCCTGAATCGAAATACGGTCCGGGTACGCGTCGCCGGAAGGCCTCGACGTCCCAGTCCGCCGTGGGGTCAGCGGCCGGGGCGAGGTCGGATCCGATGGTCGACAGGTCATCGGTGTGGCCGGTCTGGGTCACCTCGGAACTCAACGGCAGCATCGCGCAACGGTAGAAGTCCAGGACCAACCGGTCCGCCTGATCGATCGTCGTCATCCGCAGGGCCGCCAGACCCGTTGCGGCACGGCCAGGTTTGGCAGAGTTCTGCTTGAGGCCCACCACCTCGGTTCGCGTGTACAGGGTGTCGCCGATGACCGGGAAGCGGAAGAACGTCAGCCCGCGATAGAACAGGTTGGCCTTCACACGTTGCGTGGCCAGTGTGCTCTGGCCGATCGCCACATCGGCGACCAGCGCGGGGTGGGCCAGCGCGGTGCCCGCTCCGGTCACCTCGTGGGTCAGTACCGAGTCCAGGGGTAATCGCATGCGATCCCCGAGTATCGACTGGTGGACCGCGGCCGTGCCGGCGGTCAGGGTCATCGACGGTGCCCAGTCGAAGACCTGACCGACCGCCAGGTCATCGAAGAAGGGGCCGCCGGACATTTGGCCGTACAAAGTCACAACGTCACATGCTGGCAGTACCCATGTCGATGTGTCAATATGGCCGTACATATGAGTACGACAGATATCAGCGAAGACGAAGCCATGCTGGTGGACACCGTCCGGGCGTTCATCGACAGGGATGTGAAGCCGACCGTGCGCGAGGTCGAGCACGCCAACGAATATCCCGAGGCGTGGATAGAACAGATGAAGCGCATCGGCATATTCGGCCTGGCGGTACCTGAGGCCTATGGCGGTTCACCGGTCTCGACCCGCTGCTATGCGCTGGTCACACAGGAGTTGGCGCGCGGCTGGATGAGCCTGGCCGGGGCCATGGGCGGCCACACCGTCGTCGCAAAGCTGATCGACCTGTTCGGCACCACCGAGCAGAAGCAGCGCTACCTGCCGTCCATGGCCAGCGGCGAGCTGCGCGCCACGATGGCGCTCACCGAACCCGGCGGCGGCTCGGATCTGCAAGCCATGACCACCGCGGCCCGTATCGACGGTCAGGATCTGGTGATCAACGGTGCCAAGACCTGGATCTCCAACGCGCGGCGTTCCGGTCTGATCGCCCTGTTGTGCAAGACCGATCCCCACGCGGTGCCCAGACATGCGGGCATCTCGATCGTGCTCGCCGAACACGGTGCTGGCCTGACGGTTTCACGTGACCTGCCCAAGCTCGGCTACAAGGGTGTCGAGTCGTGCGAATTGTCGTTCGACGACTACCGGGTACCCGCCACGGCCATCCTCGGCGAGGAACCGGGTCGGGGCTTCGCACAGATGATGAAGGGCCTGGAGACCGGCCGCATCCAGGTCGCGTCGCGGGCACTCGGCGTGGCCACCGCCGCACTGGAGGACGCACTGGCCTACGCCCAGCAGCGGGAGAGCTTCGGTCAGCCGATCTGGAAGCACCAGGCGGTCGGCCACTACCTGGCCGATATGGCGACCAAGCTCACCGCCGCGCGCCAACTCGTGTTCTACGCCGCCGACCGCTACGACAGCGGTGAGCGCGCCGACATGGAGGCCGGTATGGCGAAGCTGTTCGCGTCGGAGACGGCAATGGAGATCGCGCTCAACGCCGTTCGCATTCACGGCGGCTACGGCTACTCCACCGAGTACGACGTGGAGCGCTACTTCCGCGACGCCCCGCTGATGATCGTCGGCGAGGGCACGAATGAGATCCAACGCAATGTCATCGCCGGGCAGCTCGTCGCCCGTGGCGGCATCTGAGGTCAGCGATATGCGACCCGCCCCGGCATATCAGGAACTTCGGCAACGCCTCCGCGACGAGATCGCGGCGGGCGTCTACCGCGACGGGGCCCGGCTGCCAACGGAGTCCGAACTCGTTGCGCACCACGGACTGTCCCGTCAGACCGTGCGACGCGCCTTTCAGGACCTGGTCGCCGAGGGGATCGTCTACCGAGTCCCCGGCCGCGGCACCTACGCCAACGATCCTGGGCGCTACCTGCGCCAACTCGGCTCCGTTGAGGACTTGATGAGCCTGTCCGAGGACACCACCATGGAGGTGACCTCGGGCCTGCACCGGCGAGTCGACGTCGAGGCCGCCAGCCGGCTGCGCCTGGTCAAGGACGTCGTCTACGCCGTCAACTTCCGCCGATTACACGACGGCGTCCCCTTCGTCCTGACCCGGGTGTACCTGCCGGAGTCGGTGGTGCGGCATGTGCTGGGCTCACCTGAGGTGGCCGACGGAGCGGTCAGCACCACGACAGTCATCGCGCTCATCGAACCCCACCTGGCCGACCCGATAGCCGAAGCGGCACAGTCAATTACGGTCGGGCCTGCCGATCAGGAGGTCGCCGACGCGGTCGGCTGCGCGCTGCGCCATCCCATGCTGCGGGTTGACCGGCTGTACTCCGATGCCACCGGGACGCCCGTCGAGTTGGCCACCAGCCACTTCCTGCCCGAGCAGTACACCTACCGAGTGACGCTGCGCCGCTCCAGCTAGAAGTCACTCGGTGACGGCGTCGACGAGCCCCCAGCGCAGTGCCGTGGCCGAGTCGATGAACCGGCCGGAGAGCACCAGGTACGCCGTGCGCCACCGGCCGATGCGCCTGGTGATGCTGACGGTGCCGCCCGCTCCGGGCAGTAGGCCAAGGGCGAGTTCGGGCAGGCCAAGCGTCGCGCCCGCCCGGCACGTCACGTGACCGCAGAACGCCGCCATCTCCAGACCGCTGCCCAGCACCTGACCGTGCACCTCGGCCCGGCACGCGCGCCCCAGCCTGGCGGTGATCGCGTCGAGCGCCAGGGCCGGGCTGTATCGGGTGCGGGCCAGATGCGCGGCGGCGGGATCGGCGAAGCTGCCGAACTCGGCGAGGTCGCCGCCGCTGCAGAACGACGGCCCGTTTCCGGTGAGCACCATCTCGGTGACGCTCGGGTCGACGCGCGCGATCTCCAACGCCTCCAGCAGTGCGGCACGTGCGGGTGTCGAGAACGCGTTGTGCCGCTTGGGCCGGTTGAACCGGACGTACAGGACGTCACCGACCCGTTCGGCCTGCACGGGGTCGGGCTCCTCCGGTGAGCGCGCCGGACCGCGCTCGGCGAGCCAGCGGCCGAACTCGGACCCCGACTGCAGGGTCGAGTAGGCCAGGGACTCGGTGATGACGCCGTTGTAGGCGGGGGCGTCTTCGTCGAGGGCGCGCAGCACGTCCTCGCAGACAGCCGCGGCCGTCGGCCACCGCGTCACCCGCTCCCGGAGTTCCTCGACTGCCTCACCCACAGAGGGCACGCTGACCGTGCGAATATCGTCGCTGGGGTGTTCGGTCAGCGTGAAAGTGGCTTTCCTCAACCAGTATTCGGCGGCAGGCGCCGACACGTCCCCGGTTGCGACCACCAGTCCCGACGACACCGCGAACGGTTCGTCTGCCAGGTCGACGACGCGCAGGCCCATTCCGTCAGCCGACCGGAGCCGAGTACTTCTCGATGAGGCTCTGCTTGTACAGCTTGCCGGTGTCGGTGCGAGGCAGCTGCGCCTCGAACGATATCGATCGCGGACACTTGTAGTGCGTCAGGCGATCCCGCAGCCATCCGATCAGCTCCTCGCCGAACTCCTCGGTGGCGTCGGACGGGTCAACCGTCTGGATGACGCCCTTGACGCTCTCGCCCATCTCGGCGTCGGGGATCCCGAAGACGGCCGCGTCCATCACCTTCGGATGCGTGACGAGGAGGTTCTCCGCCTCCTGGGGGTAGATGTTCACCCCACCGGAGATGATCATGTGGTGGCGCCGGTCGGTGAGGTACAGGTAGCCGTCCTCATCGAGATATCCGATGTCCCCCACCGTCTTCCAGCCCTTGGGATGAGTCGACGATGCGGTCTTCTCCGGGTCGTTGAGGTACTCGAACGACGCTCCGCCCTCGAAGTAGATCTCACCCGCCTGCCCCGCAGGCAGGTCGTTGCCGTCCTCGTCGACGATGTGCAGTGCACCCATCATCGGCTTGCCCACAGACCCCGGGTGCGTCAGCCAGTCTTCAGCCGTGATCAGCGTCGACCCGTGCGCCTCGGAGGACGCGTAGTACTCGTCGACGATCGGGCCCCACCAGTCGATCATCTGCTTCTTGATCTCCACCGGACACGGTGCGGCGGCGTGCATGACGCGCTGCAGGCTGGAGACGTCGTACGAGTTCCGCACGGCCTCAGGAAGTTTCAGCATCCGGGTGAACATCACCGGGACGAACTGACCGTGGGTGACGCGGTACTTCTGAATCGCGTCCAGGGCGCCCTCGGCGTCGAACTTCTCCATGACGACCGTGGTGTGGCCGCCGGCCTGAGTCTGCATCGACCACACCGACGGCGCGGTGTGATAGAGCGGCGCGGGGCTGAGGTAGACGGTCTCCGGAGTCATCCAGAACTGGACCAGCATGGCCATCAGGCCCGGCACCTCGGGCGGCGGCAGGTGCGGCAGCTCGCGCTTGATGCCCTTGGGCCGGCCGGTGGTACCCGATGAGTACTGCAGCAGATCACCCTCGATCTCGTCGGCGATCGGCGTATCGGGCTGATCGGCAACGCATTCCGGGTAGCGCTGCCAACCGTCCAGATCGCCATCCGCGATGAGCAGCACCCCGGGCAGCCCGTTGGGCAGTTCGGCCCCGAGGCCGGCGAGCGTCTCACGCAGGGCAGCGGAGCCGATGACACCCTTCGCGCCGCTGTTGTCGATGATGTAGGCCGCCTCCGCGGGCGTCAGGTGCGTGTTTATCGGCACGTAGTACAGCCCGCTGCGCCGCGCCGCCCACATGACAGCGTGGAGGTGCTCGTTGTTCTCCATGAGGATCGCGACGGTGTCGCCCTCCACAAGACCGGCCGCCCGGAAGTGATGGGCCAACCGGTTCGCCCTGGCCTCGAGTTCACCGAACGTCACCACGATCCCCGACGGATACAGGATGATCGCCGGCTTGTCGGGGGTGGCGGCGGCGGTGTCACGGATCTGCATGAGCAGACTCTACGACGCCCCTACTTGACGGGTGTCAACTAGGTCGCACGAGCAGCAGTCGGTGACTAGTCGGCCTCGGCCAACCGGGTCTTCAGCGCGTCGAACTCGTCCTTGATACCGGTGGGCAGCTTCTCGCCGACGAACTCGAACCACTCCTCGATGAGCGGCACCTCGTTGCGCCACTCCTCGACGTTGACGGCGAGTGCCTCGTCGACGTCGGCGGCGTCCACGTCAAGCCCCTCGAGGTCCATGTCAGCGGCAGTCGGCACGATGCCGATCGGGGTGCTCTTGCCGTCGGCCTTGTGCTCGATGCGCTCGATGGCCCACTTGAGCACGCGGCTGTTCTCGCCGAATCCGGGCCACAGGAACCGGCCGTCGTCGCCACGGCGGAACCAGTTCACGAAGAACACCGCGGGCAACTTCGACTCGTCGGAGTTCTTACCCAGGTCGATCCAGTGCTGGAAGTAATCGCCCACGTTGTAGCCCATGAACGGCAGCATGGCCATCGGGTCGCGGCGCACGGTGCCCACCTTGCCCTCGGCGGCGGCGGTCTGCTCGGAGCCCAGGGTGGCGCCAATGAACACACCGTGCTGCCAGTCGCGGGCCTGGGTGATCAGCGGGACGGTGGTCTTGCGGCGACCGCCGAACAGGATCGCCGAGATCGGCACACCCTGCGGATCGTCCCACTCGGGGGCCAGCGTCGGGCACTGCGAGATCGGGGTGCAGTAGCGCGAGTTCGGGTGCGCCGCCTTGGTTTCCGTCTCCCGCAGGACCCAGTCGTTGCCCTTCCAGTCGATCAGGTGATCAGGCTCGCCCTCAAGGCCCTCCCACCACACGTCACCGTCGTCGGTCTTGGCGACGTTGGTGAAGACGGTGTTGCCGGCGGCGATGGTCTTCATGGCGTTGGGGTTGGAGTCCCAGTTGGTACCGGGCGCGACACCGAAGAAACCGAACTCGGGGTTGACGGCGTAGAGCCGGCCGTCCTTGCCGAACCGCATCCAGGCGATGTCGTCACCGACGGTCTCGGCGCGCCAGCCGGGGATGGTGGGCTGCAGCATCGCGAGGTTGGTCTTGCCGCACGCCGACGGGAACGCCGCCGCGATGAAGTACGCCTTGTTCTCCGGCGAGATGAGCTTGAGGATCAGCATGTGCTCGGCGAGCCAGCCCTCGTCGTGTGCCATGGCCGATGCGATGCGCAGCGAGTAGCACTTCTTTCCCAGCAGCGCGTTGCCGCCGTAGCCGGAGCCGAAGCTCCAGATCTCGCGGGTCTCGGGGAAGTGGGTGATGTACTTCGTGTCGTTGCACGGCCACGGCACGTCCTTCTGGCCGGGCTCGAGCGGTGCGCCGATCGAGTGCAGCGCCTTGACGAAGAAGCCGTCGTCGCCGATCTTGTCCAGCGCCGCCTTGCCCATACGGGTCATCGTGCGCATCGAGACGACCACGTACTCGGAGTCGGTGATCTCGACGCCCAGCTTCGGGTCCTCCGCACCGAGGGGGCCCATGCAGAACGGCACCACCCACATCGTGCGGCCGCGCATCGAACCGCGGTACAGGTCCTTCATGATGGTCCGCATCTCGGCGGGATCCATCCAGTTGTTGGTGGGGCCGGCGTCGATCTCACGCTGGGAACAGATGTAGGTGCGCGACTCGACGCGCGCCACATCCGAGGGATCCGACAGGGCGAGGTAGGAGTTGGGCTGCTTCTCCTCGTTCAGCTTCTGGAAGGTGCCCGCGGCAACGAGGTGCTCGGCGAGGCGCGCGTACTCCTCGTCGGAGCCGTCTGCGAAGGCGACCCGGTCAGGCTGGGTCAGCTCTGCGACCTCGCGGACCCATGCCAGCAGGCCCTCGTGTTTGGTGGGTGCGTTGTCCAGGCCCGGAATGGTCGCTGAGGTCATCGAAATTCTCCTGCTTGCCGTCACGGTGTCGCTTTTAACGAGGTTAACGTGGGTGACATACCCGCGGTAAATCGGGAGTATGTCCGATCGCTCACAGGAACGATTCAGAAACAACCATTTCGCGGGCAATCTGCGGTCGAGTGGTTCCGCCTCACGTCATCGCCCGAATTTCTGCGTCGATCTCGGCGACCAGGTTGGCCATCCGGGCCGACGATTTCTCGGTGCGCTCGGCCGCGGACGCCGTCAGCGCCACCTCCGCGGCGAGCAACCGCATGGCGACGCGTGCCTCGGCATCCGAGCGTGCTGCGGCGCCGACCTCGATGACCCACCGGTCGAATCCGGCGCGGATGGCCAGCAGCCCTCGGATGCCGATCACCCACAGCGTCACCGCCAGCCCCAGCACCGCACCCACGACCAACCCGGCGACGTCGAGCCCGTCGGCGACGCTGGCCAGGAGCCGGCCCGCGGCCAGCGCGACACCCAGCCCGAAGCCCACCCCCAGGATCACCACCAGTTGGTTCTCGTCGCGTCGCGTCGTCGGCATCGGCTCGGTGCGGACCGACGGCTCCGGCACCGGGTCCGTGAGAGTCGGCAGGGGCACGGCCAGCCGTTCGGCGAGGGCATCGAGTTCGTGACCGATCTGCGCGTCCACCTCGGCCGTGACCGCCGCGGCGACCTCACCAACACGGGCCTCGAACTCGGCCGCCTCCGCGCGCGACAGCGTCGCCGTCTCCGCGCGCAGCTCGGCCACCATCACCGCGCAGCGGTTACGCGCCCAATGGGTGAGTGACACCCGCGCCTGCGCCACCGCGCCCCGCACGGTCAGCGCGGTCGTCGACCGCTGCCGCCGGTGGTCTCCGACGATGCGTCGCCGCCGGTCCTGCAGCCGACACAACCGCTGCCGCCTGAATCCCTCGACATCAGCGAACCCGCGGCGAAGCGCGGCCACGAGATCATCGACACCCGGTTCGCCCAGATCAGGCGCGGCGGCCACACCCACCCACGGGATGTCGCAGTGCAGTCGTCCCCGACCTGCCAGGGCCGCCCGATTGGCGGCGAGCACGTCGCGCCAGCCGCGGTGGGCGTCGATCTTGGTCACGGCCGCGATGACGGGTTCGAGCAAACCGTCGAGCAGAGCGCAGTCGGATTCGGCCATCGAGGCCACCGCCGACACCGCGAACACCACCGCGCCGACCGTCTCGCCGTCAGCGACTGCCTCGACGACGGTCGCGTCAGCCATGCGCTCACCCAGTGCCGCCACGAGACTGGTGACCCCGGCGTACGGTGGCCCGATCACCAGGACGACGGGCCGGCTCACCTCGGCTCACCGAGCAGCCGGAGCGATCCCCGCACGACGTCGGCGCTGCAGTCGCGGTGCAGCGCGCCGACGCAGCCGCGACCGTATCGCCGCCAGTGCAGGGCCCGACTGCGGTGCGCGTCGGGTCGCACACCCGGGTCCACCAGCAGCCCGTCGGATTCGAGGACGTTGACCGCCGCGGCCATGGCGGCGAGCACCGGCTCGTCACCGGCCAGCCAGTCGAGCAGCCCGTTGAGGCCAGATTGCATTGCCAGACAGCGCAATTCGATGATCGCCTCGCGCACCCGGCGATACCGCACCGCCGCCGAGGCCGACCGCAGTGCCGCGAGCAACGCATCGACGTTGCTCAACTCAGACATCACCTCGGGCAGCCTCGCCGCGTCGGCTCCACGCGTGAGTGCCCGCACGGCGTGCGCGACGCCGAATCGGTCCAACCGCTGCAGCAGACACTCACGGGTGTGGGCGCTCAGGTGATGCTCGGCGGTGACGAAGGCATCCACACTGCTCAGATCGGCGGGCGCGCGGGTCAGCACGCGCAGCGCTCGGAGGGTCTCATCCTCCATCGGGCCGCACCCCGCAACGGCGAGCAGAGCGCTCATCGCGATGGTCGGCACGCCGGTGTCGGCCTGGATCCGGCCGGCCCTGCGGTTGGCCTCGGCCATCGGCCCGTCGGGCAGCGCCCGGCACAGGTCGGCCTTGTTGAGGACCACGATCGTGTCGGTACCGGCCGCCAATCGGGCCCGTTCCTCGGGCTTGAGCGCCTCGACCGCGACGAGCACGCGAACGTCGGCGTGCGGATCCGGCGTGGTGCACACGCCCCGGATCGTGAGCGCCGCGCGCATCGTCGCGACTCCTGCGCCACGACGGCCCCGGACCGCAACACACACCGGGCTACGCAGTCGGGAGATGAGCGGCGTCAACTGCCCTGCGCCGGATTCCTCAGCAAATTGCTCAAGGGCCGTCGCAAACGCCGCCGCAGCATCACGCTCGCGGACGACATCCCCGTGCGTTTCCCCCCACGAACCCACACCGTCATCGTCGCACCCCCGCAGAACTGAAAGGAGCACTGATTTCACCGGTTCTCCCAGCTGGCCAAAGGCAACTGTTGGGTATCAATATGTCCCGCGATGCGGGTACCCGGTGGTTCATGCGAGACGATGGACCGATGCATGCCCAGCGCGAGGAGGCCGCACCCGAGGCCAGCCAAGAGCCCTCCGCCCCCGCGCACCCCTACCCACGCATCACCAGCGTCGTCCGCGCACGGCATTCGGCCCTGTCGGGCGGCCAGCAGGACACCTGGGATCGGCGATGGCCCGAACTCGGTAGGGATGCGCGCGACGCCAACGGCGCTCCGGCGGGCCTTATCGACACCGCGACGTGGTTCGGCAGGTCGGCGCCGGTGATTCTGGAGATCGGCTGTGGTGCCGGCATCTCGACCCGGGCCATGGCCGCCGCCGAACCGCATCTCGACGTGATCGCCGTCGAGGTCTACCGCAAGGGTCTCGCGCAGTTGCTCGGTGCGGCCGACCGCGAGGGACTGACCAACATCCGCTTCATCAGGGGCGACGGCGTCGACGTCCTCGAACACATGGTGGCACCTGGTTCACTGACGGGCGTGCGGGTGTTCTTTCCCGATCCGTGGCCCAAGGCACGTCACCACAAACGACGGCTGTTGCAGCCGACCACGGTGGCCCTCATCGCCGACCGGCTGAAACCGGGCGGCGTTCTGCACGCCGCAACCGACCACGCCGGCTACGCCGAGCAGATCGCAGAAGTCGGCGACGGTGAGGCGCTGCTGGCACGCGTCGATCAGGACCGGGTGTCACGCGACGAGCTGCCGATATCGTCCCGCAGACCCGAGACCAAGTTCGAGGCGAAGGGCCGGCACGCCGGCAGTGCCATCACCGAACTGATCTGGGAGAGACGGTCATGAGCGTCTCCGAGGACGTCACTGTGGGCGCTTCTGGGGACCTCACCGAGGGCGCGGACATTGAGGACCACCTGGACGAGGAGCAACCCGTTGTGGTGGAACCGCCGCAGCGCGTGCTGCTGGTGTGGGACGCCCCGAACCTCGACATGGGCCTTGGCTCGATCCTCGGAGGCAGGCCGACCGCAGCGCACCGGCCCAGGTTCGATGCGCTGGGTCGCTGGCTGCTGGCCCAGACCGCCGACCTGTCCGCGGCCAGGCAGGCCGACGGCCTCTCGGGCGCGCTGGAACCCGAGGCGACGGTGTTCACCAACATCGCGCCGGGCAGCGCCGACGTCGTGCGACCGTGGGTCGAAGCGCTGCGGAATGTGGGTTTCGCGGTATTCGCGAAGCCCAAGATCGAGGACGACAGCGATGTCGACTCCGACATGCTCGATCACATCGCGCTGCGCCGCCGGGAGGGTCTAGCCAGCGTTTACGTGGCTTCGGCGGACGGGCAGGCGTTCCGGCTGCCGCTCGAGGACATCGCCCGTGATGGTATTGACGTCCACGTCCTCGGATTTCGCGAACATGCCAGTTGGGCGTTAGCGTCGGATACCTTGGAGTTCGTCGACCTTGAGGACATTTCCGGTGTCTTCAGGGAGCCGTTACCGCGAATCGGACTTGATTCGCTGCCCGAGCAGGGGGCGTGGCTGCAGCCGTTCAGGCCGCTGTCCGCGCTACTGACCTCTCGCGCCTGACAACTGAAGTGGCGCAGGCCGACAATAGCGTGAAGAAGATCGTAAGGAGCTGACGTGTTCGCCTGGTGGGGTCGAACGGTGTACCGATTCCGATTCGCAGTAATCGGAGTCATGGTCGCACTGTGCCTTGGTGGCGGCGTGTACGGGATCAGCCTCGGCGCCCACGTCACCCAGAGTGGTTTCTACGACGAGGGCAGCCAGTCGGTGCACGCATCGCTGGCCGCCGACGCGGCCTACGGCCGTGACACGTCCGGCCACATCATCGCCATCTACACGGCGCCCGACGGTAAGACCGTCGACGATCCGGCGTTCCAGAAGAAGGTTCTCGACAACCTCGCACAGGTCGAGAAGGACCACCCCGACTCGATCCTGCGGACCATCGGCTACTTCAAGAACCCCGATCTGCTCAAGAACATGGCCGACGAGGACAAGAAGCACGCCTTCATGTCGGTCCAGCTCAAGGGCGATAACGACGACGCGATCCTCAACAACTACAACAAGGTCCTCGGCGAGGACGGCACCACCGTCAAAGAAGCGCTCAACATCCCCGGCCTCGAGGTTCAGCAGGCCGGCCTGCAGCCGCTCGCCAGCGAATTGACCGGCACTATCGGCGAGGACCAGAAGCGCGCCGAGGTGGCCGCCATCCCGCTGGTCGCGGTCGTCCTGTTCTTCGTGTTCGGCACCGTGATCTCCGCCGCCCTGCCTGCCATCATCGGCGGCCTGACTATCGCGGGCGCGCTGGGTGTCATGCGTCTGGTCGCCGAGATCGCGCCGGTGCACTTCTTCGCCCAGCCGGTCGTGACCCTCATGGGCCTGGGTATCGCCATCGACTACGGCCTGTTCATGGTGAGCCGTTTCCGAGAGGAACTCGCCGAGGGCTACGACACCGAGGCCGCCATCCGGCGCACCGTCATGACCTCGGGCCGGACGGTGATGTTCTCCGCGGTGATCCTGGTGGCCTCCTCGGTGCCGCTGCTGCTGTTCCCCCAGGGATTCCTGAAGTCGATCACCTACGCGATCATCGCCTCGGTGATGCTCGCGGCGATCCTGTCGGTCACCGTGCTGGCGGCCGCACTGGCGATACTCGGGCCGAATGTCGACGCACTGGGTGTGCGCACCCTGCTGCGGTTCACCCAGCCCGATCCCATCGACAGCAGGCCCGAGACCCCCGGAGCCCCGATGGAGCGCCTGGCGATCCCCACCCTGGTGCTGGCCTTCCTCTTCCCTCCTGGCGCGATCGCAGCCGGCCACATCGCCCGCAAGCGCATCCGCATGACGGGCGACAACGGCGCGATGCTGACCCGAATCGGCCTGGCGCTGGGCTACGTCACGACCTTTGGCCTGCTGGCCTATGGCGCCTTCTGGCTCAAGGACGATGGGCTGCTCGACAACGCCCTGTTCTACATCCTGTTGGGCATCATCATCTTCGTCGCAGTGGTCACGGTGATCCTGCAGCTGGCCCGGCTTAGCCCCGTCATTCGCCGCATCACCATTTGGTGGCTGAACTGGCTGGCCGACAAGACACAGAAGACCAAGACACGCGCCGAGGTCGAGAAGGGCTTCTGGGGCAAGCTCGTCAACGTTGTGATGAAGCGGCCGATCGCGTTCGCCGCTCCCATCGTGATCTTCATGATCATCCTCATCATCCCGCTGGGACAGCTCGCCCTCGGCGGCATCAGTGAGAAGTACCTGCCGCCCGACAACTCGGTGCGCGTGGCCCAGGAACAGTTCGACAAGACCTTCCCCGGGTTCCGCACCGAGCCCCTGACGCTGGTGATCGAGAGCAATAACGACGACCCGGTCACCGACCAGCAGATCGCCGAGATCCGCGCCAAGGCGATGAACATTCCGGGCTTCATCGAGACCAACAACGACCCGGACAGCATGTGGAAGGAACGCTCCTACCTCGACGGGGCGTCGAAGGACCCCGGCGTCCGGGTGATCCAGAACGGCCTGATCGTTCGCAATGACGCGTCGGAGAAGATCGACGAGCTGCGGGCCATACCGCCGCCGCGCGGTATCAGCGTCTCGGTCGGCGGCACCCCCGCGCTCGAGCAGGACAGCATTCACAGCCTGTTCGACAAGCTGCCGCTCATGGTGCTGCTGCTGATCACCACGACGACGATCCTGATGTTCCTGGCGTTCGGATCAATCGTCCTGCCGATCAAGGCCGCGTTGATGAGCGCGCTGACGCTCGGCTCGACGATGGGCATCCTCACCTGGATGTTCGTCGACGGGCACGGGTCCGGGCTGATGAACTACACACCTCAGCCGCTGATGGCTCCGATGATCGGCCTGATCATCGCCGTGATCTGGGGTCTGTCCACCGACTACGAGGTGTTCCTGGTCTCTCGCATGGTGGAGGCGCGTGAACGCGGTATGTCCACCGCCGAGGCGATCCGCATCGGTACCGCCACCACCGGCCGGCTGATCACCGGTGCTGCCCTCGTCCTGGCCGTCGTCGCGGGCGCGTTCGTGTTCTCCGACCTGGTGATGATGAAGTACCTGGCCTTCGGCCTGCTTCTCGCACTTCTGCTGGACGCGACGATCATCCGAATGTTCCTGGTGCCGGCCATCATGAAACTCCTCGGTGACGACTGCTGGTGGGCACCGCGTTGGATGAAGCGGATCCAGGAGCGACTCGGCCTCGGCGAGACCGAACTTCCCGATGAGCGCAAGCGGCCCACCGCCCGCGAATCCGATGCCGACCCCGAGGCGTTGGTGGGCGCGGGAGCACCGGTTCGCAGCCTTCCGCCGCACGATCCCGGGCATCCCGAGGGTGGCGCGCGACGGCCCGTCCCCGGCGGCCCGAGTGGCCCCGTTGGTCCCGGTGGTCCCGGTGGCCGGGCCCGGCCTGTCCAGGTCCCGCCGCGCGTCAGCCAGCCCTCCGCCGCGGGTACCTCCCGCATCCCGACGCCACCGGCCCCGTCCGGTGACGCCCCGACGACACGCTTCGCCGCGCCTAAGGAACCGACGGACAACGCCGCGGCACCCACCCAGCGGACGCCGCGCGTCGACCCGAACCGTCCGGCTGCGCCAGCCGTCCCGACACCTCCCCCGGCTCCGGCACCGGCACCGGCACCGGCACCCGAGGGGCGTAGGAACGAGCCCCGCGGCGGCAACACCAACCGCGAGATCGAGTCCTGGCTCGGCGAACTGCGCGGCGGCACACCCACCGCACAGCCATCTGCCGCCACCCGGGCCATGCCCGAACAGGGTCCCCGCGGTGCGGCCCCGGAGGGCAACGAGCCGACGACGGCCATCCCGGCGCAGCATCCCAAGGATCCGGAAGCGACCGAGAAGATCGACACCCGCGAGGCCGCCGAGGGCGATCAGCCCAAGCGGCGTGGCGGGGGTATGAGCGCGGCGGATCTACTGCGGCGCGAGGGCCGTCTGTAGGTCGAGTCCGTCAGGCGTCGGAAGCGCTGAGGACGGGTGCGCGTCGGCAGGAGTCCACGAAGCCGCGGAGCACCCGCAGCGACATCTCACTGCTGCTCCAGTTGATCTCCGGATGCCACTGGATCGCCGTAACCGACTGATCGATGGCCTCGTACGCCTCGACCAGCCCGTCATTGGCCCATGCGGTCGCCGTGAAACCGGGCGCCAGGCGGCGGATGCCCTGGTGATGCTGGCTGTTGACGTCTATCTCGCCGTCCTGGTTCAACCACTTCGCCAGGCGGCTGCCTGCCGCGACGTCGATGGGATGGGCGAAGCTCAGCAGCTCCTCCTCGGTCCGTCGATGCGGAATGTCCGAGGGGTGGTCGCGGGCGAGGTCGACGTAGAGTGTGCCGCCCCGCGTGGCGTTGACCAGCTGCGCGCCACGACAGATGGCGAGCGTGGGGATTCGGCGACGCCACGCGGATTCGAACGCCGCGATCTCGTTCGCGTCCCTGACGGTGTTGACCCCGGCGACGGTGGGATCCTGCGCGTTGCCGCCGTAAAGGGTCGGGTCGATGTCACCGCCTCCGCTGATGAGCAGCCCGTCGACGTGGGCCAGCAGGCTCGACATATTCAGCAGTGCGGCACCGCAGTCCACGGCCATCGGAATGGCTCCGCTCGTGTAGAGCCCCTCGAACATCTCGCGCCAGTGGATGAGTCGCGGCAGCTCGCGGCCGCTGAGGGTGACCGCGATGACAGGTTTTGCCGACATCAGGACAGCCGGACCGCGATGCGGCGTAGCAGCTTCGTGCCGAGAATGTAGGGAGTGGCACCGAATGGCCACTGCGACACGATCTTTCCGGTACCCGCACGGAAGTAGCTGTTGGCGGTGGACCACACGGTCTTGGCGAGTTGGCCCTGGAGCCACTCGTTGTAGATCACGAATGCCGACCGCCGGACGTCGATGACGGTCTTACCGGTCTTGGCGGCGCGCGAGATCAGGCCGGCAGCGAAACTCGCCTGCGCTTCATAGAACGACACCAGGGGCACCGAGTTGGTGTTGGGTCCGTACATGATGAAGAAGTTGGGGAACCCTGGCACCATCATGCCGAGGAACGCCTCGGGTTCGCCGTTCCAGGCACTGTGTAGTTCCGCACCGCCCTGCCCGTGCACCTGGTAGTTGCCAAGGTAGTTGGCGGCGTCGAAACCCGTTGCCATGACGATGATGTCCAGCTCGTGCTCGTCGCCGTTGGCGTCGATGGCACCGGTCCGGGTCAAGCCCTTGACGCCGTGCGGCACCAGTTTGACCTTCGGGTTGCGCAGCGCGGCGTAGTAGGTGTCGCTCAGCACGGTGCGCTTCCCCTCGAACGCGAACTTCGGCGTGGCGAGCTCCATCAGGTCAGGCCGGGAGGCCAGCTCGCGCTTGAGGAAGGCCAGTGACATCGCGTGGCGGCGCTTGTTGTTGCGGCCATCGCTGCGGGCATGCCCCGAACCGATCTGCCTGACGTCGTAGCCCACGAAGAGCTTGTAGCGCCGCCATGCGTACACCAACGGATTTCGGTTGAGCTGACGCTCGCGCGGGCTGAAGGTCCGGCTGTCCTTCGGAATGATCCAGTTCGGCTCCAGCTGAAAGATCGTGACATCCGATGCGACCTTCTCAGCTTCGGTGACGATCTGAACTGCAGACGATCCGGTGCCGACCACCGCGACAGACTTGCCGGTCATGTCCAGACCCTCGGTCCATCGCGAGGTATGGCACATCGCACCCTCGAAGTCGTGGCCGTCGCGGGCGAACGGTGGCAGGAGCGGAATGTTGAGGAAGCCCACCGCGCTGATGACCGCGGTGAACTCACCGTGGTCCTCACCCGAGGACGTCGTGACGGTGTAGGTGTGGTTCTGATCGGACCAGGAGACGTCCTGCACCGACTCGTTGAACCTGATGCGCCGCGGCAGATCCCACTTGTCGGCGACGCCCTCCAGGTAGCTGAGCAGCTCGCGCCAGTCGGCGTGCGTCCTGGTCCAGTCGTGCCGTTCGAACGAGAACGAGTAGATGTGGGATTCCAGATCGACTTCCGCGCCGGGGTAGCGGTTATGCCACCACGTGCCGCCAAGGCCCGGCGCCTGCTCGAAGATCACAAAGTCCTCGATGCCCTTCCTGCGCAGCGCGACAGCGGCGGCGATGCCACTGAACCCGGCACCGATGACCGCCACTCGGGGCGCCAGGTGTGCGTTCATTGATGTTCTCCTCGATGCTTGGCGGACGCGCTAAAACCGCTATAGGTTCAGTATTTAGACCTTAAACGGTTTTGTCAATCGTCCAGGTGGTGTGAAACCTGGTCGGAACTACTTGATTTGGGCGGTCCAACCGCCGTCGACAACGAGGTCGGTCGCGGTGATGAACGAGGCCTGCTCGGATAGCAGGAACGCGATCGCGTTGGCGATGTCCTCGGGCATGCCCAGTCGGCGTATCGGTGTGCGTTGTTCCATATCGGTCCGCCTGGCCGGGTTCTCGATGTAGAGCGGTTCGATCATCGGCGTGAGGATTGCGCCCGGGCACACGGTGTTGGCCCGGATGCCCTCGGGCCCCAACTGCAGGGCAAGGCTGCGGGTCAGGGAGACGACCGCGGCCTTGCTGACCTGGTAGGCGTCGAGCGGTGAGTCCATACCGCGAATGCCCGCGGTACTCGCCACGTTGACGATGCTCTTGCCCTGGCCGGACCGCAGCAGCGGGATGGCGGCGACGGTGAGATGCCGCAACGCGTGCAGGTTGACGCCGAGGGTGGCGTCCCAGACGGCCTCGACGGTGTCGAGGACCGACCCGTCGCGATCGAACAGCGCCAGGCCGGCGGCGTTGACCAGGTAATCCAGCGGCTTCCCGTCAAGAGCCGCAAGCAGTCCGGCGGGATCACCGCCGAGCAGGTCGAACTGGACGTAGTCGACACCCGACGGCAGGCCCGGGACCTCTGGCTTGATGTCGGTAGCGAGAACGTGGACACCGTCGGAGGCCAGGCGGATGGCCGTGGCCAGACCAATCCCCCCGCCTGCGCCGGTGACTACCGCGGTGGCACTCACTTGTCGGCACCGCCGAGCGCATGAGCCAGGCGCTCACCTGCGAGGGTCATCGCCTCGGTCGCCGACGGGAACACCTCGTCGAGGCCGAAGAAACCGTGGACCATGCCCGGGGTCTGGTGGGTCAGGGTCGGCACACCGGCCGCCTTGAGCGCCTCGGCGAGCAGCTCCCCCTGGGGACGAATCGGGTCGCACTCGGCGAGTAACACGGTCGCCTCTGGCAACCCCGCCAGGTCGGCGCTGAGAATGTCCACCCTGGGATCCGCGGCCGCGGCGGCGTCGGGCAGGTAATTGTCCTGGTGCCACTGCAATTCGTCCCGCTCAAGCATCACGCCGTCGTACTCGGAATCCATGCCGCGGGCGAGGTCGGTGGTCGCGACGGGATAGATCAGCAGTTGGTGGCGCAGGTGGACGGTGCCCGCGTCACGTGCATGCAGGGCGACCGCGGCGGCGAGGTTGCCGCCTGCGCTGTCACCGGCGACGGCGATGTGGGTGGTGTCGACGTCGAGGCCCGATGCGGGACTGGCGGCGAACTCCAGGGCGTCGATCGCGTCGTTGACCGCTGTCGGGAAACGCGATTCGGGTGCACGGCGGTATCCGACCGACAGCACGGCGCTACCAGAGGCATTGGCCAGCATTCGAGTCGCCACGTCATGCGAGTCGATGCTGCCGAGCAGCCAGCCACCGCCGTGGTAGTACACCGTGAGCGGCAGTACCGAGCTCTCCTCCGCAGGCAGGTACAGCCGGCCGGGAATGGTCTGCCCGTCGCGGGTGGGGATCGCGATGTCGACGACGCGATGGATCGGCGGCTTGGCCAGCGCGCCGAAGGTGTCCTCGAAGTTCTGGCGCGCGGTCTCCACGGGCAGTAGGTGCGCGTTGGGGCGACCAGACGCCTTGGCGTCGTCGAGCATTTTCTGGGCGATGGGATCGATCGGCATAAGTGGTGGTTCCTCGTTAGGGGGTTATCGTCAGGTGAACGTGTTGTCGAGCGAATGCGGTTGGTGGTCAGACGCGTTCGTAGTAGCGGCGTGTCTCCCAGTCGGTGACGCTGTGCGAATCGAAGGCCACCAGCTCGCTTCGCGCGGAGGCGAGCAGATGGTCGAACACCTCGTCACCGAATCCCGCTCGCGCCGTCTTGCACTCGGCGAACAGACGCAACGCCTCGTGCATTGACGTCGGCACGATGGTGACGTTGTCGCCGGTCCAAGCGTTGCCGTCGAAGATCTCAGGAGTGGGCAACTGGCGTTCGATACCGTCGAGGCCCGCGATGATGGTGGCCGCGTAGGCGTAGTAGGGGTTCACATCCCCGCCCGGGATCCGATTCTCGACGCGGTAGGACGGTCCACTGCCGACCAGCCGGAACGCACAGGACCGGTTGTCGTCGCCGACCGCGATCGCGGTACCGGCGAACTGATCGGGCTGAAAGCGTTTGTAGGAGTTGATCGTCGGCGCGAACATCAGCGTGATGTCGGCCGCGTGGGCGAGCTGACCGGCGACGAACGAACCGAACTTGTCCGACATCCCCCCTGTCGGTCGATCCGAGGCGCACAGGGCCCGCCCCTCATCGGCCGACCACATGCTGACGTGAAGGTGACATGACGAGCCAACCTCGTCGATCTTGGGTTTGGCCATGAACGTCACCGTCAGATCTGCGGCATGCGCGAGTTGTTTGACGCCGTACTTGAACAGCACGTGGCGATCCGCCATCTCGAGGGTGTCGCAGTAGTCCAGGGTGACCTCCTGCTGCCCCAGTCCCCACTCGGGTTTGGAGGACTCGACTGACACCCCGAACTCGGGCATCTGATTGCGGATCCGTTCGATGAACCAGTCGTCGCGGCCGGACTGCACCATCTGATAGTCAGAACGGTAGTCCGACAACATCTTCAGATTCTGGTATCCCAGCTCCCACGCCTCGCGAGGTGGCGTTGAGGCAAGGAAGAACTCCAACTCGGAGGCGAATTTGAAACGCAGGCCGTGTTGTTCGGCCCGCTCTATCTGCTTCCGCAGAATGGTGCGTGGCGCGACAGACAGGAGCGTGTCGGAACCGGTCTCGTACGCGTCGCAGATGACCAGGGCGACATGAGGCTCCCATGGCACGCGGCGCAGAGTGGTCAGGTCGGGTACCAGCCGGATGTCGGCCCAGCCGTTGTCGGCGTTGGACACCGCGAGGCCGAGCGGGTTCATCTCCAGGTCGACGGCGAAGATGAAGCTACTGGCGTTGATACCATCGCCTGAGAGCCCGAGCGACCGAAACGCCTGGATCGTGAGCCGTTTACCCACCAGACGGCCGTACGGGTCCGGTGCGGCACAGACGACGGTGTTGATCTCGCCGGTGCTGGTCAGCTGATCGAACTGCTCAATCGACAACAGTGCTGATGACGTGTTCATTGGTGCTCCAAGTGGCGGTTAAGTTCCCAGCTGGTGATATTGGTGCGAAGCCAGTCGTCGTAGCGCTGCGCTTCAGCACGCCGAGTCGCGGCGAACGAGGCACAGAAGGGCTTGCCCAGCAGGTCGGGCAACCAGGGCGAGTCCTCGAAGCGAGCGACTGCGGCCCACAGGTCTGCGGGCAGGTCGAGTGAGCCGTCACCCGGCGCGGGCAGGTCCAAACCCTCACGCAGACCGTGCAGTCCGGCGGCGAGAACCGCCGTCGCGACCAGATAGGGGCTTGCGTCGGCGCCGGGACGGCGGTGCTCGACTCGCGCCGACGCGACGTCGTTGAGGATGACCCGGCACGCCGAAGCACGATCGTCGTGTCCCCACCCCGCGGTACCGGGAGTGAACATCTCGGGATCGATGCGCTTGTAGGAGTTGACATACGGATTGAGCAGCGCGGTGGTAGCCGGCATCCCCGCCAACAGGCCAGCCAGATAGTGCCGCGCCTCCGTGGAGGGCTGGCACTGCGGGTCGGCGAAGACGTTCACGCCGTCGCGGGTGAGGCTGGAGTGCAGGTGGCCGCCCGCACCGGACTTGTCGGCGAACGGCTTGGCCATGAAACTGGCGTGCAGACCGCGTTCGGCGCACAGGTCGCGAAGGTACTGGCGCGTACGCACCGCGTTGTCCGCGGCACGAACCGCTTCGGTCGGCGCGAGGGTGAACTCGAAGAAGCCGGGCCCGAGTTCGGCGTGGAACATCTCCACCTCGATACCGACTGAGTGCATGCGGTTGATGAAATCGGTGGCCAGCGAGTGCACCTCGGCGGATCTGCTGAGGCTGTACGCGTTCTCCGTTGCACTGAACGGTTGACGGTCGCCGGCGCCGGGTGCGTCGCGGAAGAGCCAGAACTCGTACTCGAAACCCAGGACCGGGTTCAGGTCCAGCTCCCCGAATTGATCGACCAGAGAACGGAGCACGTTCCTCGGCGACATCTCGAGTGGCTTGCCGTCGGCGCCCGCCAAGTCGGCGATCACCGCATCGGTGTCGTCGCGCCAGGGCAACGCGATGCGGGTCGACTCGTCCGGCACCAGCGTGGCGTCGGGGTAGCCGTTCCCGACGTTGCTCAAGGGCGTGTCGGTCACCTCATCGACGACCGACAGCCCGTAGAGGATTGTGCAGAACGCCAGGTTGGTGGGCGCGTGAGTCTTGTCGGCGCGCACCACCTTGCCCCGGAGGCCGAGGTCGTAGTCGGGTACCTCCAGCTGTGTCATCGCCACGCGGTCAGTCATGTTCGACTCCATCCTTCTTGACCGGTCGGCGCGACGGATCACGCCCGACCCGCCGGTAGACGTGGTCCGGCACGTCGGCCGGGTCGCGGTAGACCCACCACGTACACGAACTCGTCGGCCGTTCCGGGTCCCACGTGGGGGCGTCGATGACGCGGGTGGGAAAGCCCAGCCGGTCGATCGGCATCACTTCGTTGAGTTGGCAGCAGTGCACGCAGTACGAGCAGATGCCAACGGTGTTCCAGGCCCAGTCGTGCGGCCGGGTGGTCACCGCGTATCCGTACGGTGCCGCGCTCCGGGGCGCACCGTCGGTGATTCCGGCGTCCAGGGCGCGGCCGCCGGATCCACAAGGGGCGAAACGGAATCCAGTCCTGGTCGGCTCCTCGATGATCTCGATATCGCCCTGCCGTCCTGTTCCGGTCAGGTGGGCGTGAAACCCGTCGAGGATCGCGATGACAAGCTGCTGCGCCGAGTCCGACCACGGCTGGTTGTCCAGGGCGTAGCGCCGCGCATGGATCTCATACCAGTCGGCCATCAGGACGTCCCACAACTCGCCAAGGCTGTCCTCGCCAACGGTACGCACGGCGACGTCGATCAGGCCGGCGACGCGGTCGACCGCGCGGTCGTGTACCCCCTGCCACACCGTGCGCGCGGCCTCGATGGCGTCCTCGGCGTCGGGGCTATGACCGCGGCAGGACTCGGCGGCCGCACGCACTGCCGCGAGATACTGCGGCCACTCGGCCTCGATCCCACCGGCAGCCGCGTCACCGATGAGCGCGTACAACCGATCCAGGGCGTCCTCGAGCTCGGCTTCGTCGACCCCACGGGCGCTGATCCAGTCCCGTGTGGCTGTGGGCCACGCCTCGTAGATCTCGCGCAGTTCCTGCGCCTCGAGCACCGAGACCTCGACCAGCGCGGCCGCAGCGTCGAAACGTCCGGCCGCGGCGTGCTCTGCGGCACTGCGGAAGGTGCCCTTGGCCAGCTCCTCGAGGGTGCCGGTGCGGGCGACCCGCCCGAGTGACGGTTCGTGGGCGACGACGGTGAGTTCGAGGCTCATGTCAGCTGGAATCCCCCGTCGACCCGGAGGTCGGTTCCGGTGATGTAGCCGGCCTGGTCACTGAGCAGGAATGCGGCGGCCTGGGCGATATCGTCCGGTTCGGCGAACCGCCCCGCGGGAACGCGCGCCGCGAGCGCGGGCGGCAGGACCGTAGTGTCGCCGTGAGCCGCCGCCATCGGTGTGGCGACGAATCCTGGGGAGATGCTGTTGACCCGCACACCGTCGACGGCAAGGGCGCGCGCGGCGGTCTGGGTCAGCATGTGCAGACCGGCCTTGGACGCCGCGTACTGCGGCGTGGGATCGGGGTCGGACAGTGCGATGACGCGCGCGGCCTCGATGGAGGTGATGTTGACGATCGCGGAATGCGTCGCGCCACGCAGCGCGGGCGACAGGGCGTCGATGAGGTTGTACGCACCGACGAGGTTGATCTCCAGGCACCGCAGCCACGCCTGTCGGTCGACGCCGGAGAACCCGGTGTTGTCGATGATGCCTGCGCAGTTGACCAGGTAGGAGATGGCATCGCCCGCTACGCCCGCCTCGGCCAGCCGTCCCATCAGGTCGGGGTCACGCACGTCGGCGGCAACACCGACCTGTAGCTCAGCGGCGAAGCCGGGCTCGGGATCGGGCGCGCGGAGATCCAGCCGGATCGTCCGCACCCCGGCAGACATCAGGGTCCGGGCGATCGCCGCACCGATACCCGAGGCCGCACCGGTGACCAGCGCGTCACCGCCGCTGAAGGTCAGCGTCAGCGACTTGCGGCCCGTCGCGCCGGTCATCGCGAACCGAATCTGTGCTCGTGCTCGGCGAGCGCGTCGGCGAAGCACTCGCGGGGTGCCCGGATGACGCCGGCGCCGATCTGACCGCCGTCGCGACCCGCCAATCCGACGTCCATCACCGGTAGGACCGCGGTCTCGAGGACCTTGCGGGCGTCGATACCCGTGGGCGTACCGCGGAAGCCGAAATGCGGTATCCGGTAGGTGCTGTTCTCTCCATAGGTGATGGCATACATCTCGAGGTTGCGCTCAATCATCACTTCTGGCGAACCGCCCTGATATTCCTGCAGCGACAGCGCGCAGGCCTGAGCGAAGCCGCCCAACCCGATGGTCTCGGTGATGGGCGATTCCCCACCCATCCACGTGATCTCGTCCTCGGTGTGACCGGCGAACAGCTTGCCCTGATGTATCGGGGGCGGCCCCTCGAACCAGGTCTCGCCCAGGCCCGCGAGCTTGATCGCGAACCCGCGGCACGAGAACGCCATCGCCGAGACCAGCGTCGAACCCGGCACCACCATCGCATCGGCGCAGGCCTTGGCGGCCGCCATCGACAACCTCAAGAAGAAGTAGTCGTTCTCGGCCAGGTGCAGCATCGTCTCGCGCACACCCGCCACACCGTCCTCGACCATGTCCAGGACCGCGGGCAGGATCTCGCGGTTGAACAGAATCGACGCTGCGGCGTTACGGCTGTGCACCTCATCGCCCATCCGAAGAGCCCGCGCGATCAGCGGCTTGAGCGCGATCCCCCCGCGGCGGCGGATCGCCTCTGCGACCACGGGCGCCAGCACGGAGTTCACATGCAGCAGACGTTCGTGCACACCCTCGTCGTAACAGCCATAGTTCAGCCGCCGCGGCTCCTTGCCCTCATAGAAGTTGCAGAAGCCCACGTTGCCGTGCGCGCGGTTGGCCACCACGAACACCGGCATGGAGGCGGTGTAGATCCCGGCCAGCGATCCCACCGCGGCGTAGTCGTGGCACGCGCCCACCTCGATCTCGCCGCTGGCGAATCCGGCGATCGCGTCCTCGCGGTTGTCGGCCAACCCCTCGAACAGCGCCCCCCCGATGAGCGCCTCGCGCTGCCCGCCGGTGTAGTCGTGCCACGACATCGGCGCCCCCGAGGTGAGCACCAGATTGTCGCGGTACCCCGGCAGCACCTCGCGCGCCGGCCGCACGTCGATGACCCACGGATCGGCGGCGTTGAGCCGGGCGAACGACTCGGCGTTGGCCTCATCGACGGAGGTGAACTCGCGCAGCGCCGCACCGGCCTGCTCGGTGCTCACCACGCGACCACACCCCCGTCGACCAGCAGGGTCTGGGCGGTGATGAACGACGCGCGCGGCGAGAGCAGGAACTCGACCGCCTCGGCGACCTCCTCGGGCTCACCGATGCGCTTGAGCATCGCGTAGCTGGCACTGAGCTCCTCACCGCCGGACACCCGCGCCATCGACGGGCTCATCGGTGCGCGGATGACGCCAGGGGCGACATTGTTGACCCGGATGCCACGCTCGGCGAGTTCCTCGGCCAGATACCGGGTGTAGGCCGCGATCCCGGCCTTGGTCGCGCCGTACACCGATGCACCCCGGAAGCGTCCGAAATGTCCAGTGAGACTGCCGATGTTGACGATAGCGCTGCCCTCGGTCAGCAGCGGCGCCACCGCGTCGGTGACGCGAGCCATCCCCGCGATGTTCACCTGAAACATCAACTCCAGCTTCGCCTCGTCCAGCTCCCCCAGGAACGAATCACGCAGAATGCCAGCGCAGTTGACCAACCCGTACAGCGTCTCGCCGTCCTCGACCACCGACGCCACCGCGGCGGCCACGCTGTCGCGGTCACTCACATCCATCGCCACTGCCAGCGCGCCCTCCATGCGGGCCGCCACCAGATCCAGCTCGCCGACCACCGATTCGACATCCGCGGCGACCGGAACGTAGCCACTCTGCAGCAGCCGGCGGCAGATGGCCTGGCCGATGACGCCGGCCCCTCCGGTCACTATGACTTTCTGTCCCACGGTTCTTCCCTTCGCTGGTGATGGCGATCACTACTTGAAGCAAGTCTCACGCACAAAGATCTATTGGTCAAGTTTTTAGGTGTTTAAATTCCGACCCTCCGATCGGCCTCCTTTTGGACCCGTGTACCGATTGGCTCAAAGGTCAGGGCTAACCCGGTTTGAAGGTGCGGTGCGCTACCCTCGGGCAAGCGAAAGGGGGCAATCCGATGACGGCAACAGGGCGATCCTCGGCACTGAGTCCGGTCCGTCAGATTCCGGCCCACGAACTGGTGGTCGACCAGATGCGCCGAGCGCTGGAACTGGGCCAATTTCGGCCCGGCGACCGGCTCCCCACTGAACGCGAACTCTCTGAGATGCTCGACGTATCGCGAACCACGGTGCGCGCGGCGGTGGCCGTTCTCGAACGCGAGGGTTTGATCGCCGTACGGCGAGGCCGCGGCGGCGGTTTCACGGTGCAGGCCCCTGAGTACGACCCCGTCGAGATGCGCCGCGAGATGCGCCGCAACAAGCGGGCGATCCGGGACGCCTTCGACTACCGGATCATCGTCGAAACAGGCGCCACCCGCCTGGCGGCCGAGCGACGCCGCAATCTCGACCTGACCGATCTGCACAAGTTGCTCAGCGGAATGGACGCCGCGTTGGACACCGCGCTGCACGAGCAGTCCGCACAGCACACCACGGAGTTCCAGACTCTGGACTCGGCGTTCCACATGGGGATCGCCCAGGCTGCGCAGAACGACCGGCTGCTCGACGCGGTCGCCGACGCCCGCAGGCGAATGTGGCTGCCCGTCGGCGCGATCTTCGGTCGGCTCGAGGCGAACGCCAACGACTACCACGAGTCGATCCTTGAGGCCATCGAGAATCGGGAGCCCGAACTGGCCGCGGCGCGAATGCAGGAACACATCAACGACACGCGCCACACCATCGAGTCCTGGCTCAAGCGCTGAGCCAGAACCCGAGGCTCACACACCCTCTGGGAACTCGGGCAGCGTCTGGCCACCGTCGATCACCAGGGTCTGGCCCGTGATGAACCCGGCCCCCTCGCTTGCGAAGAAGACTGCAGCAGCGGCGATGTCCGCGGGTGCGCCCAGGCGACGCTGCGGTATGCAGGCCCGCATCTTCGCGATCGTGTCATCGCCAAGGCCGGTGAGCCCCTCGGTCAGGATGCTGCCCGGCAGGATCGCGTTGATGGTGATGTCGTCGCCAGCCAATTCCAGTGCGGCACTGCGCACGAAGCCAAGCTGAGCGGCCTTGCTTGCGCCGTAGTGGCTAAGCCCGGGGTAGCCGGTGACCGGTCCGGTGATGGACGAGATCACCACAACCCGACCACGCCCGGAGGACCTCAGCGCCGCTCGGCACGCCTGCACCGAGAAGATCGTGCCCGCCACGTTGGTGCCCATGATCTCGGCGACGTCGGCGGCACCGAGATCATCGAGGCCGCGTTCGGGATAGATACCGGCGTTGGCGCACAACACATCCAGACCGCCCATCCGCTCCTGGGCCTCTGCCGCCATCTGCGCACACGACTCAGGGCTCGCGACGTCGGCCACAATCGTGTGGACTCGATCGCCGTGATCGCCGAGACCGCGAGCCGCGCCGGCCAGCGCGGCGGCGCTGCGGCCGCTGATCGCGACCGCCGCACCGGCGCGCAGGAAACCCTCTGCGATACCCAGCCCGATCCCCCGGCTACCGCCAGTGACCAGCACCCGCATCCCGGAGCGGTCCGTCACGACCGAGTCTCGGCCGGCAGATCGTTGGGAGCGTCGTCGAACACGGTGCTGCCGATCCGCTCATACAGATCGGGGCGCGCCTTGCGGAGATAGGCCGCCACAGCCATCGAGCCGAACAGCAGCCCCACGACGACGTACGGAATCACCTTGAAGAACAGGGTCTCCGAGGCTCCACCCGCGGCGGCTGACATATTGGAGAGCATCAGGTAGATGACGTACACCATGCCTGCCCCACCGATGATCGGGGCGGCAATCGTGCGCCACCAGCTAGCCGTCTCGGGGTGCTGCTTCTTGACGTGGAAGTACACCACCGTCGCGACGGACGACATGGTCTGCACGATCAGCAGACACAGCGTCGCCATGATCGCGACCAGGACGAACAACACGCCGTAGGGGTCGGCACCGCTGACCGCACAGATGATGAGGACGACGCCGGCGATGGCGCTCTGCGTCAGGGACGCAATCCACGGTGACGCGTGCTTGGGGTGCGCCTCACCCAACCGGCGCCACAGCAGGCCGTCGCGACCGAACGCGAACAGGTAGCGCGCAGCCGAGTTGTGAATCGCCAGGGCACAGGCGAATGATCCACCCACGACCAGCCACTCGAAGACCGTCACGGCCCAGCTCCCGAGATACGCCTGCGCCGGTGCATAGATCAGGTCAAATGGACTTGCGCCCGAGGCCAACTCGACTGCCTTGGTCGGGCCGTTGCCGACAATGACTGCCCACGAGATGAAGGCATAGAAGACGCCGATCCCGATCACTGCGATCATCGTGGCCTGCGGGACGATTCGCTTGGGGTTCTTCGACTCCTCGCCGTAGATCGCCGTCGACTCGAAACCCACCCAGGACCAGAAGGCCATCAGCAACCCGAGACCGACAACGCCTCCCGCGACACCGTTGGTGCTCATGGCGGTCACCGGATTGAGCGACGTCCAGCTCATGCCCTCGGGGTGATGCATCAGGGACGCCACGGCACTGAGCGAAAGCATGGCGATCTCGGCAACGAGGACCACACCGAGAACCTTGGCCGCCAGCGAGATATCCCAGTGCGACAAGAGCGCGATCACGACCAGACAGATCGCCGCGTAGACGAGCCACGGCAGGTCCAAGCCGAACTGGTTGGTGAATGCCTGATCAGCGAAGGCGGAGAAGATCCCAATGAGTCCTGCCTCCATCGTCATGTAGACGAACATCGACATGACTCCCGCGGGAAGCCCGGGGATTCGCGACCACCCGCGCGAGACGAAGGTGTAGAACGCTCCGGCCGCGGTGATGTGCCGCGCGAGCGCGACGAATCCAATGCTGAAGATCGCAAGCACGATGGTGGCGAGCACGAATCCGCCCGGCGCCCCCAGACCGTTGCCGAACCCGACAGCGACCGGCAGGTTGCCGGTCATGGCGGTGATCGGAGCGGAGAACGCCACCACCATGAACACCACGCCTGCCAGCCCGATCGCCCCGCGTTTGAGGGTCGCGCGGCCCGACTCCACGCCAGCCGGCGTGGCGACCTCGGGTACAGATTCAACGGCCATGAACAGCCCGCCTTTCGTTAGGCACAAACGTGACGTGCATTACAGATGACGCGAGCCTAGAGGCTTAAAGATCTAAAAACAAGACCTATAGACCAAACATGACGAGCCGTGACATGCTGTTAACACCAGCCAGCACTTCCCGTGCGCAACAGGAGAATCGCCATGCCCACCTGTGCAGAGCCCACCGCGTTGACCGCGGAGTTGACCGCACACCTCCATGCCGCCGCCGCGCACGGCCGTCACAGCTCCTGCAGAGGTTCGGTCAGCACCCAGATCCCCGCGCTGGCCGCAGTGCCCGCCACCAAGTTCGCGATGGCCGTGGCCACTGTCGACGGGACTCTCATCCATACCGGAGACAGCACTGAGGCCTTCTCCATCCAGAGCCTGTCCAAGCTGTTCGCGCTGTGCGTGCTGTTACAGCACGACCCCGGCGCCTGGCTCGACGTGGGATGGGGTCCGACCAACGCCGGTTACGGGTCCGTCGCCGATCTCGAACGCAACCAGGGCCGCCCCGCCAACCCGTTCGTCAACCCCGGCGCCATAGTCGTCACCGATCGGTTGATAACCCATACCGGTGACCCCGTCAGCGCCACCAGCGCACTGCTGCAGCGGGCCGACCCCGACGGGGTCGTCTCATGCGATACCGACGTCGCGATATCGGAAGCCCGCACGGGGCACCGCAACTCGGCCATCGCACACGTGCTCGCCGAGCACGGACTACTCAACAATCCGATCGAACAGGTGCTGCACCAGTACTTCGCCCAGTGCGCGATCACCGCCACCGTGCAGACGCTGGCCAAGGCGACGCTGTTCCTGGCCGACCGTGGCGGCGGCAACCCGCCGCTCAACCGTCCACTCGACGAAGCCACCGTGCGGCGTGTCAACGCCGTCCTGCTCACATCGGGGATGTACGGCGCTGCGGGCGACATCGCCTACCGCATCGGGCTTCCCGCCAAGAGCGGTATCGGCGGCGGTGTCCTGGCCGTCATGCCTGCACGCGGCACCGTGTGCGTCTGGAGTCCACCACTGGACGACGACGGCAACTCCGCAGGCGGCGTCGCCGCGATCGAGGAGTTCGCCCGGCTCGCCGGGTGGTCGGTGTTCTAGGAGCGTCCCATCGCCTCATCGAACCGCGCGGCGTGAATCGAACGGCCGCGCGGGCGTTCACCGACGGAGACGATGGCGACGATTCGCTCGTCCTCGGACAGTCCTCCCCAGATGCCGAAACCCTCGCGGCCGGCCACGGCGAACGCCGCGCACTCACGGATGACCGGACACTGCATGCACACCTGTCTCGCGCGCCGCAGGCGCGCGGTACGCGCCGCGGCACGTTCACCCTCAGGGTGAAAGAACAGGTCGGGGTCGACGGTGCGGCATCGCGCGGCCTCCTGCCAAACACCGTCCCCCTGACCGGACAGGGTCGGCGGGGTTGCGGGCCTGACGATTGGGAGGCTACGTCGGTTCTGATGTTCCATGACTTGTTGGGCGAGCGCCTACGCGTGGCGTGCAAGCGGGGAGAGCACGTCAGCGCCGAGATCGGCCGCCGTGGCATCGGACCTGGTAGCACTCATTCGCTCGTCCCTCCTGTACCGGGGTTATGTCGCTGACCCACGGTAGGGGTACAAACACCTAATCACAAGACCTTTAGCCCAATATTTACGGTTCTCGTACTGCGGCTGGCTCAGTATTCGATGAGTCGCGTCACGTAGGGCATCATGCCGGTGGTACGCACGGGTGACACCTTGACCTGGGAGCCGGTGTATGGCGCTTCGAGCATCATGCCGTCGCCGAGGTACATCGCCTCGTGCTGGCTGGCATTGGGCCCATAGAAGATGAGGTCACCCCTGCGCATCTGCGATGACGGGATCTTGCGCCCGGCGTTGTACTGCGATCCCGAGTAGTGGTCGAGCTTGATTCCCACACCGGCGTAGGCATACAGGATCAGCCCCGAGCAATCGAATCCGACGGTGTCCGCACCCTGATCGATGCCAAGCGATGCGCCGTTGGCGTTCCCGCCTCCCCATGAGTAGGGGACACCGATTTGTGACATCGCCCGGCGAATGACGTATTCGGAGGCCTGTCTGCCAGAAACCCTGGGGATCCGCCCGTTGGTGAAACCGGGGTCTGCGGCGGCCGCCGTCGGCTGCGGCAGGATCCCCATCCTCACCAGGAACTTCCTGCCCATCTCTGCCGTCACCTGCGCCGACGTGGACGATATCTGCAGCACCGAGTTGAAGACGGCCACCGGGTCTCCGGCCACGTTGGCGCTGGGCACCATTGGCAAGGTGGTATCCCACTGACCCGCATCGGTGTGGACGCTGGTGTCGTGACCGGCAGAGGCGACTCCAGTCGCGCCGAGCAGCATTGCGGGTACGAGCATGGCCGCGAGAATGCAGGTGCGGTAGTGGCGCATACGCCTCATGCGAACTCCTAAGCAATAGGCGCGCAGCTTGCGCGATGATCGGCACGGTGCCACGCAGATGCCGTTCGGCAACTCTACGTAGACATTACGTACGTAGTTACTCAGTACGTATCGGAAACGTATATCACCACGGCCTCGCGAGGAACACCTGGCGCGTGTCATCTCGGTAACGATTCGCGGCTGTAATTTCCCCGGCCCGGTTCGGTAAACGCGTTCCGGTACAGCGTTTTTCATGGTGTTGGCGTGACGTGATCGCGAGGCGATAACAACATTGCGTCAAGTCGGCGGCGCGCTCAGCGAGGCGTAATCCGCTGTTACAGTCGGGAACACTGTGAGGTACCACAACGCAGTTCCCCGGACACGATGGCGTGCAGCCGTCGCACTGGCGCTGGCGTGTTGGCTCCTCGTGAGCGGGGCCGAGTCGGCGCTGCCGGGTGCCGCGGACCCGCCGCACGGGCCGCACGCGTTGGCCGCGGCTCTGCATGGCGAGTTCGCCGCCGTGACCGACCATCCGCACTTCCAGGACGGATCGACGCCCGCAGCGCCTGACACCGTCGCCGAAGCGGTACTGCCCCGAGCGGCCGTCACCCTCATCGCACTGACGCTGATTGCGGCACTCGTCGCCACGGCGCCGCTCTGGCGGCAGGCCGCGCTGGCGGCCATTCGCGGTCCGCCCCGCAGAGTCACTGCACCACAGAGCGGTCGGGCCCTGTTGACCCGACTCTGCATCGCGCGTCGCTGATCGGCTAGCGCCAGACCGTGCCCGCCCCACGGCGAGCCTGGTTGGAGACCGCTATCCGCCATCAGCAGCCGCGCGGTCCTCGTTGCGGCCTCGAACAGAAGCGACGCACCCTCATGAACCCTGTCCTGACATCACACACACCTGCCCACCTCTCCCTGTCCCGCCAGCGCCACCTCGGCCGCTACGACCGGCCGGGCACGATGGTCGGCCACACCCCGGTGCTGCGTATCGCAGCACCCTTCACCACTGGTGAGCGCGGCTTCTGGGCCAAGCTCGAGGGCTTCAACCCCGGCGGCATGAAGGATCGTCCCGCCATACACATGGTGGAGCGCGGGCGTGCCAGCGGCGCCCTGCGCCCCGGCGCGAGAATCGTCGAATCCACCAGCGGCACACTCGGCCTGGGTCTGGCGTTGGCCGGCACGGTGTATCAGCACCCGGTCACCCTGGTCACCGATCCGGGAATGGAACCGATGATCCAGCGGATGCTGTCGGCCTTCGGCGCCGATATCGAGCTGGTGACCGAACCGCATCCCGATGGCGGCTGGCAGCAGGCCCGCCGCGACCGCGTCCAGCAGATCCTGTCCGCCACACCGCACGCGTGGTATCCCGACCAGTACAACAATCCCGACAATGTCGAGGCCTACCGTCCCCTGGCACTCGAGCTGCACGAACAGCTTGGCCGCATCGACGTTCTGGTTTGCTCGGTGGGTACGGGAGGACACTCGGCGGGCGTGGCACGTGTGCTTCGCGAGTTCAACCCCGACCTGCGATTGATCGGCGTCGACACGATTGGCTCCACCATCTTCGGTCAGCCCGCCAGCACCCGACTGATGCGCGGATTGGGGTCCAGCATCCATCCGGGGAACATCGACTACGAGGCATTCAGTGAAGTCCACTGGGTGGCACCGGCCGAGGCGGTGTGGGCCTGCCGCACCCTGGCGGCCACGCACTACGCCAGCGGCGGGTGGAGTGTCGGGGCAGTCGCACTGGTGGCGGGTTGGGCCGCGCGCACGCTTGCCGCCGACACCACCATTGCCGCGGTGTTTCCCGATGGTCCGCAACGCTATTTCGACACCGTCTACAACGACGCGTACTGCCGTACCCACGGTCTCCTCGACGTGACACCGCCCGATGCGCCCGCCGTCATCAACGATCCACGCACGCAGGTGGTCTCATCGTGGACGCGCTGCGCCAATGTCGTCGACCCGATGGCGGTACTGCTTTGATGCGGGTCGTCACGCAGTTTCGCAGCTTCGGATGGCCCAGCCGGATGCTGATGATCAACCAGTTCGGCATCAATCTCGGCTTCTACATGCTGATGCCGTACCTGGCGGGTTATCTGGCCGGCCCGCTGGGGTTGGCCGCATGGGCGGTGGGATTGGTACTGGGCGTCCGCAACTTCTCGCAGCAGGGGATGTTCATCGTGGGGGGCACCCTGGCGGATCGGCTCGGCTACAAACCGTTGATCGTGGCGGGCTGCCTGCTGCGAACCGTCGGATTTGGCCTGCTGATCTTCGCCGAGACATTGCCCGCCGTGCTTGTCGCCTCGGCAGCAACGGGTTTCGCTGGCGCGCTGTTCAACCCAGCGGTCCGCGCCTACCTCGCGGCAGACGCTGGCCCGCGACGCGTTGAGGCGTTCGCGGTGTTCAACATCTTCTACCAGGCCGGAATCCTGGCCGGCCCGATCGTCGGGCTGGCATTGATGGTGCTCGACTTCCGAACGACTGCTGCGGCGGCGGCAATCGTCTTCGCCATCCTGACCATTGCGCAGCTGTTCGCGTTACCTCAACACGGCGCCGACACACCGACCGAGAAGACCTCGGTGCTGGCGGATTGGCGTGTGGTGGTGGCCAATCGTCCCTTCCTGTTGTTCGCCGCGGCCATGATCGGCTCCTACGTGTTGTCCTTCCAGGTCTATCTGGCGCTACCCCTGCAAGCCGGGATACTCGCACCCGAGGATGAGTCACTCGTTGTGGCAGGGGTTTTCGTGGTGTCCGGTGTGGTCGCGGTGTTTGGGCAGCTGCACATCACCCGATGGTTCAGCGCGCGGTGGAGCCCGGGACACTCCCTGGTGGTTGGAGTGCTCATTCTGTCGGCCGCGTTCGTGCCCCTTATCGTGATACCTCACGGCGAGCGCCTCGGGAGCGGTGCGGCGGTCGCCGCGCTGCTGGTGACCGGCGCTGTGCTGGCGGTCGGCTCGGCGGCGGTGTTCCCGTTCGAGATGGACACCGTCGTATCCCTGTCGAGTGACCGGCTGGTCGGTACGCACTACGGGTTTTACAACACCATCGTCGGAATGGGGATCCTCGTCGGCAATCTCGCGACGGGTTCGCTGATGCAGGCCGCCCGCGGTGTGGGCCTGGATGAGTTGATCTGGGTGGCACTGGCGGTGATTGGGCTGGCCTCAGCTGCCGCGTTGTTCCGACTCGACCGCACCGGCCGGCTAGGACCGGCACCGCCGGTGGTCGACAGCGCATCCGGCGGCTGACGGACGTCGGATGGTCGCCCCTTGTGCGTCGCACCTTCCGGGGTTACGGTGTTAATATACCCCCCAGGGGTACCCAGTCAATCTGACGAAGCGGTGATGGCTCACCGCTGGAAGGAGCCGACACCATGTCCGCGCCCTCGCACGAGCACGGTCCGCACGCACACGAGAATCACGCTGACCACCACGATCACGATATGGGCAGTATCAACGCGATGGCCGCCAGTGCGACGCTGCACTGCCTCACCGGCTGCGCCATCGGCGAGATCCTCGGGCTGATAATCGGGACCGCGATCGGCCTGAGCAACCTGGCCACGATCGCCCTGGCCGTCGGCCTCGCCTTCCTGTTCGGCTACGCGCTGTCAACGCTGCCGCTACTCAAGGCCGGATTGGCCTTCTTCACAGCGCTCAGCGTGGTGCTGGCCGCAGATACCCTCTCGATCCTGACGATGGAGATCGTCGACAACCTCGTCATGGCGGTGATCCCAGGGGCGATGAACGCCGGCCTGGTCAACCCCATCTTCTGGGTGGCCATGATGATCGCGCTGACCACGGCGTTCTTCGTCGCATACCCGGTCAACCGCTACCTGCTGCAGCGCGGCAAGGGCCACGCCCTGACGCACAAGTACCACCAGTCCGGCGGCACCGTGACCGGCGCGCGGCGCTTCATCCCCGACCTCAGCACCGGTGCGCTGGCGGCCGTGATCATTGCCTTCATGCTCGGTGGACTGGTGGTGTCGATCGCCGCCGAACTCACCGACGCCGGCAGCGCGCCGGCCCACGCGTTGGCGCCCACCGCCAGCGCGTCAAGCTGAGGGTTCCCGCCGGCTCAGGTGCCGATGAGCGGATGGCCGTCGGCCTGCCACGCCCGCATTCCGCCGCGCAGCTCGACGACATCGGTGTAGCCGAGGTTGTGCAGCGTCTCGGCTGCGATAGTGCTCATCGGTCCAGAGCGGCAGTACATCGCAAGTCCGGTACTGCGATCGGCCGGAAGCCGGCCGGCGTTGGCGTCGATCTGGTCAAACGGAATGGACAGGTCGGTGCCGGCGATATCACCCTCGAACGGCACGTGAACATTGATCGTCACTCGGCCGGGTTGGGCGACCATGTCTGCGAACTCGTCGGAATCCACAAGGCGCGCAAACGATGTCATGTCAGCCAACGCACTGGACGGCGTTTCCGTCCGGTCGGCTCCGCACCCCGTCAGCGCCAGCACGCCGCAGGTCGTGAGCGCCGCGCCGAATGCCCGGCGCCTACTGATTCTCCGCATGCGCACATGATACCCCCAGGGGGTACTAACCCGGGGGTGGTGCAGCCGCGCCTGGCCCCGGTTCCACGTCGTCGGCCTGCCCCTTGATGGTCGGGCCGACCTCGGCTTCGAGCCTGGCCTCCTCGACATCCGGATCGTCGGCGATCAGGACGCGCGTCGCACTGTTCACAAATGCCACGATCGGAACCGCCAGCAGCGCACCGACGATGCCTGCGAGCACGCCACCCGTCGCGATCGCGAGGACAATCGCCAGGGGGTGGATCGACACCGCGCGGCCCATGACCAGCGGCTGCAGGACGTGCGCCTCGAGCTGCTGCACGGCGATTATCAGACCGAGCGTGATCAGGGCGTAGACCCAGCCCTTGGCGATGAGTGCGACGATCACCGCGATGCCGCCGGTGAGAACGGCACCGACGAGCGGGATGAACGCACCGAGGAATACCAGTGAGGCCAGTGGCAGGGCCAGTGGAATCCCCATGATCGCCAGGCCCGCTCCGATGCCGATGGCGTCGACGAGCGCTACCAGGAACGTCGCGCGCACGTATCCGATCAGCGAGTGGAACCCGGCGCGGCCCGCGTCGCGCACACGACTGCGCACCGACGTCGGAAAGACCAACGTGACGAACGAGAAGATGTTGCGTCCGCCGTGCAGAAGGAAGACCAGGGTGAAGAACATCAGCAGCGCCCCGGTGACGATCTCGGCGATCGTGCCCGCCGTCGAGAAGGCACCGCTGGTCAGCTTGGCCTGGTTGCTCTTCAGCGCCTCGATCGCTGCGTCGGTCGCACTCTTGACCTGGTCATTGCTGAAATGGGAGAACACGCCGGTGGACAACCACTGCCGGGCATTCGTGATGCTTCGCGTCATCTGATCGATCAGGGCGGGCGCACCCTCGATGAACTGGCTGATGACGAATGCCAAGATGCCGCCGACCACGACGAAGCTGCTGAGCAGGACCACCGAGACGGCGGCTCCCCGATTCAGGCCACGGCGGTCGAGGTAGTCGACGAGGGGCAGCAGCATCGCCGTCACCATCGTCGCGAGCAGGACGGGCACGACGATGAACTCGATGTGCCCGATGACCCAGAGCAGGGCGATGAGCGCACCGAGGATGACAATCAGCCGCCACGACCACGCCGCGGTCTTGCGTACCAGCGGATGCACCGAGGCATCGGCCGCCGAGTCCAGGGAGAACCCCGAGTCCACCGAGAAGCCCGACAAAGAACCTGATCCCCCACCCACTGGCATGCCGGTAGCGTAACGACTTGGATCCCGGCGCCGCGGCACGCTTGGCCGACGCGCCCGCGCCGTTACCCTGTAGGGCGTGTCGCACGACGCGCCGGCCGGCGACGCTCGCCAAGAGAGCCGCTCGCGTGGCAAGTACTGGTGGCTGCGATGGGCGATCATCGCCCTCGCGGTGATCGTGCTGACCGTGGAAGTGGTGCTGGTCTGGGACCAGCTCGCCAAGGCGTGGCGCAGCCTGCTCTCTGCCGACCTGTGGTGGGTGCTGGCATGCGTGGTCGCCGCCATGGCCTCGATGCACAGCTTCGCGCAGATCCAGCGCACGCTGCTGCGATCGGCGGGCGTGCGAGTGCACCAATGGCGTTCGGAGGCCGCGTTCTACGCAGGCAATGCACTGTCCACCACCATGCCCGGCGGCCCCGTGCTCTCGGCCACCTTCATATACCGCCAGCAGCGGCTCTGGGGCGCATCACCCGTGGTGGCCTCCTGGCAGCTGGTGATGTCGGGGGTGCTGCAGGCCGTCGGTCTGGCCCTGCTCGGACTGGGCGGCGCGTTCCTACTGGGCGCCAGCAAGAACCCCCTGTCATTGATCTTCACCCTCGGCGGCTTCATCGCGCTGCTGGTGCTCGCCCAGTCCGTGGCGTCCAATCCCCAGCAGATCGACGGCATCGGCGCCCGGGTCCTGTCCTGGTACAACTCGGTGCGCGGCAAGCCCGCCGACACCGGCCTGGTCAAGTGGCGCGAGACACTCGAGCAGTTGGAGTCGGTGAGCCTGAGCCGACGCGCCCTGGGGACCGCGTTCAGCTGGTCATTGTTCAACTGGATCGCCGACGTGGCGTGCCTGGCCTTCGCCGCGTACGCGGCCGGCGGCCATCCATCCCTGGCCGGCTTGACGGTCGCCTACGCGGCGGCGCGCGCAGTGGGTTCAATACCGCTGATGCCCGGCGGCCTCCTGGTGGTCGAGGCCGTCCTTGTGCCAGGGTTAGTATCAAGCGGAATGACGCTGGCGTCAGCAATCTCGGCGATGCTGATCTACCGGTTGGTGAGCTGGATATTCATCTCCTCCATCGGCTGGGTCGTCTTCTTCTTCATGTTCCGCACTGAGAAGGACCTCGACCCCGACGCCAACGACACGACCGCCACAGGCGCAACGGAAGTCGACGAGACACCCGCCCCACCGCAGTTCAGCCCCGACCCCGAAGCCGTGCACGAACCGGACTCAGCCCAGCCCATGCCCAGGAGCGACGAATGAAACCCCCTATGCACCGCATCGCCGTGCTGGTCGGCGCACTCGCGCTCCTCGCAGGCTGTTCGAACTCCACCGAGTCAGGCACGCAGACATCGGAATCCGAGTCGAGCACACCGGCCAGTTCCGCCGACGCCGAGCCGTCGGCGGCAACCCCGATGCTGGGGCGCGTTCTCGCCGCTCCGATCCCCGTACCCGCCACCGACGGCAAGGTGCACCTGGCCTACGAGCTGAACCTGACCAACTCCCTCGGGCAGGAGATAACTGTGGAGTCGGTCACCGTCAACGCCGGTGACAGGAAGCTGCTCTCACTCTCCGGCGATGACCTGGCCGATAAAACCCGCATCCTCGGCGCGCCCGATCCGACAACCAAGTTCGGCCCCGCGCAGAGCGGCCTCGTATGGCTGGACGTGGTGATTGACGGCGCCGAGGGCGCCACACCCGCAGTGCCGGAAGAACTCTCACACACCGTCGTGGTCAACCTGACCAAGCCCATGCCGCCCATCATGCCGGCCACCGTGGCCGAGGACATCGCCAAGGTCACGGTCTCCACGCACAAACCGGCAGTCATCGCACCGCCGCTCGACGGCCCGAACTGGCTGTCCGCCAACAGCTGCTGTGACGTCATGACGCCACACCGGATGGCGGCGAACCCGCTCAACGGCGAGCTGTGGATCTCCGAGCGGTTCGGCATCGACTATCTCCAGTTCGGCGAGGACGGCACCGCCTTCCGCGGTGACGGCACCAAGAACGAGAGCTACCAGTTCTTCGGTGACGACATCTACGCCGTGGCCGACGGCCCCGTCGTATCGGTGCTTGACGGGATGCCCGAGCAGGTCCCCCTCACGGATGCCACCGGCCTCAAGGTCGAGGAGTACGGCGGCAACCACGTCGTACAGGACATCGGCGGCGGCAACTACGCCTTCTACGCCCACCTGAAGACCGGCTCGGTCAAGGTCAAGCCCGGCGACAAGCTCAGCACCGGGCAGGTGCTCGGAAACCTTGGTAACAGTGGCAATTCGTCTGCACCGCACCTGCACTTCCACATCATGGACGGTCCTGATTTCCTCAAGGCCAACGGTCTGCCCTTCGTCTTCGACTCCTTCAAGCTCGACGGCCGGATGGTCTCGCAGGACGACGTGGTTCCACTACTGGAGGGCAAGCCGATCAACCTGGAGCCAGGCTTTGCGCCACGCGACGAAACCAATGTCAGCCCGCTGGTCCTGGACGTGATGACCTATGACCTCGGCTAGCCCGACCACGGCCCGCACCGTCGCCGTGGCGGCGGTGCTCGACATCGTGTGCGTGCTGGTGTTCGCCAGCGTCGGCCGCCGCAGTCACGACGAGGGACTCACCCTCGCAGGGATTGCCGAGACGGCGTGGCCGTTCCTGACAGGAACAGCACTGGGCTGGTTGGTGATACGCGGCTGGCAGCGCCCGACGGCGTTGTTCCCGACTGGACTGGCGGTGTGGGTGGCGACTGTTGTCGTCGGGATGGCGTTGCGAAAGCTCACCGGCCAGGGCACAGCCATCAGCTTTGTGGTGGTTGCCTCGATCGCGACCGCCATCGTGCTACTCGGCTGGCGCGGCGTCGCAGCCGCCCTTGCTCGCCGCTGACCGACTCGTCTCGCTCCGAATCCTGCTCGCGCACAGGAGAGGTCGATAGCGTCAGGGTGCCACGCAAGCCACCCATCGGGCTGTCGGACAACGCGAACGAGCCGCCGTGCAGTTCCGCCTGCTGCGACACCAGTGCCAAGCCCAGTCCCGACCCGCCGGGCGCTGCGGTGCTGCCCCTGGCGAACCGACCCATGACGGCGTCGTGCTCCTCGGCGGGCAGCCCGCGGCCGTTGTCGTCAACCACAATGGTCAGCACCTCGGCCGCGTCATCGCCGACTGTCCTCTCACGACGCGCCGCCAGCACGATACGGGTGGCTCCACCGTGCGCAATCGCGTTGCGCACCAAGTTGTCCACGGCCAGTCGTAACCCACCAGGCCAGCCCCATATGGTGCCGATGTCCTCACCGGCCTCCACGACGATGTCCACCACACCGTCCTTCGCGTTCTCCCGTGCCACCCGGTCGAGCATGTCGGTGATGTCGATGACCTCACGGTCCTTGGCCTGGGCGAGTTGACCCGACGCGAGCTGACCCAGTGCGGTGATGATCGCCTCAACGCGACGTTGGGCACGGGCCAGGTCAGCCACGACCTCATCGCGTTCGTCGGCCGGCAGGTCGTGGATGCGCAGCGTGTCCAGGTCTGCCCGCATCGCCGTCAACGGGGTGCGCAGCTCGTGTGCGGCGTTGGCCGCGAAATCCTGTGCGGCTTGCAGCGAATTGGTGGTCGCCTGTTGCGCGGCGGCCAATCTGCTCAGCATGTCGACCATGGCGTCGGATAACTCCTCGGCCTCCCTCACACCCGTGACAGCCTCGATGTGTTCGGTGCCCTTGCCCAACCGCATCGTCTGCGCGGTCAGTCTGCGCAGGGGGCGGATCGCTGGACCCGCAAGCAACCAGCCAAGCCCACCGGCGACCAGCACGGTGAACACCCCAACGGCCGCATAGACCGGAATCCTGGCCGGGCTCAACAGAATACTGTCGGTTCTGATGCCCACCGACACGAGCACGCCACCCTGCTGGTCCATGGGGATGGTGCGCACCCGGTACTCGAGTCCGTTCACCTCAACCGAGGCCGTGCCGGTCGAGAGACGAGGCAGCTGAAACCCGCGTTGAAACACCACCTGCCCCGACGAGCGCGACCGGCCGGTGGTCAGAACACCGCGGCTCGGATCGCTGAGCTGTTCGGGATACATGCTGGCGTCGACGATCGAGTCGAGGCGCCGATCAAGTTGCACCGCATCGTTGTTGGCCAACACCACCGACGTCAGCACGGTGAAGACCGCCACCACGGCGGAAGCCGCGGCCGCCGCCGCCAACGCGACCCGCGTTCGCAGCGACGCGGATCGGAGAAACCGTGGCCAGCGCACCTACGGATCGTGGCGCAGGACGTAGCCGATCCCGCGCACCGTGTGGATCACCCGGTTGTGCCCATCGCGTTCGAGCTTGCGCCGCAGGTAGCTGATGAACACGTCGGCGACGTTAGTGTCGACGTCGAAGTCGTAGCCCCACACCAATTCCAGCAGACGCTGCCGGGACAACACCACGCCAGCGTTCTCGGCGAGGATCGCGAGCAGATCGAACTCCCGCTTGGTGAGTTCGACGCGCTCACCGTCGACGAACACCAGCCGGCGCGCGGTGTCGATGGTGAGCGGACCGACTCGCATGGTGTCCGACGTCGGGTCCGAATGCGACGACCGGCGCAAGAGAGCATGCAGGCGCGCGACGAGTTCACCGAGATCGAACGGTTTGGTCAGGTAGTCGTCGGCCCCGGCCTCAAGCCCGGCGATGCGGTCATTGACCGTGTCGCGTGCCGACAGCACGCAGATGGGAATGTCGTTGCCGAGCGCACGAAGCGCGGTCACGACGGCCACGCCGTCGAGTTCGGGCATCTGCACGTCGAGCACGAGCGCGTCGTGTGTCTCGGTGGAGAGCAGCCGCAACGCTTCCTTGCCGTTCGCCGCGACCCGAACGTCAAAACCGGAGTGCCGCAGTCCGCGGGAAACCGACGTCCTGACGTCCGGATCGTCGTCGACCATCAGGACCATCCGGCCCGAACCGTCCGTAGTGGACGGATCGGTGCCGGATTCCTCCCCCCTATTGGGAGGTGCCCCCTGCCGAACCGGCACGGGGATTACGGAATTGCAGGCGCAGGTGCCGTGCCGCAGCGGTTCTTGAGATCGACCAGCGGCTGGCGGATGCCCGTCAGCTCGGCCTTCACCTGGGGGTTGTTGTTCAGGTAGGTCGAGACCTCTTCGCGGATGTCCTCGCGCTGCTTACCCTCGAGGCTCGTGAAGAACCAGTTCACGTCGGGATGGGTGAACAGGTACGCCGATGTCGAGGCCGACACGCCTGCGGCCACACCGGCCAGATCTGCCGCCGTGCAGTTCGGCGGGTTGAGAGCCGGGTCGTCGGCCATGGCAGACGGGATGGCACCGAACAGCATCGCACCGGCGATCGCGCCAGCGCTCGCGACGCCAGCAACCGCACGCCGCCGACCAATGGTCGAGAGCAACATGATCAAGCTCCTTTATCGAATACTGAGAGGCCGTAACCACGGACGGTTACCGACACAGAAAAGCTAAGCAGAATCGGCGAAGACTTTCTCCCCTTGCGGTCAACCAATCTTCCTGACGCCCAAAACCCCAGTTCAACGTGTTGGCGGGGAGTCTGGGACGCGTCGCCGAAAGCTAGCCCGCGGCGGTCGCGGCGGTTGTGGCGGGGCCAGGCAGCGGGCCGGCGCCCTGGCGGCCTACCGATGCCGGCGGCCGCGACGCCGGCAGACCGGCTCCCGGGATGCCGACGGTCTGAGCCGACCCGAGCGCTCCTGGCAAACTTCCCGAGGCCGCGCCCTGTAGTGCGTCGGCCTGTGACTGCGCGCCCTGCATCAGGCCCATTAGCTGCGGCAGCGTGAGCGGAAGCTTGCAGCGCGACGACAGCACGACGAGGGGTTGCTGCAACTGCTGCATGTCCTTGCCGGCCTGCGGGTTGGCGTCGAAGTACGTCTTGAGCGCCGCCAATGACGCAGGACCCGCTTGCTGCTTCGATATGGTCGTCAGCGCTGTGTTGGTCTCCGGATGCGCGTCCAGGTAATTACCCGTGGACGTTGCGACCGAGCCCAACGTCTTGGCGACCTCGCTGGCCGCGCACGGATCGAGTGCGGCGGTGGCCGATGGGGCGGCCAGACCGCCCGGAACGGCCAGTGCGACGAAGGCAGCACCGCCCGCCGCAGTTACAGCGAACGCTCCGAAGAGTCCTCGTCGCGCACGCTCAGATGTGCTTCCCATGGCTGGCTCCTCACGGTTCGCGCAGGTCTCCTACCCGCACAAACCCTTGATATCGGCGGCAATCTGATCCCCGACCCGAGACCGCACTCGGCCATCCTGCCATCGCGGCGGGCCACCGGCACAATCCGCACAGCAAATTCGCAGGTCAACAAGATCGCGGGCCGACCAATGCGGTCGCTCCTGGCGAAGCCGGTCACCCTACCCCACCCTGCGGTACGCTCCAGCTACGAAACGCCGCGAGAAGGCCGAGGTTCGTCATACAGCAGTTCATGATGCGCTTGAGTAGCAATCTGCGCAGATATCGCTGGGCGGTCTTCGCGGTGTGGCTGCTCCTCCTATTGCCGTCGATATACCTGTCACTCAGCCAGGCCGGCAATCTCACCGGCGGCGGCTTCGAGGTCGCAGGATCGCAGTCCCTTAACGTCGAGCGGCAGGTCGAGGACCACTACCCCGATCAGGGCGCATCACCTCTGGCATTGGTCGCCGCGCCGCGCGCGGACGCGTCATATGAGGATATGAACGCCGCCGTGGCGCAGCTCGAGCGCATCGCTGCCGCGGAGCCCCGCGTCACGATCGTCCCGAACCCGCAGCAGCCACCACCCCGGCCCGACCGCCCCTACGTCGTGTCCCTGCAGACGGGTTTCGACGCGGGCAGCACCGACGTCGCCAAGCAGTTGCGCAAAGCGGTCGGCGTCGACGGGGACCAACCCGGACAGACGGAGAACGGAAAGGTCCGGCTCTACGTCATCGGGCAGGGCGCGTTGGGTGCCGCCGCAAGTGAGGCCACCAAGCACGATGTCGCGCAGGCCGAGAAGTGGAATCTGCCGATCGTCATGATCGTGCTGCTTGCCGTCTTCGGGTCGCTGGCCGCCGCTGCGCTTCCGCTGCTTCTGGGCGTGTGCACCGTCGCCGTGACGATGGGGCTGGTCTTCCTGCTGTCGATGGTGACGACGATGTCGGTGTTCGTGACATCGACGGTGTCGATGTTCGGTATCGCGCTGGCGGTGGACTACTCGCTGTTCATCCTCATGCGCTTCCGAGAGGAACTGCGCGCAGGCCGTGACGCCGATCAGGCGGCCGACGCGGCGATGGGCACCTCGGGCCTGGCGGTACTGCTGTCCGGTCTGACGGTTATCGCGTCGGTGACGGGCATCTACCTCATCAACACGCCCGTGCTGTCATCGATGGCGACCGGCGCGATCCTGGCCGTCGCGGTCGCCGTGTTGACGTCGACCACTCTGACCCCGGCTGTGCTGCGAACTTTCGGCAAGGCCGCCGCGAAGAGGTCGACCTACCTTCATATGTCCCGCCGGCCGGACACCACGCAGTCGCGGTTCTGGACCCGCTGGGTCACCGGGGTGATGAGACGTCCCTGGCTTTCGGCGATCGCGGCCACCATCTGCCTGCTGACGCTGGCCGCCCCGGCGTTCGCAATGACCCTGGGCAACAGTTTGCAGCGACAGTTCGATCCCACGCACGAGATCCGCGGCGGTATCAACGCGGCGGCCGATGCGCTCGGGCCTGGCGCGCTGGGGCCGATCCGGGTGCTGGTGACGTTCCCCGAAGGCAGCGCCAACGAACCCCAGAACGCCGCCACCCTGACCGCAGTCGAGGCACGGATCGCCGAGGCGCCGTATGTGGTGAACGTGTCGCCCGCCGTGTTCGGGGACGACAATCGCAGCGCCCTGGTGTCGGTCGTGCTGTCGATCGACCCCGAGGAGATGGGCGCCCGCGACACCATCGACTGGATGCGAGCCAATCTGCCCGAGGCCGCCGGTGATCGCGCGCATATAGATGTCGGCGGACCGACCGCCCTGCTCAAGGACTTCGACGATCGGGTGGCGGACACCCAACCCCTGGTGTTCGCGTTCGTGGCGTTCATCGCGTTCGTGATGTTGCTGATCTCGATCAGATCGGTGTTCCTGGCCTTCAAGGGCGTGCTGATGACGGTGCTCTCGGTGGCCGCCGCGTACGGCAGCCTCGTCGTCGTCTTCGAGTGGGGGTGGTTCGAGTCCCTCGGATTCGAACCGCTGACGTCGCTGGACAGCACCATCCCGCCGCTGGTCCTTGCGATGACCTTCGGGTTGTCGATGGACTACGAGATCTTCCTGCTGACCCGCATCCGCGAGCGTTTCGTCCAGACCAAGAACACCCGGGATGCAGTCGCGTACGGCGTGAGCACCAGTGCCCGCACCATCACCAGCGCGGCGCTCATCATGATCGCGGTGTTCATCGGCTTCGCATTCGCGGGGATGCCGCTCGTGGCACAGCTCGGCGTGGCCTGCGCCGTGGCGATCGCCGTCGACGCCACGGTGGTGCGGCTGGTCCTGGTGCCTGCGTTGATGGCGATGTTCGCCGAATGGAACTGGTGGCTGCCGCGCTGGCTGGACCGGATCCTGCCGTCGGTGGACTTCGAGAAGCCGCTACCCAAGATCGACATCGGCGACCTCGTGATCATCCCGGAGAACATCTCCGAGCTGGGTCCGTCCGGCTCCGATATCCGTACCGTCGTCAAGTCGGCGGCCAAGCTGAAGACCCTTGCGCCGCAGGCGATCATCGTCGCGGACCCGCTGGCGTTCAGCGGTTGCGGACCGCTTGCGGTCAAGGGCTGCGACACGCCCGTCGCGCTGGCCGGTTCAGTGGTCCGGGTAAAGACTCCCAGCGACAACGGCGGCGGCGTGGCCAGCGCAACCCGCGCCGAGGCCCGCACCGTGCGGATCAGCTTGCGCGGTGGTGCCGGTTCGGGTCGAGCAGGAGGCAAGGCTGCGCCCAGAACCGTCCACCCGGTGACGCTGTGGCGGGGACGACTGGCGGTCGCACTCGATGCACTGCAGACCGCCGCAGACGCCGAGGCGCCCGTGGTGGAGCGCCGCAGGCCGATGGAGACCACCAACGTTCTGCTGCCCACCGGCGACCGGCTTCAGATCCCCACCGGAGCCGAGACGCTGCGACTCAAGAGCTATCTCGTGATGTCGCGGAACACCACGCGGGACTTCAGCGAGTTCGCCGATCTGATCGACTCCATGGAGACCCCAACTGCAGCGGAAGTCTTAACCCGCATCGACCGGTACTACGCTGGTCAGCGCTCGAGGAAGCAGTGGGTCGCCACGCAGCTGATTCGCCGCCTGTCCGATCCGCAACCGTCGGATCATGACGACGAGAGCGCGTCTGACCCGGCAGCAGTGGCAGACTGGGAGCGTGTCAGGGCGCGCTGCCTGGAAGTGGCAGTGGCGATGCTGGAGGAGGCGAGGTGACGTTGAGTTCCGACGTGCGGGACACGCATGACGACGCCGCGCCCGGCCGTCCGACCCCGGTCCCGGACCCGGCGGCGGCACCGCGGCGTCGACAGACCGACAGTCGCCCCGTCGAGTTCTGGCCGACGTCATCGATCCGTGCGGCGCTGGAAACCGACGATCTCAACGTGTGGCAACGCATCGTCGTCGCCGTCAAGCGTGACCCCTACGGCCGTACCGCGCGACAGGTCGAGGAGGTCCTGCACTCCGCACCTCCGCAGGGTGTCTCCAAGGCGCTGGCCGAGGTCCTGCTTCGCGCCCGCGCGAACCTCGAGGCCAACGAGTGCGCAGAGGTCGGCCGCCACGTGCGCCTTCTTCTGGAGCGCTCCGGTCTGGGCCAGCAGGAGTTCGCGTCGCGGATCGGACTGCCGAATGAGGAATTCGGCTCCTACCTCGAGGGCCGCGACTGCCCGGCCGCGTCACTGATGATTCGTATGCGCCGGCTGTCGGACCGGTTCTCCAAGATCCACGACGAGCGCACCGGTCGCACCGGCTGATTTCTCTGACGCCGGCGATCAGCGGGCGTTGATCGGCGAGACGTCGACCACCAACCACTTGCCGCTGGCCTTGGTCAGCGCCACCCGCAACGCCAGCACCGCCACGTCCTGCGGCTTGCCCGGCGCGTTCTGCGTACCCCGCATCACCACCGCGACGCTGGCGGCCTCCGGGCCGATGGCCTCCACGCCAGCCGAGATCGTGGACGCCTGCCCTGAGACGTTCCTGCTCGTGAGTTCCTTTGCCACCGACTCGAATTCGGCGCGGTAGGCCTGCGCTCGCTCGGACGTCATCAGATCTGCCGCCCGGTTGATCGATGCGTTCGGGTCCTGCGGGGTGAACGTGGCCGAAGCCTCCGCGACGCTGCTTGCGATGCCCACCACCTCGGTGATGTCGGCGCGCATGGCACGGTCCGGCGCCGTCCACTGTGTGTAGCCGACCGCGACGGCGGCCACCAGCGCCACCGCCGCCAGACCGACTACGGCCAGACGCAGCACGGGTCCGTCGTCGTCGGTACCGATCGTCACACCGTCACGCCGGTACAGCACGAAGTCGACGATCATGCCCTGCACGATCAACAGTGCCGCCACCGAGCACACCGACACCCACCACAGCGGCCACGACAGAGCGGCCCCCACATAGACCAGAGCGGCGATGGCGGCCAGCGGGGCCAGCACGTCGACCGCGGCGACCCGCAGTGCATTCCTCATCGCAGGGACTCCAGCCGCGAGATCAGCAGCTTGCCGTCCACGTCGGAGACCCCGAGGCGCAGATTCCAGCGCACGGGGCGCGGTTCGGTGCCGCCTGCGTTCTGGCTCATCGACGTCGCGACCACGAGCACCGTGTCGGTGCGTGAGGCCACCGTGGACAGTTCGGGCTGCGGTGGCGCTCCGGCCGGGCCGGGAAGCTGGTGGTAGAGCGATTCGATCGACACCGACTCGACCTGGCCGGTGGTCTGCGACTGCAACTTCGCCACCAGCTGCTTGAACGGCTCGACGGTGCTCTCGAAGTCGGCGTTCAGCTGGCCGACGGTCCCGCTGTGCAGTGTGCGCAGGCTGTCGTCGATCGAGTCCTTGTCCATGTTGATCAGGACGGTGGTCCAATCGGCGGCGGTCCGCAGGACGTCGGTCTGGTAGGTGCGCTCGGCGACATCGCTGCGGTGACCCGACCAGATCATGAACGCCAGGACAGCGGCCACCACCGCTACAAGCCCCAGTACCACCGACCCGATCCCGTAACCGCTGAGTCCGCCGCCGTCGTTCTCGGCCTGCTCCACCTTGACGGTCTGCTCCACCGTGACCTCGTCGGGCATGGCGTGAGGGTACCCGGCGCCACGGCACGCACTTGCCAGGCGATGGCAGGATGGCGGAGTGACGCTTGAAGCCATCCGCTCCGGAATCGATCTGTCCTACGTCGACGAGGCGGCACGCCCGCAAGACGACCTGTTCGGCCACGTCAACGGCCGCTGGCTCAACGACTACGACATCCCCGCCGACCGCGCGACCGACGGTGCGTTCCGTCTGCTCGCCGACCGCGCCGAGGAACAGGTGCGTGATCTGATCGGTGAGGCGGCCGCGTCAGGCGGGGCCGCCGGCACGGACGAGCAGCGCGTCGGTGACCTGTTCGCGAGCTTCATGGACGAGGCCGCGGTCACGGCCGCCGGCGTGCGGCCATTGCTCGACGAGCTGGCCGCGGTGGATTCCGCCGCGGACCTCGTCAGCCTGGCCGCCGTGATGGGTGCGTTGCAGCGCGGCGGCATCGGCGGGGGCGCCGGTGTGTACGTCGACACCGACTCCAAGGACTCCACCCGCTACCTGCTGCACCTCTCGCAGTCGGGCCTCGGGCTGCCCGACGAGTCCTACTACCGCGACCCCTCGCACGCCGAGATCCTGGCCGCCTACCCCGGCCACATCGCACGCATGCTCGGGCTGGTGTTCGGGCAGGAGCCGCAGCCAGGTGAGTGGGCGGCGACTGCCGAACGCATCGTCGCGTTGGAGACCGACCTGGCCGCGGCCCATTGGGACGTGGTGAAGCGCCGCGACGCCGACCTGACCTACAACCTGCGCACGTTCGCCGATCTGCCGAATGAGGCGCCCGGCTTCGACTGGACCGGCTGGGTCGACGCGTTGGGGACCACCGAGGGCACCGTCGCCGAGGTCGTGGTGCGCCAGCCCGACTTCCTGACCGCGTTCGCCGCGCTGTGGGCGCAGCGCGACATTGAGGACTGGAAGCGTTGGCTGCGGTGGCGGGTGATCAGTGGCCGCGCGGGGATGCTGACCGACGAGATCGTCGCCGAGAACTTCGACTTCTACGGCCGCACCCTGAGCGGCACCGAGGAGATCCGCGACCGGTGGAAGCGCGGCGTCTCACTCGTCGAGAACCTGATGGGCGACGCCGTCGGCAAGCTCTACGTCGAACGCCACTTCCCGCCCGGAGCGAAGGCGCGGATGGACGAGCTGGTGGCCAACCTGCGCGAGGCCTATCGCGTCAGCATCAGCGATCTGGAGTGGATGACTCCCGAGACACGGCAGCGCGCCCTCGCCAAGCTCGACAAGTTCACGCCCAAGATCGGGTATCCGGCGAAGTGGCGTGACTACTCGACACTGGTGATCGACCGCACCGACCTGTACGGCAACTATCTGCGCGGTCAGGCCGTCGCCACCGACCGGGAACTGGCGAAGCTGGGCCAGCCGGTGGATCGCGATGAGTGGTTCATGACCCCGCAGACCGTCAACGCGTACTACAACCCCGGGATGAACGAGATTGTGTTTCCCGCGGCGATTCTGCAGCCCCCGTTCTTCGACGCCGAGGCCGACGACGCCGCGAACTACGGCGGTATCGGGGCCGTTATCGGACACGAGATCGGGCACGGCTTTGACGACCAGGGCGCCAAGTACGACGGCGACGGGAACCTCGTCGACTGGTGGACCGACAGCGACCGCGCCGAGTTCGGCGTCCGAACCAAGGCGCTGATCGAGCAGTACGACCACCTCGTGCCCCGCCAACTCGGTGAGGGCCAGCACGTCAACGGCGCGTTCACCGTCGGGGAGAACATTGGCGATCTCGGCGGGCTGTCCATCGCCCTGCTGGCCTACGAGCTGTCACTGGGCGGCAAGGAGGCACCCGTCATCGACGGCCTCACGGGCGCGCAACGGGTGTTCTTCGGCTGGGCTCAGGTGTGGCGCACCAAGTCCCGCGACGCGGAGGCGATTCGGCGGCTGGCCATCGACCCGCACTCGCCGCCGGAGTTCCGCTGCAACACCGTGGTCCGCAACATCGACGCGTATTACGACGCGTTCGATGTCGACACGGCCGACGAGCTCTACCTGGAGCCCGCCGCGCGGGTACGCATCTGGAGCTAGGCGCGGCTTAGCCAAACGCGGCGCCTAACCAACCAGACGGGGCGGTTTCTCGGAGGAGCCTGGACCCACGAGCCCGTGGGCGAACATGTCGTCGACCTGGTTCAAGATGACCGCCATCGCGTCGGCGTCCTCGACGAATCCCGAGTACAGGCCCACCCCCCACAGGATCGAGGCCAGCAGGCCCACCGTGGTGCGGACGTCGCTGTCCGGTGGAAGTTCACCGCGGCTGATCGCCGAGCGCACCATCGTGACGAACAAGTACGCGGTACCCGCCGTCAGGGGCCCGCTGTCGCGGCCCACCTCCGGGCTGCGCGCCGCGTCGAGGTAGGTCCGGACCATGAACGCCATGATGGATCTGTCCTGGGAGTCGAGCCTGTGCATCGCGAAGATGAGCGCTCGGATTTGCGCGCGAATCGTCGGCTGCTCGAGGACCTCGCCGATAATCGCCTCAAGGGTGGCCACGGTGTCCGCGACGACCTCGTCGTAGATCTCCTCGAGGCTGCTGAAGTGGTAGTAGACGCCGGTCACCGATAGCCCGGCCTGCTCGGCGACCATTCGCACGCTGGTGGCCGAGTAGCCCCGCAGCCCGAACACGGTGCGGGCCGCGCGCAGAATCCAGGCGCGCGTCACCTCCGGATCCCTGCCTGCGGGCCTGCCGCGTTTCGGTTTACCCGGTCGCTTTCGTCTCGTTCCGTTTTCAGCCATGTCCACCCCTGCTCAAAGAATGCCACCAACTGGCGAAAGGAGCGAGGGGATTGGCATGTGGCAAATTCTGCCCTGGAATGACGCCAGGGCTGACATCGCACAACATGGCAGACGAAACGAGGTTGCCCCCGGAGTCTTGGACTCCGGGGGCAACCTCGCTTGAGCTGGTGTGTGTCGGCTAGAACATCTGCCAGTCCGACGCACCGTCGGGCTTGTTGTAGAGCCCGACGGAGTTCTTGACGACGACGGGGTCGCCGCTGCCGAAGTTGTCGTAGAACCACTGCGCGTTGGCCGGGCTGAGGTTGATGCAGCCGTGGCTGACGTTGCGCTTGCCCTGATCGCCGACCGACCACGGCGCACTGTGCACGAAGATTCCGCTGTTATCGATCCGCACCGCGTCCTGGACCTTGAGCTTGTAGCCCTCGGCGGAGTCGACCGGCACACCGTATGTGGACGAGTCCATCACCATGTCGGCAAACTTCTCCAGCACGTAGTAGGTGCCGTTGTGGGTCTCGTGCTTGCCGTCGGGCTTGCCCATCGACACGGGGAAGGTCTTCTCGAGCTCGCCGTTGCGCCGGATCTCCATCTGGTGGGTCTTATCGTCGATCGTGGCCACCAGGTAGTCACCGGTGCGGAAGCTGGACTTGGTGCCTCCCGCGTCGATGTTCACCGTCGTGTTGGCCGGCCAGAAGTCCTGCGGACGCCACCGCAGCTGCGTGTCGGTGACCCAGTAGAACCGACCAGCCACGGGCGGGCTCGACGTGATCCGAACGGCCTGCTCAGCAAGCGCCCGATCGGCGATCGGCCGTGCGAAGTTGATGTAGATCGGCTTGGCCACACCCACCATCGACCCGTTGACCGGGTTGAACGTCGGCGGCGAGAAAACCGGCTCACCGGTGTACGGCGTCGGGTTCTGGCCCGCGGGCGTACCTTCCGGGATCACCGCGGGCGCGCCGTACTGGTTCAGCGGCGCCGCCGGTTCAGTCGGGGGTGGCGGCGGAGCCGGTGGGTCCCAGGGCATCGGGAACGCCGGTGGCGGCGGTGGTGGGGCCGCCACGACTGGTGGTGTGTCGACCACCGCCGGATCGGGGCCCACCTCCGGATCCGCCATCGCTGACGGGCTACCGACTACTCCACCGACCAGTCCAACCGCGAAGATCGCGGTGGCCAGTCTCCTCAACGTCCCTTGCGGCATACGCCACCTCCATAACCAAATCTGAAACCAGTGTGGCACAACGCCAGGGCCTGGCCCTCGCGGCGATATCGGCCCGGCCTGGGCCCTGGCTCTTCCAAAAGTGCGCTGAACTGCAGTGTTAATCGCCGCGCGGGCCGACATCGTTACCTCCGTCTCCCCGGTGCGTGGACCGCCGTTACGGGGCGAGGGGATCAGGACCGGACCAGCCTGGCAATCGCCGCCGACGCCTCAGCCAGCTTCTTGTCGGCCTCAGCGCCACCCTCAGCCACGGCATGGGTGACGCAGTGGCCGAGGTGCTCCTCGAGCAGGCCGAGCGCCACCGACTCCAGCGCACTCTTGACGGCGCTGATCTGCGTGAGGACGTCGATGCAGTACTTGTCCTCGTCGATCATCTTGGCGACCCCGCGGACCTGGCCCTCGATACGCCGCATCCGCTTCGCGTAGTTCTCCTTGTTCGGCGAGTACCCGTGCGCGGCGGCAACCTCTGTCTCATCGGCCATATCAGGCTCCCAACATCTGCTTCATCTGATCGATCTCGGTCTGCTGGGCGGTCACGATCTGCTTGGCGAGCGCCTTTGCATCCGTGTTCGCACCGTCGGCGATCTCGGTGTTGGCCATCGTGATGGCCCCTTCGTGATGGCCGATCATCGACTGCAACCACAGCGTGTCGAACTCGGCACCCCGCAGCGTCTCCAGCTTCGCCATGGTGGGTCCGTCGACCATGCCGTCCATGGAGCCCATGTCATGTCCCGCATGAGGATCTGGACTGGACTCTGTGGACTCGCCGCCCCGCCACTGCACGAGGAACACCTTCAGCGCCTCCATCTCGGGCTTCTGGGCCCCGGAGATGGCCGCCGCCAGTTCGACGAGGGCCGGGTCGGAGGAGCGTTCGGGCACCAGCGCCGACAGTTCGATCGCCTGCTGGTGGTGCGGGATCATGTCGGTCGCGAAAACCACGTCGGCATCGTTGAAATTCGCCCCCTGCGCTGCGGCGGACGTCTCGCTGTGGTGCGATTGGTCGGCGTGGCCGTCCGATGCGGGCGGGCTGGAACAGGCCGACACGAACAGTGCGGTGGCCAGCGCGGAGGTCAGGGCCACAACGCGGGCAGTCGTCAGCTTCATGCATCCATGGTACCTCATACCCCTCAGGGGTATCGGAATTGGTTTGGTGGGCTCACTGCTCAGGCGCATAATCGTCCAATGCCCTCAGAAAGCACGCCCGATATCAAGCCCCGCAGCCGCGACGTCACCGATGGCCTCGAGAAGACCGCCGCTCGCGGCATGCTGCGCGCCGTCGGCATGACCGATGACGACTGGGTCAAGCCGCAAATCGGTGTCGGGTCGTCGTGGAATGAGATCACCCCGTGCAATATGTCGCTGCAGCGCCTGGCGCAGGCGGTCAAGGGTGGTGTGCACGAGGCCGGCGGTTATCCGCTTGAGTTCGGCACCATCTCGGTCTCCGACGGTATCTCGATGGGCCACGAGGGCATGCACTTCTCGCTGGTGAGCCGCGAGGTCATCGCCGACAGCGTCGAGACCGTTGTGCAGGCCGAGCGCCTCGACGGCACGGTGCTGCTGGCGGGCTGCGACAAGTCGATTCCCGGCATGCTCATGGCCGCCGCCCGACTCAACCTGGCCTCGGTGTTCCTCTACAACGGGTCGATCATGCCGGGCGTCGCCAAGATGACCGACGGCACCGAGAGGGAAGTCACCATCATCGACGCCTTCGAGGCCGTCGGGGCCTGTTCCCGCGGGCTGATGTCCCGGGAGGACGTCGACATCATCGAGCGCGCCATCTGCCCCGGCGAGGGCGCCTGCGGCGGCATGTACACCGCCAACACCATGGCATCGGCCGCCGAGGCGCTGGGCATGTCACTGCCGGGCAGCGCGTCCCCGGTGGCCATCGACAAGCGACGCGACGAGTATGCGCGCAAGTCCGGTGAGGCGGTGGTCGAGATGCTGCGCCGCGGTATCACCGCGCGCGACCTTCTCACCAAGGAGGCGTTCGAGAACGCCATCGCCGTCGTCATGGCATTCGGCGGTTCCACCAACGCGGTGCTGCACCTGCTGGCGATCGCCTGGGAGGCAGGGGTCAAGCTCACGCTCGAGGACTTCACGCGGGTCGGACGGAAGGTGCCGCACCTTGCTGACGTGAAGCCATTCGGCCGACATGTGATGAAGGATGTCGACGAGATCGGTGGCGTGCCCGTCGTCATGAAGGCCCTGCTGGACGCCGGTCTGCTGCACGGGGATTGCCTGACGGTGACGGGTAAGACCATGGCCGAGAACCTGGCCCACATCGAGCCGCCGGACCCCGACGGCAAGGTGCTGCGGGCGATGAACAACCCGATCCACCCGACAGGCGGCATCACGATCCTGCACGGCTCGCTGGCACCCGAGGGCGCCGTGGTGAAGTCGGCGGGCTTCGACTCCGACGTGTTCGAGGGCACCGCAAGGGTTTTCGAGCGCGAGCGGGCGGCACTCGACGCGCTCGAGGACGGCACCATCACGCACGGTGACGTCGTCGTCATCCGGTACGAGGGCCCCAAGGGCGGGCCGGGCATGCGCGAGATGCTCGCGATCACCGGCGCCATCAAGGGTGCGGGCCTGGGCAAGGACGTGCTGCTGATGACCGACGGCCGGTTCTCGGGCGGTACGACGGGCCTCTGCGTCGGGCATATCGCTCCCGAGGCCGTCGACGGCGGCCCCATCGCGTTCCTGCGCGACGGTGACCGCATCCGCCTCGACGTCGGCAAGGGCACCCTCGACGTGCTGGTCGACGTCGACGAGTTCGAGTCCCGCAAGGCCGGTTTCGAGCCGCTGCCGCCGGTCTACACCACCGGCGTCCTGGCCAAGTACACGAAGCTGGTCGGCTCGGCGGCCACGGGCGCGGTCTGCAGCTAGTCGCGGGCCGCGCAGGTCAAGTGTGGCGGCGATACTGCGATGGGGTGACACCCACCCGGTTGCGGAATGTCGTGGCGAAGTGGCTCGGAGTGGAGAAGCCGGCCGCGGCGCTGACCTCGGTGATGGTCATCGTCGTGCCCGCCAGGAGCGTCTTGGCGTGCGCGATCCGTTGACCCAGCAGGTACTGGTATGGGGTGGCCCGGAAGGCCTCGGCGAAGGCCTTGATGAAAACGTTGGTCGACATGCCCGCCATCTGAGCCAAGGCAGCCAGGTTGATCGTGGAGTCGAAGCTGTCCGCGAGATACTCGCGCAATAGGGCTTGAGTGGCCGCGCTCAGCACGGTGGGCGAATCCGCCCGCTGCGTAGCGGATTGGGGGGCATAGCGGTCGCTGATGTGTATGCGCACAGTCTCTGTGAGCGATTCCTGGAGGATCCTCGCGGTGACGTCCTCGCGATGGCGAACGTCGTTCATCCGTGCAACCAGTTGATATAGCAGTGGGTCCCGCTCGACCGTCGGTCGCAGTGGCCGCGAGCCGAGCGCACCAACCGATACGGTCAGTTGACAGTAGTTGGCGACGGTATTGCCACGAGCCTGCGCGGCACCACGGTGTTCGGCCGGCAGTACCCAGACATTGCCCGTTCGGGGCATCTCAATGCGTCTCGACGGAATGCGTTCGAGTTCGTATTCCTTAGCCCGTACCTGTCCGCCCAGATACACCATGAGGATGTGATCGGGTTGCAGAAAGAAGCAGTCCGCCGACCCGTTGAGTTCCTGGCTGACGAAATCGAACTCGATGCTCACGGAGTCCGCTCCGGGGACGCCGCGCTCGGCGACGAGGGTTGTGGGCGATCATTGCCCGGTGATCGTGTCATGTCCGCGCCCCGCTCCCGCCCAGCTCACTAGCTGACACCCCTTTGTACGCAGGGTTACTTCCCACCGCAAATGCAGCCACCGCTGCGCAGAGGGGTTGGTGGACCTGGCCCGCAGGCCCCGATGCTCCACGGGGGATTCGGCAAATTCGGTGACTATTCGAAGGTGTCAACGGTCTGGGTGACCTAGCGTCACACCGTCAAGTGGCGCGCACGGTGCCGTCGAATGGCCAACATCACTGGTTTGAAACAGCTTTCGCGGAGGAACACATGGCCGAACATGGCAACTACACACCTGAGCGAGTCACCTTTCCCTCGCACGGCGAGAACGTCGTCGGTGTTCTGCACCGGCCTCACGGTGCAGGACCGTTCCCTGCGGTAGTCATGTTGGGGCCCTACTCGTTCGAGAAGGAGCAAGCTCCAATCCACTACGCCACGAGATTTGCCGATGAGGGTTTCGTGGCCCTGGCCTTCGACCCGCGCACCGTCGGCGAGAGCAGCGGCACCCCTCGCCGGCTCGAGAACCCCAAGATGAAGAACGAGGATGCCGTATCGGCGATCGACTATCTGCTGACCCGCGATGACGTCGACGCTGCCCGCGTCTTCGGGGCCGGCGTCTGCCAGGGTGGCCCTGAGATGCTCGATATCGCCTCCTACGACGAGCGGATCAGGGCAGTCGCCGCAGTGACCGGCTACTACCGCGATCGGGAAACCGACTTGTTCATGATCGCCGCCGGCGTCAGCGAGAACCCATTCGACCCGGCGACCGCGCCTACGACCGAGCAGTTGGAGGCGTTGCTCGCGGCCAGACTCGAACGCGCACGCGCCGCCAAGGAGCGCTATGCGGAGACCGGCGAGGTTGTGTACCAGCCCCTGGTGTCACCTGACCTCGGCGATCCGGTGGCCGGATCCGATGCCGGCCTGCCGGGTCCGCTGGTGTGGAGCTGGTATGGATCCTGGACGCTCAAGGGCTGGGAGAACCGCTACGCCATCATGAGCGACCTCGACCACTTCGACTACACGACCGTGCCCGGTGTCGCCAAGCTCCAGAGACCAGCACTCGTCATCCATTCGGATACCTGCATGAACCCGGCATCAGCGCGACGGCACTTCGAGTCGATCCCCGCCCAGGACAAGAAGCTGATCTGGGAGAACGGGACCAACCACTTCCAGTACTACGACCAGCCCGACGTCGTGGACCGCACAGTCGGCCACATCTCTGACTGGTTCCGTCATCACATGCCATCCTGACGGTCAACTGATCTCGGTCGTGGCCCAGTAGGCGTGACGGCCGCGGACGTCGACACGCGTGACTAACCCGCGCCGCTGGAGAACGAGAAGGTTCCGATAGACCGACTCGATGTGGGCAGTGTCGAACCCCGACTCATGACTGCGTTGGCGCAGCTCCGATGTGGTGATTGGTCCGCCGTGCCGGAGCAGCCTCAGTAGGTGGTTCCTCAGAGCCGATGCGTCGCTGACCATTCCGTCGGGCACTGCTACTCGGTCTCGCCTTGGTCAGGCGATCCTGGCACCTCGTCATCCCCCTCACCCTGGCCGTCCTCCGATTCGAGTTCTGCAGAAGTGATCGCGATCCTCTCGACCACAATCTGGTGAGTGTCGGCGAACACGAGTGTCCCGTCGTCACCGATCACGGCCCACCGACGAGCCGGGGCAATGACGCGATTGGACCCTAATTCCGTTATGGTATCGGACATTTCGCCGTAGTCATCGGCAACTACACCTTGGATCGTACGATCGGCGGCCAGCCGGACACCCACCCGCGAACCAACCGATAGCAGGCCCTCACCCGCTCCATGTTGATCCTCGTACTGCCCCGCGCGGGTCTCATTCACCTGTTCACCTTCACCTAGCAGAGCCGGACCACTCTCATCCAAGCCATTCCATCGCACTGAGAAAAGACGGTGGCTCAGCAGGGCAGGCTACGGAGGTCGATGACCGCGGCGCTTTCGACGTCTCCGCAACTTTCGAAATATCACTCCACGCTGCCAACCCCGTGCTCCATACGAGTGAGATTTCGATAACAGCGGGACTTCTCGAAGGCGGCGGAATCGTCACCCCCGTACTTTCCTCCGCGGCGATACGCGTCAATCAGGAAGCGTGTAGAACAGGGGCGTGCAGTGCGGCAACGGACCCGCGCAGTATTCGTTGGGCTGATAGCGGCGATTACGACAGTGGCGGGGTGCAGCAGCACCGTCACCGAGGAGGCAGTGCCCGCTGCCACCGCCGAGGGCCCAGTCTTCGGTAACCCCGATGAAGGCAGCGAGTACTGGGTGGAGCAGAACTTCCACGACTGCGGTCTGATGGCCGTCGCCACCGTCGTCGGTCTTCTCACCGGTGATGCGCCCAGTGAGGACGCGATCATCGTGATCGCCTCGAGCACACAGGACCCGGATGGCTCCGGGAACCGGATCTACACCCCACTCGATCCCGACAATCCCGACTCCGACAACGGCACATCCTCAGCCGACCAGATCGCACTGCTGGAGCACTACGGAATCAGCGCCACCGCGACGGATGACGACGGCCCGATCCCCACGGGACTCCCAGCCCTGCAGCAGTACCTCAGCGAGGGACGCAAGGCAATCGTCGGGGTCAACGCCGAAACGATCTGGGGCGAGGACGGCGACCACACCGAAGACGACCACTCCGTTGTCGTCGCCGCCGTCGACACCGCCCAGCGCATCGTCTACCTCTCCGATAGCGGCACCGGGGACGGCGGGGGCGAACAAATCGACCTCCAAACATTCGAAGGTGCCTGGGAAGCCGGCGGCCACGACCTGATCGTTACCGACAAAGCCGCCTAACCAGCTCTCAAGTCCCAAAGTTCAAGTGAAGGAAGCTTCTTGATTCACCGAGTACTCGCCGCAGTGGCGGCCACTGTGCTGGCCTTGATCCTCGCTGGTTGCGGAGGCAACACCTCAACCCCCGCCGCCGGCAGCCCCTCTCCAGCGGCACCACTTCCCTCGTCTCCGAATGCGCATACCAGTGACCCCGCGAGCATTCAGTTCTGCGCCCAGAATCTGCACCCCAACTGCGCGGCTGGCACCTACGTCGGACCGTTCGTCTCGCTGACCCCAACCGGAGGCCATTGGGACGACAACGGCAATCCCGTCAACGGTGGACCGGTCGGCGCTGACCGCTCCACCGGCAACAACATCCCCCAGGAGTACTGCGCCCGAAACGAGGACCCCGCCTGTCCGGCGGGCAGCTACATCGCCCCCAACGCCATCAAGAACCCCGACGGCAGCCATACCTACGTCGCCTGCGAAGGAACCATCTGCACCAACCCCAACCACGGCGGCGGCAGCCCGCCGGGGCACTGGGGGCCCGACGGTCAACCCGTCGACGGCGGACCAACCGGTGCCGATGGGTCGACGGGCAATGGCCTGAGCCGTGAGTACTGTGCTCGAAGTGAGAACCCCGGATGTCCCGTGGGCACATACGTCGCACCTAACGCCATCGAGAACCCCAACGGCACCAGCAGTTTCGTCCCCTGCGAGGGCAGCATCTGCACCAACCCCAACTACGGGGGCGGCGACTCACCCGACACCGGCACCGCGCCCGGCGACGACGGCTCGGGCATCGAAGGACCACCCGATCTCGACAGCGGTGACGACACCGGCGTCGACGACGGCAACGGACCCGCGCCCATGCCATGAGTGCGCCGCGTGATGGCGGTGACGCCCAGGCGTTGAGCACGGATGGTCCCGTCCGGCCGGGAACACGCCCGGCCGGCCACTCGCACCTGGCTCAGCGCGCTACGGGACTACCCGTGCCGGGCTCCGGAATCGCGGACGCGCATTCCGAAGTACACGGCGTTCAGGCCAAGCAGCGTGATCACCGCGCCGCAGATCACGTGTGACCAGATCATGCCCGCGGTCGGTGACGCGACGAAGATCCACGGTGAGGCGATGAGCCACAGACCGAAGACGGGCAACGTCCACGTCATGCCGTGGGTACGGTCCAGCGCCGACCCGAAGCACATTGCCAGTACAGCGACAGTGATACCTACGACCAGATCACTGAAGGGCAGCCGCGTGAAGGCGTCGAAGCCGAAGATGTACGGCGTCAGCGCGACGAAAACCGCCGTCAGCAACGTCAGGCCGAAGGTGGCTTGCGCGGTCATCGACTCGGAAGCGCGGTCGTAGCTCGCGCGCAGAGCCAATATGTCAGGATGCTGATCGATTGATGTATGGGCCGTTGTCATTTCGTTTCCTTTCCGTTATGCAGCAAGCTTTTTGAGGCCTGCCGCACCCCATTCATCACTGTCCAAAGTACGCCTGGCCAGACCGGCCAGCATCAAGATCCGGTCGCGATCAGCTCGGGTGCATCTCCTATCTGACCAGCGCCAAGGCGAACCCGTCCCACCCCTTGGTGCCGACCGTCTGAATCGCGGCGGTGTCCAGGCGCGGGTGCTCGCCCATCATCACGAACATGTCCCGCACGGCGCGGGCCTGATGGTCATCGGGGGCGGGATCGAGTACACGGCCCATCCTGGCGATGTTGTCGATCACGATGACCGCGCCGGGCTCGGCCAGCGTGACCGCCCACTCGACGTAGGCGGGGTTGTTCTCCTTGTCGGCGTCGATGAAGAAGAAGTCGAACCTCTCACCACGGTTCGCCAGCCGGGGCAGGGTGTCCAGCGCGGCGCCGACGATGATCTCGACGCGCTCACCGACATCGGCGCGGTCGAGGTTTCGCCGCGCGACGTCGGCGTGCGCCTGCTCGCACTCCAGGGTCACGACCTGCCCGCCCGGCCCGACACCACGCGCCAGGGCGATGGTGCTGTAGCCCGCGAGCGTGCCGATCTCCAGGACGCGCGCGGCTCGGGTGCTCGTCGCCAGCAGGGTCAACAACTTCGCGTGCTGCGCGGACACCTCGATCCGGGGCATCCCCGCGGCGTCGGCGGCCTGACGTGCCGCGGCCAACGCAGCGTCCTCGGTGTGCAGCAGCTGGGTGAACATGGCATCCAGTGCGCGGGGGTCGGGTTCGGTCACCTCGCCCACGCTAGCCGGTTTGCGTTATCGCGCAGACTTCTTCACCGCACACCCTCCTTCGCGTAAACCACGCGCAGCACGTGGGCCACCTCGGGGCCCATCACCGCCGCGGCCAGATCGCACAGCGTCGAGGTGAACTCCGGCCCGTGCGCGGGCTCGCATGGGCAGAGGTGGTGGGCGATCTCGTGCAGCACCACCAGTTCGCGCAGCGCCCAGGTGGTGTGGCGATCGGGGACGGCGATGGTGGCGACCCCGTCAGCGCGTTCGTAGTGTGCGGCCGTGCAGCCCCGCCGACTGCGCACGGCCAATGGTTCGGCATCGGGCCAGCGCTGCTCGACCGCGCCGTGTCCGAGTACGGACTCGACGTAGCGCCGCACGGACTCGACCGACGCGAACCGCGCCTCCGGGGGAAGGGTGATGTTCGCCCCGAAGAACTCCAGCGTGCTCTCACCGCGGGACTGCGCCCGGTCGAACAGCGTGCGGACGAACTGCTCGGCCGCATAGACCTTCGAACGTTGTGCGTCGCGGGGCACGGGCGTCAGCGGTCCAGGGCGCCGCGGGAGCCGGCGAGTTCGGTGCTCGGGCCCAGTCGGGCGCGCTTGCCTGCCCGGTCGCCCGCCCGTCGCGCCGCCGACGAGTATCCCGCGGAGGCGCTCGTGGCCCGCCACGTGCCGCGCGCCTTGGAGGCCTCCCGGTAGAAGGACTTGAGTTCGATGTCCTTGTTGCGCAACGCGACAGCAGTGCCAGGGCGCTGATCGGCGCCGTGGGTGGCCTGGCGCGTCGCCTCGTCGCGAGCCTCGGTGAGTCGTTGGCCAATGCGCGCGCCGAACGCCAGGTGGAAGTTGAGCCGCGCGGTGATGGTGGGCGTCGGCTTGTGTGCGCCGGTGGCGATATAGGAGTCCGACGCCTTCACCATCTGCACCACCAGGCCGGCGTAGAGGGCGTGGGTGGCGTCGATGTCCTCGGCGAAGCCGTACGCGTAGACGAACGTGGAGTTGGACGCGACGTCACACTTCACGTCGTTGGCGATCGCGATCGCCACGAACAGCTGCACGTAGGTGCGCAGGCCCTTGGTGCCCGCGGTCCCGATCGTGACAGTGCGCTGCACCGGGGTCTGGGCCGCCGTGCGGGTGGCCGCGTGCGCCCGCGCCACCGCCAGGTCGATGGACGTGGTGGTCGCCAGCCGTTGCGCAGCGGCCATGAACGCCTCAGCCTCATGGGCGTTCTCGGTGTTCTCGGCCTGTCGCAGCAGGGCGGCGATTCGGGCCAGCATCTTGTCGTCGGTCATGCGCGGATCCGCTCCGCTGCTCGCTGAACGGTCATGTCATCACTCGCTGAGTCGTCGCGTGGGTTCGTCATGGGCGTCATGGGCGTCACGCTAGGGAACGAGTACGACCTTTCCGCGCGCGTGACCGGTCTGCAGGTACCGGTGCGCATCGGCGGCCTCACTCAGCGGGAAGACCTTGTCAACTGTGACCTCGATGCGGCCGGCCGCGGCAAGCTTGATGAGCTCCACCCGTGACGCGTCGCGGATCTGTTGGCCGCCATCGGCGCCGCTCAGCGCCGCGATTCCCAGCTCAGCCGCGCGGCCGAAACCAGCGATGGTGGCGATGCGGGTGCGGTCGGCGACGAGTTCGACCGAGACATCCAGCGCCTCGTCGGTGCCCACCAGGTCCAACGCGGCGTCCACCGCACCGATCGCACGTACCCGATCGGCAAGGCCGTCGCCGTACGCGACCGGCTCTGCACCGTATCTCCGCAGCTGATCGTGCCGCGCGGGACTCGCCGTCGCGATGACCCTCGCCCCGCGCGCGGCGGCCAGCTGGACCGCCATCAGGCCCACACCGCCGCTGGCGCCGTGGATCAGCACCGTGTCGTTCGTCCCCACACCCGTTTTCGTCAACAGGTGCCACGCGGTGCCGCCGACCAGCAGCAGTCCCGCCGCCTCCTCGAAGCTCAGCGACGCCGGCTTGTGTCCCACGTCAGACGATGCGGCGAGGACCTGGTCGGCATATCCAGAGGTGATCCCGGTTGCGATCACCTCGTCGCCGAGTGTCAGTGCCCCGGTGTATCCGGTAGCACCCGGAGCGGCGGCGACCACGACTCCGGAAACCTCCATGCCGACCGGCATGGGCAATGCGCCTGGGTCGCGGCCCATGTCACCGCTGTAGAGCTTGTAGTCGATCGGGTTGGTGCCCGCCGCGCGGACATCGACCAGAACCTGACCTTCACCGGGTTCCGGCAGCTCGATGTCTTGCAGCGCAAGCACTTCCGGCCCACCATAGGATCTGGCGACAACGGTTCGGGTCATGGCCGAAGTCTAGCCACTACTTGCCGACGAAGCCGTCCAACGCGGCCAGTAGCTGGGGCGACAGCGGGTCCTTGCTGGCGTAGTTCCCGACGTTGTCGGTCGGGTCGTCACGCAGGACGTGATTGACGCCCTTGAGTTCCACGACGGTCAGGGCCGTGTGCCCCAGTGCCGCGAACAGCGGCCGCTCCGCCTCGCAGTTGGCCTGGGCGTCGGAGTCCGAGCACGTGGCGAGGACCGGCATCGCCGCGGGGAGCCTGGCGGCCAGCGCCAACGGGTCGATGGCGTCGGCCTCGACGACCGCCTTCACGTTGCCCGGATTGAGGACCGCGCTCAGGCCCTCAGGCAGTTTCGCCGGCGCTGTGCCCTTGGTGCGCGCCTGCTCGACGGCGGCGTTCCACGCCGTCAGCACCTCACCGGCCTGCTCGGCGGTCTTCGCCCCCGATGACACCGCGGCGTCGACGTCCGCGCGGACGCGCCCCGTGATGATGTCGAGATAGCGAGCCGACAACGGCGCAAAGAGCCCCAGCGAGTGGATCTTCGGCGCACCCGCCGCCGCGTCGAGGGCGACGGCCATGGCGTGCACGGTGCCCTCCCCCAGCGCGTACACCGAGATGCGGGCCGGATCGGTACCCGGTCGCTGCGCGAGGAACCCGGCCGCCGCCTGGGCACCTGCGGTGTAGACGGCGCTACCGACGTCGGCGGGCCGCTTCGCGTACGGGCCCAGGCCCGTCTCGCCCGTGCCGACCTTGTCGTAGCGCAGGCTCGCGATCCCCTTGCCGGACAGGTACTCCGCGAGTTGGCGCATGTTGCCGACCGGACCGGCCACCGCGTTGTCCCCGTTGCGGTCGGTGTTGCCGCTCTCCGAGATGAGCAGGGCCGCGGGTCCGGACGCCGCGTCTTGGCGATGCCGGTACGTGCCGTGAATCGTCAGGCCGTCGGCCTCGAACGACACGGACTCCTCGATCCAGCCGTCCGGGGTGACCGCCGTTGTCGACGGGGCCGCCGACGTGCCCGGGGTGTCGGTAGTGGGCGAGGCTGCCGGGGTGCCCTTGTCGGAGGAGCATCCCGCGACCACGAGCGTCAGTGCCACAACCCCGATGAGCCACCGCGCCGTCACAGATGAACCTCGATCCACGACACCACGTCGTCGAGCACCAGCTCGCGCTCGGGTTCGTTGAACACCTCGTGGAACAGCTCCGGGTAGACCTTGAGGTTCACATCCGAGGAGCCGACGCACTCCACCAGACGTCTACTGCCCGCCACGGGGATCAAACTGTCCTGACCACCGTGGACCACCAGAAGCGGCGCGGTGAGCGCGGCGGCCCGAGTCGGCATCGACTCGCCCACGCCGATCAGCGCCTTGGCGATACCCGCGGGCAGCTTGCCGTGGTGCACCAACGGGTCGGCGATGTAGGCGGCCACCATGGCTGGGTCGCGGGACACCGCCTCGGCAGGTATGTCCTCCACGGGAAGACCTGGCAGCACGCTGCCGACCACCTTGGCGACGCCGATCATGAGGGATGAGACGCCGTCCTGGGCATAGACGGCAGGCCCGGACAGCACCATCGCCGCATAGTCGTCGGGGTGCTCGACGCCGTAGGCGAACACGACACCGCCACCCATGCTGTGGCCGAGGACGACCCGCTTGAGGTCGGGATGGTCGGCGGCGGCGATCCCGACCAGCGTGCCGAAGTCGGCGGTGTACTCCGAGATGTCCTTGAGGTAGACGCGCTTGCCACCCGAGCGACCGTGTCCCCGCTGGTCCAGCGCGTACGTGATGAGACCGGCCTCGCCGAAGCGCTGCGCGACGTGGTCGTAGCGGCGGGCATGTTCGGCGTAGCCGTGGCACAGCACCACCACGCCGCGCGGTGCTCCGTCCGGGGTCCAGACGTCGTAAACGATGCGGACACCGCCGACACCGTCGAAGCTGCGTTCGTCGCGGGTTGTGGGCACCAGGCGAGACTATCGGTCGCCTTCTTTTGTCGGAGGGTCTGAGTAGGGTCGTGAAGGTGAGCGTCCTGGCGGATATCCCGGAGTCGTTCGACTCAAAAGACACCTTCCTGGCCGATGCGCAGCGCTACCGGCGTGAACTGCTGGCGCACTGCTACCGCATGACCGGGTCCCTGCACGATGCCGAGGATCTGGTGCAGGAGACCTACCTGCGGGCCTGGAAGTCCTACGACGGGTTCCAGGGTCGGTCATCGGTGCGTACCTGGCTGTATCGGATCGCCACCAACACCTGCCTCACCTCGATCGACGGTCGCAAGCGCCGGCCGCTGCCCACTGGCTTGGGCGCACCGGCCTCGGACCCCAGCGGTGATATCGCCGAGCATCACGAGATCACCTGGCTTGAGCCGCTGCCCGACGCACCTCAGGAGGATCCGTCGGACCCCTCGGTGATCTTCGAGGCACGGGAGTCGGTGCGGTTGGCGTTCGTCGCGGCGCTGCAACACCTGTCGCCGCGGCAGCGTGCAGTGCTGATCCTGCGGGAGGTGCTGCAGTGGAAGGCCGCCGAGGTCGGTGAGGCGATCGGCGCCTCGACGGCGGCGGTCAACAGCCTGCTGCAGCGCGCCCGCGCGCAGCTCGACGCCGTGGCGCCGACGCAGGACGGCGAGGTCGCGGCACCGGAGTCCCCCGAGGCTCAGGGTCAGCTCGCCAAGTACATCGAGGCGTTCGAGACCTACGACATGGACAAGCTCGTCGAGTTGTTCACCGCCGAGGCAATCTTCGAGATGCCCCCGTTCGATGGCTGGTATCAGGGTCCGGAGAACATCGTCACGCTCTCCAAGACGCACTGCCCCGCCCAGGGTGCGGGCGATATGCGCTTCCTGCGCACCGTCGCCAACGGCCAGCCCGCGGCCGCGCTCTACATGCTCAACCGTGAGACCGGCGCGCACGAGCAGTTCCAGTTGCACGTGTTGGAGGTCCGCCCCGGCGGTATCTCGCACGTGGTGGCATTCCACGCCGCAGAGGGTCTGTTCGCGACGTTCGGCCTGCCTGCCGCGCTGTAGTCACCGTGGCCGACGGCGTGGGGACCAACCCGCAGTACGACGAGTTCGCCGACGAGTTCCTCGAGCACGGCCGCGACGGCCTGTACAACGCGCACTACGACCGGCCGGCGTGCCTGGACCTCCTCGGCGACGTCGCGGGCCGCACCGTCCTCGACGCGGCCTGCGGACCCGGTCTCTACGCGTCGGAACTCGTCGCCCGCGGCGCGACGGTGCTCGGCTTCGACCAGAGTCCGCGCATGGTCGAACTGTGTCGGCAACGGGTCCCATCGGGGTCCTATCGGGTTCACGACCTCGCCGATCCGATCGCCTGGTTGCCCGACGAGTCGGTTGATCTGGTGCTTCTCGCCCTTGCGCTGGAGTACCTCGACGACCGGACGAGCGCGCTGCGCGAGCTGCGCCGCGCGCTCCGTCCCGACGGTGCGCTGGTGCTGTCGCGCATGCATCCCACCGGGGACTGGCTGCGTCATGGCGGCAACTACTTCGACGCCCGGGTTGTCGACGAGGTCTGGAGTCGCGGCTGGCAGGTCCGCTACTGGTTGTCACCGCTGGAGCAGACCTGCGACGAACTGCGCGCGGCGGGTTTCCTCATCGAGCGACTCGTCGAACCGCGTCCGACCCCGGCGGCGGCCGAGATCGACCCGGCTGCCTATCAGCGTCTGACCAGCGAGCCGTCCGGGTTTCTCGCGATCAGGGCGATACCTGATCCACGACTGGTTCTGACCGATCATCACCGCAGGTAAGTGGCCTAGTTCACGCAAGTTCTGAAACGTGTTCTATGATCGCCGCCATGAAGACCAAGGGCGCTCTGCTGTGGGAACTGAACACGCCGTTCCGGGTCGATGAGATCGAGTTGGGCGACCCGGTCGCCGACGAGGTCCAGATCCGTATGCACGCGGCGGGCATGTGCCACTCCGACTATCACCTGACGACGGGTGCCACCCCGATCGCGCTGCCCGCACTCGGCGGCCACGAGGGTGCCGGCGTGATCACCAAGGTCGGCAAGAACGTCACGGGCATCGAGGAGGGTGATCACGTCATCCTCGCGTTCATCCCCGCGTGCGGTGAGTGCCCGCCCTGTCTCAAGGGGTTCCGCTCACTCTGTGACCGCGGCGCACTCCTTCTCGGGGGTAAGGCCATCGCCGACGGAACGTCGCGGATCCACTCGGGCACCCACGAGGTGTCGCCGATGAACCTGTTGGGGACGTTCGCGCCGTACATGACGGTGCACAAGGACTCCGTGGTCAAGATCGACAAGGACATCCCCTTCGAGACCGCCGCCATCATGGGCTGCGCGGTGCCGACCGGATTCGGGTCGGCCACCAACGTCGCGCAGGTGGCCCCCGGCGACACGGTCGTGGTCGTCGGTGTCGGCGGTATCGGCATGAGCGCTCTGCAGGGCGCGGTGATCTCCGGCGCCAAGACCGTCATCGCGATCGATCCCGTCGAGTGGAAGCGCGACCAGGCCATCAAGTTCGGTGCGACCCACGTCTACCCGTCGATGGCCGAGGCCATCGGACCGATGATCGACGTGACGCACGGCCTGATGGCCGACAAGGTGATCATCGCCGTCGGCGAGATGCGTGGTGAGTACGTCGAAGAGGCGATGATCCTGACCGCCAAGACCGGCACCTGTGTGGTGACCGGTATGGGTTCGATGATGGACGCCGACGTCAAGCTCAACCTGTTCCTCTTCACGATGTTGCAGAAGACGTTGAAGGGCAACATCTTCGGCGGTGGTAGCTCACACGTGGAGACGCCAAAGCTCATCGGCCTCTACAAGTCGGGCGTGCTGAACATCGACGACATGGTCACCAAGACCTACACGTTGGACAACATCAATGACGGTTACCAGGACATGCTCGACGGTAAGAACATCCGCGGCGTCGTCACGTTCAACGAATCCGACTGGTAGTCCCCTCTGCCGAGCAGACACAGAACTGCCCCTTTTCATGTGAAAAGGGGCAGTTCTGCGTCTGCTCGCGGGGCAGGTTAAGCTGCGCGGTCAAATTGGAGATCGATCCGCGCACATAGTTCGGCCGGGTAACGGCGGACGTCGTCAACGATCGCGGGCACCGTGACCCAACCAACCTCCTGCAACCGGGCGATCTTCATCCGATCATGCTTGAACGCTTCGGAATTCGAGTGCCAGTCAACGCTGTCGTACTCGGCGGCCACCCGGTGGTCCGGCCAGGCGAAGTCCACTCGCCAGAGCTGGCCATGCAGGTCACGGATTTCGTACTGCAACTCTGGGGCGGGCAGGCCCCCGTCGATGAAGACCAGTCGCATCTCGGACTCCATCGGCGACTCGGACCTCGCGTCAGCGTGAGGCAGCAGTTCGCGAACCTCAACGATGCCGCGACGGCCGTGCTGTTCCATCAGCGCGTTCTCGAGTTCGATCATCGTGCAAGTACCGCTGCGCAGCGCGGCGTCAAGCGTGGCCAGAGCACGCGGGCGCCGCAGCGTTCGGGCCACCTCAAGCGCCGTCCATGATGGAGCCGTCAGAAGACGACCGTCAACTTTCTTGAGCGGTGCGCCAATTCGCTGGTGTACCACGATCTCTGGCGACGACCTCACGCGCACACCCGGGTCGAGGATGTGCGTCCGGCTATCGGGCTCGGTGCCAAAACCATAGATCTGCGCCGCAGTGTTCATGCAGGCCACAACGGGGTCGCGCAAGAGCAGGTCAAGTGCGCGGAGTCGGCAGGCGGAGTCTGGCGGCTCCAGTGAGTAGACACCGTGCAACACCCGGAAGACGTCACCGTCACGGATTCGCCTGACAAGCGTTCGGTAGGACATGGCACTGAGCAGTTGCCGCGTGGTCGCGATGCCGGCATGCAGAGCGAAGGGTCCATCGGGCACCATGGCGTCGAATGTTCGCAGTGGAGTTACGCGGCCGCCACCCTCAGCTTGTCCGCCCTGTGGATAACCCCGTCAGCAGACGCAAAACTGCCCCTTTTCGGGTGAAAGGGGGCAGTTTTGTGTCTGCTCGCGGGGGGACTCGCGGGGAGTTACTTGGGTGGCATCCGGATGCCACCGTCCACTCGAACGACCTCAGCGTTCATGTAGGAGTTGGTGATCAGTTCGATGACCATCGACGCGAGTTCGTCCGGCTTGCCGAGGCGATGCGGGAAGAGCACCGATTCGCCCAGCTTGGCCTTGAACGCCTCCGACGCCTCGCCCTCGCCGTAGATCGGCGTGTCGATGAGGCCGGGGGCGACGGTGTTGACCCGGATGCCGACGGCTGAAAGATCCCGCGCCACCGGCAGTGTCAACCCGACCACGCCCCCCTTGGACGATGAGTAGGCCGCCTGGCCAATCTGGCCGTCGAAGGCCGCGACGCTCGTCATGTTGACGATCGCGCCGCGCTCGCCGGTGTCGGTGACATCGTTGCGGCTCATCGCGGTCGCCGCCAGCCGAATGCAGTCGAAGGTGCCGACCAGGTTGATGGCGAGCACCTTCTTGTAGGCGTCCAGGTTGTGCGCCGAGGCGAACTCCCCGTCCTTGCCGATCGTGCGCTGGGCCCAGCCGATACCCGCCGAGTTCACCAGTGCCCGCAGTGGACCGAGGTCGGCGGCAGTGTTGACCGCATCCTCGATCTGCTCGGTGTTGGTGACGTCGACGCTGACGAACACGCCGCCGATCTCGTGCGCGAGCTTCTGCCCGCTCTCCGCGTTCAGGTCGGCGACGACGACCCGAGCGCCCTTGGCCGCCAACTGGCGTGCAGTTGCCGCGCCGATACCCGACGCGCCACCGGTGACGATTGCGCTAGCACCATTGATATCCACGACGACAGACTAAGCCCACCCCACCGGTCGGTCAGTCAGCGGTGTGACCGAGCCTCTCCAGCACCGCTGAGGTCCATTGAGTCAGTGCACGGGCCTGCTCAGTGCTCATGCCCTCGAACACCACCGAGCGCACGAGTTCGGCATGCCCGGGAGCCGCTGCTCGCAGCGCCGAGCGCCCATCGTCGGTGAGGTCGACGGTGGCCGCCCGACGATCATCCGATGCGCCCTTACGGGCGATCAATCCACGCGTGCGCATCCTCGACAGCTGATGTGACAGCCTGCTCTGCTCCCAGCCCAGCCGGTCTCCCAGTTCGGAGATTCGACACTCAGGCCGCTCGTCGAGCGCGACCAGCACGTCGTACTCGGCAAGTGACAGCCCACAGTCTCGCGAGAGCTGGCGGCTCATCTCCGCCTGCAACCCGGCGGTCATTGCCAGGTAGGCGCGCCACACCCGTTGTTCGTCGTCTGACAACCACACGGAATACATGACACATCATCTATGTTGTCGTGTCCAGTGCCCGCCGCTTAGGCTGGCCAGGACCTCCAAGGAGTGATCAGATGACCGGCACCGAGACCGTTGAGATTCGACGCGCGGCGGACCGCGCCGCCACCAAGATCTCCTGGTTGGACTCCAAGCACTCGTTCTCGTTCGGCGGCAACTACGACCCGGCCAACACCCATCACGGCCTGCTCCTGGTGAACAACGACGATGTCGTCAAACCAGGCCAGGGCTTTGACACCCATCCGCACCGCGATATGGAGATTGTCACCTGGGTGCTGCGCGGGTCGCTGGTGCACCAGGACTCGACCGGCCACTCGGGTGTCATCTATCCCGGCCTGGCGCAACGGATGTCGGCAGGCAGCGGAATCCTGCACTCCGAGAAGAACGACTCCTGGACGCTCACCGGCGACTCGGCACACACCGAGCCCGTTCACTTCGTCCAGATGTGGGTGGTGCCCGACGAGTCCGGTGTGACACCGGGCTACCAGCAGCTCGAGATCGGTGACGAGTTGCTACGCGGCGGGTTGGTCACCATCGCCTCGGGGATGCCCGAGCACGCCAATGACGCCGCCATCACCATTCGCAACAGGCACGCCGCGCTGCGGGGCGCCCGAATGCAGCCCGGTGACGTCGTCGAGCTGCCGCACGCGCCCTATGTGCACCTGTTCGTCGCCCGCGGCGAGGTCAGCCTCGAGGGGGCTGGCGCACTGGCCGAGGGTGATGCGGTGCGGTTCACCGCGTCCGGCGGTCAGAGGATCACCGCCATCGAGCCGTCGGAGATCCTGGCCTGGGAGATGCATGCAGGGCTCTCGGCGGCGTAGCTTCCGGCGCGCGGTCCTTGCGACCGGACTTGCCGCCGTGGTCTTGGCGGGGTGTTCGTCGACTCCCCCGCCCGGCACCGACTCGACCGGCACCGGCTCGACCCGTCCGCCGAGTGAGACCGGGCTCGAGGAGGTCACCGTGACCGTCCCCGACGATCTCGCGGCGGCCCCGTTCAACGAGCCACGAAAGGCCTTGGTACCCAAGGGCTGGACGATGTCGGTGTGGCAGCGGCTACCAAAGCCCAGGCTGATGGCCTGGACGCCGGACGGTGATCTCCTGGTGTCGCTGCCGAGCACCGGCCAGGTCATTCGCATGCAGCCCACTGGCGCAGGTCCGCTGTACTCCGCACTGCTCGACGGTCTCGACCAACCGCACGGACTCGCCTTCGCCGGGTCGACACTCTATGTCGCGCAGAGCGATCAGGTGGACGCCTATGACTACGCCGACGGAAGGGCGAGTCACCCGCGCGTCGTCGCCTCGGGCCTGCCCGACGCCAAGAGCCCCGACCTGCAAGGTGCCTACTCGCATGCACTCAAGAGCGTGGCGGTGGGACCCGATGGGGCCGTGTACTTCTCGATCGGCTCCACGGGAAACATCTCGGCATCAGACCGCACCGCCACCCCGCCGCGCGCCACCATCATGCGGGTGCCACCGGGCGGCGGTCCAGCCGAGCCGTTCGCGACGGGCGTCCGCAACGGGACCGGGCTGGCCGTCGCCCCGGACGGTGCGTTGTGGACCGCGATCAACAACCGCGATAACGTCGCGGTCCCCGACGCGGGACCGGACTACGGCCGCGTCGTGCCCGATTATGTCGATGACCATCCACCCGAATCGCTGGCCAGGCTGACACCGGGACGCGAGCTGGGCTGGCCCTACTGCAATCCCGACGGCGGACCCGCCGACCTTCCCCTGATCCGCGACGTCCAGACCAACGCCGACGGTAGCGAACTCGACTGCGCGGCACTGCCACCCATCGAGCAGAGCCTCGGCGCCCACTCCGCGCCACTGGGATTGAGCTTCGTCGACGGCGCCCTGCCCGCGCCGTATGCGCGTGGGGCGCTCGTCGGCGTGCACGGCTCCTGGAACCGGCAGACGCCGCAGGCTCCGGACGTGTCGTTCTTCCCATGGCAGGACGGAGGCCTGGGGAACCAGCAGACGCTGGTCGGTGGATTCCAGACCGGCGACGGGGCACGCTGGGGCCGCCCGGTTGCCGCGGTCGTGGGACCCGACGGTGCGGTGTACGTCTCCGACGACTACGCCGACGTGATCTACCGCGTGGCGCCGCCGGGGCGTTGAGCCGTCGCAGCTTGTTGAGCACCACGTCGACCACCGCGTCACCGGCCGCGCTTAACCGACACGGTCAGTTGGTGGTCGCTGAGGTGGCGACGTCGTCACCGAACCATTTCTCTTTGATCAGGTTGTAGGTCCCGTCTTCTCGCATACGGAACAACGCCTGGTTGATCGGCTTTCGCAGTGGACTGTTGATTTTGAACACGAAGCCTTGGTTCTCGTCCTGGAACACCGGCCCGGCCATGACGGCGACACCTTCGCCTCGGTGGGCAACGTAGTAGCGCAGGACGGGGGCATCGAAGACCACCGCTTCGTAGCCTTCTTCGCGCAGGAGGTGGTAAGACTCCTCGATGGTCTTGGTCTCCGTCGCGTCGATACCCATGCTGCGAAGAAACGCTGCAGCTGTGGTGTCACCGACGGTGGCGACGGATTTTTCGTACAGGTCGGCCGGGCCACTGATCTTGGCATCCAATTTGGCGACCGTCAGAGTGGCGCTCAGATTGGCGGAGTAAAACGAGACGAAGACGATGCCCGCGAAGCCCCACAAGATCGCCAGTGCCTGGGTAATCGTCTTCGTCGCCGAGGTGCTGTTCTTGCCAACAAGCGATCCGATACCCCAACCGAAGGACTGCAATATTCCTGGGAAGTAGGACCGCGACACGACGGGTTCTGCGCTGCGCCGTTCGATCAGCCAAAAGATGTGCGCGGGCACCACACTGACCACCACGGCGGCGCTGAGCCAGATCAGCATTGTCCGCGACAGCAACAGGTCAAGGTAGCCGCCGAGCCCAGGCACTGAGGGGCGGGTGTCGTGTACTGGGACGATGATCTGCAGCCCGGCATCGAGAGTGGGCTGAGAGAAGTCGAATAGCTGTTCGCGATCAGCAGTCAGCGAGATCGCTCCGATTGCGACGTCGGATCGCCCCTCGGTGATCGTTTCCAACTGTCCGCGTACGTTGTCGGTTTCGATGTAGTCGGTTGTCCATCCCAGTCGCTGCGCGACTTCGTTCCACAGGTCGATGCTGAAACCCGTTAGCTCGCCGCTGCTCGTTCGCACGACAAACGGCTCCAGGGTATGGACGGCGACGGTGACCGATTGGGAATCGGGATCGGCTGCGGGTTCGGCCGCCGCCTGTGGAATGGCTGCCGGTACTGCGCCGAGCAAGGACAACGCGAACACAAACGCCGTCAGCACGAAGTACCGCAAGTTCACCCGCACCACGCTCCTGCTCGCTGCAAACAGAATCTGCTATCGGACCAGAGTGGGTTCGCGGACGGCCAACTGCGAAGGTGCCGGCGCACAACCAAAGAGACGGCTGCAGCGAGACCGCCAATTCCCACGGACAACACCCTACGGGCGGCCTATCCAGACGTGCCCGGGGCCTGGAGACCGGGGCGCGGGGGTTAACTCCTCGCCGCCAGGTCGGTGCGGGCCAATTCCGCAGGGTCACAACTACGGCAAACACATTGCCGTCAACGCAATTCGCCCGTTGTGCATCCGTGATGCACTTGTGACGAAAGTTGACAGTGTGTCACCTGTGATTATTGTTGTCCTGTACCCAGGGATGACCAGAAGGGGGCGCCGGTGCCGAACCCAACCGCAAATATCCGGCGCATCGTCGCCTTCGCATCGACGCTGATGATGTGCGCCACCCTGGCTACCACAGCGGGAGTGCCGACAGCCCGCGCAGCCGATGCCCGGGAGCTGCTCGCCGGGGCCATCGCGGGAACGCGCGGCTCCTATCTGGTCTACAACTTCGGCGGTGGAAATCCTGCGCCCATGCTCAACGCGGCGGGCAACTGGTACGAGATGACCAGCGGCGGACACCTGATGATCATCAAGGCGGCGTCACAACGGCTCACGCCACGCCTGCTGGTGGACTCGCACCGCGGCTACCAGGCCCGCTGCGAACGTGATCCGCGCGCCCGCACGAGTGAGGGCCTATGGCAGGCATCGGAGATCTTCACACCTCTGCAGGCATGGCAGGCACTCGGTCGACCGACCATCGCCATCAACGCCAACTTCTTTGACGTGCGCGCCCAGAAGGGCGGCTCGTGGAAGTCGACGGGCTGCAGCTCACCGCTGGGCGCCTACGTCGACAACACGCGGGGGCAGGGCCGCGCGAATGCCGCCGTCACGGGCACCATCGCATACGCAGGCAAGCAGGGGCTGTCCGGAGGAAACGAGACCTGGACGGCGCTGAGCACCATGATCCTGCCGGTCGGCGGTGCGCCGTTCGTCATCGCCCCGAAGTCGACCAACGACTACGACGCGGCGACCCCGGTGATCACCGACCTCGTCGACAAGGGCAACCGCTTCGTCGCCGTGGCAGGCCTGCACCTGCTGGCGCCGGGCGACACCGCGCAGATGAACGACGGCGGACCAAGCGCGGCGCGCACCGCGCTGGCGTACTCCCGCGACAAGGATGAGATGTACGTCTTCCAGGGCGGCAGCTACACACCGGATCAGATCCAGGATCTGTTCCGCGGCCTCGGCAGCGACAGCGCGATACTGCTCGACGGCGGCGGATCCTCGTCCATCGTGTTGCGCCGTGACACCGGGGGTATGTGGGCGGGTGCCGGTGTGCCCAAGGGATCCTGCGACACCTACGAGGTGCTGTGCGACTCTCGCGAGCGGGCGCTTCCGAGTTGGCTGGCCTTCAACTGAGGTCAGGCGGCGTCGGACGCGCTGCCCTCGGACGACGCGTCGGCGCCGGCGTCGGTCGCGGCAGCGGCCTCGGTGACACCCTTGCCGTCGTTGCCGTTCTTGGACTCCGACACGGGGCCGGGCTTGTCCTTGGGCGAGAACGCATTCGCGATGTCGCGTACGACGTTGAGCGACGGCTTGGGCTTCTTCACCGGCTTGGTGGCGGCCTCCTCGGCCGCCGCCGCAGGCTTGGCCTCATCGTCGGACTTCGCGTGCTTCGGCGCCTTGGCCTCAGCATCGGTCTCAGACGACTCGCCTGGCTCGCCCTCGCCTTCGGGCTTCGCGTGCTTCCCCGGCGAAAGCTGTTCCGGGGCAGGCTCTTGGGCGCCGGGATCGGTTTCGTCGGCGGGCTGCTCGTCGGCGAGTTGCTCCGCGGGCACCTCCGCTGGCTTCTCGGCATCATTGGCCTCTGCGGCCTGGTTCTGATCAGCCTGACCCTCGGCCTCGATGGCCAACTCCTCGGTTGATTCGTCTGCGCTGGAGCCGGTTTCGTCCTCCACGACACCCTCAGCGCCGGCAGGAACGGAGATCCTGGAGAACGTCGCGTTCAGGTCGGGAACATCTCCGATCTCGGACTCGGCGCTGATCGCGGCCGGGGCGACGGAATTGCCCAGTCCCCCAAACAGTCCGCCGAGCAGGCCACCGACACCGCCGATGACTCCCCCCAGCAGATCACCGAGCGGATTGCCCGGCGCCGATGGCGTTTCGCCGGGGACCGGCGGAGTGCCGGCAGCGCTCGTGCCGCCAAGAAGGTCCCCGCCAAGCAGGGCGTCCAGCAGGTTCTTCAGCACGTTCGGGCCGCTCGGTGTCGGGTTTCCGCTGAAGAACTCCTTCTGAATGCCGCCGACGAGGGCGCCGAACGTGTCAACGAGCGCCCGCCCGTAGTCGATGTTGGCGAAGGAGAAGAACGGCGTCTCAACCCCGGCATTGGTGAAGTCCCGGGTGTAGGTGCCGTCGGGATTCCGCACCACGTTGGAGTAACCGATGTTGGTGAGAATTGTCAGGGCGGGCATGAGCGCGTTCGCAATTCGCATCGGAATCTGCGCCAGCAGGCCCAGGCCGACCAGGTTCAGGAAGTCGGCGGCCAGGAAGAGCGGCTCCACCAGGGGGAGAGCCTTCGACTGCAGCGTGAGATAGATGTTGAGCGCCAATGGGTCATCCAGGTCGAGCGCCTCGTCCACGGCATCTCCGACCAGATCGATCAGCTGATCGTCGAGGCCTTCGAGGGTCAGCCCACGCAACATGTAGGTGGGCATCATCGCGGCGGCCAGATTGTTGGCCAGCGTGAAGGGATTTGGCCAGGACGCCAGGTCAGACATGGGTTGATACTCGAAGGCGATGTCGACCAGGATCGGCAACACGTTCGCGCCGCCGATGTGCAGGCCTAGTGGCCCACCAATCCCACCGTTGCCTGTCAGCTCGGTCGTCGGATTGACGGTGTTGATCCCGAACAGCGCCGCGAGCGGGCCGAAGCGCGCGAACGCACCACCGTCGGGCCGACCCGGGTTGTTGACCAGGATCATCGGAAGCAGGGTCAGACTGCCGAGGAGCGGCTTCACGCCGTCGTAGTTGAGGCCGCCGGGCTGGTTCGCCAGGTCCGCGATGACCTGCTCATAGGCCATTGCCGCGGCGAATGCGCCGAGCCCGATGCCCACGGTCGGAACGACGCGGAGGTCGAGCACGTCCGGGATGGCGGAGGTCAGGCCGTCGATCGCGTCCCTGAGCCCGTTCCTCAACAGGCCGAGCGGATCGAGGATGTCCACCAGCGGGTTGTCCTCGAGCTTGTCGAGCAGATTGGTCAGCAGGCCATTGGCCCCGATCTCGAGATACGGGGAGTTGTTGATCGCGTTGGCCACCGAGTTCGGCAGCGCGGACGTCCACCCGAGGTCCAGGCCCAGCATCTTCAGGATCGAGAACGTCGGCCCCGCCGTGACGATGTTGACCCCGGACAGGTCAAGCAGATTCGACAGATTCAGCGGATTGGACAGGTCGAGACCGATCAGGGCGAGCAGCCCCGTCAGCGATCCGTCAACGAGTTCGTCCAGGCCGAGCGCATCGAGTACGTCGGCGAGCAGCTGGCCGATCCCGGGGACCTGGCCGAGCACCACGTCCAGGAGCGGAAGATCGAGCGCCAGCGCGGAGATGATCCCCGGCAGCAGGTTCGCGGGGATGTCCGCCAACAGCGAGTTGATCAGGCTCCGTGGATCGATGCCCGCCGCCTGCGCCAGTTTCGCGAGGTTGATGCCGTTGACCACCGCCCGGATCAGTTGATCACCGATCGCCTGGCTGCCGTTGTAAATCGTGGAACCAAGTCCGCCGGTGATATCGGGCACCTGCCCGGAGTTCGGCAGCAACCTGATGGCGGCTGACAGGTCGATGGCCTCCTGGCTGACCGCCCTGGACGGCTGCGGCGCCGGAGCTGCACCCACGGTCAACGCCGAGACCGTCGCTGTCGCGGTGGCGACCACGGCAATCTTCTTAACCTGACGGCTCCCCTTGCGATGCTTGGCTGCCACGTGACCAGTCCCTTCGCCGCATTCTCACCCGTTTCACAGGACGCTAACATCTACGCCGACGGCAATAGTGCAGATTGCTGAGCGAATACTTGTAGATGCAAGAATGCGGAGTTCGACCCGATCCGCTGCAGCCCATGGGACGTTCCACCGAGGCCCGGTAGGCAAACAGCACGGTGGGCGCAAGCCGGTCAGACCGATAGGCACACCATCTTTATCGCGGTCGTCGCACCTGATCGACCACCCGGTGGACCGTGTGATCGGTTAGGGCCTGCCCGCAGTCCACGCCAGCAGCTTGTCGGCGGACCAGGTGTTGACGATGCGGTCGATCGGCACGTCGTTGTCGAGGGCGCGTTGCGCGCCGTACCCCAGGAAGTCGAGCTGGCCGGGGGCGTGCGCGTCGGTGTCGATGGAGAAGTCGCAGCCGATCTCCAAAGCCAGTGACAGCAGCCGGGTGGGCGGGTCGCGACGCTCGGGTCGCGAGTTGATCTCGACGGCGGTGCCGTGGTCGCGGCACGCGGTGAACACCTTCTCGGCGTCGAACGCCGACTCGGGCCGGATGCCGCGGTTGCCCTCCACCAGCCGTCCGGTGCAGTGGCCAAGCACGTCGGCGTATCCCTCGGACACCGCCCGCACCATGCGGCGCGTCATCGCCGGGGCGTCCATCTTGAGCTTGGAGTGCACGCTGGCGACGACGACATCGAGGCGTTCCAGGAGTTCGGGCTCCTGGTCCAGGCTGCCGTCGTCGAGGATGTCAACCTCGATGCCGGTGAGGATGCGCATGGGCGCGTAGCGCTCACGGAGTTCGTCGATGACGTCGAGCTGCTGGCGCAACCGTTCCGGGGACAGTCCGTTGGCGACCGTCAGACGGGGCGAGTGGTCGGTCAGCGCGCAGTACTCGTGGCCGAGAGACTTGGCGGTGGCCATCATCTCGGCGATCGGCGCCGATCCGTCCGACCAGTTGGAGTGCAGGTGCAGGTCACCCCTCAGCGCGGCCCGGACCTCGCCACCGCCGAGATCTCTTGCCGCTGAGCGCAGTTCGACGAGCGTCTCGGGTTCGCGGCCTGCCCAGGCCTGCTCGATGACCTTGGCGGTCTTGGGCCCGACTCCGGCCAGGGTCTGCCAGCTGTTGGCCTTGCCGTGCTTCTCGCGCTGGGTGTCGTCGAGGCCCTCGACGACATCGGCTGCGTTGCGGTAGGCCATCACCCGCCGCGAGTCCTCGCGCGCACGGTCCTTGTAGAACGCGATCTCGCGCAGTGCGGCTACGGGATCCATGTCCTCCAGTGTGCCCTGCGCTATCACGAGCACCACGCAGATTCCGGGTCTAGGCTCGCAAACGTGCGATTCGCCTTCAAGACCTCCCCGCAGAACACCACCTGGGCCGAGATGCTGCCGATCTGGCAGACCGCCGACGATATCGACGTCTTCGAGTCGGGCTGGACGTTCGACCACTTCTATCCGATCTTCTCCGACCCCGCAGGCCCGTGCCTGGAGGGCTGGATCACGCTGACAGCGCTGGCTCAGGCCACGACGCGACTGCGCGTGGGCGTGCTGGTCACCGGCATCCACTACCGCCACCCCGCCGTCCTGGCCAACATGGCGTCCGCGCTGGACATCGTGTCGGGCGGCCGCCTCGAGTTGGGCATCGGCGCCGGCTGGAACGAGGAGGAGTCCGGCGCGTACGGCATCGAACTGGGCAGCATCAAGGAGCGGTTCGACCGCTTCGAGGAGGCCTGCGAGGTGCTCACCGGGCTGCTCAGCCAGGAGACCACCACGTTCGACGGCAAGTACTACCAACTCAAGGACGCCCGCAACGAGCCGAAGGGACCGCAGCAGCCCCACCCGCCGATCTGCATCGGCGGCAGCGGCGAGAAGCGCACGCTGCCCATCACGGCCAAGTACGCCGACCACTGGAACTTCGTCGGTGGCCCGCCAGACGAGTTCGCCCGCAAGCGCGATGTGCTCGCCGCCCGGTGCGCGGACATTGGACGCGATCCGAAGGAGATCACGCTGTCGGCGCACGTGCGCCTGGACTCGGACCTCGACTACGCGAAGGCGGTCGCCGAGGCCGCCGCTCTCGGTGAGGAGGGTCTGGATCTGGCGATCATCTACCTACCGCCGCCCCTGGATCCGGCGGTCCTGGAACCGCTCGCCGAGGCGATTCGCGACAGCGGTCTACTCACCAGGCCCTGAACTCACTCGTCACCCACCTCGACCACGTGGACGCGAACGCCGTGTTCGGCAATTCGCTCAAGCTGTTTCACGTCAGCGGTGGAGTCGGTCACCAGATGATCGAGCTGGTCCAGCGCGGTCATCCGCGCGAGCGTCACCTTGCCGATCTTGGAGCCGTCTACCGCGACGACGACGCGCTGAGCGTTGGTGGCCATGGCGATCGCGGTGCGTGCCTCGGCCTCATCGAAGGTCGTCGCGCCGACCTCGGCGGACATCCCGTCAGCACCGAGAATCGCGGTGCCGACGGTGATGACCTGAAACGCGTGCTCGGACATCGGACCAACGGCCTCAAGGGAATTCGCCCTGACCAAACCACCCGTGATGATCACCTTCATATGCGCGTCGACCGCGCAGTCGGCGGCTATCGTCAGCGAATTCGTGACGATCGTCATGTTGGGTCTGCCTTTGAGCGATCGGGCCACCTCGCCCGTGGTGACGCCACCGGTCAACGCGACCGCCTGCGGGCCAGCGGGCACCAGCGCGGCGGCTCGCTGGGCGATTCGCCGTTTGATCGCGATCATCCGATGGTCGCGTAGCCGTACCGGAATCTCGCTGCCGCTCGGGTCCAGCGCGCGGGCACCGCCGTGGGTGCGCACCAGCAGGCCTTGCTCCTCGAGTTCGCTGAGGTCACGACGCAAGGTCGCGGCCGAGACGCGCAACTCTGCGCACAGCATCTGGGACGCGACCTCCCCGCGATCGCGCAGTAGTGACAGCACCTCGCGCATCCGGTCGGTGCGGTTGATCGACATCGCTCAGGCTCCTTGGGCTGATGGTGGACACAATCATTTTTACTGATCGTTTCGCCGGTTCCTATTGCGCGCTATGAGCGAGCTTCTCATGATCGTTGAATGTTGCACACCTCACGATCCCGGCAGCTGGTGACGCAGTGAGCCTCGCCGCCACAGCGGATCTCATCGCGGAAGCGACCGCCTCCGACACCGCCGTCCTCGCGTTCAACGTGATCACCATCGAGCATGCCGAGGGCATCGCGGCCGGGGCGGAGCGCGCAGGCACCGCCGCGCTGCTGCAGGTCAGTGAGAACACCGTGCTCTTCCACGGCGGCCGGCTCGCACCGCTGGTGTCGGCGTGCGCCCGGATCGCCGCACAGTCATCGGCACCGCTCGCGGTGCACCTCGACCACTTCCGGGACGTCACGCTCATCACCGAGGCGATCGATACCGCAGCCGAGTTCGGCGCCACATCGATCATGATCGATGCCGCACACCTGTCCTACCGGGACAACGTCGACCTCACCCGCTCGCTCACCGATCGGGCGCACGGCGCCGGACTGTGGGTGGAGGCCGAACTCGGCGAGATCGGCGGAAAGGACGGACAAGCCATGGGAGCGCACGCGTTCGGAGCGCGCACCGATCCGGACGAGGCGGCCAGCTTCGCCGCGGAGACCCGTGTCGACGGCCTCGCCGTCGCGGTCGGCAGCACCCACGCGATGACCACCCGGGACGCCCGTCTGGACGTCGAACTCATTCGACGGATCACCGCCAGTGTTTCTAAACCCCTTGTCCTGCATGGTTCTTCGGGCGTCACCGACAGCCAGATGCGCGACGCCGTTGCCGCGGGCATCCGCAAGCTCAACGTGGGCACCGCCCTCAACATGGCCTACACCGCGGCGATCCGCGAGGTCCTCGCCGCCGACGCCGAGGCGACCGACCCCCGCAAGTACCTGACGGCCGGACGCGAGGCCATCGCCGGCACCGTGGCCGAGCTGTGCCGCGCCGTCGAGGCACCCTCGTCCACCCGCGGGGAGCGTGAGGCGTGATGAGCCCAACCGCACCCGCGCACCCGAACACGCTCGGACTGCCCGACTTGATCGCCAGGCACAAAGCCGGTGCCGCCGTGGGCATCTACTCGGTGTGCTCGGCTCATCCCACCGTGGTGCAGGCCGCCGTCGTGCAGGCGCTTGCCGACGGCAGCCATGTGCTGATCGAGGCCACGTCGAACCAGGTCGACCAGTTCGGCGGCTACACCGGCATGCGTCCAGCCGAGTTCCGCGATCTGGTCCTCGGCATCGCCGACGACTGCGGACTGGCCCGCGACCGCGTCATCCTCGGTGGTGATCACCTCGGCCCCAACCGCTGGCAGGGCGAATCCGCCAGTGCCGCAATGCTCAAGGCCGATGCCCTGATCGCCGCATACGTCGAGGCGGGATACACCAAGATCCACCTCGACTGCAGCATGTCGTGCGCCGACGATCCCGCGGTGCTGCCCGACGAGGTCGTGGCGACCCGCTCGGCCCGCCTGATGCGGATCGCCGAGGACACCGCGCGCCGCCTCGAGAACGACGGTCCGGTGTACGTCATCGGCACCGAGGTGCCGGTCCCCGGCGGTGCGCACGAGACCCTCGACCACCTCACCCCGACTTCGGCCGACCGGGCCCGGCTCACCATCGCCGCACACCGGGTGGCGTTCGCCGACGAGGGCCTGGACTACGTGTGGCCGCGGGTCGTCGCCCTGGTGGTGCAGCCCGGTGTTGAGTTCGACCACCTCAACGTCATCGACTATCAGCACGGCGCCACCACGGAGCTGCGGCATGTCCTCGACACCGAGGACCACCTCGTCTTCGAAGCGCACTCCACCGATTACCAACGGCCCGAACAACTCCAGGAACTCGTCGAGGATCACTGGGCGATCCTCAAGGTCGGTCCCGGCCTGACATTCGCGATGCGCGAAGCACTCTTCGGTCTGGCGTTGATCGAACGGGAACTCGTGCCGGGGCCATCGCGGTCAAACCTGATCGAGGTCATCGAGCGCGCAATGCTGACCAATCCCGGGTACTGGGAGGGCTACTACGAGGGCGATCCGCTCGCCCAGCGCACGGCCCGCCGATACAGTTACAGCGACAGGCTGCGGTATTACTGGGCCGACGACGAGGTCGACGCGGCACGACTGACCCTGCTGAGCAACCTGGACCGCGTGGGCATTCCGTTACCCCTGATCAGCCAATTCCTTCCCGTCCAATACGACCGGATTCGGGCCGGTGACCTCTCCCCGACGGCGCACGCCCTAGTCATCGACCGGGTGCGCGACGCCCTTCGCCCCTACGCCCGCGCGTGCCAGCCAATAACCTCAGGAGCAGCCGATGACTAAGTCGCCCCTTTCCCCGCAGACCGGAATACCCGCCCAAGAGGACGGCGGCGCAACCATTCTCGAGATCGGCCAGCAGCCCGAGGCCTGGCGGGAGGTGGCGGGCAGCACCGACGCCGAGGCCGCGGCGTTCCTTCGCGAGATCGGCGCACGGCCCAACCTACGGGTCATCCTCACCGGTGCGGGCAGCTCGGCGTTCGCCGGTGACATCGCGGCTCCTGCGCTGCGTCGACATCTCAACCGGCGCGTCGAGGCCGTGCCGACAACGGATATCGTCGCCAGCCCGTTGGACTTCCTCGAGCGCCACACCCCGACCCTGCTGGTGTCGTTCGGCCGGTCGGGTAACAGCCCCGAGAGCGTGGCGACCACCGAGCTCGCCGACGAACTCGTCGAGGACGTCTGGCATCTCATCCTCACCTGTGACCGCAATGGCAGGCTCGGTCGTGCGCACTCCGGTCGCGCCAACTCGCTCGTTGTGTACATGCCCGAGCGCACCAATGACACCGGCTTCGCGATGACGTCCAGCCTGACCTCGATGTTGTTGTCCTGCCTGCTAATGCTTGGCCCCGCCGAACCCGGCGACGTCGACGCCCTGGCCCGCGCCGCACAGAGCGTCATCGAATTGCAGCCCGACATCCGGACGCTGGCACAGTCCAAGAAGCGGCGGATCGTCTACCTCGGCAGCGGAGCGCTGGAGGGTCTCGCGCAGGAGTCGGCGCTCAAGCTGCTCGAGCTGACGGCCGGGGAGGTCGTGACGTACTTCGACTCGCCGCTGGGCTTTCGGCACGGGCCCAAGTCGGTGCTCGACTTCGACACGGTCGTCGTGGTGTACGTCTCGACCGATCCGTACACCCGTCGCTACGACCTCGACATCATCGCCGAGATCCGCGCGCAGCTCGGTCAGGACGCCGTCACCGTGATCACCACCGAACCGATCCCCGCCGAGCTGGGGCCCGCCGTGGTCCTGCCAGGCCTGGCCGGCCTCGACGACGCGCTGGTGGCGCTGCCCTATCTCGTGTTCGCCCAGTATCTCGCGCTGTTCACGTCGTTGGCCTACGCCAAGGCACCGGACAACCCGTTCCCGTCCGGTGAGGTCAGCCGGGTTGTGAAGGGCGTGACGATCTATCCCATGACGGTGGGACGGTGATGACGGTGGCGCGCTATCTGGGGGTCGACGGCGGCGGATCGAAGACCGCGTTCGCACTCGTCGACACGACCGGCCACGTCCTGGCCCGCGCCACAGCACCCACCTCCTACTACTTCTCCGAGGGATTCGACGTCGTCGAACATGTTCTCTCCCAAGGGGTCACGGATATCTGCGGCCAAGCTGGCATCGAGACGTGCGATATCGACGCGGCGTTCTTCGGTATCCCCGGCTACGGCGAGGCCAGCGGTGACATCGCGCAACTCGATGCCGTGCCCGGCCGCGTCCTCGGCCACGACCGCTACAGCTGCGACAACGACATGGTCTGCGGCTGGGCCGGGTCACTCGGTGGCGAGGACGGTATCAATGTCATCAGCGGTACGGGTTCGATGACGTACGGTGAGCGAAATGGCACGGGACACCGCGTCGGCGGCTGGGGCGAACTCTTCGGCGACGAGGGTTCGGCGTATTGGGTTGCGACTCAGGGCTTAAACGCATTCAGCCGGATGAGTGACGGCCGACTGGCCCGCGGCCCACTCTACGAACAGCTCAAGAGGCGGCTCGACGTCGCGGCGGACCTCGACGTCGTCAGCCTGGTCATCGAGAAGTGGGCGGGAAACCGCAGTTCGATCGCCGCGCTGGCGACCACCGTCTGCCAGGCCGCCCACGATGACGAGGTCGCGGCGGGCATCCTGTCCGCCGCTGTCGCCGAACTCGTGACACTCGTCGAAACCACCCGCACGCTGCTGGGTTTCACCGACCTTGAGACGGTGCCGGTGTCCTACTCGGGCGGGATGTTCTCTGACGAGGGCTTTCTGGCGCTCTTCCTCGCAGCGCTTGGCGGCCTGCCCGGCAAGTACGACCTGCAGCGCCCGCTACTCGATCCCGCGGTGGGAGCGGCCATCTATGCCGCAAAGCGCAGCGGCCATCCGCTGAGTTCCAGCTCGATGCAGCAACTCATTACAAACCGCCAACGGACCGATGAGGTGAAGCCATCGTGACCGATGCGCCAACGACCACGACGCGCAGCTGGATCTTCTACGCCGCATTGCTCATCCTCTTCTGGGGAGTGTGGGGCGCCTTCTCGGCCCTGCCCGCGACCAAATACGGCTACCCCGACGAGATGATCTACTGCATCTGGGCGCTGACGATGATCATCCCGGCGGCTTTCGCGCTGCGCGGCCAGCGTTTCGACCGGCGACCGCAGGCCGCGGTCTATGGTCTGCTCATCGGACTCACCGGGGCAGGCGGCCAGCTGCTGCTGTTTCAGGCGCTGACCATGGGTCCCGCGTACCTCATCTTCCCGATCGTGTCGATATCGCCCGCGATCACGGTCGTGATGGCGATGGCGCTTCTGCGCGAACGTGTCTCGCCGCTCGCCGTCGTGGGTCTCGCCGCCGCACTCACGGCCATCGTGCTGTTCAGCATCACCAGCAGCGACTCCGACGGTTCGTCAGGCCCGTGGCTGCCGCTGGCGATCCTGATCTGCGTGGCGTGGGGTGTGCAGGCCTACTTCATGCGCAAGACCGCGACGATCGGCGTCAATGAGGCCACCACGTTCGGCTGGATGGCGATCAGCGCGCTCGCCCTGATCCCCGTCGCGGTGCTCTCGATGGGTGGCATACCCGGCGGATTCCCCTGGCAGGCACCGGTATTGACGGCAGGAACTCAGCTGCTCAACGCCGTCGGCGCCCTGTTCCTGGTGATGGCGCTCAGCCGCGGCAAGGCGACCATCGTCGCGCCGACCACCAACGCGCTGGCACCCGCGCTCACCATCGTGGTGTCACTCATCGCCTACCAGACCCTGCCCACCCCCTACGGTGCCGTGGGAATCATCCTGGCGCTGGTGGGCTCGACGCTCATGGTGTACAGCGACGAGAAGCGCGGCGAGGCACTCGCCGACGCGGTCATCGAGAACTCACTACAGAGCAGCACGGGAACCAGGAGCCAGGCGTGAAACCCACCATCGTCATCATCGGAGCGGGAAGCGTCGAGTTCACCCGCGAACTGCTCGGCGACATCTTCTCGTTCGCGGAACTCGGCTCAGCCCGAATCGTCCTGCACGACATCGACACCGAGCGGCTCGACACCGCCGAGGCCATCGCTCGCGCCACCGCCAAAGAGGCCGGCGCGCAACCCGAGATCCTCTCGTCCCTGGATCGCCGCCGCGCCCTCGACGGTGCCGACTACGTCATCAACGTGATCCAGGTGGGCATGCACGAGGCAACGGTGCGCGACTTCGAGATCCCCGCGCGGTACGGGCTGCATCAGACCATCGGCGACACCATTGGCATCGGCGGCATCTTCCGTGGCCTGCGGACGTTCCCGGTACTGGCTGCCATCGCCCGCGATATGCAGCAGGTGTGTCCGGACGCCTGGCTGCTGAACTACACGAACCCGATGGCCATGAACGTCACGTACCTGCGCCACGCCGCGCCGGGACTCAAGGTGCTTGGCCTGTGCCACTCGGTGTACTGGACGATGGCCGGTCTGTGCGAGCTCATCGACGTGCCGCTCGACGAGGTGTCGTACTGGTCGGCCGGCGTCAACCACCAGGCGTGGGTGCTGCGTTGGGAGCGCGGCGGACAGGATCTGTACCCGCTGCTGGATCAGCGCATCGCCGCCGACCCCGAGCTGCGCCGCAGGGTACGGGTCGACATGTACCGCAGGCTCGGCTACTACCCCACCGAGACGAGTGAGCACTCCAGCGAGTACGTCCCGTGGTACCTGAAGCATCCCGGCGAGGTCGATCGGCTGCGGCTCAACGTTGGCGAGTACGTGTCGATCAGTGAGGCGAATCTCGCCGAATATGCCCGTGTCCGTGCCGAACTCGCCAACGCCAAGGCTCTGCCGATCGACACGGATTCCACGGAGTACGCCCCGCAGGTGATCCACTCCCTGGAGACCGGTGCCGTGCGCGTGATCTCGGCGAACGTCGTCAACGCCGGGCTGATCACCAACCTGCCCGACGGTGTGGCCGTCGAGGTGCCCACAGTGCTCGACGCGCTTGGTGCGCACCCGATGAGCGTCGGGGATCTGCCGCCGCAGTGTGCCGCACTCAACCGGAGCTTCCTCGGACCGGTCGACCTCACGGTGCGCGCCGCCGTGGACGGGGATCCCCGATTGGTGCGGGCGGCGGCGATGGTAGACCCGAACATGGCCGCCACCTTGACCGTCGATCAGATCTGGGAGCTGTGCGACGAGCTGACGGTCGCGCACGGGGACCTGCTGCCAGAACCCCTCCGCACGAAACTCGCACCGTGAGAACCGATCCGCCGACAAAGGAGTATTCATCGTGATCCGATCAGTGATTCGCCAAAGACTCTGCATTGCCTTGGCCGCGGTCCTCGCCTCCGGCCTCACCGCCTGCGGCGGCGGCGACTCGTCGTCGGGTCCCGTCGAGATCGCGGTCTGGCACGGCTACCAGGACACCGAGGGTGAGGCCTTCAAGGGCCTGGTTGACCAGTACAACCAGGAACACCCCGACGTCCACGTCAGTGAGCTGTACTCGAGCAACGACCTCGTGCTGCAGAAGGTTCTGACCGCCGTCCGCGGCGGCAGTGCCCCCGACGTCGCCTACATGTTCGGGTCATGGTCGCCGAACATCGCCCAGATCCCCCAGGTCGTCGACATGGCGGGCGAGGTGTCCAACCCGGACTGGAAGTGGGACGACTTCTATCCCGCCGAGCGCGAGGCCGCGACTGTCGGGGACAAGATCGTCGGTGTGCCCGCCCTGGTGGACAACCTCGCGATCGTCTACAACAAGCAACTCTTCGCCGACGCCGGTGTCGCGCCGCCGACCCCGGAGTGGACGTGGGACGACTTCCGCGCGGCAGCCGCCAAGCTGACCGACCCGGCGAGGGGACAGTACGGCTGGCTCATTCCCGCCGACGGCAGCGAGGACACTGTGTGGCACTACGTTCCGATGCTGTGGGAGGCAGGCGGTGACATCCTGTCCCCCGACAACGAGCACGCCGTGTTCAACTCCGAGGCGGGCGTCAAGGCGCTCACCGTGCTGCAACAGATGGCCGTCACGGACAAGTCGCTCTACCTCGACACCACCAACGAGAATGGACCCAAGCTGATGAACAGCGGCAAGGTCGCGATGCTGGTGACCGGACCGTGGGATCTGAGCCAGCTGTCCGACATCGACTACGGCGTGCAGGTCATGCCCACCTTCGCCGGTTCGAGCGGCAGCCATCAGACAATCGCCGGCCCGGACAACTGGGTCGTGTTCGACAACGGCGACGCCAGGAAGCAGGCGGCGACCGACTTCGTGAAGTGGCTGACCGCCGCCGAGCAGGTCAAGACATTCTCACTCGGTACCGGCGACCTGCCCACGCGGCTCTCTGTCGGCCAGGATCAGGCCTTCGTCGCCAAGCTCGACGAGGGCCTGCCGGGCAGCGGCACGTTCGTCGAGAACCTGAACAACGTGAAGAAGGTCAGGCCGACCGTCCAGCAGTACCCCGACATCTCCGAGGCATTGGGGCAGTCGATCGTCTCCGTCCTGCTGGGCAAGGATCAGCCGGCTGACGCGCTGAACGCCGCGGCCAAGGCCGCCGACGCGGCTCTCGCGGAGAAGTAGGCGAATGCCCGGGGACGTCTCCGTGCGACAACCGCACTCGTTTCTCCGCCGCGTTGGCCAGTCGGAGAGCGTGAACGGCTGGGTTCTTGCGAGTCCGGCGATCGTGTTGATCGGCATATTCGGCCTGCTGCCGGTGCTGATGTCGCTGCAGCTGTCGTTCCAGCAGTCCGATCTGCTGACGCCGGAGACGCCGTGGGTGGGCCTGGAGAACTACCGGAAGTTGGCGGACGACCCGGTGTTCGTCGTGGCGATCAAGCACACCATCGTCTACACGGCGCTGTTCGTGCCCGGCACCATGCTCGTCGGTCTGTTCGTGGCCGCGGCGATGAACCGCTCGGTGCGGTTCATCTCGGTGTACCGCACCGCCGCGTACATCACGATGGCGGTGTCCACCATCTCGCAGGGCATCATCTTCCTGTGGCTGACCGACCGTGACTACGGTTTGGTCAACGCGACACTCAATGCGGTCGGCGTGCCATCCCAGGGGTTCCTGGCGTCGCCGTCGCAGGCGCTGTTCGTGATCGTCGCGATGACGATCTGGGGCTGGACCGGATTCTCGGTGATCGTGTATCTCGCAGCGCTGCAGGGTGTTCCCGCCGAGCTGCACGAGGCCGCGGCGATCGACGGGGCGAGCGCGTTCACGCGCTTCCGCACCATCACGGTGCCTCTGCTCGGCCCGGCGAATCTGTTCCTGCTCGTCTGGTTGACAATCAACGCGCTGCAGCTGTTCGACGAGGTGTACGCCACCACGCGCGGTGGCCCCCTGCGCGCGACGACCGTCATCGTCTACTACCTGTGGGATCGCGCGTTCGTGCACTTCGACGCCGGGTACGCCGCGGCTATGGCCTATGCGTTGTTCGTCGTCATCCTGGTGATCACCGCGGTGCAGTTCCGCGTCGCTCGTAGATATGTGCACTACTCATGACCAAGCCTCGACTCTCGGAGCGTACCGAGACACCCGTGCCCCCCGACCCCGCCAGCGGTTCGACGGCCCCTTCTGCGGCGCGTCGCCGGCGGATGCCACGGCTGCCCTTCAGCCCGTGGCACCTGGTGCTGATCCCGCTGTCGTTCCTGCTGATCGTGCCGCTGCTGTGGATGCTGGTCACCTCGCTCGAGACCGAGGGCGAAACCAACCACTTCCCGCCGGTGCTGCTACCCGAGACCCCGCGATTCGAGAACTACTCGCAGGCTTGGGCATCCGCGCCGTTCGGGTACTTCTTCCTCAACAGCGCGATCGTCACCCTGGTCGTGCTCGCCAGCAACCTGATCGTGTGCAGCCTCGCCGGTTATGCGTTCGCCCGCATTCGGTTCCTGGGCCGCGGAGCACTCTTCGTCACCTTGATGGCGACGCTGATGGTGCCGTTCCAGGTCACGATGATCCCTGTGTTCCTGATCGTGAAGTGGTTCGGCGACAACGTCGCCGACGTACTCGGCATCGATCACATCGGTGCGTTGATGCTGCCGAACCTGGCGACGGCGTTCGGGATCTTCTTCCTCCGCCAGTTCTTCATGACCGTCCCTGTGGAACTCGAGGAGGCGGCACGTGTGGACGGAACCTCGCGGCTCGGAGTGCTGTTCAAGATGGTGCTGCCATTGTCGCTGCCCGCGCTCTCGACACTCGCCGCGCTGACGGTGCTCACATCGTGGAATGACTTCCTGTGGCCGCTGATCGTGATCACCTCGCAGGACCAGATGACGATCCCGTTGGGCCTGAGCTACTTTCAGGGCGCCCACCGAGTGAACTGGCCACTCCTCATGGCGGCCAACGTGATGAGCCTGTTGCCGATGCTGTTGGTGTTCATCGGAGCCCAGCGGTACTTCGTCCAATCGGTGGCAAGTACCGGAATCAAGGGTTGAGAGAGGAAAGACGTTGGCACAAGTGGAGTTCCGCGATGTCACGCGGCAGTACCCGGGAGGGCGTTCGGGAGACACCGTCGCCCTGAAGGGCCTCAACCTGACGGTGTCGGATGGGGAGTTCCTGATCCTGGTCGGGCCGTCTGGCTGCGGCAAGAGCACCGCCCTGCGACTGCTCGCCGGGCTGGACAAGCCGACGTCTGGCGAGATCAGGATCGGCGGGGCGGTGGTCAACGAGCTGAGTCCCGGCGCACGTGACATCGCGATGGTGTTCCAGAACTACGCGCTGTACCCGCACATGACCGTCTACCGGAACCTCGCCTACGGGCTGCGGCAGCGCAGAACGCCTCGTGCCGAGATCGCGCGCCGGGTCAGCGAGACCGCCGAGCTGCTGCAGATCAGCGAGCTGCTCGATCGCAAGCCCGGTCAACTCTCGGGCGGACAACGACAGCGGGTGGCGATGGGCCGCGCACTGGTTCGCAAACCGCAGGCGTTCCTGCTCGACGAGCCGCTGTCCAATCTCGATGCGAAGCTTCGCAATCAGGTTCGCGGCGACCTTAAGCGGTTGCACCGCGAGTTACCCGTCACCTCCATCTATGTGACTCACGATCAGGTCGAGGCGATGACCCTGGGCGACAGGCTGTGTGTGATGTCCAACGGCGAGGTCCAACAGATCGGCTCCACCGACGACATCTACAACCGCCCGGCCAACACGTTCGTCGCGGCGTTCATGGGTAGTCCGCCGATGAATCTGATGCCGGGGATCGTGCGCGGCGGAGCGCTGCACATCGGTGGCGTGCAGGTCACGTCGGTGGCCGAACCCGACGGCCCGGTGACCGTCGGGGCACGGCCCGAGCATCTTCGGCTGCACACCACGAACATCGGCGGCATGGTGCCCGCGCGGGTCGACTTTGTCGAGCCACTCGGCAGCCATGTCCTGGTCACCGCGCTCGTCGGGGACGAAGTCCAGCCGTCCGCCGAGCCGACGCGGGTGATCGTGCAGGCGCCGGCCGGTACCGAGCTGGACTCCGGCACTCGCATCGGGCTCGCACTCACACCCGAGCGGACACACTTCTTCGACGACGAGACCGGGAATGCCAGACATCGATCCGAACGCATTGCGCACTAGGACGGCCGATTAATCGACTGCCAGACAGATGCAAACTTTTAAGCAAACAACCGCGATTGGCGGCCGTCGGGTCACGGCTCGGTTCAATAGCCGTAGCGCAGCATCTCGGCCGCGGTGACGAGGCGTTCCTGCTTGGCCGGGAACTCGCGGCACTTCATCGGGTGTAGGAGGTATGACCAGGCGATTCGCTTAATCCGCGAACGCCCCAGCGGGTTGTTTGGCACGGTGTTCACTCCTGCGTCGTACGGCTGCACCGTGGGGTCACACTCACGCACGACCCCCGCATACCATTAGACACCTGTGACGTAGCTAACACCACGAGACTCGCCGAGCTTTAGTCAGATGTTTTTGGTGTGACTGAAGTGATTATTGGGACCTCACCGCTGCGGCGCGGCGGTCGGCTTGATGGGCACGGGCAGCGCACTGTCCCCCATCAGATACCGATCCACACCAGCCGCGGCGGCACGACCCTCGGCAATCGCCCACACGATCAGCGACTGTCCGCGTCCCATGTCACCGGCCACGAACACGCCCGGCAGCGACGTCTGGAAGTCGTCGTCACGCTTGACGTTGCCGCGGTCGGTCAGCTCCACCTTCAACTCGGTCAGCAGTCCCGCGCGCTCCGGGCCCACAAAGCCCATCGCGAGCAACACCAGGTCGGCCTCGAGTTCGAAGTCACTGCCCTCGACCTTGACGAACCTGCCGTCCTGCATGACGACCTCATGCACCTTGAGCGCGGTGACGTGGCCATCGGCGCCGACGAACTCCTCGGTGTTGACCGAGAACACCCGCTCGCCACCCTCCTCGTGCGCCGAGGACACCCGGTACATCAGCGGGTAGGTGGGCCACGGCGTCGAGTCCGCGCGCTCCTCGGGAGGCCGCGGCATGATCTCGAACTGGTGGACACTCGCCGCGCCCTGACGGTGCGACGTGCCCAGGCAGTCAGCACCCGTGTCGCCACCACCGATGATGACGACCTTCTTGCCCTTCGCGGTGATCGGCGGCTGGCCGTCGGCATCGAGAACGTCATCGCCCTGCTGCACGCGGTTGGCCCACGGCAGGAACTCCATCGCCTGATGGATGCCCTTGAGTTCGCGGCCAGGAATCGGCAGATCACGCCAATCGGTCGCGCCGCCGGACAGCACCACCGCGTCATAGTTCAGGCGCAGCTGTTTCACCGTGATGTCGACGCCCACGTTGACGCCGGGCCGGAACTGGGTGCCCTCGGCCGCCATCTGCTCCAGGCGCCGGTCGATGTGGCGCTTCTCCATCTTGAACTCGGGGATGCCGTAACGCAGCAGGCCACCGATGCGATCGGCCCGCTCGAACACCGTGACGGTATGACCGGCCCTGGTGAGCTGCTGGGCAGCTGCCAGCCCGGCCGGTCCGGAGCCGACCACGGCGACCTTCTTACCGGTCTGCACGTCGGGCAGCATCGGAACAACCCAGCCCTTGTCGAAGGCGTTGTCGATGATCTCGACCTCGACCTGCTTGATGGTCACCGCGTCCTGGTTGATGCCCAGGACACAGGAGGCCTCGCACGGGGCCGGGCAGAGCCGCCCAGTGAACTCCGGGAAGTTGTTGGTCGCGTGCAGGCGCTCGATGGCATCGCGCCACCGGTCCTTGTACACCAGGTCATTCCACTCGGGGATGAGGTTTCCCAGCGGACAACCGTTGTGGCAGAAGGGAATGCCGCAGTCCATGCAACGGGCAGCCTGATCCTGCAGTGCGTCGTGGGAGAAGTCCTCGTAGACCTCTTTCCAGTCGCGCAGGCGCAGCGGGACCGGCCGGCGTTGCGGGGTCTCGCGATGAGTGTGCTTGAGGAAGCCGCGCGGATCAGCCACTGGTGGCCGCCATGATCGCGGTGCCGACGTCCTGGCCGTTGCGTTCGGCCTCGGCGATCGCCTCCAGCACGCGCTTGTAGTCGCGTGGCATGACCTTGACGAAGTGCTTCAGCTCACCCTCCCAATCGGCGAGGACACGTTGGCCCACAGCCGAATCCGTTGCGTCGACGTGCGCGACGAGCATGTCACGCAGCCAGCCGACGTCGTCATCGTCCAATGCCTCGAGTGCGACCATCTCACCGTTGAGGTTCTCACTCAGTGCGGTGTTCGGGTCGTACACGTAGGCGATACCGCCCGACATTCCCGCGGCGAAGTTGCGGCCGGTCGGGCCGAGGATCACCACCCGTCCGCCGGTCATGTACTCACAGCCGTGGTCGCCGACGCCCTCGACGACGGCGTGCGCACCGGAGTTACGGACGGCGAACCGCTCGCCGCTCTGACCCCGGATGAACGCCTGACCGCTGGTGGCGCCGAACAGAATCACGTTGCCGGCGATGATGTTGTCCTCGGCGGCGAAGCCCTCGGGCGCCTGCTCGGACGGGCGGACCACAATCCGGCCACCCGACAGGCCCTTGCCGACGTAGTCGTTGGCGTCGCCGTAGACCCGCAGGGTGACACCCTTGGGAACGAACGCGCCGAAGCTGTTTCCGGCCGAGCCATCGAAGGTGATGTCGATGGTGCCGTCCGGAAGCCCCTGCCCGCCATAGGCCTTGGTGACCTCGTGGCCGAGCATGGTCCCGACCGTGCGGTTGACATTGGTGATCTTGGTGGCGAATCGCACCGGCGATCCCGAGTCAAGGGCCTCACGGCTCTGGGCAATCAGCTGCTGATCCAGCGCCTTGTCGAGGCCGTGGTCCTGACGCGAGCTGCAGTACAGATCCTGGTTCATGAACGCCGATTCGGGTTCGTACAGCACCGGCGACAGGTCCAGCTTGTGCGCCTTCCAGTGCTCGGCGGCCTGGGTGGTGTCCAGGGCGCCGACTTGGCCGACCATCTCGTTGACGGTGCGGAAGCCCAACTCCGCCATGAGTTCACGGACCTCATCGGCGATGAACATGAAGAAGTTCTCGACGAACTCGGGCTTGCCATTGAACCGCTCGCGCAGCAGCGGGTTCTGGGTGGCGACACCCACCGGGCAGGTGTCGAGGTGGCAGACCCGCATCATGATGCAGCCAGCCACGACCAGCGGCGCAGTGGCGAAACCGAACTCCTCGGCACCCAGCAGCGCAGCGATAACCACGTCGCGGCCCGTCTTGAGCTGACCGTCGACCTGGACCACGATGCGGTCGCGAAGTCCGTTGAGCAGCAGGGTCTGCTGAGTCTCGGCGAGACCGAGTTCCCACGGCGCACCGGCGTGCTTCTGTGAGGTCAGCGGGGTGGCACCGGTGCCACCGTCGTGACCCGAGATCAGCACCACATCGGCGTGTGCCTTGGAGACACCCGCGGCCACGGTTCCGACGCCGTTCTCGGACACCAGCTTCACGTGCACGCGGGCGCTCGGGTTGGCGTTCTTCAGGTCGTGGATCAGCTGGGCAAGATCCTCGATCGAGTAGATGTCGTGGTGCGGCGGCGGCGAGATCAGGCCGACACCCGGGGTCGAGTGCCGCACCTCGGCCACCCACGGGTACACCTTGTGCCCCGGAAGCTGGCCGCCCTCACCGGGTTTGGCGCCCTGCGCCATCTTGATCTGAATGTCGGTGCAGTTGGTCAGGTAGTGACTGGTGACACCGAACCGGCCAGACGCCACCTGCTTGATGGCACTGCGACGCCAGTCGCCGTTGTCATCGGGCTCGAAACGGTCCACGCTCTCGCCGCCCTCGCCCGAGTTCGACCGGGCGCCAAGGCGGTTCATCGCAATGGCCAGCGTCTCGTGCGCCTCGGCCGAGATCGACCCGTAGCTCATGGCGCCCGTCGAGAACCGCTTGACGATATCGGCGGCCGATTCCACCTCGTCCAGCGGAACCGGCTGGCGCACCCCGTCGCGGAACTTCAGCAGACCGCGAAGCGAGGCCATCTGCTCACTCTGGTCGTCGACCAGTGCGGTGTACTCCTTGAAGACCTTGTACTGCCCGGTGCGGGTGGAGTGCTGCAGCTTGAACACCGTGTCCGGGTTGAACAGGTGATACTCACCCTCGCGACGCCACTGGTACTCACCGCCCACCTCGAGTTCGCGGTGAGCGCGCTCGTCGGGCCGGTCCAGGAAGGCCAGCGCGTGCCGGGAGGCGACGTCGCTGGCGATGTCCTCGAGGTCGATTCCGCCGACCGGGCAGCTCAGCCCGATGAAGTACTCGTCGAGCACGCCCTGCGAGATGCCGATGGCCTGGAACAGCTGCGCACCCGTGTAGGAGGCCAGGGTGGAGATGCCCATCTTGGACATCACCTTGAGCACGCCCTTGCCCGCTGCCTTGACGTAGTTGGCCTTGGCTTGGTCGCTGTTGATTCCGGTGATCACGCCGCGGTCGACCATGTCCTCGATCGACTCGAAGGCCATGTACGGGTTGATCGCGGCGGCGCCGAAGCCACACAGCATGGCCATGTGGTGCACCTCGCGCGCGTCGCCGGCCTCGACCACGAGGCCGACCTTGGTGCGGGTGCGCTCACCGACGAGGTGGTGATGCACGGCCGCAACGGACAACAGCGACGGGATCGGCGCCATGGTCTCGTTGGACTCGCGGTCGGACAGCACGATGATGCGGGCACCCTCGCGGATCGCCTCCGACACCTTGGCGCGCACGGTGTTCAGCGCTTCTTTGAGGCCCTGTCCGCCCCGATTCACCGGGTACAGACAGCGGATCACCGCGGCGCGCATACCGTGCTTGTGGCCGCGGATCTCGTGGTCGGGATCAACGCAGATCAACTTCGACAGATCGGCATTACGCAGGATCGGCTGGGACAGGACGATCTGGCGACACGACTCGGGACCCGGGTTGAGCAGGTCCCCCTCGGGTCCGATCACGCCCTGCAGGCTGGTCACGACCTCTTCGCGGATGGCGTCCAGCGGCGGGTTGGTCACCTGGGCGAACAGCTGCTGGAAGTAGTCGAACAGCATGCGGGGGCGCTGCGAGAGCACGGCGACCGGTGTGTCGGTCCCCATCGAACCGAGGGCCTCGGCGCCGGTGCGCGCCATCGGCGCCACCAGCATGTTCAGTTCCTCGTAGGTGTAGCCGAAGATCTGCTGGCGCAACACCACCCGGTGGTGCGGCATGCGGACGTAATCGCCGGGGGGCAGCTCGTCGAGGGGGAACAGGCCCGCGTCGAGCCACTCCTGATACGGATGCTCGGCGGCGAGTTCGGACTTGATCTCCTCGTCGGAGACGATTCGGCCCTGGGCGGTGTCCACCAGGAACATCCGGCCGGGCCGGAGGCGCAACTTCTGTACGACGGTGGACGGGTCCAGGTCGAGCACACCGGCTTCGGATGCCATCACGACGAGACCGTCTTCGGTCACCCAGATCCGCGACGGGCGCAGGCCGTTGCGGTCGAGCACGGCGCCGATGACGGTGCCGTCGGTGAAGCACACCGCAGCCGGGCCGTCCCACGGTTCCATCAGCGAGTCGTGGAACTCGTAGAACGCGCGACGCGCGGGGTCCATCGACTCATGACGCTCCCAGGCCTCGGGGATCATCATCAGCACCGCGTGCGGCAGGCTGCGACCGCCGAGGTGCAGCAACTCCAGCACCTCGTCGAAACGCGCGGTGTCGGATGCGCCGGGGGTGCAGATCGGAACGATCTTGTCGAGCCCCTCGGTCCCGAAGGCGTTGGTGCGGATCAGCGCCTCGCGCGCCCGCATCCAGTTCTCATTGCCTGTGACGGTGTTGATCTCGCCGTTGTGGGCGACCCGTCGGAACGGGTGAGCCAGCGGCCACGACGGGAAGGTGTTGGTGGAGAACCGCGAGTGCACGATGCCCAGCGCGCTCATCATGCGCTCGTCCTGGAGATCCAGGTAGAAGGCCTTGAGCTGAGGCGTGGTCAGCATGCCCTTGTAGACGAAAGTCTGACCGGAAAGGCTTGGGAAGTACACGGTTTCGCGTCCGGGGCCGTCCTGGCCCGGGCCCTTGGTGCCCAACTCGTGTTCAGCGCGCTTGCGCACCACGAAAGCCTTGCGCTCCAAGTCCATACCCTCGGCGCCAGCGATGAACACCTGACGGAACGTCGGCATCGCATCGCGCGCCAGTGCACCCAGTGAGGAGTCATCGGTGGGAACCTCGCGCCAGCCGAGCAGCGTCAGACCCTCGGCTTCGACGATCTTTCCAACGGCCTCACAAGCAGCGGCCGCATCCTTGGCCGACTGCGGGAGGAACGCGATACCGGTGGCGTAGCTGCCTGCCGCGGGAAGCTCGAAGTCCCCTTGTTCCGCACAGACCGCCCGCAGGAACTCGTCGGGCACCTGAAGCAGGATTCCGGCACCGTCACCCGTACTCGGCTCGGCACCCTGAGCACCGCGGTGCTCGAGGTTCACCAGCGCCGCAATGGCCTTGTCCACAATGTCACGGCTACGTCGTCCGTGGATGTCCGCAACCATCGCGACACCACAGGAATCGTGCTCATATGCGGGGTTGTACAGCCCGACCGCCTTGGGCGCCATTCCCACCTGACCTTTTCTCTTCACACGCCTTCACGCAGCGTGTCTGCGTGGCAGCCGTCAACAGACGGCACTGCCGGGCTAGGCGATGGGAGGGCCAGTGTGCAGCACTGAACGACAGGCTTTATGTCCCCAATTGCCTCGAGTGATAAACGATATGACAGAGACTGCCTGACATGCCAACTTAGCCAGACCTAACTAATGCGCTGGGACGTCCAGCCGCGCCATTCCGCGTCAAGGCACGATTTGGACTCTAAAATGTTGCAGCACTGCAACTTTCGCGATGACGTCGAACCGGCCGCCCGGCTGGGGTGCGATCCACATCACGCCCGGGATCGCCCTTGCAGTTTGCTACCATTAAGTAGCAGTCCATCTAGCTGCTATTATCGGACTCTTCCAATTTGCTGGAAAGCTTTCTCGGATTCTTAGGCTCGACCAGGGCAAACTTGGCCGCCCCGGAGCCCGGCCCCGCCCGTCCGGATACCCCTGCCGGGTATCAAGGAGTGCACCTGCCGCCAAGCTTGGCCCAATGCGACACCACGCGAGCAACACGCCGATCGGCAGATTCCGGATCGAGACCCTCGAGGAAGGCGTCGACCGATGCGCCGCCACGATGCCCATCGAGGGGTTGCTCAACCCAGCCACCGGGGAGCCCAGCCTGGGCCCACTGGCAGTCCTGACCGATCACATCGCCGGATTGCTCAACCACCACCGCCGCCATGACCACGAATGGACTGTGTCCAGCGAACTCTCCCTGGAACTGGCACCCGACGCCGCCGCGGCGGTCGCTGCCGCAGGTGACGAGACCGTGCTGGGCATCAGCCGGCCGATGAGCGGCAAGCACGCCACCGCGGTCGGCGAGTGCGAGTTGCTTCTCGCGGGCAGGCTGATCGGGAGCGGGACCGTGCGGTCGTTCTACATCGACCACCCTGGCGAGTTCGCCGAGGCGCCCGCCCGCGAGGGCGACATGGAGGAGAAGTTCGGCCTCTCCGACATGATGGCGATCGACTCCCCGCGTGTCGAAGGCGACTCGGTGATCCTGGGACAACGCGCCGATCGCGTGCTCAACAACAACATCGACGTCGTCCACGGTGGTATCGCCTCGGCAGGCCTGGAGATTGCCGCGTCGGCCGCCGTGAACGCAGGCCGCTCCGAGGGTCCGCTGATCACCGCATCCCTTCGAGTGAACTTTCTGCGGCAGTTCTTGGCGGGCGGGGAGTCCCGCTACGTGGGAACGCCATTGCGCGTCGGGCGCCGCAGCGGCGTCGCCGACGCGCAGGCGATCGGCGCCGACGGTAAGGTCGCGATCATCGCCCGCCTCACCGCATATCGCAGCTAGTGCTAGCGCTAGACCACGCTACGTAACGTCCCGGTAGCTTTCGGTCACGATCAGGCAGAGGTTCGGCCACAGTCATCCCTTCGCGGTGCTCAACCGTGCGACCCTCTCGCAACGGGCACCTCAACGGCGCACCGGCAAGGGAGGTTTCACATCATGACAACCCCGACCATGACTCACCGCTTGGCAGCTGAGTTCATCGGTACATTCTGGCTTGTACTCGGCGGCTGCGGTAGTGCGGTGTTCGCCGCGAAGTTCATCGCCGACGATGGCGTCTCGCTTGGCATCGGATTCCTCGGTGTCGCACTGGCGTTCGGCCTGACTGTGCTCACCGGTGTGTACGCGTTCGGCACCATCTCGGGTGGCCATTTCAACCCGGCCGTCACGCTCGGCGCCGCCCTCGCGCACAGGGTGGAGTGGAAGGCACTGCCCGGCTACTGGATTGCACAGGTCATCGGCGGCCTCGTCGGCGGTGCGGTGATCTACGTGATCGCCAGGGGCCAGGACGGCTGGACGGCGACCGGCAACATGGCCGCCAACGGTTTTGGCGACCATTCACCCGGTGGTTACTCAATGGTGGCGGTGCTCGTCGCCGAAGTCGTCCTGACCGGCGTGTTCCTACTCGTCATCCTCGGCTCCACCGACAACCGGGCGCCAAAGGGATTCGCGGGCTTGGCAATCGGGCTGACGCTGACACTCATCCACCTCATCTCGATCCCGATCTCGAACACCTCGGTGAACCCGGCGCGGTCGACTGGCGTCGCGTTCTTCAACGGTGACGGAGCCCCCGCTCAGCTCTGGCTGTTCTGGTTGGCACCTCTGGTCGGCGCGGCGATCGCCGGTATCGCCTACCCGTATCTGTTCGGCCGCGCCGAGGAACTGGCCGACAGGCCGGTCCGCGACGATGCGCTCGATCAGCAGAGGGCCTGAGCGAGACGGGAAGTCGGACCCGCACCCGTGTGGTGCGGGTCCGATCCCCGGCTGACTACTTAACCGGAGCTCTCTTCTTGGCGTTCTGCGCGGCCTTCTTCTCGGTGGTCGCGCCCTGGCTGGACAGCTGACCCCCGGAGTTCTCCAGGTGCGCGCGGACGAACCACTGGAACTTCTCCAGTTCGCCGACCTGACCGATCACCATGTCCTGCGAGACGAGATCGATGTCGTCGAGCGTGTCGATCGCCTTTCGAGCGTCCTCGATCACCCCGGTGTACACCAGATCCAGCGCGGCAAGATGCGCCTGCACGGTGTCCCGGCCGACGGAGTAGTCGTCCCAGGTGCGGTCCTTCAAGATCGCGCCTGGCGTGCCCTTCGGCGACGCGCCCAGCGCCGCGATCCGCTCGGCCGCGTCGTCGGCGTAGCCGCGCACCAGCTCTACCTGCGGATCGATCATCTCGTGCACGCCGATGAAGTTCGGACCAACCACATTCCAGTGCACGTGTTTGAGCGTGAGGTGCAGGTCGTTGTAGGTGCTGAGCAGCTTCTGCAGCAGTTCAGCGACCTCGCGGCCGGCCTTGTCGGATAGGCCCGGAAGAGTGAATGTAGGCATCGTTGGACTCCTTTGGTCTTGACGTCTTAGGAGTCCTACCCGCGACTCGCAGGGGCTAACCCCCGTCGTCAAAGACTGCGCAGATCCGGGATCGCCATGCGCGCGCCGTAGCGTGGATTACGCGCCATGCCACTGACTTCGAGGAGCCGCACGGCCCGATGCCGGTGCGGCCGTAGCGGTTCCAGCAGCTCCAGCATCTCGGCATCGTCGATGCGGTGGCCCAGCAGGGTGCAGCCGACCACGTTCGACAGGTGGTAGTCACCGACCGACAGTGCGTCGGCGTCACCCCAGGCGCGTTGGGCGGTCTCGGCGGCGGTCCACTCGCCCACCCCGGGTAGCGATCGCAACGCCTCTCGCGCGTCGGCGCTGGGGCGCGCCGTCAACCGTTCCAGTGAGGCAGCCCGCTGCGCGCACGACACCAGCGTCCTGGCGCGTCCGGGATCGACGTTGGCGAGGTGGAACTCCCAGGACGGGATGCGCCGCCACACGTCGGCGGCAGGCGGCACGCGCATCCGGGCGGGGGCGGGTCCGGGTGCGGGTGTGCCGAACTTCGTGACCAGCAGACGCCATGCGCGAAACGCGTCCTTACCTGCGACGCGCTGTTCCAGGACGGCGGGCAGCAGGGCCTCCAGCACGCGTTCTGTGCGCCCGAGCCGAAGGTGGGGAACGCGTCGATACGCGGCGGCGATCGTCGGTTCGCGGGGCGCGAATCCTGCCGCGTCATCGTGGGCACCGAGGAATGCGGGCAGGCCGTCGACGAACTCGGCTGCGCCGTCACCCCAGGCCTCACACTCGACCGTGTCGCGGCCGGTCTTGAGAATGCGCGCGCTCACCGGGCCGCTGGTCTGCATGCTGGTCTTCCAGATCGCGCCGTCGGCCAGTTGGAAACACGGGTCACCGGGGCCGCGTCGCAGCGGTGACAGCGTCAGCGTCGGACTCGCGGGGCCTGAGAACGCCACAGTCCTGCGCAGCGGTTCAGCGTCCACCCCACCATCCTGGCCTATGTCTCTGGGCTACGTCTCTGGCCTACGTCGCCACGACGACGTCGGCCTTGTCTGCGTAGAACGCGACGTGACCTGCGATCGCCGCGACCGCCGGGTACGGCTGCTCGTAGGTCCAGATGGCGTCGGCGACCGTGTTCTGGCCGGTGGTGACGTCGTAGTAGTTGGCCTCACCCTTGTATGGGCAGTAGGTGGTGGTATCGCTGCGCCGCAGGAAGCGTTCGGCGACGTCCGCGAGCGGAATGTACTGAACGGCGGGGTAGGTGGATTCCTGCAGCGTCAGCGCATCGTCGGTTTCGGCGACGACGTCACCGTGCACCCGTACGACGACGTGTCGGGCGGTCCGCGTGACGGTTATCGGATGTTCGGCAGTGGGCTCTAGAACGGGTCGATCGGTCATGTTCATGCCAACGTACTCAGCACGGTGTGAGATTCCTTTCTCACCCGAACGCCTCATCGCTACGATCGCCCCGTGAGCGAACCCGGTCCAGCGTCGGCCCAAGCTTCTGTGACGATCACCGCCAGCTGCGGCGACGTATATGCCCTGATCACCGATCTCCCGACCATGGCGACCCTGACCGCGGAGACCAACGCCATGGAATGGCAGCGGGGCGACTCCGCCCAACCCGGCGCGGTGTTCAAGGGCCACAACAACAATGGCGGCAAGGAGTGGACGACCGAGTGCACGGTCACCCATGCCGAACCTGGCCGAGTGTTCGCCTTCGACGTCGTGTACGTCGTCGACGCCGACAGCCCCGTCATCTCGGTCTCGCACTGGCGTTACGACATCGCACCCGTCGACGGTGGCTGCCGTGTCACCGAGCAGACCTGGGACCGAAGGCCAGACTGGTTCCGCAAGCCCGCGGAGCAGGCCACCGGCGTCCACGATCGCACGGCCGCCAACGCCGAGCACATCAAGCAGACCCTGGATCGCCTCAAGGCGAAGGCCGAAGACGGAGCCTGACGCTCCGAACCCTCGATACGATCGCCGCATGACACCACTCGGCCCCGCCTCCGCCCAGGCCTCGATGACGATCACCGCCGCACCCGAAGCGGTGTACGCGCTGATCACGGACCTCCCGACCATGGCGGCGCTGGCAGAGGAGACCGACGCGATGGAGTGGCATCAGGGCGGTAGCGCCACACCGGGTGCGGTGTTCAAGGGCCACAACAGCAACGGTGGCCGGAAGTGGACCACGATGTGCACGGTGACGCACGCCGAGCCAGGCAGGACGTTCGGATTCGACGTGAAGAGCCTCGTCATCCCCGTGGCGCACTGGCGCTACGACATCGCACCGGCCGAGGGTGGCTGCACCGTCACCGAGCAGACGTGGGACCGCCGCCCCGGCTGGTTCCGCAAGGTGGCCGGGTTGGCTACCGGCGTCAGCGACCGCGAATCCGCCAATGCCCAGCACATCCGGCTGACGCTGGAGCGCCTGAAGGCCAAGGCTGAAGCCTGATTCACGCGGCCTGATTCACGCCGCCTGATTCACGGCCTGCCGGTGATGACGTCGGCGACCCGCGCGATCGGTGAGGTGGTGGCGCGGCCGCCGGCCTCGTGCCGGTCGGCGAGCTTGTAGGCGATGTAGAGGCCCCGCACTCCCAGCCAGCGCAGCGGCTCGGGCTCCCAGTTACGCGAGACGTGGCCGACCCAGGGAAGTTCTACCCGCGGGGTCGCCTGCTCGAGCACCAGGTCAGCCAGGGTGCGGCCGGCGAGGTTGGTCGCCGTCACGCCGTGGCCGACGTAGCCGCCAGCCCAGCCCAATCCGCTGACCCGGTCCAGCGCGACCCCGGCCTCCCAGTCCCGCGGCACGGCGAGCACGCCGCACCACCCATGCGCGATCGGGACATCGCGGACCTGGGGCAGGACGTCATGTAGCACCTGAGACAAGTGGCGGATGGTGCGCGCGGGCACCCGACCGTCGACGTCGGTACGCGACGCATAGCGGTAGGGCACGCTGCGGCCGCCGATGGCGATGCGGTCGTCGACGGTGCGCTGGGCGTAGAAGAAGCCGTGCGCGGTGTCACCGACGGTCTCACGGCCGTTCCAGCCGATCGACTCCCACCGCTCGGCGCTGATGGGCTCGGTGGCGATCATCGAACTGTTCATCGGCAGCCAGCGTCGGCGCAGACCGCTCAGCCCAGGCGTGAATCCCTCGGTGGCGCGCAACACGATCTGCGCGCTGACCGTGCCGAGCGGCGTGGTTGCGCGGCCCGCCGCGATCTCGGTGACGGGCGAGCGCTCGTAGATCTGCACGCCGAGACGTTCGACGGCTTCGGCCAGACCCGTCGCGAGGTGGGCGGGCTGAATCCGCGCGCAGTGCGGCGTGTGGTAGGCCGAGGTCACGTTGGCGAATCGAATACGTTGCGCCGCTTCGGCTGTCGTCAACGGTTCGATACCGTCGACGCCCCACTTGCGCTCCTCCGCGATCGCATCGGCAAGTCGGGTGGCCTGCGCGCGGTTGCGGGCGATCTCGAGGGTGCCGCCCTTGACGATGCCCGCGTCGATACCCTCACGCTCGGCCACCGAGGCCACCTCGTCGACGGCGTCGTTGAGTGCGCGCTGCCAGGCGAGGACTCCGTCGCGGCCGTATTGCTTGGCCATCGCGTTGCGGTCCCCCGGTACGAGGCCCGACAGCCACCCACCGTTTCGGCCCGAGGCCCCGAAGCCCGCGAAGCGCGCCTCGAGGACGACAACGCGCAGACTCGGGTCGGCCTTCTTCAGGTAGTACGCGGTCCACAGACCGGTGTAGCCCGCGCCGACGATGCAGACGTCGGCGTCGAGGTTCCCCGGCAGCGATTGACGTGGTGTCGGCAGCCGGTCGAACCAGTGGGAGACGAGTCCGTTCTTCGGTGTGGGCTCATGAGTTGGCACGAACCAATTGTGTCAGCCGCCGTGGTGGTCTAATCGGCTCATGACCGCTCTCCAGCGCCGCGACGCCGTGTACGTGTTAACCCTCGGTGATGACGAGAACCGGTTCCACCCCGACCGCGTGGCGGCGATCAATGCCGCGCTCGACGAGGTGGAGGCCGCGCCCGGGCCCAAGGCCGTCGTCACGACCGGTGTTGGAAAGTTCTACTCCAACGGCCTGGACCTGGCCTTCATGGCGGAGAACCCCGATGCGGCCGAGGCGAACCTGCGGGAGGTGCACGCGCTGTTCGTCCGGGTGCTGACGTTCCCGGCGCCGATGGTTGCCGCCCTGCAGGGGCACGCGTTCGCCGCAGGCGCCATGCTCGCGCTGGCACACGACCTGTCGATCATGCGGTCCGACCGCGGCTACTTCTGCCTGCCCGAGGTGGATCTCGGCATCCCGTTCACCCCGGGCATGAACGCGTTGATCCGGGCGCGCCTGCCCATCGCCACCGCGCACGAGGCAATGACGACGGCGCGGCGCTACGGCGGCGACGAGGCGCACGACGCGGGCATCGTGATGGGTGTCGGCACCGAGCACGAGATCCTCGACATCGCCGTGGCCCGCGCCGCCGAGCGTGCGGCCAAGGCCGGCCCCACCATGGGTGCGATCAAGGCCGGGCTCTACGCCGAGGTGGTCTCTGCGCTCGCCGGCTAGAACGGCGGTATTGCGCCGAGTGCCGCCTGGGCTGCGTCCGCCAAGTTGCGCCGGCGCTCATCGTCGACGCGACGTTGGCGGTCCTGGCTGCGGGTGCTCCTGCGACGCGGCATCGTCAGGCCGCTGTTCGAGCCCGCACGGCTTCGCGCCGTCACCGTCACCGATGCGGTGGGTTCGCACAACGACGGGAACAACAGTCGGCTGCCGGGTCGGGTGGTGTGGGTCTGTCCACCCGGTGAAGTCCAGATGACCGTGCCGTCGGGCAGTTGACGATCGCGCCAACCCCCGTCCCCGCTCCAGAACGTCTTGAGCAAGTGGTGACACCAGATTGGTAAACAACGTTTTAGTGGGTCGTATCGTCCCACCGGCGTTGCGCCGAGCGGAATAGGTCCGGGGCGATGCGCACGACCGGACGTGTAGATGGAACACAGGGACGTGTTAGTGTCTACTTTGGACGTAGATGCGTCCCGATCTGCTGTTGGAGGTTTGATGCTCACGTATGGCTTCTGGAACAACAAAGGCGGCACCGGCAAGACCAGCCTATGCTTCCAATCGATCTGCTTCTACGCCCACCAGCACCCTGATCAGCGGATTCTGGTGATCGATGTCTGCCCGCAGGCGAACCTTTCTGAGCTGCTGCTGGGAGGCCTGGCCAACGGCGGCAGCGATCGGCTGCTTGCCCGGCAGGGTGCGGTACCGCGTGCCACCATCGGCGGCTACTTCCAGCAGCGGCTGCCAGCGCCGTATCAGCCGCCCGCGATCGAACCGCAGGACTACATCACGACTCCGTCCGAGTTCAACGACGAGATCCCCGAGAACGTCGACCTGATCTGTGGCGATCCGCTGTTGGAGCTGCAGTCCAACGCGATCTCGACGCTGGCGAACAACAACATCCCGGGCACCGATTCGTGGATCGCCATCATCGACTGGATCAAAGACCTGATCGCGCCGCTGCAGGGGAAGTATGACGTCGCATTCATCGACTGCAACCCGAGCTTCTCGATCTACACGCAGATCGCGCTGTCTGCCGTGGACCGCATGGTGTTGCCGGTAATGGCCGACGACTCATCACGGCGGGCGATCCAGAACGCGTTCAGCCTCGTCTACGGGTTGAAGCTGCCCTCCGACATCTACGCCACGTACGCGTTCGCCACGCGCCTCCGCAATGCGAAACGCAAGCTGCCGCAGGTCCACATGATCGTCAAGAACCGGTTGACCCAGTACATGGGCAAGGCCTCGGCCTACGCCGCCGTGCTGCGCTCGATCGACAGGGACGTCGACAAGCTGATGGATAGCAACCCCGAGATCTTCACCTTCCACGATCTGGAAGTGGGCCTCGTCGACGTCCGCGACTTCCAGACCACCGGCGTCGTGGCATTCGCAAAGGGCACGCCCCTCTACAGCCTCAAGTCGGGCAAGCGCGACGTCATGGGTCAGAGGGTTGTCGTGCACGAGGAGTACAAGGCCAATTGCGTGGAACACATGAACGACCTGGTGCTCAAGCTCTAGTCACTGCGTCGTCCGGCGCGGTTCGCCACCGGGTGCGCACTCGGTGGCGAACCGGTCCACCGTCAATCGTGCCGGTAACCGGCCGGTCGCCACCCGGTTGACCGCCGAATTAGTTGCGGCGCAACCACATCCGCCCTACAGCATCCGGCGGGCACCCCGTCGCGGCGGCCGAGGCCCGCGTTTCTGGCCCGCGCAACAAAAAAGTCCTGAACTACCCAGTGGGAGTTCGGTGGCCCTCCCCCGTCAACAATCTCGGGGTGGGTGTCTGGAGACGGTGCCTCGGCGGCTTCGCAGTCGGGGCTCCCACACAGGCAGGCCAACCGGTCCGCGCCGTTCGCGAGAGCACCCAGCGCGTCAGCTCGGCGTTGATCGCGGGTGCGGGGATCGGCCGCACAGGTGGTGCCCGCAAGCGCATCGAGTCTGCGGTCCAGCGCCGTGGCGTCGTGGGCGAACAGAGTGCCCCACAGCGAGGCGAGTCCATCTCCATCGCTGTGCACGTCCACGCTGCGAGTGCGGGCCCCGTCCTGAGTGCGCCGCACGGCATGCGGGTCGAAGTCGCGAATCAGGGCGTCGATGGTCTGTTCGGTCTTGTTCTGCGACATCGACTCCCATTGGCGCAGGGCCTCGGCGAGGGCGGCGTCAACGGCGCGCAGCGCCTGGGGGTCCTTGATCAGCATCGTGCGCCACACGATCGTCTTCACCAGGAGGCAGGACACCAGACCGTCGACGAACACCGAACCAACCATCGGTAACCGGTCGCGAAGCGCGGTGCCGACCAGCAGCAGACGCGAGGCGGCGCCGGACGTGAGTTGTTGCGCCGCACCGATCTCGGCGCAGACCGCTCCCCAGTTGTCCAGGTACCACTGTTCACGTTCGGCCGACCCATCGGCGGCCTGGTAGGCGTCGAGCATCGCGACCATCGCGGCCAACCGGCGCGCACACGCGGCGGCCTCCACCCGCGCCCAGGCCCCCACCCCCGCGCCACTGACCGCCCCATAGGCCTTCGCCACCAATTCATCGAACATACGTGCGAATCTAAGGCTGTCCACTGACTCAAGTTCTGGACAGAACCGACACACGCCAGGACCGCGCCCACTGCCTGTGGATGAAATCGCGTCTGTGTATAACTGTCGGCTCGCCGACGTGGATAACTGTCGGCTCGCCGACGTGGATAACCGTCTAGCCCACCGGACCAAACGCGTAGCGGTGATATTGCGCCATGTACCGCAGCACCGGGACCGGCTTCATGGTGGCCAGCATCAACCGGTAGTACCAGGGCAACGTGTTGAACACCGGATCGTCGAAGGGTGATACCCGGGCCAGCAGCCGGGTGCCCGGCACTGCGCGCAGGATGTCCTCGGGACTGTCGACGGCCCAATGCAGTTTCGCTCCGGATCGGCGCACCACGCTGTTGCTCCACTGCGCTTTGATGCCGAGGGTGTTGAACGCATCGAATTGCAGTTCCCCGGAAGGGAACCCGTCGACGATGCGGCGCAGTAGCGCGACCCCGTCGTGTTCGGTGAGATACATCGTCAGCCCTTCACCGATCATCAGGGTCGGCCGGTCGGCCGGGATGTCACTCAACCAGGCCGGGTCGGTCACCGAGGCCGCCACCACGTGATAGCGCTCGGCCGACGGGTAGAGCTGCTCGCGCAGGTGCGCCACGTCGGGATAGTCGATGTCGTACCAATCGACTCCGGGTCCCGGCTGCAGCCGGAAGAACCGGCCGTCCAGGCCACAACCCAGATGCAGCACGACGGCTTCGGGATGCACGGCCAGGAACTGCCGGGTCCACCGGTCGAAGTGCGCGCTGCGAGTAGTCACCGACGGCGAGTTGCGCGCCGTGATCGACGTCCGCGACCAGTCGTAGTCGATGCGATCCACGACATCCCTGGCCCAGGTGTCGTGCAGCACCGAGTTGGGCAGATCGGCATCCAGGGCCTTGGCGTACAACGTGGCCAGCATGGTCTGCGGCGATCCGGACAGGTCGACGCGCAGCTTGTCCGTCATGGCGTCCAGGCTAGGCCGGTCCTGCGCACACGCCCAGTACCTGAACGGCGGACCGCGCGTCGTTCAGCCGGCCTGCTTGCTCTTGCGCCTGCTGTCGCGCAGCCCCGCCCAGAACGTCGCGGCCTCGCGGATCGACTCCTCGACCGGCCTTGGCTGCCAACCCAGTTCACGCTTCGCCTTGCTGCAGTCGACCGGCGCCTCGGCGCGCATCAAGCGCAGTGAGTTGATCGACAGCTGCTCGTCGGTGCCCTTGAATCGGCCCTTGGCACTGCCGAGGGCCGCCATCGCGTAGGACACCGGCAGCGGTACCGACTTGGTCGGGGCAGGCATTCCGGCGGCCTCGGCGGCGATGCGGACGACGTCGGCGTTGGTGATCATCCGGTCCGATATCAGGTATCGCTCGCCGACGCGGCCCTTGTCTGCGGCCAGAATCATCGCGCGGGCGGCGTCGTCCACGCCGACGGCCTCGAGTTCGATACCGCTCATCACGAACGGCAGCTTGCCGAACGCGGCGCCGGCGATGATCGCGCCGTGCGGGGTTCGGCCCCAGTCGCCCGCGCCATAGGTGGTCGACACGCACATGGCGACGGCGGGCAGTCCACGCTCGCGGGCGTACTGCAGCACCAGGTTCTCCGCCTGCACACGCGAGCGGACGTACGCGGTGAGCCGCTTGTCGTGGACGTCGGCGATGACGTCGGCCTCGGTGGACGTGCGTCCGCGCTTGCGGCCGACGGTGGCATAGCTGCTGGTGAAGACGAAGCGTCGCAGGGTGGCGGCGATGGCGGGCTCGACGGCGATCTCGAGCACGTTGCGCGTGCCCTCGACGTTGGTGCGAAACAGCGGTGCCGGGTCGCGCAGCCAGCCCCGCGTGTCGACCACGCAGTAGTAGACGACGTCGACGCCGGTCATGGCCTCGCGCAGGACCTCGTCGCTCCAGATGTCGCCGACAAAGCGCGTCACCTCGAGGTCATCGATGCCGATGGTGGTGGCGCCCTCGCGCACCATGACGCGCACGTTCTGGCCCTCGGCGACGAGCTGGCGGGTGACGTGGCTGCCGAGATAGCCGTTGGCCCCGATGACCAGGCTCGTCGAATTCCCGGACTGGTTCGCTGTCACAGCGTGCGCCCCACCTGCTGCATCCACTTCTCGGCCTCCTCGGGCAGCGTGCCGAGCTCATTGGCCTTCCTGCACCACTTCGCGGCCGCAGAGACGAACCGAAGGGGGTTGTAGACGTCCTCCTGACGGCTCCACTTGCCGTCACCCGCGTAGGTGAGGATCGACAGATTCGTGGCGGTGATGATCGTGCCGTCGCCGGGGTCGCGCATCGGGTTGTCGAGTTCGCAGATGATGCGCCCGGTGGCCTCGTCGATCACCGACCACAGCGACGGGAATGACGTCATGTAGCTGCCGGGGAAGCTCTCCATGGTCTGCCAGATCCACGGACGCACCTGTTCGCGGCCGCGCATGGTGCCCGCGGCGTGCTCGACGTAGACCACGTCCTCGGTGTACTGGTCAACCCACGGATCCCAGTTTCTGGTCTGCGCGGCACGATCGACTATGTTCTCGAATTCGACGAACGCCGAGGCGAGTTCGTCACGACTGAAGGTGTTGCCCGTCACACCCAGAACTAGAACACGTTCTACCGGAGTTTGTCGAGGGGCTACGCGCGGAACTTCTGAGGGACACCTGTGGTTATACGAGTGCCGACCCAAGGAGGTCACAGTGGAGAAGGTCTACAACAAGAACCCCGCGGCCGTGAGCGCGCTCTCCCCGGAGCAGTACCAAGTCACCCAGGAGAACGGCACCGAGCGACCGTTCACCGGCGAGTACTGGGATAACCACGCCGCGGGCCTCTACGTCGACGTGGTGTCGGGCGAGCCGTTGTTCGCCTCGACCGACAAGTTCGACAGCGGATCGGGCTGGCCGAGCTTCACCAAGCCCGTCGAATCGGCCAACGTGTCGTGCAAGCGCGACTTCAGTCATCTGATGCTGCGGACCGAGGTCCGGTCCACACACGGGGACAGCCATCTCGGCCACGTCTTCAAGGACGGTCCGGCGCAGGCGGGTGGCTTGCGCTACTGCATCAACTCGGCTTCGCTGAGATTCATCGCGCTCGAGGACCTCGAGGCGCAGGGCTACGGCGAATATGTGTCGCTGTTCAATGAGGAGGCGCAGGCATGACGACCACACAGACCGCGGTACTGGCCGGTGGATGCTTCTGGGGCATGCAGGATCTGATCCGCAAGCAGCCAGGCGTGGTGAGCACCCGCGTGGGCTACACCGGTGGCCGCAACGACCACCCGACGTACCGCAATCACCCCGGTCACGCCGAGGCCATCGAGATCGAATACGCCCCGGCCCAGACCGACTACCGGGCGATTCTGGAGTTCTTCTTCCAGATCCACGATCCGAGCACCAAGGACCGCCAGGGCAATGACGTGGGGTCCAGCTACCGGTCGGCGATCTTCTACCTCGACGACGAGCAGAAGCGTGTCGCCGAGGACACCATTGCCGACGTCGACGCCTCGGGGCTATGGCCGGGCAAGGTCGTCACCGAAGTGACACCGGCCGTTGACTTCTGGGAGGCCGAGCCGGAGCATCAGGACTACCTGGAGCACTACCCCAACGGCTACACGTGCCACTTCCCGCGGCCGGGCTGGAAGCTGCCGAGGCGCGAAACCGCCTCGCAGTAACCGCCTCGCAGGAAACACCGGTTCAGCCCAGCGGTGTGACCCGCCGGCGCACCGTCAGGCGCCCGCCGGACTTCGGCGTGTAGGCGACTCCGCGGGAGTGCGGCTTCTCGTCCGGCGCCGTTGTGGTCTCGATGGCGAAGTGACGCAACACCGTTCGCAACACGACGTCCATCTCGACGTTCGCGAAGACCGCGCCAACGCAGCGCCTGGTGCCGCCGCCGTACGGCATGAAAGCGAGCATCGACGGCTTGTTGTCGACGAAGCGCTGCGGATCGAACCGGTCGGCCTTGGCGAAGTCCTGCTCCCTGTGTTGCACCTTGTTGATCGCCACCGTGACCGAATAACCCTGCGGGACAACCCACTCACCGAGCTGCACACTGGGCGCGTACACGTGCCGACCGGCGAAGTCGATGACGGTGCGCACCCGCTGAGTCTCCAGAATGGTGGCCTGGCGGTACTCGTTGTCGCCGGTGGCCGCCTCGGCCTCCAGCCTGGTGAGCACCTCGGGATGGCGGCTGATGCGCTCGAACACCCAGGCCAGGGTGGAGCCGGTGGTCTCGTGGCCAGCGGCAAGCAACGTCAGCAGCTCGTCGGCGATATCGCGCCGCGACATCGCCGAGCCGTCCTCGTAGGTACTGCGCAGCAGTAGGGCCAGCACGTCGTCGCGGGTGTCGAAGTCGGGATCGGCCGTCACATCATCGATCAGCCGGTCGACGACCTCGTCGTACTGCCTGCGGTACTCGGCCAGGCGACCCCACGGGGTCAGACGACCATAGGTGCGCGACGGCACCGGCAGCACGGCCAACCGGGAGCCCAGCGTGACCCACGGCGGAATGATCCGTCGCAGTTCGTCGAGGCGTTCCCCATCGGCGCCGAAGACGGCCCGCAGGATGGTGTTCAGCGTGATCCGCATCATCGGCTCGAGGGTCTCGAACTGCTCACCCTCGGGCCAGGACGCCGTCTCGCGCAGCGTCTCCTCCTCGAAGATTCGCTCGTAGTTCTTGATGCTCTTGCCGTGGAAGGGCGGGGTCAGAAGCTTGCGTCGACGACGGTGCTCGGAGCGGTCGAGGGCGAACACCGAGCCGGAGCCCAGCACCCGGCTGAGATTGGGCTGAATGTTGCCGACATCGTCTGTGTTGGCGGTGAAGAGCTGCTTGGCGACGGCTGGGTCGGCGACCACGACGGAGCGCCCGAACACCGGCAGCGTCATCGTGACGACGTCACCGTACTTGCGCGTCATCCGCTCGATGGTCCACGTCCGTGAGACCGCGTAGGCCAGGCCCTGGACGAACTTGGGTAGCCGCGGACCGGGCGGCAGGTTGATGACGGCAGTCGATGCCTCGTTGATGGTCGCTTGGCTCACGCGAATCTCCAACCAGTCGCGGTACTGCGCTGTACCGAAGGTGTGTGAGGTACGGTACCGCCTGGTACCGCACATTCGCAAGGGTTGGAGGTGACGATATGGCGGCCACTCTGATGGAGCCCGACCCGACGAACACCCAGGGCTTCCGAAACCGACTCCTCGACGGCCTGATCTCCTCGATCGAGCACCGCGGCTACCGCGACACCACGGTCGCCGACATCGTCCGCGGCGCCAAGACCTCCAAGCGCACCTTCTACAGCGAGTTCGCCAGCAAGGAGGAGTGCTTCGTCGAACTGCTGCGGACCAACAACGACGAACTCATCGTCGACATCCGCACGGCGGTGAATCCGGAGGCCGACTGGCATGTCCAGATCCACTCTGCGGCAACCGCATACGTCGACCACATCTCATCTCGCCCCGCAATCACGCTGAGCTGGATCCGGGAGGCGCCCGCGTTGGGCGCCGCAGCGCTTCCCCTGCACCGGGCCGCGATGGGCAGCCTCGTCGACATGCTCGTCGACCTGACCGACAGTCCCGGTTTCCGCCGTGCCGACCTCGAGCCAATCTCGCGTCCGTTGGCGCTGATCCTGTTGGGCGGTCTGCGCGAGCTGACCGCGCTGACCGTCGAGACCGGCAACGATCCACGGCAGATCCTCGAGCCTGCCGTCACCGCGGCGACGGCAATCCTGGGGCCGCGCGTCAGCCCAGCATGAGGCGGGCGGACTTCTCGAGCCGCTGCGCGATGTCGGCGTAGGACGCGTATCCCATGCCTGCCCGCACCAGGGCACCCGAATAGAGCATCTCCAGCGAATCGATCACGTCGGGATCGGTGTCCGGGGCCAGCGCTGCCGCCAGCCGGTCGCGGATGTCGCGGCCGATGCGCTGACGCAACGCCTCGACATCCGGATCGCGGCCCAGCAGCGCGGTGGTCACCGCGCCGGCGAACTCCGGTTCATCGGCCATCAGCAGCGCGATGTGACTCAGCACGTCGACCACGCGGGACGCCGCGTCCTCCGAGTCGTGCGGAACGGGCGGGGACGAGACGAGGCGTCGCCAGAAGACCTCGGCAACGAGGTGTTCCTTGGATGAGAAGTATGTGTACGCGGTGGCGGCACCGACGCCCGCCTCGGCGGCCACGCGCCGGACCGTCAGACCCGTGAAACCCTCGCGCTTGAGCAACTCGACCGCGGCCTTACCCAGGCGATCGACAGTGTCGGCCTGCTTGGCGGTCAGTCGGCGCCGAGTCGACTCCAAAGCCGGATCGGACACGTGTCTGGACGCTACTACAACCCGGGTGGACCAGCAACGGTAGGTTGGCCGAATGAGCACCGCCGACACCGCACTGCCGCCGTCCGCCGCACGCCTGTTCGCGCACGCCGAGCAGGTCACCGGTTTCATGCCCGCCGACGAGGGACGTGCCCTCTACGACGCCGCCGTGCGCTACCTCGGCGACGGCGTCGGCGTCGAGATCGGCACCTACTGCGGAAAGTCGACCGTAATGCTCGGCGCGGCCGCGCAGACCACCGGTGGCGTCCTGTACACCGTCGATCACCACCACGGCTCCGAGGAACACCAGGTCGGCTGGGAGTACCACGACACGTCCATGGTCGATCCGGTCACCGGACTCTTCGACACCCTGCCCTCGCTGCGCCACAATCTGGACGCCGCGGGACTCGACGACCACGTGGTGGCCGTGGTGGGCAAGTCGGTGGTGGTGGCCCGCGGTTGGCAGACGCCGGTGCAGTTCCTGTTCATCGACGGCGGCCACACCGAGGAGGCCGCACAGCGCGACTACGACGGCTGGGTCAAATGGGTGACTGTCGGTGGCTGCCTCGTCATCCACGACGTGTTCCCCAACCCCGAGGACGGCGGGCAGGCGCCGTTCCACGTGTACCAGCGTGCGCTGAACTCGGGCCAGTTCCGCGAGGTCGGCGCGACCGGATCGATGCGCATCCTGGAGCGCACCGCACCGCACGCGGAGTAGCCCTCCCGCCTGCGCGCCGTTTGTGAAACTGACGACGCGAAACCCACTGAGACGTCGCAGGATTCACAAATAGGCGTAGAGACAGGCGCTGACTAGCGCCGGGTCGCGCAGGCGCAGTCGAACTCGCTCTCCAAGCCGCGCGGCAGGTCGTCGGCACGGAAGATGCCGCTGCCGGCGGTGGTCGACGACAAGGCGTCGGCGGCCAGGATCATGGCGGCACCCGTCCAGGTCGTCCGCTCCACCGGCCAGCGCTTACCGTCGGCGAACACCAGACCTGTCCAGTACGAACCGTCGGTTTCACGCAGATGGTGCATCGCCGCGAACTGTTGGTGCGCGCGCACAGAGTCGCCCATGGCGTCCAGCGCCATCACGAACTCGCACGTCTCGGCGCCGGTCACCCACGGCCTGTGGTCGATGCAGCGAATCCCGAGGCCCGGCACCACGAACTCGTCCCACCGGGCGTCGATACGCGCGCGGGCGGCCTCGCCCCGGATCGCTCCACCGAGCACCGGGTAGTACCACTCCATGGAGTGGGTGTCCTTGGCCAGGAACAGCTCCGGATGCTCGGCGATGGCGTGGCCGAGCGCACCGACCGCGACCTCCCACTCGGGCTGCGGCTCGTCGAGGTAGTTCGCCAGCGCGATAGCGCACCGCATCGCGTGGTGGATGCTGGCACAACCGGTCAGCAATGCCTCCTGGATGATTCCGGAAGGACTTGCGGCCCAGGCGATCTCGCCACCGTCCAGCTGCAGCGTCAGGACGAAGTCGATGGCCCGGCTCACGACGGGCCACATGGTCTCGGCGAAGCCCCGGTCCTGGGTGATCAGCACGTGGTGCCAGACGCCGGTGGCGACGTACGCGCAGAAGTTGCTGTCGCTGTTGGCATCCTCGATGACACCGTTGCGGAACTGAATGGGCCACGATCCGTCCGCACGCTGCGTGGCCCTGCACCACTCGTAGGCGGCGCGGGCGGGTTCCCACAGCCCGGCGACGGTGAGGGCCATCGCGTTCTCGACGTGGTCCCAGGGATCGGTGTGGCCACCGTCGAACCAGGGCAGTGCGCCGGTCGACTCCTGGGTGGCGGCGATGGACTCGGCGGTCTGCAGGCACTGATCAGGAGTCAGAACGCCTGCGACCCCTGGAATTTCGTGGCTGTGCTTAGGACTTCTCACTGGCAATCACCGGCTTACGGAAGTACAGCGCGACGCTCTTGCCGATCAGCGGATTCAGCAGCGCCTCGGCATTTCGGGTTAGCCACGGCCGCGACATCATGTCCCACACCAGCAGCTTGTGATAGGCAGCGACGGCGGGGTGGTTCGGTTTCTCCACGCCCACAGCGCATTTCAGCCACCAGAACGGCGAGTGCAGCGCGTGCGCGTGGTGACTGTGGTCGAACTCCAGGCCGCGGGCCGCGATCTTGGCGTGCAGCTCATCGGCCCGATAGATGCGGATGTGGCCGCCCTCGTTGGCGTGGTACTCGTCAGACAGCAGCCAGCAGACCTTCTCTGGCAGCCAGCGCGGCACGGTGACGGCGAGCCGACCACCCGGCTTGAGCACACGGACCAGCTCGTCGATGGCGCGGTCGTCCTCGGGGACGTGCTCGAGGATCTCCGAGGCCATGACGCAGTCGAATGTGCCGTCGGCGTAGGGCAGTTCGAGCGCATCGCCCTTGACCGCCTCCGCCTTGGCCGATGCGGGCGCCTCGCCCTGCTCCTGCATGGCCTGCAGAATGGCGTCGACATCGTTGAGGTCTTCAGCACTCTGGTCGAACGCGATAACGTCCGCACCCCTGCGGAACGCCTCGAACGAGTGTCTGCCCGCACCGCAGCCGACATCAATGACGCTGGTGCCCGGGCCCACGCCAAGCCTGTCGAAGTCGACGGTCAGCATGCGCTTGCCTTCCTCTGCCCACCACGTTGAGTTCGCTCGCACGCCCGCTCGTACACGGCGACGGTCTGTGCAGCCACGGATTCCCAGCTGAATACATCGACGGCCCTGGTGCGACCCGCGGCACCGAGGCGGCGCAGTTCGAGCGGCGAGTCGAGCAGTGCGCCCAGCACATTGGTCAGGTCGTCGACATCGCCAGGGTTGACCAACCGCGCGCACTCGCCGTCGGGCCCCAGGACCTCCGGCAGCGCACCCGCGCGGCTCGCGACGATGGGCGTACCGCTGGCCATCGCCTCGACGGCCGGCAGCGAGAAGCCCTCATACAGCGACGGGATGCAGGCAACCTCGGCCGAGGCCAGCAGGCTGGCGAGCGCGGCGTCGGACAATCCACTCGAGCTGTGCACGATATCGGAGATGCCCAGTTCGGCGATCAGCTTCTCGGTCGGGCCGTTGGGCTCGAGCTTCGAGACGAGCTGAACGTCGAGGTCACGCTCAACGCGCAGCCGTGCCACGGCGTGCAGCAGGTGGCTGACGCCCTTGAGTGGCACGTCGGCGCTGGCGATCGCGATGATCCGGTTGCGCACCCGATCACCCGCGGGCTTGAACAGCTCGGTGTCCACACCGAGCGGAACCACCTGCAACTGATCGAGCGAGACACCGAAGTCCGCGGCGATGTCGGCTGCCGAGGTCGATGAGACGGTGAGCAGCTCAGGGATCCGGCGAGCCACCCGCTTCTGCATCTCGGCGAACCCGTACCACCTGCGCACCAAAGGCTTTCGCCACCACTTGGCGGCTGCGACGTCGACCACGCGGTCGCGCGTGATCGGATGGTGCACGGTGGCGACGACCGGCAGGCCCGTGGCGACGATCTTCAGCAGCCCGTCGCCAAGGCTCTGGTTGTCGTGCACGACGTCGAACTCGTCGCGACGCTCGGCGAGGATGCGCGCCATCCGCAGACAGAAGGTCTTGGGCTCGGGGAAGGCGGCCGTCCAGGTGGACAGCAGCTCGAGCAGATCGATCCGATCGTGAATCTCGCTGGGCCGCGGGATGCGGAACGGATCCGGCTCCCGGTAGAGGTCCAGGCTGGGCACCTCGGTGAGCCGCACCCGGGGGTCAAGTCCCTCGGGGTAGGGCGGGCCGGAGAACAACTCGACGTCGTGACCGAGTTCAACGAGGCCGCGACTGAGGTGCCGGACATACACACCCTGGCCGCCACAATGCGTCTTGCTCCGATAGGAAAGCAGGGCGATCCGCATGGTCAATTCACCGCGGCCAGAGTCGGCGTAAGGGCTCTGGACATGTGTCCAGACTATAGTTTGACTAGCTAGTGACCGCAATGTGGCCACCGTGGCCGGCCCCTGCGACCGGTGCTCGCACTACGCGGGAGGGAACCCTCCGGTGGCGATCGGACCCCATCGCGTCGGCGTCACACGGATCAGGCACTTGCCCTGGACGACCATCGCCTGGCGGTATTCGTCCCAGTCCGAGTGCTCGCCCGCGACGGCGCGGAAGTACTCGACCAGACCGTCCACGGCCTCGGGCACGTTGATGACCTCGGCATCGCCGTCGACCTGGACGTATGGCCCGTTGAACTCATCGGACAGCACCGTGATGCTGGCGCGGCGATCACGGCGCAGGTTCACCGACTTGGCCCGCTGCGGATAGCTCGCCACCACGATCCGGCCCTCTCCGTCGACGCCTCCGGTGACAGGCGAACTCTGCAGTGAACCGTCGGCCCGGTAGGTGGTCAGCACCATGTGATGGCGGGTCCGGACGAAGTCGAGCATCTCGGAGCGGGCGACAACGTCAGCCGTGGCGTACTTGCGAGCCATGCCTCCAACGTACTGACGTGCGCTATTTCCGCTACTTGCGCTTCAACGTCCAGGCGGGCACCCAGTGCGTGACGGCCCTGCGATCCGCGCCGTAGGCGACGTCATAGGTCACCCATCCCCACCAGTGGCCCTGCTCGCACAGTCCCCAACACGTCAGCATTCCCTCGACGATGGCGTGCATCTGCAGGCCCGCCGGGTGGTAGCCGCCGGCGCGATGCGGCTCGCGCGGGAACACCGTGGCGAGATCGATCAGAACCGGCATGGGCGGATCCACCCGGCGAAACGTCGCCGGCTGCGGCTGACCGTTGTGCCCGATCGACTGCAGCTGCCCCATTGTTCGATCATACGTTCGAATTGAGGTCCGATGGCAGCACGAACGTGAACGCCCGCCGGAAACCCAAACCGGTCAGCCGGCCGGCGCGCACCGCGCCCACCGACGTCGTCCTGACCTCGCCCGAGGACGGTTCGTAGCAGCGCAGACGCTCCCCCGACGCCTCGACGATCAGCACCCAGTGCCTCGGGATGACGTTACCGACGAGCATGGCTACGGGACGCTCCTGCGCGACGGCGGCCAGCACGTCGGCCATCGCGTCGCGTCGACCCCACAGCCCGTGGCACAGACGCCACCGATAGGGCATGCCGCGACCGGCGCCCTGCGCACTGATCGCCCTGGCCATGCCCATCGGGGTGGTGCCGAGCGCCCGCGGCCAGACCGTATTGATTCGCCCGTGCACGCGGCCCTGCTCCCTGGCGAACCACGCGGGCGCCACCAGTTCGCGGCGATACGCCGGGTCCAGCAGCGCACCCGCCACCACGGCGACGGCAGGACCGCATGAGACGCCGTCGCGCTGCCGCAGGCGCAGAGCCGCGAGCTTCACGATGCCCAGGCTAGGCCGATCGGGATTCCCGTCACCCAGATATGGGTATCGGTGAACACATGTCCGCTGGAACGCCGGGTCGGCCATGAGCCTCGACTTCACGCCGACCATCGCGCAGCACGATCTGGCCCGCCGCACGCACGAGTTCGCCGAGCAGGTGATTCGGCCGGTGGCACGGGACTACGACCAGCGCCAGGAGTTTCCCTGGCCGGTGCTGGAGGAGGCCGCCGAGCGCGGCTTCTACAGTCCACTGTTCTATCGCGACCTGATCGGCGACCCGAGCGGACTCTCGCTGCCGATGTTCATGGAGGAGCTGTTCTGGGGCTGCGCGGGGATCGGGCTGGCGATCGTCATGCCCGCGTTGGCGCTGTCAGCGATCGGACAGTCCGCGACGCCCGAACAGATGCTGCAGTGGGCCCCGGAGTGCTTCGGGTCGCGCGGCGACCTCAAGCTCGCCGCGCTGGCCATCTCCGAACCCGAGGGCGGCAGCGATGTCCGCAACCTGCGCACGCGCGCACGACGCGACGGCCCCGGCGAGGACGCTGACTGGATCATCGACGGCAGGAAGATGTGGATCGGCAATGGCGGAATCGCCAACGTGCACGTCGTGAACGCCGTGGTCGACGACGACCTCGGCCATCGCGGGCAGGCACTGTTCGTGGTGCCCGGTGGCACGCCCGGGCTGGAGATGGTGCGCAAGCTCGACAAGCTGGGCTGCCGCGCGTCGCACACCGCCGAGCTCAGGTTCGAGGGTGTCCGGGTGCCTGCAGACAACCTGCTCGGCGGGCCGGACAAGCTCGAGCACAGGCTGGCCAAGGCCCGAGAGGTGGTCGCCGGGGCCAAGCACTCCGGTTCGGCGACCATGGGCACGTTCGAGCAGACCCGCCCGATGGTCGCGGCCCAGGCCCTTGGAATCGCCAGGGCCGCACTGGAATACGCCACCGAGTACGCCAACGGGCGCGAAGCCTTCGGCGCGCCCATCATCGACAACCAGGGCATCGCGTTTCCGCTGGCCGATTTGGCAACCAAGGTCGACGCCGCCCGCCTGCTCACGTGGCGGGCCTCGTGGATGGCCGCCACGGGTGTGCCACTCGAACGCGGCGAGGGCTCGATGGCCAAGCTCGCCGCCAGCGAGGTGGCGGTCGAGGCCACCGAACGCGCCATCCAGACCCTCGGCGGCTGGGGCTACATCACCGACCACCCCGTCGAGAAGTGGTACCGCGACGCCAAGCTGTACACGATCTTCGAGGGCACCAGCGAGATCCAGCGCATCGTCATCTCCAACGCACTGGGCGCCGCCGCCGGCAAGCCCCCGCTGCACATCGAACTCGAGCCGACCGGCGGCCCGCTCAACGCGGCGTTCGGCCGCGGCACCCCCGCGCGCACCTGGGCGGCCAATGCCGCCCTGGACATGCGGGACAAGGTGCCGGGTCCCGTGATGAACCTGGCGATGAAGGTGCTGCGGCCACCCAGGAAGAGCCGATGATGCGGTACCCCTGGTCACGCATACCGGATTCTGGCAACATTACCGACGAGTAGGTTCGGCTCGCCGAACACGATTGAGGTGGGGATTTCGATGGAGACTCGGCAGTTCGCAGTTACCTACCTCGCCGCGGGCACCGAGGGTGGCGGGGCGGCGATCGGTGAGGTCATCGGCATGTCCGCCGTCGGGCTGGTCGTCGGCGTCATCCTGATCTGGGTCGGCTATCTGCATCGGGCACGCAAGATCACCTGGCTGCACGACCTCGGCGAGCGCGCAGGCCGCAGGTTCAAGCGCCCGGCCTGGGTCGCACTGCCCATCATGTTGTTCATCACGACGATCATCAGCGCGCTGTTCGGCTTCATCTGGGACGTCAGCCTGCACATCGGCAACGGCCGCGACCCGGGGCCGCTGGCCAACCCCGCCCACTACTTCATCCTCTTCGGGCTCTTCCTCCTGTTTGTCGCCGGCTGCCTCGCCTGCGTACTGCCCTATGACAAGCCGGGCCCGTCGGCCGTCCGGATCACGCGCACCTGGTACGCCCCGGTCGGGGGTCTCCTGATGGCCGGATGCGGGCTGTACGCGTTGATCGGCTTCCCCCTCGACGACATCTGGCACCGCATATTCGGTCAGGACGTCACGTTGTGGGGTCCGACCCACCTGATGATGATCGGAGGCGCGGGCTTCTCCACGCTCGCAGCGCTGTATCTCGACCACGAGGGCCGTCGGGCAGCCGGCGAGGACGCCCCCAAGGACGGACCCGGGCTGAAGTTCGTGCAGTACCTGGCTTTTGGCGGCGTGGTCATCGGGATGTCGGTGTTCCAGATCGAGTTCGACTTCGGCGTGATGCAGTTCCGCCAGGTCTTCGAACCCATGCTGATCGCCGCCGCGGGAGCCTTCGCACTCGTCGCGGCCCGGATGATGCTCGGCCGTGGAGCCGCGATCGTGGCAGCACTGCTGGCGATCGCGCTACGCGGCCTGATGGCCGTGCTGGTGGGCCCCGTGCTCGGCGCTCCAATCAACTGGTTCGCGTTGTACCTCGGGCCGGCCATCGTGATCGAACTCCTCGCGCTGACACCGCTTCTCAAGCGCCCGGTGCTGTTCGGCCTCGTCAGTGGCGTCGGGGTGGCGACGGTGGGTCTGTTGCTGGAGTCGCTGTGGATCGGCGCGGTCTACGAGTACCCGTGGCCTGCCAGCATCTGGCCCGAGGCGCTGATGATGGCCGTTCCCGTCGCCGCACTCGTCGGTGCCTGCGGAGCCATGGTCGGCATGGTGGTCACCGGGCAGAGGCTGCCGAGTCGAGCAGTCAGCATCGGCCTGGTGGTGCTGGCCGTCATCGCCATCGGCGCAGCCACGGCCAATGGGCTTCGCTACGACGTCCCGCAGAACGCGACCGCGACCATCACGTTGACCGAGGCACCCAGCATCGGCGACCAGCGCATGGCGACCGCCGACATCCGCATCACCCCACCGGATCTGGTGAGCGCAGATCCCAACTGGGTGTCGGTGTTGGGCTGGCAGGGCGGGATCGAGAACGATCGCGGCATCTTCGTCGATCATCTGGAGCGACTCGGGTCGGGGCACTTCCGCTCGACCGAGCCGATGCCGATCTCGGGTACCTGGAAGACGCTGTTGCGCGTCCACGACGGCCGAACCCTGGCAGCCGTGCCGATCTACCTTCATGGCGACCCGGGCATCGGCGCCGAGGAGGTACCCGCGGAGTCCTCGATGACGCGGCCGTTTGTCGCCGAGGTCACCATACTGCAGCGCGAACGCAATCCCGATACTCCACAAGCACTTTGGCTTATCGGCTGCCTCGTGGTGCTGTTCTGCACGCTGACCCTCATCGCCGGTCTGGCCTGGGGCGCGGGACGGCTCAACAAGAACGAGCCGACCACCAGCGAGCCCGAGCTGGCACCGTCCGGGCAGACATGACGGGCAGCACCGAACCCGACATTCTCGCTGATCACTCGATCCTGCTCGCGATTCCCGCATTCGCGCCGGCGCTCGTCGTCGTGGCCGTGGTGATCTGGATTGTGATGCGCGACAGGCGCCGCGCTGACGACGAGGATCCTTCCAGCGAATCCCCAGCATCGACCGACGAGGATGGCTCACCGTGACCACTTCCACGATCTCCCGGACTCTGCTGGCCACCCTTGCCGCGGCGCTGCTCACCGCGGGCTGTGGCGGGTCGGCTCAGGACGCGACGAGCAGCACCCCGACATCTCCGGGCGCCTCCCCGTCATCCACGGCCGCACCGGAACTCACCGATCAGCAGGAACCACCCGCAGTGGCGTCGCTCGACGTCACGATCAGGGGCGGTGAGGTCATACCCGCCAACGCGCAGATGGACGCCCAGGTGGGGCAGCCCATCGTGATCCGGGTCAACAGCGACGCCGCTGATGAGTTGCACGTGCACTCCAGTCCCGAGCACAGCTTCGCCATCGCGCCGACGAACGGTCAGTCCTTCCAGTTCACCGTCGACGTCCCCGGCAGGGTCGACGTCGAACTGCACCAGCTGCACACGACCATCGTCACCATCACCGTCGTGCAGTGACTCCCGCGCAGGCGACGGTGGTACTCGCCCACGGGTTGGGTGGATCGTCCGATCTTCCAATTCCCGTCACCTACGCCCTGATCGGCGCCGCGTGGGCGTTGACATTCACATTCGCCGTCGTCGCACTCGCCTGGAAGCGCCCGCGCTTCGATCCGGACAGACCCGCGCGGCCCCTGCCCCAGTGGTGCACCGCCCTGGTCGACAACTCCGCCGTGCGGTGGACGGTCGCGCTGCTTGCTCTGCTGCTCGCGGTGTGGGTGGCGGTGGCGGCGATGTTCGGGCCCCAGGACGGCGACAACCCGTTGCCTGGAGTCTTCTACGTGCTGCTCTGGGTCGGTCTCGTGGCCGTGTCGGTGGTGCTGGGGCCGGTCTGGCGGCTGCTGTCACCGGTGCGTACGGTCTATCGGCTGCTACCGGCGTCCCGCAGGCCGCCGCGGACGTACCCGGCGCGCTGGGGATACTGGCCGGCCGTACTGGGCCTGTTCGCGTTCGTGTGGCTCGAACTCGCCAGCTCCGATCCGGGATCGCTTGCCGCCATTAAGGTATGGCTCCTGGCATATCTGGTGGTGACGCTTGCCGGGGTGCTGCTGTTCGGGACGCGCTGGGCCGCGCGCGCCGACCCGTTCGAGGTGTACGGCGTTGTGGTGTCACGCCTATCGCCGTTGCGGCGCAACGCCGACGGTCGCGTCGCTGTGGGCAACCCGTTCGATCACCTGCCGTCGTTGCCGGTTCGGCCAGGCACGGTCGCAGTGCTGGCGGTCCTGCTGGGATCCACTGCGTTCGACAGCTTCTCGGCGATGCCGGGATGGCGCGGTTTCGTCGACGATGTGTCGGGCGGTTCGGGAACGGTCGCGGTACTCGTCCGCACGGTCGCGCTGACGACTTTTGCCGGGGTGGTCGGCGGGTCGTTCTGGCTCGCGGCGCGCGCGACGGGCGGGGTCGACCGCGCGAAGCGACGCGAACTACCGGGCCTGTTGGCGCACTCGCTGATCCCGATCGTGGTCGGCTACGTTTTCGCCCACTACCTGACCTATCTGGTGGAGCGCGGCCAGCAGACAGTGCTGCGCCTCGCCGACCCATTCAACTGGGGGTGGCTCGGCGACGTGCAGGTGTCCTATGTGTTGTCGATGCACCCGTCGGTCCTGGCCACCCTCAAGGTCGGCTTCGTGGTGGCCGGGCACATCGCGGCCGTGGTGGCCGCGCACGACCGAGCGCTGCGGGTGCTGCCGAAGCCGCATCAGGTGAGTGGACAACTCACGATGATGCTGGTCATGGTCGGCTACACGTTCACCGGGCTGTACCTGCTGTTCGGCGGCTAAGTTTGTCAGCATGCGCGCGCTGATCATTGTCGACGTTCAGAACGACTTCTGCGAGGGCGGATCCCTTGCCGTCGACGGCGGTGCTGACGTCGCACGCAAGCTGACCGACCTGTTGCGCGACCACACCTTTCGCGCTGACTACGACCACGTCGTGGCGACTATGGATCACCACATCGATCCCGGCGAGCACTTCTCGGAGAACCCCGACTATCGCGACTCCTGGCCACCCCACTGCGTCGTCGGCACCGAGGGCGCCGACTTCCACCCCGCATTCGACGCGTCCGCCGTCGAGGCCGTCTTCCACAAGGGCCACTACTCGGCGGCCTACAGCGGTTTCGAGGGTGCGCATGCCGAGGACGGCACGGGACTGGCCGACTGGTTGCGCCAGCGCGGTGTGGACGCCGTCGACGTGGCGGGCATCGCCACCGACTACTGCGTGAAGGCCACCGCCGCCGACGCGGTCGCCGCCGGTTTCACCACCCGCGTCCTGCTGGACCTGACGGCGGGGGTGTCGCCGGCGACGACCGCGGAGGCGGTTGACGCGCTGCGTGCCTCGGGCGTCGAGATCGGCTAGCTGCGGACCTCCCGGGCGGCGGTCACCAGGTGCCTCAGCGACGCCGTCACCTCGTCGGTGGTCCGTGTCTTCAACCCACAGTCCGGATTGACCCAGAGCCGTTCGGCGGGAACCGACTTCAGAGCCTCCCGCAGCGATGACACCATCTCGTCGACGCCGGGAACCCGCGGTGAGTGGATGTCGTAGACACCCGGACCGACGCTGTTGGCGAAGCCCACCTCGTTGAGGTCACCGAGCACCTCCATGTGTGAACGCGCCGCCTCGATCGAGGTCACGTCGGCATCCAGGTCGGCGATCGCTCCGATCACCTCGCCGAACTCCGAGTAGCAGAGGTGTGTGTGGATCTGGGTGGAGTCGGCGACCCCCGACGTGGACAGCCGGAACGCGTCGACTGCCCACTTCAGGTACGCGTCCTTGTCCTTCGATCGCAGCGGTAGCAGTTCACGCAGCGCCGGCTCGTCGACCTGAATGATCGCGATACCCGCCGCCTGCAGATCCACCGTCTCGTCCCGGATCGCCAGCGCCACCTGGGCCGCGGTGTCGGCCAACGGCTGATCGTCGCGGACGAACGACCACGCCAGGATGGTCACCGGGCCCGTCAGCATGCCCTTCACCGGCTTGGCGGTGAGCGACTGCGCGTAGGTGATCCACTCGACCGTCATGGGCGTCGGCCGGCTGACATCGCCGTACAGGATCGGCGGACGCACGCAGCGGCTGCCATAGGACTGCACCCAGCCGTTCTGCGTGGCGAAGAACCCGTCGAGCTGTTCGGCGAAGTACTGCACCATGTCGTTGCGCTCGGGCTCGCCGTGCACCAGCACGTCAAGACCCAGCTCCTCCTGAAGCCTGATCACGTCGGCGATCTCCGCCTTCATCCGGCGCTCGTACTCCGCCGCGTCGATCTCGCCGGCCCGCAGTGCGGCGCGGGCCACTCTGATCGCCGATGTCTGCGGGTAGGAGCCGATTGTCGTGGTCGGCAGGTCGGGCAGCTGCAGCCGTTGGTTCTGCGCCTCGCGGCGCTGCGCCGCCGGACCGCGCGTGGTGCCGGATGCGGCGATCGCGGCGATACGGGCACGGATCCGCTCGTTGGACAGGCGCGGGTCGGCACGACGTGAGGCGATGGCCGCGTTCGATGCGGCGACCTCGGCGGCGATGGCGTCCCGCCCGTCCCTCAGACCGCGCGCCAGCGCGACCACTTCGGTCACCTTCTCGGCGCCGAACGCCAACCAACTGCGCAGCGCGGGCTCGAGCCCGGGCTCCGCGTCCAGTGTGTACGGCACGTGCAGCGTTGAGCAGGACGTCGAAACCGCCACTGCACCCGCCGATCCCACGATCGTGGCCAGCGTGCCCAGCGCCGCCTCCAGATCGGTGCGCCAGACGTTGCGGCCGTCGACGATCCCGGCGACGACGGTCTTGCCCGCCAACTCCGGGACAGCGGCCACTGCCGATGCGCCGCCCGCGACCAGGTCGACGCCGATGGCCTCAACGGGCGTCCGCGCCAGAGCGGGCAGCGCATCGGCCAGTTCGCCGAAGTAGGTGGCCACGAACACTGCGGGCCGTTTGGCCAGGCCTGCGAGCAGCCCGTAGGTGCGCTCGGCCAACTCGCCCGCGTTGTCCAGCATGTCGGTCACCAGGACGGGCTCATCGAACTGCACCCACTGCACACCCTCGTCCACGAGGACCTCAAGCAACTCGGCGTAGACGGCGAGCAGGTCGTCGAGGCGTGCGATGGGCGCACCCGCCCCGTCGACCGCCTTGGACAGCGCGAGGAACGTGATGGGTCCGACGATCACCGGCCTGGCCGGAATGTCCAGTGCGCGTGCCTCTTCCAGCTCACCGAGGAGCTTGAGGGGATTGAGTGCGAACCGCGTCCTCGGGCCGATCTCGGGCACCAGGTAGTGGTAGTTGGTGTCGAACCACTTGGTCATCTCGAGCGGCGCGACGTCGTCGTTTCCCCGCGCGGCGGCGAAGTAGCGGTCCAGATCGCTGGAATCGGCACCGATACCGGCCACACGCTCTGGCAGGGCGCCGACCAGCACGGCGGTATCGAGCACCTGGTCGTAGTAGGAGAAGGTGTTCACCGGAACCGAGTCCAGGCCCGCGGCGACAAGCGACTGCCAGGTGTCGGCCCGCAGGTTCGCGGCAAGGTCCTCGAGTTCGGCTCGTTCGATGCGGCCCGCCCAGTACCTCTCGACGGCACGCTTGAGTTCCCGGTTGGGGCCGATCCGCGGCGAGCCGGTGATGGTGGCGGTGAACGGTCTAGCTGTGGTCATGCGACGTCCTCTTGACGAGACGGATGGATATCACCAAGAGACGTCGAACCGAGCGCGATCATTCCACTGGAGTAACCGCTTCGGCCACTGCCCATTCCACGAGGCGATGATCCACCGAACGCGGCGCGTCCGGTACGGCTGGCAGGTCTTCGGACTCACAGGCGCGCACGATGTTCGTGCACCTACTGGCCGTCGCTTCCCAGCCCTTGCGGACCAGTGCTGATGACGGCGGTCGTTCCTGCATACCGCTGCGGGACAGTCCCGGATTCTCACCGGGTTCCCTCTTGCGATGTCGCCGTCCGAGGACGACGACAAACCAGCTGCACCGGCCAGCGTATCCCTAGTGCCGTGTCGGGTCGACGGGCCGCCCGGACCACTGCGGTGGACGACCGGCCTGGAACGCCCGCACGCCCTCGCGGGCGTCGTCATGGGCCATGAGTACGCGATGGATGGCCGTCTCCCGTTCCCCGACCGCGGCGGAGTCGAGGTCGAACGAGTCCCACAGCAGCCGCTTGCTCGCCGCCACCGACATCGGCGCGGTATTGGTGGCGATGTCGGTGGCGATCTCCAGGGCCGCGGGCAGCACCTCGTCGGCGGGCAGCACCCGGCTTCCCAGCCCCAGCGCCACGGCGCGGTGCCCGTCGAACGTCGCGCCCGTCAGCAGGATCTCCGCGGCGTTCGCGATCCCGACCAGGCGCGGCAGCACCCAGTGCGAGTACGCGTCGCCGACCACCCCGCGGCGGACCTGCACCACGCCGTACTTCGCGTCGGCGGCGAACAGTCGGATATCGCACTGCAGCGCCAGGGTGAGCCCAAGCCCGAGGGCGTGGCCGTTGACCGCGGCGATGACGGGCTTGCTCAGCGTCCAGGCGGGCACCGCGACACCCGCGGCGGTGAAGCCTGGGCCGGTGCCCGCGAAGGTGTCCTCGCCCCCGGCGAGGTCAGCGCCCGCGCAGAATGCGGGTGGGGCCCCCGTGAGGACCAGAACGCGAACGCTGTCATCGGCATCGAGCCTGGTGTACGCATCGGCCAGCTCCTGGCGCATACCGTCACCGAACGCGTTGCGCCGCGCGGGCCGATTCAGCGTGACAGTAGCCACACCGGCCTGCACGTTGGTTTGCAATGTGCGGTAAACGGGCAGTTCAGCAGGTGCGCGCAAGCGACTCCCCTCCAGTCCGAACAACTCGCCCAGCGTGCCCTCGCACCCCGGTGCGCCGTATCGTCGCCATAGTCGCATCAAGTGAAACAGCCAGAAGGGTTGCCCTTGTCCGAAGCCTCGAGTTCCAACGCCGTTCCACAGGAGATCTGGCGCGGCAAGGCCTATCCGCTGGGCGCGACGTACGACGGATCAGGCACCAACTTCGCGGTCTTCAGCGAGGTGGCCGAGCGTGTTGAGCTGTGCCTGTTCGACGCGGACGGCACCGAGAGCAGGATCGCGCTTCCCGAGGTCGACGGTTTCGTGTGGCACGGTTTCGTGCCCACCATCGAGCCGGGGCAGCGGTACGGCTACCGGGTGTACGGACCCTACGACCCCGACAACGGTCACCGCTGCAACCCGAACAAGCTGTTGCTCGACCCCTACTCCAAGGCCATCGACGGCACGTTCACCTGGAACCAGTCACTGTTCGGCTACACCTTCGGCGACGAGAACAGCCGCAACGACGACGACTCGGCCGCCGACATGCCGAAGTCGGTCGTGATCAACCCGTTCTTCGACTGGGGCACCGACCACCCGCCGCACCACGAGTACGCCGACACCGTCATCTACGAGGCCCACGTCAAGGGGCTGACTCAGACTCATCCCGACATCCCCGAGCAGATCCGCGGCACGTACGCGGCGGTGGCGCACCCCGTCATCATCGAGCACCTGAAGTCGTTGGGCGTCAACGCCATCGAGCTGATGCCGATCCATCATTTCGCCAACGACTCAACCCTGATCGAGAAGGGCCTGTCGAACTACTGGGGCTACAACACGATCGGGTTCTTCGCACCCGATCACAAGTACGGCAGCAGCGCCACCCCCGGCGGTCAGGTGCAGGAGTTCAAGGCCATGGTCCGCGCGCTGCACGAGGCCGATATCGAGGTGATCCTCGACGTGGTCTACAACCACACCGCCGAGGGCAACCACCTGGGCCCGACGCTGTCCATGCGGGGCATCGACAACGCGGCCTACTACCGACTCGTCGACGATGACAAGCGGTACTACATGGATTACACCGGCACCGGTAACAGCCTCAATGTCGGTCACCCGCACTCACTTCAGCTGATCATGGACTCGCTGCGCTACTGGGTCACCGAGATGCACGTCGACGGGTTCCGCTTCGACCTGGCGTCCACCCTCGCCCGGGAGTTCTACGACGTGGACAAGCTGTCGACGTTCTTCGAACTCGTGCAACAGGATCCGACGGTCAGCCAGGTGAAGCTCATCGCCGAACCGTGGGACGTCGGCCCCGGCGGCTACCAGGTGGGCAACTTCCCGCCGCAGTGGACCGAGTGGAACGGCAAGTACCGCGACACCGTGCGCGACTTCTGGCGTGGCGAGCCCGCCACCCTCGACGAGTTCGCCTACCGCCTCACGGGTTCGGCCGACCTGTACGAGCACACCGGCAGGCGACCGGTCGCGTCGATCAACTTCGTCATCGCACACGACGGGTTCACGCTGCGCGATCTGGTGTCCTACAACGAGAAGCACAACGAGGCCAACGGCGAGGGCAACAACGACGGGGAGAGCCACAACAGGTCGTGGAACTGCGGCGTCGAGGGCCCAACCGACGATAAGGAGATCCTCGCACTGCGGTCCCGGCAGGAACGCAACTTCCTGGCGACTCTGCTTCTGTCTCAGGGCGTTCCGATGATCTGCCACGGTGACGAACTCGGGCGCACGCAGGGCGGTAACAACAACGGCTACTGCCAGGACAACGAGATCACCTGGATCGACTGGGCCAACGCCGACGCCGAACTTCTCGACTTCGCACGGGCGGCCTCGGCACTACGCGCGGCGCACCCGGTGTTCCGTCGCCGCCGGTTCTTCAGCGGCAAGCCCGTCGGCAGGCGGGGTGAGGCCGGGCAGCCCGATATCGCGTGGTTCGCGCCCGACGGCGACGAGATGACGGGCGACGACTGGGGTTCGGGATTCGCCAAGTCGGTGGCGGTCTACCTCAACGGCCAGGGCATCCCGGACCGCGACGTGCGCGGCCAGCGGGTCATCGACGACTCGTTCCTGCTGTGCTTCAACGCCCACTACGAGGACATCGAGTTCACCCTGCCGCCGGCCGCGTTCGGCGAGGCCTGGCAGGTCGTCCTCCAGACCGGCGGCCCGGAGCCGGCACCCGATGCCACGGCCGCAGCGGGTGCGAGTCTGACGGTTGAGGCCCGCAGCACCGTCGTGTTGCAGGCCGTGGCGCCCGCGGAGTGACGTTGCGGGACCAGGAGACGACCCACCACTAGGAGACGACGTCGAAGAACGAGTCGCCGTCCTCGGGTGTGCCGTCGATCTGCCCGCGGTCACGGCCGTGCTGCTCGGGGTCGAGTCGGTCGATGTCGACGTCGCTGACCAGGTCCAGCCCACCACCCAGATCTGAGTCGTGCGCGTCGCTGGACGGCTGATCGTCGCCGTCGGGGCTGATGTCGGGCTCCTCGTCGGAGAGGCGTTCGGCCAGCGTCTCGTCGTCCTTCGGCTCGATCCAGTTCTGCGGCGCGTCCACCACCTCGTCGCCGTCGTCGTTGCGAATCTCGTCGGAGTCGAGCGACTCGGACGTCGACAGTGGGTTGTCGTCGAAGCCGTCTGTGCTCATACGCCCATGTTGCCCGACTTCTGCCAGAAAGAAACAGTCCACACTCGCAATTCGGCACCCAACAATATTTACCTCTGCAACAGAGGTATTGTTCTGGCATGGGCACCCGCGCCGATCTCGCCGCCGAACTGTTCGGCACCGTGGGCCGGTTCCGCCGTCAGGTTCGCCGCTCGGCGGGGCCGGCCATCGGCACCGGACTGCCCGAGTCCCAGGCCGAACTCCTGCGCCTGATCGGACGCCGGCCCGGCATCTCGGTGCGCGAGGCCGCGACCGAACTCGGTTTGGCCCCCAACACCGCCTCGACCCTGGTTTCGCGGCTGTGCGCCGATGGCCTCCTCGACCGCACCGTCGACCCCGACGACCGGCGCGTCGGCAGGCTGGCCCTGACCGAGTCCTCACAGCGCATCGCCGACGAGTCCCGCGCCGCACGCCGCGCCGCCCTCGCCGCCGCATTGGATCGCCTCGACGCAGACGCGATCGATCACCTGACCGAGGGCCTGGCCGTGCTGGCCACGCTCACCGAGCTACTGCGCGAGGAGGTTTCATGACACCCGCGGTACCCAATTCGCGGCCCGCCGCGGTACCCAATTCGCGGCCCGCCGCGGTCCACTGCCGGCACCTGACCCACCGCTACGGCGACTTCACCGCCGTCGACGACGTCAGCCTGCAGGTCCACATCGGGGAGACCATGGGGCTGCTCGGCCCCAACGGCGCGGGCAAGACCACCCTGGTCCGCGGGTTGACCACCCTCACCCCCGTGCAGGAGGGTGAGGTGAGCATCTTCGGGCTGGACGCGCGCCGCGACACCATGGATATCAGACACAATATCGGCTATGTGCCCCAACAGCTCTCGATCGAATCGGCACTGACCGGACGGCAGAACGTCGACCTCTTCGCGCGCCTCTACGACGTACCGCGCAAACAGCTCCGCGCCCGTGTCGACGAGGCCCTCGATGCGATGCAGCTCCTCGACGTCGCCGACAACCTCGCGGGCACCTACTCCGGCGGGATGGTCCGACGGCTGGAGTTGGCGCAGGCACTGGTGAACCGGCCCTCGCTGCTGCTGCTCGACGAACCCACCGTTGGCCTGGATCCCATTGCCCGCGACAGTGTCTGGTCGCAGGTGGCGCGGATGCAGGACGAGTTCGGCATGACGGTCCTGCTCACCACGCACTACATGGAGGAGGCCGACGCGCTGTGCGACCGGGTCGCGCTCATGCACCGCGGCGTGCTCCAGGCCGTCGGCACCCCCGCCGATCTCAAGGCCGAGCTGGTGTCGGAGGCCTCACCCACCGTGAGCCTGGAGGACGTGTTCCGGCACCACGCGGGATCGGACCTGTCCGAGGACGCCGCGCGCAAGGGACTGCGTGAGATCCGCTCCAGCAGAAGGACGGCCCGCCGTGTCAGTTGAGAGCACCACTCCCGTCGACCTGATCCGGGCACCCCGCGGAGTGCGGCGCGTCCCCGGCCTGCTGCGGCGGATGAACGCGTTCGCGCTCGTCGAACTGCAGAAGCTGCGTCACGACCGCAGCGAGCTGCTCACCCGGATGGTGCAGCCCGCGCTGTGGCTGCTGATATTCGGGCAGACGTTCTCGCGTCTCGACGTCATCGACACCGGCGGTGTGCCGTACCTGGCGTTCCTGGCGCCGGGCATCATCGCGCAGTCGGCGCTCTTCATCTCGATCTTCTACGGCATTCAGATCGTGTGGGACCGCGACGCCGGCATCCTGGCCAAGCTGATGGTGACGCCCGCGCCCGCATCCGCGCTGATCACCGGCAAGTCGTTCGCGGCGGGCGTGCGGTCGGTGGCTCAGGTGGTCGGGGTGCTGGTGATCGCCTATCTGATGGGTATTCACCTCACCGCCAACCCGCTCCGAATCCTGGCCGCGATGGGGGTCGTGGTGCTGGGGTCCGCGTTCTTCGCGTGCCTGTCCATGACGCTGGCTGGTCTGGTGCGCAACCGTGACCGGTTGATGGGCATCGGTCAGGCCATCACCATGCCGCTGTTCTTCGCCTCCAACGCGCTCTACCCCGTCGATGTGATGCCGCAGTGGTTGCGCTGGCTGTCAGCGATCAATCCCTTGAGCTACGAGGTAAACGCGCTGCGGGCGCTTCTCATCGGCACGCCGGGCAACACGCTGCTCGACGTCGCGGTGCTGATCGTCGCCGCCGGAATCGGGGTTGTCGCCGCCTCGACGCTGCTACGGCGCCTGGTGCGCTGATTCGTTCGGGTCGAGCCCTCAACTCAATGCAGTTGCCGTCGTTAGGGAGTTCGTCGGGTGCGAAGGTGCTCAACACAACCAAGGGGTGCGCAAACGGCCGATCCCGGCGCCATCGTCTGGCACGACGACGCACCTGACAATCCGACTGACCTGAACCATGAAGACAGCGGCTTGACTTCTTCATTGAGCGTCCCTTCGCCCACTCCCGACTTCCCGTGAGCCTTCCCGCCTTGTTGTGCTTGCGGTGGGCAGCTGAAGTCGTTTAAGCATCAGGGCGTTGACGGCCACGATGAGGCTGGAGCCCGACATCGACAGGGCGGCGATCTCTGGACGCAGCACCAATCCCAGCGACGGCTGAAGAGCACCGGCCGCGATCGGCAGGGCGATGACGTTGTAGCCGACCGCCCATCCGAGGTTCTGACGCATCTTGCGCAGAGTCCCCCGGCCGATGCGGAGTGCGGCTGCCACGTCGAGAGGATCCGAGCGCATTAGCACTAGCTCCGCGGTTTCAATCGCCACGTCGGTGCCCGCGCCTATCGCAATTCCCAGGTCTGCTTGCGCCAGCGCTGGGGCGTCGTTGACGCCGTCACCGACCATCGCGACCTTCTTGCCCGACCGCTGTAGCCCGGCGATCTTGCTCGCCTTGTCGCCGGGCAGTACCTCGGCGATGACGATGTCAATACCGAGCTGTTGCGCAATGCGGTGGGCGGTTGCCTCGTTGTCGCCACTGAGCATGACCACCTCGACGTCGAGGTCCTGCAGTGCCGATACCGCTTCTGCCGAGGTATCCCTGACGGCATCGGCGAGAGCGATGACCCCCACGCCTTGGCCGTCGACGGCCACCAGCACCGCGGTCCGGCCACTCGAGGCCAGCTCGTCACGCCGCTCCATCAGAGGTCCGAAGTCCACGTTCTCGGCGATCATTAGTTTGCGGTTGCCGACCGCGACGTGGCGGCCCTGCACGTCGGCGGTAGCACCATGCCCGGGCACATTGCGGAACCCGACCAGCGGCAGCTTCGGAACCGCGCGGGCAGCTGCGTAGCGCACGATCGCACCGGCCAGCGGGTGCTCGGATTCGCGTTCGACCGACGCGACAAGCGCGAGCATCTCGTCCTCGCCGATCGATGCGACGACAACATCGGTGACCTCGGGCTGCCCCTTGGTCAAGGTGCCGGTCTTGTCCATCACCACGGTGTCGATGCGAGCCGAGGTTTCGAGTGCGGTGGCGTTCTTGAACAGAACCCCACGCTTTGCGCCCAGCCCGGTGCCGACCATGATCGCGGTCGGAGTAGCCAGGCCCAGCGCGTCAGGACAGGTGATGACCACGACCGTGATCGAGAACAGCAGCGCAGACTGCACACCCGCACCAACAAGCCACCAGACCAGGAACGTGGCCGTGCCGCCGATTAGTGCGACCAGGACCAGCCAGAATGCGGCCCGGTCAGCGAATCTCTGCCCTGGGGCCTTCGAATTCTGAGCTTCCTGCACAAGGGACACGATCTGGGCCAGCACGGTGTCGGAACCGACCTTGGTCACGCGAACGCGAAGCGTTCCGGTGGTGTTGATTGACGCACCGATAACTGTCGAACCGGCAGCCTTCGTCACCGGCAAGCTCTCACCGGTGACCATCGATTCGTCTACCTCGGAGTCGCCGTCCGCGACGATGCCGTCGACCGGGATCTTTGCGCCTGGGCGGATCAGCAGCAGATCCCCTGCCACGACCTGCGCAGTCGGAATCTCGACCGGCTCGCCGTCGCGCAGCACCTCCGCCATTGGAGGTGCCAGTTCCAGCAGGGTACGGATGGCATCGTTGGCGCCGCCGCGGGCGCGCATCTCGAACCAGTGACCCAGCAGCACGAACGTGGTCAACACGGTGGCGGCCTCATAGAAGACCTCGCCACCGCCGGTCAGTGTCACACCAACGCTATAGACCCAGCCAGCGCCCACCGCGACGGCGACGAGCACCATCATGTCCAGCGTCCGCGCCTTCAGTGCCCGGTAGGCGCCGTCGAAGAATATCCACGCCGAATAGAAGATCACCGGCAGGCTCAGCAGCAGGGTGAACACATCATCGCGCAGCCCGAATGGCGCCGGCACCGTGAACCCGAACATGTCGCGCCCCATCGGAGACCACAGCATGATCGGGATCGACAACACCAGCGCGACCAAGAACCGGTTGCGCATGTCGCGGACCATCGCGTCCATCGACATTCCTGCATGCCCGCCGCCATGGCCCATTGTTTCCTGCGGGGATCGTCCAGTTGAGGTCTCATGCGCAATGGATGGCTCAGACATCGGGTCACACACGTGGGCGGGCACCGACCGGCCAGCGCAGTGAAAGCCGCAGTCCCGTAACCATTTCGACAGTTCCACCACCGATGTGCGGCCGGGATCGTAAGTGACGGTGGCGGTCTGATTGACGGCGTTGGCCTCAACGGCAATGACACCCGGTCGACGGAGAAGTGTGGCCTCGATGGCCGCCGTCGAACTCGTCCAACTGAGGCCACCCACCTCGAGAACGGTGGTTTGGTTCATTTGACACGGCACCCCCAATGACCACGGTGCCGACGATTCCTATGCTTCCCGCGGACGGCACACGATCAGCAAGGGCGGAACAGCACTGGCCTCTCCAGTGCTCCAACAGCGGCTGTTATCCCGGGTTTGGCACCTCAACTCTGAGCATGCCCCGGCCTAGTGCGGCTCGGGTAGTGATTCTGCGAAGGTTCGATGAAGAAATCACCGCTTCGTGTGCAACAACCATCGGCCCGCAGCATCGGCATGTTCGGAGGCCAAGCGTGCGAAGTCGACCTCGCCGCAGGCACTCCGGCCCAACCTCTGTTGCCTGGTCAAGCTGTTGATCACCCGCAACACCGTGTTCAGCTCACAATCTCCTCCGACGACGGCATGGCGTGGATCCCGGCGCAGTCCGCGATCCTGGTACCCGGAACCCACACAGAATCAGTCGGTCCATGGACCGACACCTAGCTCATCCCGGACAGGGCCCGTTGCGGGTTGGTGGTCAGCATCGCCGACACGATGTCATCCGCCACGCCGTGCGCACGCAACACCTGCGGCACCTCGTCGAGAAGATGGGTGAGACCGACCCCGCCGTAGGAGTGGAAGTGGCTGAGCCGGAACAGGTCATGCGAGAGCAACACGCGGGCGTGATGTCCGGCCTCCACCAGACGGGCGACGTAGCCGGCGATCCGCTCGGTGTCGTAGGGAACGTCGGTGGTGAATCCGTCGAACTCGGCCCAGCAGCCCCGCCGGACGACCTCGAGGTGGAATTGCGGGTCGTTGACGGTGTCGAGGTGACCGACCACCACCCGCTCCATCGGCACACCGCATTCGGCCAGGATGTTCAGAATGTCGCGGCCGACGGGCCAGCGCGCGGCGTGCAGGCTGATGGTCGCGCCGGTGCGGGCCTGCGCCCACGCCGCGGCGCGCAGGGCACGCTCCTCGAGTGCGGAGACCCAGCCCGCGTCGGCGCCAACCTCGCCGATGATGCCCGGCCGAACCCCGTCGACGCCTTCGGTGAACTCCGCAACGAGGTCCGCGCCGATCTGCGCGACGGTGCGCCGGTCCAGGTCGGCGTCGGCAAGGTAGGGGTCGCGGTAGTGCCCGCACCCCATCACGATGTGCACACCGGTGGCGTCCGAGGCCTCGCGGAGCAGATCGGGACGTCGGCCGAAGGTCGGGCAGGTCAGCTCGACCACGGTGCCGCCGCCCGCCGCCTTGAACCGCCGCAACTCCCGCACGGCGAGTTCGAGGTCGTCGAGCAGTCCGTCGGAACGGTACTCCCGCAGCGTGTTACAGAACAGGTGCTCATGCGGCAGCACCACTCCGAGCCGGTCCGCGCGGACCGGTCCGAGTACCGTCATCACCTCTGCGGCCGGGGATTCCGGCGGGTTGGCCATCACCTCACCCTGGCGAGAAACGCCCTGGTGCGCTCCGAGGACGGCTGGGCGAAGAACTGTGCCGGTGGTCCCGACTCGACGATGCGGCCGGCGTCCATCATCACCACTCGGTCCGCCACGTCGCGAGCGAACCCCATTTCGTGAGTCGCGATCACCATGGTCATACCGGCCAGTGCCAACTGTTTCATCACGTCGAGCACATCGCCAACGGTCTCGGGGTCGAGCGCGCTCGTCGGTTCGTCGAACAGAATCGCCCGGGGTTTCATACCGAGTGCGCGGGCGATCGCAATGCGTTGCTGCTGGCCGCCGGAGAGCTGGCGCGGGTAGGAGTCCGCCTTGTCCGGCAGACCGACCTGGGCCAGCAGCTCCCGGGCGGTCACCTCGGCGTCGGCCTTGGGTACCCGCGCGACATGGACCATGCCGTCGGTGATGTTCTGCATCGCGGTGCGATGACTGAACAGGTTGAAGCGCTGGAACACCATGCCGACGTGCGCGCGTTGGCGGGCGAGCTCGGCGTTGCGCAGCGGTTTGACGGTGCCGTTGACCTGCCGGGTCCCGATCGGCGTCCCATCGAGCCGCACCTCACCGCGCTCGGGCGCCTCGAGATGGTTGATGCACCGCAGCAGCGTGGTCTTGCCCGACCCGGAGGGGCCGATCAGCACGACGACCTCGCCGCGTGCGACGGACAGGTCGACGTCATGCAGGATCTGCTTGTCGCCGAACCACTTAGAGACCCCGGTTACCTCGATCAGGCTGATCGCTTGCTCGCTGGTCATGCCGCCTCACTTCCGACTGACGCAGGGATAGCCGAGCGGCGCTTCACCTTGCGCCGCTGCTTGTCGGGACTGATCCGACGTTCGATCCGGCCCTGGATGACCGTCCACACCACAGTCAGCCCCAGGTAGTAGATGGCCACCGCTCCGAAGACCTCGAACGGCTGGAAGGTCTGGCCCTGGATGATGGCCGCTGCGGTGTAGAGCTCGATGACGCTGATGACCGACAGCAGCGAGGTGTTCTTGAGCATCAGGTTGAACTGGTTGCCCAGTGGCGGCACGATGGTGCGCGCCGCCTGCGGCAGCACGATGCGACGCATGGTCTGCCGGTGGGTCATACCGATAGCGTGCGCGGCTTCAACCTGACCGACATCGACGGAACCGATGCCGGAGCGGATGATCTCGGCCATGTAGGCGCCCTCGTTGAGCGAAAGGGCGAAGATGCCGGCCAGGATGCGACCCAGAATGACGAAGCCGAGAAGCCGCACGTCATCCCAGCGGTATCCACCGAAGATGGACAGCCCGAAGAACGGAAAGCCGGCGAAGAAGATGATGGATACCTGCACCAGGAACGGTGTTCCGCGGAACAGGCCGATGTAGCCGGCCGAGAGCCAGCGGACCGCGCCGAACCGGCTTTCCCGACCGAGGGCGGCAACCAGCCCGATCAGCACGCCCAGAATCTGGGAGACGATGGCGATAACCACCGTGAGCACAAGGCCTTTGACGACGAGACTGCTGGGATGAATGAGGTAGTCCCAGAACGCAGGCCAGTCGAACGGGTATGTGTTGGCGGCAGCCGCCATCAGCTGGGTCTCCATGAAAGCCTTTCCATGGCGGGGCGGTTCGCGGCCGCCCCGCCGTCACCGGGATACGTCAGACGAGCTTGGGGTCGATGCTGATGTCGGACAGACCCCACTTCTCCCAGATCTTCTTCCACGTGCCGTCCTCGACCATTGACTGCACTGCCTTCATCACCGGGTCCTGCATGGCCGGGTCGTCGGGCCGGAACGAGAAGCCGGTGAGGCCGGCAAGATCGCCGTCGCCGAGCGGGAAGGTGTCGGTGAACTCGACCTTGGCGTTGCGCTCCTGCTTGAGCAGAAGGGCAGCAACCTCCTCGGTCATCCAGGCGTCAACTTGACCAGAGGCCAACGCCTGGTATGCATCTGGGCTGCGCGGGAACTGGAGGATGTTGACCGGAGGCTCACCCTTGGCGATGCAGGCGGCGCTGAGCTTCTCGAGCGCGTCGACATCCGCGCCGCCCTTCTGCCCGGCCACCTTGACTCCGCACAGCTGATCCTTGGTGCCGACTCCCTTGGGGTTGCCCTCAGGCACCACGACCACCTCGGCCGCCTTCCAGTAGGCGACCATGTCGAGCTGGTTGACGCGCTCGGGGGTCACGTACTGGTCGGCCCAGATGACGTCGCACTTGCCGCCCTTGAGCGCGGCGATGACAGTGTCGAAGACCGAGTTCTGAAAGTTCGGCTTGAGGCCCAGCCGGGCAGCCACCTCGGTCACCAGGTCGATATCGACGCCCTCGGGCTCGCCGGCCTCGTCGAAGTACTGAAACGGCTGATACGGCATGTCCATGCAGGTGGTGAGGTAGCCGTTGCGCACCAGACTGTCGGGGGCGATCTCGGCCACCTTCTGCACCGGGGCGCCCGGGGACTCCCCTTCCGCCTCCTCGACAGTGCTACACGCCGAGGTCAGGGAAAGTGCGCCGACCGCAAGCGCGGCGGCCGCCATCTTGATCTTCACGAGCTCTCCTGTGGTTTCGCGGACGGCGGGACGCCACCGACTGGATCCGGTTTGCCTAGCGGACGGTAATCGATCGATCGAACGAGCGCAACGCTTAGTTGTTACGTGGGTCACCCCGAGCGTCAGAAGGGACCTAGGCAAACACACCTTCTATGTGGCAGAACGGCTCCCGTACTGCAGTTGGTCGACAACGTTGACGTTCCACGGTGCGCTAGTTGTATGCTTCAAACCCAGATCGATCGATCGGCTCAACTTTGCGAAGGAGGCTGAGATGTCCGGGACCGGCTCAGAATCGGCTCGCCAGGAGATCCGCGGGGCGGCACTCGAACTCTTCAGCACCGTCGGGTTCAACGGCACGGGGATCCGCCGGATCGCCGAGGAGGCCGGAGTTTCGCTGGCCACGCTCTACCACTACATGAAGACCAAGGACGACCTGCTCGTCGAGATCCTGACGGAGAACATCCTCACGCTGCTCCGCGATGCCGAGATCGCGTTGCAGGGCAAGGTCAGTGCGGTCGACCGCGTGGCCGCGCTGGTCGAAGTCCATGTCCGGATCCACACCAGTCAACGCCTGCAGTGCATCGTCAGCGACATCGAACTACGCGCCCTGACCGACGAGAGTCGCGAGTCGATTGTGACGTTCCGCGATGACTACGAAGCGCTGTGGGCCAAGACCATTGCCGCCGGCCGCAAGGCCGGACAGTTCACGGTTGTCGACGTCGCGGTCGCGACGAAGGCGCTGCTCGAGATGTGCACCGGTGTCGCGCATTGGTATCGCCCAGACGGCAGGCTCGAACTGGCCGACCTCACCGCCATCTACACCGAGTTGTGCCTCAACGCGCTCGGTGCGGCCAAGCCGCGGAAGAGGTCTCAGTGAAGCACTCCTCCGATATGTCGATCGGGACGGCGCGGGTGCTGGCTCCCTCCGGCGTCCTGCCGCAGGCCGCCGAGAAGTTGTCCACTGCAGGCCCTTTGGCGGCCAGTGAGATCGAGATCGACGTCTCCTATCTGAACCTCGACTCGGCCAGCTACCGGGACCTCACCGAAGTGCACGGGCACGACGCCCAACGGATACGGGCCGAGGTTCTCGCCATCGTCGCCACAACCGGCAAGATGGCCAACCCGCGTACCGGCTCGGGCGGCATGCTGGTCGGCCGGGTGAGCGCGGTCGCCGACGCAGCGACATGCGCGCCCTATCGCGTCGGCGATCGGGTCGCCACGCTGATCTCGCTGACCGCAACGCCTCTCGAGATCCGCGACACACTCGAGCGGTGGGACACCAAATCAGAGGTGGTCCCGCTGTCAGCGCGGGCGATCGTCGCCGCACCTCGGATGATCAGCGCACTGCCCGATGACCTGCCGCAGGAACTGGCGCTGGCGGTCCTCGATGTCTGCGGCGCCCCGGCGCAGGCCGAGCGCATCCTGTCGCGGCCGCTCGACTCCGGTCCGGTCCGACAACTGCTCCTGCTCGGCGGCGGCAAGAGCGCGGTGCTCTCGGCGGCGGTCGCACGTCGGCGCGGAGTGCAGGCGGTGTGCGTGGTGCCCTCGGTGGGCGAGGCCGAGCGGCTCCGCGAGTTGGCGTTGTTCGACACCGTCCTGGTGGCCGATGCCACCGATCCGGTCGGCGTACGCAGGGCACTCGACGAGCATTCGGGGCCGGCCGATGTGACATTCGTGTGCGTCAACGCCCCGGGGTGTGAGCACGCTGCCCTACTGGCGACCCGCGAGGGCGGCGCCGTCCTCTACTTCTCGATGGCAACCAGTTTCCCGGCCGTGGCACTGGGCGCCGAGGCGCTGTGCCGGGATCTCGACCTGTTCATCGGGTCCGGTTACGTGCCCGGTCACGCGGAGTTGGCGCTGCAGATCGTGCGCACCGATCCGGCCGTTCGCAGCTTCTTCGACCTTCACCTGCCCGCCCGAACGATCAGCAAGGGAATGAGATGACCCAGATAGTCCACCGCAGGTATGTCTCGCACGGCGACGCGCACTACGCAGGCGGCCTCGTCGACGGCGCCTTCGTGATGCGAATCTTCGGTGAGGTGGCCACCGAGCTCAGCATTCTCACCGAGGGCGACGAGGGCCTGCTGGCCGGTTACGAGGTCGTCGACTTCCACGCACCGGTGCTGGCCGGCGATCTACTGGAGGTCACCGGGCGAATTGCCTCAGTGGGCAGGCGCAGCCGACGCCTTGAACTCGAGGCACATGTGACCTCACGCGCGGACCCGACACACCGCGAGTCCGGCGCGATCTGCCTGGCCGAGAAGAAGCTGGTGACCAGTGCGGTCGCGGTGCTCGTCGTACCGGGATCCGACAGGTGAGCGCTCTGTTCATCACCGTGGCGCCAACCGGCGCCGAATCCGGCCCACAGGACAATCCACACATACCGCTACAGCCCGAACAGATCGTGGCAGAGGCGGTCGCCTGCGAGCAGGCCGGCGCTGCGCTGATCCACATCCACGGCCGTGATCGCGACGGGCAGTCGACACTGGACCACGCCGTGTTGGCGGAGATCGTGGCCGGGGTACGGGAAAAGACAGGCCTGATCGTGCAGCTGTCGACCGGCGGCAGTGTGCGCGACCCGTTCGAATCGCGGCTGCGGGTACTCGAGTTGGAGCCTGAGTCGTGTTCGCTGACCTGCGGCACGGTGAACTTCGGGACAGAGGTGTTCGCCAACCCGCTGACGTTCATCGAGGAGCTGTACCAGGGTGCGCTCGAGCGTGGCATCCTGCCGGAGTTCGAGTGTTTCGACTTCGGCCACATCGCCACCCTGCATCGGCTGCTGGATCGCTTCGGCGCGCCGAAACAGGGTGTGGTGCACTGCAATCTGGTGATGGGGGTACCCGGTGGCATGCCGGGCGATTCGCGCACGCTGGTGGCGGCCCAGGCCGCCCTGCCGCAGGGCTGCTCGTGGTCGGCCACCGGCATCGGCCGCTCGACCCTGCCGGTGCTGATGACCACGATGGCGATGGGCGGCAACGTGCGAGTCGGTATGGAGGACGTGCTGCGGTACTCCGCGCATGAACTGGTATCGGGCAACGTTCAATTGGTGACTCGCGCAGCGGAACTGGCGGCCCTTGCCCAACACGATCTGATGGATGCGGAGCAGGCCCGAGCCGCGCTGGGCCTGACGTGACGCCGCTACGGCTGCTGTTGCGCTGACCGGCTCGGCTTCGACAGGTCCCACACGAGCGTCTTCCCGACCTGCATGGCGGGAAAGTTCGCCGCCACCCAGCGTGCGATATCGGCGTGGCTGCGCGGTGTCCGCCCCGGGCCTCGGCCAATCGTGTTCGCCGAGACGTAGTACGACACCCGGTGCGCGGCAACGTCGTCCTGGAACTGCGCCAGGGTTGGCACCGGATCGGTCCCGGAGAACCCACCGATCGCCATGACCGCGGTATCCGATGACAGTTCCAGTGCCGCAGCGTTTGATGATCGATCGACTGCGGCCGACCACGGGGTGTGGGTGGCCCTCAGCATCGACTCCAACGGCGCGCTGTTGACACCGCGGGCGAATGTTGTGACATGACCGGGGCGCGGCGGGCCCACCGAAGGTCCCCCACCCTGGTGCGCCGCACCGACAGTCGCCATGGTGTAGGCCCCCGAACCGGCCATGGCGCCCATCACCGCTATCACCGCGAGCGCCGCCGCGAACCCCCGCCGCCGCGCAGCCAACGTGCCGATCAGCGCCAGTGACGCCGCGGCGGTCAACCCCAGCACCGCCCACCGCAGGCCGGGCAACCACCCCACGTTGCGGCCAAGGACCCACCAGCTCCACACCGCCGTGCCGAGCACTAGCACCACGAATCCGGCTCGATACCACCAATTCTCGCGTCGCACCCAGCATTGCTGCACTCCGATCGCGAACATGGCGGCGACCGCCGGGGCGATCGACAGGCTGTAGTACGGGTGGATCATTCCGTGCATATAGCTCAGCACCAGCCCATCGACCAGCAGCCAGCCGCCGAATATCACCGTCACTGCGCGGATTCGGTCGGTGCGGGGCGCGCGTCCCCGGGCGATGATCACCAGCACGGCCGCCAGCAGCGCAGCGGGGACCAGCCAGCCGATCTCATAGCCGAACTCGCCGCTCAACAACCGGGACCAGCCCTGGGACTGGGCACCGAAGACACTCATCGCGGCGGGCTTGCTGAGACCAGCGGTGGGCACATCGTGATTGCGGCCCAGGATTCGGGCGACACCGTTGTAGCCAAACACCAGGTTCATGAAGCTGTTGTCGGTCGACCCGGCGAGGTACGGCCGCGACGACGCCGGCCACCACATCGTCAGCAACACGAACCACCCCGCCGCGGCGGCGAACGAAGCCGCACCGCCCAGCAGGTGCACCAGCCGGGTCCGCAGTGGCACCGGTGCCGCGAGCAGATACGCGGCAGCCAGCGCGGGCACGACCATGACGCCCTCGAGCATCTTGGCCAGGAACGCGCAACCCAGCGCCAGGCCCGCCAACGCCAGCCACCGCGCGCCGTGCCGGTCGATAGCGCGCACCGTGCAGTACGCGGCCGCGGTCATCGCCAGCACCATCACCGCATCGGGGTTGTTGAACCGGAACATCAACGCAGCCACCGGGGTCAGCGCCAGCGCCGCACCCGCGAGCAACCCGGCCCAGGGCACGCTGACCCGGGCGACGGCCGCGTAGAGAAGCCCGACGGCGCCGACGGCCATCAGGGCCTCGGGAATCAGCATGCTCGCGCTACTGAACCCGAACAGCTGACCAGACAGTCCCATCACCCACTGCGACAGCGGCGGCTTGTCGACGGTGATGAAGTTCTGCGGGTCCAGGGAGCCGAACAGCAGTGCCTCCCAGTTTGTGGCGCCAGCCGAGGCGGCGGCCGCGTAGAACTGATTTGCCATGCCATTGACCGTGATTCGCCACATATAGAGCACGGCGGTCCCGACCAGCAGCGCCACCACACCCACCCGATGCCACGACGAGGGAGCGGATCGGGTGGGCACGACTGGTTCGGCGGGCGGCTCGGTGCCGAGGGTGAGCAGCGCTGTCGTCACATGCCCAGTCACGCATCACTACCCTGCGTCGACCTGTGAATGACCCGCCAGGCTGCTGCGAGTTGGGCGGTGGCGCCCGGGCTCAGGCCAGGAGTCTGACGATCGACGCCATCGGGATCGGCAGCCAGCCAGGCCGATACCTGGCCTCGTAGCCCGCCTCGTAGGTCGCCTTGTCGAGTTCGTACGCCGCGAGGACACCGGCGGAGTCGCGTGGATCAGCGCCCGATGTTGCGGCATAGCCCCGACAGAACGACGCGCAGTTGCGGTCCACCCAATCCCTGGCGCGCGCCGCGATGCGGCTGTCGGCCGCGTGTTCGACGAGACGTTGATGGGCGGCATAGTCATAGGACCGAAGTACGCCGGCGACATCGCGCAGTGGCGAGTCCGGGTGGCGCCGTTCGGTCAGCGGCTGGCCGGGTTCGCCCTCGAAGTCGATGACCAACCAGCCCCGTGGCGTTCTGAGCACCTGGCCGAGGTGCAGGTCACCGTGCACCCGCTGCACGATGACGGTCTCGTCGGCGAGCTTGCGGTAGCGCTCCTCGATGAGGTCGCGGTGCGGTTGCAGTGCGGGCACCTGGCCGGCCACGACGTGTAGGCGTGCCACCAGGGCGTCGACGGGGAACGGTTCACGCGCGGTACCCAGCGCGGCGGCCAGGGTTTCGTGTACGGATGCCACGGCTTGGCCCAGGCGGTAGGACTCCTCGCAGAACTCGGCGGCGGCCTCGGATTCGGCCGCAGTGTCAGATTCGTCGTCGGCGAGCAGGCTCCGCGTGTCCGATGTGGCCATATCCCATCCCTCGGTGGAGCCCGCGGCGAACTCGGTCACCATGCCCAGCGCGTAGTGCTCACCGTCGAGGTCGGTCTCGATGGACCCCAGCAGGCGAGCCACATGCGGATTGCCCGCGCGGGCCAGGACGCGGTTGAGTTCGATATCGGGGTTGATGCCCGGGGTGACACGGCGGAACACCTTGAGGATCGCCGCGTCATCGAAGACGACGCTGGTGTTGCTCTGCTCGGCGCCCATGACACGCGGCACCGCGTCAAGGGGTAGTGCGACATCGGGTTCGGGGATGAAGCGCAGCGGACCCACCGCCGCGGACCTGTCGACGAGTTGCAGCAGATGCGTCGCCGCGGCGGGGTCCGACAGCGCGTCGTGCACGTCACCGTCCGCGCGCGTCACCACCTGATAGCGGTCCGACGTGCCGTTCGTGTAGTCGGCGTCGAGCAGTACCAGCTTGAGATCTGCTGCCGTCTCGATGTCGGAGCCGTCACTCAACGGCACCGAGAGCGCCTCGGTGATACCGCTCAGCTCACGTCCGCGACCGGCGTACCAGCGCTGCGAGGTCAGCCACTTCGCGAAGTCCACGGTCACAGTCTTCAAAGCTACCCACCGGCGCGTCGGTTGAATCACGCTGCGACGGCGGGCCCGACGCTCGCGGTGCGGTCACTGCAGGAAGCGGGCGGCGTCGGCGCGCAGATAGCGACCGGAGTTGGCCTGGCGGTAGCCGAGTACGCCGCCACTGGCCGTCAGTGCCAGCAGTCCCGCGAGGCCGGGGACGGCGATGACGGCGACTTCGGGGATGCGCGCGCTGCGCAGATACTGCGGATAGCCCTGGCGCAGTGCGGTGTTGCCGGGTCTGCCCAATCCGGCCGACATCGTGTTGGCCGGCGCTACCGAGCTCGTCGGCACCAATCCGGTCTGCGTCAGCGAACCCTTGATCTCCGCGGCCCGCACACCAGCGGATCCGGCGCCAATCACCTGTGGGGAGGCACCGGCGGGGATCGTCCGCTCGACGGGGCGTGGCGGCCCGATCCTCGGCATCGGCATCGGCAGCGCCATCGGCGCCTGTAGCACCGGCATCGGGGGCATCGGGTCCGAACTCGACGCGCCACCACCGCTGGCCGGGCCTGTGCCGACGTATCCGCCGCCGGCGTCGGCGACCGGTGTCTCCTCGGTGATCCGCAGCGTCGGCTCCGGCGGCTTGGGTGGGAACGGGTTGTACGGGGCGATGGCCTCGGTGACCAGGGTGCCGACCTGGTTGAGGGTGGTGGTCACCGACGTGAGCGCCTTGAACGGGTCGGACAGATCGATCGAGAACTGGGTGGCCCGCGCGCCGGGACGGGTCGGCAGCGGGACGGAGAACGGCGAGACGAACGGCAGCTGCACGCGCGCGGTGTGCCAGGACGGCTTCTTCGCCGGCGGGTCAACTCGCGGGTCGACGACGATCGGATCGACGGGTGACGGCTCCTTGGGCTCGCCCTCCACCGGCTCACCCTCGACCGGCTCACCACCGGGTTTGGGCTCGACCCACCCGGGTTCGACGCCGGCGATCGGAGGAACCCCGACGCTGAACTCCGGGACCAGTGGGCCCGGTGTCCGTCCGTTGCCAAAAACGGCGCGCGGGCGCTGCAGGAGGTCCCGAAGTTGGCCCAGTGGGCTCTTCACCGCGGGCACCGGCGGCTCCGTCGGTGGCGTTTCGCCGGGACCGCCGGGTTCGCTGGATTGACCGGAGCCGGGAGGGTTACCCGGATCCTCGGGTTCAGCCACCGCGACACCCGCACCCGCGCCACTCAAGATCAACACCGCGGCAAACACGCCGATGCTGAACGCGAAGCGTCGAGTCGGGGTCGGCACAACCCTCTCGTTTCTGTTTTGACGGGTGCCAGACAGTCCGTTCCAGGCCGTCGGCCGTTAGCCGATTGTGGCATAAAGAACCACTTCAGGCGGTGAAAAGGTGACCGCGGATCGGATCGGGATATGGTTTCGAACGTGGCATCCCGTGACCACGGCGACCCGGGCGATGCCCCGTCGGTTCCGCCGGCCCTGACTCCCATCGTCAACGACGTCCGCCCGACGGCCGCCGAGGAGGCGCGGACCATCGCCGCGTCGACCAACACCGGCACGCTCGCCACGCTGACCGCCACCGGTGATCCGTGGGCGTCGCTTGTCACCTACGGCCTCGACGGCGGAGCACCGGTGCTGTGCGTGTCGAACCTCGCCGAGCACGGCCGCAACCTCGCGGCCGATCAGCGCGCCAGCATCTCGATCGTGGCGCCCGCGACGGACGCCGACCCGTTGGCCAACGCCAGAATCACTCTGGCCGGTGTGGTCTACAAGCCCGCCGGCGCCGCGCACGATGCGGCCCGCCAGGCACACCTGGACGCCGTGCCCGCTGCCAAGTACTACGTCGACTACAGCGACTTCACCCTGTGGGTTCTGCGCGTGGACCGTGTGCGCTGGGTCGGCGGGTACGGCCGCATGGACTCGGCAAGCGGGCAGGACTACGCCGCGGCCTCACCCGATGCCGTCAGGCCCACGGCAGCCGGGGCCATCGCCCATCTCAACGCCGACCACGCGGACTCACTCGTGGAGATGGTCCGGGCCCTCGGCGGCTACCCCGACGCCACCGCCGCCGTCTGCACCGATCTCGACCGCTACGGCATGGATCTGCGGGTGACGTGCCCCCGCGGTATCGCCTACACGCGGGTCGGTTACGCCAACCCGATCGACTCAGCCGATGAACTGCGCTCTGCCACAGTCGAACTCGCCCGCCGCGCACGCCAGGGATGACCGCTGGTCGCCTCCTCGGTGCCGGACCGATACGATCGCACCATGCCTGAACGCCCGGACAGCTGGCACGCCGCGTTCGATCTGATCCGCACCCGTGGTTACGAACGCCGCGAGGAGCCGTTCCGGCTCGCCAGCGGCCAGATGAGCCACGACTACATCGACGGGAAGTTCGCCGTCGACACAGGTGAGCGACTCACCATCGTCAGCCGGGCGGTGGCCGATCTCGCGGCCCGCACCGGCATCGAGTTCGACGCCGTCGGCGGCCTCACGATGGGCGCCGATCCGCTTTCTCACGGCGTGGCCATGGTGACCGGCAAGGCCTGGTTCTCGGTCCGCAAGGAGCAGAAGCAGCGCGGCCGCGAGCAGTGGGTCGAGGGCACGCGGCTCGAGCCGGGAACCCGTGTCCTGCTGGTCGATGACGTCATCAGCACGGGCGGGTCCACCGAGATCGCGTTCGACCGGGTGACCGCGCTCGGCGCTGTCGTCACGGGCGTCATCCCCATGGTTGACCGCGGCGACGTCGCCACCGGACGATTCGCGAAGCGAGGCGTGCCGTTCGCCGCGCTTGTCACCTATCGGGACTTGGGCATCGAGCCCGTCAAGGACGTCTGAGTCCCGCCGCGGGGGTTACTCCGCGACCACCAGCACGCGGGTCTGCTCGACCCCGAGCGCCACGGGATCACCCGCCCGGAACTCCTGCGCCTGCGACGTCGGCATCTGCGCATTGACCACGACGCCGTCCGGCAGCTCGACGTACACCCGTGAGATGGGCCCGAGGAACGCCACCGACTTGATGGTCGCCACCCCTGACGCGTCGGCACTGACCCGTACCGACTCGGGACGCAGCAGCGCCGTGCCGGGGCCCGACGCGATCGACCCGGGCAGCGTCGGCGTCCATCCCCCGAACACCAGCGCCGTCCCACCCGACACCCTCGACGGCAGCCGGTTGTTCAGGCCGACGAACTCCGCGACGAACGGCGTCGCCGGGTGCGCGTACACCTCGGCGGGCGAAGCCAACTGCTCCAGCCTGCCCTGGCTCATCACGCCGACCCGGTCGGCGACGGCGAGCGCCTCCTCCTGATCGTGGGTGACGAACAGCGTCGTCGTCCCGACCTCGAGCTGAACGCGGCGGATCTCGTCACGCAACTGGACGCGCACCTTGGCATCCAGCGCGGACAGCGGCTCATCGAGCAGCAGCACGCTGGGTTCGATGGCGAGCGCACGCGCGAGTGCCACGCGCTGCTGCTGACCGCCCGACAGCTCGGCGGCGAACTTGTTCAGGTGCGCCGAGAGTCCGACCAGATCAAGCATCTGCGCGGCGCGGCGCGCCCGATCGGCCTTGGCTCGGCCACGCACCTTGAGCCCGAACTCCACGTTCTGCAACGCGGTCAGATGCGGGAACAGGCTGTAGGCCTGAAACACCATGCCCATATCGCGCTTGTTCGCGGGCACCGAGGTGATGTCCCGACCGCCCACCGCGACCGCACCCGAACTCGCCTCATCGAGGCCGGCGAGGATGCGCAGTGCGGTGGTCTTACCGCATCCCGACGGGCCGAGCAGCGCGACGAACTCGCCGGGCTCGATGTGGAGGGTCAGGCCGTCGAGAGCGCGTACCGTGCCATACACCCGGGTGAGGTCGGTCATCTGCACGGCCACACTGTTCGTCGTCATGGTCTGCGCCTCCGTCCGATCAGCAGTGAAAGTCCCAGCAGCAGAACGAAGCCGAACAGCAGCACGGCCAGTGAGGCGGCCACCGAGGTGGGGCCGTCGCTCTTGCCGATCGCCACGATCTGCACCTGCAGGGTCTCGAATCCCGACAGTGAGGCGATGGTGTACTCGCCCAGCACCACGGCCACCGAGATGAACGCCGCCGACAGGATTCCCGACCAGATGTTGGGCACCACCACTCGCAGGATGGTGGTGGTCCAGCCGGCGCCCAGCGACCGTGCCGCCTCCGACAGCGTGCGCAGATCGATGGCCGACAGCGCGGCGTCCAATGCTCGGTAGGCGAACGGCAGCACGATGACGACGTAGACGAACGTCAGCGTGAGTGCGGACTCACCCAGCAGATATGTCACCCACAGGTAGACGTTCTTCAGGCCCACCACGATCACCAGCGCGGGGATCGTCAGCGGAAGCAGGCACAGGAATTCGACGGCACCCCTGGCCCACGGTGCGCGCAGCCGCACCCAGATCATGGTGGGCACCAACAGCACCAACATCGCCACGACGGTCAGCAGCGCTAGCAGCAGGGACGTCACGATCGCCTGGTACAGCGCGTCATCGGTGAACAGGTTGGTCCACGCGGCCCAGGTGCGGCCGCCGTGGATCAGGTTGCGGGTCGAGAAGTCCGCCATCGCGTACAGCGGGAACAAGAAGAACGCCGCGAACATCACCCCGAGTCCGGCTCGGGCCGCCGTCCTCATCGCAGCCACCTCGCGGTGCGACGGACCAGCAGGTTGTAGGCCACCATCACCACCGCGACGACGACGATCATCTCGAGTGCCAGCGCGTAGGCGAAGCCGGACTGGCCGAGCACCACCTCACTCGTCAGCGCCGAACGGATCATCAACGGCACGATGGGGCTGCCCTGACTGACCAGCGCGGCGGCCGTGGCGTAGGCGGCGAAGGCGTTGGCGAACAACAGAAGCGCCGAGCCCAGGAACGCCGGGGTGAGCAGCGGGACGGCCACCTCACGCCAGTACTGCCAGGTGGACGCGCCGAGGCTGACGGCAGCTTCGCGCCATTGCTCGCGCAGACCCTCCAGCGCGGGCAGGAAGACGATCACCATCAGCGGGATCTGGAAGTAGGTGTACACCAGGATCAGACCGGGGAGCCCGTACAGCCACCCCGATCCGGCGAGGTTCCACCCCAGGTGCTCGGCCGCCCACAGCGTCAGCACGCCGTTCAGCCCGATGGTGGCCAGAAACGCGAATGCCAGTGCCACACCACCGAACTGGGCGAGCACGCTGCACAGCGACAGCACAGTGCGGCGCAGCAGCGACTCGGCCGGGCGCGTGACGATCAGCCACGCCAGCAGAGCGCCGAACACCGCGCCGAGCAGCGCGGTGCTGCCCGACAGCACGACGCTCCTGCCCAGCGCGGCCAGCGCGGTCTCGGAGAACAGTGCCTGTACGCGCCCCAGTGAGAATCCGGTCTCGTCGATAACTGCGCTGACGATGACCGTCACCGTCGGCACGATCAGGAAGATCGTGACGACCGCGAGGAACGGGAGAAGCGGTAGGGCGTCGCGGACGCGACCCAGGACTCGGCCCCGCGAGATCAGCCGACCGCCTTAACCCAGTTGGCCTCCAGATACTTGGTCGCGGCGGCGTTCTGGTCCACCGACACGAACGTGGCCGCGCCGTCGACCGGGGGCAGAACGGCGTAGGCGGCCCGGTCGATGGTGCCGCTTGTCACCATCGTGTCGGCGCGCACCGGACGGGCACCGCCCTGCAGGTAGAGATTCTGGCCCTCGTCGCTGTAGAGGAACTCCTGCCACAGCCGGGCGGCGGCGGGATGTGGGGCGTCCTTGTTGATCGCCTGGAAGTAGTAGCCCGCGACGGCGGCGTTCGTCGGGATGACCACCTTCCACGTCGGCAACTTCTTGCTCTCGGCCACGTTGAGGTAGTCCCAGTCCAGAACCACTGGCGTCTGACCCGACTCAATGGTGGCCGGGGTCGGGTCGACGGGCAGGAAGTTGCCCGCCTCGTTGAGCTTTCGGAAGAACTCCACACCAGGAGCGACGTCGTCGGGTGAACCGCCTTGAGAGACAGAGACCATCATCACGCCCATGAACGCCGCGCCGGCCTGGGTCGGGTCGCCGTTGAGGGCGACCTTGCCCTTGAACTCGGGCTTGAGCAGGTCGTCGACGCCGGTGATCTCGGACACCTTGGCCGAGTCGTATCCGATCGACATGTAGCCGCCGTAATCGTTGACCCACTTGCCATCCGGGTCCTTGAATGCGTCGGAGATGTCGCCGAACGTCGCCACCTTGTACGGGGCGAACATATCGGTGTTCGCCAACGCCACCGACTGGCCGAGGTCGAACACGTCCGGCGCGCTCGACTTGCCCTTCTGCTGGTTGGCCGCGTTGATCTCGTCCTGGCTGGCCGCGTCCGGCTGGGCTGACGTGACCTTGATGCCGTACTTGTCACCGAATGTCTTGATCATCGCGCCGTAGTTGGCCCAGTCGGGCGGCAGGGCGATGACGTTCAGCTCGCCCTCCTTCTTGGCGGCCGCGATCAGACCGTCGAGCCCACCGAAGTCGGCGGCCGACGTCGCCTCACCCGCCTTCACCCCCGACTGCGTCTGCTCGCCACCGGCGTCCTTCTCGGGAGGGGCGCACGCGGTGAGCCCGCCTGTGAAGAGGAGAGCGAGGGCGCTCGCTGCTGCCGTGAGCCGGATTCCGGGTGTCGAGAAATTGGGCATGCCGAACCTTCTTATGGACGGGAAGCGCGACTGTGGCGCCGAGGTGACGGCGCCAGGTCGCCACGATGAACTCCAACAACCTCGCCGGTGACCATACCGGCGGGCCTCGCCCAGCGGCGAGCGTTCGCCCCGACCTGGGCACCACTGGTGCGGCGATATCGACGCGGACGGCCGACACCCCGCTCTTCGTCGATACCTGTCACCCGTTTTCGCTGGTAGCCGCCTACCATCATGGAGTGGTTGAACGAGGAGACCCGGGGGACTCCGACTACACCGGTGACATCGTGACGGGCGACGCCGCCAGTGAGTCCGCCGATGAACGCGTCGCCGGCGATAGCGGCCCCGATCACGACTACCTGCTCAACGACGTGCCGCAGGGCCATCCGGTCGGCATTGCGTGGAGCGAGACCGAGTGGGGCCACCCGGAGCGACAGCCCGAACCGACGCCGAGTGACGGCCGATTCGACGCGTTCAACGCGAGCACCTGGAACTTCAAACCGGCACCGCCGCCCTGGTACGACTCCACGCAGGCGAAGCTGGCGATCGCCGCTGTGTCGCTGGCCGCCGTGGCGCTGGTGGTGTCGATCGTCCTGCTCCTCTTTCAGGGTTCCTCGGGCGAGGACAGCGAACCGTCCCCCACGACCACCACGGCACCGACCACGACAACGGTGTCCAGAGAGGCGCCGCCGCCTCCTCCTCCGCCGCCTCCCCCGCCGACGTCGCAGACCCCCGAGCAGGCGCCCGTGATCGTTCGACCCCGCCAGCCGACCCGACAGAGCAACAAGCCCGAGATCGGCGTCACCCGGACCCCCGTCACCCGCTCGCCAATCAGCGTGAGCCCGCAGCGACCCGGCGCGAACCGCTAGCCGACATGTCCGACACGGCTGATATGCCCCACGCGGCAACGCTGTTCGGCACCGCTCCCGTCGCGGTGCTGGCGACGGTGGGCTCCGACGGTGCGCCGCACGCCGTACCCGTCGTGTTCGCCCTGCGCGACGACGTCGTCTTCACCGCGGTCGACGCGAAGCGAAAGTCCACCCACCGGTTGCGCCGATTGGCCAACATCGCCGCCGAGCCACGCGTCAGCCTGCTCGTCGACCACTACGACGAGCAGTGGTCCCAGTTGTGGTGGGTGCGCGCCGACGGTGTGGCGCAGGTACACGAGGCCGGCGAGGCGATGGCCACGGGCTACGCGCTGCTGCGCGCCAAGTACCCCCAGTACGACCGCGTCGCGCTCGACGGCCCCGTTGTCACGGTGGCGGTCCACAAGTGGACCGAATGGCACGCCTGACCGAGTGACTTAGGAACGGGCCGACTTCGCCTGTGGCGCAGGCCACTAGTGCCATTCCTGCCATCTGTCGATCAATTACTGCCAGCGGAATTAAACCCCTGAGCAGTTGGTTTAAACCATCAGACCGGTCAGGACGGAGTTCTGCAATCGGTCGTGCGGACGCGGATGCGAGAAAAGAAGGAAACACGATAATGAAGAACCTCGGTATTGCCACCATCGTCGCAAGCGGTTTGGCGGCAGCCGTTCTCGGGCTGGCCGCCCCTGCCGTTGCGGCCCCCAGCGGCCCGGGCAGCGCGCAGCAGACGATCAACCAATTACAGCAGCAGGGCTACAACGTGGTCGTCAATCACGTTGGCAGCACGCCGCTTTCCCAGGCGACCGTCGTCGCGGTACGCCCCGGGCAGACGTACAGCCGGACTGACTCGGGCAACCCCGGCGACAGCAGGCAGACGACCGTCACCAACAAGACGGTCTACGTCGACGTGAAGTAGGTCCTACGACGACGGCGAAGGGGCATCCCACGGGGGTGCCCCTTCGTCGTGTTCGGGGTCGGCGTTCTGTCCACGCCTGGCGTGTGGGCGTGCGACTGTGATGGGCATGACACTTCGGATCATCGTGTGGGGTACCGGCGCCGTCGGCAGGGAGGTGCTCGCCACCGTCCTCGATTCGCGTAGCGGGCTCGAATTGGCAGGAGTCAGGGTCTATTCCGACGATAAGGACGGCGTCGACGCGGGGTCCCTGATCGGGCGCGACCCGGTCGGCGTGTCCGCCACCACCGACGTGGACCGGGTGCTGGCGACGGCCGCCGACTGCGTCGTCTACGTCCCGCGCCTCACCAGCGTCGAGGAAGTGTGCGCGATCCTGGCCGGCGGCAAGAACGTCGTCACGACCGCGTTCCTGTTCCACCCCGACCGGATCGCCGCCAGCGACCGGGACCGCCTGCTGGCAGCGTGCCGCGCGGGCGGCACCAGCGTGCACGGCTGCGGGCTCAACCCCGGGAACCTGTCCGGCGCGCTACCCCTGGTGCTGAGCGGCATGAGCCGCACCATCGAGAAGCTCACCCTGCAGGAGCGGGCTGACTGGTCGGTGTACGACAGCACGGCGATCACGTTCGACAACATGCGATTCGGGGCACCCGTCGACGAGATCAGCGTCGACGCCAACGATTTCCTGGCTTTCAACAGCGCGATCTTCACTGAGCAGGTGTGGCTTCTCGCCGACGCGCTGCACGCGGGTATCGATGAGGTGAGCGCGACGGTTGAGGCGGTCGCGGCCGAGCACGATCACGAGATCTTCGATCACGTGCTGCGCGCCGGGACGACGGCCGGTCAGCGATGGAACTGGGTGGGCAGGCGGGACGGTCAGCCGCTTGTCGAGATCGAGACGCTGTGGACGGTGGGCAACGAGTACCCGCGGCGTTGGCCCAAGCCTCGGCACGGGTGGACCCTGACCATTGAGGGCGATCCGTCGATGCAGGCGCACTTCATGTCGCTGGCGAGCTTTGAGCGCGAGGCCACGATGCTCGAGCATGTGAACTCTGCCAACGTCGCCACCGCGATGCAGGTTCTCAATGCCGTACCCGCCGTGTGTGCCGCCGATCCGGGCTTCGCGACCATCGCGGATCTGCCGTCGGTGCGCTCGCTGATCGGCTTCGGCAACGCCTGAATGACGTCCAGTTCCCCTTCCTGAGCGCCGAGACTGCTGTGAGATTGCAATTTCCGGGGATTTCGCGATCTCACAGCAGTCTCGATGATGATGGGGTGTCCCTTACAGCAGGCCGAGCAGCTCCAGGTCCGTGACGTACTTGACGATCACCTCGCGCGTGATGTGCGGGATGTCCTTATCCGGCCCGATCTTGGCGTCCTGCACGGCCGCCCGGAACCTGTCGGTCGGAGCCATCGCGCCGTTCACGGGCTGCTGCGGCGTCTGGTAGTTGTGCAGCAGTGGGAGTAGCGAGGCGTTGCGCTGTCGTTCGGGAAGTGCCCGCAGCGTTGTCTCGAACCGGGCCAGCCATTCGGCGTAGTCGTCCATCCGCTGGATGGGGTGACCGGCCTCGATCAGCCAGTCGACGAACTCGTCCATGCCGATACCGTCGTCGTACGGGTTCATCACGTGATAGGTCTCGAACCCCTCGGTGACGCGCGAGCCCAGGGTCGAGATCGCATCCGCGATGAACTCGACGGGCAGACCGTCGTAGTGCGCCCGCTGCCGGTTGCCCTCGGCGTCGGTCTCGTGGAACGAGAACGGTGCAACACCAGTTGCCACCAGGCTCAACATCATTCGGGTGAACATATCGGGCAGATTGAGCTGTCCGGCGTAGCTGGTGTCGGCCAGGATCATGTCGCAGCGGAACACCGAGACGGGCAGACCGCACAGGTCGTGTGCCTCCCGTAGCAGGACCTCGCCGGCCCACTTGCTGTTGCCGTAGCCGTTGGCGTACGAGTCGTCGACCGCGCGCGTCGCGCTGACGACGCGGACGTCGGCGTCCTCGGTGTTGTCGGCCGGGTTCATCCCGGCACCGACGGCCATGGTGGACACGTAGACGAACGGCTTGATCTTCGTGGTGAGCGCGATGCGGATGAGTTCAGCAGTACCAAGCACATTGGGCCCGAACAGCTGGCTGTAGGGCAGCACGTGGTTGACCAGCGCCGCCGGATCCACGATGAGGTCGACGGTGTCGGCCACTCGCTGCCAGACGGCATCGTCAAGGCCCAGGCTCGCCTCGCCCTTGTCACCGGCGTACACCTCGAGATGCTCGGCGGCCAGCTCTCGATAGTGCGCCAACAGCTTCGGGTCACCGCTGTCGAACGTGGCGTCGAGCCGGGCGCGCGCGGCCGCGTCGTCCTTGGCCCTGACCAGGCAGATCACCTTGCCGCCGACCAGGTTCATTCGCTCCAGCCAATCCAGCGCGAGGTAGCGGCCCAGGAATCCGGTGGCGCCGGTGAGCAGCACCGTGCGGATCTCGGCGGCCGGACCCGGAAGCGACGCTGCGGCGGAAAGGGTTTCGGGGTCGATGAACTTGTCCAACGTCAGGTCCGAGGCGTGCGCCACGGTGGCGTCGCGGCCGTGGACGGCGGCGTAGGTGGGCCGCTTCGCGGCGCCGGAGCGCTCCGCCTCGACATAGGCGGCGATGGCCGCGAGGTCGCTGGCGGGGCTGACGATCACGCCGACGGGCACGTCCACACCGTAGATCTCGTGCAGAAGGTTACTGAATGTCAACGCCGACAACGAGTCTCCACCGAGGTCGGAGAAGTGTGCATCACCCGTGACATCGGCGGCCGACGCACCGAGCAGCGCACGGGCGGCGCGCCCGAGCGTCTCGAGCACCGGGCCCTCGGCACCGGACTGCCGCAGCGCGCGCAGCTCACCCGCCTGACCGTCGGAGAGGTCGAGGTAGAGCTGTTCGAGCTCAAATCCGTACCGCTCCTTGAGCCGCGGCCATGCCAGCTTGCGGATGCCAGTCAGCAGACCGTTCTCGACCGTGAACGGTGTTGTCTCGACGATGAAGTCGCGCGGAATCTCATAGGACTGCAGATCGGCGGTGCGCGCGGCGTCCTTCAACGACACACTGATGGCCGACTTGAGATCGTCGGCCCCGTAGCGGGCCTGGGCGTCCTCGGTTGGGACGACCACCGCGAGCAGATAGGGCCGGGCGCTATTGCCGTAGATGTAGATCTGGTGCACCAGTGGGCTGCCGGTGAACGCCGCTTCGAGCTTGGACACCGTGACGAACTCGCCCTGCGACAGCTTGAGCACGTTGTTGCGGCGATCGACGTAGCGGACCTGGTCCGGACCGGTCTCGGCGACCACGTCACCGGTGCGGTAGTAACCGTCGGCGGTGAACACCTCGGCGGTGACCTCGGGGCGCTTGTAGTAGCCGGGGAACAGCTGATCCGACTTGACCAGCAACTCGCCGCGGGGGTGCGGCACGTCGGTGCCGAAGTAGCCGAGTTCCGGCACGTCGACCAGCTTGTAGTCGATCACCGGTGGGCGACGGATCTGGCCGTCGACGAACACGGCGCCGGCCTCGGTGGAGCCGTAGCCCTCGATGAGGTGCATGTCGAGCAGTTCCTCGACCCACGCCTTAAGTTCCGGCGCGATAGGCGCAGAGCCCGTCAACGCGGTGACGTAGCGGTCGCCGATCAGCCTGTGCCGGAGTTCGGCGAGCACCTGGCTCTCATCGGCGTCGACGCCGCGGCGGGCCAGTTCGCTCTCGTACTCCTGGTGGAGCATGTCCCAGATGCGCGGGACGAAGTTCATCTGCGTGGGCCGCGTCATCGCGAGGTCCTCGAGGAACGTGGACAGGTCACTGCGGGCGGCGAAGTAGACGGTGCCGCCTGCAGCGAGCGTCGCGTAGAGACCGCCGCGGCCCATCACGTGGCTCATCGGCATGAAGCTCAGCGTGATGGCTGGCACCGCACCCTGCTTCTCATCCCAGTGGGCCATCGCGTCACCGGCGCCCCACATGTCGGCGACCTTGCGCTCGGGGTACATCGCACCCTTGGGTGCCCCGGTACTGCCGGACGTGTAGATCAGCAGGGCGAGCGGATCCTCGCCCTCGCCCGTAACACCCTGGGGCGCAGGAAGTTCGGTGCCACGGGCGATGACGGCGGCGAGGGTCTCCACGACGACGCCGGTGGCGGCGAGGCGGGCGCGCGCGGCGTCGAGGGCGGCACGGTGGTCATCGTCCTCGTGCCGGTAGTCGAAGACCACGAGGCTCTTCGGGGCGGGGCCGGCAAGAATCAGGTCGACGGCGTCGTCGACGTAGTCGATGCTCGATGCGATGAGCGCGGGTTCGGTCTCGACGATGATCGGCTGCAGCTGGGCCTGCGGTGCGCTCGTCTGCAGCGGCACGGAGACGGCGCCGATCTGGGTCAGGGCGGTGTCCACGACGGTGTAGTCGACGCTCGTGAATCCGAGGATCCCGACACGATCGCCGGGTGCGACGGGGTCGCCGTGCAGCGCGGCGGCGAGCGCCCGGACGCGTTCGGCGAGCTGCCCGTAGGTGATGGTGTCGAAGCGAGGTAGCAACCGGGTGGTCGTCCGGCCGGTGTCATCGGTGACGAACTCGACGGCGCGCTGACCAAGCGCCGGCCGGTCGGCGTAACCCTCCAGCACGGTGCGGACAACGTCGGGCAGGCGGAGTCCGGGGCGGGCAACGGCGGCGACCACGGCGGGGTCGGGCTTGGCGGCGGCGAACTCTTGGTCGTTGGAGAAAAGGTCGGCGATGCGACGCTCGTAGCGCGCTTCGCGCTCATCAATGGACATAGGGGAGCCTCTAAACAAATCGCGGGATGTCTGCTGTGGCGGGCCACGCTGCCTCGCCGACTGATACAACGTTAGCAAAACTAAAGATATGCCCGGCTGAGCGTGACCTGCAAGTTTCCTGTCAGGGAACGCTTGCGTGGCCCTACTCGTTATACTAGCTAAGCAATCCACACCGAGAGGCGCACACGATGACACGCACCAATGACGACACCTGGGACCTGGCCACGAGCGTCGGAGCGACGGCCACCATGGTGGCAGCGGCGCGCGCCATCGCCACGACGGCCGAGCAGATCGACGACCCCTTCGCCGAGCCCCTCGTCCGCGCCGTCGGTGTGGACTTTCTCACGCGCTGGGCCACCGGCCAGATCGACACCGAGGCACTCGACGTCGACGGCGCCACCTGGGGGCTGCAGCAGATGCCCGCCGCGATGGCGGCCCGCACCCGTTACTTCGACGCGTTCTTCGCCGAAGCCGCGGCGGCCGGAATCCGCCAGGCCGTGATCCTGGCGTCGGGCCTTGACGCCCGCGCCTACCGACTGGACTGGCCGGCGGGCATGACGGTCTTCGAGATCGACCAGCCCGAAGTCATCGAGTTCAAGACCACGACCCTGGCCGGCCTCGGCGCCGACCCCAGGGCCGAGCTGAAGACGGTGGCGATCGATCTCCGTGAGGACTGGCCGACAGCGCTCCAGGCCGCCGGCTTCGATCCGGCGTTACCCGCGGCGTGGATCGCCGAGGGACTGTTCGGCTACCTGCCGCCGCAGGCCCAGGACCGTCTTCTGGACGCGGTCACCGCGCTCAGCGTTCCCGGCAGCCGGATAGGCAGTGAAGCGGTGCCCAGCACCGCGGACTCCTTCACCGACGAGGCCAGGGCGCAACTGCGCGACGCCACGGCCAAGTGGCGCGAGCACGGCTTCGAACTCGACTTCTCCGAGTTGAGCTTCACCGGCGATCGCAATGACGTCGGCGAGTACCTGGGCGCCCTCGGCTGGACGTCGGTCGCCACACCGATGAGCGACCTGCTGGCCGCCAACGGATTCCCGGCGACTCCACCGGCCGACGGCGATCAGCCAACCATGAGCAGTGTCGTGTACTTCACGTCGACGCTGCTCTGAGGCGGGTACCGGGTCACACCGGTCGGCGCGCTGCCTTGATCTCGAGTTCGGCCTCATACGCGCCCTCGTCTCGACCGAGGGCGACGGTGGCCGCGGTCATCGCCGCGATGGCGACGGTGAGCGCTATCGCCTCGTAGCGGCCCGCCTCGAGTGCCTCACCGAGCAGGAGCGCGCCCAGGACCACTGCCACGACGGGTTCGAGCACCAGCATCGTCGGCACCGATGTCTGTAGCGCGCCAGCGTGGAACGCCGACTGCTGCAACAACGTTGCGATGACGCCCAGCACGACCAGGGCGTAGGGGGCTGGCGTGGTGAGCAGGCTCAGCAGACCGCGCTGGTCGGCGAGGTGCATGACCACCCGGGTGACGACGGCGACCACACCGAACAGGACGCCGACCGAGACCGCCAACAGGACTGCGCGCTGCCAGCCGCCGAGGCGCACGGCCACGACGACACAGCCCACGATGATGAGCAGGCACACGGCGCCGACGATCGCAGCCGTCGGTATCGAGGCGACCTGCTGCTGCGGGCCCGGCCGGGCCAGGAGCACGAACACGGCGAGCGAGATGGTCAGCAGGCCCGCCCACAGCCATTCGCCGCGGGTCACGCGACGACCGGCCATACGCGCGCTGAGCGGCAGTGCGAACAGCAGTGCCGACACCAGCAGCGGCTGAACCAGGAGCAACGATCCCTTGATCAAGGCGAGCGCCTGGAAGACGTAGCCGAGGACCGCCGCTGTCGTGCCCAACCACCACAGTGGTCGACGCAGCAGCGTGGTGAGCATGACGGTGCTGACACCCAGTTCGGCCGGCACGTCCATGGTGGCGCGCTGGCGCACGACGATGCCGATGGCCATGAAGATGGCCGCGCAGATCGAGAGCAGGACGACGAGCCCGTGGGTCAGCACCGTCCTAGGCATCCCTTCATTGGTTCTGCGACGACCCCCGCCGCCTACACCGTAGAGGGACCACTAGACCGCTTCGAGTCGACCGCCCTCGACGGCGGTCTCGGCACCACTATGACCTGCGCGATCGGCCTTGGCGGGCGCGCCCGGCGGGTCGATGCGGTCGTTGACCCGCGCGACGACGGTGTCAACGCGGTGCACGGCGGCGTCGCACAGGTCGCGGACCCGCTCCCCGGCGGTGTCGACATCGTCGGCAGCGCTGAGCAGGTAGGACCTCACGTTGACCCGCACACCGTCGGTGACGCGACGCACGCGCCGCCGAAGGCGGTCGTCGACGTCAATGGTGACGTACGGCAGCACTCGAATTGCCATATCCGCTCCCCTGTTGATGTAGACGCGATCGCGTTGGACCCAGGTTATCGGAGGTGGCGTAGTTCACAACGTGACGTGGCTCGCCGCACCCTGCGTGAGCGGGCGCAGCGCCCAGATCACAGCAGGTCCGCGATGGCAGCGGCGGTCTGCAGATCCTCGTATGCCGCCGAGTAGCGCTGCGCGAGTGCCAGGGCGATATCGGGACGCTGCCACAGTTCCCCGGCACTGGCCGTGCACAACCACAGCGTCAGGCCGTGAGCCACCGAGGCCCGGTAGCGCAGCCAGATCTCATCGAGTGAGGGCATCTCGTCGGCGGGCAGCCCCAGCGCGTCGCGATAGGCCTCGATGATCGAGCGCTCGTTGCGCCTGCGGTCCTCGGTGCTCAGCGCGCCCTGCAGGAAGTAACCCAGGTCCAGAGCGAAGTTGCCGCGCCGCGCGACCTGCCAGTCCAGGAAGCCCATGTCACCGTCGGGCAGCACGTAGGTGTTACCGACGTGGGCGTCGCCGTGCAGAAGCGTGGTCGGCCCGATGGTGAGGGTACGAATGTAGGGCTTCCACACGTCCTCGATCAGTGCGCCGATGCTCAGCGCGTGCACCGCGGCGGGTGCGTCATCGCCGAGGCGTTCCAACGCGGCGGGCAACGGCGCGTACTCCATGCCGTCCCACGGCACGAACGGTTCGAGCCAGTCGAGTTCGGGCCGCTCGACGCGCGCACCCCAATACCGGCCATGCATGCGGGCCAGACCACGGACCCCGTTGGTCGCCTGCTCAGGAGTCAACGGCCGGGTGGCGTCGCGCGGATCGGCACCCCGCGCGTTCAGGTCCTCCATGACCAGGAGAAACTCCTCGGCGTCCTCATCGATCGGTGCGGCGTAGACCAGCGGATGCTCAAGCGGCAGAGCGATGTTCGAGTTGAACAGCCTCGGTTCGTGCAGCAGTCCGCTGGTAAGCTTGATCATCGCCTTGTGATCGGGATCGACGGCCTTGACGAACACCGTCGCCGGACCTGTCCCTGCGGCGTAGGTCACCGCCAGACGTGCGCGCCGGTTGGTGCCGTCGTCGCGCATGTCGACTGTGACGGTGTCAACGACGGCCTCGGGGTGATGCCGGTTCAGCGCGCACGTGAGCCAGGCCGGGGTGATGTCACTCCAGTCGCTCGGAACCACCAGTGCCGCAGTCACTTCACGTACGCCGGCATCGAGTCCCAACCGCGAATGGTCGACGTCGTGGAGAACACTGCACCTGCCAGGTCCACCTCCCACTCCGGGAACCGCTTGAGGATCTCCTCCAACGCGATCCGACCCTCCAGCCGCGCCAGCGAGGAGCCCAGACAGTAGTGGGCGCCGACGCTGAAACCGAGATGCGCCCTCTGCTCGCGATTGATGTCGAAAACCTCACCGTCGGGCGGGAACTGGCGGTGATCGCGGTTGGCAGCGCCTATGAGCATCATCATGACGGCGCCCTGCGGCACGGTCTGCCCGTAGAACTCCGCGTCGCGGGTGACATAGCGCGCCACGTGCGGGGCAGGCGGCTCGAAGCGGACGAGTTCCTCGACGGCCTTGGGAATGAGCGTGGGGTCCTCGACCAGCTGACGTCGCTGATCGGGATGCTCGGCGAGAACCTTTCCGGCCCAACCGATCAGGCGGGTGGTGGTGTCGTTACCCGCTCCGGCGACGACGTTGATGTAGATGAGCAGCTCATCGCGCGTCAGCTTGCGGGTGGTGCCCGTCTCGTCGACGAACTCGACGTTGAGCAGCTCGGTCATGATGTCATCGGAGGGGTTGTCGACCCGCCAGGCGACGTAGTCGGCGAAGATGTCACCGCTGACCAGGCCCTCCTCGGCGGCCTTCATCGGCTTGCCCGCCTCGGTCTTCATCTGGCTGGTGACGTGCTCGCGGATCATCTCCTGGTCGCCCTCGGGGATGCCGATCAGGGCACTGATGGTCTTCATCGGCATGACGGCGCCGAGATCGGCGACGAAGTCGAACTTGCCCGCGCCAACCACGGCGTCGAGGCTCTCGGCGCAGTAGTCCCGAATCTTCGCCTCGAGCAAGGCGATCTTGCGCGGTGTGAACATGCGCGCCAACAACTTCCGGTGAATGTCGTGAATCGGGGGATCCTCGAATATCAGCACACCGGACGGAATCGGGAAGTCGGCCCTGATCAGCTCGAGGATCGCGCCCTTGGCCGAGCTGAACAGGCCGTGGTCGACGATGCCCTTGTTGACGTCGTCGTAGCGGCTGAACGCGTAGAAGTCGTGCTGAGCGTTGTAGTACAGCGGCGCCTCCTCGCGGAGTCGCTTGAACACCGGGTACGGATCGGCGTTGATCTCGACGCTGTAGGGGTCGAAGTACACGTCACTGGTCGCGCTGAGGGTCACCGCGGTCCGCCTCTCTGAGGGCTGCGAGAGCATTGCTTACACGCGTAAGTTACACGGCAGCCTGATCGCCGGACAAGCTTCTGCGCAACTTCAGGTCGACGAGCGCTGAATCAGATGGGCGACGTTCTTGCTGCTCGGCTCCGTGACGGACGGGTAGCCCAGCTCGGCCATCATCGCCGCGACGGACACGTCGACGATGGTCTCGGCGTCGAATCCGACCGAGGTCAGCGGCGGCGCGCTCACCGCACCCAGCGGCCTCGCGTCGACGCCGATCACCGCCAGATCCTCCGGGCACCTCAGCCCGGCCCGCCGGATACCGTGCAGCACCACCATGGCCGTCTCGTCGCTCTCCGCACACACCGCGGTGACGCCGTCGGCCACCCAGCCGGCGACCACGTCGGCGGCATCGGTTCCGTCCATCGCGACCGATCCGACCGCGATCTCGGGGAGTCCTCGGCCCGCCGCCGCCACCCGCAGACCCTCGAGCCAGTACTCCCCCAGCGGCCGCACCTGCTCGATATCGGAGAACGCGAACGCCAGCTGCCGGTGCCCCCTCGACACCAGGTGCTCGACCCGCATGTCGCCGATGGTCAGATGCAGCGCGCCCATCGCATGCAGTTGCGCACTGCCCAGATGGATCTGCGGGATGCGCGCGTCGGTGACCGCCTGCAGTGCGGCGCCACCCAGCGGGAACACGCTCGTCACCGCGATCGGGTTGAGGTCGGCGATCGCGTCGACGACGTTGCGGCCGTCCTCGGTCTCGAACTGCAGCGACAGCACCACGCCGTGTCGCGCCAGCGCCGCGGTCAGTCGGCTGCCCACCTCGATGAGCAAGTCGCCCAGCGAGATTCGCGGGACGACGTAGAGCATGACCCCGCTGCCGCCGCGGGCGAGATTGCGTGCGGCGAGGTTGGGCCGGTACCCGAGTTCCTTGGCCGCCGCGTGTACTGCGGCCCGGGTCTGCGCCGAGATGGTCTGGCCTGCGACGTCGTTGAGCACGTAGGTGACCGTCGCGGCTGACACCTTGGCCAGGCGCGCGACGTCGGCTTTCGTCGGCCGAGCCGACTTGTTCGACACGGTCGGCCGAGCCGACTTGTTCGACACCGGTCCCTTCACACCCACACCGCACATCGTGGCATGTCAGCGCGTCGCGTCGTGCAATACGTCGGGCGGGCGCGACCCGGCGCGCAGCGGGTCACCCGCCGTCTCACGCAGACCGAGCACCGTCACCAGCGATAGTGCGGCTGCAACGATCAGGTAGAACGCCGGCGCCATCACCCCGTTGGTGCTGGTCAACCACGTCACCACATACGGCGTCGTGCCACCGAATCCGGCGACCGCGATGTTGTAGCCGACCGAGAACCCGCTGTAGCGCACCCGGGTGGCGAACAGCTCGACACCCGCAGTCACGGCCGCCGAGATGTAGACGGACTCGATCGCCGCGAGGATGCAGTGCGCGGTGATGGCCGCCGCCAGCGATCCGGAGTTCAGCAGCAGGAACAGCGGGTAGGCCAGCACCGCGAAGCACGCCGACCCGGCGATCAGCATCGGTTTTCGCCCCACCCGGTCCGAGAGTGCCGCGAACGGCAGAATCAGCACCAGGGCGACCAGGCTGGCCAGCGTTATCGACGTGAACGACGCCGTCTTCGAGTACTCCAGCGTCTTGATGAGGTAGGTCGGCAGGAACGTGAACACCACGTAGTAGCCGACGTTGAAGATCAGGAACAGCCCGATGACCTGCAAAATCGACCGCCACGATGTCGTAATCGCCTCGCGCAGAGGTCTTTTCGCCACGTTGTCGGTGCTGCTGAGCCGGGTGAACTCAGGGGTGTCGTCCAGGCGCAGACGGATGTAGAGCCCCACCATGCCCAGTGGCGCGGCGAGCAGGAACGGGATCCGCCACCCGTAGGAGTCCATCGCCGCAGCTGGTAGCGCTGCCTGTAGGACCGTCACGGTGATCGACCCGAGCAGGAAGCCGACCACGCCCGACCACGCCATGAACGTCACGATGAGTCCGCGCCGGTCATCGGGCGCGTACTCCGCGAGGTAGACCGCGCCGCCGCCGTACTCCCCGCCCGCCGAGAAGCCCTGCAGGCAGCGCAGGAACAGCAGGAGCAGCGGTGCGGCGACACCGATCGCCTCGTAGGTCGGCAGCAGACCGATCGCCAGAGTGGCCGCTGACATCAGCAGGATGACGACCGCGAGCACCCGCTGTCGACCGATGCGGTCACCGAGCGGCCCGAACACGAAGCCACCAAGGGGGCGCATGAAGAACGCGGCCGCGAAGATCGCGAACGTGTTCAGCAGCGCCGCGGTGTCATCACCCGCCGGGAAGAACTTGGCGGCGATGTACGTGGCGAGGAACCCGTAGATGGCGAAGTCGAACCACTCGACGGCGTTGCCGATGGACGCGCCGGTGACGGCCTTTCGCACGGCTGAGGGGGGCGGCATGCCGACCTAGGCTAGTCAGGGTCCGGTTGCGCGGGCGCAGAACAGGTTTGAGCGAAGCGCTTAGGGACCCAGGACACGCACAGCCCGTCGGCGTAGCGTCGGCGCCATGACAACGCTCGAAGACGCCCCTGTCGCCTCGGCCCTGAACCGGATGTACACCGAGTCCCGGGAGCAGATGTCCACGCTGCGCGCCCGGTTCGACGGAATCGACATGTCATCGGCCACCGCGCAGGAACGCGCCGACGCGCTGAGCGACGTCTACATGCCCGTCACGCCGGAGGCCGGCCGGCTGCTGTACGCGCTGGTGCGGGCCACCCGCCCGGCGACCGTCGTCGAGTTCGGGATGTCGCTGGGGCTGTCCGGGATTCACCTGGCGGCCGCGGTGCGCGACAACGGCATCGGGCGCGTCGTGACGACCGAGTTGAGCAAGGCCAAGATCGCCGCCGCGAAGGGCAACTTCGACGCCGCGGGACTCTCCGACGTCATCACCGTGCTCGAGGGCGACGCACTGCAAACCCTGGCCAATGTCGACGGTCCCATCGGCTTCGTCCTGCTCGACGGCTGGAAGGAGTTCTACCTCCCGGTCATGAAGCTGCTCGAGCCGAAGCTGTCCGAGGGTGCACTCGTCGTCGCCGACAACACCAACATGCCCGACACCCAGCCCTACCTCGACTACGTGCGCGACCCCGCCAACGGATATGTCAGCGTCAACTTCCTTGCGCGCGACACCGACAGCATGGAGCTGAGCTGCCGGGCCTGATCCGCGCTGTTAGTCCAGCCCGTTGGAAAGCGTGAGGTACTCACCGGTCTTGCAGCGCCCCTGGTCCGATACCAGGTAGAGCACGGCGTTGGCGACGTCCTCGGGCTCGAGCAGTCCCGGCCGCGGGCGGCCCTTGGCGAAGACCTCCTCGACGTCGGCTCGGGTTGGCGTCTCGAGGTCCGGCCGGATCACCCGGTAGGTGTCGAGGTTGTGGATCATCGTGGTGTCGACCCCGGCCGGCAGCACCGCGTTGACCGTGATGCCGTACTCGGCGACCTCGTGGGCCACCGACTTCACCAGCGCGACGACGCCTGCCTTGGCCGCCGCGTAGTGGGCGCCGCCGGCCGCCCCCGTCGTGGCGACAATCGAGGATGTCGCGACGATGCGTCCCGCGCGACGTTCGATCAGATGCGGCAGGACGGCGCGGAACGTGTTGAACACCCCGGTCAGGTTAATGTCGATCATGGTCTGCCAGCGCTTGGCCGACATGGTGGCGACCGGACCGCCGCTGGCGATCCCGGCGTTGGCGATCACGATGTCGATGCCACCGCACTCGCGTATCGCCCGCTCGGCCACACCCTCCATCGCCGCGAGATCGCGGACGTCGGCCGTGACCGCGACGGCGCGCCGGCCCAGGGCCTCCACCGCCTGCACGGTCTGCTGGAGATCGGCCGGGGTGGCCAGCGGGTAGTCAACCTCCTCGACCGGCCCGGCGATATCGCACAGCACGATGTCAGCCCCCTCCCGCGCCAACGTCGTCGCGTGCGCACGTCCCTGCCCGCGTGCGGCTCCGGTGATCAGTGCAACCTTGCCCTCGAGCGCACCCATGTGGCGTCCCACTTCCTTCGTCCCTCGATTTCACGTCCGACAATGGTGACCACGCCGGGCCCGGAAACTCATCGCGCGGTCAGCGCGGCGAGGTTGCTGACCGAGTGCAACACGTCACCGCGGATCACCCTGACGACCAGGCTGCCGATGGGACCGTCCAGCAACGCACCGCGCAGGTCGGCGGTCAGGTGGAACGTGGTGCCCGGGCGGTCGTCGACGATCCTCATCTTGAGCAGGATGTGCACGCCACCACGCCCGCTGCCCCGCATGGCGATGCTGGTCGGCTTGGCGTACTCGGTCACCTCCCAGTGGATGGTGTTGCGGAACCCCTTCACCTTGATCAGCGAGGACACCGTGGTGCCCTCGTCGATGACGGCGGGCACCGGGCTCTTCCAGCCGCCGAAGATGGTCAGCCACTCATCGAACCGGTCCAGGTCCGACGCGAGGGCCCAGGCCTGATCCGGTGAGAGGGCGGAGGAGACAGAGACGTCGACGGTCGCCATGACCTACCTCTACCCAGCTCGTGCCCGATCGACGCGCCGAGTGGGCTACGGCACTGGAACCGCAGCCGGCACCGGAACCGGAGCCGCCACAGGAGCCGGGGGTGCCGGGGGCGCCGGCGGCAGCGCACCGAGGACCCGCTGCAGGTCAGGCTTCATCGCCTGTAGCTGCGAGCCCCAGTAGCCCCAGCTGTGCGTGCCGTTGGCCGGGAAGTTGAACACCGCGTTGCGGCCACCGGCCGCCAGATACTTCTTCTGGAAGTCCTTGTTGGTGTTGATGGTGATGTTCTCCAGGAACTGCGCGCTGTACATCGTCCCGAAGTCACCGGGCGCGTCGAGATCCGACGAACGGCCGTTGCCGCAGTACACCCACACGGCGGTGTTGTTGGCCACCAGCGTCGCGATGTTGACCGTCGGATCGTTGCGCGCCCACGCGGGATCGCTGGTGGTACCCCACATGTCGGTGGCGTTGAACCCGCCGGCGTCCTTCATCGCGAACCCGATCATGGTGGGCCACAACCCTTGTGAGGGATTGAGGAATCCCGACAGTGAGGCCGCGAAGATGAACTGGGCCGGATGCCAGATCGCCAGGGTGAGCGCGGCACCGCCGGCCATGGACAGGCCCACGACTGCGTTGCCGGTCGTGGCGACGCCGCGGTTGGCGGCCAGCCAGGCGGGCAGTTCCTGGGTCAGGAACGTCTCCCACTTGTAAGTCACGGGGCCGGCGCTACCGACGGCGGGCCGGTACCAGTCGGTGTAGAAACTGGACTGTCCGCCCACGGGCATCACCAGCGACAGGCCCGATCCGTAGTACCACTCGAATGCGGCCGTGTTGATGTCCCAGCCGTTGGCGTCCTCCTGGGCCCGCAGCCCGTCGAGCAGGTACACCGCGTGCGGACCACCGCCCTGGAACGTCACGCGGATGTTGCGGCCCATCGACGGTGACGGCACGTCGAGCTGCTCCACGGGCAGGCCCTCGCGCGAGTAGGCGCCGGCGGTCGGCATGGGCGCCACCACACCGACCAGTGCGGGCAGCATCACCATCGTCAGCAGTGCCACCAGAGTTCGGCGCACGCCTCTACCCGCCCGACCACCGCGGGGAGGACCGTTGCGGTCAGAAACACTGTGGATATTCTTCGTCACCGCCAACACCGGTGGGACCCCATCTCTTGGTGGTTGTGTCCCGGGGAACCTAACAGCGCCCTTCATCAGGGCGTTCTAGCCACACGCGCCGTAATCGGCTCGTTATCAAGGCGTTTCGCGATCGTTGGATGATGTGCGCATCAACGCCACCCTGTGAGCCACACACCAGTGACCTGTGAATCACCTTGGGCGAGCAGCCGTCGGTGCGTCCGCTCACCCAAACTCGACTCGACTCAACCTACGAAGGAGCTGTCATGTCACTTTGCACATCCACGAGGCGCCGTGTCGCTACGGGTGCCGTCCTGGCGGGCGGTCTGGTGAGCGTCGCCCTGTTCGGGGGCGTCGCATCGGCGTTCGCCAACGAGGACCCCGCGGCGAACCCGCCGAACTGCAGCGCCGCCGATCTCGAGGGTGTCCGCGCCGGCGTCTCGGCGTCGACCTCGGCGTACCTGTTCGCCCATCCCGACCTCAACACCTACGAGTCGAGTCTTGGTGGGCTCTCCCGCGACGAGGTGTCGACGAAGTTGCAGGCCTACCTGGCGAATCATCCGCAGGAGCAGTCCGAGATCGCGGGCATCCGTCAACCGCTGGTGGACCTGCGGGATCGCTGCGCGGCCCCGCCCAGTCCCTGAGCCGCGCTAGCTGTGCTATCTCATGAGATTGGTTACGCGGTGATGTCATCGAAGGACAGCTGCTCGGGGTGGACAGGCTGTGCCGGCACGACGATTCCTCCAGCGGTCAGTCGGTAGGTCGCCAGCCGCACTCGGCTGGCGGGCGGCTTGTGTCCGAGCGCCGCGTGCGGTCGCTCATGGTTGTAGTTGTTCAGGAAGTCGACCAGCGCCACGCACCGCTCCTCTTAGGATGAGTACTCGCGGGCCAGCGTCCCGTTGAATCGCTCCACCTTGCCGTTCGTGCGCGGCGTGTACGGCCGAGTCCGACGACGGCTGGGCTCTCGGGGCGAGTCTTGGCGCCGAACCCGGTTAGGCGAAGTCGGCGACGAAGGTCCGCTTGATCCGGCCCCATCCGCTGACCTCGTCCCGGTCGACGACGCGGGGATTGGTGAAGGCCCGGGTCTTACCTCGGTGCATCACCTGTCCACCGCCGGACGCGAGGAGGTTGCGCAGCCAGTCTGACTCCTCGCCGTACCCGATCGGCACCATCAACGAGCCGTCACGAACAGTGACCGCTACCGGCGTGCGGTACTCGACACCAGACTTGCGGCCTCGGTGGATGAGCACCCCCCACGGAGGCAGGTACGGCGCCAACAAGCCGATCATTTTGTTGGTGACCCGCAGGTTGAACTTCGCCATCACCCGCATCAGTCGCATACCGCTCACCCTCATTGTCAGTGTCATTGAATCGCTTTCGGCGCAGTCATCGGCTCCCCGCTCGGTGCGATGTGCCGAGCGGGACGTGACCGCACCGGCTGCGGCCACCAGAACCAGCGTCCGAGAAGCGCCGCGATGGCTGGGGTCATGAATGATCGCACTATCAGGGTGTCGAAGAGCAGTCCGAGGCCGATGGTGGTGCCTACTTGTCCTAGGACACGTAGGTCGCTGACGACGAATGAGATCATGGTGAAGGCGAATACCAGGCCGGCTGAGGTAACCACGCTGCCAGTGCCGCCCATCGACCTGATGATGCCGGTCTTCAATCCGGCATGGCGTTCTTCCTTGAAGCGGGACACCAGAAGAAGGTTGTAGTCCGATCCGACGGCCAACAGGATGATCACCGACATTCCCAAGATCATCCAGTGCAGTTCGAGTCCGAAGACGTGTTGCCACAGCAGGACTGACAGCCCGAACGAGGCGGCCAGCGACAGCGCCACCGTGCCGACGATCACTAATGCGGCGATGACTGCTCGGGTGATGACGAGCATGATCGCAAAGATCAAGCAGAGCGCGGATATCGCAGCGATGACGATGTCGTAGTCGCTGCCCTGCTGCATGTCCTTGTAGGTCGCTGCGGTGCCGCCCAGGTAGATCTTCGAAGTTTCGAGAGGTGTTCCCTTGATGGCTTCGAATGCGGCGTTCTTGATCTCGGCGATGCGGGAGATGCCTTCAGGGGTGGCCGGGTCCCCCTGATGGGAGATGATGAGGCGCACGGCCTTTCCGTCCGGCGAGACGAACTGTTTCATGCCGCGTTTGAAGTCCGCATTGTCGAAGACCTCGGGCGGTAGATAGAACGAGTCGTCGATCTTGGACTCGTCGAATGCCTGGCCCATCGCGTTCGAGTTCTGTTGTTGCTCGGCCTGTTGGTCTTGCTGGCCCTTCTGCGTTGCGTAGTTGGTCAGGATCCGGTCACGGTTGGCTTCCTGACTGGCGATCTGGGGTGGAAGCAACGCGTTGAGCTTCGGCTGAAGGGCATCGATCTTGTCCAGACTGGCTGTCATGCCTCCGACCTGATCGGTGAGCTGGCCGATGCCGTCGATGGCGTCGAACACCGAACGCAACGCCGAGCATGAGGGGATGTCGAAGCAGTGCGGCTCCCAATAGAAGTAATTGCGAAGCGGCCGCAGAAAGTCGTCGAGGTTGGCGATCTTGTCGCGTAGATCATTGACGGTCCCAACCATGTCGTGCACGGCCTGGGTTTGCTCGTGTTGGGCTGCCGACGTCTGCTGCTGCAACGCAATCTGTTGTCGCATGATGTCGATGGTCTTGGAGATGTCGGCGGCCTGGGCCAGAAGATCGGCGGTGCGGTCCTGCGAATAGGACTGGTTCAACTGTTGAGTGACGCCCTGCATGCCGATCTGGTACGGGATCGAGGTGTGTTCGATCGGGGTACCTAGTGGCCGGGTGATGGTCTGAACGCGGGCGATGCCGGGCAGGTGAAAAACGGCTTTGGCGATCCGGTCGACGATGAGCATGTCCGCGGAGTTGCGGAGGTCGCGGTCGGCCTGGATCAGAAGCACCTCCGGATTGAGGCGGGCTTGGGAGAAGTGTCGGTCCGCCGCCGCGTAACCCTCGTTGGCCTCGACATCGGCAGGCATGTACTTCCGGTCGTTGTAGCTGGTCCTGTAGGACGGTAGGGCGAGGAGCCCGACCAACGCGATCGCGATGGTCGCCACCAGAATCGGGCCGGGCCAGCGCACCACGGCGGTGCCCATCCGGCGCCACCACCGCGTGCTCGTCACGTGTTTGGGGTCAAGGAGGCCGAATCGGCTCACCACGGTCATCAGCGCCGGGGCCATGGTGATCGCCGCCAGCGTGACGACGAGCATGCCGATCGACAACGGCACACCCATGGTCTGGAAGTACGGCAATCGGGTGAAACTGAGGCAGAACGTTGCCCCGGCGATCGTCAGGCCCGAGCCGAGGATCACGTGGGCGGTGCCCCGGTACATGGTGTAGAAGGCGGTCTCGCGGTCCTCGCCGGCGTTACGCGCCTCGTGGTAACGGCCGACGAGGAAGATCGCGTAGTCGGTGCCCGCCGCGATCGCGAGCATGGTGAGCAGATTGACCGCGAACGTGGAGAGCCCGATCACCTCGTAGTAGCCGAGGAAGGCCACCATGCCGCGGGCCACCAGCAACTCGAGCACCACCATGACCAGGACCAGGACCACGGTGACGGCCGAGCGGTAGACGAGCAGCAGCATGAGCAGGATGACCCCGATGGTCACCGCCGTGACCAGTTGCAGGCTCTTGTCACCTGCGTGCTGTTGGTCCGATGCCAGTGGCCCCGGGCCGGTGACGTAGACCTTCAAGCCCGCAGGCGGCGGTTCGGCGGCCACCACGTCCTTCACGGCCTGGACGGATTCGTTGGCCAAGGTCTCGCCCTGGTTCCCGGCGAGATAGATCTGCACGTAGGTCGCTAGGTTGTCGGCGCTCTGCGCGGCCGCCGAGGTCAGTGGATCGCCCCAGGAGTCCTGGATGTGTTGGACGTGCTTGGGGTCCGCCCTGAGCTTGGTGATCAGGTCGTCGTAGTAGTGATGGGCCTCGGCACCGAGTGGCTTCTCACTCTCCAGGACGATCATCGCCGTGCTGTTGGAGTCGGATTCCTGAAAGACCTTGCCCATCAACTTCATTGCCTGCAGCGACGGCGCATCGTTCGGAGTCAGAGACACCGAGTGTTCCTGGCCGACCACCTCCAATTGCGGCACGACGACGTTCACGATCGCAGTGAGAGCCAGCCAGCCCAACAGCACTGGCACGCAGAACAGGCGAAGGAAGCGAGGAATTGCCGGGTGCTTGCCTACCTGCTCGTCGACCTGGTTGTCGACGTTGTGGTCGCTCATGCGGACTTCACCAGGCAGAAGGTCTGCGCCTTGACTCCGTCTGACGTCTTCTCAGCCTTGACCTCGTCGTTCACCGTGATGCGGCAGCCGATGCTGTCGCCGTCGCCCTGGGCCACGATGTTGGCGCTGGCCGACGGCGCGGTGGTGGTGAGCGTGATTGACCAGGGCAGGGGCGCGTTCGTCACCTTCTGCGGTGTCGCCTCGAGATCGAGGTAGTTGATGGTCGCCACAGCGCCTTCCATCCCGAAGATCTCGTACTTCACGACCTTGGGATCGAACGGCTCCGGGTCTTCGGCGAGGCCGGCGCCTGGACGGGTGATCTCGTTGTCCGAGCCGAAAACCAAACGCAGGCGATCCACGCCGAACCCACAGAGCGCCAACACGATTACGACCAGGAGCGGTATCCACGCCCGCTTGAGGATTTGGCTCATCGCGGTATGGGCCCCGAGGCCCGCTGTGCACCCTCTGGCCGGGTAGCGCACTGGGCCGGGCGATGTTCATGACCGCGGCGCGTGAAGTCACCACGACGTAATTGAGATGACACCCAGGGCGCAGCCAGTCGGCGTCGCCCTACACGTCCGTCGTCGTCAGAGTGGTGACGGGCCGACTGCGTCGGTCGCTCGGATAGTGCCGTGACTGTCACGTGACCCCCAGCATCAAAACGGAAATACTTTTCCGTTTGAACGTACAGGAACCGGAAACGCATATCCACTTCTTCTACCTATGCTGGGTCTGTGGCACCCAATCCATTGCCTCCGGAAGCGGCCGGCACGCGTTCCGGGCAGGACCGAACGCACGACCCGGCACCGGACGTCGAATCAGAACCCCGGCCGCTGCGCCGCGATGCCGCGCGGAACCGGGAGGTGGTGTTGGAAGCTGCCGCCGAGGTATTCGCCGAGAGCGGGCTCAATGGCAGCTACGACGAGATCGCTCGACGCGCCGGGGTGGGCGCGGGCACCGTCTACCGACGATTCCCTAGACGCGCCGAGCTGGTGCAGGCGCTGTTCGAGTCGCAGATTGAGCAGATAGAGGCGCTGGCCGAGGACGCGGCTCAACGGCCCGACGCGTGGTCGGCCCTGTGTTGGTTACTGGAGCAGTTAGTCCAGATGCAGACCGCCAACCGTGGGTTCAAGGAGGTGCTGGGCGGCGCAGCGCAATACGGCTACGGCGTCGGCACGAATGAGGACCGTCTGATGCAGCCCTTGACCTCGTTGCTGGACCGGGCCAAACGTGACGGTGCCCTCCGAGAAGACATCGAGCCGGCGGACATCGGGACACTGGCTCTTGTCCTGAGTTCGTTGAGCACCGAATCGCAACCCGAACTGTGGCGTCGCTACTTCGTATTGTTGCTCGACGCGCTCGCCAGACGTCCTGAAGGGTCCACCCCTCTGCCGCTGACTCCGCCCGCCGCCGAGGAAGTCGTCGACATCATCCGCGGTCTGCATCCACGACCGCGCTGACGACACTGCGCCAGCATTCATCGCGGTGGTGCCATGCGGTCGATACCAACGCCAGGCACGTCGTTCGAGCACTGGGCGCCGCGAGCGTTGAAAACGCGATCATTGTGCTTCAGCCCAAGCAGGTGTTGTCGGCCGTCCGCTCAAATAGCCGATGGCGGCCCAAAGTTGCATTCAAAGGACACAATCCGATGCCTGCGTCACGGCAACTGAACAAACCCAACCACAGCTCGCGGAACCGCGAGACCACCATGGACAGCGTTCCGTGGAGAGATTTGGTCCCGGCGTGAGCTGTCAGTGAGGTTCTGGCCTGTCTCGCGGGATCCTGTAGAGGGAGCTATGTCGATCGATCGAGAACGGTTCGGATGAAGTCGCTCTTCGCTGCCGTGCAGGCCTGCCGGTTGTCGGTGTGCTTGGCGGCCTGGGCGCGTTGGAGTCTCAAGGTCTGACCGCGAGCAGCGCAGGCGTGCGCCCAGGACATGTGGAGGTCATCTCGTCGATCAGCGTGCGTGGCTCGTCAGCGGGCGCAACGGCAATCGTTCTGGTGAACGCGTCGAGCCTGGTGAGGATCCAGAGCAACACAGCCAACATCGGTGCCGGCGAGTGGCTGACCATGGCGATAGGTGCGGGCGTGATGGAGTTACCGAGGTGGCGCACCAGCGCAAGTCCTTCCTTCATGGCGCGCGCCAACCTGACCGCTTCAGCGCGGGAGATACCGGTCCCACGTCGGAGCGCGGTGCTGCCGGCGATCATGATCGGCACAGCTGCTGCGGCATGGCTGCGCAACCAGCTCTGCATGTCCGGATGCACTGTCGCGGGAATGCCCGCGTCCGTAAAAACCTTGGCCCAAAAGCGATCCGTAACCGTCGTCAGCTGTCCTCGGCGAAGGATCGTCGAGGACAACCTGCCATCATGCAGGCCCGCGGCGATCCCTGGAAAGCCGAAAGCGAAGCGCTGCGGTCCGACGGCGTCGCGCAGCCGATCAAGCGGCCGGAAGGTGTTGAACATGAACATCACTGACTTGGCTGGGCTGGCGCTCAGCGCGGGTAGCAACACGTCAACCTGGGACGCCAGGACCGTGACCAGGACCAGATCCCAGTGCGTTGTCGTATCAAGTTCGTCACTGACGTCGACGCCCGCGCGTTCGCCGTCAACGGTGACGATCGCCCCAGCGTGGCGCAACTGCTCGAGTCGGGCGCCACGCGCGATGACCGTCACATCGTGACCAGCCTCGGACAGCTGAAAAGCGAACGCACTACCGATACCGCCCGGCCCGACTACCGCGATCTGCACCTCCCCATCAATACCAGCACACGAACTGGCGTTGTCGTCGGAGGACGCGGCACGACGACTCCTCGCCGCTCTATCCGTATGTCCGATGAGGATGGGGCCGCCGGCCATACCAAGGCTGAGGATGAGGCTCTGACGGAGGTGTTGTGCCGTCTCCTGGCCAGATGCCTCAAAGCCAACGTCAGCGGCCCCGATAACTCCACCGTCGAGCACCGGGCCGTCCCGAAGGACCCCGACAGGCTCGCTCAGCGTTGACTACATCACCGGCCGATGCGAACACGTCCGCTGGGGCTATCCCGCCAAGCACTGGCACCTGGAGAAGCGAACCATGTTCCCCTTACAAATCGGCATCACATAGGTCCGTGTGGCCAACGGGGTGAGACATCACACCTAGCCGACGCCTGTCAGCAGGCTCGCGGTCCGCAACCAGATGAGCGCCCCGAACAGCACAAGAACGGCGACCGTGACCCCCGCCTGGATGACGTTGCGGTGCTCACGTGGTGCATACGCGTAGGCCCAGCTGACCACCGCGCCGGCGAGCAGGCCGCCGACGTGGCCCTGCCAGCTGATTGCTCCCGTGCCCAGCTGGGGGCCGATGAACGTGATGGCCAGGTTCAGCACGATGAGCCCGACCACCCACTTCACGTCGATGTTGAGCTTGCGACCCAGCACGAACGTCGCGCCGAACAGGCCGAAGATCGCACCGGATGCCCCCGCCGTCGCGGAGTCGAGCGGCGACAGCAGATATACCAGCACCGAGCCACCGATCGCGCTCAGGAAGTAGAGCGCGGTGAATCGCAGTCGGCCCAGCCATATTTCGAGCTGCGGGCCCACGATGTAGAGCGCCCACATGTTGAACAGCAGGTGCACGATTCCGTAGTGCAGGAACGCCGACGTGAGCAGTCGGTAGTAGTCGTCGAAGTAGGCGACACCGGGTGCCCACAGCACCAACTGCCGTTCCACGTCGCTCGACACGGTCTGCAGAACGAACATCACGACGTTGACGGCGATCAGCACGTAGGACACCAGCGGGACGGTGTTCAACCTGCCGCCGAAGGCGTTGGTCGGCTGCCGGACTGACCGGGCGGCCGCGTTGACGCAGTCGACGCACTGGTGCCCGACGGGCGCGGTACGCATGCACTCGGGGCAGACGAAGCGCTGGCAGCGCGTGCACTGGATGTAGGTCGACCGGTCGGGGTGCCGGTAGCAACTCGGGGGCGCGCCCTGCGGGGCATGCGGGTACGGGGTACTCACACGACCACTCTTCCAGCTGGACCGGATACGGCGCACGCAGGACTCCGCATTGCGCCGATCAGGACCATCAGAACCGCCAGAGCGCTTCCTGGCTGGTGCTGGCGACCAGTTCACCGGAGTCCGCGTACAGCGATCCCACCACCAGGCCACGGGAGTCGCTGTGGTTGAGCGGCTTCACCTCGTAGCGATGCCAGCGGCGCGGGTCATACGGCCGGTGGAACCAGACGGCGTGGTCGAGACTGGCGGCGTACCCGATGCCGAGGCCCTCCGGCGCGTCCGGCGGCCGGGCGACCGGGACCGGTCCGAAGTCGGACATGAATGTCAGGGTGCAGGCGCGGATCAGCGGATCGTCCTCGATGGCGTCGTGCGTCCGGATCCAGAACGGCGGCACCGCGAACACCGTGTCATCCCCCGGCGTGACGCGCATGTCGAACCGATCGGCGAACCCGATCGCCGGCGCCTTGGGCACCGCGTCATCGAACGCGACGGCGGGCACCACGGTGGGCTGCCAGTCGGCGGAGTCCTCCTGGCGGTGGAACGACGCGATCATCTCGAGGATGACCTTGCCGTGCTGGACGGCGGTCACCCGACGCGTGTCGAAGGACCGGCCGTCGCGGGTGCGCTCCACCTGCAGTTCGACGTCGACGCCGTACTCACCGCCCCGCACGAAGTAGAGGTGCAAAGACTGCGGCAGCTTGTCGGGCTCGACGGTGGCCCCCGCCGCGGCCAGCGACTGCGCGGCGATCAGCCCACCGAAGAGCCTGTCGCCGGGACCGCCGCTTGGGCTCGGCACGACGAACAGGTCGTCGCCGCGGCGGTCGAACTCCAGCAGGCGGGCGATCCAGCTTCGGTCCGCGGTCACGCCCGCCCCCGACTCAGAATTGACAGGTGTCATCGAGCGATCACCCTAGCCCAGGTGCGTCGTGGCGTCGCCTCAGGGTCCGCGTTGACCTGCACCGATGCACCCAGGGCTACCGCACCACGTGCGGTTGACTTAGGTTACCCTAAGTTCGTGATCAAAGCGGATGACAGTCAGGGCATGGGAACTTCAGTGGCGGACCAGGGCGTCAGGTTCGGCGTGCTGCTGAACATGGGGGCGAATCTGGGCGAGACTCCCGAGGCCGTCTTCGACCTGACCGCCGAGCAGGCCACGGCCGCCGAGCAGCTGGGCTACGACGAACTCTGGGTGACCGAGCACCACTTCATCCGCTTCGGCATCAATCCGAGCGCAATCACGACCGCCGCCTTCCTCCTCGGTCGCACCACGCGTATCCAGGTCGGGACCGCGGTGGTGTTGTCGCCACTGCTGCACCCGGTTGAACTCGCCGAGCGCGCCGCACTGCTCGACCAGTTCAGCGGCGGCAGGTTTGCGCTCGGGTTGGGCCGTGGCGGATACCGGCGCGACTATGACGTGCTCGGCGTGGACTTCACCCGGTGGGATGACGAACCACTGGCCAGCGCGCAAGCCCTGCTGGACATCTGGGCGCGACCAACTGACGACGCCGTGCCACCGGCCGACGATGTCGTCGACGTGCAGCCGCCACCACTCACGCACCCGCATCCCGAGCTGCTGCTGGCGACGTCGAGTGCACCGGGGGTTGAGTTCGCCGCCCGCAACGGCATTGCCCTGCAACACTATTTCGCGACGCCGGTGGGTGCCCGTGTCACCGCGGAGAACCGCTACGGCGAACTGCGCGGGAAGGGGTCCGCGCCAGCGCACTTGCACACTCTCATCGTCGTCGTCGATTCGGCACCCGACCGACGCGACGATCTCGCCAACGCACTTCGGGAGTCCTTCCGTGCCGGCGACCACCCGCATGTGCCGCAGAGCTCGAACAGACATCTGCTGCCTGACGGCCGACCGGCGAGCCCGGATGCGATGGCGCGGATGGTCGCCGACCAGGCGATCGTGGGATCACCGGCCCACGTCGTCGACGAACTCGGGCAGTTCATCGAAACCACCGGTGCATCAAGGATTGCCGTCTACTTCGAGTCGATCGCGGACAAGAAGGTCACACTGAGATCGCTTGAGGACTTCGCATCGGTCGTCGCGCCTGCGCTGGGCGCCGGGTAGCGCGTCACCGCAGTTCACCGTGTCCGGCCAGGTAGGGCCGGGTGACGATCAGGTAGACCGCCAGCACCGCGACCGGGGCCGCCAGCGGCAGCCACGCCACGTCCACCGGGATGAGCACCGCCGCCATCCCCACCGCCGAGAAGCCAACCGCCCCAGCCACCGTGGGCCAGGACACCGACTCCTCGACGCGTGCACTGTGGCGCAGCACCAGGTACGCGGTGGCACCCAACCCGGCGAGCGCGGCGACGATGGGCGGCGGATCGGACAGGACGAGCAGCACTACGGTGCACCCCACCGCGAGCGTCGCCGCGCCAACTGACCCGGCCCCGACGACCACGGCGGCCACCGCGATCGCCACCACGGCCAGCGACGGCCCGCGGGTACCGATGGCGGCAGCGGCCACCATCAGCAGACCGAACGCCGTGGACAGCGCGCGCATATCAGCGACCGCCCGTGCGACGTCGGTGATCCGGGACGAGGTGCATCACCTGGTCGAGCGTGCTGTTGGACTGCCACGCCAGCACCTCGACGCCGATGGTGGCCATGTCCCGATACATGAAGGCCCGTTGCATGGACCACATCCGCCTGATGAGTGGGTCCTGCTCGTCGGCGAACGGGGCGCCCTCGAGCACGTCGACGGCCACCACCACGTGCCCGCGCCGGCGCAGGTCGATCAGCGCGAGCGCGAAGTCGGTGTCGAGCAGCGTCGAGAAGGCGACGACGATCGCGCCGGACGGTATCGCGGCGCGTGGCGCCAGTGTTCCCGTGGTGGGCTCGAATCCGTCGCCAGCGGCCAGCACCGCGTCGAGCACGCGGTAGAACTGGCGGCGGCCGATATCGGGGGCAAGCCAGCGCGGCGTGCCGCCGAGGGCCACCACACCCGCCCGGTCGCCGCTGCGCAGCGCGCTCTGCACCACCTGCACGGCGCCGCGCACCGTGCGCTCGGTGGCCTCGGTCGCCGGCCCGGGAGGCTGGTCGGTCGTGTCGACGAGAACCACCACGTCGGCGGCTCGCTCACTGAGCCGCTCGGTGACATGCAGGCTGCCGCGCCGCGCACTCACCGGCCAGTTCACCGTCCGCAGCTGGTCGCCCGGCACATAGGACCGGATGTTCCCGAACTCGACACCCCTGCCGATGTGCGGGGTGATGTGGGTGCCGAGGCGGTCGAGCAGCTCGGTGCGGGGCATATCCGTCTGTGCCGTCGGCGCGATCGGGAACACGAAGTGCTCACCCACCTCGACGGTCGCGGTCCCCGTGAACAGGCCACCGCGGGCGACCGCGGCGACACGAAGCGAGATCGGATAGCGGCCCCAGCGTTGCGCGGTGCAAGCCAGTTCGATTCGGCCGTCAGGCATCTCGGTCGACTCGCAGGAGAACCCCGCTGGCGTGACGATGTCGAGGTCGACGGGTGTGCCGTCGTCGGCCGCCGCCCACACCGTCAGCCGCGTCTCCTCGGATTCGAAGCAACGTTGCGTCGCGGGCTCGGCGTGCACGGTCACGTTCGGCGGACGACGCTGCCACCACACCGACACCAGGACTCCAAGCAGGGGTGCTGCGAACGCGACGAGCTGCCACGTTGACGTGAGCGCGGCGGCGGCAAGGGCGATCGCGACACACGTCGCAATCGACCGGGCCATCGGCGAAGCGCGCCAGCGTAGTTCGGCATCGACGCTGCGACGGTCGGACATCACGGCGATGCGCCACCGGTACGGGGTACGGGCACCCGACGCAGAAGCTCCTCGACGACGTCGACGCTGCGCACCTGCCGGACCCACATCTCGGGCCGCAGGCTGATCCGGTGCGCCATGGCGGGTACCGCGAGCGCCTTGACGTCCTCGGGGATCACGTAGTCGCGACCGGAGAGCAATGCGCGCGCACGAGCCAGTTGGACCAGGTCCAGTTCCGCGCGGGGGCTGGCTCCGACCGAGACCTGCGGATGCTGCCGGCTCGCGGCGGCCACGGCGACGACGTAGTGCAGCACGTCCTCGTGCACCGTGACCTGCTCGACCGAATCACGCATGGCGAGCACGTCCTTCGCGTCGACCACGCGACCCACCGATGCGTCCGGTGTGCCTCGGTCCAGGCGACGGCGCAGCATCGACACCTCCTCGTCGCCCTTGAGGTAGCGCAGTTCGAGCCGGATCGTGAAGCGGTCCAGTTGCGCCTCCGGCAGCGGGTAGGTGCCCTCGTACTCGATGGGGTTGTCGGTGGCCAGCACGATGAACGGCGTCGCGAGTGGGTGCGTGGCGCCGTCGATACTGACCTGCCCCTCGGCCATCGCCTCCAACAAGGCAGCCTGGGTCTTGGGTGGTGTGCGGTTGATCTCGTCTGCCAGAAGCAGATTGGTGAAGATGGGGCCGGGCCGGAACTCGAACCGTCCCGACTGCATGTCGTAGATGGTCGACCCGAGTAGGTCGGCGGGCAGCAGGTCGGGGGTGAACTGCACCCGGGTGAAGTCGAGGCCCAGTGCGGCGGCGAAGCATCGGGCGATCAGGGTCTTACCCAGTCCCGGCAGGTCCTCGATCAGCACGTGACCCCGCGCCAGGACCGCGATCAGAATCAGGGTGAGCGCGGGGCGTCTCCCGACGACCACCCGCTGGATCTCGTCGAGCACCGCCTCACACTGTCCGGCGGTCGTCGTCACTGAGCTAGCCACGTTCGGTCACGTCCTCTCCAGCCGTTGCAGGATCTCGTCGAGCGTGCCCCGCCCGGGTCCGGGTTCGTTGCGGTCGCCGGCGTGCACGTTGTTGGGATCGACCCAGGCCCACAGCTCATCGCCGAAGACCATCCTCGCGGTGGCGCGCAGTGCCTCGGGATTCCTCGAGCTTCGCGCTCCGGTGGAGAGTTCGAACTGGCGTGCCAGCATGGGCCGCAGGTGCTTGTCCCAGTCGGCGCGGCTGCCATCGGCCCAACTGATCTGAGTCTCGGTGCGGGCGAGCCACCGTCGCAACGACTCCGCCGGATCACGTGCCCGTGTCTCGTCGACAAGCGATGCGGGCTCGCGCACCACGTACCACCGCATGGCGAGCAGCGCGATCCCCGCCACACCACCAGCCAGCCACGGCACCAGGCGACGGTCGGGCAGGGAGAACGCAAGAGCCTCGATGCCGACGATGACGAGTAGCGCCGCTGCCAGCGTTCGCTTCACCTCAGGCTCCCCAGTTCGTTCAGGACGCGTTGCAGCACTCCGACCGCCGCACCGCGGTGCGCCTCGGTCATCACGTGTGGGCTGAATCTCGCCTCGTCGAACAGATCAACCAGTTCGGTTGCGCTGTCGGTCCGCAACGCGTTGCGCTCGACCGCACGCGCCAGCACCTCCGAGGCGGTGTCGAAGTCCTGCGGGATGGCGCCGGGTACCTGTGCGAGTTCACGCTCCATCGCCGCGTAACACGCGATGATCGCCCTGCGCGGTTCCAAGCTCATGTCGCCCACCTCGGCGAGACCCACTTCTGCTGCGCGGGACAATGATTCGGAGGCCTTCAGCGGTAGTTTCACCTCACCGGGCGGAGCGTCGACGAGGACCGGCGAATCCCCTCGCCTGCGTCCCGCGACGATGGAGCCAACCACCAGAACGAGGAGGAACACGACCGTCGCGACGTAGAAGTAGCCAAGCAGATGCGACGGCGACGTCGCCGAGGAATCTGGCACGGGCGGCACATCGCCGGACCGGTCGGGCGCGGACGGCGCGGTCTGTGCAGGGGCGCCGGGCTGAGGTGGCTCGACCGCGATACCGGGGAGCAGCCCGCTCAGGTACACCACGAGAAGCAGCCAGCCACCGATCACACCAAAGACGATCAGCGCCATTCGCCACGTGGTCCCGCTCCGGTCCGCGCGCAGCCACGTCGCGCGGCTCGCCACCGGGTCTGGGCCCGCGACGCGGCGGCGCAGCCGCGTGATCACGGCGGCGACCATGACGGCCACCGCGGCGAGAAGCAGCGCGACCACCACTATCGCTGAGACGGGGTCGTCGGGCGGGCGCTCCCGCACCTGCGTCGTCGCGCCGGGCAGATGACCACGCAGCGCCAGCGCGATGAGAATGAGCAGGCTCACCACCAGCGCGAGGGACGTCGTCGCCCGCCGCGCGGAGGTGTCCGCTCCGGTCATCGGCGACCTCCCGAGCGGCACATGGCCGCTACTGTCGTGATCTGCTCGATCGTAGGCCGGTGATCACGGTTTCTGGCCGTGATCGCGCAACCACGCGGCGGTCAGCTGGCGGTAGGCCTGCTGGCCGATGCTGCCGGTGCGGGCGTCGAACACGTGGTCGGCGTGCGGTATCGACACCACCTCGACATCGACGCCCGCGGTCCGGGCTCGCTCGGCGAACCGGAGCGCGCCGCTGGTTGGGACCAGGTGGTCATCGGCACCGAGCAGGAGCAGCGTCGGCGGCGCGGCGGCGCTCACGTACGACGACGAGGTGACCGCGGCATAGCGGTGTGGGAACTCCGTCGGCGACCCACCGATATAGGCGGTGGCAAAATCCCGAGAGGTGCCGCCGAGGACGGTGTCATCGTTGCCGTACAGGTCGGCGGGGTCGACCGCCGGATACAGCGCGCTGACGGTCGACACCGCGGGCAGCCGCCCACCGCATGACGACCGCAGCGTGCCGTTGGCCGCCATGTAGGCGGCGTTGATCGCCAGGTTCCCGCCCGCCGAGTCGCCGGTGAGCGACAGCCGACTCGCGTCCCCGCCGTAGGTGTGGGCATTGGCGGTCACCCACGCCAGCGCACAGCCGATCTGGTCGGGCGCGACGTCCCAGAGATGGCGGTCCGGTCCGGACAGTGCGTAGTCCGCGGTGATCGTCAGCCAGCCCTGGTCGGCGAACCAACGCAGGTCGGCGGCGTGAGCGTTGCGGTCACCGGCCACCCACCCGCCGCCGTGCACGAAGAACAGCACTGGCGCGGGTGACCGTCCCGGTGGCGGCCGGTAAACACTGAGCGCCAAGGGTTCTGCGCCGAACGTCGTGTAGGTGACCTCGGCGTCGGGGGTCGCGGTGGCCTTCGACCACACGTCCAGCGTCTGGATCAGATCGATGCGCGCGCCCATGGCCTCGACGGCGGCCACCTGCCTGCTCACCACCACACCGCCAGCGGTGACGGTCAGCACCGCCACCACCACCAGGGCAGCGGACGGGATGCCACGGCCGCGCAGCCATAGACCCAATGCCAGCAGGCCACCGACGAGCGCGACCAGCACCACCCACGACATCAGGGGTGACACGAAGCCGGTGGCCAGGCCGAGCCCGGGCACCTCAGGCGCCAGTGTGCCGAGCACGCCGACGGCGGGGACGGCCACCAACAGTGCGGCGAGGCCTATGCCGACCCGGCGTCGCGTCGACGTCGGCATCGTCGGACGGGTCAGACGCCGGAGGCTTCGCGTTCGGCGGCCTTGATGAGCCGCAGCGAGATCAGCTGGATCGCGCCCTTGAGCGCCGCCCGCATGATCGGACCGGTGCCGGGCACGCCCTCGGTGAACCAGCCGCGCCAGCAGATGTCGGTGCCGCCCGACGCGTTCGCGGTGAAGACGGCCTCACCGTGATAGTCCCTCGCCGGTGTCGACGGGCCGATGACCGTGTAGACGTGCCTGTGGTCCTGCTCGTACTCAACGGTCTTCTCGCGCATCATGATCGGCCAGAGTCCGACCTTGCGCACCGCGCCGATACCCCCGGGGGCGGGCTCACCCTGCGTCTCCCAGCTGGACTGGAACACGACAGGCCTGGCCCACTCCTTCCACCCGGCGCCGTCGGCCTCCAGCCGGAACAGCGTCGCCGGTGGCGCACTGCTGGTCCGGTTGATCTCGAAGGTGAACGTCTGGCCCGTCATAAGCGCACCCTACCGGTGTAGGTCCTACCGCGAGATCTACATCAGCGTCGTGATTCGCGCCTGGCAACGACACTCCTGCAGAAGTCGGCGTGAAGTACGCGAGATCTGCATGAGGGTCGCATTAGCCGCCCGCGGTCACGGGACACCCTTCATCACCGGCTGCACCCACCGGGACGATCTGAGCGGTAAACGCTGGCAGGCCGCACGGCTGCCCGATGACCACCGTCCCCGTGCTGTCCTGGCAGGCGGCGATCGACACCAGCACACGTGCGTCCAGCGCCCGATCGAACCGCGCAGTGCGTCCGGCGGAGATCTGCCCGCGGTCGCGTCGAGTACTACAACGCTGCGTCACAGGCATCGGCACATTGCCAGGACAGGGCGGCATCGCCGACTAGGGGAGGACAGGCAGCAGTGCTCATTCGATTCGTGTGTCTCGACAGGCCAACCCTTGAGGGTTTCGCAGCGCAGACGGCGGTCTCATCGCGGAGGCCGGCCAAAGCGGAAGGAGGGGGCCAGGACGATCGTGAGTGGACGATGTCTTACCCGCACGAGACACAGTTTCAAAGGCTTCTAGCCGTTGTAGCGGATCACCGGCCCATCTAGCGACCACCGTTCCCCGCGCCATTCGATCTGTGGTGCATCACCGAACCTGCCGCACAAACCGGCTCGTTGGACCTAGCATCAGTCTCATCGAGCCAGGACAGCACTGCGTCGGTGTCTTCGCCGAGGACTGGTGGCGCGTCGTGCTCTTGACGAAGAAGGGTCAGCCCGGTTGGGGTCTCGATGCGAATGGCCGGTCCCGGCAGGCTGATCGAGCCGACTGACGAGTGCTTGACGTTGATGATCAGACCTTGACTTCGGGTTTGTTCGGATTCGTAAACCTCGTTCAGACTGCGAATACCTCCAGCGGGCACACCGGCATCGGACAGCTGGTTCAGTAGATCGTCTCGATCTATGCAGGACAAGGCGCATTCGATTGTGGTGACGAGTTCCTCGCGGTTGGCTACCCGGAGATGATTGGCGCGAAATCGGGCGTCATCGGCGTTGAGGCCGAGCACCGGGGCAAACTGCCGCCAGATGGCCTCAGTCCCGACTGCCAGTTGGACCCACCCGTCACGGCAGCGGAAGCTCCCGTACGGCGCTATCTGCGGATGGTGATTTCCGGCCAGCCCCGAAACTTCCTTGCCCACAGTCCACTTCGTACCATGGAATGCGTGCGCGCTGACTGCCGCGGCCAGCAAGGAGGTGCGCACCACTGCACCACTTCCCGTCTTGTCGCGGTCGATCAACGCTGCTGCGATACCGAAGGCACCCTGCATGCCGGCGAGGACATCGGCGATGGGAACTCCGATTCTGACAGGGCCGGTATCCGGTGATCCTGTCACCGACATGAGTCCGGCTTCGCCCTGGGCAATCTGGTCGTATCCCGCGCGCGTTCCCTCGGGACCGTCGTGGCCGAATCCAGTCACCGACAGCGTGATCAGGCGCGGATTGATCTGTTCGACGACCTCCGGTGTGAACCCCAGCCGGGCGAAACCCCCTGGCCGGAAGTTCTCCACCAGTACATCGGCGCGCCGAATGAGCCGGGTGAGCGTCCGCTGCCCGGTATCGGACTTTAAGTCCAGCCGAATGGACTCTTTGTTGCGGTTGGCTGACATGAAATAGGTGGCGTGCATGTCACCGTCGGATCCTACGTACGGCGGCCCCCAGCTTCGCGAGTCATCGCCCCCGTCCGGCGTCTCAACTTTGATGACCCGCGCGCCCATGTCCCCCATCATCATGGCGGCGATAGGACCGGCGAGGGCACGTGAGAGATCCAAGACAACGATCCCGTCAAGTGGTCCGAGAGTCATAGAGATGCCTTCACTTGGAGATGCGGACATTGATCTGTTTGGTCTGCGTGAAGCCCGCGATCATGCCCTCCAGGGAGACCTCGCGCCCGAGTCCGCTCTGCTTATAGCCTCCGTATGACTGTCCAACCACTTGACCGCCGCCCTGATTCACCTGAACCCAGCCTGTTTCCAGAGCGTGGGCTGTGGTCAGCGCATCGTCGAGATTGTGCGTCCACACATAAGCCGCCAACCCGTAGTGCGAATCATTGGCCATCGCGATCACCTCGTCGCGGTCCGACCACGGCAGTGCAACCAGAACGGGTCCGAAGATCTCCTCGCGGGCCAGACGCCATCCGTTGTCCGAAGTACCGAACACCGTCGGTGCCAGGTAGTAGCCGTCCGTGCCCACCTGCGCTGTGGTGCCGTCCAGCACGGCCCGGACCCCGGGCGCTGCGAGACCCTCGTCGACAAACGAACTGACAGAGTCGAACTGGGCCTGGTTGATGATCGCACCGATGTCGGTCGACTCGTCGAGGGGATTCCCGATGACCTGTCGGGTCAGAAGGTCTGTCAACCGAGACAACACACTGTCATAGACCGAGTTGTGGATGAACAGGCGTGAGCCGGCGGTGCAACTCTGCCCCTGCCGGTGCACCCGTGACGAGAGCAACAGATTGTCGATGAGATCGTCATCGTCGGCGGCATCAGGGAAGACGATGGAGGGGTTCTTGCCGCCGAGTTCCAATGAGACGTGGGCCAACCTGTCGCTGGCAACTTTCGCGACGTGCTTACCGACTTCCGTGGAGCCGGTGAAGGACACCTTGTCGACGTGGGGGTGGTTGGTCAGAGCTTCTCCTGCCACTGATCCTCGACCGGTGATGACGTTGAACACCCCCGCGGGTAGGTGCTCCGCACACACCTCGGCAAGCAAAAGCAAGCTCAGCGGTGCCGCTTCGGCGGCCTTGACTACGAGGGTGTTGCCGGAGGCGAGTGCGGCGGGGAACTTGAAGCCCGCGATCATCAATGGCGAATTCCACGGCAAGATACAGCCCACGACACCCAGCGGCTCTTGGCGGGTGTACTGCAGTTGGTTCTCACCAGCGGGAAGAACGGTGCCCTTCACCTCACCGGCGACCCCGGCGAAATAGCGGAAGAGATTGATCGTCGCAATCACCTCTGGGCGGGCCTGCGTCCGGATCGCGTTGCCGGTGTCCAGCGCAGTCAGTCGGGCGAACTCTTCCGTGCGGGCTTCCAGGGAATCCGCGATCTTCGCCAATGCGCGTTGCCGCTCGGTGAAGTGAGCTGCACGCCACCGCGGAAAAGCTCGCCGTGCCGCCTGCACCGCCGCATCGACGTCTGCTGCCGAGGCATCCGGCGTCCGGCCGATGGTCTGCCCGCGGAGGATGGGGGTGCTCACCTCGCTCCACTGACCGCTTTCTGACGGTACCCAGTGGCCGTCGATGAACATCGGGTAGTCCCTGGCACCTGGAAGTTCCAGGCCTTCCAGGGCAATCGTGGTAGTCGTCATTGAGGTCTCCTTGGTCGTTGGGTGAGTGCGGTGCGTCACGGGTACATGCCGCGCAGGAGATGGGCCTCCGCGACGCGCTCTACGGCCGTCACGGTGGCGGCGGTCCGCAGCGAGACACCGTGTTTGGCTGCCCGGTCCCGCACTCCGCGCCACGCCTGCAGCATGCGGTCCTCGAGCCGGATCTCCACATCTTTGGCGCTCCACCAGTAGGCCTGATTGGCTTGCACCCATTCGAAGTAGGACACGATGACACCGCCGGCGTTGGCGAGAATGTCCGGGACTACCGTGACGCCACGACTGCGGAGGATGTCGTCGGCTTGCGCCGAAGTCGGACCGTTGGCACCTTCCACGATCACCGACGCCTGAATGCGGTCTGCGTTGTGGGCGTTGATCGTTCCTTCGACTGCGGCAGGGACGAGAAGGTCGACATCGAGTTCGAGGACGGCGGCCCGCTCGATCGCCTCCCCGCCGGGGAATCCGGCTACGGTGCCGGATGAATCGACATAGGTTTCAAGAGCGTCGATGTCGAGCCCGCGCGAGGACGTTACTGCTCCGTGCGCATCGCTGACCCCCAACACCCGGATGCCGGCATCGGCAAGGAACCTCACAGCGTGCCGGCCTACTTTACCGAAGCCCTCGACCACTGCCGTCGCCTGAGCGGGCTCGATACCGTTCTCGCGCAGCGCAGCCAACGCCACGTGGACCACTCCTCGAGACGTCGCAGTGGCTCGCCCCAGCGACCCGCCCAATCCCAGAGGTTTGCCCGTCGCCGCACCGAGCACCGTGTGGCCCGCCTGCATCGAAAAGGTGTCCATGATCCATGCCATGGTCTGTTCGTCAGTTCCGACATCGGGAGCCGGGATGTCGCGTTCAGGACCGATTAACGGGCTGATCTCGATGGTGTAGCGCCGGGTGACACGCTCGAGCTCACCATGCGAGTATCGGCTCGGGTCGATCCGGACTCCGCCCTTGGCGCCACCGTAGGGGACGTCCAAGAGCGCACACTTCCAGGTCATCCACATGGCAAGGGCTCGGACTTCGTCGAGATTGACGTCCGGACTGTACCGAAGGCCTCCCTTGGCCGGTCCGCGCGAAAGATTGTGCTGCACCCGATGTCCGGTGAGGACCTCAACGGCTCCGTTGTCCCGACGCAGCGGGATGCTGACCGTCACTTCGCGGCGGGGTTGCGCCAGCAGACGCGCCAAACCTTCGTCGTAGCCAAGGATGTGGACCGCCTGTGACAGTTGCGCCTGGGCATCGGCAAGTGGATCAGGGTGAGGTGAGAGATCGAAGTGGGTCAAAGTGGACAACGTGTTCCTCGCAAATCGGTGAGTGGACGACTAGCGCGACACGTAGGTGTCAGCGATGTCGAGCGCGGCATCCGTCTTGGCCAGTCCCTCAACGAGGTCTGTGTCCAGGATGTTCAGTGGTGGTTTGATGTGCATACGATTGAAGTTCGTGAACGGCAGCACCCCGTTCGCCTTCAGAAACGCGACCATTTCAATCATGGCCGGACTGGTACCGCCGTAGGGGGCCAGCGGTTCTCGTGTCCTGGGATCCAAAACCAGTTCCAGCGCCCACATACAGCCCGTTCCCCGGATCTCGGCGACACTGGGATGGCGTTCCTGCATCGTCCGCAGATGAGGTTCGATCACCTCGCGACCCAGACGAGCCGCATTGGCGACCATGCCTTCGTCCTCCATCGTGTTGATAGCGGCCACCGCCGCGGCACAGGCCAGCGGATGACCCGAGTACGTCAGGCCGCCCGGGTAGGCGCGGGTGGCGAAGAAGTCGGCGATCTCATCACTGATCGCAACGCCGCCCAGGGGTACATACCCCGAGTTCACGCCTTTGGCGAAGGTGAGTAGATCGGGCGTGACCCCCATTGCGCCGATGGCGAACCAGGCGCCGGCACGCCCGAACCCACACATCACCTCATCGGCAATAAGTTTGATACCGAATCGATTACACAGTTCACGCACACCCTGCAGGTATCCCGGCGGCGGGACCATGACCCCCGCGGTTCCCGGAATGGATTCCAAGACGATGGCGGCGATGGTGTCCGGGCCCTCGAACACGATTGTTCGCTCGAGATGCTCGAGGGCGCGGGCACATTCTTCCTGCTCGGTCTGCGCGTGGAAGGCGGAGCGGTACAGGAACGGCCCCCAGAAGTGGATCGTCCCCGCGCTCGCATAGTCGCTGGGCCACCGGCGTGGGTCGCCGGTAAGGTTCACCGCCGTTGTGGTTCCACCGTGATACGAGCGGTAGGTCGACATGACCTTGTAACGCCCGGTGACCAGTCGCGCCATTCGCACCGCGTGTTCGTTGGCGTCGGCGCCGCCGTTGGTGAAGAAGATCCGATTGAGGTCACCGGGGGTACGTTCGGCAATCAGTCGGGCGGCCTCACTGCGCGCGTCGTTGGCGTGTTGCGGAGCAATCATGCACATCCGACCGGCCTGGCCCTGAATCGCCTCGACTACCCGAGGGTGCTGATGACCGATGTTCATGTTCACCAGTTGGCTACTGAAATCCAGATACCGGTTTCCGTCACCGTCCCACACGAACGAACCGCTCGCACGGGTGAACACCATCGGATCGAGTTGCGCCTGCGCCGACCACGAATGGAACACGTGCTGCCGGTCCAGCCGGTGGGTCCGTGCCGCGTCTGACACGGTGTCCTGCGCGGAGATCTGCCGAACCTGCGTCATGTTCAATCCTCGCTGCTCCAGTGGACGGAAGGCTCTCCTCCCTGCCTCTCAAGCATCTAGGTTCGACGGCGAAAGATGAACTGACACAATGTCTGTTCCCCGCCGACGTCACGACACCTCGTCGGAACCCGGCCCCCGCGGTTACATTGCCAAGGTGGGGTCGTCGACGCCAATGACGCGCCGGCCCTGGAAGAACCGCACCATGTCGGTGGGACCGTGGCCGCCGATACCGGCGTTGTTCCAGAAGGACTGTTCAGCCCCGGCGGCGAGATCATCGAGTTTGCAACCGTTTATCTTGACCTCGCCCGCGGTGATCCTGCTTGCGACCATCAGTGCTGCATCAATGTCGTGACCGAAAACGTAGCCGGCAAGGCCGGTCTGGGGACCATGGGCGTCGGCGATAGCGCCTTGTGTTGAACGTGTCCTGTGCACGGACACAGCTGGGCCGAACAGTTCGCGCGTCGACTTTTCGGCTGGCAGCCCGACGACGACCGTCGGTGAGATGAACCAGCCTCCCAGTTCGGGCAAAGCTGCAGTGGTGAGCGCTTCACCGCCGTCCTCGACCAGCAGATTGATCTGGTCTTGCAGACGGGAGCGCTGCAGCGCGTAGGCCTGGGGCCCAAGATCGGCGGCCTCGTCGAGGCAGTGCGCTATTCGCACTGACCGCAACTCGGCGATCAGCGCGTCCACCAGATCGTCGTGAAGGTGATCGGGTACCAGTATCTTCCCTGGACCCTCGCACCACGTGCCGTTGAGCTTGGTCATGCCTTCAGCCAGGTCGGCGGCGGCCTGGGCGATGTCTGCGTCCGGCATGATCACTGCCGGATTGTGTCCACCAAGTTCGAGCTGCACGGCGGTGAAATGTGGTGCTGCCGCGGCGGCGATCGCCTGGCCGCCGTTGATGCCGCCGGTGAAGCAGATGGCGCGGATGCGCGGGTCAGCGGTCAATCGAGACCCGGTGGGTGCACCACCGTGCAGGAACTGGAACAGCCCTGCTGGAAGTGCCAGTTGCTCAATAGCATCCGCCAACAACTCTGCCACGATCTGGCACCCACCGGGAGCCCATTCCGACGGTTTGAGAATAACCGGGCACCCTGCGGCCAGTGCACTGGCGGTCTTGGCCACACCCACAAACGTCGGCGCATTCCACGGCGCCAGAATCGCCGCCGGACCCACCGCGCGCTGCAGTTGAAGAACCTTCCTGCCATTCGCTGGCAGTGGTGAGGAATCCCCCACTGCCAGAAGCTGATCGCGGGCGCCCCGCACCCGGGGCCCAAGCGACGATGCCATTACGCGTGCGAAACTGATCGGACTACCTGACGCCAGGGCATCCTCCTGAGCGATGTCGTTTGCCCGGGCCGCGAGCCCATCTGCGAACAGGTCCAGAAGCGCAACCCGCATGTCCAACGCCGACTCCGCCCACGTGCCGTCGGCGTGCAGTCGAGTTGCCGCCGCCACGGCACGTTCAGTGGCTGCCGCGGACGTCTCGGCCTGCTGCTGGCGCACAGCGCCGGTGTTGGGGTCATCGACGGTCGCCGCGACCAGAGCCGGGACTTCCCAACTGCCGTCGATGAAGTCGCGTTGTTCTCGAGGCGCGGGCAGAGTGATGTGCCGGGCCGCATGGTTGGAGATGACGGTCATGAACAGGTCCTTCTTTGAGGAGTGGTGGCGGTTTCGTGTTTGTCAGGTCGACACGTGCTGCACTTGGGCTACCGCGAGGTCTGCTTCGTCGACACCCTGGCCAGATCCGCTGCACATGGCCGCGAAATGTTCGAAAATTCGATTGTCGTCGGCCATTTCCGGATGCCACTGCACAGCAAGTAGACGACCGTGGGCATCCTCGAGGGCTTCGACCGTGCCGTCGTCGGCCCACCCGACTGGGCGTAGTCCGGGTGCGACAACATCAACAGCTTGATGGTGGTAGGTGGGGACTTCGAGCCGCGACCCGAGGGCTTCACCTAGCCGGCTGTCAGCGGCAATGGTGATCGGATGGAGCGCGAATTGTCCCTGTACCGGATTGTGCGCATGGCTGCCGACACGATCGGGCAGATGCTGACTGAGGGTGCCATGTAGTACGACATTGAGCAGCTGCATCCCTCGGCAGATACCGAATACGGGCAGCCCGCGCTGCACAGCCTGGCGAAGCAACGCCGCTTCGAAGGTGTCTCGAGCAGAATCGAACGGCCCTGACGCCGGGTGGGGTTCCTGTCCGTAGCAGTCGGGGTCGACGTCAGCACCACCCGCGATCAGAAGTCCGTCCAGTCCTTGCACCATTCGGGCCGCCTCGTAGGCCGTTGCGGCCACGGGCAGGAAGACCGGGATCATCCCGGCGCGGCGAAGCTGATCCGCGTAATTCCTGTTGAGCAGATAGACCTCCCCCGACCACACCCGCCAGTGCGCTTGCTCGATCGGCACAGGAATGCCCACGACGGCGGGCCGATGATCGCCTGCCCCCGATTCCCGGCGGGGTAATACGTTCTCTGGATATTTGGGCATGCCAAATAGTAGGATATGGGGAGAATCCGACGCAATGGTTGGTACAAATAGGTCAGGCCGGCTGCGTCGCTGCCGCTTTACCGCACGAACACACCGATGGGTCCGAGAAGGCGAGACGGCATGGCGATCACAGTCCGCAGCGTCTTGTCGATGCCGCTGATCGCCTCGGCCGATCCCGAGGTGCTGTCCGGCCACCACCGGCTCGACCACGCGGTTCGCTGGGTGCATCCCGCCGAGGTCGCCGACATCGCGCACCTGCTCAGCGGCGGTGAGCTGGTCCTGGTCACCGGCATCGTTTTGCCCGAGAACACCGAAGCGATGCAGGACTACGCCCAGTCGCTGTCCGCCGCCGGTGTCGCGGGGCTGTTCATCGAGCTGGGCCGACGATGGTCCGAGGTTCCGCCCTCGCTGGTCATGGCTTGTCGATCAGTCGACCTCGTCCTAGTCGCCCTGCACAAGATCGTTCGGTTCGCCGGCGTGGTCGAGGAAGTCGGCGGACAGATTCTCGCGTCCCAAGTAGAGGACCTCCGTGCCAGCGAGCACATTCACGAAACCTTCACCCGCCTCGATCTGAATGCCGCCGGACCAGACGAAATCCTGACGGCAGTTGTCCAGATCGCCCATCTGCCGGTGGTATTGGAGTCATCACGGCACCACGTCATCCGATACAACCTTGCCGGCCGCGATCCGAAGGATGTCCTGTCCGACTGGCCACGTCGCTCACGCGGTGTCAGCTTCTCGACTCGCACCGGCTACGACCGCGCGTCAGGCCGGCTGACCACAGTGGTGGGGTCGCTGGGTGACGACTGGGGCCGGTTGAGCATCCTGACGGACAGCCAGCCGTCCCGCCGCGACCATGTACTGGTAGAACGCGCCGCCGCCGCGATGTCGTTGTACCAGATGCGTTCACGGGCCCGGGACAGCGTCGAACGCAACACCCACACGGCGTTGATCGGCGAGATGCGGGCGGGGAGGATGTCACCCGAGCTGACGATGCGTTGTGAGACAGCGAATTTCCCGGCACGGTCACGTCGATTCGTCGCCATTGGCGTCCGGCAGCGGGTCGCTGAAGGACGGCAATGGGCGCTCACAGATATCGCCTCCAACATCGCACAGACAGCGCGAAGTCTCGGCGTTTCGATTCTGGTCGGAGTCGAGACGGACCACGTCATCGCCTTGATCGGTTTTCCTCAGAGCATTGCACCAGAGGTCGTCATGACCCGGCTGACCCAGGAACTGCAGAAATCGCTCAGCGCGCACATCGCGCGGGGCGAAGTTGTCGAGCGCCTCGATGAGGCTTATCAGACTCTGATCGACGCCCGGAACATCCTGGCGGTTACCGACCCCGACGATGAACGCCCGTGGGTGACACTCGCCGACGTCCATCTAAAGGGACTGATTCACCTGCTCCGCGACGACGAACGGTTAAGGCTCTTCGCGTGTCGGGAACTGGCACCACTTCTGGCACACGACGCGCAGCGAGGGACGGCACTGCTGCCGATACTCAGAGGGTTCCTGGATACGCCCGGCCCCAAGGCCGCCGCCGCGAAGAGGTTGCTGTTGTCCCGTCCAGTTCTCTACGAGCGGTTGGCGAGAATCGAGTCGATCCTTGGTGTCGATCTCGACGACCCCCACATGCGGACCTCCCTTCACGTCGCGGTGATGGCCAAAGAACTCTTCGATGGCGAAGCATCCGGCCGGCGACAGACGACACAGGGCCGTACATCAGGCGAACTGTCGGAGTCCGGGGTCAGTTCCGACAGTCTGTCGATTCTGAAATGACGCACGTCACATGACAATTGTTGGTTAGCGATCCCATCGGGTCGCACCGTCCGTCAGGAGAAAAGCACAATGTCAGAACTGATTCGGGATCAGCTGGATCAACCCGAACATCCCAGGTTGCACGGAAACCTCGGCACCGCAGCGATCGTGCTGATGGTCGTAGCGGCGGCAGCGCCCCTGACGTCCCTGAGCGCCAACGTGCCTCTGATGATCGCCCTCGGACAAGGTGTAGGCGCCCCGGTGGGTTTCCTGGTGGCAGGAGGGGTCTTCGCCTTGTTTGCAGCGGGATTCGTCGCGATGACCCATTACGTCAACAAGGCGGGAGCGTTCTACGCATACGTCGAGCGCGGTCTGGGACGACGGGCTGGAATCGGTTCCGCACTGGTTGCCTACGCGGCTTACATGGCAACCATGTTGGGCGTCTATGGTTTCCTCGGCGCGGTCTTGTCAACCCTGGTCAGCGACTTCGGCGGACCGATCCTTCCCTGGTGGGTGATGTCGTTTGTGGTGATGGGGATCTGCGGGTTTCTCGGCTACCGCCATATCGAGTTGAGCGTCAAAGTTCTTGGCATTTTCCTCATCTCCGAGATCGCCATCGTAGTGATCCTCGACGCGGTCATATTCGCGCGGGGCGGTTCGGAAGGAATTACCTTCGATTCGTTCACTGCGGCGGGAATCGGTGGCGGTTTCGGCGTCGCGGTACTGTTTGCCCTATTCGGCTTCGTCGGCGTCGAGGCCACAGCGATATTTCGCGACGAAGCCAAGGATCCACAACGGACCATCAAACGCGCCACCTACTGGGCCGTCGGCATCATCGCCGGGTTCTATGCAGTGTCGAGCTGGGCGCTGATCGAGGGCAACGGCGGCGCTGCAGCGGTGGCGATCGCAACCGAGGACCCCAACAACTTCACCATCAACACCGCCGGTGCATTCCTCGGCATGGTCGGCAAGGACGTCACCCAGGTTCTCCTGGTCGTCAGCCTGTTCGCCGCGGCACTGTCGTTCCACAACATCTCCGCACGGTACAAGTTCGTGCTGGCGCAACAAGGCATCTATCCGGCTTCATGGGGAGTTGCCCACCCGGAGCATCAGGCTCCATCGCGGTCGTCACTTGTCGTTTCGATCATCTCCGTTGTCGTCATCGGCGTTTTCGCCGTCCTACAACTAGATCCGTTGCTGGAGATATTCGGCCCGATGGGCGGGATCGGCATCACCGGCCTGGCGAGCCTGTGGCTTCTCACCGCGCTCGCAGTCACCGTCTTCTTTGCGCGCAAGGGCGGTATGAGTAGAACGACGGTGGTTGCGGGTCTCGCTGTCGTGGCGCTGGCGGCGAGTTTGGTTCTCATTCTGGTGAACCTGCCGGTAATAGTTGGTGGCACAGTCCTTCTGGCTGTGATGATGGGCGCGATACCGGTGGTGTTCTTTGTCATCGGTGTGCTGATGGGCTCTCGTCCCAGCAGGACCCCACTGGACCAGACTGAGCCTGCTAACTGTTGACTCTCTGCGTGACCATCGCGGGCGGCCGGCACCTTCCCTGGTGCCGGCCGCCCGTGATGTGTGTCCCGTTGATTCTGAAATCCAATGTCACGCCCCGTGATCAGGCCCGCGCATAGTCATCGATGTCCGTACTGAACTCGGTTACCTGCGCAGCGGTGAGCGTCGGCCTGGTCGCGCGGACAGCGTGCAGGTAGTCCTGAGTGGTGCTTCGACAGCGCGCTCCGCTGTCGACGCTGCGCTCGAAAATCGCTTGCGCAACTGCTCGCGCCACGTGCGCTACATCAGCGGGAGTGTAGTGCGTGGTCGCCTGCACCAGACTGTCGATGTCGATGTTCGGATCCGTGACATAGCGGCGCCACAAATCACCCCGGGCGTCGGTATCGGGTGGTCCGATCGGTAGCACGTAGTCAAAGCGGCCGTGCCGCAGGAACGCTGAATCTAATTCTCGCACCGAATTGGTGGCGCATACCAACAGGCGTCCCGGACGATCGCGGAACTGAACCAGTCTCTTCAACAGTTCGTTTACCACGGCCGTGGCGGCCGGTACCCCGGGCTCACGTTGCGCGGCAACTTCTTCCACCTCATCGATGAAGGCCACGACGTTGTCGAGCTCATTCAATGCGTCGAAGGCTTCGCCCAAAGCTGCCGCCAGCCCACCTTCGCCACTGGCCAGTCGCGCAGGAAAGAGCTCGACGAACGGCCATCCGAGTCGGCTGGCGATGGCCCGCACGAACGTCGTCTTTCCCGTACCCGGCGGGCCGAACAGCACTATGGCGTGGGGCGGCGTCACGCCGTGTTCGGCTGCCTGTTCGGGCAGCGAGAGCGGCAGCACTATACGGCGCTCGATGAGCCGCTTCTCGCTTGTCATACCTGCGATCTGCTGCCACAGACCCGCGGGCGGCACTACTCCCCCCAATCTGGACAGAATTCCGGCCGAGCGCGGCGAGACCTGCTCGTGCTTCTCGAAATAGGCTATGCCGGCGCGTTGGACGAAACCAGAGTTGACGAACGCCTCCGTGCCTGTTTCACCGGCCGGGAGAAGCGCAGAAATCCTCCGCACGCCCTGTGCGACCAACCGGTGTTCCAGCGCGCTCAGCAGGTCGCTTCCCAATCCTTTTCCGCGCCACTGGGGCGCAAGAGACAGTCGCACCACCCACGCGTGGTCGATCTCGATGCGACTGACAGCGACACCGATGACTTCCCCGCGAACCACGGCGACAACTGCCGGGTGACGCGCCTGAAGACTGGTGACCAGATCCGAAGCCTCGAACAGCGGTCTCTGATCGGTCATGGTCGAATCGGTGTCGAGTTTGATCGCTGCCTCCAGATCCTCTGGGGCAAATTCGCGAATGTGCCATGTCATCGCCACACACCTCCGTCGGGGATTTCAGGTCCCGATAGTCAGTCGCCGCGAACTGCGCAGCACCAGAGCCAGACTCAACCGCGTCAGAAAACTATGAGATCACGTAACGCGTGGCCCTTCTCCATGGCGGCGAAGGCTTCGTTGACGCCAGCGAGCGTGATGCGCGAGCTGACCATCTCTTCCAGGAGAAGTCGCCCATCGAGGAACATCTCGACGTACTTCGGCATGGCGATCCGGAAGTTCTGTGACCCCATGTACGAACCCTGGATACGTCTGTCGTCGAGCAGCAGCCGCCCCTGTACGGGGAACGTCTTGCCGGCCGGCATGAGTCCGACAATGGTCGCGGACCCACCGATGTCCAGACACTCCAGTGCCGCGGTGGCGGTAGTAGGCGAACCCACCGCTTCGAAGCTGTGGTCGACACCCCCGTTTGTGAGATCTCGGATAGCTGCGGCGACGTCGCCACAGTTGGCGTTCACCACGTCGGTGGCGCCCAACACCTTCGCTGTGGCGAGTTTTTCGGCGTTCAGGTCCACGGCGACGATGCGTGATGCGCCGGATAGGCGGGCACCTTGAACGGCACTCAAACCGATACCACCGCAACCGATGACCGCGACGGTCTGGCCCGGACGTACCTGCCCCTTGTTCAGCACAGCTCCAACGCCCGTGGTCACAGCGCACCCGATGAGGGCCGCAAGGTCCAAGGGCATGTCCTTGGTGATGCGGACCGCTGCCGATTCATGGACGAGGAGTTGTTCGGCGAAGCTCGATACGTTCAGAAACTGGAACACTTCTTCACCGCCCTGGCTGAGCCGGCTGGAGCCGTCCTGACGCAAGGTGTGTGCGCCACTGCACAGGTACGTCCGCCCAGTGAGGCACCGCTGGCACGCCCCGCACGCCGCAGCTAGACAGGTGATGACGTGATCGCCGGGGCTGAATCCTTGGACCTGATCCCCGACTTCGACGACCACACCTGCGGACTCGTGGCCCAGGACCGTCGGACGCGGAATGTCGAAGACACCTCGGAGGTGGTACAGGTCGCTGTGACACAAGCCGGCGGCAGCCGTATCGACAAGGATCTCGTGGGGACCGACCCTGTCGATTTCCACATCCTCGATTTCGAGGATGTCTGCATTGTCGCGCAGTACGGCTGCTTTCATGGTGATCTCCTGATTCCAGTCCGCGGACAGCATTCAGCCGCTCCGCGGTGCAACATATTTCGAGAACTGCGACGCTTCCACGTCACGTCTTCCGACCTGCCCGGATGGGCGTCGCCGGATTTGGTAGAGCTACGCCGTTACGCGTAGCGGCTCATCCACGTTCGAACCCGCGCGCCCTGTCCCAGTCGGTGACTGCGGACTCATGAGCCGCCACCTGCTTAACGGCAGCATTGGCGTAGTGATGCACCACTTCTGGGCCAAACGCCTTGACGGCGGCGTCGCTGGTCTGCCAAAGCTCCACAGCTTCTCGCAGCGAACCGGGCATCCGGGAGACATCGGTCTCGTAGGCGTTGCCGGTGACTTCCGGCTCCAGTTCGAGCTGGTTCTCGATGCCGTGCAGACCTCCGGCAATGATGGCCGCGACTGCGAGGTAGGGGTTCACGTCTGCGCCAGGAGTGCGATTCTCCAGTCGCAGGCTGCGCCCCTCTCCGAGTACACGCATGGCGCAGGTGCGGTTGTCCCGACCCCACGTGAGTGCAGTGGGGGCAAATGACCCGTCCCGGAACCGTTTGTAGGAGTTGATGTTCGGAGCAACACTGATCCCGAACTCGCGCGCAGTCGCAAGCTGCCCCGCCAGGAAGTGCTCGAAAGTCCTCGAGAAGCTTTTCCCGTCGGTACCCACGAACACCGGCCGTCCAGTCTCGTCGATAAGCGAAAGGTGCACGTGGCAAGAGTTGCCGGGACCGTCATCGTATTTCGCCATGAACGTCAGGGAGACATCGTTGGCCATCGCGATCTCTTTGGCGCCGTCCTTGTAGATTGCATGGTTATCGCAGGTGGTCAACGCGTCGGAGTACTTGAAACCGAGTTCGAACTGACCGATGTTGCACTCCCCCTTGAGTGCTTCGACCTTCATTCCGGCGTCGCGCATGTTTCGACGGAGCTTCCGCATCAGCGGCTCTGCCATGGACGTGCCAGAGATCGTGTAGTCGATGTTGTAGTAGGCGGCACGTTGCACGTCGTGATAGTGCTTGTCGTGTGCTTGCCGGTAAGTATCGTCGAAAAGCAAAAACTCCAGCTCGGTAGCTACAAGTGCCTGCCAGCCACGGCTTTCGAGCCGGGCCAACTGCTGCCGGAGGATTTCCCGCGGCGATTGAACCACGGGGCTGCCGTCCTCCCACCTCGCGTCGGCGATCACCATGGCAGTCCCCGGCATCCACGGCACACGCCGCAGAGTGTCGAAGTCAGGTACCAAGACGAAGTCGTTGAGCCCGCTGGCCCAGCCGGCGACCTCGAATCCCTCGATGATCTCCATGTCGATGTCGCGAGTGATCAGATATGAACACGCGTTCACTCCTGAATCCACGCTGTCCTCGAGAAAGTGCTTGGCGTCCAGCCTCTTACCGACGAGCCGGCCGTGCATATCGGGCATGGCCACCACCACCGTGTCGATGGTGTCTTCTCCGACCGCGTGGCGCAGGTCCTCGATACTCAACGATGCACCCATGTGCAGTTCCTTCCACTCTGTTCCTCGCTCGCCCGCACCGAGGTCAGACTCGATTCAAGTTAAGCCGATCCAAAACCCGTTCCGACCGCAATCATTTCGATGTCCGCCAAATCCGCACCGACACCGACAGACACCGACCATCACGCTGCCCACTGAGTGGTGTTGCGCATCCGCGGGACCAGTATTCGAGTCCAGATGCGTGCCGCCCAGATTTGGTCACACCAAATAGTAGAATGTGACGGGAAAGACTGCAAATGGTTGAAGCAAATCGACTATCGGCGGTACCATCACTCCACGCGACGAAGGGCTGTGGATGACGGAACCCCTGACTTTGGCCGGTGATGATGGCCATGTTGACGACGGGCCTAGCCGGAACCCCTTCGAAGAGTGCTTAGGCCACCTGGTATCCCGAATCCGCAGTGGTGAGCTGCCGGCGGGTTCACGGTTGCCCCCGGAGCGGGAGCTCAGTGACGAGCTGCAGGTCGGCCGTAGCACCCTCAGAGCGGTCATCAGAGCTCTACAACAGGCTGGATACATCCACACACGACGAGGCCGCACGGGCGGGAGCACCGTCATTTGGGAGGCGGACGGCCAAGAGCCCGGTCAGCGTCGGCTCAGTGATCAGATGAAGGAGCGCCTATTGGACTCTTTGCGCTTCCGTTCGGTGCTCGAGCCCGGAGCGGCGGCACTGGCCGCCGAGCGCCGACTCACGGACGCCGAACACCATAAGTTGGAAGCGCTGCTGACAGAGGCCACGTACGGGGCCGATTTCAGACTGGCCGACTCCGAACTGCATGGCTTCATCGCAGAACTGAGCGGCTGCAAGGCGTTGGCTGACTCGATAGCCAACATCCAGCTCATTTTGAATGAGAATCTTTTGCAGGTGGTTCCGTTCATGGGGCCGGCGCTCGAGCATTCCCACGAACAACACGCTCAGATCGTCGCCGCGATACGCGCCGGCGACCGGAACCTCGCTCGACAGGTGATGGAGACTCATGTCGGCGCCACAGCCGAGCTATTACACAGTTTCTTGCGCTAGTTCGCGATAGCCCTACCGCCGATTCCAAGCTACACGGACAACGACGTCGCCATCGGAAGGACTATCCCGAGGACCTGCCGTTGCCCTTTGACGGTCAGTCCGGTAACTCTGCGGGCCCAAGTTCTGCCGCGTTCGGAGATGAACAGCCGCAGCGTGGTGGTGTCTCTGTAGCCGACCTCGCGTAGGCCCAGCCCGCCAGCATGTTGCGCCGGAGATCGGCTTGCCGTCGCGAACCCTACCGGCAGACATGCTCAGGCAGCGGACGCCCTCAGTTCAGGGCGGCGGCGCCGCGTACGTCGTTGCGCGCGAGGCGCAGTCGGCGGGGCAGCTCCTCGATGTCCCATTCGCCGCGCTCCACCCAGTCCCGTACCCGGGCGGCGTCGTTGCGGTCGGTTATCGGCCCCACCAGGCGGGCCGCCCCGACCGGTGACCTGTCGTGGGTACAGGGCTGCACGATGACCACCGCACCCGGTCCCCGGTGCGGGTCCGCGGCCGTCACCAGGACACCGTGGCGGCAGCGCCGGATCGAACCGCGCAGCTCGTCGAGCACCGACCACGCCGCGGGCGGAAGGCAGCCCGTGCACACCACCACGGTGAATGGCCGGTCGGTGGCGCCGGTGGTCATCGCGGCCGGCCTGCGGGATAGGGCAACAGCGCCATCTCACGCGCATTCTTGATGGCCGTCGCGACCTGTCGTTGCTGTTGCACGGTCAGACCGGTGACACTGCGCGCCCTGATCTTTCCGCGGTCGGAGATGAACAGGCGCAGCGTGGTGGTGTCCTTGTAGTCCACCTCTTCGAGGCCAAGTCCCGCCAGCATGTTGCGTCGGCCCGGCCTGCCGTCCCCGGCCCGGACCCGGGGCTGCCGCGGGGGCTTCTTCGCCATCACCAGCTCGACTTCCGCACACCGGGCAGGTGGCCGTCGTGGGCGAGTTCGCGCACCCTGACCCGAGACAGGCCGAACTTGCGCAGGTGCCCGCGGGGCCTGCCGTCGACGGCGTCGCGGTTGCGCACCCGGACCGCGCTGGCGTCGCGGGGTTGTCTGGCCAGTGCCCGAACAGCCGTGTCGCGCTGCTCGGCGGTGCTCTGTGGCGACCGGATGATCTCCTTGAGCTCCGCGCGTCGCTCGGCGTATTTCGCCACGGTCTCGCGACGCTTCTCGTTCTTGACGATCTTGGACTTCTTGGCCATCGTCAGCGCTCCTCTCGGAAGTCGACGTGCCGCCTGACCACGGGGTCGTACTTGCGGAGCACCAACCGGTCGGGGTCGTTGCGGCGGTTCTTGCGGGTTATGTAGGTGAAGCCGGTGTCCGCCGTGGAGCGCAGCCTCACCTTGAGCCGGATCTCGTTGCGCGCCATCAGATTCTCTGGCCGTCGCGACGCAGGCGTGCGACCACCGCATCGATGCCGTCCCGATCGATGACCTTGATGCCCTTGGCGCTCACACGCAGCCGGATACGACGGCCCTCGGATGCCAGGTAGTAGGTCTTGGTCTGCATGTTGGGCATCCAGCGCCGCTTGCTGCGCCGATGCGAGTGGGACACCTTGTTTCCGAAACCCACTGTCCTGCCGGTGATCTGACATCTCGCCGACATACCTGAACCTCCCCTGCTCGATTCTCTTGTTGAAAATGATTTTCGACAACGCTCGGTTGGCACTGTAGCGTAGGCAGCCACTTGTTGAAAATCATTATCAATAGGAGTGACGTGCGGACACCTCTGCTGCTGGTCGCAGGCCAGGGCGCCACTGACACCGCGACCGGGGTTCTGCTGCGCACCCCGGGCACGCTGGTCGTCGAGCATCGCTTCGACGGTCACATCGTCCGGCGAACGCTGATCTGCCTCAGGAACGGCGTGCCGACCTCGACGGAATCCGCGCTGGAGCTGGCCCACGGCTGCGTCGCCTGCACCGTCCGCAATGACCTGCTGACCCTGCTCCGCAAGCTGCACCGCCGCAACGACGTCGACCGCATCGTCGTACACCTGGCACCGTGGCTGGAGCCCGAGCCGATCTGCTGGGCCATCAACCACGTGCGAGTGCGCGTCGGTCCGGGATACCCCGACGGCCCGGCTGCCCGTGACGTCGAGATCGCCGGCGTGATCACGTGCGTCGACCCAGCGTCGTGGCTGCCACGGGCCCTCGGTGACGACGAACTCGACGACGGGCGCACCATCGCGCAGGTCGTGGTGGGTCAGGCGGAGTTCGCCGACACCCTCGTGCTCAGCGCGCCCGACGCGACGACGTTGGATGTGCTTCGCCGGCTGGCGCCGCGGGCCAGGATCACGGTGGGTGTCGAGCGGCTCGAACAGGCCCTGGCCCACCTCGAGTCGGACGCCCGACGCGGCCGCAGTGACGATCCGCACGGCCCGCTGCTTGCGGGACAGCCACCACTGCGCGCCGAGGGCCGGGTCGAACTGCTCGAATTCAACGCGGACAGGCCGTTTCACCCGCAGCGTCTGCACGACGCCGTCGACCTCCTATTGGACGGGGTGATCCGCACCAGGGGCCGGCTGTGGCTGGGGGGCCGACCCGACCAGGCGATGTGGCTGGAGTCGGCGGGTGGAGGCCTGCGCGTCACCTCGGCTGGAAAGTGGTTGGCCGCCATGACACCTCGAGAGGTTGCCTACGCAGACCCGGAGCGGCGTGCCATGGCGAACCTGATGTGGCGCAATGACTTCGGTGACCGGCACAGTGCACTCGTGGCGCTGGTGTGCGGGGCGCCGCCCGCCGAGATTCATGCCGCACTGTCGGGCGCGCTGCTCACCGATGCCGAGATGACCAACCCGGGCGTCGCGTCCGGCTACGAAGATCCGTTCGGCGACTGGCACGAGGACCCGTGCGGTCACCGCGCGGACGTATCCGAGGAGGACGCCGTGCCCGGCACGGGTGAGGCAGACCGCAGATGAAACCCGACACCCGTGGTCTTCGCCGCGAGATCTGCATGAGCGTCGGGTCAGCCGAGCGCGCCGCTATGGCGACTGCGGCAACCGCACGACCTGAACGAAGAACTCGTCGATCTGGCGCACCGCACTCATGAACTGGTCGAGATCCACCGGCTTGGTCACGTACGCGTTGGCGTGGAGCCTGTAGCTGCGCAGGATGTCCTCCTCGGCAGAGGACGTGGTGAGCACCACGATCGGGATGTGGCTCAGATCGGGGTCGGACTTCACCTTCTCGAGCAGCTGCCTGCCGTCGTACTTCGGCAGGTTCAGGTCGAGCAGGATCAGATCCGGCGTCGGAGCGCCGGCAAAGGGTCCGCGCTTGTAGAGGAAGTCCAGGCCCTCCTCACCATCGTGCGCGACGTGCAGATTGTTCTTGATCTTGTTGTGCTCGAAAGCTTCCCGGGTGATCAACTCATCCCCAGGGTCGTCTTCGACTAACAGAACGTCTATCGCTCGAACAGCAGGTGTCATTCGCGTGTTACCTCCAGAGCAGCCACGGGCACTTCTTCTGACTCAGCGGCGGTCTCGGCTGAGGCATTGGGCAGGGTGAACCGGAATCGCGTTCCGGCCGGGTAGGACGTGTCGATCCAGATGGTGCCACCGTGGTATTCGACGATCTTCTTGCAGAGCGCGAGCCCGATACCGGTGCCGCCGTAGACATCCCGGCCGTGCAGCCGCTGGAAGATCACGAAGACCTTGTCAACGAATTCCTCGGCGATGCCGATTCCGTTGTCCTCCAGGCTGAACGACCAATTGTCGTCGACGGCCTCACACTCGATCGCGATCCGGGGAGCGACGCCCTCCCTACTGAACTTCATGGCGTTGCCGATCAGGTTCTGCCACAACATCGTGAACAGCGTGGGGTCACCGATCACCGTCGGCAGTGTCCCCGACGTCGTGATCTCGGCACCGGACTCCTCGATGGCCGTGCTCAAGTTGGCCAGCGCGGCGTCCAGGGTGACGCCGAGGTCGACCTCGCCGTGCGTGGTGTTCAGCCGGCCCACCCGCGAGAAGGTGAGCAGGTCGTTGATAAGCACCTGCATGCGCTTGGCGCCGTCCACAGCGAAGGTGATGTACTCCACGCCACGCTCATCGAGTTGGTCGCCGTAGCGCTTCTCGAGCAGCTGGCAGAACGACGCCACCTTCCGCAGTGGCTCCTGCAGATCGTGGGAGGCAACGTAGGCGAACTGCTCGAGTTCGGCGTTGGAGCGCTGCAGCTCGAGGGTCTGTTCGGCGAGGGCCGAGCGGGCTGTCTGGGATGTCTCGAGATCGGCGACGATGCGCTGCCGCATGTTCTCGACGTCGGTGGCGATGGCCCGGATGTCCTTGGGTCCGCGAGGCACGATCCTCTCGTCGAATCCACCCTCGGTGATGCGCCGGCACGCCGCGGCGAGCGTGGCCAGCGGGCGGGTGATCGCACTGCGGATCAGCACCGCCAGCAGTACCGCGGTGACGAAGAAGGCGACAACCATGCCCAGTAGGACCCGGTCGCGCCAGCTGCGCGTGGCGTCGAGGTTCGCCACTCCAAGGTCGCGCGCGGCCGTCAGGTTCGCTGTCTGTGCATCGGACAGTTGGCGAATGCCGTCGAACTCAACCTTGCCGCGCTCGATGACCGCCGGACTGACGGCCCTGGCGGTGCCGACCTGAACGCTGGCGATGACCGGTTCGGCAAACCTGGCCCGCCACTGCGCCGCGGCGGTCTCGACGGCATCGAGGTCGGCCAGCAGATCCGGTCTGTCGGCCAGCCGTGCACGTATCGCGTCGGAGGCGGACTTTTCGGCCTGAAGGCCGTCGTAGTAGGGCGTCAGGAATTCACGGTCTGCGGCGATCGCGTAACCACGAACGGCCGTCTCCTGGTCGCGCAGTGCGGTCTGCAACCGATACGACGCGACGCGCGCGGGTTGGATGTCGTCGATCAGCTCCCGGGACACGTCGTCGGTGCGGTTCATCAGCGTCCACCCCATCAGCGCCCCGGCCAGCACCACCACACCCATCAGTGCGAGCACCAGGTTCTGCCAGCCGGCCACCGTCAGCTTGCGCTCGCCGGTGCCGCCGGTGCCGTCGTCCTTGGTCATCGAGTCTTCCGCTCCACGCGGACCACGGCGATGTCGTCGCTCAGACCACCGTGCGCCTCGGCGCGGCTCTCCGCACCGTCGACGAGTGCGGTGACGAACTCCTTACCTGGCAGCCCGGCCAGCGATCGGGCGAGTTCGAGTAGCCCGTCCTCACCGAGTCGCTCGTTGCCCTCACCGGAGTGCCCCTCGAAGAGGCCGTCCGTGAGCAACAGCAGGGCGTGGTTCTCGGGCAGCTCCAGCTCGTTCAACGGCCAGTCGCTGGCACCAAGGCCGAGCGCGGGCCCGGCCGGCGGCTCCAGCCACTGCACCGTGTCCGGACCATGCACCAACATTCCGGGATGGCCGGCGCGCACGGCGGTGAAGCGCCGGCTGTCGGGGGCGAAGGCGAGGCTCAGCACCGTCGCGAAGGTACCGGGGCGGGCACGTTCGGCACGGAGCAGACGCTCGAGCTGCCACATCCGCTCATTGCCTCGCAGGTTGGCGAACGTCAGTGCCCGCCAGCCGATGCGCAACGCCACGCCGACCGCTGCCTCGTCGGGACCGTGGCCCGCGACGTCACCGACCATCACGTGCACCGTGCCGTCGGGGGTCTGAACGAAGTCGTAGAAGTCACCGCCGATCAGCGCGTTCTGCGCGGTGGGCCGGTACTGGGTGAAGATGTCGACGCCCGGGTCCGCCGACAGCAGCGGTGACGGCAGCAACCCGCGCACCAGTCGCGCGTTCTCCGATGCGAGCAGCTGGCTTGCCCGCAGGTCCACGGCGGTGAGCTCATGGCGTTTGCGTTCGATGGCGTACATCAGCGCGCGCCGCAGCGTCTCGGGTTCAACCCGACCCTTGACCAGGTAGTCCTGGGCGCCCGACGCGAGCGCCAAGACGCCGTAGTGCTCGTCGGTCAAGCCGGTGAGCACCACGACGGGCACGGTGTCATCCTGTTTGGCGATGCGATCCAGCGCGCTGATCCCGTTGGCGTCCGGCAGATTGAGGTCCAGGAGCACGCAGTCCGGGGTATCCGCGGCGAGCGCCCGTTCGGCCTCCGCCATCGACTGCACCCACCGCACCCGGATGTCGGCGTTGGCGTCGGCGATCAGTTCCTCGACCAGCAGCGCGTCGCCGCGATCGTCTTCGACGAGCAGCAACGACATGTGCCGCCCTGGTTCGGCGGCCATGGCGTCAGGTTTGGTCACGGACACCAGCATGGGTGAGCACGTCGAACTTGATGTTGATGAACAAACCATACCCAGGTCCATTGAGGACGCGGGCATAGTCACACGGTCCGGGCGCCCCGCACTCCCCGGTAGATACCCCTGCGGACGGCCAACGGCATCAGCACGCGTTCGAAGGACCACGCGGGGATCCGGAAGGCACGCCCGTTCGGCGCGAACACCTCCAGCCCGTCGCGCTGGATTCCGAGCACCGAACCCCAGCGCGATCGCGGCGCCCGGTAGGTGCGCAGCGGGCGGCCCTCGAACGCGGCCATGACGTTGTGGGCGAGCAGCCCGTCGGCACGGTTGCGGGCCGAGCTGCGCTGCGGATCCGTTGCGGCGATGTCTCCGACCGCGAAGACCTCCGGATGCCCGGGAACCTGGAGTTCCGGTGTCACGCGCACGAAGCCGTCGTCGTCGAGCAACTCCGTCGGCAACCATCCGCTGTTGGGCCGTACCCGGCCGACGGTCCACAGCACGGCGTCGGCGCTCGCAGGCTCCTGCCCGGTGCTCCATTGCACTGGGCCGCTGGTGATCTCGTCGCCGGTGAAGCCGTCGGGCAAGACGGCGCGATGCCCCGGCCGCAGCGCGACGCCTGCCTCCTCGAGGCGACGATTGATGCGCGCCCAGGTGCGGGGGTGATACTGCGTCAGGGCCCGGTCCCCGGGGAAGTAGAGCTCGACTCGTTTGTCGGGCCAGGTGCGCGCGATGTTGGCCGCGCTGCTGACCGCTGCGGCGCCGCCCCCGACGACGATCACCGATGCCGCCGCGGCGAGCCGGTCGTGCGCCGCGTGCAGACCGGCACCGATCTCCTCGGCCGACTGAAGCGTCGGCTGCCGCCAGAACCCGTTGGTGACGCCGGTCGAGATGACCAGTGCGTCGTAGCCCTCCCGCACGTCCTCGCCGTCGGAACCCCGCACGGTGACGGTGCGGCTCGCCAGGTCGACCGCGGTCAGGATGCCGTGCACGGTGCGGACCCGGTCCAGACCGCGGAACCGGTCGAACGATATCCAGTTGTGCGCCGCCCAGTGGTCGGGCCTGCTGATCCGCCAGCCGAGTTCCTGGCCGCTCACCAACGCCGTCTTGCCGGAGATGCCGACGACGTCGCAGTCCTTTGCCAGCCGGATCGCGGTCAGGACGCCGCAGTCACCAAGTCCGGCGACGACGACGCGCTTCACGGCGCCACAGGCTTCCGCGGCTTGGGCTGCCTCGGCGGGCGGGGCACGAACTTCGACACCCGGTCGATCACGAGCTGGTAGTCGGGTCGGCGCGCGAGGCTGCGCTGCTCCATCATCGGGATGCTGGCACCCAGGAACAGGGCGAGCATGACGGCTGCGCCCGCCAGGACCCACCACGCGTCGGCCGGCGCTGCGGCCACGCCGAACAATCCGAGGGCGAGCCAGAAGCTGAACTCACCGAAGTAGTTCGGGTGCCTCGACCACGACCACAGACCGCTCTCCATCGCCTCGCCGGGTTTGCGTGTCCGCGCGAAGCGATACATCTGTGCGTCGGCGACGAACTCGAGAGCGACGGCGGCGACCCCGATCACGAACGCGACCCACACCAGCCAGGGCCACCCCGTGCCGGGGCGCGTCACCGCGACGTAGACGGGCACCATGCCGAGGAACACCTGCAGGGTCGGGATGAGGTGGATGGCGAACAGGTCGACGAAGAACTCCCACTTGCCGCCGCGCTCCCGGAACATCGGATAGCGCCAGTCCTCGTGGTGCAGGCCGGGGAACGCGTAGACCCAGTTGCCGGTCAGCCGCACGGCCCACAGCACAACGACGATGGCCACCAGCCAGGTCCGCAGTGGGTCGACATCGGGTCCGGCCTGGCTCCACCAGTACACGAGCAGCAGCGGCGGAATCACGCTCCAGTAGGCGTCGTAGAAGCTCGAGTTGCGGTAGGCGCGGCTGAACGCGAACACCACAAGGGTCGCCAGCACGTCGGCGATCAGGGCGTCCAGCCACAGCCGGTCGGTGGTCGCACCCCACACCAGCCAGCTGGCTCCGACCGCGATGGCGATGACGTATGCGACGGTCACAATCGCCAGCGAGGCCGCCTTGGACCTGGTGTTACTCATGATCTCCCTGCATCGGAGGTGGCAGAAATGTAACACGTTCTAGTTATGGGACGGCGTCGTTTCGCGCGCTCGCCGTACCCTGGCGGCGTGGTCGATCTGCATCCTGATATCGCCGTGCTGGCAGCACTGCTCGGCACCTGGACGGGCCGCGGTTCCGGCGAGTACCCGACGATCGAGCCGTTCGAGTACATCGAGGAGGTGACGTTCGGTCACGTCGGCAAGCCGTTCCTGAGCTACGGGCACCGCACGCGCGCGGTCTCCGACGGCAGACCGCTGCACGCCGAGACCGGATACGTGCGGGTGCCCGCGCCTGGCCGGGTCGAATGGGTGCTCGCCCATCCGACGGGCGTGACCGAGATCGAGGAGGGCACGCTGACCGTCACCGGGGGCGTCATCGAGATGGAACTGACTGCGACGACCATCGGGCGCACGTCATCGGCCAAGGACGTCAACGCCCTGTCTCGCTCGTTCCGCATGGAACCGGACCTCCTGACCTACACCGTCCGAATGGGCGCGGTCGGCCAACCCCTTCAGCACCACCTGGCCGCGACTCTGCATCGAGTGCGACCGTGACCGCCCAGGCGGACACCGAGGGACGGATCCGGGTCCCGGCCGACCTCGACGCCGTCACCGCGGTGGCCGACGAGGACCACTCCGGCGTGGATCGCGTTGCGGTCGAGGGAATTTGGGATGCCGCACGGCACTGGTACCGCGCAGGCATGCACCCCGCGATCCAGGTCTGCCTGCGGGTCGACGGCCGCGTCGTGCTCAACCGCGCGATCGGGCACGGGTGGGGCAACGGACCGCAGGACTCGCCTGACGCCGAGAAGATCCCGGTCACGCCGGAGACACCGTTCTGCGTGTACTCGGCGGCCAAGGCGATCAGCACCACCGTCGTGCACATGCTCGTCGAGCGCGGGGCGTTCTCCCTCGACGATCGGGTCTGCGACTACCTGCCGACCTACACCAGCCACGGCAAGGACCGCACGACGATCCGGCACGTGGTGACGCACAGCGCCGGTGTGCCGTTGGCGACCGGCCCGCGTCCCGACCTCAAGCGGATGGACGACAGCGACTACGCCCGCGACATGCTCGGCAATCTCAGGCCGATCTACCGGCCGGGACTGGTGCACATGTACCACGGCCTGACCTGGGGACCGCTGGTCCGCGAGATCGTCTCGGCCGCCACCGGACGCGACATCCGCGAGATCCTGGCGACCGAGATCCTCGACCCGCTGGGCTTCCGGTGGACCAACTACGGCGTGGCCGCGGGCGACGTGCCACTGGTCGCGCCGAGCCACGTGACCGGCAAGCCCGCGCCGGCAGCCATGGCGGCGGTGTTCAAGAAGGCCGTCGGCGGAACGCCCACCCAGATCATCCCGTTCTCGAACACACCGGCGTTTCTGACCAGTGTGGTGCCGTCCTCGAGCACCGTGTCGACCGCGGACGAACTGTCGCGCTTCGCCGAGATTCTGCGCCGCGGAGGCGATCTCGACGGCGTGCGCGTGATGTCACCCGAGACCCTGCGCGCCGCGACCCGGGAGGCCCGCCGATTGCGGCCCGACGTGGCGACCGGCCTGATGCCACTGCGATGGGGTACCGGATACATGTTGGGGTCCAAGCGCTTCGGCCCGTTCGGCCGCAACGCACCCGCCGCGTTCGGGCACACCGGCCTGGTCGACATCGCGGTCTGGGCCGACCCCGCGCGCCGGCTGTCGGCGGCCGTGGTCAGCAGCGGCAAGCCAGGCGGTCATCCCGAGGCGAAGCGCTACCCGGCGCTGCTGGACGCCATCACGGCCGCACTGCCCCAGTCCTGACTCGCTAGACGCCTGCACCCAGCACGTAGTGCCCGTCGTCGGGGTGGTGATACCAGCCGCCCGCGGCCGATGTGCCGCCGTCGACGTGCAACGTCTGGCCCGTCACGTACGTGCTGAGTTCGGAGGCGAGAAACACAGCCGCACCGGCCATCTCGTCGACGTGTCCGACGCGGGCCATCGGAATGTTGTGGCCGGTGCGTTCCTCCCAGCCCTCAGGCGCCAGCCCCGCGAGGCCCTCGGTGGCCGTCACGTCGGGAGCCAGCGCGTTGACCCTGATCCCGTGCGGGGCCAGCTCCAGCGCCGCGGTCTTGGTGAAGTTCACGACCCCGGCCTTGGCCGCGGCGTAGGCGCCGTAGCCCGGGGCGGCCCGGGTGCCCTCGATCGATGTCACGTTGACGATGCTGCCGCCGACGTCGGCGGCGGTCATGGCACGCGCGACGCGCTGCGTGCACAGCAGAACGTGGGTGAGATTGGATCGGATCAGAGCGTCCCATCCGCCCGGCGAGGTGTCGAGGATTCCCGACCAGAAGACACCACCCGCGTTGTTCACCAGAATCGTCGGCACTCCGAGGGTCTCGATGGTCGTGGCCAGCGCGGCGTCCACCTGCTCGGGGTCGCGGACGTCGGTCACGCACGCCAGGCCGCCGCACTCGTGGGCCGCGGCCGTCGCGGTGTCGGCGTCGCGTTCCCAGATCGCCACGCGCGCACCGAACTCCGCGAATCCGAGCGCGATTCCACGCCCGATTCCCGATCCGCCGCCCGTGACCACGGCGACCCTGCCCTCGAGAGATGCGGCATCGCGCTTGAGCACCATCGGACTCTCCTGACGTTACGAGAATTCGCTTCTCTGAATACGAGAACTCTATTACCCGAAGACGGCATCCGCGACGTTTCGGCCCCGGTGTCGTTTGACGGGTGTCAGTTTCCTATCGTGACCAGATGAGCAACGCTGCTGATTCCGAACGGGTCGCGGATCTCGCGCACCGGGTCGTCGCCGACCACGACCCGAAGTCCGTCCCCATTCCCGAGTACCTCGCCGCCTGTTACGACGCGGGCCTGTCGTGGGTGCACTTCCCGGAGGGCCTCGGAGGCCTGGGCGTCTCCCGGGGTCTGCAGGCGGTGGCCGACAAGATTCTGCAGGGCGCGGGCGGGCCGGTCCCGCTCGGCCTGAACCCGATGGGCTACGGCATGGCCGCGCCCACCATCCGCGAGCACGCCCAGAGCGAGGACGTCAAGAAGTCCTGGCTGCGTCCCCTGGCCACCACCGAGGACATCTGGTGCCAGCTGTTCTCCGAACCCGGCGCCGGTTCCGACCTGGCCGGGCTCGCCACCTCGGCGGTGCTCGACGGTGACGAGTGGGTGATCAACGGCCAGAAGGTCTGGACCAGCCTCGCGCACAGGGCTCGGTGGGGCCTGCTGCTGGCGCGCACCGATCCGGACGTGGCCAAGCACAAGGGGCTGACGTACTTCGTCATCGACATGCACGGACCGGGTGTGGAGACCCGGCCGCTGCGACAGCTCACCGGGCACGCCGAGTTCAACGAGGTCTACTTCACCGACGCCCGTATCCCCGATGCGCATCGCCTCGGCGCGGTCGGCAACGGCTGGAACGTCGCGATGACGACACTCATGAACGAGCGCAGCGCGCTCGGCGGCAGCGGCAGCAAGCGTGGCGCGGGCACCATCTCCGAGGCGGTGTCGCTGTGGGCGTCGCGGCCCGACCTTCAGACGCCGGTGCTGCGGGATCGGCTCGCGTCGCTGTGGCTGAAGTCGGAGGCGCAGCGGCTCACCGCCGAACGCTCCCGCGCCAGTGCCGGCGTCGGCGGACCCGGCCCGGAGGGCTCGATCGGCAAGCTCGTCGGCGCCGAACTCAACCAGCACATCTATCGGTTCTGCATGGATCTGCTTGGGCCCGAAGGCATTCTGTACCACGGCTACGGGTCGCCCGACCCGGACCGGGAGGAGGCAGACTGGCGCGGCCCGATCCAGCAACGGTTCCTGCGCAGCCGCGCCAACACCATCGAAGGCGGCACCTCGGACGTGATGCGCAATATCCTCGGCGAACGGATCCTCGGGCTGCCTGGTGACCTACGTGCCGATGCCGGCATGCCCTGGAAGGAGATCCCCCGTGGCTAGTCCCACCTTCACGTTCACCGATGAGCAGGGCCAGCTTCGGGCGGCCGTGCGCAAGTTCTGCGCCGACAACTTCGACGAGCCGACGGTCCGTGCGCTCATGGAGTCCGAGCCCACGTTCGACGCCAAGGTATGGGCGCGGCTGGGTGGCGAACTCGGCGTTCTCGGCCTGTCGGTGCCGGAAGCCGATGGCGGCGTTGGTGGTTCGCTGGTCGATCAGGCCGTCGCGGTCGAGGAGCTTGGCTCGTCGCTTGCGTGCGGACCGGTGTTCGGCACCGTGTTCCTCGCCATTCCCGCACTGGTCGCCGCGTCGTCGGGTGAGGTGCGCGACGCCGTGCTGGCCGATCTGGTCGAGGGTCGTCGTACCGCGGCGTTCGCCGTGGCCGATCGGGCCGGCGGGTTCGACCCGGCCAATGTCGCGATCGCGGCCGCTGCCAGCGGTGCGGAGACCACGCTGAGCGGGACGCTGGAACGTGTCGTCGACGGCACCGCCGCCGATGACCTGCTGGTCGCCGCCAACGGCCCGGACGGCGTTGCGCTCTACGTCGTCGACGCCGCGGGTGCCGGTGTGCAGCGCACGGGACTGGTCACACTCGACCTCACCCGGCCACAGGCCACCATCGTGCTCACCGATGCGCCGGCGCGGCTGGTCGCCGGGCCCGACGAGGCGACCCGAGTCATCGAGCACGCCGTGCAGGTGGGTTCCGCACTGCTGGCCGTCGAACAGGTCGGTGCCGCACAGCATCTGCTGGACCTGGCGGTCGAGTACGCGAAGTCACGGTTGCAGTTCGGCAGGCCGATCGGATCGTTCCAAGCCGTGAAGCATCGCCTGGCCGACATGCTGGTCGACGTCGAGCACGCCCGTTCGACGGCCTACCACGCCGTGTGGGCGCTGGCCGACGGGTCGGATGATCCCGCGTTGGCGGCCAGCATCGCCCAGGCGGTGTGCTCGGCGGCGTTCGCCCGCGTCGCCACCGACACCATTCAGACCCTCGGTGGCATCGGGTTCACCTGGGAGCACCAGGCGCACCTGTACTTCAAGCGCGCGACCACCGACGCCGCACTGCTGGGTAGCCCCGAGCAGCATCGGTCGCGGGTGGCCGCCATGGTGCTCGACACCGCGTCGGCGGACCGGGCGCCCCGAGTGGCGGACGGCACCCCCGCCTGACCCCTGCGCCGAACGTGAAGAAGTGTGCGAGTTCGAGCCGAAACTTCGCACATTTCTTCACGTTCGGCGAGCGTTACGGCTAGCCGTAGCAAACCGCCATCCGTGTGTTGAACCCACTCGGCGCTGGAAGCTCTCGGTTAGCATCAGTCTGTGCGAGCGACCGCGGGCCTTGAGTGCGGCGCCCAACATGGAGATGGTGTCGTTGAGCGACCTTGAGTTCGACTTCATCAGCGAACAGATCGCCAAACCCACGGATTGGGTATTCGACGAACCTCACCACGTGATCGCGATATACACCGGCGGCCTGGTACGTGCCAAGGAGACCGAGTTCGATCGCGGACCTTTGCACCGTGACCTCCCGAAAGTCGGAGACATACTGGTGATCCCGGCCGGCCAGCATGTCGGGATCACCGCACAGGGGCGTCTCGCCGAGTTCAGCCAGGTTAACGTGCCCACGAAGCTGCTTGAGCATCGCGAACTCACACCGCGTTTCGGTTATCGAGACTCTCTGCTACACCAGATGACGCGACGAGTGCAAAGTGTCGTCGACCGCGAAGATCTGCTCGCACGCCTGCTCAAGGAGTCGTTGACCGACGTGGTCCGGCTTCATCTGAGCGACCACTACGCAATGATCCAACGGCGCCGCACCACGCGCACATTCGACCTGGCCACGCAGGTGAGGCTTGTGGAGTTCATCGAGGATTCACTGGACGAAGACATCAGTATCGCTGCGCTATCTGAGTTCACCGGGATGTCCGCCAACTCGTTCATCACAGCGTTTGTGAGCTCATTCCACACGACGCCCTACCAGTTCGTCCTGACCCGCCGCATCAACCGAGCGAAGGTTCTTCTCGCTTCTACTGCCATGTCGATCACCGACATCGGTGTGGCAGCGGGGTTCTCAACCCCGAGCCACTTTGCCACGACGTTCAAGAGTCGCGTCGGGGCGACACCCACCGCCTATCGGAGCGGACTCTAGATCGGCGATGAGGAGCGACACGAAGTCGCGCTCCGGCCGCTGACTCGTTGCTTCACATCTGCCCCAGCGCCTCGACACCGTCGACGCTGAGCCAAAAGCCCTCGTTACTACGATTGTTGGTGAATCGGGTGCCGTCGCTGAAGGCCTCCACTGCCCAACCGTTGGTGATGTACGTCTGGTCGGAGTTGACGGTATGGAGTGGATCGATCACCCCGAGATCGGCAGCAACACAGGCGAACGTTCCATCCTGGCTGAGAGTCACCGAGTTCGCCCGTTGACCTTCATCACACACGCCCCGCATTCCAACTCACCGAGTTCGACTGAGTCCACTCGACGCCATCATCGCGAGACCGGAGACAGTCCCGCACCCCCCAGCCGGGGCTGCCTCCGGCTACGCGACCTATAGGGGACGCTTGGCGCGCCGTCAGCTAGTTCGGCGTGTCCGAGTTCCACAGGTACCAGTGGCCGTGCTCGCCCTGCTTGCAGAACCAGTACGGATACTCCCGGTCGTTGACTTGCAGGTGAACATCGGGTCCGTCGGCCGCGCAGTCCGCTTCGGTGTAGTAGAACTCCTCCACACCGTCGGCCCCCACCACCAGGACGTCATCGGCGTACGCCACGGTTGCATTCGCCAGCGCGGCGCTCAGCGCCAGCGCGCCGGTAGCGACAATCTTCTTCAGCACGGGTCTCCTCACACACGAATTTCGGGCCGGACAGCCCGGGGAAATCGAGTGGACGGTATACAGGAAACTCCAAGCCCGCTTCCACAAAAACACCGGACTTTCGACAAACCACCGCGAACAAGCGGAGTCGACGAGAAGGCGCGCCCCGAGTGGCGGACGGCACCCCCGCCTGACCCCTGCGCCGAACGTGAAGAAGTGTGCGAGAGCCAGCCGTGAACTCGCACACTTCTTCACGTCCGGCGAGTCTTTCCCTAGGCAAAGCCGCTGTCGCGTGCTGAGATCAATCGATGAGTACCTACCACCCCGCCATGCAGAAGGCCCGGCTCGCCGACATTGAGAGCGATGTCCACGGACTGATCTCCAAGCGCACCGCCGAACTCGACGGAGTGTCGGTGACGGAGGTGACGTTCGGCAAGGGTGCTCGGTGGTCACAGGACCTCAAGGAGTACGCGGGCACCGACCTGTGCGAACTGCCGCATGTCGCCGTGGTGACCAGCGGAGCGCTCGGAGTGCAGATGGTCGACGGCTCCGAGGAGGTGTTCTCGGCGGGTGACGTCATGCTGCTCCCGCCCGGACACGACGCCTGGAGTGTCGGCGACGAGGCGTGCACGTTCATCGAGTTCTCCAGAGGCGCCGACTACTACGCCAGCTGACCCCCACTGACCTTCTCGGCGATGAAGACGAACTCCTCGCCGGGACGGTCGGGGGCGTCGCGAACTTCGTGGACCCGGAACCCCTGGGTGATCAGATCCGCCTCGATGTCCTCGCGCTCACGGAACCGCAGCGTCGACTCCGACACCAGAACCTCACCGTCAGCGCCAAACGTGTAGGTGTATCGGAACGACACCACCGGAGCCTGCACTGCCGTGACCTCGAAACGGCGTGTAACCCGCCCGATTCCGGCGATGTCACGCATCTCGGTCTCAGTGTCGGCGGCCCAGTCCTGCCATGCGCGGCGGGCGGGACGCCTGGTTTCGAACACGAAATGACCGCCAGGGCGCAACGCTCGGTAGACAGATGCCAGGGCCGTGGTCCACTCGTGGTCGGTAACCAACGCCTGGGCCACATTCCCGGTCATGACCGCGAGGTGGGCACCGATATCCGGTACGTCCGCGGCATGCCCGTGCAGCCAGGTGATTCCCGGTACGCCTTTCGCCTTTGCGACCTCCAGAGACGCTTGAGCTGGATCTACGGCCACCACCGTGCGACCGGAGCGCGCAAGCAGTACAGCGAGAGAACCAGTCCCACATCCGATGTCGAGAACCAGCTCGGCGTTGAGCGCCTCCGCAATTGCCAGGTAGGCAAGGAGGTCGGCGCGGTTGTCCTCGAACTCGTCATACAGCGGTGCCAGGCGCGGATTCGCATAGATCGCATCGGACACAGGGTGGGACTGTACCCACGTGAGTACACCGCTCCAACGGATTTTCCGCGCCCTCAACGCATCCCATCGACGCTTTCCCGCCGGAACGCGTGCATCCCGTCGTCGACACCCAGATAGGACCATCCGAGAGAGGTGAACAAACCGAACGCGGGCTCATTGTCCAACTCAACGTAAGCACACCAGAAGTCCGTGGGCGGATGCCCCGGCCACCGAGTCGTCATATCCACAGCCACTGCACCCAAGCCTTGTCGGCGGTGGAGCGGAGCCACTGCAAGATCGGTGATCGCGTGGCCCATCGCAGGTGCGCCCCACACACACCCCACGACTGCGACTGGATGGTCACGCTGCTCGACGACAAGCTGCACACCGTCACGCTCCTCCAGCACGTGCGCGAGCCATTCCTCATCCATCGGCCCAAGCCGACGATCGAGCTCGCGATCAGCGAACCACTCGCGATACCAGTCCCAGTCCGCGCGGGAGAACCGTCGAACGGTCAACACGAACTCCTCGATGCCTGGGCGTCATCCGGATGTCGGTCGGCGGGGGTGACGGTCTCCCATCTGCCGAACAGGTGCAGACCCAGACTCGCCGCTAGGTTGACCGACGCGGTGTTGTCGACCTGGCATCGGTACTGCGGTTCGTGGCCGTGAGCGAGCGCGTAGCGAAACATGGCGCGTACCACCTTGCTGGCGTATCCACGGCCTCGGGCGGACGTGCGGGTGAGGACTCCGAGATCAACCATCGTGGACTCGTCGTCCCATGGATACATGCTGGCCGCGCTGACAAGACGACTGTCCTCGTCGAACGCGCCGAAGACTGCCCAGTGGTCTAGTTCAACGCTTGCGTCATCACGGTCCTGCTCGGACGTCGCGGCTTCGAATGAGGCGAATACGTCGACGTCGTCGCCCGTGAGCCGGCGGACACCGGGACCGTCGGTCTCTGCGAGCATCTCGACCTCCGCGGACTCAGTCAGGCAGAAGATGTTGTCGGCGCCGTGCAAGACGATCTTCTCCGCGGCCAGGGCCGCGCGGATTCCATTCTCGGACAGAGTTTCAGCAGGGCTGGAGCGGAGGCCGATCGCGCCAGCGACAGCAGGGGTGAGCGCGATCGAAACGCGATCATCAGCTGCCGTCCACAAGACAGTGACCCGCTCGTCGTCGTCGAGGCTGGGGTTCACGACGACCGTCAAGCGTTCGTCGCTGTGCACCACGTCTCCGGTGAACGGCGCAAGCCAGCAGTCGGCGACGACCGGCGAGAATTCGGGCATGAGTCTCCTGGGAGGTTTGGGGCGAAGCCTGGGTCGGCACCAAATCTGAAGCGGTGGAACTAAGTCCGCTCGCCGTGTCCAATGACCATGGCTCCGTTCGCCTCGTTCATGACCGTCCAACCCCATATGGTGCGCTTGCTCTCCAAATTCGTTTGCTGCACCAAGTCTTGACAACAACCGGAGGCATGGCAATCGGTTTTCCTGCCCTGATCGATCACCGAGACTGCTGGGAGATCGCGATCTCGTCGAGTATCGCGATCTCCCAGCAGTCTCGCGGGGTGGTGACCTCAGTAGCGGACGCCCTCCAACAGCGGCGGGTACACGCCGGAGGGCTCGCCGTCGATGGTGCTGCCCGCGAACTGCAGCATCGCGCGCAGGTCACCGTTGAGTTCGGCGGGGTAGTTAAGCACCGGGGTCGACGCCTCGTCGAGGCGGCGGATCTGGTCGGCGCTGAGGGTGACGTCGAGGCCGGCGAGATTTCCGGTCAGGTGCTCGACGCGGCGCGCGCCGATGATCGGCACGACAGTGCCCGGGCGGGACCGCAACCACGCCAGCGACACCGCGGCCGGGCTCGCGTCGATCTCCTCGGCGACGGACGCGACGACGGCGATGACGGCGAACTGCTCCTCGCTGGGCCCACCGACGAAATCGGCTCGCGCGGAGTCGGTGACCTGTTCGCCGCGGCGGTACTTGCCCGACAGGAAGCCGCCCTTCAGCGGACTCCACGGCAGCAGTGCCATACCGGTATCGAGCGCGAGCGGCGCCACCTCACCCTCGACGGTGCGCGCAAGCAACGAGTACTCCACCTGTAACGCGATGAGCGGCGTCCACCCCCTGAGCAGCGCGAGGGTCTGTGCCTGCGCCGTCACCCACGCCGGGGTGTTCGAGAAGCCGATGTAGCGCACGGTGCCCGCGCGGACCAGATCGTCGAGCGCCGACACGGTCTCCTCGATCGGCGTGTGCCGGTCCCAGTTGTGCATCCAGTAGATGTCGACGTGATCGGTATTGAGCCGGCGCAGGCTCTCATGCAGTTGGGCGCGGATCGACGAGCGGCCCGCCCCGCCGCCGTTCGGGTCGCCGGGATACATGTTGGTGAAGAACTTCGTGGCGAGCACGACCCGGTCGCGAAGCCCTGGACGGCCGGTGAAGTAGTCGCCGAGGATCTTCTCGGAGTGGCCATTGGTGTAGAAGTTCGCGGTGTCGATCAGGTTGCCGCCGAGGTCGAGATAGGTCGACAGGACACGCTCCGACTCCTCGACAGTGCTGCCTGCGCCGCCGGGGTCGGTGCCGAATGTCATCGCGCCGAGCGCGAATGGGCTGACCCGCAGGCCCGACCTGCCGAGGGTGACGTAGTGATCCAGTGACATGAAATTGCTCCTTGAACAGTCGATACGGTGTGCACTCATCGAATCGCGGAGCCCATCGGCGGGGTAGACCAAAGCCGTCGCGTGATTGCACGATCCTGCTCGATTCGCGAGGATCGTCTTGCCGTACGCCGACCCGGGTGCTTCCGTGTATCCATGCACTCCCGCGCCGACTTGCTCGACGAGATTCGCCACCGCATCTCCGTACACGCGCGGCCGGACATGCGCACCGCCATCGACGGCCTGCTGCTGTCGAGGGTCACCACCGACGCCGTCACACCCGACTACACGCTGACCGAGCCACTGCTGGTGCTGATGGCCCAGGGCGGTAAGCGCCTGCTGCTCGGCGATCGGACGTACGAGTACCGCGCCGGCCAGTGCCTGGTGATCACCGCGACAGTTCCGGTCACCGGCCACCACATCGACACCAGCGTCCAGTCGCCGTCGCTGGGCCTGGGCCTGGTGCTGCGACCTGCGGACGTCGCCGAGCTGATCCTGCAGGGACCGGCAGGATCGCGGGCCAGGTCGGACGACGTGTCGGCCATCAGCACCGGCGACGCCGGGGTGGACCTGCTCGACGCCATGGTGCGCATGCTGCGGCTGCTCGACAACCCCGCAGACGCCGCCGTGCTGGCACCGCTGGTGCAGCGCGAGATCCTGTGGCGGACCCTGACCGGACCGCAGGGTGCGGCGCTGCGCAACATCGGTCTGGCGGACAGCAACCTGTCGCATGTGAGCCGTGCGATCACGTGGGTGCGCGACAACTACGCGGAACCGGTGCGCATCGATGACCTGGCGCAGCTGGCCGGGCTGAGCACGTCGGCCTTCCACCGCCACTTCCGCGCGGTCACGGCCATGACGCCCCTGCAGTTTCAGAAGCGCATCCGGCTGCAGCACGCGCGTTCACTGCTGCTGGCCCAGCGCAGTGACGTCGCCACCGTCGGCCACGAGGTGGGCTATGACAGCCCGTCGCAGTTCAACCGCGAGTACCGCCGGCTGTTCGGCGCCCCACCGGGCCGGGACGCGTCGCGGTTACGCGATGACGCAGGCCCAGTTGCGCATCTGGTCTGATCATGGCGAACCAGAATTGTTGAATCGTTGTGACTGTCAGGCGAACTGCTGCGTGCCGAGATTGGGGGTGCTGTCCGTCCCGGAACGGAAGGCTCGTAGCCGCAGGCTGTTGCTGACGACGAAGACGCTCGAGAACGCCATCGCGGCACCGGCGAGCATCGGATTGAGTAGCCCGAGCGCGGCCAGTGGGATCGCGGCGACGTTGTAGGCGAACGCCCAGAACAGGTTGACCTTGATTGTCGACAATGTCTTGCGTGCCAGCCGTATTGCGTCGGCGGTCGATCGAAGGTCGCCGCGCACCAGGGTCAGGTCGGCGGCTTCGATTGCAGCGTCGGTTCCGGTGCCCATCGCCAGGCCGAGATCTGCTTGCGCGAGTGCGGCGGCGTCGTTGACGCCGTCGCCGACCATTGCGACGACCTTGCCCTCGGCTTGCAGCCGGGTCACGACGTCGACCTTTTCCCGTGGCAGGACTTCAGCGATGACCTGCTCGATCCCGACCTGCTCGGCGACCTGCTCGGCGACGGTTCGGTTGTCGCCGGTCAACAGAACTGGGGTCAATCCCAACGCCTTGAGTTGGCCGATGGCTTCGGCGCTGGTGTCCTTGACTGCGTCGGCGACCACCAGCACGCCGCGGGCGGCTCCGTCCCACGCAACCACAACCGCGGTCTGCCCGGCCTTCTCGGCAGCCCCCTTGGCGGCGGTCAGGTCTGCGTTCATCGTGATTGACCAGTCGTCGAGCAATGACGCTCGTCCCACGACCACGAGGTGTCCGTCGACGATCCCCTGCACGCCCCTGCCTTCGATGTTCTTGAAGGACTCCGGGGTGGGCAGAGTGCCAACCCGCTGTGCTGCGCCTTTGGCAATCGCCTGAGCGATCGGGTGTTCGGATGCGTCCTCGACGGCTCCGGCGAGCCGCAACACCTCGTCGTCAGTGGTGTCAGCGGCGGTCGTGACACCGAGCAGGGTCATCTTGCCGGTGGTGACCGTTCCGGTCTTGTCGAGCACGATGGTGTCGATCTTGCGCGTCGATTCCAGCACCTCGGGGCCCTTGATCAGAATGCCGAGCTGGGCGCCGCGGCCAGTTCCGACCAAGAGTGCGGTCGGGGTCGCCAAGCCGAGTGCGCAGGGGCACGCGATGATCAACACTGCGACTGCAGCGGTGAACGCGGCCGAGATTCCGAACCCGCCGCCGAGCCACACCGCAAGGGTGGCGACTGCGATACCGATCACGATCGGCACGAAGACACCGGAGATCTTGTCCGCCAAGCGCTGGACCTCGGCCTTGCCGGATTGAGCGTCCTCGACCAGCTTGGCCATCTGCGCGAGCTGCGTGTCCGATCCGACCCGGGTGGCACGCACTACCAGGCGTCCGCCTGCGTTCACGGTTGCGCCGACCACGGTGTCGCCTTCGGTGACTTCGACCGGCACCGATTCACCGGTCAGCATTGACGCGTCGACCGCGGAGGTGCCGTCAACGATGACGCCGTCGGTGGCGATCTTCTCGCCTGGCCGCACGATGAACTCGTCGCCGACTGCCAGGTCCTCGGTCGGGATTCGGGTCTCTACGCCATTGCGCAGTACCGCAACGTCTTTAGCGCCCAACTCCAGAAGTGCCCGCATGGCCGCACCGGCTTGACGCTTCGATCGCTTCTCGAAGTAGCGTCCGGCAAGGACGAACGTGGTGACGCCGGCGGCGACCTCCAGATAGATGTTGGCGGACCCGTCCCCGGGGGCGATGGTGAACTCGAACGCGTGCGTCATCCCGGGTACCCCGGCTGTGCCGAAGAACAGCGCATACAGCGACCACAGGAAGGCCGCGGAGGTGCCCACCGAGATGAGGGTGTCCATCGTCGCAGCGCCGTGCCGGAGGTTGGCGAACGCGGCCTTGTGGAACGGCCATGCGGCCCAGACGATCACCGGCGCGGCGAGCGCCAGCGACGCCCACTGCCAGTAGGTGAACTGCAGCGCCGGAGCCATCGCAAGGACGATCACCGGCACCGACAGCACGATCGAGCCGATGAGACGGTTACGCAGGGTCGTCAGCTCCGGATCCTCGCGCTGTTCGTCGGCGTCCGACACTGAGTCCTTGGCGGCCGGCACGGCGGCGCCGTAACCGGTCTTCTCAACCTCGGCGATCAGGACCGCGGTGTCGAATCCGGGCGGGGTACTGACGCGGGCCTTCTCGGTGGCGTAGTTCACCGTCGCCGAGACGCCGTCGAGCTTGTTGAGCTTCTTCTCGATCCGCATGGCGCATGACGCACAGGTCATTCCGCTGATGTCGAGCTCGATGCTCTCTGCATCCGGCGTCTGCGGCTGAGCGGGCGATGTCGTCATGTGATCAGTCCTTCCATCGTGCTGCCGGTCAGTGACCGGCGCCGGAGTGTCCGTGCTCGGGCGAGCCGGCGGTGGCATTGCCTGCAGCCGCGGCTGGTGCCGCGGTGACCGTGAACTCTGCGGTGCGGACCTGTCCGTCCACCTTGAAGTCCAGGTACAGCAGGTACGTGCCGTCGGTGGGTGCAGCCGCCATGAAATCGATGTCGGGGCCGGGCTTGGTGACTCCGTCGCCCGGCTCACCCATCGGGTGCACGTGCAGGTACCCGAGGTCACCGACCCGCAGCGCCACCAAGTGCCCGTACGCGGCAAGATATGGCTCTAGCGTATTCACCGGCTGCCCCGCGCGGGTGACAGTGAACGTCAGGGTCGAACTTGTGCCGACGCCGAGCGATCCGCCGAGGGTTACGGTGAGGTCGTCGACCGTGGCGACAGCGGATTCCGGCGGCAGCGGCCTCGGTACGAAGTCGCCTGCGACCGAGGTGGTCGAGGTGAGTGTCACGTTGCTGCCAAGGTCCGTGGGAACGACGTCGGCGAAGATCCGGTAGGAGCCTGCCGCATTCCACCGCCACGGAATCGACCACGAGCCGTCACCGTCGTTGGTGGGGTGCACGTGCCGGAACTCGGCGCCGTCGCTACGGACGACAATCAGGTGCAGGTCCTTGTCGTGGGCGGTGTCGTACTCGGTGACCGCAACTCCGCCGGGGCCGGTCAACCGGAACGACAGCGTGCCGTCCTGTCCGACGGCGCCGGGTGCTGCCACGTCGCGGATCTGATACCCACTGCGTTCGATCGATAGACCGGGCATCTCGACCGAGCGTGGTGATTCGGTGGTGTCGGCGCGGTGTTGTGCTCCGTGGTCCATCTGCGCTGCCTCTGCTTGACTTTTCCACGACGCGGACGCGTCCGTGGGGATGAATGCGCGGGCCCCGACGAAACCGACGACGAAGATCGCCACCAGGCCTACGCCGTACAACCCGAGCTTTGTCGGTGCGCGCATGTCAGGCACGCACTCCGGCATACCCGGCTTCCTCGACGGCAGCCAGGACCGCAGCGTCGTCGAGTTCACCCGTGCTGGTCACCGCGAGTATGCCGGTGGCTGCCGAGACGTCGATATGTTCGACGCCTGCAATCTGGCTGACTTCCCGGGTGATCGCGCCCTCGCAATGTCCACAGGACATTCCGGTCACTTGGTACGTGGTCGTAGTCATCGGCTCTCCTTCACATCCACCACTATACCCTGTGGGGGTATGTGGCACTACGAACCACACCATACCCCTACGGAGTATTTCGTCAAGACTGGCGTCGGAGGTTCGGCAGCGGCCACGGCTCCGCCGAGCAGCAGCAACCGAGTCCGGCACGTAGGTCAATTGCCCCGGCGACCGCGGTCCCCCGGGCCCCGGTCGTGGACCACGACCGGGGCGTCCAAGACAAGACCGGGCTGGGCATCACCAACGTCGTCAAGCAACTCCGGCCGCTGCGCCTCAGTGGGCCGGAACCGGGATCTCGCTGGTGTCCTCGTCGGGGGAATCGTCGGGTTTGGCGGCCCTCCGACCAATCACCGAGGTGGGGAGCACCTTGATCGGCCACCAGAACCAGCGACCCAGCAGCGCCGCAACCGTCGGGGTCATGAACGCGCGGATCACGAAGGTGTCGAACAACAGGCCCAGACAGATCGCGGATCCCACCTGACCGATGGCGATCAGGTCGTTGGTGATCATCGAGCCCATGGTTATCGCGAACACCAGGCCCGCCTGTGTGGCCACGCTCCCGGAACCGGCAACCCCGCGGATGATCGACGTTTTCATGCCGGCGTGCAGCTCTTCCTTGAACCGGGACACCAGCAGCAGGTTGTAGTCCGATCCCACAGCCAACAAGATGATGACCGTGATCGGTAGCACGAACCAGTGCAGCTGCTGGCCGAGAATGTGCTGCCAGATGAGCACCGAGAGCCCGAACGACGAACCCAGCGAGATCGCGATCGTTCCGACGATCACTATGGCCGCGACGATGCTTCTCGTCATGGCCAGCATGATGATCAGGATGAGACTGAGCGCCGCGATCACGACGATCATCAGGTCGTACTTCGTGAACTCCTCGATGTCGTGATACGTCGCGGCGGTACCGCCGAGATACAGTTCGGATCCCTCCAGCGGCGTGCTCTTGATGGCTTCCTTCGCCGCCGTCAGCTCCGCCGGTGTCGTGGCGAGCGCCGCAGGTCCCGCCGGATCACCCACATGCGTGATGATCATCTGCGCGGACTTGCCATCCGGTGATACCAGCAGCTTGAGGCCCTTCTGGAAGTCCGGGTTGTCGAAGGCCTCCGGCGGCAGGTAGAAGTAGTCGTCGTTCTTCGCGGCGTCGAAGGCCTGACCCATCGCGGTCGCTGTGTCGGTCATGCGACTGATCTGGTCAATCATCCCGTTGAAGCTGCTGTACATGGTGAGCATGGTGGACCGAATGTTCTTGGAGATTGCGATCATCGGCGGCAACTGGGCGACCAGCTGCGGCATCAGCGCATCCATTTTCTCCATATTGACCAGCATCGAAGCCATGTTCTCGCTGAGCTTGTCGATCCCGTCAAGGCCGTCGAACAATGACCGCACCGAAAAGCAGATCGGGATGTTGGCGCAGTGCGGTTCCCAGTACAGGTAATTGCGCACCGGCCGCCAGAAATCGTCGAAATTAGCCATGTGGTCACGCATTTCGTCGGAAGTCGCTTGCAAATCCTTCGCATTGCCGACCATGTCGTGGGTGATGTCGGCCTGTTGCTGCATGAGGCCGTGCATGCGTTCCATGATGGCGATCATCGCACCGAGTTCGTCGGTCATCTCGAGCATGTCGCCCATACGGTCCCTCATGAACTGCAAGTTCTCGGTCATCGACACCGACTGCATGCTCACCTGGAACGGGATCGAACTGTGGTCGATCGGCGCCCCCAAGGGCCGGGTGATGCTCTGTACCTTGTTGATTCCCTCGACGCGGAGGATGTTCTTCGCGATCCTGTCCAGGATCAGCATGTTGGCGGGGGTGCGCAGATCCTGGTCGGCCACGATCAACAGGATGTCCGGGTCCATTTTAGCCTTGGAGAAGTGCCTGTCCGACGCCTGATAGCCCTGAATGGAAGGCATCCTGTCTGGGACGTAATACCGGTCGTTGTAGTTGACCGTGTACGACGGCAGCACCCCCAGACCGATCAGCGAGACAACCATCGTCACGACCAGAATCGGTCCCGGCCAGCGCACGAGGGCGGTGCCGATCCGGCGCCATCGCCGGGTCGTGATCTTGCGCTTTGATTCGAGCAACCCGAAGCGGGTGCCCACTAGCAGCACCGCCGGCGTGAGCGTGAGTGCTGCGGCGACGATGACAAGCATGGCCACGGCGTTGGGAATACCCACCGCTGCGAAGTACGGCAGCCGGGTGAACGTCAGGCAGAGCGTCGCACCCGCAATCGCCAAACCCGACCCGAGCACGACATGCGAAACGCTGTGATATGTCGTGTAATACGCCGCAATACGATCCTGGCCGGCCGCTCGCGCCTCGTGGTATCGGCCGAGGAAGAAGATTGCGTAGTCGGTAGCTGCCGCGATCCCCAGCATCGTCAGCAGGTTCACTGCGAGGTTCGACAGTTCCATGACCTGGTAATGCCCGAGGATGGCAACCACTCCGCGCGCGGCACTGAGCTCGACGAAGACCGTGATCGTGACGAGCAACATCGTCGCGAAGGAGCGATAGATGATCAACAGGATGAGAGCGATGATCGCGAAGGTGATCAACGTCATCATCAGCTGGCTATCGTCAGCGGCGGAATTCAGGTCCATCGTGAGCGCGGCCGGACCGGTGACGTAGACCTTCAGCCCGGGCGGTGGATTGCTTCGATCGACGATATCGCGTACCGCTTCGACGGATTTCTTGGCCGGCGTAGTCCCCTGGTCACCAACCATATTCAGTAGCACGTAGGCTGCCTTGCCGTCCACGCTCTGCGACCCGCCCGCGGTGACGCGGTCGCCCCAGAAGTCCTGAACGTGGTCGACATGCTCATGGTCATCCTTGAACTGAGCGACCAGGCCGCGATAGTAGTCGCGCGCCTCGTCGCCGAGTTCGGTGTCGCTTTCCAGCAACACCATGACCATGCTGTCGTAACCGAACTGATCGAACTCTTCGCCCAGCTTCTTGAGCGCCTTGTAGGACGGCGCCTCCTGGGACGCCAGCGAGACCAGGTTCGCTTGCCCCACCTTTTCGAGCGACGGCACAACGACGCTCACCGCCACCATCGCCACCAGCCACGCCACGATCATCAAACCGGGCACCCGGCGGATGGCCGACGCGACGCGGGACGGCTTGGCAGCGGCCATGAGTGTTCTCATGCGGACTTCACCAAGCAGAACACCTGCGCGTTATGGGCGGTCACCGATTGCTCGTCGCGGACCACGCCGTTGACGGTGATCCGGCAGCCAAGCGTGCCGCTGTCCCCCTGCGCGACCACATTGGCGAAGACCGACATCAGTTTCGTCGAGATCGTGTACGACCACGGCAATGTCGTGAAGTTCGCGTGCTGCGGCTGAGCATGCTCGTCGAGGAAGTTCGCCTGGCCCGTCGTTCCCGCGGGACCGAACACCTCATAGATTACGTCTTTGGGAATGACGGGTTCGGATCCATCCCTGATGGCGCTCGGATCATCCGTTGTCGAACCGGCCACCCCATGCAGCCGAATCACCGCGAACACAGCGATCGCAACCACCACCACCACGACCATCGGTATCCACATCCGCTGCATGACCCTAAACATCTCTCGTCCCTTCAAAGCGTCAGCCATACCGGCTTTAACAACTGCAGAATCGGCGCGCTGTCCGCCTGCGCCGAGCTGTCGATCATCTGCCGGGAGCGTACACCCCATACCCCTATGCCGTATACATGACCGCCGCGCGGGCGCACGGTAGCCGCATCCTCGATCCACTGATGAACGTTGTTGCGTTGTGCCACAGAAAAACCCAGGCTGTCGCGGGCGCTGCGGAGGCGACCTCCAGCCAGAGGCACGGCGGCGCGCAACAGGTTGTGTGCGATCGCAGCGCACAACACGCAGGACGAGTTCGCGACGAAGCGGCCCGAGGAAATGTGGACCGAGGGCTCGTCGACCAGGTCGGCGAACCCTGGTTTCGTTGATGGCGTGGCGGCGGTGGGCGAGGTCGGCATCGGCGATGGGGTTGCCCGGACGGTGATCCCATCGGTGGTGGAACCGCAAGTGGCATAGATGATTTCAACGAAAACGATGCACCCGGCGCTCAGCGACACCCCGGAGATCACCGGGGCTGCGGTGTCGGTGCCGATCGTGGTTCGCAGCGGGACAGCCCCTTGAGAGAACCTGCGGACATGGCTGCGGTCAGCGTGGCCAATTTCCCAAAGCCTCTTGCATGACAACCATACCCTGGTAGGGTATCGCGAGCGCCTTGCTACGGAGCGTAGTCGACGCGAAGCACGCACCCCTGTTCAAGCTCTCGGTGCCTGGCCAACGATGACCAGACACCCAATACTGGTACGAGGTAACGAAAATGTCAGTCGCATCACCTCCCCCCTCCCGGCGTTGGTGGGCACTCGCACTGATCGCCACAGCTCAGTTCATAGTCATCATGGACACCTCGATCATCGGTGTCGCATTGCCCCGTATGCAGGAAGATCTCGGCTTCTCGCAGGAGAATCTGTCCTGGGTGTTCAACGCCTACGTGGTCGCTTTCGGCGGATTGCTCTTGCTCGGCGGTCGCCTGTCCGATCTCTTCGGGGCTCGCCGGATGTTCAGTGTGGGATGGGGCATCCTTCTGGTCGGGTCTGCCGCGGCCGGCCTCGCTGGCACCGTGGGCGTCGAACTTGCCGGCCGGGCCGTGCAGGGCGCCGGGGCGGCTCTCATCGCTCCGTCGGCCCTGACCCTTTTGATGATGTTCTTCGGTTCAGACCCGCGTGAGTTGACGAAGGCCCTGGCTCTTTACGGCGCCGCGGCCCCAGCCGGGGGCACGGCGGGTGTGTTTCTCGGCGGCGTGATCACCGAGTACGTGTCGTGGCCATGGGTCTTCTACATCAACATTCCGGTCGCGGCGCTCGCGCTTGTCGCCGCGCCAGCGCTGATGCCTGCTGGTGGCACCAGCGCCAGGGGCGCCGTCGACGTAGCAGGCGCGCTCACAGTCACCGGGGGTCTCGGCGCGGCGGTGTACGCCATCGTCCGGGCTCCCGAGGTCGGATGGGGCTCCGTTCAGACGTGGGGCGTGCTCGCCATCTCGGTCGTCCTGCTTGGAATCTTCGTCGGAGTGCAGGCGTCCCGTCGTGAACCGTTGATGCGCCTGACCATCTTCCGTACGCCGAACCTGGGTGCGGCCAACATCGCACAGCTGCTGCTCGGCGGTGCGTGGATCCCGATGTGGTTCTTCCTCAACCTGTACCTGCAGCAGGTTCTCGGCTACAGCGCCTTCCCCTCCGGTGCCGCCCTGCTGCCGATGACCCTCCTCATCATGATCGGAATGATCGCCCTCGCGCCGCGCGCGATCAACCGCTTCGGACCCAAGACCATGATCGTGACCGGCCTGGTGATTCTCGCCATCGGCATGGGTTGGCTGTCCCTCATCCGGCCTGATGGCAACTTCTGGGCCGACGTCCTGCCCGCGTCACTCGTGGCGGCACTCGGTATGTCGCTCGCCTTCATACCCTCACTCGGAACCGCCATCTCGTCCGCCCGGCCCGAAGAGGGCGGCCTCGCGGCGGGGATCGTCAACACTAGCTACCAGGTCGGTTCCGCACTCGGCCTAGCGGCCATGACTGCCATCGCCGCTTCCTACGGCGCGGACCAGCTCGGCGACCCATCCGCGCTCACCGACGGCTTCTCGTCCGCCTTCCTCGGGGCCGGTCTGGTCGCCCTCGCGGGGGCAGTGATCGCTGCACTGACCCTCCGCACGCCACAGCCCGAAGGTCCCGTTCCCGGCAGCAAATCCGCTGCAGAGCACGCCTGAACGCAGGCCAGCTCAAACCCGCACTTAGAAAGGCAGTATCACCATGACCACAGCGCCTGTTCTGATCGCATACGACGGCTCTCCCGACGCGCGCACGGCAATTGACGAAGTCGCCAGGCTCCTCCCTGGCGCTGAGGCGGTTGTCTTGTACGCCCGCCAGCCGATGGAAGGCCTCGCAGCTCACCTCGAAGGGCATCCCGCCCTGGAGGACCTTCGGGGTATCGAAGAAGCCGGCCTCGACGCCTCCGAACGGGTCGCGTTCGAAGGCTCGGAGCGTGCGCGCGCCGCCGGTTTGGACGCCGTGCCGCGGGTGTTGTCCAGGATGGCCACCGCATCGGAGGCGATCGTGCAGGCCGCCGATGAGATCGACGCGGCCCTCATCGTCCTCGGCTCCCGAGGCCGCCGTGGGCTGTGGTCGGCCGTGCTCGGCAGCACATCGGTAAACGTGCTCCACCATGCCCGCCGACCAACCCTGGTCGTACCGTCCGAGGCAGTCGTCTCTGCCCGGCAGCGGCCAAGCAAGCCGGAGCCCGACGCCCGGCACGCCTGAGCGCCCGACAGAAGCGCAACGGCGACCTTCACCGTGTCCGCCAAGTTCGGTATCTCTTGGAGCCCAATCGAAGTCCGGAAACGTCAGCAGACCATCACGCTCGGTCTGGGTCTGCTCTTCGTACGTTGGCGATCCGGGCGTTCGTGAACCGTCGATAGCGACCGAAGCCCGATCCGGTTGCGGCCGGAATCTCCTCGTAGGAAACGAGTTAAAGATGTTCAAGACCAAGTTGGCCGTGTTGTCTGCGAGTGTCGCATCTGTTGCCGCACTCGCGTTGGCCACTCCGGCACAGGCCGATCCGGATAGTGCGTTCGCCAAGGAGTTGCATGGCTACGGGATCTACGGGCAGAAGGACTTCAACGCCTGGATCGGCAAGATCGCCTGCAAGCGCCTCGACCGCGACGTCGATGTAACCGCCCGGGACTCGGCCGAGTTCGTCTCTGATCAACTGCTGCGCGGCACCAGCACCGAACAGGCCTGGCAATTCCTCGGCGCGGCAATGAATTACTACTGCCCTGACAAACGCGTGCTACTCACCGCACAGTAGGGAAACACCGATGAAGATCAAGAAGCTGAGCCTCGCGGCCCTGGCCGCGGCCGCCGCCCTGACCCTCGCCCCCACCGCGTCGGCCGACGCCACCGGGGACTACCCGATCCCGCGGAGGATCCTGCACACCCCGTGCACCGCGGAACAGATCCTGGCCGCCACCCGCGACACCAACCCGGTCTACTACGAGCGCTACCTGATCGACTACAACAACAAGTCCCCCGAGGTGCACCGCGCTGTGCAGGACCGCATCCACTGGTTCTTCGCCATGGACTACGCGGGCCGTCGCCAGTACTCCGAGAACACAGCCACCAACGCCTTCTATGAGCAATTGGCATGGAACTGGCCCAACTGGGCCAAGATCTTCTTCAACAACAAGGGCGTCGTCGCAGCGTCCACCGCGGTCTGCATGAACTACCCGCCCGACGATATGTCGGTCTGGGTCTGGTGACGCTCTAGATTGACCCGGTGTGCAAGCATAGGAGCACAGTTGTCGCCGCCCTGACACTCGTCGGCGCGCTCTTGTCGATCGACTGATCAACGTTGTGACGTAAGCGCGTCGGGGCTGTACGTGTGCTCGGGGTGGCGTGAGTCTAATGCTCTACGATACCGAAATCGCCTGTGGCGCGGCCCAACTGCGTTGGCGCCATCATGCCGTAGCGATCAGGAACGTACGAGTCGCGCGATGGCAGCGGAGGCCTCAGCCAGCTTCGCGTTGGCCTCGTCGCCGCCCTCGGCGACCGCCCGGGTCACGCAATGGTCGAGGTGCTCATCGAGCAGGCCCAGCGCCACCGAGCGCATGGCGCTGTTGACCGCGCTGATCTGGGTCAGGACATCGATGCAGTACTTGTCGTCGTCGATCATCTTGGCGATGCCGCGAACCTGGCCTTCGATACGGCGCAGCCGCTTAGCGTAGTTGTCTTTGTTCGCCGTATATCCGTGTGCGGTTGTCATCTAGCCTCCCGGTGTCTTCTCCACCGGGCGGACTCGACCGTATTAGCCATCCCAATCGTGCCCCGGTGGTGGCCGGTCATCGACTGCAACTCCACCGATGCCAGGCAAGGGCCAGGACCGCGAGAGCACAGAGGACCGGCAGGTTTCACGCAGCCATCATACCCCGTAGGGGTACGATGACGAAGGGCCGGGGTCGCTTGAGCGCTGGCCGAGCCCGGCCTGAGCCCTGCGACTCGACGGTTCCGCGCTTGGGCGCGTTGTTCACCCCGCCGGTATCGGCACACCCGACAGCGCATCGCGGCCGTTATCGCGCCCTGTACTGCGGGACAGTTGTCGCGCCGACGTTGTCGGCGGTGGCGTTTCGCAACGATGGAAGCCGGGCACCAGAACCGACCTGTCGCTGCGGTCGCTGGACCGCCCATCCCCTGACTTTCCAGCCCCCGCCGGCGAGAAGAATTTGACCAGTAGCGCTTCGCCCCCTTGGGCCTTCAGTCACGTTTAGCGAATCCGGGCCAAGGAGGCGAAGAACCGTCGCGGTGGTTGCGTGTCGTTGATCAGTCGTTGCAGGTGCAAGAGGGGTGGCCACACTGGCAGCCCGACCCCTGGTTGCACGAGGCGTCACCGCATTGACAGGAAGCCGACGTGGAACAACAGGATTTGCTCTCTTGTGTCTCGTTCATGTCGCCGACCATACCCCCGTAGGGTACATGCGTCAACCGCTCTGCGACGCCGAAAGGGCCTGCAGCGCGGCCCAACTGCGATGGCGCGTCGCGCGTGTGGACGAATCTGCGGAGAGATGGATTCCTAGGCGAGGACAGGCTCGACGTGTGGGCTGGCGACGGGTCGACAACTTGCCCTTGGCAACCCCTGGGGGGTATCTTTTTATATACCCACTGGGGGTATCTTCTGGCGGAGGCTTCGCCGTCTACGAGGCAATTTCACGTACGAAAGGCGACGGAGTGACCAAGTCCAGATTCAACGCTTTCATCGCAACGCTATTGGCCGCTGTGTCGATCGCCGCCGCCGCTCCGTCTGCCGCGGCGCCATCGGGCGCCCGGTCAGCCCAGGATGTCGTCGATTCTTTGCAGAAGAATGGCTATAAGGTCATTCTCAACAAGATCGGCACGGTGCCACTGGGTCAGTGCGATGTTGCTGTCGTCCGGCCCGGCCGAGCAATCACTGCCATAGATGCAACGGGCGGTGTTCGGGAAGAGATCCTTAGCTATACGACCGCGTATGTCGTCGCGCGATGCTGACGGAGAACCATGGTGCTCGCCGACGACAGAGCTTTCGCAGTCCAACGCGGCGAGCGATGCGTGAGCGCAAGCGTCGACGTCTGACCCCGCGCCGAACGTGAAGAAGTGTGCGAGATCCAGCCCCTCAAAGTCGCCATCTTCTTCACGTTCGCGGCAGGCTAGCGCGTCTCACCACAGGTCGGCGTAGTGCATCAGCGCGTCACCGACGAGAACCAGACCGATAACCATGAACAGCGTGCGAACCACCACCGGCGCGTACCGCCCGAGCACCCGAACCAGCGTGCGTTGCAGTCGCCGCGCGCGCATGGTCTTGCGCACCGACAACGCGAGCATCAGCAGCGCAGGCACCAAGGCCATTGCGCAGTAGGCGAATACGTAGAACGGCCAGCCCGACGGCAGCGGATTGCGGGCCGAGATCAGCGCCAGCGCGGTCAGGAAGGGCACTGAGGTGGCCGCCTGCCCCAACCCCACCACCAGGCCGACGACGCCGAACAGCCACGGGTTTCGCCGGGCCGCCTGCAGCGCCCAGTCAGGCGGCTTGGGCCCCCGTGCCGAACCGGTGAGGGCGGCGACGGCGATCAGCACCAGCCCCAGAGCGAGCTGCCCCCAGTATCGGACGGTCGGTGTCACCTCGATGTCGACCTGCGTGGTGAGGAACGTCAGGCCCAGCACGGCACCGATGCCGAAGGTCGACGTGGCGACGAACACACCGCCCACGAAGCTCAGCCCCGCGGGCAGCGGAGAGCGACGGCCCAGCCGGCTGTCGTACACGACCGCGGTCGTCACGCCCAGGTTGAGGACGTTGAGCGAGTCGAGGAACGCGAACCCCGCGAGGGGCAGGAGAAGTGCCGGCATATCGGCCTTGAACCTACGGGTCGGGCCGGTGAGTTGCACCACCGGCGAACTCCCGGGGGCATGAAATCGCCGTCCGCGGGTATTCGAGATCGTCAGCCATCGGCCCCGGAAGGACCTATGACCGCAGCCCGAACACAGCTGGATCGGCGTGATCTCGATGCCGCGCAAGCCACGGTGAACGCCGTCGCCGCGGCGTTCTCCGCCAAGGTGGTGGGTCAGCTGCATCTGCGGGAGTCGATGCTGATCGCCCTGCTCGCGGGTGGTCACCTGCTGGTGGAGAGCGTGCCGGGCCTGGCCAAGACCCTTGCCGCGCGTGTCGTGGCGGAATCCGTCCATGGCGCGTTCCGCCGCATCCAGTGCACGCCGGACCTGCTGCCCAGCGATATCGTCGGCACCCAGATCTACGAGGCCGCCACCAACTCGTTCGTCACGCAGCTCGGCCCGGTGCACGCCAACATCGTGTTGCTCGACGAGATCAACCGGTCCAGCGCGAAAACCCAGAGCGCAATGCTGGAGGCGATGGAGGAGCGGCAAACCACGATCGCCGGTGTCGAGCACCTCATCCCCGAGCCGTTCCTGGTCATCGCCACCCAGAATCCGGTGGACCAGGAGGGCACCTACCCGTTGTCGGAGGCCCAGACCGACCGCTTCATGCTCAAGGACGTCGTCCGCTATCCGTCCGCCGAGGAGGAGGTCGAGGTCATCTCCCGGATGGACGCGGGCCTGTACGACCGGGAGCATCGCGCATCACCGGTGGTCGGGCTGGCGGAGGTGCGCCACGCGCAGCACGTGGCGGGATCGGTGCACATGGACCGCTCGCTGATCGAGTACGCCAGCCGCCTGGTCGAGGTGACCCGGTTCCCCGACGATTTCCTGTCCGCCGGGATCGCCCGCGTGATCGAGTACGGCGCCAGCCCCCGCGCGACCATCGCGTTCTGCCGCACCGCCCGCGCCCTGGCGATGCTGCGTGGCCGCGACCACGTCGTGCCCGACGACATCGCATCGCTGGCTCACCGGGTGCTGCGGCACCGCCTGATCCTCGGCTTCGAGGCCGCCAGCGCACGCATCACCCCCGACGTCGTCGTCGACGCCGTCCTGCATGCGGTGCGGGTGCCGTGAAGTGGGCAGACACCTCGACAGCGCCAAGGCGCACTTCGGCCGCGACACCGCGGGCCTACTCGACGGTGGCCGGTACTCGTTGGTCCACACCCGCAGCCTGGAGTTCGACGACCTGCGACCCTACGTACCCGGCGACGACGTGCGCGATATCGACTGGAAGGCGTCGGCCCGCTCGGGCGACGTGCTGATCAAGCGGTTCGTCTCAGAGAAGCACCACAAGATCCTGGTCGTCGCCGACGCCGGCCGAAACATGACCGCGGTGGCCCCGTCCGGCGAGTACAAGCGCGACGTCGCCATGCATCTGATCGGCGCCCTCGGTCTGATCACGCTGCGTCGCTCCGATGAGATCGGCATGGTGTTCGGCGACACCAGGGGCTGCGTCGACATCCGCCTTCGCCGCGGCGAGACCCATCTGGAGTACATGCTGACGCACTACCTCAGCCACACGCTCACACACCCGGGCCGCAGCGACGTCATCACCCAGTTGTCCTGGGTGACAGAGCATTACCGTCGCCCACATCTGATCGTCGTCGTGTCCGACGAACCCGACGCAGACGAACGGCTGGCCGCCACGCTGACGAGGCTGCGACCCCGCCACGACGTGCTGTGGGCGATGGTGGCCGACGCCTCGGCGGTGGACTCCCCCGACGACACGACCGCGGACGACACCATCGGATACGACGTCTCCGACGGTCGCACGGTGCTCGGTGCCGCGGATCTCGGCGCGGACGTGATCGCGGCGTACCGCGACGCGGAAGCCGCCCGCCGGGAGGCCGTCTCGGAGTTGATGACCGCACACGCGGTGCCGCACGTCGTTGTCGAGGGCAGCCGCGGGGTGCGGGCCGGGCTCGTCGGTCTGGCCGGAGTGTTCGCCCGTGCCGGATGACCTGCTGCGCTATGTCATCGGCCCCACGCCAGCGTCGTGGTGGTGGATGTGGCTGTCCCTGCTGCTCGTGGCGGTGCTGGCCGGCTGGTACGTCGCGGTCATCCTGTGGACGCGGGCGCCGGAGTTGCGACACGTGCCACACGTGGTGGAACGTGTGCAGGCCGCGCTGGTCCGGCGCAGGTTCGCGACCGCGGTGCGCCGGGTGGGCGAACGTTACCGCGCAGGCGAACTGGGCGGTGCACAGGCGGGTGCCGCGCTCAGCGCCACCCTGCGCGACTTCCTGACCGCGGCCACCGGCGCACGCGCGCAGTACATGCAACTCGGCGATATGGCTGACGGCGAGGTGGCACGTGCGGCGCCACTTCTGGCCCGTATCAACGACGTTCAGTTCAACGCACACTCGGCCGAGGATGTCGCCGACTTGAGCGGTGCCACCGAGGAGTTGATCCTGACATGGACCTGAGGTGGTGGGCGGTCGTCATCGTGGCCTGCGTCGCACTGGCCGTCGGCATCGTGGTGGCGGTGTGGCGTCCCGTCGACACCGATGCGCGGCGTTTCCGCCCCCTTGCCAACGCCGACCGTCTCACGAGCCTGCCCGGCTACGTCCGCGCCGTCCGCCGCAGGGCATTGACGACGGCTGCGACGCTGAGCCTGCTCACGGTCGTATTCGTCTGCGCCCTGATCGCTGGTGCCCGACCGACCGGGCTGCCCACCGCGGCCCAGGACGTCGAGTCCGGCCAACCCGAGGACATCATGGTGTGTGCGGGCGCGCCGGCAAGCGATGCGGCGGTGGCGGCGACGATGCGGTACTTCGCCGGGCACGCGACAACCCTTGGCACGCAACGCATCGGCTTGACGGTGCCCAATCGGCGGGTGATCCCCCTGACTCGCGATCACCAGTTCGCCTCGGCCCGATTCGGTGAGGCCGCAGCGTCCGGAGAGCCGTCGGACCTCGCCCCCGCGGTGCGCTACGCCGACTACGCGCAGAGTGTCTCGGATCTGCTGGCGCTGTGCTTGACCGGGTTCCCGGAGTTCGAAGAGCCCAGTGCGCAACGCCGTTCGGTGATCTATGTCGGGCCAGGCGATCTCCGTAGCGCGGACGATCCGCGGCCCGCACTGTTCGACGCCGATCGATTGCGGACCATGGCGCAGGCTGCGGGCGCGCAGGTCAACGTGCTGGTGACCGGCCCCGGTGGCGATGAACTCGAGGCGCTTGCGCGCGACACCGGCGGCCGCTCGTTCGACGCCCAGTCCGATGTCGCCGGGCGCCTCGCGGAGATCCGCTCAAATCCCCCACCCCCCACGCCCGACGTCGCAGCGACCGTGCGGGCCGCGGCACCGGACTCACCCGATATCCCGCTCGCGGTGGCAGTCCTCGCGGTGGCGGCGCTGTCGCTGCTTCCGATGGTGGTGCGGCGATGACGCTCTACCCGGTTCTGCCGCCGCTGCTGCTGCTCCTCGTCGCGGCCGTCGTCATCGCCGCGCGCGTCGTGACACTGCGTCGCCTGCTGACGGCACCCCGGCGGAGGCCGACGGCAGTGTGGCGGTGGGCCGGGGTCACCGCGGCGGCGCTGCTGCTCCTGCTGGCGGCGGCGCGCCCGGTCGTCGGGGCCGATGCGCAGACCACACCTGCCGGATCAGCCGACGGCGAACCCAACGTGTTCCTGGTGGTGGACCGCTCCCCTGAGATGGGCGTCACGGACATGGCCGGCGAGCAGTCCCGGATGGACGCGGCGCGCGCCGACATCGCCGCGGTGATCGCGCGGTATCCACGTGCCCGGTTCGCGGTGATCGCGTTCGCGTCCAGCCCGGACCTGGAGTGGCCCCTGTCGCCCGACACCTGGAGCCTGCGTCCGGTGCTGGCGGCCGAGACGCCCTACGCCGCCGCCCCTGACGCCGTGTTCGAGACGAACGTCGCAGCGGCAGGCAATGTGCTTCGTTACCAACTGATCTCGGCTCGTCAGCAGTTTCCCCGCGCGCAGAACCTGGTGTTCTACCTCGGTACGGGCGCGGGCGCGTCGCGGGCACCTCAGCGGCAGTTCGATTTGGCCGAGAACTCGGTGGACGGTGGCGCGGTACTCGGCTACGGCACCGCTGCGGGTGGTGTGGTCCCGCAGCGCCCATCGGTGCGCTCGAGCGTCGACGAGTCGGCGCTGCGGGCGGTCGCCGAGCAGATCGGTGTGCCGTATGTCGCCCGTGACGGCAGGCCCGACAGCGAGGACGCCCTGTTCGAGGGCACCGACGAACCCGCCGAGGCACCCGACGCCGTGACCGTGTCCAGCGCGGCCGTCGAGACGTACTGGGCTCCGGCGATCGCCGCCGCGGCGCTGATCCTGCTCGAACTGACGCTGATGTTGCGCGACTACCGGCGCACCCGGCCGCCTCCCGTGGACGTGATCACGTGAGCGCCTCCCGCCGCCGGCTGCTGGTGTGGTCGGCACCCGTCGCGCTGCTGCTGGTCGTGGCGATCGCCTGGCTGTGCGCCACCGGTATCGCCGGCCAGTCCGCCGCAGCCGAGTTCAAGGCGGGTGTCACAGCGGTTGCCGACCGCCGCCTGCCCGAGGCCGAGCGGCACTTCGCCGAGGCAGCGGACGGCGACCCCGCCGACTCCTGCCCGGCGCTGGTGAACCTGGTCCTGGTCCGGGAGACCCGCGGCGACGACGCCGTCGCTGCGGGCGACGGCCCCGGTGCGATCGACCGGTACCGCGACGCACTGGCCGTCGTCGCCTCCGCTCCCGGCGGGTGCTTCGCGGGCAATGAGGACTCCGACGCTGAGCGTCGCGCCGTGCGCGCCGACTCGGCGAACCGACTGCAGACCAAGCTCGACAGACTTCAGGCGCCGCTGCCCGCACTGCCACCGCCCGCGGCACCACCACCTCCACCCCCGCCGGCCGCGCCGCCACCGGCAGAGGGTCCGGCACCCGAACAGCAGCCCGACGTGCGTCGGCTGGATCCCGCCGGCGGCGACCCGCTCGACAAGTTGGGCCAGCTGCTCGAGGACGCCGCCGAGGTTCGCGGCGCGCCGTGACCGACGGAACTAGTCTCTGGGTGTGACAACGCGCGGTGGGGCAACAGTATTGACGGTGAACAGCGCCCACGTCGGTCCTGACGGATCGGCACCGAGGTCGGGCATCGACAAGCGCCCCGTCGAGGGGGACATCACCGTGCGAGCACCCGGCCCGATGCACGGCGGCCTCGGCAGTGGCCTGGTCGGCGACGTCATCGGCAACCAGAGGGTGCACGGCGGTGATGACCAGGCGGTGTACGCCTACGCACGCGAGGATCTCGACGTGTGGGAGACCCGACTCGACCGTGAGCTCACCAACGGCATGTTCGGCGAGAACCTCACCACCAGCGGCCTCGACGTCACGAACGCGGTGATCGGTGAGCGGTGGCGGGTGGGCTCGGACGGTCTGTTGCTCGAGGTGACTCGTCCCAGGACCCCGTGCAAGACGTTCGTCAGCCGGCTCGGAATCGACGGCTGGATGAAGACGTTCACCCGCGGTGGCACCCCGGGCGCCTACCTCCGCGTGGTTGCGGGCGGAACGATTCGCGGCGGCGACTCCGTTGAGGTCATCGACCGCCCGGACCACCGCGTCACCATCGGCACCGTGTACCGCGCGCTCATGCTCGAACCCGACCTGCTGCCCGGCATCCTCGCCGCCGACGCCCTGCCCGAGGACGTCAAGGAACACGTCCGCCGGCGACTCCACGCCTGACCGAGTCTCAACATGAAGAAGGGCACCCGGAATCCCGGGTGCCCTTCTTTCGTCTGCCGTGTGTCAGCGGCCGTTGCCGACAGTCGAGGTGACGACTCCGACGGAGGCCTGCTGCTGGTTGTTGTGCACCCACTCGTGATGGTCGATGCCCGCCTGCGCGGGTCCGGCCAGCCCCAGGAGGGCGGCGGCGAAACCGGTGGCGACAATGCTGGCAAATCCGAACTTCTTCATTTCTCTTCCTCTTTCCGATGTCCTGCATACGTTCGAACCGTGACGCGGAGGCCGCGACTCGAAGTACGTGTGTCAACCGAATTAGGTTTCCCTCACTTCGGTATGTCTGTTCTAACGCCCATGTCAGCGGTCTAATTCCATTGGCAGCAATTGACCGGCGGGTGGCAGGAAGTACTCGAATGCGGGCCAGAATCGGCATCCAAACGGTGCCCGAGTGAGGCAACGCACCCGGCTCTGCGGAATAATCTCGGGCAAACGCAGTCACCGATCGCCTCCGCCGACGGGAACCCGAGCCCTACGATGCGTTCGGACTGAGGAGGAGCCGTGGCCACAAACCTGGAGTCTGCGGCGCCCTCGCACGCACCCCGCCTGTCGACACCGATCGTGATCGGCGCCCTCGGCGTCGTGTTCGGTGATATCGGCACGAGCCCGATCTACACCCTGCAGACCGTGTTCGACCCCGGGGACCCGCATCCGGTGCCCATCGCGAGGGACCACGTCTACGGCATCGTCTCGCTGATCTTCTGGTCGGTGATGCTGATCGTCACGCTCACCTACATCACGCTTGTCATGCGTGCGGACAACAACGGTGAGGGCGGCATCATGGCCCTCATCACGTTGTTGCGGCGCTGGACCGGCGCGGCAAGCCGACGCACGTCGGTGATGCTCTCTGCCCTGGGGATCTTCGGCGCGGCGCTGTTCTTCGGCGACAGCATGATCACCCCGGCGATCTCCGTGCTGTCCGCTGTCGAGGGCCTCAAGATCGTTGAGCCCGAACTCGAGCCGTGGATTGTGCCCATCACCGCCGTGATCATCGTGGCGCTGTTCTCCGTGCAACGACGCGGGACCGCCGCGGTCGGCCGGTTCTTCGGGCCGGTGATGATCGCGTGGTTTCTGACCATCGGCGCGCTGGGTGTCATCGGCATCACCCACGAGCCCGAGATCCTCAGGGCACTGTCGCCCACGTACGCACTGGGTTTCATGGCCACGCACTTCCACATCGGCTTCTTCGCGCTGGCCGCCGTCGTACTCGCGGTCACGGGCGCGGAGGCGCTGTACGCCGATATGGGGCACTTCGGCCGTAAGGCCATCACGATCGGCTGGCTGGGCCTGGTGCTGCCCGCGTGCACGCTGAGCTACTTCGGTCAGGGTGCACTGCTGCTCGGCGACGAGCAGAAGGTGAATGCACCGTTCTTCCTGCTGGCCCCAAACTGGGCGGTCATCCCACTGGTCATTCTGGCGACAGCGGCGACGGTGATCGCCTCGCAGGCCGTCATCACCGGCGCATTCTCGGTGGCGTCGCAGGCGGCGCAACTCGGGTACCTCCCGCGGCTGCGGATCATGCACACGTCCGCGTCGACGATCGGCCAGATCTACGTGCCGATCATCAACGGTGTGCTGATGATCGCCGTCCTGATCCTGGTCTTCGCGTTCCGTTCCTCGGGGGCACTTGCCTATGCCTTCGGCATGGCGGTCACCGGAACGATCACCATCACGACGACGCTGTTCCTGTACTACGCCAGAACCCGGTGGCGCTGGCCGCTGTGGGGGGTGCTTATCGGAGGCGGCGCACTACTCGCGGTTGACCTGCTGTTCTTCGCGGCCAATCTGACCAAGCTGGTGCATGGCGCGTGGCTGCCGCTTCTCATCGCGGTCACCGCGTTCACGGTCATGACCACGTGGAAGCGGGGCCGTGCCATCGTCACCCGCAGGCGAGCCGAGGTCGAGGGCCCCCTGCGCCCCTTCGTCGGCGGACTGCCCGACCGCGATCCACCGTTGACCCGCATCCCCGGCACCGCGATATTCCTCAACCGTGGCAGCGAGACCGCGCCTCTGTCGATGCGCTCCAACGTCGAGCACAACCATGTCCTCCATCAACAGGTCGTGATCGTGTCGCTGGAGATCGAACCGGTTCCGCGCGTGGCTGAGACCGAACGGATGTCGGTCGACGACCTCGGGCTGGCGAGCGACGGGATCATCTTCGTCAGCGCCCGATACGGCTACATGGAGCGACCGGACGTCCCGGCGGCGCTGCGGCTGCTGGACCCGTCACAGACCGAGGGACCCATCGATCTCGACACCGCGTCCTACTTCCTGTCGAAGCTGGAGTTGGTGATCTGCGACAAGCCGACCATGTCACCCTGGCGCACCCGGCTTTTCATCGCGACGTCCTACATCACCGCGGACGCGGCAGCGCACTTCAACCTGCCCGTCCCCCGCACGATCATCATCGGCTCTCGCCTCGAGGTGTGAGCACGAGGCCTGCTCGTCAGCTCACGACAGCGTCGATCGCCCGGTAGATGCGCTGCTCGCTGACCGGACGCGGGGTGCCCAGCTGCTGCGCCCATAGACTCACCCGAAGTTCCTCGATCTGGCGGGCGATATCGCGCACGTCCGCGCCGGCCGCCCGGCTCGGCGACAGCGCGCCGAGCAGTTCCTCATACGCCCCGCGAACCGCGTGCACTCGTGCCATGCGTTCCCGGTCGGCTTCCACGCCATGCGGCAGCCGATCCAGGCGTCTGCCGATGGCCAGCAGATATCGGTTCAGGTCGGCCAGATGCGCTGCGCCCGTCCGGGTGACGAAGCCGGTTGGCAGCAGCGCAGCCAACTGTGCCGTGATGTCGGCGATGGCGGCAGCCTGCGCCCCAGGCGCCTTATCGGGAATCGCGACCCGCACGTCATGCGCGGCGACCAGGACCTTCTCCACCCGCTTGACCACGTCGAGAGTCGTCGAAACCAGATTCGCCGCCACACGGTCCCGAAGCTTTGCGAAATCGGCTCTGATCCATGCTGGTTCGCGCACCAAGGCGTCCACCGCGGCATCGGCACAGTCCTCGATGAGGGCGCTCAGTGAGCCATCCGGGTTGGCGCCGAGCACCAGGCGGGTGCGCGTATCAAGTGCGCGCTCAACGGCTTTGACCGGGGACGCCACTTCCAGTCGCAGCAGCCGTCGGGTTCCGGCGCCCATCGCCGCCTGCTGCTCGGCCGCCGTCGCGAACACATCCAGAGCAACGGCCGCACCGGCATCGACCAAGGCCGGGAATCCCCGCACGGTGTGCCCGCCACCGGAACTCTCGACACTGCGCGGTATCTCGTCGAGGTCGGCGGGCCATCCCCGCAGCCCGGTCCGGCGCAGGTCTCCGGCCACCGCGCCGGCGACGGCCTGCTGGATCGGCGCGGCCAACCGCTCCTTCAGCTCATCGAGATCCTTGCTCCGGGCGATTTCAGCACCGTCGGTGCCCTCGACCGCGAACGTGACCCGAAGGTGGGCAGGCAACTTGCCGATGTCGAAGGCGTCGATCGGCACCAGTACGCCGGTGCGCCTGCGCAGTTCGCGTTGCAGTGCCTCGAGCAGTGACTCACTGCCGGGCTCCATGGTCTCGAGCACGGCACGGGCGGTGTCGGGTGCGGGCACGAAGTTGCGTCGCAGGTCCTTGGGCAGCGACCGGATGAGCGCGGTCACCAGTTCCTCGCGCAGGGCGGGTACGTGCCAGGCGAATTCGTCACCACCGAGGCGTGCGAGGACCTCGACCGGTACATGCACCGTGATGCCATCGTCGGTCGCGCCCGGCTCGTAGCGGTAGGTGATGGGCAGGGTGAGGTCACCCGCCTGCCATGCGTCGGGCTGATCGACGTCGGCATCGTTGCGCAGCAGGTCATCGCGGGTGAAGGTGAGCAGGTCGGGTGTGCGATGCCGTTGCTTCTTCCACCAGCCGTCGAAATGCCGCGCCGAGACGACCTCGGCCGGGATCCTGCTGTCGTACAGCGCGTACAGCTCGTCATCGCCGACCAGCAGGTCGCGACGCCGGGCCCGCTCCTCGATCTCGGCGAGGTCCTCCAACAGCCGGGTGTTATCGCGGAAGAAGTGGTGGCGGGTCTGCCAGTCTCCCTCAACGAGCGCGTGCCGGATGAACAGTTCCCGGGCCAGCACCGGGTCGACCTGGGCGTATCCCACCCGACGCCGCGGCACCAGCGGCAGGCCGTAGAGCGTCACCCGCTCGAAGGCCATGACCGCGCCTCGCTTGGCATCCCAGTGCGGCTCGCTGAAGGTGCGCGCCACTAGGTCCCCGGCGACGCGTTCCACCGTCTCGGGTTCGATGCGCGCGGCGACGCGGCCGAACAGCCGGCTGGTCTCCACCAGGTCGGCGACGACGATCCAGCGTGGCGGCTTGCGCGTCAGCACCGATCCCGGTGCGAGGACGAACTTCGAGTTGCGCGCACCCTGGTAGTCGCGCGAGTCACCCTCGCGCAGACCGACATGGCTCAGCAACCCCGCGGTCAACGCGGCGTGCACCCGAGTCGGGTCGGCAGGCTCTGGATCTCCGGACTCGATGATGCCCAGGTCCCGGGAGATGCTGCGCAGCTGCCCCACCAGGTCCTGCCATTCCCGGATGCGCAGGTAGTGCAGGAACTCGTCGCGGCACATCCGCCGAAATGAGCTGCCGGAACGTTCCTTTCGCTGTTCGCCGAGATAACGCCAGAGGTTGAGGAACGACACGAAGTCGGAGTGCTCATCGGCGAAGCGAGCGTGCTTCTGCTTGGCCGCGTCCTCACGATCGGTGGGTCGTTCCCGCGGGTCGGGGATCGAGAGGGCCGCGGCCAGCACCAGCACCTCGCGCACGCATCCCTCGGCGTCGGCCTGCAGGATCATCCGGCCGATCCGGGGGTCCAGCGGCAGCTTGGCGAGGCGGCGCCCGATGTCGGTGATCGCTCCGGCACCGTCGAACGCGCCGAGTTCCTGCAGCAGCGTCACACCGTCTCGAACGCTTCGCCTGTCGGGCGGATCGAGAAACGGGAACTGCTCCATATCGCCGAGGCCCAGCGCCGCCATCTGCAGGATGACGGCGGCGAGGTTGGTGCGCAGGATCTCCGGATCGGTGTAGCGCGGCCGGGATTCGAAGTCATCCTCGGAGTACAGCCGGATGCACACACCGGGCGCGGTCCGTCCCGACCGGCCCGCCCGCTGGGAGGCCGACGCCTGCGATATCGGTTCGATGGGCAGCCGCTGCACCTTGGTCCTGCGGCTGTACCGCGAGATCCGCGCGGTACCCGGGTCCACCACGTACCGAATGCCCGGCACGGTCAGTGAGGTCTCGGCGACGTTGGTGGCCAGCACGACGCGGCGTCCAGAATGCCTCGGCGCGAACACCTTCTGTTGCTCGGCGGTGGGGAGCCGCGCGTACAGCGGCAGGATCTCGGTCGGGAGGCGATCACTCTTGAGCGCATCGCGCAACGCCTCTGCGGTGTCCCGGATCTCGCGTTCACCGGACAGGAACACCAGCACGTCACCGGGCGGCTCGGCCTCCAACTCCCGCACCGCGTCGACAATCGCCTCGGTCGGATCACGAAGCTCGGTGCGCACGATCTCGTGATCGGGGTCGTCGGGATCATCGTCGCCGTCGGCCGGGATCGCCACTTCCAGTGGCCGGTACCGGATCTCGACCGGGTAGGTACGCCCGGACACCTCGACGATCGGGGCCCCGCCGCCAGATCCATGTTCGGCCCCGCCGAAGTGCGCGGCGAAGCGCCCCGGCTCGATGGTCGCCGAGGTGACGATCACCTTGAGATCGGGGCGGCGCGGCAGCAGTTCGCGCAGGTACCCCAGCAGGAAGTCGACATTGAGGCTTCGCTCGTGGGCCTCGTCGAGGATCAACGTGTCATAGCTCAGCAGCCGGCGGTCACGTTGTATCTCGGCGAGCAGGATGCCGTCAGTCATCAGCTTGATGAGCGTCCGGTCGCTGGCCTGATCGGTGAACCGGACGGTGTAACCGACGGCCTCGCCCAACGGTGTGCCCAACTCGTCGGCGATGCGCTGCGCCACCGTGCGCGCGGCGAGTCGGCGGGGCTGCGTGTGCCCGATGGTGCCGCGTATCCCGCGGCCGAGTTCCAGGCAGATCTTCGGCAGCTGCGTGGTCTTGCCCGACCCGGTCTCGCCGGCGACGACGACCACCTGGTGCTCGCGGATGGCGGCGGCGATCTCGTCCCGACGCTCGCTCACCGGCAGGTCGGGGTAGGTGACGGTGGGGACGGCCGCGGTTCGGGTCGCGATCAGCGCCTCGGCCGAGGCGATCTGCTGGGTGAGACGCTCGAGGTGTTCGGGGCTGGGGTCGCGGAGGTTCTTCAGCCGCCGGCTCAGCCGGGCCGCGTCACGGATGCTGACACCCGACAGGCGGTCACGCAGTGCGCGGACGTCGGCGCGGGGCGGTTCGGACACTCGGTTGAGGATAGGCGGTCAGCCCGCACCCACCGTCGTGAGACAGAACGGGTGCCCGGCGGGATCGAGCAGCACCCGCCACATGGTTGGTCCGGCCTGGTGGTCGGCGAGTCGGGCACCCAGCGCGACAGCCCGTTGCACGGCGTCATCGAGGTCGGTCACCGAGATGTCCAGGTGCATCTGCTGGCGCTGCGGCGGGCCCGGCCAGGTCGGGGGCACGTGATCTTCCACACGCATCATCGCCAGTATCTGCGTGCCGTCGGTGATGGCGATGACGCTGCCATCCGGGGTTTCCACTAGCCTTCGCATCCCCAGCAGCGCGCCGTAGAAGTCCGCGAGTTCGGCCGGATCGGCACAGTCAATGGAGGTCGCCGCCAGTCGTCCCACGGGTTCGGCCGGGACTTCGCCCGTCGGAGTCGTCACAGCCTCCACCTTGACACGACGCTGCGACAGTCGTCGCGCGGTGGCCGTCGGCGTGGGCCCTGCACAGGACGTCGAATTCACCCTGTCCGGCAATTTCGGCTTACATGGACACAGTGAGTCGACGACATCTGGGACGCAGCTGTCCGTCGGCTGCGACGATTCTGGTCCTCGTCGGGGTCCTCGTGAGCGCGGGCTGCGGCACACCGGTCGATGGGCCCGCGGGGTCACTGAGCACCACCACCCCGCCCCTGACGCCGGGCACCAGCACGACGCAGCCATCGAGCAGCTCGGCGCCGACGGGACCCCTGGTGGCCTATCGCACGGCGGGCGAGATCGGGATCGTCGACGGGACCAGCGTCGTGGCCTCGGCGCCCGGCAACTTCGCGTCACTCAACGATCCCCTCACCACCGAGGACGGGCGGTTCGTCTTCGCGCACGCCGCCGACGGCGACGTCGTCGCTATCGAGGTGGCCACGAAGAAGACCAGCGCGGTGCCCGTGCCACCCGGCGTGCGGATCGGCACGGGTGGCGGAAGCACCATCGTCTGGCTTGAGCAGCCGGGCCGGTTGATGCAGGTGGACCTGGCCGACACCGCCCCGGGCCCGACACTGCGCCAGCAGATCGCCCTGCCCGCCGTGTCGGTCTCACCGGCCCCTGCGTCGAGGCTGCTGACCGCGCGCGGCGGCACGGCCGTGCTCGCCAGGGTGGAGTCCGCGTCATCGGCTGACGGCGGTCCCGAGACGTTGTACGCGGTGCGCGCCACAGGTGAGCCGACCTCGCTCGGCGTCGTCGACGCCGACACCCCAGTGGCCGCTGCGACCCTCAGTCCTGACGGCAGCCGGCTGGCGTACGGGCTGTTCCGGCCCACCAGCGACACGTGCGGGACGGCCGCCGTTGTGGTCACCAGCGCCGACGGCTCCCAGCACACGTTCGATGTCGCCGCACCGGACGCGCAGACCGGCTCGCAGGTGATGCGCATGTGGTGGGAGCAGACGGGTCCGATGGAGCTGAGCCTGGCCACGTGGCGGTGCGATCCGAAGAGCTACTACTCCCCGCTGGTGTGGGAGTTCGGCGAGGACCGCCTCAAGGAGGTGGACCCGCGGACGGTGGCGCTACAGGCCGCCGACATCGTGCCGGGTCAGCGCGCGCTCATCATCCCGCAGGGCGGCGAGACACCGGAGGACGCGGGAACGCTGGTCGTCGAGGACAGCGGACGACGCATCCCCGTCAAACCCGGCGTCGACACGATCGACATCATCCCCGCCGCCGCGCCGTCGTGACGGGCCGCGATCAGGGCGAGGCGAGCCGACGCGCCGAGCCCCGGCTGCGCTGGTAGAGGACGCCCACCGCCGCGACGACCTCGATGACGGCGATCGTCGTCGCGACCGCCATCGGGGCCGGCATGCCCGCTGCGCTTGCCGGGATCTCACCGCCGTGACGGTGCCCGGCGGTCGGCATGTGGAGGGCAACCATGGCGATGTTCATGGTTGCGACCAGCACCCAGGCGCGGGAGGTCCCGCTGATCCAGAGGTCGCGGGCGCAGTACAGGCACACCGCGGCCATCGTCAGCATCACCACGACGGCCGCGGAACCGGTCGCGTGACCCACCGCGACGCCGTGCAGCACCGCCGAGCACACCGCCAGCGCCGCGCACGCGCGGCGTCCGAGCACGCTCAGCGCAGCGGTCATGAGCCGATGGCTCGAGACGTGGCGTCAGTCGGTGCATCCATGGTCGTCCTCCGTGTCCATTGTCGGCGAACCGGCGCGGGTCTGCTCTGTGTAGACCGCGAATGGACGCAGAAGTCATCGTGGATGGGCTCAGTGCGCGGGCGGCACACCGAGGGCGAGCAGGGCGGTGTCGTCGTCCACGCCGGCGCCGATGTCGGCCAGCAGTCGGCTGAAGGCTCCGACAATCTCCCCGGCCGTGGCCGGCGCGCGCTCACGCGCGAAGCGCAACAGCCCGCCGTCATCATCGAAACGCTCCTTGTCGCCCCTGGTCCGCGCCTCGGTCAGGCCATCGGTGTAGAGGAGCAGCGTGTCACCGGGACCCAGGTGGACCGCAACGGAGGCGAACTGCGGGTTGCGGAACATGCCCACCGCCTGCCCGCCCGGCGTGGGCACGTACCGCGCCTCGCCGTCGGCGCCAAGCAGCAGCGCGAAGGGGTGCCCGCCGCTGGCCATCTCGATCTCGAAACCCGCACAGTCCCTGGGACACTCGCACGCGCCACACTTGGTGATCACACCGAACAACACGGTGCAGAACCGCCTTGGATCGTAACCGCCGGACTCATGGGCCAGCATCGTGTCCAAACTGCGCAGTACCGCCTCGGGGTGGTCGTCGTTGACCGCTGAGGCGCGCAGCGTGTACCGCGTCAGCGACGTAAGCGCGGCCGCCTCGGCGTCCTTTCCGCAGACGTCGCCGAGGAAGAACGCCGACCGGCTCCGCGTGAGGGGAAACAGATCGTAGAAGTCTCCACCGACCTCCGAAGCGGATGCGGCGTGGTAGTACGCCGCCGCCTGCAGGCCGGGCGGTGGCGACAGCGACGGAGGCAGCAGCGAGCGCCGCAGTGTGGTGGCGAGGACCTCGGCGCGCTCCTGGGCGACCTCGGCACGACGGCGTTCGACGAGCAGCTCGTGTTCATAGGACCGTCTGTCGCTGGCGTCCTGAACGGTCACCCGGATGAGGTCGGGCCGCCCCGTCGCGTCGTATCCGACATTCGCGCTGACGAACGCGGGCAACCGGCTGCCGTCGGCAGCAACCAGGTCCACCGTGATGCCATTGAGCTTGCCGACCATCTGAAGCACCGGCGCGAGGTGCGTCTCGAAGTACATCCGCCCGCCGACGGTCAGGAAGTCGGAGAACGGGTGGCCGACCAGGTCCACGGGTGCGCGGCCCAACCAGGTTGCGAGGGTGTGGTTGGCGGCGGTGATCGTGCCGTCGAGTGACATCGCGAGGATGCCGCAGGGCGCGTACTGATACAGGTCGTGCTCGGACATCAACGCGTTCCGATGAACTCGATGATCGCATCGGCCGTGTCTGCAGGTGCGCTCACGTGCGGGCAGTGCCCCCACGCGTCGAGCGTGACCAGCGTGCTGCCCTCGATCTGCCGGTGCACGTAGGAGCCGACCTCGCGTGGCGCCAACGTGTCGTGTGCGCACTCGATGATGAGCGTCGGCACCGCGACCCGATTCAGGTCGTCGCGGTTGTCGGAGAGGAACGTCGTCCGCGCGAACACTCGGGCCATGGCGGGGTCCGTTCGGCAGAAGGTGTCCGCCAGCTCATCGCCGAGTTCGGGTCGATCCGGGGTGCCCATGATATTGGGTGCCATGGTCCGAGACCAGCCGAGATAGTTGGCCTCCAGCGAGGCCAGCAACTCGTCGACGTCGGCCCGGGAGAACCCTCCGACGTATCCGTCGTCGTCGAGATAGGACGGGGACGGTGTCAGCAGGACGAGCTTGGCGAAGGGCACCGGATCGGCGGCGACGGCAAGTACTCCCATCATCGCCGCCACGGAGTGCCCGACGAACACGACATCGCGCAACTCCAGGTCGTGCAGGATCTCGAGGATGTCATCGGTGTACCCCTGCAGCGTCGAATACCGCTGTTCATCCCATGCGCCCGGATCCGCTGCACCACAACCGACGTGGTCGAACAGGACCACTCGAAACCGTGGTGCGAGACGGTCGACGACACGGCGCCAGAGGTTCTGGTCGCAGCCAAAGCCGTGCGCGAGCACCACTGTCTGACCGGTCGGGTCACCGACCACGTGCACGTTGTTGCGCGTGCGCACGTTCACCGTCCACCCCCTGCACTCGGCGTCACCGGACAGTCGCTACTCCTGCTCAGGCTGGCGATGCTCCGCTAACGATGCCAGGCGCCTCGTGCACTCACGATTGCGGGGGGCTGCGGCGGCAAGCGCGAGTCGCTTGGGCAACCAGCCGAGCGGCGCACCGACGGGCACCTCCGCCATCTCGACGCGACATCCCTCCTCGATGTCGAACAACCGCAGGGTGATCCGTGCCTTTCCGAACGGCCTGCCCTTGGCCAACAGCACCAGGCGCTCGAGCGGTACGGACTCCTCGACGACGGTCGCGTCGTCCAGCAGGACGGGCCACACTCCGAGGGAGTGCTCGATGGTGGTACCCGGCCTCGGCCAGTCGGAGTCGACTGCGCGCATCCGGCTGTTACCCACCACCCACTGCGAATAGGTCCAACCGTCGGCCAGCACGTCCCACACGCGCTGGCGTGAGGCGGCGATGTCCCGCTTCACCGCCAACGAACTATCTGCATCGTCGAAACTGGCCATCAGACAACACCTCTCACCGCCGCGACGGGATCGACCACCGAGTAATCGATGGGTCGACCCACTGCCGTTTCGCCTACCCGGAGGTGCCGGCGATCAAACACGGCGCGCGGTCAGTGGGCGGTGAGCATGACGTACTGCGCTGCCACCTGCTGGTGGGCATCCTTCAACTGATCCGCCTGAACCTCGATGGCGTACCGGTCACCCGAGGCAACGCAATAGAAGCCCTTCGGGAACTGCAGGCAGCGACTGCCGGGGAGTGCCGGTACGGGGTCGGCCGCGCTCACACCGTCGACCGAGACCTCCTTGCCGAACGAGTTCGCGACCAGGCTCGCTGACGGCGCATCCTTGGCCTCGTAGACGTTCGCCTCTCCCATCGCGACGACGGTGACCCCGGCGTCCTCGAACAGCGTGGCCGAGCCGACCGGATTGCTCTGGAAGTGCACGGCCCCGCGGGGGCTGTAGGCGGCGTTCTTGCTTGCCGGGGCGGTTCCCGCCTCGGCGGGGATCGTCCGGACAAGCAGCCCGGTGGGGTCGAGCGCGACGTCCGCGAGCGCGTCTATTGGGGTCGGGGTGAACTGGTCGATCAGCGGCCCCTGCAGGTCGATCGCCTTCGCCACCATGGCCGCGGCGGGGTCGAGCACGTCGATCGACTGGGCCATCTGCATGAGCACGAACGGCCCACGCGGTGTGAACGATCGAACGGCCGCCCATGGCCGTTCCGTGCCGTGCGGCGTGAACGGATAGGTGGATGCGACGGCGTCGGCATGGCCGGGGATCGCGGTGCTCGTCGGGGTGACCCCCTGGATCGACTGCTGCGCGGCGGCCTGACTCATCTCGCCCGCGGCTGCGGTGGCGGCGGCCGGGTCAGGGAACCGCAGCACCCCGTTGACCAGGATGCTCTTGTCGGGGGCCTGCCGAGCTGACACGAACCCGCCGACCATGCCGCGTTGCTCGGCGGCCACTGCGACGGTCGCCGGTCCGATCTGCTCAAGCGCCGCCGGTGCGGTGATGAGGTAAGTGCTCGACAGGTACGGGTAGACCATGTCGGGGTCGACGTCCCACGGGCCCACGATGAAGTCGGCCATGTGCTGGGTCTCGGCGACGATGCCGGCCGGGGCGTTGCCCGCGACGCCCAGTGCAGGCCGGGGTGTGGTCGGGTAACCGCCCACGTCGAGCTTGTCGGGGCTGACGATCTGCGCGGGTGCCGGTGCGGGTTGCTGCTCAGCTGTCGGGGTTGCCTGCTCGGTCGGGCTGCCGCATGCTGCGATCATCAGTGCTCCCGCCAGGGCTGCACCGATTCTCGTGGCGCGCCGCATCGTGGTGCTCTCTCGTCGGTTCATCGTGAGTAAACCTATCGGGGCCGCCCAGATGTGTTGGCCGTTCACGCCAGGGCAATCCTGCGTCGTCCGTACCCTGGAGCATGTGAGCCTTGCACCGGGTGCCTCAGTCGCGCTTGACGACTTCTTCGCGCGCGAGTTGCCGGAGATGTCGATCCGATGGCAGGCCGCGACGGCCGACAATCCGCGGCTGCTCGTCCTCAACGATGTGCTCGCCGACGCTCTCGGCCTCGATCCCGTGTGGCTGCGCAGCGCCGATGGGCTGCGGTTCCTGCTCGGCAACTCCGTGCCCGACGGTGCGACGCCGGTGGCCCAGGCGTATGCGGGTCACCAGTTCGGCGGTTTCGTCCCGCGCCTCGGCGACGGGCGCGCGTTGCTACTCGGCGAGTTCAGGACCGACGACGGTCTTCGTGATCTCGCGCTGAAGGGCTCGGGTGCCACCCCGTTCTCACGCGGCGGCGACGGCCTCGCCGCGGTCGGACCGATGCTGCGGGAGTACGTGATCAGCGAGGCGATGCACGCGCTGGGAATCCCGACCACGCGCTCGCTGGCCGTCGTCGCGACAGGCGGTCAGGTGTACCGTGACACCGCGCTTCCCGGAGCGGTCCTCGCCCGGGTCGCGGCCAGCCACCTGCGGGTCGGCAGCTTTCAGTACGCGGCCAACCACGGTGACCGCGATGTGCTGCGCCGATTGGCCGATCACGCGATCGCCCGGCATCATCCCGCCGCCGCGGACGCCCCGAATCGCTATGTCGCACTGTTCGACTCGGTGGTCTCGGTACAGGCGGAGCTTATCGCCAGGTGGATGCTCGTTGGCTTCGTGCACGGTGTGATGAACACCGACAACATGACGATCTCGGGTGAGACCATCGACTATGGACCGTGCGCGTTCATGGAGGACTTCGATCCGGTGACGGTCTTCAGCTCCATCGACTACGCCGGCCGCTACGCCTACGGCAACCAGCCCGCCATCGCGGCGTGGAATCTCGCCCGGTTCGCCGAGACGCTGCTACCGCTGATCGACGACGACGCGGATCGTGCGATCAAGGTCGCCACGGCCTCCCTCGGCGCGTTCGGCCCGCAGTACGAGCGGGCGTGGTCGGCCGGGATGCGCGCCAAGCTCGGTCTGCGGCCCGATGTCGACGACGAGCTCTTCACCGCGCTCAACCGCGACCTGCTCGACCTGCTCGCGCAGAGCCCCGTCGACTACACGACGTTCTTCCGGTCGCTGAGTGCGGCCGTCCGCGGTGACACCGAACCGGCCCGGGGTCTGTTCATCGACTTGGCGGGAATCGATGCGTGGCTGGCGCGTTGGGCTCCGCTGGCCACCGATGCCGATGCGATGGACCGAGTGAACCCGCTGTACATCCCGCGCAATCACCTGGTCGAGGAGGCCCTCGCCGCGGCCACCGCCGACGACCTGGCGCCGCTTCAGCGCCTGCTGGAGGCGGTCAGCGCCCCGTACGACGAGCGCCCCGGCCTGGAGCGCTTCGCCCAGCCGGCCCCGCCGGACTTCGGCGACTACCAAACCTTCTGCGGCACCTAGCTTTCCCCGCCGAGATCTACACAATGGTCGTGAACACGCCCTCGCGAACAACCATTTCGCAGGTCTCGCGAGCGAATGGCACCCAAAGGAGTCTGTGTCCGTAGTCTCGGGGTCGTGCTCGATCAGGCGAAGCGGTTCATCGCATTGGCGTTCCTGCTACTGATCGCGGTCGCGGTCGGCGTGGATCAACAAGCCCGAGGGTATGAGGCGTCAACCGCTCCCGCCGGGGACTTCAGCGCCGAGCGGGCATTCCGGATTGTGCAGGATATAGCGCGCGAACCGCACCCGATGGGCACACCCGCACACGCCCGTGTTCGCGAGCGCCTCGTCAGCGAACTCGCAGACATCGGGTTGGAGCCCGAAATTCACGAAGGGGTCGGACGGTGGCCCGAAGACATCGACCGCGACACGATCTCCGTTGGCCACGTCTCCAACATCATTGCGCGGGTGCCGGGTTCAGATCCCTCCGGCACGATCTACCTTGCGGCGCATTACGACTCGGTGCCCTCCGGGCCCGGCGCCAACGATGACAGTGTCGGAGTCGCGGCGGTCTTGGAGACTGTGCGGGCGCTGCGCAGCGCGGGAAGCGCGCTGCGCAACGACGTGGTCGTGCTGCTCACCGACGGTGAGGAAGCCGGCCTGCTCGGCGCCGAGGCCTTCGTGCACGCCCTGCCACAGAGCACACAACCGGGGATAGTGATCAACCACGAGGCGCGCGGTGCTGGTGGTCCACCGTTGCTCTGGCGGGTCACCGCGCCGGACGGGGGTCTGATCCGAGCCGTCGAAGGTGCCGCGCCTCATCCCGCGGCGGACTCGTTGTCGACGGCGCTCGGCGCCAGCATGACGTCCAGCACCACCGACCTCGCTGCGTTCGGGCCGGGTGGGCTGGCGGTGCTGGATTGGGCATACGTCGGCGGCGGAGCCTACTACCACAATCGCTTGGACGACCCCGCCCACGTCAATCTGGCAACAGTGCAGCAGATGGGTGACAACACCATTGCGCTGACGCGGGAACTGGGACAGCGCGACCTGGCATCGCTCAGCGACGATCGCAATCGGTCGTATTTCCAGCTGCCCGCCGGTTTACTCGTCGTGTTCCCCTCCTGGGTGACAATCGCCCTCGCCGTCCTCGCGCTGGTCGGGTTGGCCGTTGTCGTTGGGTTGGCGCGGCGTGCGGGCGAAGCCACGCTCACACGCGTGCTGGCGGCTGCCGTGACCGCGCTGGCCGCGGCGGCCATCGCCGTGGCGGCGACGTTCGGTCTTTGGTGGGTGCTGTCGACAGTCCGCCCCGGGTACACCCTGCTGGCCGATCCGTACCGTCCATGGCCGTACTACGGGGCCATGGTGCTGCTCGCCGTGGCCGTGCTGCTGATGTGGTATGCGTTGTCGCGCAAATGGTTCGGGCCGAAGTCGGCATTGCTGGGAATGCTGTGCTGCGTTGTGGTCGCTGGCGCAATTCTGACGTTCACCGTGCCCACCGCCGGCCACCTCTTGGTGATCCCCGCTGTCGCGGCCCTCGCAGGTTGGCTGATCACGTACACAGGGGGTCGGGGGCACGTGGTGGTGATGGCTGTCGCACTGGTCCCGGCAGCAGTATTCCTCAGCGGAAGCATCTGGCCGAGCATTCAGTTAGGCGTTGGCACAGCACCATTCGCAGTCGTTCCTGCAGTGGTGCTGCTCACGGGGTTGATGCTGCCCTTACTCGAGGTCGGGCCGCCGGCAGCCCCGCTCTCGCGGCGTTACGCCTGCGCACTGCCCGCGGTGCCACTGGCGCTGGCGCTCGTGTTGGCAGCGACGGGACTCGCAGTGGATCGTTTCGATGAATCACATCCGATGCCGTCCGAGCTGAAGTACGCACTCGACGCCGACAACGCTTCCGCACAGTGGATATCGCGGATGCCGCCGGATCGATGGAATGGTGGTTTCGTTTCCGACGCGTCCCCCGAGGGAGCGTTCAGCGAACTGTGGAGTGAGACGTCCCACAGCGGCCCCGCCGCGGCCGTCGACCTTCCGGCTCCAGCGGTCGACATCACGTCAGACACCGTCGAATCCGGCGATCGCCGGCTGCGACTGCGGCTGCGCTCATTGCGCGGCGCGACCGCTATCGGAGTTCATTTCGAGGCTGCCGACATCCGTTCTCTTACGGTGGCTGGCCGAGATATCACACCGGTACCCGCGGACGGCTTCCGCTTCTACGCCCCGCCTCCAGAGGGTTTGGAGGTCGAGATCGTTGCACCCTCCGGTCCGCTGACGCTGCGCGTCAGCGACTACCTGTGGCTTCCCGATTCCGGACTGCCGGCCTTCGAACCACCGCCCGCGGACATGTTTCTGGCGCAAGACAGCGAAAGTGCGGTGTTCACGACACCCACCATCTAGCCCTCCGACCACGCTGCGACCGGGAACTGCAGAAACACGCCAACGTCGTGGTCGACCACATCAGCAATCGCCTCGTGCAGTCCATCAGCGCGCGCTTGCCTGGAGTCCACTCGGGACGCCGTCCACTTCGACCGCACCTCGATCACGATGTCGAGACCGCCGGCGTCCCATTCGCCACGCTTCCGGAAGCGAAGATCCACATCTCCAGGCTTCAAGGTCCCGGGAACGTACGGCTCCTCGGGACAATTGACAGCGAGGCTCACCGCATGCGGAAGAACCTCTTGCAGTCGCTCAAGTTCACTGGGCGTTACCGACGACACGTAGGCGATCTCCACCAAAGGCACTCAACGAGGATAGCCAGACCGGCGCGACCGGTATGTGCGTTCATACCTACCGTCGTGTGCCACAGTACTTCTGTGAAGTACGTGCAGAATTGGCGGTTCCCCGTGGTGGACTGGTCATCGACGCGGGGCAGGATTCTGCTGGAGGCCTCGGTCCTCTTCGCGCAACGCGGCTACTTCGGTACCTCGACGCGTGACATCGCCGAGGCTGTACATATCAAGCAGCCGTCGCTGTTTCACCACTTCCAGGCCAAGCACGAGATCTTCCGGACCCTCATCGAACTTGATCTGGGCCCGTCGATCGCCCGGATGAACGAGCGATTGAGCGAGGACACGAGCTGGGCCGAGAAATTGCACCTGTCCATTGCGTACGACGTCCGCGAGATCCTGCAGCAGCCCTTCGATGCGCGAGGGCTGTACCAGGACGCCGTGCTCGCATTGGACGAGTTCGCAGCCGAGCGTGAGGGCATCGCGCTGTTCCACGGCCAGCTCGAGCAGGTGATCGAAGGCGGTCGCGAGGCACGAGAGTTCGTCGCAGTGGAGCCGAGCTTCGTGGTGCGGGCGATCAACGGCGTACTCTTCGAAACCCTGCGCGAACAGGGCGGACCTACCGGTGAGATGCGTATCGACCGACCGCTTCAGGCGGCATCGTTCCTCCTGCGCTCCCTGCTTGAGGATCAGTCCCGCCTTGCGGGCATCCGCGAAGCCACGTCCGCTCGTCTGAATGAACCTCGCGACGCGCAATAGTTCCCTATCGTTCGATAGACTGCGCCGATGTGTCCAGTCGAATCTGCCCCCGCCGTGCGAGGTAGTGCCTTCGTACGACGACATCTGCATCTATGGCTGATGATGACGCTGACAGTGGTCACCGGAGCCCTCGACGCGGTCGGCTACCTCGGCCTGGATCGCGTCTTCACCGGAAACATGACAGGCAACGTCGTCATCCTCGGAATGGGTATCGCGGCGGAGGACGGCCTGCCCGTCGCCGGGCCTCTGATCGCCCTGTTCGGCTATGTGCTTGGTGCCGCCGCGGCGGGCAGGTTGCTGCGAGGGCGTCGCAGCGGTTGGAACACGGTGATCACTGCCACGATCCTGGTCAACGCCGTCGTGCTCGCCGCCACGGCGACGGTCCTGGTCTTCGTTCCGGAGGCGGGCGCCACAGTCACCGGCGTCCTAGTCGCCGCAACCATCGCCGTTGTCATGGGCGCTCAGGCGTGTACCGCGCGCGTCCTCGCGGTGACCGATATGACCACCGTCGTCGTGACGTCCACGATCACGTCCTACGCGAGCGAGACACTCTTCCTCGGCGGGTTCGCCGCGCTGCGGCATCGCCGGCTGTGGGCCGTCGTCGCGATCTTTGCGGGTGCGTTGGCCGGCGGTTTGATGATGAAGATCCACATCAGCGTCCCGGTCTACCTGGCGGCGGTCGCCACGCTTGTGACTGCGCTTGTGGGACACCGCTATTGGAACGGCGCGGCCAAGACCACCTAGGTAGGTTTCACCCGGTCGACGACAGCTGTTCGAGCACACCGGGCTGACGCCATGCCGGGCTGGGAATGCTGGCCTTCAGGCGCTGGGTGTAGGGGTCACGAGGGTCGCGCAGCACCCGGTCAGTGGCGCCAGACTCGACCACTCTGCCGTGATGCAGCACCACAACGTCCTCTGTGAGCTGACGGACGACGGCCAGGTCATGCGATATCAACAGGTAGGCCGTGCCGAGTTCGGTGCGGAGGTCGGCCAGTAAGTTCAGGATCTGAGCCTGGATCGAGATGTCCAATGCCGCAACGGCTTCGTCGAGAATGATGATACGAGGCTCGACTGCGATCGCGCGGGCGATGGCAACTCGCTGGCACTGACCCCCGGACAACTCGCGCGGAGTTCGTTCACGCTGTGCCGCGGACAACCCGACAAGGTCGCAGAGCTGCTCGATGCGGGCGCTACGGGTCATACCGTTGCCCGGCGGATGGAGGCGCAGCACCTCGTCGAGGCATTCACGCACGGTCGCACGCGGATCCAGCGAGCCGTAGGGATCCTGGAACACCATCTGCATCAGACGGGCGCGATCGCGGCGCGCCCGCCGTGTCGTCGCCGGCTTGGTGACGTCGCGTCCCAGCACGCGGACCGTGCCCGTGGTGACGGATTCCAGACCCATGATGATCCGAGCCAGAGTGGTCTTCCCCGAACCGGATTCGCCGACGATGCCTAGATCGCGTTCGGGGAGCATCCGAAACGAAGCCCCGTCCACCCCGCGGGTCTGGACGCCCCGACGCGTGAATATGCGCGAGACATCGGATACCTCGATGAGCGACTCCGGTGTACTCGCGTCAGTCATGGATCTCCTCCGCACCGGTTGAGAACGTCTCGCGGTCCTCGGCCGTGATGACCGGGAGGCGATGCGGACGTTCGTCGATTGATGGCCGCGATCTGAGAAGCGCGACGGTATAGGGATGTTGGGCACCGGTGTGCAAATCGCCTGCGGCGATCTGCTCGACGATCCGCCCGCGAAACATCACACAGACGCGATCGCACAGCGCACCGGCGAGTTCGAGGTCGTGCGTGATGAACATGAGGCCGAGCTCACGCTCTCGACACGCATGTCGCAGGATGGCCGCGACCTCGGCTTGACGTGTCACGTCGAGCGCGGTCGTGGCCTCGTCGGCGAGCAGGAGCCCGGGGTTGGTCGACAGCGCGGCCGCGATCACCGCACGCTGCAGCATTCCGCCCGAGTACTGGTGCGGGTACTCGTCGAGCCGGCGCTCCGGATCGGGAATGCCGACCTCGTTGAAGAGTTCCACGGCACGTTGCCGGGCAGCGGATCGCGACATGCGGCGGTTCACCCGCAGCGCCTCGGTCACGTACTCCCCGACCCGGGCCACCGGGTTGACGGCGGCTCGCGGATCCTGGAACACCATCCCGAGGTCGACGTCCCGGAACCGGCTGAGCTCGCGAGGCGTGAGGCGCAGCACGTCGTGGCCGTCGAACAGGACGTTGCCGGTCGTGGTCGCCGCCGCGGGGAGCAGTCTGGCGATCGCATTGGCGGTCGTGCTCTTGCCGGAGCCGGATTCGCCGATGAATCCGACGATCTCGCCGCGACCGATGGTGAAGGACACGTCGTCGAGCGCGACGGTGCCGTCGGGCATCGTCACACTCAGCCGATCGACTTGCAGCAGAGCACTCATCGTCGGTCACCACCGATGCTGGCGCGGTCGGCGATGCGGTCACCCACGAGCGACACGCAGGTCACCACGATCACCAGGGCGATGCCGGCATAGAGAGATTCCTCCCAGTACCCCTGCAGCAGTCCGCGTTGCCCCTCCGACACCATCAGCCCCCAGTCCGATCCCGGCGGTTGAACGCCGAGGCCCAGGTAGGACAGTGCCGCGAGGTCCACCAGCGCGTAGCCGAAGCAGATCGTGGCCTGTGCGAGCATGGTCGGCGTCACGGCGGGTAGCAGGTGGCGCAGCGCCATTCGCCAACGGGATTGACCGATCGTCACCAACGCCGTCATGTAGGGCAGCGACATTTCCCCGATCGCCACGCTGCGCACGATCCGCCCCACAAACGGAATGTACGAAATGGCCAGGGCCATCACGGCAGTGGTGAATCCGGGTCCGAGAACCGCGACGGCGAGGATGGCCAGCAGTAGACCGGGGAACGCGAAACCGACGTCGAACAACCGGCTCAGCACCCGGTCGACCCATCCGCCGCACATGGCGGCAATGAGCGCGAGGGCGGTTCCCACCGAAGCCGAGATCAGCACGACGATGGTCGGTCCGAGCAGGCTCGACCGCGCGCCGTACAGCAGTCGGCTGAAGATGTCGCGGCCCGAACCGTCGGTGCCCAGAAGCGCGCCCGGCTCGGATGGACGATAGGTGCGCGCGAAGTCGACGGCCGACGGGTCATGGGACGCGATCAGGGGTGCGAACAGGGCCAGGAGTACGACGACCGCGATGACCGCGGTGGCCACCATGCCGGCGACGCCAAATCCGTTGCGGTGCTTGTTGGCCGGCCGCCGGCGACGCAGCGACTCCATCAGGATGGCGGTCATGACTTGATTCCGACCCTGCTGCGCACGCGGGGGTCTATGACGACCTGAAGCACATCGACGATGAGCACCACGATCACGACGACCGTGATCAGGAGCAGACAGACGGCTTGAACCACGGCGAAGTCCTTCTTGGCGACGGCCTCGGTGAGAAGTGACCCGATGCCGTCCAGGGCGAAGGCGCGCTCCACCACAACGGATCCGACGATGAGGCTGGTCAGGGTGAGACCCACCACCGTGGCAACGGGAGTCAGTCCGTTTCGGAGGATGTGTTTGGTCACGATGGTGCGGGTCGGAAGACCACGCGCCGTCGCGGAGCGAACGTGGTCGCGGGCGGCCTCCTCCTTCAGCGCCGCCCGTGTCACTCGGATGACGTACGAGCAGGACGCCAGTGTCAGCGCCAGCACCGGCAGGGTCAGATGATGCAGACGGTCGACGAAACCCTCACCCGACCCGAAGGTGGGGAACCAGCCGAGTTCGACGGCGAACACGAAGATCAGCACCGCGGCCGCGACGAACGAGGGCACCGCGACGCCGACAGATGTGAGTCCGAGGATCACGTCACTGATCGAGCGGCGGGCCAGGGCCGCCACGATGCCGAGCCCGACGCCGACGACGACGATGACCACCAGTGAGTACGCAATCAGCGCCACCGTCGTCGTCATGCGCGGCCCGAGAAGGTTCCACACGTCGTCGCGGTAGTTGATCGACTGGCCCAACTGCCCGGTCAGGATGTCGCCGAGCCAGCTGATCCACCTGGTCAGGAACGGATCGTCGAGGTGGTACTGCTCACGAAGCACCGCGATGGCCTCGGGTGACAGCGTGCGGTTACCGATCAGGTAGGCCAGCGGATCGCCCGGGGCGACATACAACGCGCCGAAGATGAGGAACGACGACAGCAGCAGCGTCACAACTCCCTCGGCCAAGCGCGTTGCGATGAAGCGAGTCACGTCGAGTCCGCGGCGTCGAGCCCCTGGGGGCGCATCACGCGGCCCCGATCCTGGCCGCCCACGGGAAGTACAGGAAGGCTATTGAGGCGGTCGCACCGGTGATTCGGTCGCCCATGTACATCGGGATTCTCGGGTTGGCGACGTTGATGAGGCCGACGTTGTCGACGAGCGCGGATTCCGCGTCCAGGAGATGTTTCGCCCGAGCGTCGTCATCGAGTGTCGTGAATGCGGCGGTGACGTTGTCGGTAACCCCCGGGGCCTTGAGTTGACCGTAGTCATAGGCACTCTGGGGGGTGAACTCACTGAGCGAGACGATCGGGTCGGCGACTCCGGCACCGTACTCGACGACGACGAACGCGTCGTACTGGGCGCGCGCCGCCTTGTCGAAGTACAGGTTGGTGAACGACGTGACGGGCAGCGGAACCTGCTTGACGTCGAGGCCGATCTCTCGCGCGGCGTCGGCGAGCAGTTCGGCGGTCTTGGACTCCGCCTCCAACTCGGTGGGGTAGGCGACCGAGATCGTCTGTCCGCCAAGGCCCTTATCCGCAACGAGCTTGCGCGCGCCGTCGAGGTCCCGTGCCGGGTCGGCGTACTTCGAGGCGGCGGCCTCCCACAGACTGCGGCTGTATCCCCACGCCCCCGGCTGAATCGGCGATGTGGAGGCCTGCGCGGTGCCACGGTAGACACCGTTCACAATCGCCTCACGGTCGAAGGCCATGCTCAGTGCGCGCCGAACGTTCACATCCTGCATCGGCCCGGCCTTCTCGGTGGGCCGGATGGCCAGCCAGTCGGTGCTGGCGCCGAGGTAGAAGTTCCCCTTGCCCGACGTCCGAAGCGGTTCCATCGACGACAGCGGGGTTCGATAGGTGCCATCGATATCGCCCGAGAGCAGGCTGCTGGTGATCGTGGACTCGTCGGTGACGAATGTCAGCGTGACGCGGTCGGCCAGCGCGCTGCGGTCCCCGTTCCAGTAGTCGGCGTTCTTCCGCATCGTGATGCTGCTGCCCGGCTTCCAGGTGTCCAGCGCGAACGGGCCTGTGCACATGATCCCGCCGCGGGCGGTGCCGTACGCCGGCCCGGCGGCTTCGACGAACTGCCTGTTCCCCACGACGCCGGCGGCCGTGGCGAGGATGCGCTCGAACAGGGCATCGGGCTGCTTGAGATGGACCGTGACCTGATCGGGGGCCGTCGCCTCGATCGACGTCACGTTGTCGAAGAACGGTTCTGCCCAGTAGGAACCGACCTTGGGGTCGAGATTCCTGGACAGGCTGAATGCCACATCGTCAGCGGTGAGCGGTGCTCCGTTCCAGAACGTGACACCCGGCCGGACGGTGAAGACCAGCGTGGTGTCGTTCGGCCGGTCCACCCGTTCCGCCAGGCCCGGCTTCAGGGTCATGTCCTCGTTCTGCACCATGAGGCTCTCGCACATGTTGGCCAGGGCCGTGTTCTCCGAATCGGCGTACGCGCGAGTCCAGTCGAGTGATGCCGGTTCACCAGTGGCGAGGTTCCACGTGAACGCGTCGATCGGGCCCTTCGCCGCGGGAGTCGTGAAGATCTCCTCCATCTGCCCCGCACCACCCTGCGGGGCGCCCGCTGGTGGGCGGTCGGTCGAGCAACCGGCCAACCCCGCGGCCACGGTGAGTGTGGCCGCCAATAACGCGGTCCCTGACTTCTTCATCAGCATGTCGGCTCCCTGGGTCGTGCAGATCGGTTTTGGTTTACTGCCAGATGTCGATGACGGGTGCGAGGTCACGGGGCCCGTGCTCTGTCACCACGATGTTGCGTTCGAAGGTGGCGCCCGTCCCGTCCCTGATGACGAAGCGCTCCAGTGCCAGCGTCATGCCGACCTCGATCGGACGCAGGTTGTCGTCACGGATCCACGGCGCCTCGAAGCCCAGCCCGATACCGTGACCGCCAGCCTTGAACTCGGCCGCGGCGAAGTCGTAGTTCTGTTGGCGCAGCAGGTCGTCGGCTGCTCGCGCCACATCGGCGACCGTGGCGCCTGGCACCGAGGCTGCGACGGCGGCGTTCACCGAGTCACGGGCGAGTTCGAATGCTCCGGCCTGGGCGTCCGTCGGGGCCCGGTCGATGACGCGGCTGCGGGCGAGGTCGTAGAAGTAACCTCGGTAGGCCCCGCTGAAGTCAACGGTGAAGAGGTCACCGGCGCGCAGTCGCCGCTGTGACCAGGTGGGCGCACCGTCGTGCCCGCCCCCCGAATCCTCGCCGAACGTCGTCACAAATGCGTTGGCAACGACGGCGTCCCGCCTGGTTGCCTCGGCGATCAGCGCCGCGGTGACCTCAGCCTCGCTGACCCCGGCGTGCAGGGTGTCCAGCGCGAACCGGAACGATGCGTCGGCGATGGTCGCGGCGTGTTCCAACAGTGCGATCTCGGCGCTGGACTTTATGGAGCGCAGGTGCTCGACGAGGTCATCGGCGATCAGGATCTCGCCGTCAACCACTGGGGCAGCCGCCTTTTCGAGGTGGCCGAACTGTCGTGCCGTCATGGTGTCGGCGCCGCAGACCGCAATCCTGCGACGTACGCCTGCGAGCACCTCGGCCACGAGGTCCCCGAGTGTCTGTCCGCTGGCGTCAAGGAAGCGGTGATCGGTGACGGCATAGGGCGCGGCAGCCTCGTCGTCCGAGCACAGTACCGATTCGTCCTGCGTCACCACGAGTGCCGCGTACCCGCGGTCGGCCCAGGCGCCAGGAACGTCGCGAATGATCGGGAAGAAGGGGTAGTGACCGCATAGGTACTGCACATTGGCGAATCGCTCGACGGTGCCGCCGCCGCGCGCCCAGATGACGATCGCATCGACGCCGGCGACGTCCAGTAGTTGGCGCAATCTCGCCAGCCGTTGGTGGTACTCGGCTTCCGCGATCGGGGGCGGGTTGGTCGTCGGATTGGTAGGGGTACTCATGCTCATCACTCCTCATCCGTTCGTGCCCCGGGCACCGGTCGGTCGAATCTATGCTGCCTCTTAGACATTGGTCGTCGCCCTAGCTCGGGTCGTGCCGTGGGTAGTGCGCGATCACGGCGGCACCGTCTGAGCGCGGGTCAGACGCGGCCGTCATCGCGCCGTGTTGATCGGCGAAGACGACGTTGGCCTGCCCGAGTACCTCGCTGCGAGGCGGCACCTCGTGGAAGAACAAGCCGCTGCGTGCAACAGACTCGCGTGCAGGCGCGGCGATATCGGACTCCAGGGATACCGAGTCGAGAATGCAGCCGTCGCTTTGCAGGCCGACGATTCCTCGCGGGGCCGCCACGGCATCCTGGGCGGTGGCTCCGGCCGTCGCACGGAGGAGGATCTGGCCGAGCACCTGGGGCTGGCCCTGCCCGCCCATCGTCGACAGCACGTGACGCACTGACCCGCCGCGCAGCGTCATGGCCGGCATGAGCGTGTGGAGGGGCCGCTTCCCTGCCGCAAGCACGTTGGGTGAATCGGCGTCGAGCGAGAAACTGGTTCCGCGATTGTGGAACAGAATCCCGGTCTTGGGGTCGATCAATCCCGCCCCAAATGCGTGGTACACGCTCTGGATCAATGAGACCGCGTAGCCGTCGCTGTCGGCGGCGGCTATTCCGACGGTGTCGCCATGGGGTACGAGCGCGGGCTCTCCGGTGGCGGCGCCCACGGGTGCCATCTCCCGCAGATCCGAGTTGATGAGCGCATCAACATCCACCTCGGCGTGGCGGGGATCAGCCAGGTAGCGGTCTCGAAGTGCGTTGCCCTGGTGGAAGAGTCGCATGAGGGTGCCGAAATCCGCCCCCAGCGGGTCGGAGAGGCCGAGTTCCTCCACGGCACGCAGGACTCGCAGCAGGATGAAGCCATGGGTGTTCGGCGGGCTGGTGAAGACGGAGAGGTCGCCGAACGTCGCCTCGATTGGCGCGACAGTCTCTGGTGTGAAGTCCGCGAAGTCGTCCATGGCCAGAAGCGAGCCCCGAGAGGCCAGATGGGCGAGGCTGTTTGTGGCGCTCTCACCGAGGTAGAACTCGTCGGGGCCGTGCTCGCGTAGGCGCCGGAACGTCGCCGCCAGTTCGGGCTGCCGCAACAGCTCGCCCGATCGAAGACTCACTCCGCCCGGGCGGAACACGCGGTCGAAGTCCGGTGTGCCATGCAGATCCGCGTTCTCGGGGTGAGTCAGGTGGCTGGCCAGCGACGCTGAGACCGCTACCCCGCGCGTGGCCGCCTCCTCGGCCGCCTCCAGCGTGTCGGACCACGAGTATCGAGAACCGAAGGTGCGCAGCGTCTCCCACCCGCGAACACCGCCGGGAACGGTCACGACGTGTGCGCCACGCGCGGGCAGACTCCTGCCGAAGGTCGTGCGCACGGCGGCGGTGTCTGTCCGCCTCGCCGCAGGACCCGAGGCGTTGACACAGGTCACCCGGCCATCGGGCGTGCGGACCAGCGCGATCACGTCACTGCCGAGGGCAACGTTGTGCGGATAGACCACGGCGAGCACCGCCGCGGCCGCAATCGCCGCATCGATCGCAGTGCCTCCGCCGCGGAACACGCGCAGGGCGGCTTCGGATGCGAGGGCGTGCGGAGCTGCGATGGCACCAGTGAAGGACGCCGTACCGGACGATGGGGACAAGATCGACGCTACTCCTCTTGAGATCTTCAACGTGGCCGCCGCCGCAATGGCCACCTGAGGGGCCTGACGCTCGCCGCGATTGCGTTGCCGAGATCGAGAATGTGTCGACGGTCACGCTCTCAGCCTATCGAATGATAGGCCACTTTCCATGGTTAGGGAAGACCCCAGGTGGCGGGATGCCAATTGGGATCAACGTCCCTGTGGTGGAATCGAACTGCATCTCAGATCACGCCGGCTACGGAGCGCCGCCTGTATCGGCAATGCCGCTTAGGAGTATTCGGCTCATCACTTTGCCGACCTCCCCGCCACTTAGCTCACCGCCCGGGCGGTACCAACGGTGCATCCAGTTGACTGCGCCAAGGACTGTGTAAGTCACCATCCGAGCATCGAGGTCGACCTTGAATTCCCCCTTCTGGATGCCATCCTCGACGATCGCCATAACGGCATCCTCGAAGCGTTGGGCACTATCCAGAAAGAACTGCTGCAGCTCGGCTCCCGTGGAACTGAGCCAGCGGCCGTCCTCCTGGACGTAGAGATTGAGAAACGGGTAGTGCTCCTCGTAGGACGAGGCCAGCAGCTCGATCACTTCAGCAATTCGATCGACCGATGAACCTCGCTTGGCAGCTATCGCTTCCGCCCCAGTGACGTTGTAATCGGAAGCGCGGCGCACCAGCTCTAGGAAGATCTCCTGCTTCGTCCCGAAGTAGTAATAGATGTTGGACTGGCTGACGCCCAGATGGTTGGCGATATCGGTGATGCTGGTGCCATTGAAGCCGTTGAGTGCGAACACTTCGGCGGCCTTCGCAAGAATCTGCGCGCGCTGTTCCAGCCACGCCGCGCTGCGTTCTTTACGTGCCAACTCCCTGCGCTGCGCGATCTTGCTGGGCTCTCGGGTGCTCGACTCCTTCATGAGTCAACTCTCTCATCGTCCGCGGCCTGATGCCTGGAGCCCAGGACTACCTCATCGAGCGGATCGCCCAGCGCCGCGACACCCGGACCAACGATCTCCTCGACGCGATATGCACGCCGAGCGGCTCGAGCACATTCAGCTGGCGGAGGGCACCGTGCTCACACACCTCCCGTCCTTCACATTTGCCGGGTTGGCCTCCCTGCCGGTCACCTTCCGGCAAGTGAGCTAACGTGGCCGGGTGGCGCAGGAAAGTGCAGCGAACACCTCGCTCCCGGACCTTCGCGCGCGGCCCAACCGGCGTTCGGCACCGATGCGGGCCGAAATCCTCGACGCCATGGCACGGCTGCTCGACACGGGCCAACTGCACCAGTTGTCGGTAGAGAACATCTCGCAGGAGGCGGGCGTCTCGCGCCCAACGTTCTACTCCTACTTCGCCTCTAAGTTGGAGATCGTGCTCGAGCTCTACCAGGTCGCCGCGGCGGAGATGTACTCCGCGATTACGCCGATCTGGAACCGTCCAGCAGACCAGGCCCCGCCGGACGCCATCCGAGAAGGCCTCCGCGCGATGGTCGCCGCATGGGTACCACGCCGGGCGGTGTTCCAGGCCTCCTTCGAACTCCGGTACGTGGACTCCGACATGATGGCGGCCACGCAACGGACGATCGCCTACTTCGCCAACGCCATCGGCGCCCAGCTAGACGCCGACCGCGCCGCCGGGATCGCTCCTCCTGGTCCACCCACCGGGCCACTGGTCACCATGCTCCTCTGGTCCTCCGAGCACGCGGTCTACATCGCAGGCCGCGGGCTCAGTGAGGACCTTCCCGACGAGCACGCAGCGACCCTGCCGCTCGAGACGATGTGGCTGGGCGCGCTATACGGGATCGTCCCCACGACGTCGTGAGTCGGGTCCGCGAGCAGGTGAGTCTGATCCTCGATCGAGGTAGGCGAACCCCTATGGCGAGGCCCGCTCCTCCGCGGCGCAGACGCAAACTCGCACCCAACCATGAGGTTGGGTGCGAGTTTGTGTGGTCGTGCTGGAGTACTAGAGGGCTTTGAGTTCCTCGATGACCTCGGAGACTGATTTCTTGGCGTCACCGAAGAGCATGGAGGTGTGGTTGAGGAAGAACAGCGGGTTCTCGATTCCGGCATACCCGGAGGACATGGAGCGTTTGAGCACGATCACCGAACGCGACTCGTCGACGTTGAGGATCGGCATGCCGTGGATCGGGCTGCTCGGGTCGTTGCGGGCCGCGGGGTTGGTGACATCGTTGGCCCCGATCACGATGGTGACGTCGGTGCGGTTGAACTCACCGTTGACGTCATCCATCTCCTTCATCGCGTCATACTCCACATCGGCCTCGGCCAGCAGCACGTTCATGTGCCCGGGCATCCGACCGGCCACGGGATGGATGGCGTACTTGACCTCCACGCCCTTCTCCTCGAGCAGGCTGGCCATCTCCTTGACCGCGTGCTGGGCCTGCGCGACAGCCAGGCCGTAACCCGGGACGACGATGACCTGGTTGGCGTAGGCCATCTGGATCGCGGCATCAGCGGCCGAGGTCGCCTTGACCGTGCCCTGATCCCCACCCACCAGCGCCGCGACATCACCACTGGCACCAAACGAACCGAACACGATCGCCGGGATCGACCGGTTCATCGCCTTGGCCATCAGATTGGTCAGAATCGAACCCGACGCACCCACGATCATGCCCGCCACGATCATCGCGGTGTTGTTGAGCGCCAGACCCGCCGCCGCCGCCGAGAGCCCGGTCAACGCGTTGAGCAGGCTGATGACCACCGGCATGTCCGCCCCGCCGATCGGGAACACCACGAACAGACCCATGACCCCGGCCAGCACCAGCACCAGCACGATCACCCAACCCGGACTGCCCTGCCCGGCGTTCAGCCCGATGTAGACCGAGGCGGCCACCGCACCCAGCAATAGCAGCACGTTGGAGGCCTGAAACACCTTCGCGGACTTGACGAGTGTCTTCTCGACGTTCTTGGGGATCGACTCCTGCAGCTTGAGGAACGCCACCAGCGACCCCCAGAACGACACCGACCCGATGATCGCCGCGAACAGCGATCCCACCACCAGTGCGACAGTCGGATGCTGCTCGGGGGTGAAGTGGGCGAACCCGTCGGTCTCGATGAACTCCGCCCACGCGATCAACGCGACCGTGCCACCACCGACACCGTTGAACAGCGCCACCAGCTGTGGCATCGCGGTCATCTTGGTCTTCTTTGCCGGCGGCACACCCAGGATGACGCCGATGAGCAGACCGGCCACGATGAGAATCCAGTTGACCGACGCGGTGTCACGCACCTTGATCAGGGTCGCCACGACCGCCAACGCCATACCGGCGGCGGCGATCAGGTTGCCGCGCACCGCGGTCTTGGGTCCGGTCAACCCCGACAGACCCAGGATGAACAGCGCGAACGCGACGATGTAGAGGGTGTTGACGAGGTAGTTCACTTGTCCGCCTGCGCCTTCTGCACCACTTCGGCCTTCTTACCCTTGAACATTCCCAGCATCCGGTCGGTCACCAGGAACCCACCGATCACATTCAGCGTGCCGAAGATCAGCGCGACGAACGCGATCACCCGCACCCCCCACCCCGCATCAGCGGGCAACTCACCCAACACGATCAGGGCGCCAAGCACGACGATGCCGTGAATGGCGTTGGTGCCCGACATCAATGGCGTGTGCAAGGTGTTGGGCACCTTGGAGATCACGGCGAACCCGACGAACCCGGCCAGCACCAGGATCGCAAGATTGGCCAACAGTTGGTCATACATGACTAGGAAACCTCCCGGGTGACGCACGAGGCCGCGACGACCTCGTCGTCGAAGTCCGGTGCCAGCGCACCGTCGGTGATCAATAACTCCAGCAGCGAGGTGATGTTCTTGGCATACAACTCGCTGGCGTGCTCAGGCATGGTCGCGGGCAGGTTCATCGGCGAGGCAATCGTCACCCCATGCTTGACGACGGTCTGACCCGGTTCGGTCAGCTCGCAGTTACCACCGGTCTCCCCGGCCAGATCAATCACCACACTGCCGGGCTTCATACCCTGCACCGCGGTGGCGGTGACCAGACGCGGCGCGGGCCGACCCGGCACCAGCGCGGTGGTGATCACCACGTCGAACTTGGTGATCGCCTCCTCCAGGGCCTTCTGCTGCTGCGCGCGCTCCTCATCGGTCAACTCACGGGCATACCCGCCCTCACCGGCGGCATCAATACCCAGATCCAGCCACTGCGCACCCACCGAACGCACCTGATCGGCCACCTCCGGACGCACGTCATAACCAGTGGTCTTGGCACCCAGACGCTTGGCCGTGGCCAACGCCTGCAACCCCGCGACCCCCACACCCAGAATCAGAGCGCTGGTCGGCTTCACCGTGCCCGCCGCGGTCGTGAGCATCGGGAAGAACCGCGTCGACAACGACGCCGCCAACACCACTGCCTTGTATCCGGCCACGTTTGCCTGCGAGGACAACGCATCCATCACCTGCGCACGCGAGATCCGCGGAATCGCCTCCACCGCGAACGCTTGCACACCGGCGTTCTTGAGCGCTCCGATCTGGTTCTGCTCGTTGCGCGGTGCCAGGAATCCGACCAGCGTCTGACCCGACCGCAACCTGGCGACCTCCTCAGTCGTGGGTGGGGCCACCTTCACCACCACATCGCACCCCCAGGCATCACCAATGGTCGCGCCCGCCTCGACATACAACTCATCAGGCAACAACGCCCGCTCACCAGCACCAGACTCCACCACCACAGCCACACCACTGCCCACGAGAGATGACACCGCCTTGGGCACCACCGCCACCCGGCGCTCATCAGACCCCGACTCGGCGACCACACCCACAGATGTCGCCCTGGTTGCCCGGCGCGCAGCGCCGTCTTCAGCTTCAGTCATGTCTACTTCCCCCGCCGGATCACCCGCGGTTTGCTCTGAACTCAGACACCCTAACCGGTACCGCCAGTCACGTAAGACCTAGACGAAACCGCATCGATACAGTTGTGCACTGCGCCCAGAACCCAGGAGTTGCACGCCCAAGAACTAGGAGTTGCAACCGTCGTGACGACAGTTGGGCACCGCATTCCCCCCTGGTCGGTGCCGATGTTCTTCATCGTCGGCGCGGTGTCGCAGTACGTCGGGGCGGCCGTCGGCGTGTTCCTGTTCGAGACCGCCAATCCTGCGGCCGTGGCGTGGTTGCGCGCGGCCGCCGCTGCCGTCGCGCTCATCGTGTGGCGACGCCCGTGGCGACGGACCTGGACCCGTCGCTCGCTGGCGGCCGCAGCCGCATTCGGCGTTGTCACTGTGGGCATGAATGTCGCGTTCTTCGAGGCGATCGCCCGCATTCCGCTCGGTACCGCCGTGGCGATCGAGTTCCTGGGCCCGGTGGCCGTCGCCACCCTGGGGTCACGGCGACCTCGCGATCTGCTTGCCGCGCTTCTGGTTGCGGCCGGTATCGCGCTGCTCACGGGTGTGCACACGGGGATTGACCTGGCGGGCGTCGGCTTCGCGCTGATCGCCGCCGCCCTGTGGGCCGGATACATCCTGCTCGGCAAGCGCGTCGCCGACGCGGGTAGCGGCCTCGACTCGCTCGCCGTCGGGATGGCTGCGGCCGCCGTCCTCCTGGCCCCCGCGCTGCTCACCGGGCAGCTCATCGAGGATGCGTCGGTGTTCGCCGACTCGAGGGTATGGCTGCTGGGGGTCGCGGTCGGCGTGCTGTCCACGGCAGTGCCGTACGCGCTGGATCAACTGGTGCTCACCGCGATAGGCCGCGCCCGGTTCGCCCTGTTGCTCGCCCTTCTGCCGGTCACGGCCGCGTTCGTCGGCGCGGTGATGCTCGGGCAGCGGCCAACCGTCGCCGAGACCGCGGGCATCGCTCTGGTGGTGGCCGCCCTGGCGATCAGTGTGCGCGGCGATACAGTGAGGCCGCCCGAAAACTAGGAGATGCAACTATGTCCGTGGACCGGATTCTGCCGTCAGACGAGGCCGCCGAGCTGATCGCGCTGACCCGCGAGGTCGCCGACAAGGTGCTCGATCCGATCGTCGACGAACACGAACGCACCGAGCGCTACCCCGAGGGCGTGTTCGCGCAGCTCGGCGCAGCCGGCCTGCTGAGCCTGCCGCAGCCCGAGGAGTGGGGCGGTGCCGGTCAGCCGTTCGAGGTCTACCTGCAGGTCCTCGAGGAGATCGCCGCACGGTGGGCCGCGGTGGCCGTGGCCGTCAGCGTGCACAGCCTGTCGTCGCACCCGCTGCTGATGTTCGGCACCGACGAGCAGAAGCAGCGCTGGCTGCCAGGCATGCTGTCGGGAAACCAGATCGGCGCGTACAGCCTGTCCGAGCCGCAGGCCGGATCCGATGCCGCCGCGCTGCGGTGCGCCGCCACCCCCGATGACGGCGGTTACGTGCTCAACGGCTCGAAGTCCTGGATCACCCACGGTGGGGTCGCCGACTTCTACACGCTGTTCGCGCGCACAGGTGAGGGCAGCAAGGGCATTTCGTGCTTCCTGGTGCCCGGTGATCTCGAGGGCCTGAGCTTCGGCAAACCCGAGGAGAAAATGGGCCTGTCCGCGGTGCCGACCACGTCGGCGTTCTACGACAACGCGCACCTCGACGCGGACCGTCGCATCGGCGCCGAGGGCCAGGGGCTGCAGATCGCGTTCAGCGCACTGGACTCCGGGCGACTCGGCATCGCCGCGGTCGCGGTGGGTATCGCGCAGGCCGCGCTTGATGACGCCACGCGCTATGCCAACGAGCGAACGACGTTCGGCCGCAAGATCATCGACCACCAGGGGCTGGGCTTCCTGCTGGCCGATATGGCGGCGGCGGTGGTCAGTGCCCGAGCCACCTACCTCGACGCCGCGCGACGTCGGGACGCCGGCCTGCCGTACTCCACACAGGCCAGCGTCGCCAAGCTGGTGGCCACCGACGCGGCGATGAAGGTCACCACCGACGCCGTGCAGGTGTTCGGCGGCGCCGGGTACACCCGCGACTACCGCGTCGAGCGCTACATGCGCGAGGCCAAGATCACCCAGATCTTCGAGGGCACCAACCAGATTCAGCGTCTGGTCATCGCGCGCTCGCTGGCCGGCTAGGTCGCGTCAGACGACGGAGGTCTCGGTCCACACCCTGTTCGACCGGACGGTGTCCAGGCGGTAGTCGGTGACGCGGCTGGTGTACAGCCGTCGACCCAAATCGAGGGCGGCCGACACCGGATCGGTGGGGTCCTGCCGAATCTCGCCGCGGCTGTTGGCATTTCCAACCACCACGCCGACGAGGTCCTGGTTGAGGTAGCGCGTCAGCTCGCCGAACTGTGCGATAACGCCCGCCGTCGCGCCGAGGTAGCTCTCCTCGCAGGAGATCACCACGCCGACCTTCTTGCCCATGATGCCGTCGACCACGCGGTCCTGCTGCGGCGCACTGTTGGCGGTGTAGCAGAACAGCCGGTCGAAGACTGTCTTGAGCCGTCCGGGCATGCCGTAGAAGTACAGCGGCATCGCGAACACGATGCCGTCGGCGGGCAGCATCTTGTCCAGCAGCAGTGACTCGTAACGGTCGTCGAGGCTGCAGCTGCGGTCATCGGGCCGCCGGCACGTCCGACAGTTGCCCAGCATGCGCTCGACGTAGTCACCGAGGAACACGTGCTCGACCTCGTTCCCGGCGGCAACGGTGCCGTCCACAACGGCCTCGGCGAGGACGTGCGAGTTGCCGTCCTCGCGCGGGCTTGCACTCACGACCAACGTCTTCATCGTCATTCTCCTATGCTAAAAGGTTTTTTCAGATACGGTGCGATGGGCTGGGCTAGTCAATTGATCAGGGGTGGGTCAGGCCGTGCGGCGAAGCGTCGACGTCCGGGCCCGCAGTTCGGTCGGCACGATGATGACGCGGTCCTCGGGTTCGTTGCCGTCGATCAGGTCGATCAGCAGACCCACCGCTCGCTCTCCGATGGTTCGCGGGTGACAGAACACGCCCGTGACCTCTGGACACGTCAGGTTGAACGTGCTGCTGTCCACACAGCTGCACAGCCCGAGGTCGGTCGGCACCCGGATGCCCAGCTGAGTCGCCCTCTGCAGGACGTCCATGGCGATGTCCTCGGCACCCGCGTAGATCGCGTCGGGCGGATCGTCGGCGTCCAGCAGTGCTCGTAACGCGTCACCCGCCGAGTTGCCCGCTCCGGTCTCGATGATTCGCACCGGGATGCCCCGCTGCTGCGCGAAAACCGTGTACGCGGCCACGACATCACGGGTGTAGGACCGTGCCCGATCGGTGATCATGGCGGCGGGACGCCGAAAGCCCTGCTCCCACAGGTGTTCCAGGGCGTTGGTTGTCGCGGCCTCGTGATCGTTGTCCACGACGTAGGGGCTGTCACGTCGGGTCGCGGTGCGGCCCGCGGTGACCACCGGGTGCGACGACGTCCAGGCCGGATCGAGCAGGCCCTCGTCACCGTGCGGGTCGACGATGATCGCGCCGTCCACCGCGAACGCGGTGATCGCGGTGGGCCCCACTCCCGGTGGCGTGAGCACCAGGGCGTAGCCCGCCCGCCCGGCGGCCTCCGATGCGCCGTTGAGCAGTTCGAGGAAGTACTCGGAGTTCGGGATCAGCATGCTCGATCCGCTGTCCGGGTCGAACGGTGCGACCTGGATCGCGAGAGTGCGGCTGCGGTTGGTGACCAACTGCTGCGCGTGCACGTTGGCCGCGTAGCCGAGATCGGCGGCGACTTGCATGACGCGCGCGCGGGTGTCCTTGCCGATGCGTCCCTGGTTGCTCAGCACGTGGGACACCGTCGTGAGCGATACGCCGGCGGCCGCGGCCACATCGCGGATCGTCACCGCCACATCGATCTCCGCTCTGCTAAAACGTTTTTTCTATGATGCGCGACGCCCGCCGGAGTGTCAAGCCCTGAGCGGGTCAGGGCTCGGGCGGTGATGTCACGGTGACGACCGTTCCCACACCGGTGCGCGAGTCGATCTCCATCTCCCCACCCATCGCCTCGAACCGCGCGAGCAGCGACCCCAAGCCGATGTGCCCGGCGGCCACGCTGTCGGTGATGCGCGTCGGATCGAAACCCGTACCGTCATCGGCGATCGTCAGCACCACCCGGTCGCCGCTGCGCCGCAGCGTCACCGTCACCGTGGTGGCGTTGGCGTGTTTGTGGATGTTGGTCAGCAGTTCGCGCGCCGCCCGGTGCAGAAGGGTCTGCGACACTGGCTTGCCGACGTCCTCGAGGTCGGCGATGACCTCGTAGTCACCGCGGGAGGCGAACTGCCGCAACAGTTCCCGCACGGCGGCCTCCAGGCCCAGCTGCGCCAATACCTGCGGATGCAGTTGTGTGACGGTGGAGCGCAGCCCCGCCGCGGTCTCCTGCAGGGCGTCGTAGACCACGTCCAGCGCGGGATCTGGGCTGCGTTCCCGAAGCTCGTCGACCTCCATCCGCGCGGCCAGCAGATTCTGTAGCGGCCCATCATGGAGGTGCTCGGCGATCTCACGATTGTGTCGTTCGTCGGCGGCCATCGCCTCGGCCACCAGCTGACTGCGCACCTCCTGCAACGCCTGCACCCGCGCCTGTCGGCGGGCCAGGAAGAAGCACAGTGCCGTCACCGCGACCGCCAGCCACAGCAGGAACCCGACCTGGGTGTAGACGATGTCGGGAAAGCCAACGTGATCGTCGCGTTTGGAGTAGACGATCCACGCCGTCAGGTAGCCGACCGCCGCCAAGAGACCGAGCGCACCGGTCAGCAGTGGGCGGTCCTGGAACGCCACCGAGATCGGCAGCAGGAAGAACACCGGCAGCAGCGCCGCCGTCGCGCCGCCGGAGACGACGCACAGCACGACGATCACCAAGACGTCGATCGTGGTGGACGCCCAGTCCGCCCACCGCGGCACCGGACCGCGGAGCACGATGGCAACCCAGGTGACCGCCGCGGCGGCGTAGACCCCGAGCACGACGGTGTAGACGCCGGGAAGCCACGAGTCGACCTCCCAGATCCAGACCACGAGCGCGATCAGCGCGATCAGTGGCAGCCGCATGAACGCCGTGACGCGCACGGGCTCCGCGGCGAAGTAGGTGAGGATCCGGGTCACGCTATTCCAGCAGCCCGCGGCGCATCGCCTCCGCGACAGCGGCCGCACGGTCGCCGACGCCCAACTTCTCGTACAGCCGCTGCACGTGGGTCTTCACCGTCGACGGCGCGAGGAACAGTTCCTTGGCCATGGCCGGGATGCTCCCCCCGGCGGCGATGAGCTTGAGCACCTCGCGCTCGCGGGGGCTCAGCGTGGGCGCATCCGACTTGCCCTGTTTGCGGATCTCCCCGGCCAGCCCCGCGGCCAGGCTCGGGGCAACGACATCGCGGCCCTTGGCGCACTCGAGCACGCCGTTGACGAGTTCGGCGCGGCTCGACTCCTTGGGCAGGAATCCGGCGGCGCCCGCCTGCAGCGCGTTGTAGACGATCGCTGCCTCGTCGTGCGCGGAGATCAGCAGGACTCGGGTCGACAGTTCGTCGCGCACGACGGCCGCGGCAACCTGAGCGCCGTCGAGACCGGGCATCCGGTAGTCGAGCAGGGCGACCTGGGGTGCGTGCTCCCGGATCGCCTCGAGTGCCGAGATCCCGTCCTCAGCCTCGGCCACCACCTCGATATATCCGCTGTTGTTGAGGGCGCGCACCACGCCGTCTCGGAACATCGGATGGTCGTCTCCTACGACGACCCGCACCTTCTCTTCGGCCACCCGCCAAGCGTGTCACAACACGGCCGCGACCTCGCCCGATTCAGTTCCGACGCGATGACGTGGCGAACACGCAGGAGCGACGGGAGTTAATGGATTCGTTAGAAGTTCCGACCGTCCGTCGGCCCCGCGGTGGCGTCAACGCCGGCCAGCCCGTTCCCGCGTCACCGCTGGTAGCGGCTGTTCTAGGCACCCTCGCAGCGACGGCGGCACAGGGCAGGACGGCGCACTGGGAGGGCAGCGTGTCGGCTATCGTCACCCATGCGCGACACACGGGTCATTTCGCCAGTAGATTTGCGGCGATGACCCGGTACGCAATGCGAATGGGTCGGGGGCAAAGTCCGCGCCGGGACAGCGACGTCCTGGGGCGGATTTCGAGCGCGGGTGCGCCGCACGTGGTCGACCACCGTGGCGCGCCCGCCAAGGCATCCGAACCGGGCTCAGCACCGAACACCTCAGCGTCGCTGCCCGGCGCGACGGTCTGACAGAGGACGACACCGAATGGTCAACCAACTCGAACACGCGACAGAGGCGCTGCGAAAGGCCCTCGTCCAGGTCGAACGGCTCAAGAACCAGAACCGTGCGCTGCTGGAGCGCTCGGGTGAGCCGATCGCGATCGTCGGGATGTCGTGCCGGTTCCCGGGTGGCGTCTCGACCCCCGAGGACCTCTGGGACATGGTGGCCCAGGGCCGCGATGTGGTGTCAGATCTCCCCGACGACCGCGGCTGGGACGCCGCCGGACTCTATGACCCCGACCCGGATGCACCGGGCAAGTCGTATGCGCGCACGGGTGGCTTCGTCGAGAACGTCGCCGACTTCGATGCGAGCTTCTTCGGGATCGCGACGAGCGAGGCGCTCGCGATGGATCCCCAACAGCGCATGCTGCTCGAGTTGTCCTGGGAGGCCCTCGAGCGCGCCGGTGTTGATCCGACATCTCTGCGCGGCAGCTCGACGGGCGTGTTCGCCGGGGTGATCGCCGGCGGCTACGGCATGTCCGACGACGCCATCGAGGGCTACCGGCTGACCGGCATGACCTCGAGCGTCACATCGGGCCGGGTCGCCTACGTGCTCGGACTCGAGGGTCCGGCCGTGTCGGTCGACACCGCCTGCTCGTCGTCGCTGGTGGCGTTGCACATGGCCATGCAGGCGCTGCGCCTCGGCGAGTGCGACCTGGCCCTGGCCGGTGGCGTGACGGTCAACGCGACACCGACCATCTTCGTGGAGTTCAGCCGCCACCGCGGCCTGGCACCCGATGGCCGCTGCAAGCCCTACGCCGGCGCGGCCGACGGCGTCGGCTGGGCCGAGGGCGGCGGCGTGCTGGTGGTCGAGCGCCTGTCCGACGCGCTGCGCAACGGCCACAATGTGCTGGCCGTCGTCCGCGGCTCTGCGGTCAACCAGGATGGTGCGTCGAACGGGCTGACGGCGCCCAACGGGCCGTCGCAGCAGCGCGTGGTGCGCGCCGCGCTGGCCAACGCGGGATTGACCTCCACCCAGGTCGACGTCGTCGAGGGCCACGGCACGGGAACCCCACTGGGCGATCCGATCGAGGCGCAGGCGCTGCTGGCGACGTACGGCCAGGACCGGTCGCAGCCGCTGTGGCTGGGCTCCATCAAGTCGAACATGGGTCACACGCAGGCCGCAGCCGGTGTCGCGGGCGTGATCAAGATGATCATGGCGATGCGCCACGAGCTGCTACCCAAGTCGCTGCACGTCGACGAGCCCAGCCCACACGTGGACTGGACCGCGGGCGCCGTCCAGCTGTTGGCACAGGCCCAGCCGTGGCCCGCCGGAGAGACACCGCGCCGGGCCGGCATCTCGTCGTTCGGCATCAGCGGCACCAACGCGCACGTCATCGTCGAGCAGGCGCCGGCACCGGAGGCCAAGCCGGCCACCGAGAGCGCGCCCACCCCGCTCCTGCCGTGGGTGCTGACGGCCAAGTCACCGGCGTCGCTCGCCGCGCAGGCCGGTCGGCTGTCCAGGTATCTGGAGGAACACGCGGATGCCGGCGACCGCGACGTCGCCTGGACGCTGGCGGGCCGGGCGGCATTCGACCACCGCGCGGTGGTGCTGGGTGCCGACCGCGCCGAACTGCTCGCTGGGCTGGCCGAACTGGCAGCCGACGACGAGGCGGGGACCAGGGCGGTCCGCGGGCATGCCACGCCGGTGAGCAAGACGGCCTTCGTGTTTCCCGGGCAGGGTAGCCAGTGGATCGGCATGGGCGTCGAACTGCTCTCCAGCTCAACCGTTTTCGCCGAGGAGATCGCGGCGTGCGATGAGGCGCTGTCGGAGTTCGTTGACTGGTCGCTGCTCGATGTGCTGCGCGGCGCTCCGGGTGCCCCCACGTTGGACCGCGTCGACGTCGTCCAGCCCGTGCTGTTCGCGGTCATGGTGTCACTGGCCCGGCTGTGGAAGTCGATCGGCGTTGTCCCCGACGCGGTGATCGGCCACTCGCAGGGTGAGATCGCCGCCGCCCACGTCGCGGGTGCCCTGTCGCTGCGCGACGCGGCCCGCGTCGTCGCGCTGCGCAGCAAGCTGCTGATCGCGCTGTCCGGTGACGCGGGCATGGTGTCGCTGGCGTGCAGCGCCGAACGGGCCCGCGAACTGCTGCTCGGCCTCGGCGACCGCGTCGGCATCGCGGTGGTCAACGGTCGCTCGGCCGTGGTGGTGTCCGGCGAGGGTGCCGCACTCGACGAGCTGGTGCGCCAGTGCGAGGCGCTGGACATCCGCGCCCGCCGCATCGACGTCGACTACGCGTCACACTCCCCCGCCGTGGAGGCGATCCTCGACCAGCTGGTCGAGGCGCTGGCCGGTATCGAACCACGCTCCACCCGAACCACTTTCATCTCGACCGTGACGGGCGAGTCGATGGACACCGCGGGCCTTGACCCGCAGTACTGGTACCGCAACCTGCGTCAGACCGTCGAGTTCGACAAGGCCGTCCGGACGGCGTGCAAGCACGGTTACCGGGCGTTCATCGAGGCCAGCCCGCATCCCGCGCTGATCGCCGGTATCGAGGACACCGTCACCGACTGCGCCGACGCCCCGGGCGACCCGATCGTCGTGCCGTCCCTGGGCCGTGACGACGGCGGCCTGGACCGCTTCATGACATCGGCCGCCCAGGCCTACGTCGCCGGTGTCCCGGTGGCGTGGCGCGAGGTGTGCCCCGGCGGTGACCTGCTCGACCTACCGACCTACGCGTTCGACCGGCGCCGCTTCTGGTTGTCCGGCGGCGCAGGCGGTTCCGGCGACGCGAGCGGTTTCGGTCTGGCGGGCTCCGGCCACGCGCTGCTGAACGCCGTCGTCGAGGTGCCCGACTCGGGTCAGGTCATGTTGACGGGCCGGCTCGCCGCGTCGTCGCAGGGCTGGCTGTCCGATCACGCGGTCGGCGGCACGGTGCTGTTCCCGGGCGCCGGCTTCGTCGAACTCGTCATCCGCGCGGGTGACGAGGTCGGCTGCCCCGCCATCGAGGAACTGACGCTGCAGGCACCGCTGGTGGTGCCGCCGTCGGGCGTGCCGCTGCGTGTGGTGGTCGGACCGGCGCAGGAGTCGGGAACCCGTGCGGTGTCGGTGTTCTCGCGCCACGCTGACGACGTCGCGGACTGGGTCCTCAACGCCGAGGCCATCGTGGGCTCGGAGGCCGGCACCCCAGGCGCAGACCTGTCGGCGTGGCCGCCCGCCGGCGCCGTGCCGGTCGATGTGTCCGACGCCTACGGCATGCTCGCCGAGCGGGGCTACGAGTACGGCCCCGCCTTCCGTGGGCTGACCGCGATGTGGCGACGAGGTGCCGAGGTCTTCGCTGAGGTCGCCCTGCCGCAGGACGTGGCCGCCGGTGACTACGGGGTGCACCCCGCGCTGCTCGACTCGGCGCTGCACGCCGTGGCGCTGGCCGCCGACGACTTCGGCTCAACTGCTCCTCACGTCCGCGGGACTCTGGCACTGCCCTTCTCGTGGGAGCAGGTCACGCTGCACGCCGCGGGCGCATCGTCGGTTCGGGTGCGCATCACCCCGACCGGCACACACTCGGTGTCAATCGAACTGGCCGACGGCCTCGGCCTGCCGGTGCTGTCGGTCGGGTCCATGACGGCGCGGCCGGTGAGCGCCGATCAGATCGCCTCGGCCATGGCGAGCAGCCGCGCCGACGGCGAACTGTTCGAGGTGGACTGGTCGCCGGTCAAGGCGCCCGCGACCGTGCCGCCGCTGCCCGACGGTGTCGTCACGTTCGAGTCATCCTCGGCAGCAAGCGATTCCGCGGATCTGCCGGCCGCAGTGCGAGACGCGACAGTGGCCGCCCTGACCCGCATCCAGTCCTTCCTCTCCGAGGCTTCCGCGCACGCCAGGAGCAATCAGGAATCCGGCACGCTGGTGGTCATCACCCGTGGCGCCGTGGCACCACTGCCCGGCGCCGACGTCACCGACCTGGCCGGCGCCGCAGTGTGGGGCCTGGTCCGCGCGGCGCAGACCGAGAACCCCGGCCGCATCGTCCTGGCCGACGTGACAGGCGAATTCGACCTCGCCGCGCTGCTCTCAGTCGGCGAACCCCAGATCGTGCTGCGGGACGGCGTGATGTACGCCCCGCGCGTCACGCGCAGCCGCGGCACCGACGGCGTTCTCACCCCGCCCGACACTGGCAAGCCATGGCGCCTCGGCGTCACAACGGCTGGCACGTTCGAGGACCTCGCGCTGCTCGAGGTGCCGAACTCCGACGCACCACTGCCCCCCGGGCACATCCGGGTCGAGATGCGTGCCGTCGCGGCGAACTTCCGCGACGTCATGATCACGCTCGGCATGTTCACCCACGATGCGCTGATCGGCAGCGAGGGGTCCGGCGTCGTCACCGAGATCGGCCCCGACGTCACGGGATTCGAGATCGGCCAGCGGGTCATGGGCCTGTTCCCCGAGGGCACCGGCACGCTGGTGGCCGCCGACGCCCGCCTGGTCGCGCCCATCCCCACCGGGTGGACGGACGCGGAGGCCGCCGCCGCACTGGTGGTGTTCACCACCGCCTACTACGGGCTCAAGGAGCTGGCCGACGTTGCACCCGGGCAGTCGATCCTCATTCACGCCGCCACCGGCGGCGTCGGCCTCGCCGCCGTGCAGCTGGCCCGCCACTGGGGTATGGAGGTGTTCACCACCGCCAGCCAGCCCAAGTGGGACACGTTGCGCGCCATGGGCTTCGATGACGACCACATCGGGGACTCCCGCACGCTGGACTTCGAGCAGAAGTTCCTCGACGTCACCGGCGGGCGCGGCTTCGACGTGGTGCTCGACTCGCTGGCGGGCGACTTCGTCGACGCGTCGCTGCGCCTGCTCCCCCGCGGTGGAGTGTTCCTCGAGATGGGCAAGACCGACATCCGCGACGCCGACACCGTGGCCGCCGCACACCCGGGCGTCCACTACCGCGCGTTCGACCTCTTCGAGCCCGGCCGGCCACGCATGCACGACTACATCGTCGAGCTGTCGGCCATGTTCGAGGCGGGCATCCTCACCCCGCTGCCCGTCACCACCTTCGACGTCCGGCGTGGACCCGCGGCGCTGCGGCACCTGAGCCAGGCCCGTCACATCGGCAAGGTCGTCATGACGATGCCCGGCGCGTGGACGTCGGGCACGGTGCTGATCACCGGCGGCACCGGCATGGCGGGCGCCGCCATCGCGCGGCACGTCGTGACCAGGAACGGGGCACGCCATCTACTGCTGGTGTCACGCCGCGGACCCGACGCCCCCGGTGCCGCCGACCTCATCGCCGAGCTCACCGCGGCAGGTGCCGATGTGCGCGTGGTCGCGGCCGACGCCGCCGACCGGGCCCAGCTGCAGGCAGTTCTGGACAGCGTCGACGTGCCGCTGTCGGCCGTCGTGCACGCCACCGGTGTGCTCGACGACGCCGTCATCGGCTCGCTCACGCCCGAGCGCGTCGCGCCGGTGCTGCGCGCCAAGGTCGATGCCGCCTGGAACCTGCACGAACTCACTCGCGGCGCCAATCTCGGTGCCTTCGTGCTGTTCTCGTCGATGGCCGGCGTCGTCGGCTCCGCAGGCCAGGCCAACTACTGCGCGGCGAACACGTTCGTCGACGGTCTCGCGACGCACCGGCGCGCACACGGCCTGCCCGCGACGTCGCTGGCATGGGGCTTGTGGGATCAGGCCAGCGCCATGACCGGTCACCTCGCCGACGCCGACCTGTCCCGGCTCGGCCGCGACGGCATCCTCGCGATGTCGAGCGATGACGCGATGGCGCTGTTCGACAGCGCGCTCGTCGTGGGTGAGGCGCTGCTGGCCCCGGCGCGGATCGACCGCAGCGCACTGCGCACCCGTTCGGCACAGGGCGTCCTGCCGCCCATGTTCAGCCGGTTGGCCAGCGCGCCGACCCGACGCCGCGTCGACGACTCGCTGGTCGCCGCGAAGTCGAAGTCCGCTCTGGCACAACGGCTGCAGGGCCTCTCGGAGCCCGCGCAGCAGGCGCTGATCCTGGACCTGCTGCGATCGCACATGTCGACGGTGCTCGGCACCACGGACCCGGACTCGATCGCCGCGGAGCTGGCGTTCTCCGATCACGGTTTCGACTCGCTGACGGCCGTCGAGCTGCGCAACCGGCTCAAGACCGCGACCGGTCTCGCGCTGTCACCGACCCTGATATTTGACTACCCGACGCCGGAGGCGCTGGCGGGCTACATCCGTACCGAGCTCGCCGGCGACACCCTGGCGCAGGAAGCACGCCAGACCTCATCGGCGGTGTCGGTGATCGACGAGCCGATCGCCATCGTCGGGATGTCCTGCCGCTACCCCGGAGGCGTCGACTCCCCGGAGGCGCTGTGGGACATGGTCGCCGATGGTCGGGACGTCCTCACCGACTTCCCGACCGACCGCGGCTGGGACCTCGCCGGACTGTTCAACGCCGACCCGGACGCCCCCGGCAAGTCGTACGCCAGCACGGGCGGCTTCGTCGATGACGTGGCGGGTTTCGACCCGGCGTTCTTCGGGGTGTCTCCCAGCGAGGCGCTGGCGATGGACCCGCAGCAGCGGCTGTTCCTCGAGCTGTCGTGGGAGGCGCTGGAACGCGGCGGTTTCGACCCGGCATCGTTGCGCGGCAGCGCCACCGGTGTCTTCGCGGGCATCATCGCGCAGGGCTACGGTATGGGCGCCGACGGTGTCGAGGGCTTCCGGCTGACCGGCCAGGCGGCCAGCATCGCCTCGGGCCGCGTCTCCTACGTGCTCGGCCTCGAGGGCCCGGCGGTGTCGGTGGACACCGCGTGCTCGTCGTCGTTGGTCGCCCTGCACATGGCGACGCAGTCCCTGCGCCTCGGTGAGTGCGACCTCGCGCTGGCCGGCGGTGTCACCGTCAACGCGACGCCCGATATCTTCGTCGAGTTCAGCAGGCAGCGTGGGCTGTCCGCCGACGGCCGCTGCAAGGCCTTCGCCGGCGCGGCGGACGGCACGGGCTTCGCCGACGGCGGTGGCGTGCTGGTGGTCGAGAGACTCTCGGACGCACAGCGTCTCGGTCACCCGGTGCTCGCCGTGGTCCGCGGGTCCGCGGTCAACCAGGACGGCGCGTCGAACGGTTTGACCGCCCCCAACGGTCCGTCACAGCAGCGCGTGGTGCGCGCCGCGCTCGCCAACGCGGGTCTCGCACCGAGCGACGTCGACGCCGTCGAGGCGCACGGCACCGGCACCACGCTCGGTGACCCGATCGAGGCGCAGGCGCTGCTCGCGACCTACGGTCAGAATCGGTCGGAGCCGCTGTGGCTGGGCTCGATCAAGTCCAATATGGGACACAGCCAGGCCGGTGCAGGCGTGGCCGGCGTGATCAAGGTGATCGAAGCACTGCGCCACGACACGCTTCCCGCGACGCTGCACGTCGATGAGCCCAGCCCACACGTGGACTGGTCGATGGGATCCATCTCGCTGCTCACCGAGGCCAGGCCGTGGAAGGCCAAGCAGGCCAACGGGCACGTCCGTCGGGCGGGTGTCTCGTCGTTCGGCATCAGCGGCACCAACGCACACGTGATCATCGAGGAGGCGCCCGCAGTCGACGCGCCGGTGATCGTCGCCGAGCATGCCGGATCCATCGGCTCCTCGCGCGAGCGCTCGTCGGCGGTCTCGCCGTGGACGCTGTCGGCGAAGTCGCCCGAGGCGTTGACGAGTCAGGCCGGGCGCATCGCCGATCACGTCGAGGCCCACCCGGATCTGGACGTCCTCGACATCGGCTGGACGCTGGGCGGGCGCAGTGCCTTCGCGCACCGCGCCGTGGTGCTCGGCGCCGACCGCGACGACCTGCTGCGCGGCCTGCGCTCCCTGGCCGCCGACGAACTCACCGATGACATGGTCCGGGGCCGCGCCAGCGGCGGCAAGACGGCCTTCGTGTTCCCGGGTCAGGGCTCGCAGGCGCTCGGCATGGGACGCGAGCTGCACGCCGCCCACCCGGTGTTCGCCGATGCATTCGACGCGTGTGCCCGCGAACTGGACCGCCACCTTCTGCGCCCGGTGCGCGACGTGATGTGGGGTGCCAACGACGCGCTGCTCGACAGCACCGAGTTCGCCCAGCCCGCGCTGTTCACCGTCGAGGTGGCACTGTTCCGGCTGCTCGAATCCTGGGGTGTGCGACCGGACTACCTGATTGGCCACTCCATAGGCGAGCTTTCGGCCGCGCATGTGGCCGGTGTCCTGTCGCTGGAGAACGCCGCGGCGCTGGTGGTCGCCCGGGGCAGGCTCATGCAGCGCCTGCCCGAGGGCGGTGCGATGGTCGCCGTCAACGCAACCGAGGACGAGGTCGCACCGCTGTTGCGCGACATCGAATTCGGGGGCGTCTCGATTGCCGCCGTCAACGCACCCAATTCGGTCGTGATCTCGGGTCCGCAGGACGCGGTGCTCGCGATCGCCGAGACCCTGCGCGAGCAGGGCCGTCGCACGCATCAGCTCGCGGTGTCGCACGCGTTCCACTCGTCGCTCATGGAGCCGATGCTGCTGGAGTTCAACACGCTGGCCAGCGGCATGTCCGTTGCGGCGCCGGGCATTCCGGTGATCTCCAACCTCACCGGTGACGTCGCGGGACCCGACTTCGGCACGTCGGCCTACTGGCAGCGCCACATCCGCGAGGCGGTCCGCTTCGCCGACGGCGTGCGGGCGCTGGCCGCTGCGGGCGTGACGCGCTTCCTCGAACTCGGACCTGCCAGCGGGCTGACGGCGTCGATCACGCAGACCCTTGCCGATGTCGACGCCGCCACCGAACCCGTCGCGGTGTCGGTGCTGCGCAAGGACCGGCCGGAGCCCTCCACGCTGCTGACGGCACTCGCCGAGATCAACGTCGCCGGTGGCGATGTCGCCTGGCGCGGTGTCTGCACCGGTGGCCGACTGGTCGACCTGCCCACCTACGCCTTCCAGCGCCGCCGGTTCTGGCTGTCGGGTCGTGGCGCGGGCGCCACCGACGCCGTGGGTCTTGGCCTCGGCGGTACCGAGCACGCGCTGCTCGGCGCGGTGGTCGAGATGCCGGAGACGGGCGGCGTGACGCTGACCGGCCGGCTCGCGGTCTCGTCTCAGTCGTGGCTGGCCGACCACGCCGTCGGCGGAGTGGTGCTGTTCCCCGGCGCCGGGTTCGTCGAGCTGGCGATCCGCGCGGGCGATGAGGTCGGCTGCTCGAGAGTTGATGAGCTGATGCTGCACGCCCCGCTGGTGCTTCCGCCCGAGGGTGTCGCCGTGCAGGTGGTCGTGAGCGCGGCCGATGCCGGCGGTGCGCACGTGGTGTCGATCTTCTCCCGGCCCGACGGTGACAGGTCGGCGTCGGGCGCCCCATGGACGCTGCACGCCGAGGGTGAACTCGGCGTCGAGTCATCCGCGCCCGGTGCCGAGCTGACGGTGTGGCCGCCGGTCGGCGCACGTGAGGTCGACGTCGCCGACGCCTACGCGGTGCTGTCGGAGCGTGGTTACCAGTACGGTCCGGCGTTCCAGAACCTCACCGCGATGTGGCGTCGCGGCGAGGAGATCTTCGCCGAGGTCCAGCTCGGGCAGGACGTGTCGGTCGCCGGGCTCGGCGTGCACCCGGCCCTGCTCGACGGCGCGCTGCACGCGGTGATCCTCGGCATGGACTCCGAGGAGCTGGCCCTGCCGTTCTCCTGGCAGAAGGTGTCGCTGCACGCCGCGGGGGCGTCTGCGATCCGGGCCAGGATCGCGCCGAACGGCCCGAGTTCGATGTCGATCGACCTCGCCGACGGACTGGGTCTGCCGGTGCTGTCGGTGCAGTCGATGGTGGCCCGGCCGGTGACGGCCGCACAGTTGGCGGCAGCCGTCGGCGGCACGTCCGGTGGCGAGCTGTTCGAGGTGGCCTGGACCCCGCTGGTCCCCGACCCCGCAGCGTCGTCCGACGTCGAGATCCCGTTCCACGAACTGCGCTCGGCAGCAACGGATCCCGGCGTGCAGGAGGTGTACGCCACCACGCACGAGGCGCTGGCCCGCATGCAGTCGTGGCTGACCGAACAGGAATCAGCCACGCTGGTCGTCGTCACCAGCGGCGCTGTTGCGCTGCCCGGCGAGGATCTGCGTGATCTCGGCGGTGCCGCCGCATGGGGTCTGATCCGGGCCGCGCAGACCGAGCATCCCGGCCGTGTGGTGCTGCTGGACACTGATGACTCCCTGCCGCTTGACCAGGACCTGCTGACGGCCGTCGTGGGCGTCGCCGAACCGCAGGTCGTGCTCCGCAAGGGCGTCCTGCATCACACCCGCGTGCTGCCGAGCCGCGCCGCCGACGCGGTGCTGACCCCACCGGCCGACGGTGCGCCGTGGCGGTTGGCTGTCAACAAGTCGAGCACCTCGGGAACATTTGAAGACCTGGTGCTCGAGCCGATCCCCGACGCTGACGCCCCGCTCGAGCCGGGTCGCATCAGGGTGGCGATCCGCGCGATCGCGGCCAACTTCCGCGACGTGATGATCACGCTCGGGCTCTACCCCGGTGACGCCGTGATGGGCATCGAGGCCACGGGCGTGGTCACCGAGATCGGTTCCGACGTCACAGGTGTCGCCGTCGGCGACCGGGTGATGGGTCTGTTCCCCGAGGGCACCGGCACCGTGGCGACCACCGACGCACGTGTGGTCCTTCCGGTGCCCGCCGACTGGCGCGACGCCCAGGCGGCCGGTTTCACCGTCGGCTTCGCCACCGCCTACTTCGCGCTGCGCCAGATCGCCGACGTGGCGCCCGGCCAGTCGGTGCTCATCCACGCCGCGACCGGCGGTGTCGGCATGGCGGCGGTGCAGCTGGCGCGGCACTGGGGCCTTGAGGTGTTCGCCACCGCCAGCCAACCCAAGTGGGACACGTTGCGGGCCATGGGCTTCGACGATGACCACATCGGTGACTCCCGCACGCTGGAGTTCGAGCAGAAGTTCCTGGCCGTCACCGGCGGTCGCGGTGTGGATGTCGTGCTGGACTCGCTGGCCGGGGACTTCGTCGATGCCTCGCTGCGCCTGCTGCCGCGTGGCGGCGCGTTCCTGGAGATGGGCAAGACCGATATGCGCGACGCCAACACCGTCGCCGCGGCCCATCCCGGTGTGCGCTACCGCGCGTTCGACCTGTTCGAGGCCGGCGCCGACGGTGTCGCGTCGATCCTGTCCGGTGTCGCATCGCTGAGCGGAGGCGGTGTGCTCAAGCCGCTGCCGGTCAGCACGTGGGATGTCCGGCGGGCCCCCGCGGCGCTGCGGCATCTCAGCCAGGCCCGTCACATCGGCAAGGTCGTCATGACTATGCCCGAGGCGTGGACGTCGGGCACGGTGCTGATCACCGGCGGCACCGGCATGGCCGGAGCATCCATCGCGCGTCACATCGTCGCCAATCACGGTGCGCGCGACCTGCTTCTGGTGTCGCGGCGCGGACCCGACGCCCCTGGTGCGGCCGAGTTGGTCGCCGAACTCACCGAGGCAGGCGCCAACGTGGCGGTCGTCGCCGCCGACGTCGCCGACCGCGACGCGCTGGCCAAGGTGCTCGCGGGCATCGACCATCCGCGGCCGCTGTCGGCGGTGTTCCACACCGCGGGTGTCATCGACGACGCCGTGGTGACGTCGCTGACGCCCGACCGCGTCGACACCGTGCTGCGCGCCAAGGTCGACGCCGCCGACAACCTGCACGAGCTGACCCGCGACCTCGACGTCTCGGCATTCGTCCTGTTCTCGTCGATGGCCGGACTGGTCGGTGGGTCAGGTCAGGCCAACTACTCGGCGGCCAACGCCTACCTGGACGCACTGGCCTGGCAGCGCCGCACCCAGGGCCTGCCCGGCATGTCACTGGCGTGGGGCCTGTGGGAGCAGGCCAGCGGGATGACGGGTCACCTGCAGACCGCGGACCTGGCCAGGCTCAACCGCGACGGCATCCTCGCGTTGCCGGTCGAGGAGGCGCTCAGCCTGCTCGACAAGGCGCTGGTGGTCGATGAGCCGTTCCTGGTGCCGGCCCGGATCGATCGCGGTGCGCTGCGCACCAAGTCCTCGGCGGGCACGCTGCCACCGATGTTCAACGAGCTGATCTCCGGTCCGGCGCGGCGCCAGGTGGGTGACTCACTGGCGGCGGCGCAGTCGCGCTCCGCGCTGACGGCGCGACTGTCGGGGCTGCCCGTCGACGAGCAGCAGATGGTGCTGCTGGATCTGGTGCGCTCGCATATGGCGACGGTGCTCGGCCTGCCCTCCCCGGACGCGATCGGTGCCGATCTGGCGTTCTCCGATCACGGCTTCGACTCATTGACGGCGGTGGAGCTGCGCAACCGGCTCAAGGCCGCGACCGGCCTGACGCTGTCGCCGACACTGATATTCGACTACCCCAATCCGTCGGCACTGGCCGAGTACTTCCGCACGCAGCTCGGCGGCGAGGAGGCCGCGGGGCCCGCCCCCAGTGCCGTCGAGGACGAGCTGCGGCGGGTGGTCGCATCGATCCCGATCAAGCGGCTCCGGCAGGCTGGCGTGCTCGACATGCTGCTGAACCTGGCCGGGGAGACCGGCTCGGGCAGCCCTGTCGTCGGCGGTGCCGAGGACACCGCCGAGCCGCGCACCCAGGACATAGCGGACATGGATCTGCAGGAGCTGCTGGCAGCGTTCCAGGACGATGACGACTAGGCCGCGATGAGGGTCGTCGTCACCGGCGCCGACACCCTTCTCGGTCAGGGCGTGGCGATGCGGCTGACCAGCCTCGGCCACAACGTCACCGGCGTCGGCTCCACGCGTCCCGAGAGTTGGCCGGGCTCAGTCGCATTCACCACCGACACCGGTGGGTTGCTGAATGCGGATGTGGTGGCCTGGTGTGATCCCGCCGCACCCCTGCCCGTCACCGGCGCACGACGGATCGTCATGGCCGCACCGCTGGGCCAGCACGTGCAGCCACCGAGCGACGTCGAGTGCATCGCGGTCCGGTTTCCGCAGGTACTCGGCCGCTCGGTCGATGACGCGGTGCTGCGCCGCTTCGCCCGGCCGGTGCAACTGAGGTCCGGCGAGATCGTCGACCGGCCTCTTCAGGTGGTGCACCCCAACGACCTGCAACGCGTGTTCGTCCGTGCCGTAACGGATTCCAGCCTGCCAGCCGGCGTCATCGACGTCGCCGCCGAGGGCCACACCACCATCCGCGCCATCGCGGGCGCGTTGGGACGGCCGCTACTGCGGGTGCCGACACGGTTCCTGCCGGTCGCCGACCCCGGTCCGCAGGCACCGCTGGACACCCGTCGCCTGCGCGAGGAGTGGGATTGCGCGCCCACGTGGACCGCGGCGCAGTGCGTCGATGACTTCGCGTTGGTGTGCCGGGCCCGCTTCGCCATCGGCCATCGTGTCGTGGCCCTGCCGTGGCGCCTGCCGCGGGTACGGGAGATCCCGGCGGTGGACACACCGTCCGAGGACGGCGTGGCGCCGGTGCCTGCCGGAATCGGCGGCGCCAACGGTGAGTTCGACACACCAATCGACCCGCGATTCCCGGCGTTCGTCGCGACCAACCTGTCCGAGGCGTTGCCCGGACCATTCTCGCCGTCGTCGGCGTCAGTCACCGTGCGCGGCACCAGGGCTGCGGCGCTGGTGATCTCGCAGCGGCTGCGGCCCGGCGGTGCGGTGCAGCGCGAGATGTCCAAGCGCACCACCGGGGTGTTCGGTCACCGCCTGTACGCCGGTATCACCTCGGGTCACTTCATGGCCCAGACCGTTCCGCTGGTGAAGCCGGACCTCATCATCAACGGATTCTTCGGCCGGACCATCGAGGGCCTTCCGCTGTTCGGTGACGAACTGCCGCCGGTGAATCGGCGCAACATCGTCGGGCACGTACGTGGTGTCCTCACCTTCGCCAACAATCTGCTGGGGTTGACGGCCGGGTCGGGGCAGGACACCCGCGACTTCGTCGGCGATGTGACGCGCCTGGAGTCGCGCGCCGCCGGTGTCGCCGATCTTGACGACCAGCAGTTGCGTGAGCTGATGGCGCTGGCCCGCGACCACGTGGTGCATGCGTGGGTGCTGGCGTCGGCGTCGATCCTGGTGTGCACCGCCTACGGGGTGATCCTGCGGATCCTGTGCGGACGTGACGTACTGCCGTCGACCGGTGCGGACATCACCAGCGCACAGTCGCTTGGCGCGGTGCACCGGCTGGCGGCCTCCGCACGGCGTGACCCGGCGGTGGTCGCGCTGCTGAGCACCCCCGAGCCCGACCTCGCCGCCCTGACGCAAATCGCACCCCGGTTCGCCGCCCAGGTGGAACGCGAGATCGGTGTCATCGGCCACCGGGGCCCCGGTGAGGTCGAAATGCGTTGTGCCACATTCTCCGACGACCCGCGGTTGCTGCTGCGAATGGTCGCCAAGACGTTGCAGGCCCCGGCCTGGTTACCACCGCAGCCACCCGCTATTCCGCTATGGGTGCGCCCCGTCGCCGCCGCGGCGGCGGGCCAGATGCGTGATCGCGAGGTCCGCCGCGACCGCATGGTCCGCACCATCTGGCTGCTGCGCGGACTGCTCCGCGAGTACGGGCGGCGGCTCGTCGCCGCGGGCACCCTCGAGCAGCCCGACGACGTCTTCTACCTGCTGGTCGACGAACTGGATGCGCCGCCGCCGGACCTGACGGCAGTCGTGGCCAGGCGCCGGGCGCAGCAGACCGAGCTGCAGCGCCACGTGCCACCGGAGGCGTTCAGTGGCTCCTGGGCTCCCACGGCGGCGCCCACGACCGAACTGACCGGCGGCGACGTGCTGCACGGGCTGGGCGTCTGCGCAGGCGTCGTACGCGGCCGGGTGCGCGTCGTGCGCCCCGAGACCATCGACGATCTCGAGCCCGGTGAGATCCTGGTCGCGAAGGTCACCGACGTCGGTTACACCCCGGCGTTCGCCTATGCGGCGGCCGTCGTCACCGAACTCGGCGGGCACATGTCGCATGCGGCAATCGTGGCCCGTGAGTTCGGTGTGCCGTGTGTGGTCAACGCGCGGGGCGCGTCGACCCGACTGCCGACCGGCACCCTGATCGAAGTCGACGGCGGTACGGGACTCGTCACGGTGCTTGCGCCCGCGCCCGACGCCTGACGTGCCCGGGGACCATCTCGACGGGTGTCATATCGTGGCGGTCATGGACTTCGCGATGTCGGCCAAGGGGCAGGACTTCCACGATCGACTCACCGCCTTCATGATCGAGGAGGTGTTCCCCGCCGAGGAGTCCTACGACGCGTACCGGCTCCAGGCCGGACCAGGTGATCACACCGTTCCGCCGGTGATCGAGGAACTCAAGGTGAAGGCCAAGGCGCGGGGCCTGTGGAACCTGTTCCTACCGTCGGAGTCGGGGCTGACCAACCTGGAGTACGCCCCGCTGGCCGAGTTGAGCGGCTGGAGCATGGAGCTGGGCCCCGAGGCGCTCAACTGTGCCGCCCCCGACACCGGCAACATGGAGACGCTGCACCTCTTCGCGAACGAGGCGCAGAGCAAGCAGTGGCTCGAGCCCCTGCTGGCCGGTGAGATCCGCAGCGCGTTCGCGATGACCGAGCCCGCAGTGGCCTCCAGCGACGCCCGCAACATTCAGACCACGATGCTGCGCGACGGTGACGACTACGTCATCAATGGCCGCAAGTGGTGGATCTCCGGTGCGGCCGACCCGCGCTGCAAGATCCTCATCGTGATGGGCCGCACCAACCCGGATGCGGCCAGCCATCAGCAGCAGTCGATGATCCTCGTCCCGGTCGACACACCGGGTGTCTCGATCGAGCGCTCGCTTCCGGTGTTCGGCTGGCAGGACCAGCACGGCCACTGCGAGGTCAGCTTCGACAACGTGCGGGTGCCGGTCGGCAACCTGCTCGACGAGGAGGGCAGCGGCTTCGCGATCGCCCAGGCACGCCTGGGACCCGGCCGCATCCACCACTGCATGCGCGCGATCGGTGTGGCCGAACGCGCGATCGCGTTGATGACCCACCGGGTGCAGACTCGCATCGCGTTCGGCAAGCCATTGGCCGAGCAGGGTGTGGTGCAGCAGCAGATCGCCCAGTCCCGCAACGAGATCGACCAGACCCGGCTGCTGTGTCACAAGGCGGCGTGGACCATCGATCAGCACGGCAACAAGAGCATCGAGGCGCGCCAGCTGGTCGCGCAGATCAAGGCGGTCGCCCCGCAGATGGCGTGCAATGTCATCGACCGGGCGATCCAGGTGCACGGGGCGGCAGGCATCTGCGACGACACCCCGCTGGCCCGGATGTACGGCTGGCACCGCGCGATGCGGCTGTTCGACGGACCCGACGAGGTCCACATGCGCACCATCGCCCGCAATGAACTGGGCCGGGAGAAGTCCGCGATGGCCACGGCGGCGAGCCGCCAATCGACCACGGCGGCGAGCCGCCAATCGAGCACGGCGGTGATCGCGTAATGGGATCCCATGGCGACGAACTGTCGGGTGCCTGGAACTTTCGTGATGTCGCTGAGGAGACGGGTATTCGGCCCGGCAGGCTCTACCGCTCCAGCGAGCTGAGCAGGCTGGATGACGGTGGCCGGTCGGCGCTGCTCGACCTCCGCATCGCCGATGTCGCCGATCTCCGGTCGGACCGTGAGGTCGAACGGCGCGGTGCGGGCCTGGTGCCCCGAGAGGTGTCGATTCACCGACTGCCATTCCGTGAACTCGGCGAGCAGGCGCCACACGAGCAGGCGTTCGAGCAGTCCCTGGCCTCCAGCACCGGCGAGGACGTTGCCGTCGTGGCCGGCCGATACATGACCGACGAGTACGCCAAGTACCCGGGCTTGCCCGGTGCGCAATCCGCTGTCCGCCAGCTGATCTCGCTACTGGCCGATGGCCGTCCGGTGCTGGCGCACTGCTTCGCGGGTAAGGACCGCACGGGTTTCACCGTCGCGGTGGCACTTCAGGCGGTGGGCGTCGATCGCGACGCGGTGATGGTCGATTACCTGCGCAGCAACGATGCGATACCGCCGCTCAAGGAACAGATCCTCGAGTCGCTGCGCAAGCGCACCGATGAGCAGACCAAGGAGATCGAGACCTTCGCCGAGGCGCAGCTGACCGACGAGGTGCTTGGCGTACGAGAGGTGTACCTGCACACCGTTTTTCGGGTGATCGACGAGGAGTACGGGTCGGTGGCGAAGTACCTCGACGCCGTCGGCGTCACCGAGGACCAGGTGCGGCGGCTGCACGCCAACCTGCGCTGAGCGGCCGGCCTCCCCATCAGCCAGAGGCCCGAGAACCCTCCGACAGCATGATCAGGCGCGCGACCTCAACCCGCCGTGCCACGTTGAGCTTGCGCAGCACGTTGGCGACGTGAGTGTCCACGGTGCGGATACCGATGAACAGGATGTTGGCGATCTCTCGGTTCGTCTTACCCTGTGCGATAAGTTGCGCCACTTCTGTCTCGCGGCGGGTCAGGGCGCCCGTCAGCGGCGCGGGCTGCGCGTCGACGCCAGTGGGCCTACCCATGCCAACCGCCCCATGGGCGCGCGCGTCGGGCGAGCCGACCGCGGGTAGCTGCCGCGCGGCAAACGTGGCAACGATCTCGGGAAAGTTCACCAGAGCCATCCTCGGCTCGATCCGGGTCTGCATTTCGACGGCGTCGGCACCCAGCTCCGCAGACGATCGTTCGAGGACACGGATCCGTTGTGCGGAGAGCACATCGATGCCGATGAGCAGATCACTGCCCGAGTACTTCCAGTAGTGCCCGGTCATCCCCAGCAGTACTGCGGCAAGTGAGTACTCCCCCTGCATCGCCAGCGACCAAGCGACCACTTCGGTCGCCAATGCCACGCCGAGAAAATCCTGTACCGAGGCCTTCAGTTGCAATGTCCGTCGCGCTTCGGCGTACGCCTGGGTGTACTCCCCCTCCAGATAGTGGACGAGGGACCGCACCCAGGACACCAATCCTCGGCACCAGACGTCACCATCCGCCAGGCATATCCGCTCGCACTCATCGCACTGCTCCAGGGCGACGCGGCGGTCGCCATAGAGCGCCCGCAACTCCGCGTTGAGTTCGAGCAGAAGGGTGAGCGCCCATGGCCGAACCTTCCCATAGGCACCGCTGAGGGCATTCTGAAGTAGAGCGATGCCCTCACTGTGGTGGCCACGAAGTGTGAGGCAGCTGCCAAGCAGACCCTTCGACAGATACGCCTCGTCGGCGCAGTCCGCGAGAAGCGCCAGTTCGTGGCACTGCCCCAGCGATTCCTCCGCCTCGACGCGTAGGCCGCCCAGGAGTTGCGACCAGCCCTTTGTGAGCAGCAGCAAGCACATCTCGGACGCGTCGGGCTCGGTCCGATCTCCGAGCCGATCGGCCCAGATCAAGCTCTCCTTGATGTGGCCCCCAGCAATCCAGTACGGCCACAGATGCGCATAGAGCTCCGCCGCCTTGTGGGCGCGCGACTCGTCGGCGATTGACCAGTCGAACGCTGCGCGGAAGTTGCCGATCGAGTTCTCGAGACCGGCCAGAATGGGACGCTGATCCGAGCCGAACCAGTTCTCGAACGCCACACGCGCCGCACTGACGCAGTAGTCGAGATGCCGGTCCCGCATCTGAGTGACCACCTCGTCACCGAGCACGATCTGCGCCTTCAACGATCCGAAGGTGCTGACTGTGTCCAAGAGCCGATACCGGGTCGCCGAGGTCTGCTCACTGATCAGAATCGACTTCGCCGTGAGCCGATCCACCGTCTTGAGAAGGTCCGCGTCCACGGTGACGCCCTGGACGGCCGCGATCACATCGGCGGCGACGGCGCCACGAAACACCGACATGGACATCCAGAGCTCTTGTTCGGCCGGCGTGCACCGCTCCCAGGTCCAGACCAGCACGGATTCCAGGCTGGCCTGGTGCGACGCGCCTCCCGGGGCATCGCTCAGAATCTCAAACCGCTGATCCAGATGCGTACGGATTTCGAGCGCGGTCATTGAGCGACTGCGCCCCGCAGCCAGTTCGATAGCCAGCGGAATCCCATCGAGGTGACGGCACAGGGCGTCGATGTCGTGGAAACTCGCCTGGGACACTGGACGCCCGGTGAGTGCCTGTGACCTCGCCATGAAGAGTTCCGCGGCGTCGCTGATCCCATCGCCGTCAGGCGACTCCGTGGACATCGGGGGCACGACGTAGATGTTCTCCCCTGCCACACCGAGTTCCGTGCGAGTAGTGACCAGAATCTTCACCCCGGGACACCACGCGATCAACTCGTCGACGATCGGCGCGAGTGCCGCGACCACGCCTTCACAGCGATCCAGGACCAGCAGGCACGCCTCCTCTTCGAGGAGGTTTCGCAGCGAGGCAGCGGGAGAGCTATCCAGGCCCAGGGCATTGAGGATGGCGTGCTCAACCAACTGGTCACTGCTGGCTACCGACAGGTCAGCGAAGTGGACACCGTCTTCGTAGTCTTCCGCCGAGCGTTTGGCGACCGCCTTCGCCAGTCTGGTCTTGCCGATCCCTCCGATTCCCACAAACGAGACGAGCCGGGCTGTGCGCAACTTGTCGGCAGCGATGGCAACTTCCGTGGAACGTCCGACAAACGGGGTGGGATCTTCGGGAAGCCGACCGTTGGCAAAGTTGCCGCCACGCATCTAGCACCTTCCGTTGGTGTCCGAGACAGTGATGATAGTCACTTCGACTCGCTTCGGACACCCGTCGCTGAAAGCCGTCTCGTTGGCGCCGAGCGGCTCCCTACGTCGCCGGTTGACCGTAGACCGCGACGACGACGGTGCGGTCGAGGCTATTCTCTGACCAGACACCGATTTCGGTGTTGGCGCAGTTGGACATGATGGCCATGTAGTCGGGCCGGTGGTACCAGCTGTTCATGATCTCGATGCCGCTGATGGCCAGCGCCGAGTTAATCGCCACGGTCTCGGAGGCGGTCCCCTTGAAACCGGCCGCACGGGCACGGTCTTGCGGGGTGGACCCGTCGGATCCGAGGTCCGCGTCGAGACGCCGATTGTTCAGTACGTCGTTGGTATGCCATTGGGCGGCCAACTGAAGTTGTGGGTTGACGCGAATATCGTTGGTACAACCCGCCTGGTGTTGGATGGTGTAGACGTTGGCAACGACGCTGTTGTTGAGTCGTTTGTTGTTCGCAGACGCCGGTGCCGCCTGCAGGACCCCGCCGACTGCGAGCATCAACACCGACGCCATCAGCCCAGTTGTTCGCGGACGCGCATTCATGTAGTCCCCTTCAGTGTGTCACCGTGAAAGTCAAAGTGGGGGCGGCTGATATCCGGCCGCAGAGGTGCGTAGCTGCCAGATCTGGGCCGGACAGATCTCATTGGCCGCCTGGCTCACCAGGTAGGAGGCTTGGAACTCGTCGGTGTTGGCGAAGTGGGCCTTGACATCGCTGATGAGATCCCCGTAGGCGGTCCCGCCGGCGATCCTCTCGCAGATTCCATGACCGTATGCCAGGGCGTCGCCGGCACTGGCGAAGTTGTAGCCAGGCCGCACGGTGACGTTGAGCAGATAGGCCACCTCGTCGGCGTGCACCGGCGCTGCACGGAGGGTCGCACCGATAGCCAAGAATCCCACGGCGCTGAGGACGGCGCCGGTGAGCGCTGCCGTGATGCCAGCAGTGGGTCGCCTGCGGCTTCGTGACGATCTCATTTGGGATCGAAACCCGATATGAGCCAACGGTCGCCAATCTTGTCGAGGGTGACTTGCACCGCCGACGATGTGGCCGATGGTGCGTCGTCACCGACGATGACGGCCTGGTCGACGAAGACCAGGACGACCGCATGATTCGCGGTCGCTGAAACCGATGCCGCGGCTGGCACGGTCGCGGTGGCCGAGATGTTTCGCTCCTTCGCCCCGGGGATGACCACCTCGTTGGTCAACGACGTGTACGAGTCCCGAAACGGGCCTGTCAGAAGGTCACTGGCGTCCGCAAGGGTTGTCTCAGCGGTGTCAGGCCGATATGACAGGAGTGCGATGGCGCCGTCAGTGGCGGCGGCCACGGAGGAGAGAGCCGCGGCTTGTGCGACCTGATCCGAGCCGTCTAGATACCTGAGGTATCCCGCCCCCGCGGCCAGGCTCATAACCACCAGCGGCAGAACGATATTGACGGAGCGATCGCGCCATCTCGAGCGCCGTGGCGGTGTCGCTGGATCGACCGCTTCGATGTCCGGGTACACCGGGTCATCGACCAACGACTCGGTCACGACACGAACTCCACGTTGGATACCAACACGTCGTCACCCACGTTCTGTACCGAGATGCGCATGCGCCATGCGCGCAATGCCGGTTCGGGCGCCTCGTTGGTGATGGTCTCGACGTTCACAGCGACGAGCACCCGCGCCTCGGTGTCGGTTGAGGACTCCAGTCCTGCTGCGGCGACGGTTCCGGTGGAGATGGACTGCACCTTCTTGACCACATCGACGAAAGGTTGTGATCGCCGGGAGAAGTCGTCGTGGAACGGGCCGGTTGCTGTGCTGAGGATGCGTTGTACGTCAACATCGGCGTGTTGCCAGTCGATGGTGGTGAGGTTGACTGCACCTTGGCGTCCGACCTGCAGGTACACCGCGCGAAGCTGCGCGTCCTCATGCGCGTGGTAGGCGCGCACCCCCAACACGCCGATGAGAACCGCGAGGCCCAGCGCCATCGTCAGACCGACCAGAAGCGCCAGTCTCAGCGGCGTGATCCGTCGCCACAAGCGTTTGGCCCGATGATCCCCTTCCGGGGGTTCGGTGGGCTCAGCGGAGTCCTGCGCTACGTCCGGCAACGGGTCACGATCCCTTCGGCGGCAGGATCATGTCCTGCCACGATTGACGCTTGTCTGTGTTCGAGCCCAGGTCGGTCTGGGTGTAGCGATGACCATCGGGTCCGATGTAGCTCCCGGTGCTGGGGTCGTACTCGGCGATAGCGATCGGCGGCTGCTGCGGCGCCGCCGCCGCCGGGAGCGTGCCGGGATCCGGTGTGCTGCCATAGGACTGGGGAATCGGTTGTCCGGACAACGTGGCGTTGGGGTCGCCCTTCCAGTTGTAGCCATCGTTGAGCGGCACATAGTTCTCGTCGCCCTCGCACATCGCCGCGGTGGGTGCGCGCTTCCCGGGTTTGGTTTCACAGGGGATGTTGCGGGCACCGCGAACGTTGAACGGCGAGTCCTGTGGCACCCGGCAGTACAGGTTGCCATCCGGTCGCGCCGGATAGTCCACGTCGGTGGGCACCCGTTGCTGTTGTGGAGGCAGGAATCCAGTGAGGCAGGCCGGTGGCAGGTTGAGGTTGAGGTTGAACGACAGAAAGGCACCCTCATAGGCCTGTTTGGTGTCTCGGTTGGCGAGGCCGGCACCCTGCAGAATCGAGATCCCCTGCGGCAGCAGCACCAGGAGCTGCTCGAGATCGGCCCGGTAGGAGAGGGCTACGTCGTTGAGGCTCACCAGGTTGTTCAGCAAGACCGGCAGCGACGGTTGGAACCGGTCGAGCAGTGCACGGCTGGCATCGACGGCACTGGGCCCCTCGTCCAACAGCTTGGACACCGCGGGATCTTGCGCCTTCAACTCCCCGGTGACGGTGGCGATGTTGGCCGCCCAGGCCGCAATCGAGTTCGACGTGTTGGTTTGGGAGTCCAGCACGGGTTGGGACCGATCGGTCAGGGCGATCAGGGCATCGAGGTTCTTGCGCGCGTCGATCGCCAGTGCGGTGGTGCCCTTGACCAACCGGGAGAGCTCGGGGCCGAGGCCGCCGACAGCGGTGTAGCCCTCATCGATGACGGTCTTGAGGTCGTCGTGCGGAATCGCCTCAATACCCCGGTTGGTGGCATCGAGCAGCGAGTTGATGTCGGGCGGGACGGAGGTCCGGTCGACGGGAATGACATCACCGTTCTGGAGCAGCGGACCGTTGTCGCTTCGCGGCCGCAAGGCGACGAACTGCTCCCCGATCGCGGACTGGCTGTGCACTTCGGCGTCCAGGTCGGCGGGAATGTCCACACCGGACTCCAACGACAGAGTCGCGTTAACACCCGTCCCGGTCAGTGCGACACTTTCGACTCGACCGACTTCGGTCCCGCGGTAGGTCACGTTGCCGCTGGGGTACAGGCCACCGGTTGTGGGCAGGTTCAGGGTGACTCGGTAGTGGCCGACTCCGAAGAGAAAATTGGGCAGCCCCATGTAGTGGAAGGCCATCACGGAGAGGGCCACCAGGGTGCCGGTGGTGAAGATCGCCATCTGAACGACGACGCGCCTGGGCAGATACATAATTAGGGTCCTTCATCGGCACGATAGGGAACGACCAACGGATTCCCAGCGGTGTAGGGGCTGGGCAGCTGCCCGATAGTGCGGCCCCACTGCAGTTCCAGCTCGGTGAGACTGCCCTCGAACCGGGTGCCGGTGAGGAACGACGAGTCCAGCCGGCTCAACGTCAGGTCGATGATTGCGGTCAGATTGGCGTAGTCGCCGCGCGCCCAGTTGGTGAGCGTCTCCTTGGGGAACGGGTAGGTGGGCAGCACGCTCAGGGCGCGGGTCAGCGCTGGGCCGGCGTCGGCCAAGGACTTCAGCACGGGGGCGAGGTCGGTCAGTTCACGGACCAGCGCAGCCTTGGTCTGGTTGATCGAATCGCCGGCCAGCGCGGCGAATTTGCCCAGCTGGGTGACGGCGTCGGCGATGGCCTGGCGTTGGTCGTTGAGCACGGCCAACGCTTCGGGAATGGTCTTGAGGGCTCTGTCGACGACCGGTTTCTGCTCGGCGATCTGGCCGATCAGGTTGTTGAGACTCTCTGCCGCGGCGATGATGTCGTGCTTCTGGTCATTGAGGTGTCCGACGTAGGTGTCGAGTTGATTGACCAGGCTACGCAGATCACCGGAGCGTCCGGCGAACGCCGAGCTGAGCGCTTCGGTGATGTCCTGGACTTGACCAACTCCCCCGCCGTTGAGTACCAGCGACACCGCCGCCAGCGTCTGCTCGGTGCTTGGGTAGGTCCCCGCGGCCGATAGGGGGATCAGCGATCCGCTGCGCAGTCTGCCTTCTGGCGGAGCGTCCGTGGGGGGCGCCAGCTCGATGTGCAGAGAACCGAACAGGCTGGTTTGGCCCAGTTTTGCTGTGCTGTTGGCCGGCAGGTCGACGTCACTGTCGAGTGAAATCGTCAGCAGCGCGTGCCAACCCTGCATGTCAATCTTCGTGACGTTGCCGACGGTGACGTCACCCACGCGAACGCGGGAATTCGGTTGCAGGTTGGTGACGTTGGGCAACTGGGCCTGGATGGTGAACGCGTCATTCCCGCCGCCGGCGGTGCCCGGTAGCGGCAGTGAGTTCAGTCCCTGCCAAGCGCAGCCCGAGGACCCCGTCACTGCGATCGCGATGGCACAACCGGCGACTATCCTGCGTGAGCGCGGAACAGTCATTGGCCACCTCCGGATGGGACCATCATTCCGGCGAGGCCGCCGGATGGATTCGTCGGCGTGGACTGCGACGGCATCGGCGCCTCGGCGGCCAACGGCGCCTGCGCATCAGTCGATGAGGCAGCAACGGCCGGCGGCTGCGGCGGCACGTAGTCCGGGCGCATCCAATCCTCGCTGTAGGTCAGTTCATTGGGCCGGGCAGTGGCACCGACGATCGGGTTGAGTCCCAGCGGCGGAAAGTTGAGCTGTCGGTTCTTGACGATCGGCGCGAGATACTGCGCGCACAATTTGGCCGATTGTTCTGCACCCATGCGAGAGGCCGCCTGGATTGCGCCGCATAGGAACGTGATCGGGTTCTGGAGGTTGTTAACGGACAACGCACCCGTCAGCGTGCCCTGGGCGGGCTGATAGATGTTGACGAAGTTCTGCAGGGTGTTGGGGGCAACGTGCAGCACTTCCTTGAGGTCGGGGATGCTCTCGTGCAATGCCTGCGACACCGAGGCGAGTTTGTCTGCCGTGATGCCCAACGACTCGCGGTTCTCGTTCACGAATCCGGCGAGATCCCCAGCGAGATCACCGAGATCACGCACGGCGTTGCCGACCTCGTTGGGATCGTTGGCCACCAGGTGCGTGACGGACGCGAGGTTCACGTTCAGCTGGGCGAGCACGTCGGAGGAGCCCTCCAGGGCAGACACCAGCAACGAGAGATTCCTCAGCGTGCCGAAGAGATCGGTGCTGTGGTCGCCTAGCGCCGAGATCGCTTGCGAGAGTTTGATAATCGCATCTCGGATGGATGCGCCTTGGCCGCGCACGTTGTTGGCGGTGGTCTTGACCAACTCGCCGAGCGGGCTGACGCCTCCCGGCTGCGTCGGCTGTAGGGCGTCGTTGAGCTTTTGGAGTTGTTGACGGAAGTCGTCGAACTCCACTGGTACGGCGGTGCGGTCACGGTCGATGACGGTGTTATCGGCCATCACCGGCCCGGAGGTGTAGGCGGGGGTCAGCTGGATGGCGCGTGAGGTCACCAACGACGGCGAGAGGATCACCGCCTTGGCGTCAGCCGGCACCTTGTACCGATCGTCGAGCCAGAAGCTGATCCTGACCTGCATCGGTTGCGGTTCGATCCTGTCGATCCTGCCGACCGGCACGCCCACGATGCGCACCTCGTCGCCCACGAAGATCCCGTTGCTGTTGTCGAAGTAGGCGACCAGGTGAGTTCGTCCGACGCCAGACCCGTCGCGCTGGATGACGAGAAATCCGGCGACGAGAACGAACACCAGCACGCCGGCCAATCCGAGCCGCCATTTACGTGAGCTCATTGGCTTGCCTCTGGGCTAGTCGGGGCCGCCGGATCGGTGGCTGCGGCAGGCACCTCATCGGGTGCCAGCTGCAAGACGGGTGTGGGTATGGGGGCGGGGGCGACGTTGGCGGGCGGCCCGGGGGGCGGACCTCCCGGTGGAGGCGCTGGCGGCGGTTCCCGGTAGGGGTAACAGCCGGGGCCGGACCCCAGGCACGGCTGGTCGCCCGGGTTGCCGGTGATCGCGTCGGGCAGCGTCACCCTCGGCTCGCCGCCCTGACCGGTCCGCGGGAACGGTATCGGCAACGCGGGGGTGCCGGGTTGTCCGATCTGCGGGTCGACGCGCTGCGAGGGAAGTAGCACGTTCGGGTCCAGACCGAGGTCAGAGAACGCGGCATCGACGAAGGGCTGCACGAGTTGGCCCGGCAGCAGGTTGGCCAGATACGCCTTGAAGAACGGGCCCGACGACACCGATTCGCCCAGTGACGTCGCGTAGTCACGCAGACCCTTGAGTGCCTCCTGCACCTTGGCCTTGCGGTTGTCGACGATGGTGAGCACACCGTTGAGCCGGTCCAGCGCGGGTTTGAGCGTCGCGCGGTTGTCGTCGATCAATGCGGTCAGCTGGTGGCTGAGGGCCGAGAAGTTGTGCGAGAGCTCATCGAGGGCGCTGCTCTGGCCCTCCAGCTGAACCAGCAGTGCGTTGGTGTTGGAGACCAGGCTGACAATGTCGTCGCTGCGTTGAGCCAGAATTTCGGTCGCTCTATTGGCGTTGCTCAGCAGCGATCGCAGGTGGGCATCGCGTTCGTTGAGGGTCGCGGAGAAGCGCGCGACGCCGGCTACGGCGGCTTGGATCTGGGGCGGGGTGTCGGCGAAGGTCTGCGCCAGCACCGACAGCGAGTCGGACAGCTGGTCGGTGTTGAGTCCGCTGATGGTCGCCGAGAGGTCACCGAGTGCGTCAGGAAGCTGATAGGGCGACGTGGTGCGTTCCAACGGAATCGTGTTGCTCTGCGAGCCGTCGCCACGTGGCGTCACCTCAAGCACCTTGGAACCGAGCAGCGCCTTGGTTTTGATCGCGGCCTCGGAGCGATCACCCACACGGATGTCGTCGTCGACGTTGAATGTGATCAAAGCCTGCGAGTCCACCAACGCGATGGACTTGACCTCCCCGACCTGGTAGCCCGCAACCTGGACCGCGGCACCGGTTTTCAGTCCGCCCGCGTCGGCGAAGTACGCCGAGTAGGTGTGTGCCCTCGTCATGGAGAGCAGGCCCCTGAACTGAAGTGCGCCAATCGCCACCGCGGCGAGTACCACCGCACCGATGACGCCGAGCACCACCGGGTTGCGTTCGGAGATGGGTTTCATCGCGGCGTGCACCTGCCCGAGTCCTGTCCGGCCAGCCTGACGTACACGGGTTGCCCACCCTTTCCGTTGAGTTTGAGCACCAGGTCGCAGAGATAGAAGCTGAAGTAGTCGCCGGTCAGCGCCTGGCGGCCGAGCACCTTGTAGGCGTCGGGCAGCGTGTTGAGGAAGTCGTCGAAGAAGTCCTTGTCGTTGAGCACCGTCGTTGCCACTCGATCGGTCTGGGTCACCGTTTCCTTCAGTGGCACGCGGGCCTGGGCAAGTAGGTCGCTGATGGACGCCGACGCTGCGTTGGCGTGCGCCAGTCCGTCGCTGAGGTCCTGTTTGCGTTCCGCCAGACCGGCCACCAGCGACGACAAGGAGTCGACCGCCTTGGCGAACTGGTCACCCTGACCGGCGAGCGAGCCGAGCACGGTGTTCAGGTTGATCACGACCTGCCCGATGAGTTCATCGCGGTCGGCCAGCGTGCTGGTCAGCGCTGCGGTCTGGGTGAGAAACGATCCGACAGAAGCGCCTTGACCCTGAAACGCCGAGATCAGTTCACCGGACAGGGCGTTGACCTTGTCGGGATCCAACGCACTGAACAGCGGCCGAAAGCCGCCGATGAGCGCGTCGAGGTCTAGAGCGGGAGTGGTGCGGTCCAACCCGATGGTGGCATTCGGCGCGAGTTGTCTGGTGCCACCTGCTCCTTCGAGCAGTTCAAGGTATCGATCGCCGATCAAGTTGTCGTAGCGGATGGCCGCGCGACTGCCCTCGGTCAGGATGACGGCGTCGTTGGCGTTGAACTGGACCGACGCCGTGTTGTCCTGGTTGACCGAGATGCGGGTGACCTTGCCGACCTCGACGCCCGCGACGCGGACGAAGTTCCCGTCGGCGAGCCCGCTGACGTTGGTGAAGACAGCCGTGTAGGTCTTGCCCGCTTGGAAGCGGAACTGCGCATATATGGCGAGGAGGGCAAAACACCCCAGCAGGCACACCGTGACGAAGACGGCGAGTCGCGCGGCGACACCAAACAGGTTGTCTTTCAAAGTGTCCTTCCTCGGTCCGAGTTGGCGGGGGACTTCAGCGCGCTCATGGAGACGGTGCCGCCGGCACCGGAGGCGGTGTCGCTGGCGGGTTCGGCTGCACTTCAGCCGGATTGGGGACCACGAAGGGCTCCGTTCCCGGTGGCGGCGGGCCAGGCTCGGGCGCCGACATGGGTGGCGGCGCTGGAGGTAGGCCGGGGTAGAGCGGGGTGCCGTCCGGGGCGTACATCGGCGCACCGTAGGCGGGAGCACCCGGATAGGGAATCGGGCCCGGCGCGGGACCTCGATCCTGACCACGCAACGTCGGGGGTTCGGGATTGCCGCGGGTGGTCGGGAGGAAGTTGTTGTAGAACGGCCGGCCGATCCCGGGGTTGGGTCGGTTGTCGACTCCGGTGCCCCATCCGGTGTTGGTGACGAGGCTGCGGACGGGGAAGTTCTTGGCGACGTCAGGTAGCGAACCGCAGCCCGGCTTTCCGCTTGGGCCACCCTTGGCGCCAATGATGGGCAGATTGTCGGGGTACCGGTACGGGTCGTCGCCGAATAGCAGTGCGGCATCGACGATCAGCGATTTTCCGTTGTCTCCGCCGGCGACTCCGTAGTAGCCGGTGTCGAGCAGGGTCTTGGCGCCGACCAGCAGGCAGGTGTAGGCAGGGTTGTACTTCGCCAGTAGGGCTGTCGTCGGCTCTAGGCTGTTGATCGCCTGGATGAAGTTGTCCCGGTTGGGCGCAAGCAGGTTCACGCCACTGTCGGAGAAGCCGATGAGGTTGATCAGCAAGGCGTCCAGCTCCTTGGCCTGCTTCGTGACGGTCTCACTGGTGGTGCTCGCCGCATCCAGAGCAGTCAGGATGTTCTGGGCCGCCGCACTGTACGTGTCGGCGAATCCCTTGAGCGAGCGGAAGTCTCCGCGGATGGTCTCCGCTCGCGGGTTGATCTCCAACAGCACTTGATTGAGCCCGGTGGTGGCCTCCCCGATACGCTCACCCTGTCCCCGCACTCCCTGTGCCAGTGCCGACAGGATTGCGTTGAGCTTCGCGGGGTCGATCCGGTCGAGCACTTCCACCAGATTCTCGAAAACCGTGTTGACTTCGGTGCTCACGTTGTCTGATCGCAGCACGGCGCCTGGGGCCAGTCGATTCGCACTGGGGCCGCTGGGATAGACAAGTTCCACGTACTTCGCACCGAAGATGGTGGTGGCTTGAATACGAGCCTCGACATTGGCCGGAACGAACTTGACTTGATCGGGGAACAACTTCAGTTGCAGGCTGACTGAGTTCTTGCCTCCGGTGACGGCGCCGACCTCACCCACTGGCACACCGCGCAACTTGACCTTGGCGCCCGTCTCCATGACCAACCCGGAGCGGTCAGACACCAGGGTCACCGGGATGTACGCGTTGAACTTGTTGGTGAACATGCCCATCGTCGTGTAGATGAACGCGGCTATCACCGTGAACAGCGCGACCGCCCACCACCTGCGGTGTGCGCGACCCTCCTCCGATTTCGTGGCCATCGCGCTCAACCCGCCAAGGTGAAGTTGCCGGACTGACCGTAGATGGCCAGTGACATGAACAGGACTACCACCGAGGCGGTGATCAGTGAGGTCCGCACCGCGCGGCCGACGGCTTCTCCGACCCCAGCAGGACCGCCTGACGCGGTATAGCCGTAATAGGTGTGCACCATCATGATCACCAATGCCATCACCAGCGCTATTGCGAACGACCACAACAGGTCCGAAGGAGAGAGGAAGGTGTAGAAGTAGTGATCGTAGACACCGGTCGACTGCCCGTACAAGAAGGTCGTGCCAAAGCGGGCGGCGAAGAACGACGCCATCACGGCAACGCAGTACACCGGGATCACCACCATGACACCGGCCACGACCCTGGTCGACGCCAGGTATGCCACCGAGCGGATGCCCATCACCTCCAGCGCATCGATCTCCTCACTGATCCGCATCGCCCCCATCTGTGCGGTCGCCCCAGCCCCGATCGTCGCCGCCATCGCCACGCCCGCAGTCAACGGTGCGATCAATCGCACGTTGAAGAACGCCGAGGCGAATCCGACTAGTGCCTCGACCCCCACTTGGGAGAACTGGTTGTATCCCTGGACTGCGACGAGGGCGCCGGTCGACAACGTCAGAAATCCGACGATCGCCGTGGTGCCGCCGATCATTACGAGTGCACCCGTGCCCAGACTCATCGCGGCCACCAGGCGGATGGTCTCAGCGGTGTATCGCGTGATCGCATCACCGATGGAGGTGACTGTCTTGAAGTAGAACTGAGCCTGCGCACCGATTCGATCCGCAGCGTCGTCGACCGCCCGAACCCACCTGCCGATCCGCGAAACCCGCGGTATACGAGCCGAACTAGCGGTCATGACGTCGCCTGGAAGGCCACGGCGGTGACGATCACGTTGATCACGAACAGCGCAACGAAGGAGAACACCACGGTCTCGTTCACGGCGTTGCCAACCCCGGCGGGACCGCCCCCCACGGAAATGCCCTTATAACAGGCGATCAACCCGGCGGTCAGCCCGAACAGGGCTGCCTTGATCAGCGCCACCACGACGTCGCTCACTCCCGTTATCAGCGTCATCCCCGCCACGAACGCACCCGGGGTGACGTTGTGAAAGAACACCGAGAAGATGAACCCGCCGGCAAGCCCGACCAGACCGACGAGTGACGACAGGAGCAGTGCCACCGTGGTCGCAGCCAGGACCCGAGGCACTACCAGCGAGTGAATCGGGTCGACTCCCATAACCCGTAGAGCATCGAGTTCGTCCCGGATGGTTCGCGCACCGAGATCGGCGCACATCGCCGTGGCGCCCGCCCCTGCAACCACAAGCACTGTCACAATCGGGCCCGACTGGTTGATGGCACCGATCGAGGCGCCAGTGCCCGAGAAGTCGGCCGCACCGAACTCGATGAGCAGCACGTTGAAGGTGAAGACGGTCAACACGATGAATGGCAGGCAGAGCATCAGTGCAGGCACCAGCGACACACGGGCGACGAACCAGGTCTGCAGCAAATACTCACGCCAGGGGAAGGGCCACCGGAACATGCGCGCAAACGTTTCGAGCGCCATCGCGACGAAGCCACCGAACCCGCGAAATGGCTTCGCGGCGACGCCACTGAGGAATGAGCGTTCGACCAGTTGCATTCGGCCTCCAAGCCATCGCAATCCACGAGTGAGTGCGTTCACGTTCGAATGATGCGGATCACACTCGCGCAAACACGTATCGCGCACATCAGTCCAACTACGGATTCTTATACGTACGTAGTTGCTTACGTATAAAACTCTTCCCTGCCTATGTCGCTTCGCCGATGCCACCGCACACGGGAGGTGGCGCTCGACATTCGGGGCTGGCAGCGGCCGCACGCCAGCACGCGAAATCCCCTGCTGCAGGCTGGAACCGCAGTCCGGCTGCGCCTTCCACTGTTCGCCCGCACATCAATCGCGGTGAGAGCGGCAGAACTCGCCGCTGAGTCATCAAGCGACACCGCCCCGGCCGCGCAGGAGCAGATACCGCGCCAGGGTTTGTCTTTTCGGTGTCGAGGACTAGGTCAGTCGCTCGGGGATGCTGATCGACACGCCGCGAGTGGCCGCGTCAAACGCGGCACGGCCACCGGTGAGGCCAGACCCACTCGCCCGCGCAGGCTCGAACATCCGCAGCAGGCCGCTGCCTTGCCACTGGTTGATCCACACCATCCCGACCGGGAGGCGCAACGCGGCGTCCACATGATTCCGATCCTCGGTGAATATGGTGGCAGCAAGGCCGAAGTCGGACTCGGCGGCCCTCGCCAGCCCCTCCTCAAAGCTCGCGACCACCTGGACCGGCAACACCGGCCCGAATGTCTCGTCTCTCATGATGAGCATGTCGGAGGTGGTATCCGAGATCACCGTGGCGGGGAAGTAGTAGCCCGGCACATCGGGGGCTTCGCCGCCAACGAGGATCCTGGCGCCCTTGGCGCGGGCGTCCTCGACGTGGTATCGAACGATGTTGCGTTGGTGGGCATCAACCATGGGTCCGAGCGAAACCTGGTCGGCTGAGGAACGTTCACCCGGGACATATCGCTGCGCCTCGGCGGTCAAAGCGGCGATCAGGGCATCCGCGATCTCCTCGACGACGTAGACGCGCTCGATCGAAGTGCAGATCTGGCCCGAGTTCACGAAGGCCGCGTACGCCAGCTGCGCCGCGACAGCGGCCACATCCACCCCGTCATCGACGACCGCGGCGTCCTTGCCGCCGAGTTCCAGTGTGGCCCGGGTGAACCGCGCAGCACAGGCCTGTGCGACTCGCTGGCCGGCGCCCACCGATCCAGTGAAGTTCACCAGCGCGATGTCGGGATGCTCAGTGAGTGACGCCCCTGTCCGGCCGTCGCCGACGACCAGGTTGATGACCCCCGGCGGAAGCGGGCAGCACTCCAGCATGTGCACTGCCGATGGCGTCGCCTTCTCGGACGGTTTGACGACGACGGTATTGCCTGCCGCGAGGATCGGTCCAAGACTCAGCAATATGGCTGCGACGGTGAAGTTCCAGGGCACGATCAGGGCCACCACACCCAGCGGAGTGTGCCTGGTCACGGTTCTGATCTCGTCGTTACCGCCGTACTGCTCTTCAAAGGGGTAGGTCAACGCCTCCCGTAGGGACTCGCGGAACACGCCGACACCCGACAGCAGGAACTGGGTACCGATATCGACCGGTTTGCCCATCTCGCGGCTCTCGGTCCCGGCCAGGTCGACCGCCGAGGCCTCGAGCGCGTCCGCAAACTGATTCAGGGCATCCAACCGGGCGGCCAGTCCCATTTCCGACCACGAGAGTTGGGCCGCGCCAGCGGACTTCACCGCCATGTCGACATCGGCGGCAGAGCTGACGGGCACCTCCAGTTGGATCATTCCCGTGAAGGGGTCGGCTCTCTGTACAGAGTCGGTACCCAGCGGTTCTACCCATGTCCCACCGATATAGTTTCTCAGCAACTCCATGACAGTCCTTTCAGAGTTCAGTCAGTCCCGTGTTTTGTCGGTCATCCGCGTCTTGACACGGTGCTATCGAAACGATTGGAAGGCGCGGAGGTAGATGTGGGCGGCGTCCGTCAAATCGGTCAGGGACACCCATTCGTCCGCGGTGTGCGCCTGGGCGATGTCTCCCGGCCCGAGCAGTACTGTCGGGATCGAAAGGGCGTTGCGGTAGAAGCGGGCATCGCTGCCCAGCATGCTGCCGACGATCTCCGAATCAGTCCGCACAGACCGTGCGATCTGGTCGATCCACTCAACGACGGGATGCGCCCGGTCGATCTCAGACGCCTCGACAAACACGATGGCCTCGGCGTCGATATCGACTGGCGGGTCGAGTGATTCGACAACATCCAGAAGTTCCTTGACTGCCGAGTCGCGCGACGCGCCCGGCAGCAGTCGGCGGTCCACCTCGATAACACAGGACTCAGCAATGACATTCGGCGCCGCACCGCCTGAGATCTTCCCGACGTTACAGGTGGTGCGGCCGAGCAGCGGATGCTCGACGCCGAAGTCACGCAGGTGTAGTGCGTCGACCACTCGCGCGGCGCCGGCGACCGCGGACACCCCGGAGTCAGGAACGCTGCCGTGGCCCCCTCGGCCGTGCACGGTGATCCTCGCGAACAGCGCGCCGCGCTCGGCCACCCCCACGTGCAATCCTGTTGGCTCGGGTACCAAACACGCGTCGGCCGCGAGGTGGCCGCGATCCATCAGCCATTGCGTTCCGAAGATCCCACCGGTCTCCTCGTCGGCGACGAGATGAAAGGCTACATTCGTACTGGGCAATGAATCATGATCGCGCAGTGCGCGAATCGCCTCGATCGCGGCGCCGATGCCGCCCTTCATGTCACACGCACCGCGGCCATACAGTCTGTCCCCACGCACCTCCGGGGTAAAGGGATCGCGCGTCCACGTCTGGCCTGTGACCGGCACGACGTCGATGTGGCCGTTGACCGCAAGGGTTCGGGTCGGGTCCTTGCCGGCTACGGTGGCGACAACCGAATCCCGGCCGTCACCAGCCGATATCAGTTCGACCCTTGCGCCGAGATCCTCCATGACGCCTGCGAGGTGTCTCGCCACCTCACTTTCCCCACCCGGCGGGTTCGACGAGTCGAGGCGGATCAGATCCTTCACCAACCCAACGAGCCGATCGGCGTCGATCACGTCGTTCATTGGGGCAACTCCACTCGCTCTCGAGATGATTGATCAGCCAGCTCCACCTGGGGATCGGTGCGGACCCGGTAACCCAGACCGTTGAGATCGCTGGCAATGCCATCCCGCATCGAGCCGGGACATGCAGTGGGCTCGTCACCCGTTATCAGAGCGCCGACGGCGATTCCCAGAAGGCTCGCATCGTGAATGAGGCTGACAATCGCGGTTTGCCGCGGCGGAAGGAAGATCTCCGTCGAGTGGGGTGCCGGGCGCGCCTCAGTCACGTGTATCCGTAGCAGCGCCGACCCACCGTCAAGCCGGTTGGCCAGCCGAGAGGCATCGCTGAGACACCCGGCATCAAGCATGACGAACTGCTCGGGCTCCTGTTCGTCGGTCAGACCTGCTGGGCTCGGCCTCACGCGATCGGGGTGTTCGACGATGAGCGCGAACCGCATGAGGAGTCCTTCGGCTTGGATGGAGCGGTTTTGGGTGTCACGAGCCGGCTATCGCACGAAACCCGCTTTCGTAGTACACGACCGGATCTGAATCCTCGGAGTTCGCACACCGCTCGATCTCCAACAGTGCGATCAGATGATCGCCGCCGCGGTGGGTCTCGACCAGTCGAGTCTGATACCAGGACACCGCGTCGCGGATGTACACCGCGCCAGTGGCTGTCCTCACATGCTCGATGCGGGAAAGGCGATCAGTGCCTTGATCGGGTGCAGCGAGTTCCAGCGCGATGGCCCCCTGGCTCCTGGCCAGAAGACTGACCCCGATGCTGGGAGATTTCGCGAGTTGCGGCCAGGTCGCCGACTCTCGCCGGATGCACACGCCAAGCAGCGGAGGTCGCATCGACACATTGGTGAACGAGCTGACGGCCATCGCCACGGGCGGCCCGTCCTCCGGTGTCCCCGCGAGGGCGATCACGCCCGAGGGCATCGTCCGGAACACGCGCTTGAGACTCGATTCAGCGGGGTGCATCGGTGCGTGCGCGGTCTCCGGGCCGGAGTCGCCACCCCTTGTGATGTGGACCCTCACCGACCCGTCGGCGACCCAACCGTGGGCGGAGGCCTTCGAGATCATCTGGTCGAAGTCGGTGGCCCAGGCCTGATCGTCGACCTGGCAAAGGTCTCGTAACGCATCGACGGTGAACCACACATGGGTGCCCGCCGGGTCGACGTCGTTGACTCCGCGTGCGTGCGCAATCTCGAAGGGGTGCACGTCCGCGGCGATCTCCAGGGACAGTCTGGTGAGATCATCGGAGGAGTCCACCGACACCTCTGGGGTCGAGTGTCCACGTTGCAGAAGGATCTTCACACCGGACCCCCGCTCAATCCAGCGCCGAGACATGGATCGACGGCCGGCGCTGAGCCCACGGCTGCGCCTCCTCGAGTTGGGCGGCCAGTGAGAGCAGGGTGCCCTCGTCGAACATACGGCCACCGAACTGAATCCCGATCGGCAAACCGTCCTTGGACGTCATGAGCGGAAGGCTCACGGCGGGTGCGCCAGTCACGTTGTAGAGGCAGCACATCGGGTACTCCTCGAGCACGGTCCGTACCCATTCGAGCGACGTCGCTGGCGAGCTCTTGGACTCCAAATGTGTTGGAGGCACATGAACCCGGTTGGCCGTGGGCTGGACGATGACGTCATAGTCCGACATGAAGGCCGCATAACGCCTGGTGATGCTGTTCATCCCGGCGTAGGCATCGGCGAGGTCGAGGGCACCAAGTGACATGCCGAACTCGTGAGACACGAGGGTGGATTCGTCGAAGTAGTCCAGTGAGATGTCGACACCACCGATCTCGGCTACCTGTTTGACGGTCGCCGCCACACCGAATCCCCATATGACATTGAAGATTTCGGTGAGTTCGTACCAGTCGATCGGATGCTGCACGGCACTGACCTCATGTCCCAGATCGGTCAGCAGCCGGGCCGTCCCATCCACCGCGTCACTCACCTCGGCATCGACAGCCACGCTCGACATCGCCTCGGAGGTGACGGCTATGCGGAGCGACGACGGGCACTGCCGAATCTCATCCCGGTACGGCCGGTTCGGTGGCACAGTGGCGTAACGATCACCGGCCTGGTAGCCGTGGACAGCGTCGAGGAGGGTTGCCGCGTCACGCACCGTCCTGGTGATGGCGAACTCAATCGCATTGCCGCTCATTATCTCTGCGTAGTCGGGGCCGGCGGAGACCCTGGCCCGAGAGGGCTTGAGACCCACGAGACCGGTTCGAGCGGCGGGAATGCGGATCGATCCGCCGCCGTCGTTCGCATGAGCCATCGGAACGGCGCCGGAGGCCACCAAGGCCGCCGACCCTCCGCTCGATGCGCCCACCGTGACCTCGGTGTTCCACGGGTTCAGTGTGGTTCCAGTCAGTCGCGAGGCGGTCACGCAGCTCAGAGCCAGCTCCGGGGTCGTCGTGTTGGCCACCAACACGAGTCCGGCGTCGAGAAACCGCTCCATCAGTGCGGTATTGGTGTCGAAGACGACTCCCTCCTTGAGCGCCAGGGTGCCCATCCGCATGGGAACGCCCTTCGCGTGGCAGACGACATCCTTGAACACGAATGGCACCCCGGCGAACACTCCGTTCGATGCCGGGGCGACGGGCGGAACCGGCCAGGGCCCCTCGACGACAGCGTTCAGCTGCTCGTTCATTCGCCCCACGGCCTCGAACGCCGTCTGGCGAACCTCCTCGGCGCTGACCTGACCACTGCGAATCGCGTCGGCCAGGGCGGTGGCGTCATGCTCTGCGTACTCGGCGAACTTCATGGAAGTCTCGACCTTCTTCTCATCTCGATGCTGGGAGAGGGCGACAGCCGGGGATCCGTGGTCCCCGGCCGTCGCTAGTAGCTCCCGTCAGTGGCACTTCCGGTTGTGGTGTTCCAGATGTCCTGGTGCATGCGCCAGACACCGTCGTCGAGAACATGGGTGACGATGCAGTTGTTCTCGGCGGAGGTCGTACCGTTGCCGCTGCGGACTGTGCCCCGCGTTCGACTCTGTTCGACGATGAGCCCATCGGCCACCACCAGACCCGTCAGCCAGGCTTCCTGCTTGACAAGTCCCGCCTCCATGAACCTCCCGATCGCGTCCTTGATCGCCTCCCGGCCCTGAATCAGCGCACCGTCCGGCGTCATCAGTACGCCGTCGACGGTGTACAGGTCAGCGAAGGCATCTGCATCGCGCTCATCCACAGCACGGGCGATCGCGGCGAAGGCGTTCTCGACGACGCGCCGTGCGTCGGCGTTGTCGATCACCGCACCGACAGTGCGGGTGATCTTGACGTCACTCACAGAACGCGATTCGCTTCGGAGTAGTCGTCGATGCTGGTCTTCTGGTGGGCGTCGCCGGGCAGAACTCCGACGGCTCCGCTGCTCAGCACTCCCTTGGGGTTCTTGAAGTGTGGGATCACGTAGCGACCGATAGTTTCGATCGTCTCCATCAGTTCGTTGTGAGGGCCGTTGTCGATTCTCATGACGACTTCGTCGGCGCCTAGGGACTCAAGCCGCTCGATCATCTGGATCAGGTGCGCCGGATCGCCGACCATGACGCTGGGTCCGCAGTCCCGCAGCCATTCCGGGTCCTCGATCTTGTCCAGGATCTCGCCGTACATCTTGAACTCGCGGTACATGTCGGACCGCTGCGCCAAGTGCTGGTACAAGTCCTTCAGAACGATGTTCGACATCATGATCATGTCGCGCTCGCCGATCTCCATCGCGCGATCATTGGTCTTGGCGCAACGAACCGTGTTCGCGATGAGACCGACTGCCTTGGTGGTCCGACGAACGATGGGCTTGAGTTCATCGTCCTTGACCGAGTTGTAGCAGGCCAACAGCCTTTCAGCCTCGTCCCATCCGAGCCACATATCCGAGGTCAGGCAGCCCATCCCAAGGACCCGCGCCTCGTATATGGAGCTACCGGTCTGGGCGATCTTGAACAGGGGCGGGTGCGGCTCCTGAACTCCCTTCGGCGTGAGCTGACGTGGCGGGAAGGTGCCCCAGTGCTTACCGTCGTGCTCGAAGACATCGTCGGACACGGCGCGGACGAACAGCTCCATACCCTCGTCAGCCCGCGCCTTCGAATCGTCCAGCGGCACTCCGAACGCATCGAGCTGAAGGAGCGTATTACCGCGCACGAAGGCCACTTCCACGCGGCCGTTGGAGAAGATGTCCTCAGACATCGTCTGCTCGGCGATCAGGACCGGGTGGACCGCCGATGCCAACCGACCCATGTGGCGCAGCCGCATGGTGTTGGTGCGCATTGCGACGGCGGTGAAGATCACCTCGGGCGAGGGCGTACACGCCATCTCACCGATGAAGTGGTGCTCGGAGGTACCCCAGGTGTCGAATCCCATCTCCTCGGCGAACACCGCCTCCTCGACGAGGTCCAGGTACCGACGCTGGTATGAACTTCCGCGTGTGACAGCGGACTCGGTGAACAGTGTGAACTTCAAGGCTTCCTCCACGATTCGGGTGTCGCCGATGCTCGCCGTGTGTGCGCCGGTCGACCGGTTGGACAACATGTCGTACGTCGAGACTGCATCAGTTGAGCGTGAGCAGATATCCGCAATGCATACCGATTTACCGCCGCTGCCAAATCTCGGTACTTCTACCGATACGGCGTGGCCGCCGGTGGACGCACTATCCGAAGCACGAGGTGGCGCTCGATGATCAGCGTCGCAACCACGACGGTATCCAGAATCTGGCAGAGACCAGCGCAAAGCTCGGGCTCAGTCGCGACTGACAGTGACAAGGGGCACCGCTCACACCCCGCGCCTCACCTTCAGGTGAGATTGGCACCTTGAAACACATTGCGGAGCAGGTGCTTTCTCTAGGCTCGATCCCGCTCGGGCCCGGGGGTCGCACGCCCGGAGCCGGCACGTTGCGTCAGCTCCTGCAGTAGGGGATCAATACGGAAGGGCAACGGTGTGGTCAGGGCGAGCGTGGTACTCGAGTGCCGCACGCCCCGCAGCGCCACCACACGCTCAATGAGCAACTGCAGGCTCGACTGGGTCTCGGTGGCCACCCTGACGAGAAGGTCCTCGCGCCCAGTGGTGGCGTGAGCCTCCAACACCTCGGGGATGTCAGCCAAAGCGCGCACGATCGACCGCAGTTGACCCTGGTCGATCTCGAGCGCCAAGAATCCCTGCACACCTATTCCGACAGCCGCGAAGTCGATGTCAGGACGGAAGCCGCGCAACAGTTTTGACTCAGTCAGTCGACGAAGGCGGGCCTGCACCGTATTTCGCGCGACACCCAGTGAGACCGACAGTTCGCCGACCCCGACGCGGGCATCCCGCGACAGCAGGCTCAGCAGCCGTGCATCGAGCCGATCGATATTGAGCAATTGGATCACCTCATAACGTGATGGCTATCACTGACTGCGCGAAATGGACAGTTGGCGAAGAAAAGGTTGAACCGATCCTTACACATGAGGATTGTTGTGGCACCAAGTCGATCAGTTGCTGCCACATAGATGAGGGGTTCCGGGACACCGTGACACAACTACTGCCAAGTTCATTGACACCGCTAGTTGATCGCTACAGCGTCGATTCGGGTGCGGTGCTGATGACTGGCGTGCAGGCGATCGCGCGGCTGCTCGTCGAGCAGCACACACGCGACCGCAGGAACGGTCGCCGAACAGCAACGTTCGTCTCGGGGTATCAGGGCAGTCCGTTGGCCGGGCTGGATACCTTGCTGGCGAGAACGTCGGTCCTGCGAACCGATCACGATGTGCACCTGGTCCCCGGACTCAATGAGGAGATCGCGGCAACATCGGTGTGGGGCAGCCAGATTGACCTTCCCGCCGGGGAGTCGACGCATGATGGGGTGATCGGCGTCTGGTATGGGAAAGGGCCAGGACTCGACCGCGCCAGCGACGCCCTTCGTCATCTGGCCATGTACGGCGCGCACCCCAAAGGGGGTGTCCTTGCGCTCGTCGGTGACGACCCCGCAGCGAAGTCGTCCTCGGTCCCGGCCGCCAGCGAGCGCTCATTGGCTGCGCTGAGCATGCCGATCATGTTCCCGCGCAACGCCGAAGAGATCATCGTGTTCGGACTGCACGCTATCACGCTGTCGCGGGCGTCGGGCTGCACAGTCGCGATGAAGCTCGTCGCCGATGTCGCCGACGGGCTGTGGACCTTCGACCGTGCACTCCACGACCTCGACATCAGTGTGCCCGACGTCAGCTGGCAGGGAGCGCCCTGGACGTACCGCCAGCGGCTCATGGCCGCACCGCCCGACAGCGTCCTCGCCGAGGCGGACTTGTACGGGCCACGATGGGAAATGGTGAAGGCCTTCACCGCGGCCAACCACCTCGACCGCATCGAGGTCGACCCTCCCCACGCCCGGCTGGGTGTCATCGCAGTCGGCTCCGCCTACGACGCCGCCCGCGGCGCGCTCGGCGATCTCGGGCTGGACGATCGCACGCTGGCGGACAGAGGAATTCGTCTCATGCGTGTCGGCATGCCGTACCCGCTGGGTGGCGAGAAGGTGCGTCGACTCGCCCGCGGAGTCGACACCGTCCTCGTCATCGAAGACAAGACCGGATTCGTCGAATCACAAGTCAAAGACGCCCTCTACGGCGTGTCTTCGGCTCCTGCCGTACTCGGTAAACTCGACAGCACCGGGCGTCCCCTGATTCCCGCCGACGGCGAACTCACCTCAGCACGCCTCATGGGCCCCCTACGCCGGATCCTGAAGGACCTGGTCACCCTCGCCGCGCCGTCCAGCGCTCCCCTGCAACTACCCCTGCTCTCCACGCAGCGCACCCCATACTTCTGCTCCGGCTGCCCCCACAACAGGTCCACCGCCGTACCTGAAGGCTCGTTGGCCGGCGGGGGAATCGGCTGCCACACCCTGGTGACCATGTCCGGCCGCACCGATTCTCAGGTCACCTGTCTGACTCAGATGGGCGGTGAAGGTGCCCAATGGATAGGCCAATCCCCTTTCACCGACGTCGAACACATCTTCCAAAACGTCGGTGACGGAACGTACTTCCACTCAGGTCAACTCGCGCTACAGGCCTGCATCGCGGCGGGCGTCAACATCACGTACAAGGTTCTCTACAACTCCGCGGTGGCGATGACCGGAGCACAAGACGCCGAGGGCGCGCTCTCGGTACCTGACCTGACCCACAAGCTCACCGCCGAGGGCGTCACCAAGATCATCGTGTGCGCCGACGAACCGCACCGTCACAGCGGCGCCCGCTTCCCCGACGGAACAACCGTGTGGCACCGGGACCGCCTTGACGAGGCGCAGCGGACCCTGCGCGATATCCCCGGCGTCACCGTGTTGATCTACGACCAGCAATGCGCCGCCGATGCGCGACGCAAACGCAAGCGTGGCGGCTTGCCGGCGCGCCGGACCCGAGTCGTCATCAACGAAGCCGTCTGCGAAGGCTGCGGCGACTGCGGCGTCAAATCCAACTGCCTGTCGGTGCAGCCGGTTGACACCGAGTTCGGCCGCAAGACACGCATTGACCAGACGACCTGCAATACCGACTACACGTGTCTCGACGGCGAGTGTCCCTCATTTGTCACGGTTGAAGTCCCCGACACTGCGGTGACGCCGAGACATCGAACCCCTCCGCCGCCGAAGGTTCCCACACCCGCGTCGCACATTCCCGACGCAGGCTTCAACGTGTTCCTCGCAGGAATCGGTGGAACCGGCATCGTGACCGTGAATCAAGTCCTCGGTACCGCAGCCCTGCGCGCAGGTCTCCACGTCGTGGGTCTCGACCAAACCGGACTGAGCCAGAAGGCCGGACCGGTCACCTCTCATCTGAAACTCAGTCACACCGCCACGCACACCTCCAACCGCATTGGCCCGGAGTCTGCGGACTGCTTCCTGGCCTTCGACCTGCTCACCGCCGTCGACAACAAACACATCGCCGTTGCGGCCAGCGCCAACACCTCCGCGATAGCCTCAACCAGCCGAACTCCGACCGGAGACATGGTGTACGACCCAGCGGTCAGCTACCCGGACACCGGCGAACTCCTCGACCGCTTGACCGCCGCCTCGCGACAGGTCCACGCTCTTGACGCACTCGCGGCGTCACAGGCGCTCTTCGGCAACAGTCTGGTGGCGAACTTTCTTCTGGTTGGAGCAGCGTTTCAGGCCGGTGCACTTCCGATCCCCGAGCATCATCTCGAAGAGGCCATTCACCTCAATGGGGTTGCGGTCGAGGCCAATCTCGCCGCGTTCCAGTGGGGACGCGTCGCAGTTGCCGACCCATCGGCGTTCGCGGCGGCCATCGCACCCCGGACCGTCGCGGAGCCGCCGGTTCTTGCGGCCAGTCACCGACTGATGCGCGATACCGGAATCGGCGGGCAGACCGCACAGCTCGTGGCACGGCGGGCAGCCGACCTCATCGACTACCAGAACGACAAGCTTGCCGAAAACTACATCCGGACGGTGCAGATCGCCTGGGAGGCAGAGCGGCTCGTGGGGGAAGACACCGCATTCAGCCAGGCAGTCGCCCGCAACCTCTACAAACTCGCCGCCTACAAGGACGAGTACGAAGTCGCCCGCCTTCTCACCGATCCGGCATTCCTCAACGCCATACAGACCGAAGTCCCCGGGGGCGAACAGCTGACATACAAACTCCATCCGCCCACGCTCAAAGTGCTCGGACGCAACAGCAAAGTCGGATTCGGCCCCCGTACGCATATCGTTCTGCGGCTCCTACAACGGGGGAAGCGTCTACGCGGCACTCCTCTCGACCCATTCGGTTACACCGCGATGCGCCGCCTCGAACGCTCACTGTTGGCCCACTACGAGGAGCTGGTGCGCGAATTCGCCAGCACCCTAAGCACAGACAACTACGCCACCGCCATCGCTGTCGCTGAAGCACCTGACCTGATCCGCGGATACGAGGACGTCAAACTGCGCAACGTCGACCGCTACCGCGCCCGCCTGCACGAACTCGGCGTGGTCGCCGAGCAATTCTGAGAACCCGAGAGGCCACATCATGTCCATCGACACCGCTCCGACCGCACACCTTCCGAACGGCGAAACAATTGGGGTATTCGGACGGCCCGACTTCGCTGACGACACCCCACACGAGCAGGTTGTCTATTGCCACGATGCCGCCACCGGGCTGCAGGCAATCATCGCCATACACTCCACGACATTGGGTCCCGCGCTCGGCGGAACCCGCTTCTACCCCTACGCCGACGAACACGCCGCACTCACAGATGTACTGCGCCTTTCGCGTGGCATGACATACAAGGCGAGTGTCTCGGGCCTCGCTCTCGGTGGAGGCAAGGCGGTGATTATCGGAGATCCCGAGACAAGCAAGACTCCAGATCTGCTCCGCGCATACGGGCGCTTCGTCGAATCCCTTCGGGGCCGCTACATCACAGCCGCTGACGTCGGGACGACTGCTGACGACATGGACATCATCGGCGAAACCACCGACCGTGTTGTCTCGCGCACTGAGGCCGCAGGCGGCTCGGGTGACAGTGCGCCCCTGACCGCACTCGGTGTATTCCGCGCAATCGAGGCTGCAGCACAACATCTCTGGCAGTCGGCCGATCTCTCCGGTCGGGTAGTGGGAGTCGAGGGCACCGGAAAAGTCGGACTCCAGCTTGCCCTGCTGTTGACAGCCGCAGGAGCGTCCGTCGTCGCATCCGACATCAACCCGCAATCGTTGCAGCGCATAAGGACGCAGCTGCCCGCCGTTCGCACTGTCGAGACACTTCACGGCCTCGACCTGGATATCTACGCGCCCTGCGCGATGGGTGGCTCGTTGACGGAACGCAGTGTGGAGTCTCTTAGCGCCAAGATCGTCTGCGGCGCCGCCAACAATCAACTGAGCCGACCGGAGGTGGAGTTGTCTCTGCGTGATCGCGACATCGTCTGGGTGCCAGACTATGTCGCGAACAGCGGTGGTCTTATTCAGGTCGCCGGGGAAATCAAAGGGCAGACTCGCCAGGAAATGACGGCGGCCGTCGACCGCATCGCCGACACTGTCACCGACATCCTCCAGGCGCGACGCGAGACTGACAACCTCGCCGGCCGGGCGGCCTCAGCGCTCGCACGGCGCAACCTAGGCTTCACGCCATAGCGCGGCAAGCCGCCTGGGAGGCAATGCTCTGGACCAGGTTGGGTCGTCGACGAGGCCCTGAACAGCGACATACCGGACGGTGTCTTTACGTCGCCGGGCATGACCGTGGTCGGACCGGCGGGTATCAGTTCGTCCTATTCGACCGGTAGTGGCGGCGGGAAGTAAGCGTCGGCGGCTGCGTCATCACCCGTGGACTGAGTCAACAGCAGCCGCACTGTCTCGACCAGGTGGTCGCGCATCCTCGTCGCGCTGGCAGAAGGATCGCGAGCCTTAATGGCATCGAGAATCCGCTTGTGCACCAGCAGGATGTCGGCGAGGGTTCTGGTCGCCGTGGTCGACAGTCCTCGGTCCATCATCTGAATCCGGGTATTCGCCGCCACCTCGGTCACTCTCCGGTTGCCGGCGGCGGCCAGAATCGCGGCGTGGAAATCGACATCTGCTGCCTGGAACACGGCCTCGTCGCCGGCTTCGGCGGCCTCACGCATCCGGTCGAAGGCTTCCTCGACGGGCCGCAGCAGCTCGTCGCTCAACAGCTCTGCGGCCCGATAGGCCGAGGGCACCTCAAGCATCATCCGCAGCGAGTAGATCTCCTCGATGTCGCGGGTGGACACCTCCAGGATGCGCACGCCACGGCTGCGTTCGAACCGGACCATGCCGTGACTCGCCATGCGCAGCAGCGCCTCGCGCACCGGCGTCCGTGACACCCCTAGCCGTCCGGCGATCTCCACCACCGAATGCATGGCGCCGGGCTGCAGTTCTCCCACCCGGACGGCGCGCATCAGCTCGTCATAGACCCGATCGGTAAGCGAAACCTGCCCAGGATCGAACACGATTTCACGTCTCCCTGATGAGCCGACATATTTCCGTCAGCATAAATGCATGCAGCATGCGCCGTGTTACTTACCGTCGATCGTGTCGGCCCGCGATCACAGGAACGACAGGTCCGCGCCCTGGCTGGCCGGCAGCACGGTGTCCTCGTACAGCCGACGCCAACCCCGCGCCGCACGCGGCGGTGGGGTGAACGATTTCAGCCGCTCGGCGATCTCCTCCTCGGATACCAGTAGATCGATCGACCGGTTCGGAACATCCAGCCTGATCAGATCACCGTTGCGGACCACCGACAGCGGTCCGCCCACAGCCGCCTCGGGGTCGCAGTGCAGCACCACTGTCCCATACGAGGTCCCGCTCATCCGCGCGTCGGAAACCCGGACCATGTCACGCACTCCCGCCTTGGCCAGTTTCCCCGGGATCGGTAGCGCACCGGCCTCCGGCATGCCCGCCGCCACCGGTCCCGAGTACCGCATCACCAGCACGTGATCGGGGGTGACGTCCAGATCGGGATCGTCGAGGATCGTCGCTGCGTCGGCGGGGTTATCCACCACCAGCGCCGGTCCGGTGTGCTGCATCAGATGCGGGCTGGCCGCCGACGCCTTGATGATCGCGCCATTGGGAGCCAACGAACCGGAAAGCACGGCCAGCGCCCCGGGCGGGCCCAACGGCTCGTCGAGGTGACGGATCGTGTTCTGCCACTCAGCCGGCGCGTCCGTGTTGTTGATCATCTCGCCCAGCGACCGTCCGCTGACGCCCCGATGGTCCCTGTGCAGCAGCGGTGCCAGCTCCGCCAGCAATGTCGGAACCCCGCCGGCCCGGTGAAAGTCCTCCATGTAACCGACGCCCGAGGGTTTGCAGTCGACGAGCAGTGGTGTGTCCGAACCGATCTTGTCAAAGTCCGACATCGTAAGCTCCACTCCGGCGCGGCGTGCCACCGCGATGACGTGGATCAGCGCATTGGTCGAACCGCCGATCGCGGCCAGTACCCGGATTGCGTTCTCGAACGCCTCGCGCGTCATCACATCACGCGGCAGTGGACCGCCGGTTCGGGCCAATTCAACTGCACGCCGACCGGTTTCGGTGGCGTGGCGCAGTCGGGCACCGCTCACGGCCGGCGGCGTCGCCCCGCCCGGCAGCATCATGCCCAGTGTCTCGGTCAATGCCGCCATGGTGGAGGCGGTCCCCATCACCGTGCAGGTTCCGGCCGTCGAGACCAGTTCCTGTCGCACCGAGACGATCTCCTCGTCGCTGAGTTCACCGCCACGGTGGGCGCCCCAGAACCGCCGGCAGTCGGTGCACGCACCTAGGCGCTCGCCGCGCCACGACCCGCTCATCATGGGGCCGACGACCTCCAGCATGACCGGGATGTCCGAGGAGGCGGCCGCCATCAACTGGGCCGGGACCGTCTTGTCGCAGCCGCCGAGCAGCACCGCCGAATCCATCGGCAGGGCCCGAATCATCTCCTCGGTGTCCATCGCCATCAGGTTGCGGAACAGCATCGTGGTCGGCGAGGTCAGGATCTCACCGAGTGAGATCGTCGGGAATTCCATCGGCAGACCACCGGCCTGCTCAACCCCGCGCTTCACCGCAGCCAGCAATGCAGGCATGTCGCGGTGACAGGTGTTGTAATCCGACTGTGTCACGGCGATTCCGACGAGCGGCCGTTCCAGGCTCTCGTCGTCGAAACCGGCCGATGCGAGGAACGCCCTGCGCAGATAGCGGCTGAACCCTGGATCCCCGTACGACGTCCGACTGTTGTCGACCGCAGAGGTACCGGATCGGTATCCGCGTGGCTCGGGCGATGAAGACATGGAAAATCCTTTCGGTGCGCAGCAATTCACGAAGAAGTGCGCGACGAATCAAAGAAACACAGGTTGCGCTCAGGCCAGCAGCGGCATCGCCAGCGGGCGCATCGGCGCGCCCGTGGCGCCGCGCACCTTCATGCACGCGCCGATGAATGCGAACTCGTAGAGTCTCTCGCCGGCGAGCTTCTCGCAGTCGACAACCTCCATGATCGGCACGCCCGCCTCTGCCAGCAGATAGGTGTGCACAACCTGCCAGTTCTCGGCATCCGGCGAAGGTGACTGCTCCAGCGCCAGGTTGTCCCCACCGATGACGGCCGCACCGGCCTGGGCGAGGTACTCCGCACCCTCACGGTTCAGCCCGGGCGCATTGTCTATGTAGCGATCGTTGTCGGGCCAGTACTGCATGCGTCCAGTTCGCACCAATGCGACGTCGCCGGGCCGGAATTCCACGTTCTGCCGCTTCAGCGCATCCGCGAGATCCTTCGCGCCGATGCCATAGTTGTCCGGCAGGACGTCGACTCCGTGCAGTCCGGCCACATCGAAGAGAACGCCACGGGTGATGATCGGCGGGAACTTGTCGGCCCCGCACTTGATCCAGTGCCGCGAGCTGATGCACTGCGCTGCTTCGTATCCGTTGAAGATCTTCCCGTTGTAGCCGAAGTGGTTCAGCGTGTCGATATGCGTGCCGCAGTGGGTGTACATCGACATCGCGTCACCGGAGTAGGCCACCAGGTGGTTCTGGTCGACGCCCACGCCGGTGATGTCGTCGAGCACGGTACCCACCGGCGTGTGGGTCATCCACTGTTGGAAGCCGGGGTCGCCGGCCTTGGTCCAGGACGGCATCCCGATGAAATAGTCGACCGACAGGTCGATCGCGGCACCGCCGTCGGCGGCCCGCATGACCTCACGCGACTTCTCGGCGCTGATCAGGTTCAGCATGCCGATCTCATCGTCCGGACCGAATGGACTCATGGTGATCTCGCGGAACTTCGCGGCGTGCGCAGCGATGAGGTTGCGGGTGCGCTCGTCGATGATGCCGGGTCCACACACGATGGCCTCCTTCTGTCTAACTGTCGATAGGGTTGGTGAGTGCCGAGTACAGCTCGGGACGACGTCCCTGGAAGACCGGCAGGGAGTACGGGGGATCATCGAACGTCAAAGTCTTGGTACGGGATTGGCGCACATCGATGGATGCCACCGAGATCCCCTCGGTGGTGCCCGCGTCGACGAGGACCTCGCCGGTGGGCGCCACCACCTGGCTGCGGCCGAAGAAGTCGGTGCCGTTCTCGCGATCGCACCGGTCCGACACCGCCAGATACACCAGGTTCTCCACCGCGCGCACCCGGGTCATGTAGTCGGCCAGGAAGCCGGCCGTGGTCGGCCAATTGGTGGGCATGGCAATGACATCGGCCCCGCCGAGCGCGATGTCTCGGGCGCATTCCGGGAACCGCAGGTCGAAGCAGATCATGATTCCGACGCGTAGCGCACCGATGTCGTACACGCGCTGGGCGGCACCGTCACCGGGGTCGACGAACCGGTCGGCCCCCAAGAGTGGCAGGTGTTGCTTGCGGTAGGTGCCGACTACGCCGTCGGGACCGATCAGGACGGCACTGTTGAAGACCTTGTCGCCATCGCGCTCGAGCAGGCCCACCACAGCGAATGTGCCGGTGTCCGAGGCGGCCTCGAGCAGCGGTGCCAACCGGTTCTCATTGGCCTCGATCGCGGCGGCCTCAGCCTCCTCGCGCGAATCCATCATGTAACCGGACAACGCGCATTCGGGGAAGACGGTCATCTGGGCCCCGCGCGCGGCGGCATCGCGCATCCAGCGGGCCGTCGAGACGATATTGGCGCCCGGATCGCCGAGCACGGCGGGGACTTGAGCGACGGCGATTGCGGGGTCGGGTGTGGCGATGTCGGTCCGGTCTACATCCGGGCTGGACTGATCTTCGGACACCTTTTCCTCGCTTCCACTGACCTCGCTTGCCACATTGACATGCTGCATGCAGCATGTCAATGTGTGTGACGTGGGATACTCTACGTGCTGCATGCAGCGTGTCGAAAGCGAGTTCGACTCATGACCGACAGCGCATCGACCACCGTGAAAACGACCCTGATCACCGGCGCTGCCAGCGGAATCGGCGCGGCCACCGCCACACTGCTGGCCCAGCGCGGCCACCGCCTGGTGCTCGCGGACATCGACGCCGACCATCTCGAGCAGGTCGCCGGCGACATTCGGGCGTCGGCCCCCGAGGGAGTCGGCATCATCACCGTCTTCGCCGACGTGTCCGACGAGAGCACCGCGGCGGCCGCCGTCGAGGCCGGTTACCAGGCCTTCGGCGGGATCGACGGGCTGGTCACGTCGGCCGCGGTGATGGTCTCCAAGCCCCTGACCGAGACCACGCTCGACGACTGGAACTCCCTTCAGTCGGTCAATGTGACCGGTGTCTTCCTGATCTGCCGCGAGTTCATCCGCCGTCTGGTCGAGAACGACCGGACCGGCGCGATCGTCAACCTGTCCTCCATCTCCGGCACCGTCGCGCTACCCAACCAAGCCGCCTACTGCGCCTCCAAGGGCGCAGTGGCCCAGCTGACCCGCCAGATCGCGGTCGAGTACGCACCGCGGGGCATCCGCGCGAACGTCGTCAGCCCCGGCACCGTCGAGACCCGGCAGCTGGCCACCTATCTCAGATCACAGCCGGATCCCGATGCCGCGCGCCGCGCCCTGTATGCCGCGCATCCCATCGGCCGGGTCGGTGAGGCCTCCGAGGTGGCATCAGCCATTGCATTCCTGCTGGGACCCGACTCCAGTTTCGTCACCGGCGCGGCCCTGGCCGTCGACGGTGGTTACACCAGCATCTGACCGGTCCAACGTCTTTCGAGGAAAGCCCCACCATGTCAACTCTCACGTCAGAGACCGGGCCGAGCAATAAGGCTGAGCCCGACCACCGCTCGCTGTGGCACCGTATCCGGACCGACAGGTTCATGCCGATCTGGCTGCTCGCCGTCGTCGTCTTCGTCATCAGCCCGCTGATCGCACCCGGCAGCATGACCGGATCCGCGCTCACCGCGATGCTGCCCTTCGCCGGTGTCATGGCGATCGCCGCCCTCGGACAGACACTGGTCATCACCCACGGCGGCATCGACCTCTCGGTGCCGGGCGTGATGGCGATCGCCGCGGTGTGCGTCACCAAGCTAGCCCAGGACGGACAGCTGCCCACCGTCGTGTGCGTTCTGCTCGGCATCAGCGCCGGCGCCATCTCCGGGTTGGTGATTGGCATTGCGGTAGTTCGATTCTCGGTGGCGGCGTTCGTCGCATCCCTGGCGGTCAACTCTTTGTTGACCGGTCTGGTGCTGGTGCTCTCCGGCGGCTTCCCCGGCACCGCCGACCCCGCCGTCAGCGCCTTCGCGGTCAGCTCGGTCGCCGGCATCCCCACACTGTTCCTCTTTGCGGTGGTGCTGGTCGTCATCGCACAGCTGGTGCTCAAGCAGAGTGTGGCCGGCCGGCGGTTCGTTGCCGTCGGCGCCGGGGTACCCGCGGCCCGCATCGCCGGGCTGCGGACATCCACCAACGGGGTGATGGCCTATGTTCTGGCTGGAATTGCCTACGCCACAGCAGGAATGCTGCTGGCCGCCTACCTGCGCACCCCCGACCTGCAGCTGGGTCAGAGCTATCAGCTGACCACCATCGCCGCGGTGGTGCTGGGCGGCACGTTGCTGCGCGGCGGCATCTCATCGATCACCGCGACCGCAGTCGCTGCGCTGTTCCTCACCCAGCTCGGCCAGGTGGTGCTAGCCGCAGGCGCGTCGACGGCCATGCAGTTGCTGATCCAGGCCCTGGTGTTGGCGGCGGCCATCATCCTGCGCGGGGTCAACTGGCGACGCTTCGTCCAGTTCCGTACCACCACTACCCAGCAATAAGTCTTTGAGCAACAGGAGAATTGGTGTGAAAACTCGTACCAGGACGACCGTCGCGGCGCTGCTGGCCGGCGTGACGCTGACGTCGTGCGCCGGTGGGCCGTTCAGCGCGCCGGCCGCGTTCCAGGTCGATCCGGTCTATCTTGACCCCAGCCTCAGCGGGTCGGTCGACCAGCTCAAGCCCATCACCGACTTCTGCGGCGACCAGCCGGTCAAGGTGGCACTCGCCGACGGCGTCGGCGACAACGCCTTCCGCAAGACGGCTCGCGCCGAATTCGAGGATGAGGCCGCCAAGTGCCCCAACATCGAGGTGCTGCCCTATGCGGACGGACAGAACAACCCGCAGAAGGCGATCGGCGACATCAAGGCGCTGGTCGCGCTCGGCGTGCAAGCCCTGGTGGTGTTCCCCGACGCCGGCCCCGCCTTGCTACCCACCCTGAGGGAAGCGTTCGAGGCCGGGGTGGCCGTCGTGCCCTACACCGCCAGCCCCGGCGGCACCCCCGGCGTCGACTACACGACGTTCGTCGGCCACAACACCGTCACCGACGGCGCCAGGTGGGCCGAGTGGGTGTGCAACGCTCTCGGACCCAAGGGTGGCAACTCCGTGTTTCTCGGCGGCACTCCCGGTAACGCCCAGAGCCTCAGTGAGATTCACGGCATCGAGGACGAGCTCGCCAAGAATCCGGACTGCAAGAACGTCACACTGCTCAACACCCCGGGCGCCCCGATCGATACCGGCTGGAACCCCGGCCAGACGCAGCGCGTGGTCGCCGGTCTGTTGGCCAAGTACCCCAAGATCGACGCCGTGATCACCGATTCAGGTGACAGTTCCCTTGGCGGCATCCGGGCGTTCCTGCAGGCCGGACGGCCGCTTCCGGTGTGGACGGCCAACGACAACAACGGTTTCGCCTGCGCCTATGTCGAGAACAAGCCGAAGCAGCCGCAGTTCCAGATCGTCGCCGTCACCTCGCGCACCTGGATCATCCGGCTCGCGTTGCGCAAGGCCGTCGCCGCCGCACAGGGCATTCCCGAGCCGGAGCCCGACATCGTCAACGTACCCATCGTCATGAACTCACTGGACCCCAAGCTCACGCCGGAGTGTGATCCCGACCTGCCGGCCAGTGCCGTCACCTCCTCCCAGCTGAGCCGAGAGAAACTCGCGGAGATCTACCGATGACCCACAACCCCACCGCACCTGCCCGAACCGAGGAAGGGTCAAAGACCTTGGTAGACAACTTCCGTCGCGGTCTGTCGGTAGCCGGCATCACCAAGACGTTCCCGGGCGTCACCGCATTGGACGATGTCAGCTTCGAAGCCGTACCCGGCGAGATACACGCGCTGGTGGGTGGCAACGGGGCCGGCAAATCGACGCTGATGGCGGTCGCGTCCGGTGCGCTGTCCCCCGACTGCGGCACCGTGCGGATCGGCAACGACGAACTGACCGCGGCCTCACCGCTGGCCGCCAAGGTGGCCGGCCTGGCCATCGCCTACCAGATCCCGGCGACCCTGCCCGATCTCACCGTCGCAGAGAACCTGGTGCTGGCGGTGCCGCCGAGCCTTCGGCCCCGACTCGGCGAAGCCAATGCGTGGGCGGTGGAGAAACTCAGGCCGATGGGTATCGAGATCGACCCGACGGTACCGGCCGGACAGCTCGGCCTGGCCGAGAAGCAGGCCATCGAGATCTGCGGTGCTCTCGCCTGCGAGCCCAGCGTGCTGATCCTCGACGAACCGACCGAACCGTTCGCCGCGGCCGAGTCCGCGCGGCTGTTCCAGCTGATCCGCAGGCTGTCCGGATCAGGGGTGGCGGTCATCTACATCAGCCACCGGTTGCCGGATGTCTTCGAACTGGCCGACCGCATCACCGTCCTGCGCGACGGCCAGATTCGTGGTCAGTTCGCCGCCGCAGACGTCACCGAGGACGAGATCATCACCCTGATCGCGGGACGGGCCGTCGAGGCACTGTTTCCCGACCGCACCGACGATCCGGGCGAACCGGCCGTGGTGGTCTCCGACTTCGGTGCCGTCGGCGCACCCGGGGTGTCCACAAAGATCCGGCGGCGCGAGATCCTCGGCCTGGCCGGCGTCGAGGGCAACGGCCAGCGGGAGTTCATCCGGGCGCTCGGCGGTGCCGTCGCCTCCCACGGCGAGTTGTCCATGGACGGTGGCCGGATCCGGCTGTCCTCGCCCCGCGCAGCCCGCGACAAGGGCATCATCCTGATGCCGCAGGAACGCGGCATCGAAGGTATCGCACCCATCCTTTCGGTCCGTGAGAATCTCTCTCTAGCTGCGTTACAACGCGTTTCGCGTGGCGGCTTCGTATCCCCTGCGGTCGAGCGGGAACTCGCCCAGGAGCAGGTCGCCGAACTCGGCGTGAAGACCGCCACCATCGACACCGAGGTGGGCACCCTGTCGGGCGGTAACCAGCAGAAGGTGGTGCTGGGCCGGGCGCTGCTCTCGGCCCCCGAGTTGCTGCTGTGCGACGAACCGACCCAGGGCATCGACGTCGGCGTCCGCTCGGAGATCTATCACCGCCTGCGTGGCGTCGCCGACTCCGGGACCCCGGTGGTGGTGCTTAGCTCCGACGACGTGGAGCTCGCCGGATTGTGCGACCGCGTGCTGGTGTTCTCCCGTGGCCGCGTGGTCAGGGAGCTCCTCGGCGACGAACTCACCGAGCACGCGATCACCGAGGCCTCACTCACCGCGGGTCGCACCGATGCCGAGGCCGAAGCCACGACCGCTCCGCGCATCGGTCGTCCCAGCCGCTGGCAGCGGCTGATCGGCAGCCAGCAGTCGCCGAGCCTGGTGCTGCTCGCGGTCATCCTGGGCCTCGGCGCGGTCACCACCGCCGTCAACGGGCGGTTCCTCTCGGAGTTCAACATCGCCAACTTGCTGATGCTGATGGCCCCGGTGCTGTTCCTGGCTGCGGGGCAGTTGATCGTCATGCTGACCGGCGGCATCGATCTGTCCGTGGGGCCACTGAGCGGGGCGCTTGTGGTGGTGGCCTCCTTCTTCATTGTGGAGGGCTACGGATTCGGCTGGTGGATATTGGGTTTCGTCCTGATGTTCGCGCTGGCTGGGGCGGTCGGCGTCGCCAACGGCGCGATGGTCCGCTATTCGCGGGTGGTGCCGGTGGTGGCCACGTTGATCACCTACACCGGGCTCCAGGGGTTGTCCCTGGTCTGGCGCGACGCGCCGGGCGGGGTCATCTCCCTCGACGTGGTCGAAGCGCTCAACACCCGCATCGGCCCGTTCCCGATCGCCGTCCTGATCGGCGTCGTGGTGCTGGTCGGGTTCGAATTCGCCTCACGCCGAACCAGCTTCGGTCTGCGTCTGCGAGCCTCCGGCTCGGATGAGGCTGCAGCCCGCAAGCGCGGAGTCGGTGTCGATGCGGTGCACATGATCGCCTACCTGGCCAGCTCGCTGTTAACCGCTGTCGGGGCACTGCTGCTGATGGCCCAGATCGGTGTGGGCGATCCCACCGCGGGCATCACGTACACGCTGGTGGCCATCACCGCGGTGGTGCTCGGTGGCGCGTCGATCTTCGGTGGACGCGGCAGCTTCATCGGCGTGCTGTTCGGTGTACTGCTGCTCCAGGTGATCAGCAACGCGACCGTCTTCCTGGCGCTGTCACAGGCGTGGCAGTACCTGTTGGTCGGCCTGATGGCCCTGGCCGCCACTGCGGCCTACGCCCAGGTGCAACGCAAGACCGCACGGTGAGAATGGGCTGAGAATCCGTGCCGGTCCCCATCCTCCGACCCAACCCGCATCAAGCCCTCGGCCCCGATGCGTGGGGTTGGCGAGTGAATGCCCGGTGCCGTGACGAAGATCCGTCGATCTTCTTCCACCCGGACGGGGAGCGCGGCAAGGCACGTCTGCACCGACGGCAACGCGCCAAGCAGATATGCGAACAGTGCCCGGTCCGAGTGGAGTGCCGAGAGCACTCGCTGACGCACCACGAGGCATACGGGGTGTGGGGCGGGTTGACCGAAGAGGAGCGAAACGCGCTGCTTCCGCCCGTCTAGCCGAGGACCGCGGCAACGCAGATCACGACTAGTTGCGCATTGTCGACAATCATCTATCATTTTTGGCACTGCCGAGCACTTCGATGCGCGGGCAGAGACTGTGTGGGCGAGACATAGAAGGCATGTGAGGGGCGTGCGCTTGGTACCGGCGCCCGCTGAGCGATCCGTAGTCGTCAGTCGCCGATTTAAGAAGATGGTTGTGAATGGTTGTGTCTGAGCCGACGACGGCAAATGGTATCCCCGCGCGCGTGGGTGTGGTTTGGCGGCCGGACTTCGATCCACGCGCGCTCGCAGCGTTCGCCAGTGAGGTCGAACAGGGCGGCATCGACGAATTGTGGCTGTGGGAGGACTGCTTTCTGCAGGGCGGGATCGCACAAGCAGCGGTCGCTCTCGCAGAGACTGAATCGCTCGTAGTCGGCGTCGGAGTACTGCCAGCCCCATTACGCAGCGTGGTCGCCACGGCGTTGGAGATCTCCACGCTCGCAACGATGTTCCCCGGCCGTGTGCAGCTGGCGATTGGCCACGGCGTGCAGCAGTGGATGCGTCAAGCGGGAGCCGCGGTGTCCTCGCCTCTAACCCTGTTGCGCGAGTATGTGACAGCGCTGCGCCGCCTGCTGGCGGGGGACACAGTCAGCATGGCCGGCGACTACGTCCAGCTCGATGCGATACGCCTCGAATTCGTACCCGATGTCCCGGTTCCCGTGTTCATCGGCGGCGCTGGCCCCAAGACGTTGACGTTGGCAGGCGAGTTCGCCGACGGTGTCATCCTGGATTGCCAGCAGACCGCTTCCAGCGTGCGTGCCGCGCTCGGCCACGTCGATCAGGGGCGACGCCTCCAAAACCCCGCGCTCTTTCGCCAAGTGATGTACGTCGCCTGTGCGCCGGGTGCACGCTCCGTTGCGCGGTTGGCCGCGGAGGCTGAGCGCTGGAACGTAACGCCCGTCTCGGAATTCGGGGTCGGTGGTTCTGTCAGCGATATCAGCGGTGGCATTGCGCCCTACAGTGCGGCGGGGCTCGACACGGTGATCCTCCAACCGATCGGCGACGAGGCTGACACACCAGACTTTCTGGCGGCCGTCAAAGATCTCGTCAGGGCGTGGAGGGGTGCGGCGTCTACGCGAAGTAGCGTCGGCTGAAGCGGTCTTGGATATGGCTGACGGCCCGGAACGCGCTGCGCAAGTGGCGGCGTTCTGAACTGTCCAAGGTTCTCGGGTCCACTCCTGACTCGGCGGAGCCTCCCGATTTGATCGCCTCGATCTGGGAATCGAACACGATCTGATAGCACAGCTGGAACGCGCCGACGAGCGTGTCGGCTTCTTCGGCGTTGAGCAGCCCCGCCTGGTGCGCGCGGGCCAAGCGTTGCGGGGTCGTTCCCACCACGTCGCCGGTGCGGTGGGCAAGTGCGCGGGCCAGCGAGGCGACGGGCCGCAGGCCGGCTCGCTTGAGATTGAGGCGGCTCTTCCGTTCGCCGAAGTGCTCGATGACGAATCCTCGAACAAACCCGCTGGGCGGGCGGTCATGCAGTGCGAAATCCATTATTGCGCGGGCGAATTGATCGCGTCCGTGTCCGGTGGTCAAGCTAGTGCGGAGCCCTTGAGTCAGCTCCGGGTGCGTCACCGGTCGCGCGTCGAGCATCGTCGAGGCCAAGAGGAGGTTATCGGTGTCGTTCGGCGCGGTGCGCCACACTTGAGCGACATCGCGCCACTGTTGGCTGGGGCGGCTGAACAGCGGGGACGATGCGTTGAGGCCTTTCGGGCACGGCTGCAGGCCGCACTGGGCCAAGGCGGCGATGAGGGGCTCGGCGCCGGCGGCGGCCTGCTCCCGTGACACCGCCGTCCCCGCCGGGCTGACCCAGGACACCGCCGTGTCGAGATCGGAGTTGGGCAGCGGTTCGCGGCGGCCTAGTGAGCCCAGCAGCATCCACGCGCAGTCGAGATCAGCCAGCGGCGTTGTGTCACTGCACAATTCGATGGCTCTGACATACACGGCCTCGATCATCGCCGCTAGCAGTCGGCCCAGATGCTCGGCCCCGACACCGGATTCCCACAGCTCCACCGTCGTCGGAGTCAAGAGCCGACAGGTTTCGGCGAGCTGGGACACGGTCATCGCCGAGGTGATCGCAGTGCGGATCATCAGCGGATTGCGCACCTCAGCGGCGGCCATGTCGACCACCCGGGTGATGCCGACCGGGGTACCGGCGGCATCGTCGATGACCAGGTGGTGAATTCCGCGTTCGACCATGAACAGGTAGGCGGTGCTGACGGTGTTCTCCGAGATCATCGAGATCGCCGGGGTGCTGCCAATGAGGGATACCGGTGCGTCCACTCCGACCTCACCGGTTGCCACGCGGCGGCGGAAGTCGTCGTCGGTGACGATTCCAATGCGGTCACGCTCGCGGTAGAGCGCACAGGAGCGTCCATCCTGCGTCATGGCCGTTGCGACGTCGCGGATCGCGTCCGAGGGTTCGCACCAGGTAATCGGGTGCATGACTTCGTGAAGTGGACGTTCGAGTCGTGCGAAGGAGGCCCCGGAGGTGATCACACGGTCGCGGGCAACAAGCGTTCCGTAGGTGGCGAATTGCAGCCGCTCGGCATGCTCGAGCAACCGTTGCGGGTTGGGAAGCCGGTAGCAGGTGGTGTCCTCACTTGCTCGGGCTTGCAGCGGCGGGGGAAGTCCGGACAACACCGAGATGTGCCCGAACGTGTCGCCAACGGTGAGTACGTCGACGGTGCGGCCACGGTCGCTGAGTTCCACGGCGCCCGAACGCACGACGTACAAGTGATCCAGCGGGGGGCCGTCTGCTTCCACGACGGTGGCGCCCTTCGGGAACGTCTCGGCGGTGGCCGCGGATGCCAGGCGTTCGACGTCTTCGGCGTCGAGTCGGTCATAGGGCGGCTGGATTCCGAGAAACGCGACAACGTCGTCGTGGTCCATCGGCTGCGCCATTGCACTGAGATTACCTGTCGCACCGGCTGATACGCGAAGCGCAGGCCGATACGTCGAACAACACCTCGAGCCCCAGGGCGCGCGTTGGCCGAGGCCGCAAGAGCATGCCTTCCCCCCACGCATGGGGTGTAGTACATTGTCGACAACACACAATGATCCACTTGTGATGTTCCCGACCCGAACCAGAGGAGATTCCAATATGAGCACGCAGCCTTGGCACGGCGTGGTGGTAGCGAGCGCACTGCCGTTCAACGCCGACCTATCGGTCGACTTCGGCGCATTCGCTGATCACGTCCGCTGGCTGGCCGAGAACGGCTGCCAGGGAATCACCCCCAACGGTTCGCTCGGCGAATACTCGTGCTTGACCGTCGATGAGCGAGCCAAGGTTGTCGAGGTCGCCGTCGAAGCCGCACCCGAGGGTTTCAGCGTGGTGCCAGGTACCGGCGCCTACGGGTCGCGGGAGGCCACGTTCTGGGCCAAGCAGGCGAAGGACGCAGGCGCTGACGCGGTGCTGTCACTGCCGCCGAACGCCTACCGCGCCGACGACGACATCGTGTTCGCCCATTACGAGGAGGTCGCTTCGGCCGGCCTGCCGGTCGTGGCGTACAACAACCCTCTCGACACCAAGGTCGATCTGTCTCCGACGTTGTTGGCCCGGCTGCACTCCGCCGGCCTGATCGTCGCCGTCAAGGAATTCTCCGGCGACGTGCGCAGGATCTACGAGCTCCAGGAGCTGGCGCCCGGACTAGACGTGCTCGTCGGTACCGACGACGTGGTGTTCGAACTCGCGCTGGCCGGTGCGAAGGGTTGGATCGCCGGATATCCCAACGCGCTCCCGGCCGCATCGGTGCAACTGTGGGAACTCTCGGTGGCCAAGGATCTGGACAAGGCCCTGCCGATGTATCGCGACCTGCACTCGCTGTTGCGCTGGGACTCCAAGCCGGCGTTCGTTCAAGCCATCAAGTTGTCGATGGACGTCGCCGGTCGCCGCGGTGGCGCATGCCGTCCGCCGCGACTGGCCCTGCCCGCCGACGTCGCCGCCGCGGTGCGCAAGGATACCGAGAAGGCGCTTGCCCACGGCTACCGCTGATCGTCGTTAGACCCGTTGGAGACCGACGCACTTGCGTTGGTCTCCAACGGACTTCGTGCCATCACCCACGATTCTAGAGAGACCGGAGTCATCCAATGCGGTTCAACAATATGGTCGACGTCGTCGGCTGCCACGCCGAGGGCGAGATCGGCAACGTCGTCGTGGGGGGCATCGGCGACGTCCCCGGGGCCACAATGCTCGACAAGCGCAACTACCTGCAGGAGCATCGCGACGATCTACGCCAGCGACTTCTGCACGAGCCGCGCGGCAACGTGGTCCGCTCCACGAACGTCGTGCTTCCCTCGAACAATCCGGCCGCCGCGATGGGCTACGTCATCATGGAGTCCACCGAATACCCGGTGATGTCGGGCAGCAACACGATCTGCGTGGCCACCGTGCTGCTGGAGACCGGCATGGTGCCGATGACCGAGCCGGTCACCACCCTGACCCTCGAATCGCCTGCCGGCCTGATCGACCTGGAATGCACCTGCCACGACGGCAAGGTCACCAGCGTCCGATTCGTCAACCAGCCAGCATTCGTCTACCACCTCGACGCCCCCATCGAGGTGCCGGGCTACGGCACCGTGACCGTCGACGTCGCATGGGGTGGCATGGCCTACGTTCTCGTCGACGCCGCCAGCGTCGGATTCGCTCTCGAACCGTCGGAAGCCCGTGATCTCTGCGTCGCCGGTCAGGTGATCAAGACAGCGGCCGCCGAACAGCTGTCGGCGGTGCACCCCGAGAATCCCGAGTTTCCCGGCATCACCCAAACCGAGTTCACCACTCCCCTGCAGCGCATCGACGGTGTGCTGACGGCCCGCAACGCGGTCATCGTCTCGCCTGGGCGGATCGACCGTTCGGCCTGCGGCACCGGAACCTCGGCACGCCTGGCAGCCATCCACGCCCGCGGCCAGATCGCACCCGGCGAGCACTTCATCCACCGCTCGATCCTGGACACTCACTTCGACGGCGTCATCGAAAGCGTGACGACGGTCGGAGGCGTGCCGGCCGTCGTGCCGAGCATCGCAGGCCAGGCCTGGATCACCGACTTCAGCAAGGTGGGGGTCGATCCGAGCGATCCGTTCCCGACCGGCTTCACCCTCTCGGACACCTGGCTGGGCCCGCAGGCAAACTCGGCGACGTCCTAATCTCCTCAACGCCTTGGCGGGTGAAACCGCGGTCGGCGCAGCGGCGCGGTGTATTGTCGACTAAATCCCACAGAGGGGAATGACGTGGCTACCTTCGTCCCGCTGGCACACCAGAAAGCGCCGACCGCGGTTCTTGCCCAGATCCGACGGGCAATCCTGTCCGGCGATCTACCCGCAGGATCGCAGTTGCGCGAGGCGCACATCGCCGAGGAGATGGGGATCAGCCGCTCTCCGGTCCGAGAGGCGCTAGGCCGCCTCGAGGAGGAGGGTCTGGTCGAGAAGGTGCCCTTCAAGGGCGCCTACGTCGCTTCGGTGTCGCCGGAAACGATCGCCGAGATCGCGGCCATCCGCGCGCTTCTCGAACCGTATGCGGTGACGCAGGCACTGCCTCGACTCGGCGATGCCGACTGGAAGCAACTACGCAAGCTCCTTGAGCAGCTCGACCGCGCGTCCGGGCGCGATCTGGTGTCCGCCATCGAGAAGCACCTGGCGTTCCACCGCTACTTCTACGAGAAGTCGGGCAACGCAACCCTTCTCGCACTGTGGCAGGACTGGGAACTGAAGCTGCGCCTGTTCTTCATCTTCGACCACGAGGCCTTCCAGTCCGCTCAAGACGTGGCCGGCGTGCACGAGGAACTCATTGCCGTCATCGAAACCGGTGACCACGACCGGATCCGCGAGGCCTTCGGTCACCACGTGCACTTCGCGCCGGGAGTCGAGGTCGGCGACCCGTTGCAGGACACTCACCTCGGTTCGGGTTCCGGCCGCTCCGCATAGTCGAATTCGCCAGCCCCGACATTGCCCAGGCGCGCCTCGGCACTGTCGGGGATTTGTCGTGTCTTCGCTGATCAGCGCGGCTTTTGTGACAGCGCCCTCTCGCTGAGATCAGTGTGCTCCAGATCGCATTTTGGTATTGCACACCTGATATAGGTGGCATATTGTCGACAACGCACAATGAACCACAGGCTTGAACCGTACTGTCCAGACCGTCCAATTCAGAAGCGAAGAGACCATGACAATTGACAACCCCCCGCCCGTCGCGCCGGGCAATGGCGAATCGTTGGCCTACGTCGCAGCCAACGACGAGAGCCATCTGCAGAAGTACGGCTACAAGCAGGAACTCAACCGAGCACTCGGCCTGTTCTCGTCCTTCGGCGTGCAGTTCACCTCGATCTCGGTGGGCTCGGTGGTGTTCACCACGATCATCGTCGGCTTCGGGTTCTTCGGTCCGGCGTCCTTCTGGCCGTTCATCATCGGCGGCACGCTGCAGGTTTTCGGCGTGGGATTGGCTGTCGCTCAGTTGGTCTCGGCGTTCCCGCTCTCCGGCGGGGTCTACCAGATCATCAGTCGCCTGGCGCCGAAGCAGCAGTGGCTGGCCTGGCAGGGCGGCTGGTGGCTGGTCATCGCCCACACCGTGGCCGTGGCCGCGCTATCGGTGAGCATGGTGCCCTTCATCGCGGGCTGGTTCGGCCTGGGTGAGCTCTCCGGCACCCAGATCACCCTGTTCGCCATCGGCATCATCGTTCTGGTCACCCTGGTCAACATCGCGGGTGTGAAGGCTGCCGCCCTGCTCAACAACATCGGTGTCGTCGCCGAAGCCGCGATCATCATCATGGTCATCGTCGCGCTCGTGGTCACCAAGTACGACCGCGCACCGGCGTCGGTGCTGTTCGACACCGCAGGCACCGTCGGACCCGGTGGCAACGTCGCCTGGATCGGCTTCCTGTTCGCGATGATCCTGCCCGCCTACACGATCTCCAGCTTCGATGCGACCGGCAACGCCGCCGAGGAGACCAAGAACGCCGCCCGCAACGCCGCGTGGGGAACCGTGCTGGCCAATACCGCAGCACTCATCGGCGGCACCATCTTCTTCTACCTGCTGGTGCGGGCCATCCCCGACGTCGGCGCCGTGATGGAGAGCGCCACCCCCGTCAAGCTGATCCTCGACTCGGCCGTGGGCAGCACGCTGACCACCATCTTCGAGGCCGTGGCGATCGTCGCCTTGATGGCGTGCATCGCCATGCTGCAGCTGACTGCGGTCCGTGTGGTTTGGTCGCAGGCCCGCGACCGCCAGATGCCTGCGGCGCACTGGTTGCACAAGCTCAACGGCAACCGCATCCCGATGAACGCCACCTTCGTGGTCACCCTCATCTCGATCCTGGTGTGCTGCTGGTCCTCACTGCTGAGCGTGCTCTCGGCCATGACAGCACTGGCGTGGGCGATGGCCTACGGCGTGGTCGTCGCAGTGGGCTTCGTCGCTGTGCTCGGCAAGAAGCTGCCCGACCATCCCTTCAACCTGAAAGGGGCCTCACCGTTCGTGTTCGCCGTGGCGATCATCTGGTCGATCGTGCTGTGCGCCCTCTTGGTGTGGTCGGACTGGCTGCGGGTCGGCGTGGGCATGCTGGTCGCTATCGCCATCGGATTCGGCATCTACGCACTCATCCCCTCCGCGCACCGCGGCAAGCTGGAACGCGAGGGTATCCACGACTGAACCGGGCGGGGTGGTGTCGACCGCAAGTCGACACCACCCCGCGCCGTTTGCAACATCACGCCACACCACCAAGGAGTAGTAAGCACCATGGCATTCACCGCCCCCACCGTGCCCACCGTCGCCAACCTCATCGATGGCCAGTGGGTCAACGGCTCCGGCACCGACACCCTGACCGTTCTGAACCCGGGCACCGGTGAGGAACTGACATCGTTCACGTCCTCCACCGCCGAGGACGTCGATCGGGCGGTGGCCGCAGCCCGCGCCGCACAACCGGCGTGGGCCGCGCTCTCAGCTCGTCAGCGATCCGAGGCGCTACACGCCATCTCCATCGAATTCGCCAGCCGCCTACCCGAATTCATCGGCTTGGAGGTGCTCGACGCGGGAAAGCCGGTCACCGCGGCCACCAAGGAGGAACTGCCCGACATCGCCGATTCGGTGCGCCACTTCGCTGGCGCCGCCCGAGTGCTGAGCGGTCAGGCAGCCGGCGAATACGTCGCGGGCACCACGAGTTTCGTGCGTCGCGAACCCGTCGGCGTCGTAGCCGGTGTCACACCGTGGAACTACCCGCTGTGGCAGGCGGTCTGGAAGATCATGCCCGCCCTGGCCGCCGGCAACACGGTGGTCATCAAGCCGGCTGAGATCACGCCGCTGTCCACCGTTGCATTCGCCGCCTTGGCTGCCCAGCACCTGCCGGCCGGGGTGCTCAACATCGTCAACGGCCACGGCAGCGTGGTGGGTGCCGCGTTGGCCGGCCACCCCGGAGTCAACCTGGTGTCCTTCACCGGGTCGACGGCCACCGGCCGCAACATCGCCGCGGCGGCGGCTCAGAATCCCAACCGGGCGATCCTCGAACTCGGCGGCAACGCGCCCGTCATCGTCTTCGACGACGTGGATGTCGACTCGGCCGCCGAGAACATCGTCGGTGCCGCCCTGTACAACGCCGGCCAGGAGTGCATGGCCGCCACCAGGCTCATCATCGCTGAATCCGTCGCCGACCGGTTCCTGGAAGCCGTCGTCGACAATCTCAAAGAGGTGACCCTGGGCGACCCGACCGACGAGAACACGACGCTGGGACCGTTGATCTCGGCCAACCAGCTCGACCGCGTCGAGAAGCTGATCGCAGGCCGGCCTGCCTCCTCGACAGTGCTACACGGCGGCAACCGCCCCGATCGGCCGGGCTTCTACCTGGAGCCCACGCTCATCACCGGCCTGAGCCAAGACGACGACCTCGTTCAGCAGGAGATCTTCGGTCCGGTCATGACCGCGCAGACCTTCACCGACGAGGCCGAGGCGGTGGCGCTGGCCAACGGCGTGGACTTCGGCCTGGCCGGATCGGTGTGGACCCGCGATATCGGACGCGGGATGCGCGTGGTCAACGCCCTCAACTACGGCAACGTCTGGATCAACAATCACCTCGTCGTCGCGCCTGACCTGCCGATCGGCGGCCTCAACTCATCCGGCTACGGCAAGGAGGGTGGACAACTCGGCATCGAGGAGTTCACCCGCGTCAAGCAGATCGGCATCAACCTCACCTGACCCGCCGCTGCTCATCGCGGCCCGCCCCGGCCCCACCGCGGGCGGGCCGCGCCAAGTTACACACGAAAGGCAATCATGACCCCCGTCGCTGGCGTTGATCCCCGCACCGCAACCCCACTCCCGGCCGTCACCGAGGAAACCCCCGATCACCAGGTCGACACCATCGCCGAGCACGCCGCGGCCGCCAGTGCAGGCCTAGAGGCCATGGGCCGCGACGGACGCGGTGAGCTACTCGACGCCATGGCCGAGGCGGTGGAGCAGCACCGCGACGAACTCGTCAGAACTGCCGCGCTCGAAACCGGCTTCGCCACAGCAAAACTCGACGGCGAGCTGACCCGCGCCGCTTATCAGCTTCGATTCTTCGCCGACGTCATTCGCGACGGCAGTTACCTCGAAGCCACCATCGACCGCGCAGGCACCACGCCGATGGGCCCGCGACCGGACCTGCGGCGAATGCTGGTGCCGATCGGACCGGTCGCGGTCTTCGGAGCCAGCAACTTCCCCTTCGCGTTCTCGGTGCTGGGCGGGGACACTGCGTCGGCGCTGGCCGCCGGAAGCCCCGTGGTGGTGAAGGCACACGCCTCCCACCCGGCCACCTCCAAACTGTCGTTCGATGTGTTGGCCGAGGCGGCCGCCCAGACACCGGCACCGGAGGGCGTCATCGGCATCGCGTACGGACGCGATGCCGGTGCTCACCTCGTTGCCCATCCCGCCATCCAGGCCGTCGGCTTCACCGGCTCCCTGAGCGGCGGAAAAGCCCTGCTGGACATCATCAACCGACGTACCGACCCAATCCCGTTCTACGGCGAGCTGAGCAGCCTCAACCCGGTGATCGTCACGCCTGCGGCTGCCGCGGAGCGCGGCGAGACGATCGGGGCGGATCTGGTCGCCTCGTTCACACTCGGAGCCGGCCAACTGTGCACCAAGCCGGGCCTGGTCCTCGTCCCCGACAACGCCGCCGGCGATGCCCTCGCCGGCGCGGTGCGGAAAGCCCTGGCCGACGTGGCCGCAGCTCCCCTGCTCAACGAGCGCATCTTCGATAGCTACCGCAGCGGAACCCGCGACCTCCGGGAGCATCGACACCTCGCCACCCTTGGTGATCCTGGCGAGGATCTCACCGATGCCGGTTTCACCGTCGAGCCGATCGCCTTCGAGACCGCCGTCGCGAATCTGCACGAAGATCTCGTCACGGAGATCTTCGGCCCGGTAACCGTTCTCGTGCGTTACCCGGCAGCCGACGTCGAGGCAGCCACCCGTTCGACCCTGGAGGTGCTACCGCACTCGTTGACGGCCACCATCCTCCACGGCGCTGACGAGGACGCCCTGGTGGCCCGGCTCACCGAGATCACGCGATCGGCGGCCGGGCGCATCGTCTACAACGGATTCCCCACCGGCGTCGCGGTGTCGTGGGCCCAGACGCACGGTGGACCGTGGCCGTCGACGAACTCATTGCACACCTCGGTCGGGGCCACCGCGATCCGCCGCTTCCTGCGGCCGGTGACCTACCAGAACGCACCGGAGTCGGTACTGCCCGAAGAGCTGCGCGACGGCTTCGGCGCCATCGTGCGCAGGCTCAACGGCGTCCTGATGCTGCCTGGCTGACCGATGACCGTCGAACACGAACACCCGGCTCAGGCACCGTCGGTCGCGGAACCTGCCACGCCCGCACATGCCATCACCATGACCGTTCTGATGTCTCCAGACATGGCGAACTTCTCGGGCAACGTGCACGGCGGCGCCATTCTGAAGATCCTCGATCAGGTCGCCTACGCGTGCGCGAGCACCTTCGCCCGCAGTTACGTGGTGACACTGTCGGTGGACCGGGTGCTCTTTCGCGAGGCCATCCACGTAGGTGAACTGGTCACGTTCTCGGCGGCCATCAACTACACCGGACGCACCTCGATGGAGGTCGGCATCAGAGTCGACACCGTCGAGCCCCGCACCGGCGTCACCCGGCACACCAACAGCTGCTACTTCACCATGATCTCGGTGGACAGCGACGGTAATCCCGTGCAGGTACCACCGTTACAGCCGCGCGACCCGCTTGCCATGCGCCGTTATGAGGACGCCCGCCGGCGTCGACGCGCTCAACGGCGCCAGTTCGAGGGCGAACACGCCTGCGAACCCATCGAGTGAAAGCTGGTACTTACCATGGCATTACCCGTAACCATCATCACTGGAGCATCCTCCGGCATCGGTGCGGCCACAGCACAGCTGCTGGCTCAGCGCGGACATGCTGTCGCGCTGCTGGCGCGCAACGAGGTAGCGCTGCGAGAGGTCGCGGCGGGCCTTCCTGACGGCACCAAGTTCTGGGTGCAGCCCTGCGACGTGACCTCCCCCGAGCAGGTCACCGATGCGGTCGGCGCCGTCGTGGACGAACTGGGAACGCCATTCGGGTTGATCAACGCCGCAGGTGTCTGCGTTCCGGGAGCGCTGCCGCAGACCACCGCGGACAACTGGCACACGACGCTGGGCGTCAACCTCACCGGCACCTTCCTCATGTGCCAGGCCGTGGTGGCAGCCATGTGTGCCTCCGGGGAAGTGGGCAGCATCGTCAACTTGGGCTCTGAAGCCGCGTCGATCGGGATGCCGCACTACTCGGCGTACTGCGCGAGTAAGGCCGGTGTCCTCGGACTCACCAGAGCCCTGGCCGCCGAATTGGCCCCCCGGGTGCGGGTCAACGCGTTGTGCCCGGGACCGGTCGACACCCCGATGCTGCACAGCGAGCTTGCCTTGGCCCCAGACCTCGATCGGGCCTACGAGGCCGAGGTCGGTCGAGTTCCGCTGCGCGCCATCGCCACCGCCGCCGAGGTCGCCGACGCCGCGGTGTGGCTGCTGCACGCCGGCACCGCCACGGGCACCGCGCTCGCGCTCGACGGAGGGACCACGGCGGCGTGCTACGGCTCGGCGCCGCACCAGCACTAGTCGATCGCGATCAGGAGACGTTCATGACCCTCAAACAGGCACTCAACGTACCCAACGTCGGAAACCCCAACGCCATCGTCGAATTGGCGATGCAGGCCGAAGAGGCGGGGTGGGACGGGTTCTTCGTCTGGGACACCCTGCAGACCGATGCGTCTCAGCGCGTCGACGTGCTTGACCCCGCTTCGCTCCTCTCGGCGATCGCCGTGTCGACCTCAAGGATCACACTCGGTCCCATGGTCATCGCGCTCCCACGTCGGCGCCCCTGGAAGGTGGCCAAGGAGATCATCACCATCGATCATCTGGCCCGCGGCCGCGTCATCGCCGGGTTCGGATTGGGTGCCCCGCCCAAGGAGGAGTTCGCCGACTTTGGCGAGCCGACCGACCTCCGGGCACGCGCCGAACTACTGGACGAGGGCCTCGGCATCATCGACGCGATGTTCGCCGGCGAAACGCTTGACCACGCGGGGCCCGCGTACACGGTGCGCGCGCATCTGAGTCCGAGGGGATATCAACATCCACGGCCGCCGATCTGGGTCGCATCCATTGGCACCAACCGTGGTCCGTTGGCGCGCGCTCGGCGATGGGACGGAGTCTTCACCCTCACCAAGGACTTTCAAGGGCTCACTCCCGCCGACGTGCACGCGTGGAGGGACAGGCTCGACCGTGATGACAACTACGTCATCACCACCACCGCCCGCGCCGGAATCCGCTCCCGCGACCTCGAAGTCGCCGGGCTGAACTGGCGCGTCAGCGAACCGCCACGCCTTCACAACGACTGGATCAGCGACCTGCGCCCGCTGGTACTCGCTGGACCCGACGCATCAGACTTCTGAGCCGGCACGGGACATCAACGAAAGAACTCAGCGCCGTGGGTGAAAACCCACGGCGCTGAGTCCATTTGGCCTTGTTGTGTCGCGGAAGGCGCTGTCGGCGCTACTCGCCGGCCGCTGAGACGTAGATGAAGCCGCGTTCCAGCACCGGGTCAAGGATTCCGCTGCCGATCTCGTCGGCGGCCAGTTCCAGCGGTGCGGGATCGCGGTGCTGGCCGGGATAGCCGATCAGTTTCATGACCTGCGGGGTCATGAAGTAGGCGCCGGCAAGTACCGCAGACAGCGGGTCGAAGATGGACTTGTCCTCAGCCGACATCTTCTTCAGCGCGTTCCACAACTCGTCCTCGGGAATCTCGGCGAGCTCGCCGGCTCCGCCAACGACGGCGTCGAACACGTCTGCCCGAGCCGCGAGTGCCAGCTGCAGATATGCCGTGTACTGCTCGGCGTCACTGGCTTTCGGGTTGGGGCCTGACGCGGGTATCAGACAGTCGGCCACGCGCAGCAGCGCCGTCAACTCGGTCTCGGTGAGTGCGCGCGGCGGTCGAGTGCTCCGTGGCGGCACCGACAGCCGTTGTTGGGTGGCGGTCGGATGTCCGTTCGAGGTCATGCATGTGCCTTTCGTGCGGCGACCTGATCAACGAGGCTCTTGGCGACGCGCAGCGCCAAGGCGCTGATGGTACAGGTCGGGTTGGCGGATCCGGAGGTGACGAAGATGCTGCCGTCGGCGATGTAGAGGTTGTCGACATCGTGGGTCTTGCCGTAGGAGTCGACGACGGAGGTCGCCGGGTCGTCACCCATGCGGGCGGTGCCCAGCAGATGACCAGGCTGATCCACCCAGATCTCCTGGGTGATGATGCGGACGGCGCCTGCCGCCTCGTGCAGCTCGACCATGCGATCGACGGTGAATTTCAGTATCTTGCGGGTGTTCTCGCTGATGCGGTACTCGACCTTGGGTGCCGGCAGTCCATCGCTGTCGACCAGATCCGGGGAGAGGGTTACGCGGTTGTGCGGCTCGGGCAGGTCCTCAGTGTTGGCGGCCCACAAGATCCCGTTCTGTGCCAGCCGGGCCACCTCGTGCACTGACGGTCCCCACAGTTCCTCGAAGTCGAGTTGGCGGTGAGCCTCGATGGCGTTGAGAGGTCCCGGGGTCGGCAGGATGTGCATCTTGCTGCCGCGCACGAAGCCACGCGATTCATCGGTTTCGTAGAACTCGAGTGAGTGGATCAGCTGCCCGGCCGGCCCGCGCCAGCTCTCCAGCGGCTCCTCGTAGAACCCGAGCGCGCTGCAATTGGGGTGCAGCATCAGGTTTCGTCCAACCATGTCCGATGAGTTGGCCAGACCGTTGGGGTGTCTGTCACTGGCGGACAGGAGCAGCAGCCTCGGCGTACCTACGCCGTTGGCGCACAGCACCACGGTGCGGGCGGGCTGAAACTGCACCACACCGTCGCGGTCGACGTACTCCGCGCCGGTGGCCAGCCCGGTGTCATCGTCGGTCACGACCCTGCGGACTCGGGCGCCGGTGACGATCTTGGCGCCAAGTTGCTGGGCCTGGGGCATGTAGATCAAGTCGAAGGACGCCTTCGCGCCCTGGGGACAGCCCCATTCGCAAGTACCCCAACGACCGCACTGCTCAAGGGTTTTGAACTTCTGACTCGCGATGGCATTCGTGCCGGGCCACCAGTGCCAGCCCAATGAGTTGGCTGCCTCCGCGCCCTTGATCCCGGCCTTCCCCAGCGGGTTCGGGGGCAGCGGGTATTCCAGCCCGTCGGGATACGCGGTGTCGCCGTCGACGCCCGATACGCCGATGAACGCGTCGACCTCGTCGTGGTAGGGCTTGAGGTCGTCATAGGAGATAGGCCAGTCGTCGCCAACACCGTCAAGTGTCTTCACCCGGAAGTCCGAGGGGACCAGACGGGGCCATTCCGCGCCGTAGAAGATGGAACTGCCGCCGACGGCGTTGAACATCACCGGCCACATATCGGACTCCGAGACGTCTACCGGATAGTCCGACGGAAGGTCACGGACGTTGGGATCGTGTGACCAGTCGTGCTGGATCAGCAGTTCCCATTCAGGGTGGTTCGCCGGGAAGTCACTCGGATTGACCCAGTCCCCCTGTTCCAACACCGTCACGCTCAGACCCGCGGCGGCGGCGGTGTGCGTAACAACTGCGCCGGAGGGACCGGCCCCGATCACGAGGACGTCGACCGTGGGATTCGCGGGACCGAAAGTTTCTGATGCCATGAGGACCTCTCTCGAAGGACACCGTCACGACGTACGGGCTGCATCGAACGGATGGGTGTCTCAGACGCCGGACACAATCCGGCGGAGATCCAACCAGTTGTGCATTGTCGACATGAGCCAATTTGATTGTGGTGCCTACCCCTCTCGACGTCAAGTATGCGCGCGAATCCGTGAGCGCCTTCGGCGCGAGACGTGGCAGCCGGCCTGCCCGCTCGCGTCGGACGAAAGCGGCGCGTGACGTGCGCTTATCGCGTCACCGCCAGCCCTGCCCGGTCGTGGGGCCGCCCAGAGGATGGATAGGTTATTGTCGACAATGCGCAACGAAGGGAGGTGCGGTGTGGTCTGCAGAGCCAACGAACGACCCCTGACCGCACCGCGCTGATCGATGCGCGAGTACGTGGACTTCCTCGGTGGTCAGCCCCCATACGACGCACTGGACGCCACCGATCTAGAGGCGCTCGCGCGGCTGGTCGAGGTCGAGTACTTCGCCGCGGGCACCGCGATCGTCACCGCTGGCGACACCATGCTGACGCACTTCTACGTCGTGCGCTCAGGGGAGGTGGAGGTCGTGGATCGCGAACGCGTGATCGATGTCCTGGGCGTCGGCGAGACGTTCGGTCAGACCTCGGTGCTCTCGGGGCTTCGTCCTGCACTCACCGTGCGCGCTTCGAGCGACACCCTGTGCTACCTATTCCCGGATCCCCGGCCCCACCTACGCCGTCCGGATCGGTTGCAGTTCAGTCATTGCGGGTCGTTGGTGACCCGCGAGCGGCTGACCCGTTCGGGCCTGGTCGATCAGGCGATGCGATCGGCGCGGGATCACATGCGGCCCGTCGTGTGGTGCCCGATGCACGGCGACGTCGCCGATGCTGCGACGGCCATGACCGAGGCCGGACAGTCCTGCGCCCTGGTCCAGGGCCGCGACGGACGAATCGGGATAGTCACCGACAGCGACTTCCGAGTCGGCCTCGCCAACGGAACCTTGACTGCCCACACGTCGATTCACAGCCTGGCATCGTTCCCCGCGGCGGGCGTCAGCGCCGACACCCTGGTCGGGGAGGCGTTTCTCAAGATGGTGGAATGCGGCTACCACCACGTCGTCGTCACCGGCGCCCGGGACGAGCCGGTCGGCATTCTGCGGGTTGTTGACCTTGCATCAGCGGAGGTCCGCAATCCGCTGATCATCAGACGGGCCATCGACGACGCCAGCACCATCGAGGACCTCGCGCGGGCAGCGGCGCTGGTCCCCGGGACCTGGTTGGACCTGTGCGACACCGGCATATCCGTCATGCACACCGCGGCGTTGTTATCGGCGGTCATCGACGCTCTCGCGGCGCGAGTCATCGACCTCACCGATGCCGGAGATGACGCCGTTCCCCACCAGACATCGTGGATGTTGCTGGGGGCAGTCGCACGACGCGAACCCCTGCCACGTTCCACTCTGAGCACAGCTCTCGTGTGGCAGGACCTGCCGAACGGCCCGCCCCCTGACTCCGCCCTGCGTCGCTGGGCGGCACGCGTGATCGAGAACATGCAGCGATGTCGCCTCAACGTCGGAGTCGAGCAGATGGGCGCCACCAACCCGGTGTTCGCGCGATCACAAGCGGAACTCGCAACCCTGGCCAGTTCGTGGATCAGCACGCCCACCCAGGACAACGCGATAATGCTCTCGACGATCATCGCCGACAGCCGGCCGGTGACCGGGATGGTCGTGGGGCGCTCCGTCTCCGATGCAATGCTCGCCACCGCGCGAAGCCGCGAATACCTCACGCGCCTGCTGCGCCACACCATAGCGGCTCGGCCGCCGGTCGGATTCGTCCGGGATTTCGTGGTCGAGCACTCCGGTGTGCACCGCGGCCACCTGGATCTCAAAGCCGGAGGTCTACTGCCGATCACGTCGCTGGGCCGGTGGATCGCCATCGTGACCAGCGACGACCGGGGAAACACGTTGACGCGCCTGCAACGCGGTCAGTCTGCTGGCCTGCTCACCGACGACGAGTCCGAGACACTGACCCGAGCCTACGAGTACATCTACGGACTACTCCTGGACAAGGAGATATCCGGCATGCGCGCCAATCACGTCAGGCAGACAACCTGGGTCTCCCCGAAAGACCTGGACACCCTTACGCGTAGATACCTACGCGAGGCATTCCGATCAGTTGCCGAGGTCCAGGACCGACTCAGTGCGGACTGGGTGGGGCGGCTCGGGTGAAGCTGAATCTGCGGCGCGGCCAGTCCCATCCACTTCGACGGCCCTGGCGAGACGTGGAGTACGCCGTCGTCGATCTGGAGACCACCGGGCTGAACCTGCGCCGAGACAGCATCGTGTCGTATGGCGCGACGATCATCCGGGGCGGACGAATCATCGCTGCTGAGAACAGATACGGACTGGTTCACCCTGACAGCGCGGTTTCGCCCGAATCGATGACCATCCATAGCCTGCTTCCCTCCGACCTACGCGACGCGCCACCGATCTCCGAGGCTGTCACGACGGTCGACCAGATGCTCACCGGCCGCGTGCTCGTCGCCCACGCCGCCTGGGTGGAGGAGGCCTTCTTGACGCGCGCTTTCAAGGCGTGTGGAAAACGGCTGCGCTGCAGCATCATCGACACCGCGGCGATGGCGCGCGCGGCCGGCACTCGCGCTTCGCGTTGTAGTGGCGAACCCGACCTGGAAATCCTGGCAACAGAAGTCGGCCTTCCTGTCGTGAGCCCGCATCACGCGCTGGGCGACGCCACGACCACCGCGCAGGTCTTCCTGGCGCTCGCCACCACATTGGTGCACCGCGGCTACTCCACCGCTCACGATCTCATCGAGCTGACCGCCGCCGATCGCCCCTGGCCACACTGAGCGACGCTGTGGCGGTTGCGGTTTCCGTAGAACTCCGATCGTGGTCCGTTGCGCGCGGATGCGACCTGACCCGTTTGCACATTGTCGACAAACAACTAATACTGGCGGGCGGCGAGCACCGGCTTCGCCAGCCCCGCCTACCGAGAGGATCGGCCATGGAACAGTGGCGTACGGCGCAGGACATTGCAGCAGAGCACGATCGCCTCGCTGCGACGCTGAGCGATTGGCATCCGCCATACGCCCACGGTGTCGGACTCATACCGGGAGACGCCCCCACTCCTTCTGCCGAACACTTCCAGGTTGTGAATGTCGGGCGAATCTCGCTGCCCGGCGTGGTCATGGCGGACGTGACCGGCTATCGGCGTGGGACTACGTCATTGACGCTTGACCGAGACGAGCTCGAACGCGCGATCACGCAGCTGGCACCCGCCGAGGCCTTTGCCGAGCACCCACACCCGAATCTCTGGACCTGGCGTGATCGCTATCTGCCCGCGCTGACAGCGGATCCGACTGCGCGGTTGGTGGCGGTCTTCTTGGCGACCGAAGAGGTCGGCAGCGACGAGACGGCTGAGGTCACCGCCTTCAGGGAAGCAGTGCAAACACACCACGATGGCCCGCGTCACTAGCGATCCCCGCATATCGTGGTCTATTGTCGACAAAGGCCCAGGCTGTGACGGGTCGCAAAACCACCTCGGAGGACAACATGCACTTGCCCAGCGATTCTTCAGGGTGGCTCGACCTATACGAGTCCGTACTGGCAGAAGAGAACACCATCGACTTCGACCGGTTCTCGTACGACGATGCATGGGCTCTCGGCAACGCTATGGCCTCGACGGCATCGGCGCAGGCCCTGCCGGTCGCGATAGCCATCCACTTTGGCGAGCAGAAGGTACTTCATCGCGCCTTGAGCGGCGCGTCGGCCACCAATGACGATTGGCTTGCCCGCAAGTTCCGGGCGGTCGCCAAGCACAACTGTTCGTCCTTTGCCACAGCCTGTAAACAGTGGGCCGGCGATTCCGACTACTTCGCCGAAGGCGGATACGACCGAGCCTTCATTGCGCTGGCAGGCGGGGCGGTACCTCTACGAGTACGCGGGTCGCTCATCGGCGCCGTCGGCGTATCAGGACTCGCCGGAGAAGACGATCACCGTTTCGTCATCGACGCGTTGACCGCGTTCGGCGCCTAGCGTATACCTGCCAGCGCCCAGTAAGGGACCCAAAGGCGCTCGAGGTCACGGCCGACCCAGCGTGGCCGGCTCGCGGCGACCACTCACCGCGGATCTCGGCGCGGCGGATCGAAACCCACCTTGGTGTACGCGTCGTCGGGAACCTTGGCGGGATCCTTGTAGATCGACCACGTGCACAACGGTTTTGATTGCCCCTGAGTGGGCGGATCTATGACTCGAAGAGGAAACCCCAGTCGTTTGATCGGCGCACGCTGCTGCAGCTGGCAGCAGTGGGTGCAGTACAGGCAGACCCCAGGTGTGTTCCAGGCCCAGTCGTGTTCTCCCGTCGTCACCGACGGGCGGCGAGCGGATTCGGAATCAGCGGAAAGTTCTGCGGCCGAGCTGGATTCATATGTCCGGCCGCCAGAGCCACACGGAGCGAAGGTGATCACCCACCGGTCGTCCTCCTCGGAGATAGCGAAGGACCCGTCTCGATCAGCGCCGGCGAGATGACCGCGCGTTGCCTCGAAGATGTCGAGGAGCAGCCGTTGCACCGACTGGTCCCATGGCAAGTTGTCAGGGTCGTAGACCGATGCCGAGCGCTCGTACATCCCGGCCAACAACGAATCCCACAAGGTACCGACGAACTCTTCGCCCAATGTCGTCGCGGCAAAATCGAAGAGTGCACACACTGTGTCACAGGCACGATCATGATGTAGTTGCCAGGCGCTTCGAGCCCGCTCCAATTGCACAGCGGCCAAGCCCGAATCGGAGCCCTGACATGCCTCGGCGAAATCGTCTACGAGTCCGCGGTAGGCTCGCCAGCCCGCATCGAGCTGATGTTCGCCGATCTCCGCGGCGATTGCCCCCAGGCGTTGATCGACGGCCTCAGGCGGCACCCCGTTGGCCGTCAGAATCCGCGGAATCTCGATCAGCCACGCGGCAAAAAGGTCGTACGCCTCTTGCGCTTCCTGGACTGTGATTCGCCCGTACGCTTCGGCGGTCTCGAAGTCGCTCGAACTCAGAGCGTCGCCCGCGCGAGCATAGCTGGAGCGGCCCTGATCCAGCCATGGTTCGGATCGCACTAGGTGTCCGAGCAACTCGCTGTAGACGAGCGGGGGCGGCATGCTCACACCCGTTCGAAGTAGCGATGGTGCTCCCAGTCCGTGACCGTCTGACTGAGGAACGCGTTGGTCTCGCCTTGACCGACGGTCAGCAGATGGGCGTGCACTTCGCTGCCCAGCGCCTTCCTCACCGACTCACTGGTCGCGAAGAGATCGATGGCATCCGTCAGCGACCGAGGCAGCTGGGGAAGATCGGTGCGTGCGTAGCCGTCACCGTCGACGAGTTCGGGGAATGGAAGGTGCTGTTCGATCCCGGTGATCCCAGCCGCGACAGCGCCGGCGATGGCGATGTAGGGGTTCACGTCGGCACCTGGGATGCGGTTCTCCACCCGACGAGTCGGGCCTTGTCCGATGACGCGAAAGGACAGGGTCCGGTTGTCGTCACCGCATGCCACTGTCGTGGGGGCAAACGAGTGAGGCTGAAAACGTCGGTAGGAGTTGAGGTTCGGTGCGTACATCAGACAGGTATCGCGAGCGTTCGCGACGAGGCCCGCGACGAAGCCATCGAAGAGTTCGCCGTCGCCTAACGGTCTCGACCCATCGCCCGACCACAGGCTTGTGTGGATGTGACACGAACTTCCGACCCCGGTGGCGTCCCACTTGGCCATGAACGTGGCCGACAACCCCATCCGCGTCGCTATGGCCTTGACGCCGAACTTGTAGATGAAGTGGCGGTCCGCCATCTCCAAGGCATTGGTGTGGGTAAGGTTGATTTCCTGCTGCCCCAGCCCATATTCGCAGGACAGTGCCTCTATCTCGACACCGGACTGTTCCATCTGCTCGACCACGGCGTTGATGAAGGGTTCGTGGTTGATCGCGACGAGCGGATCGTAGGCGGCCCGGTATCGCGACGCGGGAGTCAGTTGGCCATAGTTGGTCCGCCAGCCGTCCTCGTAGCTCTGGTCGAACAAGTAGAACTCGAGTTCGGAGGCGCACTGCACGGTCGCACCGTGTTCGGCGAGCCGCTCAAGCTGGCGCTTGAGGATCTGCCGCGGAGCGATCTCCAGCATCGATCCGTCAGCCAGGACGGGGTCGCAGATGACGAACGCGGTATCAGGAATCCACGGCAACACGCGCAGCGTGTTCAGGTCCGGCTTGAGGTAGCAGTCCGGGCCACCATTGCTGAGCCCGCCGACGTGCTCGAGATCCGGATTGGGGTCCTGCTCGATGTCGAGTTGCCACACCATCAGCGGAATGCGGAACGTCGTGTAGTCATCGACATGGTTGAGGAAGCGTCGCGCGGGAAAATGCTCACCCAGCGGCCGCCCGATATTGTCTGCGGCCACGAGGAGCACCTTCGTGATGCGGCCAGCATCTACGGCCTCCCGAAGTGCCGACAGCGACCAGATCCCCGCCGGCAGCGGTTGGTCGTTGCATCCGGCGGGGCCCGCAGCGGTGAAGTCGTCGGTACGAATTTTCATGAGGTTCTCCTCGATCATCAAGCGGATCTTGATGGCTAAGCTGAATAGCCAAAGGGCTACTGGTCCATTTTATAGACATTTTGTGACCTGGGTCAAGGTTTGGGCCAACTGTGTCGGTGCCCGACACGTCATCGCAACAATGACCGGGCCATCACCACTCGCTGGATCTGGTTGGTGCCTTCGTAGATCTGAGTGATCTTGGCGTCCCGCATGAAGCGTTCGACGGGAAAGTCGTTGGTGTACCCGTATCCACCGAACAACTGGACTGCATTGGTGGTGACCTCCATCGCGACGTCTGAGGCAAAGCACTTGGCCGCCGAGGAGATGAATCCCAGTTCGGGTTCCCCACGTTCGGCGCGGGCGGCAGCGGAGTACACCATCAGTCGAGCCGCTTCGATCTTCATCGCCATGTCGGCGAGCATGAACTGGGTGCCCTGGAAGTCGCCGATCGTCGTGCCGAATTGCCTGCGCTCCTTGACATACACGATTGCTGCTTCCAAAGCGCCCTGTGCGATACCGACGGCCTGCGCGCCGATCGTGGGGCGGGTGTGGTCGAGGGTCCGCAATGCGATCTTGAAACCGATGCCAGGCTCTCCGATGATCCTTGACTGAGGGATCGTGCAATTGTCGAAGTACAGCTCAGTGGTTGGCGACCCCTTGATGCCCATCTTGCGCTCCTTGGGCCCGACGAGGAACCCAGGGTCGTCCGCGTGCACCATGAAGGCTGAGATCCCGCGGGCGCCGGCAGAAGCATCGGTGACCGCCATAACGGCGTACCAGCGGGACTTGCCGCCGTTGGAGATCCAGCACTTCGCCCCGTTGAGGACCCAATGATCACCGTCTGCGACGGCACGCGTCCGCATCGACGCGGCGTCGCTGCCCGCCTCACGTTCGGAGAGCGCGTAGGAGGCCATGGCACCTGCCGCAATCTCGGGCAGAACCTGCTGCTTCAACTCCTCGCTGCCGTACAGCAGCAGGCCCATCGTGCCGAGTTTGTTGCAGACCGGGATCAGCGACGACGACGCGCACACCCGAGCGACCTCTTCGATCACGATGCAGCCCGCGACGGCGTCGGCTCCCTGCCCGCCGTACTGCTCGGGAATGTGAACCGAGGACATGCTGGCGTTATTCAACGCCGCGAGAGCTTCGTTGGTGTAGCGGCTCGCCGCGTCGACGTCAGCAGCATGGGGAGCGATTCGTTCGTCGCACAGCTCGCGCAGGACCTCTCGGAGTTCGTGGTGTTCGTCGCTGAGCTGCAGCACGTCAAAGGTTGGGTTACCAATAGTCATAGTTGTCCTTTCCTGGGCACAGAGGTCACAACCTGCCGGCCGAGAGGCCGAACTCCCGTGATGCGGCGTCGTCGTGGTGCTACCTCATTTGAGGCGACTCACTTGAGTGAAGTTGCCAGTCTACGAAGGAGTTTGGTTGCCAATATGTAAGTGCTGGGGCTGGCCGGCCACTGTGAGATCACCTTTCCCGACCGGTTAGCCCCGGCGCGGAAGTAGCTCTCCGTCACCGCCCAGACTGTCTTCGACAGGCGACTCTGCGCCCAGTCGTTGTAGATGTGGAAGGCCGAACGACGGACGTCGACACGCTTCTTACCGTTGCGCGCCGCCCGGGCGATGAGCTTTGCCGCGAACTCACCCTGCGCTTCGTAAAACGCGACTAGCGGAACGACATTCGTGTTGGGACCGAACATGATGAAGAAATTCGGAAACCCAGGGACCATCATTCCGAGGAATGCCTCCGCGCCATCAGTCCACGTCTCATGAAGATCAACGCCGTTCTCACCGGATACCCGATACGTGCTCAGGTATTGGTGAGCTTGGAATCCCGTGGCGAGCACGATCATGTCGAGCTGGTGTTCCTCACCATTGGAGTCCATGGCGCCGCGAGCGGACAGCCCCTTGACTGCGTGCGGAACCAGCCTGACCTTCGGACTCTTCAATGTCTCGTAGTAGGTGTCGCTGATGACGGTGCGACGTCCCTCCATCGGGAAGTCTGGGGTCAGAAGCTCCAACAGGTCGGGGCGGTCGGCCATCTGCTGATGGAGGTATGCCAGCGCGGCCTTGCGGCGTTTCCCGTTGAGGTGTCGGTCTTCTCGAGCATGACGGGCCTGGTGCTGACGCAAGTCGTAATTGACCCACAGCTTCAAACGCCGGAAGGCGTACACGGGCGCGAGGCGGTTGAGTCGGCGTTCGAGTGGACTGAAGTCGCGTGCCTTCTTGGGGAGCATCCAGTTTGGCTCGATCTGAAAGACGGTCACCGCAGAGGCCACCTTCTCTGCTTCGGTGACCACCTGCACTGCCGACGAACCCGTGCCGAGAATGCCCACCGACTTACCTGCCATGTCCAGATCTTCGCGCCACTCGGAGGTGTGACAGATCGGCCCACTGAAGTCGTGTTCTTCTCGCACGAAGGGTGGCTTGGCCGGAGTATTGAGGAATCCAACGGCGCTGATGACGTAGTCGAACTGTCCATGATCGACCTGTGAGGAGGTCGACACCGTGTACTCCTGGTGTTCGTCCGACCACGCGACGTGCTGGACTTCCTCGTTGAACCTCATGTGCGAGAGGAGATTCCACTTGTGAGTCACGTAATGCAGGTAGCCAAGCAGCTCCTGCCAGCCAGCGTGGGTCCGCGTCCAGTCATAGCGCTCGAAGGAGAACGAGTAGATGTGCGACTCCAGATCGACCTCGGCACCGGGGTAGGTGTTGTGCCGCCACGTCCCCCCTAGGCCGATCGAACGCTCGAAGATCACGAAGTCGTCGATACCGCGCTTCTTGAGCGCCACCGCTGCCGCCAATCCACTGAACCCAGCGCCGATGACCGCCACCCGCGGCGCGTACCTCACATCTGTGCTCACACAGATCACCTACTTTCGATTGTCTTGTTCTCGGCATCACGGCCGCAGATCGTCTAACTGGACTCGAGGTCCGATATGCAGTTGGTTGAAGCAGGGGACGCATGTCGTCCCAGAGGGGTGGCGCACTACTTGAGTTGGGCGGACCATCCACCGTCGATCACGAGTTCGGCGGCGGTTATGAAGCTCGCCCCGGCGGAGAGCAGGAACCTGGTCGCCTCCGCAACATCGGCGGGGATTCCGAGTCGACCCAACGGTGTTCGACCCTCCATGTTGGTGCGCCGCTGCGGAGACTCGTCGTACAACGGGGCGATCATCGGGGTGAGGATCGCACCGGGGCAGACGACGTTGCATCGGATCCCCTCGGTCGCCAGCCGCAGGGCCATGGACCGTGACAGGGACACCAAGGCCGCCTTGCTCACCTGGTAGGCGTCCAGCGGTGAGTCCATACCCCGCAAACCGGCGATGCTGGCGACGTTGACGATGCTCTTGCCCTGCCCCCTCCTGAGGTATGGCAACGCTGCGGTGGTGACACGACGCACGGCATGCAGGTTGACCCCCAGCGTCTTGTCCCACACCTCGTCGTCGTGCTTGTCGAATATCGATCCATCACGTTCGAAGAACGCCAAGCCGGCCGCATTGACTAGGTAGTCCAGGCCACCGTCACCAACCTCGGCGATCAATGGATCGAAGCTCGCTGTGTCATCGAGTAGGTCCGTGGGAACATACGCCGTCCCCGCTGCGAGTTCCGGCGACGCCGACCCGCTCACGTCGGTGGCGATGACACGGACCCCGTCCGCGCGCAGCAGGTTGACGATGGCACCGCCGATCCCGCCGTTGGCTCCCGTAACCAGTGCCGTGCGCATCAGCTGCTCCCTCCCAGCGCCGCGGCCAATCGTTCGCCCGCAAACCGCATGGCGTCGGAGGCGGTGGGAAAGATCTGGTCGAGGCCGAAGAATCCGTGAATCATGCCCGGGTACTCACGACTGCTGACGGCAACGCCAGCGTCCTCCAGAGCCTCCGCCAGCTGCGTTCCTTGCGGTTTGATCGGATCGCACTCGGCGAGGATGACCGTGGTCTCGGGCAGTCCATGGAGCTCGGCCGTCAACACCGATACCCGGGGGTCCGCTGCATTCTCCGGCGAGGCGAAGTAGTTGCGTTGGTGCCAGAGCAATTCGTCGCGCTCGAGCATCACGCCCTCGTAGTCGTCGTCGAAGCCGATCGCGAGGTCGGCCGTCGACGCCGGATACACCAACAACTGGTGGCGCAGAGCCGGAGTGAGGTCCATGTCGCGGGCAAGAACTGCGGTGACACAGGCCAGGTTTCCACCGGCGCTGTCGCCGGCAACCGCCACCCGCCCGAGATCAACACCCAGACCGTCGAGCGCGGATCCGTTAATCGCCCAAAGCAACGCATCAAGGGCATCGTTCACCGCCGTGGGGAAGCGGTGCTCCGGCCCGCGGCGGTAGTCCACGGACAACACGGCCGATCCGGAGGAGTTGGCCAGCAGCCGCGTGGTGACGTCGTGCGAGTCGATGCTGCCCAGAAGCCAGCCGCCACCGTGGTAATAGAGAGTGAGCGGAACGTCGGACGATGCCGTCGGCAGATAGAGCCGACCGCGAATGCGTTCGCCGTCTTGCGTCGGAATCTCCACGTCCACCGTACGCGCTACGTCGGGCTTGGTCAGGCCGGCGAAGACCGCTTCGAAGTTATCTCGCGCCGTTGGGATTGGCAACAGATGTGCGTTGGGCCTGCCCGACGTTCGGGCGTCGTCGAGCATCTTCTGCGCGATGGGGTCGATGGACATCAACGGTTCCTTTCGAGTCCTTGGAATGACGGGCGCTTGGGAGGTACTGCGGCAGAGGGATTCACGTCGTGGAGAACCCCCCGTCCACCCTCAGATCGGCACCGGTGATGAAGCTGGCCTGATCGCTGAGCAGGAACGCCACCGCGTTGGCGATATCGTCGGGTTCAGCCCACCAATCCAGGACCGTTCGCGCGGCCAGTTGAGCCGGCAGCGCAGAGGTGTCTCCGTGCTCCGCGGCCATGGGCGTGGCGACGAATCCGGGCGCAATGCTGTTGACCCGTACATGGGGGCCCAGAGCCCTGGCCGCGGTACGCGTCAGCATGGCCAGCGCCGACTTCGACGCTGCATAGTGCGGATTGGGGTCGGGATTGGTCAGCGCGATCACCCGACTGGCCTCCATCGACGTGATGTTCACGATGGCTGCGGGTGTACCTGCGTCGAGAAGGTCTGCGCTTGCGTCGATTACGTTGTAGGCCCCGACCAGGTTGACTTCAAGGACCGAACGCCACTCCCCGAGCCCGACACCTCGAAAGCCGCTGTGGGCCGGAATACCTGCGCAGTTGACCACGTAGTTCAGGCGGCCGTCCGGAAACGTCTGGTGCAGTGCCTCACCAACTCGTTCTGTGTCGCGCACGTCCACTGCTCTGGGCACCAGCAGCCCGGCGTCGCGCGGGCCAGGTGGTCCCGGTTCCCGCAGATCCATTGCAAGCGTGCGAATTCCGGCCCCGACCAGTAGCCGGGCGATCGCCGCGCCGATACCCGAGGCCGCACCGGTGACCACCGCGCTCGTGCCGCCGAATGTCAGCGCCAGAGATCGGCTCATGTCGGTCATGACGCACCGTAGGCAGCCCGGTGCGCACTCAGCGCGTCGGCGAAGCACTCGCGGGGTGCCCGGATGACGCCGGCGCCGATCTGTCCGCCGTCGCGACCCGCCAATCCCACGTCCATCACCGGTAGGACCGCAGTCTCGAGGACCTTGCGGGCGTCGATACCCGTGGGCGTACCGCGGAAGCCGAAATGCGGTATCCGGTAGGTGCTGTTCTCTCCATAGGTGATGGCATACATCTCGAGGTTGCGCTCAATCATCACTTCCGGCGAACCGCCCTGATATTCCTGCAGCGACAGCGCGCAGGCCTGAGCGAAGCCGCCCAACCCGATGGTCTCGGTGATGGGCGATTCCCCACCCATCCACGTGATCTCGTCCTCGGTGTGACCGGCGAACAGCTTGCCCTGATGTATCGGGGGCGGCCCCTCGAACCAGGTCTCGCCCAGGCCCGCGAGCTTGATCGCGAACCCGCGGCACGAGAACGCCATCGCCGAGACCAGCGTCGAACCCGGCACCACCATCGCATCGGCGCAGGCCTTGGCGGCCGCCATCGACAGCCTCAAGAAGAAGTAGTCGTTCTCGGCCAGGTGCAGCATCGTCTCGCGCACGCCCGCCACACCGTCCTCGACCATGTCCAGGACCGCGGGCAGGATCTCGCGGTTGAACAGAATCGACGCTGCGGCGTTACGGCTGTGCACCTCATCGCCCATCCGCAGAGCCCGCGCGATCAGCGGCTTGAGCGCGATCCCCCCGCGGCGGCGGATCGCCTCTGCGACCACGGGCGCCAGCACGGAGTTCACATGCAGCAGACGTTCGTGCACACCCTCGTCGTAACAGCCATAGTTCAGCCGCCGCGGCTCCTTGCCCTCATAGAAGTTGCAGAAGCCCACGTTGCCGTGCGTGCGGTTGGCCACCACGAACACCGGCATGGAGGCGGTGTAGATCCCGGCCAGCGATCCCACCGCGGCGTAGTCGTGGCACGCGCCCACCTCGATCTCGCCGCTGGCGAATCGGGCGATCGCGTCCTCGCGGTTGTCGGCCAACCCCTCGAACAGCGCCCCGCCGATGAGCGCCTCGCGCTGCCCGCCGGTGTAGTCGTGCCACGACATCGGCGCCCCCGAGGTGAGCACCAGATTGTCGCGGTACCCCGGCAGCACCTCGCGTGCCGGCCGCACGTCGATGACCCACGGGTCGGCGGCGTTGAGCCGGGCGAACGACTCGGCGTTGGCCTCGTCGATGGAGGTGAACTCGCGCAGAGCCGCACCGGCCTGCTCGGTGCTCACCACGCGACCACGCCCCCGTCGACCAGCAGGGTCTGGGCGGTGATGAACGACGCGCGCGGCGAGAGCAGGAACTCGACGGCCTCGGCGACCTCCTCGGGCTCACCGATGCGCTTGAGCATCGCGTAGCTGGCACTGAGCTCCTCACCGCCGGACACCCGCGCCATCGACGGGCTCATCGGTGCGCGGATCACGCCAGGGGCGACATTGTTGACCCGGATGCCACGCTCGGCGAGTTCCTCGGCCAGATACCGGGTGTAGGCCGCGATCCCGGCCTTGGTCGCGCCGTACACCGATGCACCCCGGAAGCGTCCGAAATGTCCAGTGAGACTGCCGATGTTGACGATAGCGCTGCCCTCGGTCAGCAGCGGTGCCACCGCGTCGGTGACGCGAGCCATCCCCGCAATGTTCACCTGAAACATCAACTCCAGCTTCGCCTCATCCAGCTCGCCCAGGAACGAATCACGCAGAATGCCAGCGCAGTTGACCAACCCGTACAGCGTCTCGCCGTCCTCGACCACCGACGCCACCGCGGCGGCCACGCTGTCGCGGTCACTCACATCCATCGCCACCGCCAGCGCACCCTCCATGCGGGCCGCCACCAGATCCAGCTCGCTGACCACCGACTCGACATCCGCGGCGACCGGAACGTAGCCACTCTGCAGCAGCCGGCGGCAGATGGCCTGGCCGATGACGCCGGCCCCTCCAGTCACTATGACTCTTTTTCTCAACGCCATCTCCTCCTCAAAGGGGACTGAGCTCGTTTCGTACAGGACCAGTCTGACGTTTAAAGCACTAAAGAACAACCCTTTAGCCCAAATCGACATCTGGGGACATGTGAGCTGAGTTCGACCCAAGCGTCCCGAAAGGGCCTATGGACCATTGAGTGGTTCAATTACAATTCCGCCTGACCTGATCGGTTAAGATCGAGGTCAACGACGGGAAGGACATCCACCCATGACTAGTTCTGCTGGCATAGAACTCAGCCGGGTACGGCAGGTCCCCGCTCACGAACTGGTCGTCGAGCAGATCCGTCGCGCCTTGGAGCTGGGCCGATTCAAGTCAGGCGACAAGCTGCCCTCGGAGCGCGAGTTGTCCGAGATGCTCGACGTTTCAAGAACCACCGTTCGCGCGGCGGTGACGATGCTGGAGCGAGAGGGTCTGGTCTCGGTGAAACGAGGTCGCAACGGCGGCGTCACCGTCGCCACCCACCCGCACGCCGGCGCCGCCACACGGCGGGCAATGCGCGAGAACCGCGCTTTGTTGGGCAACGCCTTCGACTACCGCGTGATCGTGGAGTCGGGTGCCGCACGCCTGGCCGCTGAGCGCCGACGCGCCGGGGACGTCGCTCAACTTCGCAAGCTGTTGTCAGCCATGGACGCCCACATCGCGCGGGCACAAGAGGGAGACCCGTCGCCGCACCTCGTCACCGAGTGGCAATCATTGGATTCAGCGTTTCACCTCAAGATCGCAGAGGCGTGTCGCAACGATTATCTGTTCGATGCCGTGGCGAACGCCCGCCGTACGATGTGGTTCCCCGTCGGAGCGATCTTTCATCACATTGAGCCCAACGCGAACGACTACCACGATGCCATCGTCGATGCCATCGAGAATCGCGACGAGGAACTCGCAGCGGGGACGATGACCGAACACATAAATACAACCCGCCACACGCTCGAGTCTTGGCTGCGCCAGCGATAGACAGTTGGCATCGGGCGTTAGCCCGGCGACCACGTCGTGGGACGCGGCCGCCGGGTGTTCTGCCTCGCACGCGAGAGCTAATCTCGGATCAGTTTGCGGGCTCCGGGTACGTCGTTGTCGTATGAAGTCTCCGCGGGTTGGTCGACTGGCTCTTCATCGAAGACCGTCCTGCCGATCCGGTTGTAGACATCCGGCTTGACCCTGCGCAGGTAGTACGCCACCGCCATGGACCCGAACAGCAGAGTCACGACGATCCACGGAATCGCCTTGAAGAGCGGAGACTCGGCCGCGCTGCCAGCCGCTGCGGCCATGTTCGAGATCATCAGATAGATCACGAAGACCATGCCCAGTCCACCGACGATCGGACACACCAGCGTTCGCCACACTCCGGCGGTCTCCGGATGCTGCCGTTTGACGTGGAAGTACGTGATGACCGAGATCGAGCACAACACCTGCACGACCAGCAAGCACAGCGTCGCGGTGATCGCCACCAGGGTGAACAGGGTCAGGTAGGGATCGGAGTTCGTCAGAATGGCGACGACCACGAGCAGGACGGTGATGGCCGACTGTACGAGGGACGCGATCCACGGCGACCCATGACGCGGATGCGCGAGTCCGAGTCGAGGCCACAGCAGCCGATCACGGCCGAACGCGAACAGATAACGGCTCGCAGCATTGTGGATGGCCAGTGCGCACGCGAATGTTCCACCGAGTACCAACAGCTTGAATACCGTCACCGCCCAGGGCCCGACGTATTCACGCGCCGGGGTGTACAGCAATTCGAAGGGGTCAGCCCCTGATGCCAGGTCGATGGACTGCTGGGACCCATTGGCGCTGATGACCGCCCACGCGATGAAGGTGTAGAACACCCCGATGCCGATGACCGCAATAAGGGTGGCCCTCGGAACGATGCGCTTGGGATCCTTCGACTCCTCGCCGTATATCGCAGTGGCCTCGAACCCGACCCAAGACCAAAAGGCCATGAGCAAGCCCAAGCCGACGGCGCCGTTCGTCACGCCGTTGGTGTCGAACGCAGCAGTGGGCAGCAGGGAACTCCAGGCGATCCCGGGCCCCCGTACGAGCCCACCGACGGCCGTGATCGTGAGGATCGCGATCTCGCACACCAACGCCACACCAAGCACCTTGGCGGCCAGCGACACATCCTTGTGCGAAAGAAGCGCGATGGCGACGATTGCGACGAAACCGTATACCCACCAGGGTCCGTTGACGTCCAGGTAGGTTGACGCTGCCTGCTGAGCAAACGCAGAGAACACGCCGATGACGCCCGCTTCCATGATCACGTAGACGAACATCGACATGACGCCGGCCGCAAGGCCAGGAATGCGGGACCATCCCCGTGAGACGAAGGTGTAAAAGGCACCGGCGGCCGTGATGTGACGCGCAAGCGCCACGAACCCCACGCTGAAGATCGTTAGCACCACGGTGGCGATGATGAAACCCGCAGGAGCCCCCGCGCCATTCCCAAAGCCAACGGCAACTGGGAGATTGGCCGTCATAGCCGAGATGGGCGCCGAGAACGCCACCACCATGAACACCACGCCGGCCAGGCCGACGGCTCCTCGCTTCAGCGTATGAGAGGTTCCCTCTCCCAAGGGCGTTGAACCCGAGCTTGTTTCCTCAACGCTCACGTTGATCCTTTCTCCGGGCTGCCACCCGTTTATGCGACTGGACTTAAAGGGTGAACTAGTAGACCATATATGTGACTCACTGCACACCCCCAAAAGATCGGCCACGCTCGACGGATCGAGACAAAGGGTTAAAACCCCATTGACTAGTCCTTTATGCTCTAGTGTGGTTGGTTGCAGTGGCCTTCGAGCCAGACGCGAACCCCACCGGCGGGTCTGCGCCACCGCCGCCTCAGGGGTGCGCGACTCTGAGACGTTGCAACCCGCCTAGACCACAACCTGCAGAGAACGCATTTGTGGCTAGCCGGTTATGGAAGGAGCTGGTGTGACAGATTCTCGGCAGCCCGCAGTCGCCGTCACCTTGGACTTCGAGGTGTTCGAGCGGTACCACCATTGGCGGGAGATGCTCGGCGGAATCGTCACCTCAGGTGCGTCTCCGTTAACCATCGACTGCCGCCACCCTCGAACGGATCTCGAGCACCTCATTGGCATGGTCGACGGCTTGATTCTGCTCGGCGGTTCTGACGTCAATCCCGAGCTGTACGGGGGCGACGGCGCAGATCCACTGGTCAATGCAGCTCCGCGCGCATTGGACGACAACGAGATGGCCGCCCTGCACATCGCTCTGCGCCGAGGCATACCGGTACTTGCGGTCTGCCGCGGCGCGCAGCTCACCAATGTCGCGTTGGATGGAACGCTGTTTGCAGATCTCGTGCGCGATCGCCCCAGCCACGTCGTCCATCGCACCAAGGAAGAGGATCTCGACGGAGCGGCCCACAACGTGGATATCCATCCGGACACGCTCTTGGCCACATGGCTAGGTGGCGCGGGGCGAATTCCGGTCAACAGCTACCACCACCAAGGCTTCGCCACCCTGGCGCCAAGCGTGCGCGCTGCGGCGACTGCCGAGGACGGACTAGTCGAAGCATTCGAGATCGCCGCGGCGAATCTCGTTGCCGTCCAGTGGCACCCCGAGATCCTGTGGCCGAGCGATGTCCACTCCGCGAACCTCATGCGCAGCTTCGTCGAATGTTGCGCCGATCGATCTCGCCTCAACACCGCACGCTCCTGAACCCCTGAAGGAAGGACCAACGATGAACGAGCTTGACGTCCCACTGACCCCGTTGCGGTTTCTCGACCGCTCCGCGTCTGTCTTTCCCGACAAGGTTGCGGTGATCGACGGCCACCGTCACCTCACCTACTCCGACCTGGCAGCGCGCGTAACCCGCTTGGCGCACGCCGTGCGAGCGTCCGGCGTACAGCCGGGCGAACGTGTCGCCTACCTGGCCTCGAACTCTGCCGAGATGCTCGCGGCGCACTTCGCGATCCCATTGGCAGGCAACGTCCTCGTGGCCGTGAATACCCGGCTTGCGCCTCCCGAGGTCAAGTACATCTGTGATCACTCTGAGGCCAGGCTCCTCTTCGCCGACGGCGCGCATCTGCAGCGAGTAGGTCTGCACGTCAACGACTTCCGCACGGTCGGTGAGATTATCGAGCTACCTGATGCCGACGGTGCCGACGGGCACACGGGGACTGCCACGACGTACTCGAGCTTTCTGGATCGCGGCACCGACGAGCCACTGCCGTGGGAGACGGACGACGAGAGCGCCACCATTGCGATCAACTACACCTCCGGCACGACTGGACGCCCGAAGGGGGTGATGTACACGCACCGCGGTGCCTACCTCAACGCACTCAACCAGGTCGTCCACAACGGGTTCACGGCCGACACCCGCTACCTGTGGACGCTGCCGATGTTCCACTGCAATGGTTGGTGCAATCCGTGGGCCGTCACCGCCACCGCAGGCGTGCACCTGTGTCTGCGCGCCGTTCGGGCGGACGCGATGTGGCAGGCCATCGACGACCACGATGTCACCCACCTCAGCGGTGCTCCGATCGTCCTCGACACCCTGACCAATGCCTCAGAAGCCCACCCGATTCACCACAACCTGACAATCACCACAGCCGGCGCGCCGCCTAGTCCGGCCACCATCGAGGCGGTGCGCTCGCTGGGGGCCACTGTGGTTCACGTCTACGGACTCACTGAGACCTACGGCCCGTACTCAATCTGTGAAATCCAGCCCAACTGGCGTGATTTGAGCCCAGACGAGCTGTCCGCTCGCCTCGCCCGCCAGGGCGTCGGCATGCTGTGCTCCGAAGCCATGCGGGTGGTCCGCACCACATCCGATCCCGAGAGCCCACTGGTCGACGTCGATCCCGACGGAACGGAGATGGGCGAGATCGTCATGCGCGGCAACATCGTCATGAAGGGCTACTACCTCGAGCCAGAACTGACCAGTCGCGCATTCGCAGGGGGTTGGTTTCACTCCGGTGACCTCGGTGTCAGACACCCCGACGGCTACGTCCAACTATTCGATAGAGCCAAGGACGTGATCATCTCCGGCGGCGAGAACATCTCATCCGTCGAAGTCGAGCAGGCGTTGATGTCTCATCCGGCCGTTCGCGACGTCGCCGTCGTCGGCATACCCGACGAGAGGTGGGGCGAGCGGCCGAAGGCGTACGTCGTCACCATGGCAGATGCTCACGTCACGCAAGACGACATGATCGACCACCTAAAGGCGCGGATCGCTGCCTATAAGGCCCCACGCGAGATTCAGTTCGTGGCGGAGATACCCAAGACATCGACGGGCAAGACGCTGAAGACGGTGCTACGGACTTCCGGATGGAGCGAGTCCACGACACGAATACAGGGCTGAGCTCGACGAACACCGCAACGAAATCAACCACTTCCCCTCTAGAACAGGACGTTGACATGACGCAGGACCAGAACCGCCGTATGTTGCTAACCACCCGCCCCGTGTGGACGCTGAAGCAGTCCGACTTCACACTCGAGACGTCGCCGGTCGCGGCTCCTGGCCCGGGGGAAGTGGTCGTGAGGGTCCTCTGGCTGGCGTTCGACCCGGCGATGCGCGGATGGATGAACGACGGTCCGTCCTACGCTCCCCCGGTACCACTGGGTGACATCATGCGGGGTCACGCCGTTGGCGAGGTCATCGCGAGCGCCGATACCGACTTCCCCGAGGGCACGCTGGTCCATGGCAACTTCGGATGGCAGAACTACGCACTATGCCGGACTGCCGGAGGCACCGTCGGCACGCTCGAACACGTCCATGGCAACACGGGTGAGCTGCCGGAGGCACACAAGGTGCCTTCCGGAATCCCCCCAACGGCAGTCCTTGGTGTCCTCGGCACCACCGGGCTGACCGCATACTTCGGGATGCTCGGGTTGGGCCGACCGAAGCCGGGCGATGTCGTCCTCGTCTCAGGTGCCGCCGGCGCGACCGGCACTGTCGCGGGGCAGCTCGCCAGGTTGGCGGGGGCGACAACGATCGGCATTGCCGGCGGTCCGGAGAAGACCCGGTGGCTGACCGAGGTCGCCCGGTTCGACGCCGCGATCGACTACAAGTCTCAGAACATCAAGGAAGCCATCGCCGAGCTGGCGCCTGGCGGTGTGAACGTCTTCTACGACAACGTTGGCGGACAAGTGTTGGAAGCCGGTATCAGTAATACCGCGCAACGCGGCACAGTCGTGTTGTGCGGCGGAATCTCGAGCGGATACTCCAACGAAGCCACCGCTTACGGGCCGACGAACCTGTCCACCATCACCGTGCGCAGCGCCACGATGCTCGGCTTCATCGTCACCGACTTCCTCGACCAGTTCGGCGAAGCGGCCGACCGCCTCGCCGCATGGGTCCGCGACGGTGACCTCGTTTGGGTCGACGACATCCAGAACGGCGCTATCGACGATGCCCCCGAGATCCTCAACCGGCTCTTCGACGGCAAGAACTTCGGCAAGCAACTATTGCAGATAGCCCAACGCTCAACACCGTGATTCCTGGAACGAAAGGACCGCCAGTAGCGGCTGATTCGTGAGCAACTGAACTGCATCCATCCTCAATCCTAGGAAAAGGCAAGTGTGTACTGCATAGACCTGAGCGGAAAGCGCGCGGTGGTTGTCGGCGGAACCTCAGGCATCGGTCGGGCCACGGCCGAGCTGCTGGCGTCCGCGGGCGCCGAGGTCATCACCCTGTCTCGGCGAGCGCAACCGGCCATCACTACTGGCGACGAGGTCCGAGCGCGGATATCGCATCGCGTACTCGACGTCGCCGATCCCGCCGCGGTAAAGCGAGTGTTCGCCGAGATTGCTGCAGAGGGGGGTGTGGATATCTCGATACACAGCGCAGCCGTCGTGATCCCCGCGGCCGCAACCGACACCGATGACGATCTCTGGCGCCACCACATGACCATCAACGTGGACGGAGTGTTCTACACAGTCCGAGAAACGTTGCACCACATGGTCACTGCCGGGCGGGGCGGCAGAGTCGTCATCATCGGGTCAGTTTCGGGCCTGGTCGGCAGCCCCGGCTTCACCGCATACTGCGCCTCGAAGGGGTTGCTCATCAACCTGACCCGACAACTCGCGGTTGAACACGCGGCGCTCGGGATCAACGTCAACTCCGTCTTACCCGGATTCACCAACACCGAGATGACCGACATCTACGACTCAAACACCAAAGCAGCAATTGCAGCGGCCATTCCTGCACAGGCATGGGCAACGCCAGATCAGATCGCACACGCAGTGCTCTTCCTGTCCTCGCGACTGGCCGACTACGTGCACGGGATCAACTTGCCGGTGGACGGTGGGTACTTGGCCGCCGGCCCGGCCTGATGGCAGGTCAAACACACGTCACTGCACTGCCAATACAGGAGATAACGCGATGCCAACCCTGGCCGTCCGGGCCTACACCGATTCTCTGTCCTACGAGCGAGGCCAGACCGTCAGCGTGCACGTGAGCGCTGATGCGCCAGTCGACATCCGACTGATTCGCCTGCAAAGCTCCAGCGCATCCGACACCAGCCTGGACCTTAACGTCGACTGGCAGCACGCGGGCCGCTATCCGGCCTCTCTCCAACAGACGTGTGTCGGTTCCTTCTTGCTTGGCGAGCTGAGCCACCTGACACCGCCGAGCAGTGGAGCAGTCACGTTGGGCGCATTCGTCTGGTCCGCGAACCATTCATCGGAGCCGGTGCAGACCCTGCTCTCTCTGTCTGGGGGCCCAGCACTTCGCCTCCATCACGGCCACGTGGCGCTCGTCGACGCCGACGACGCTCTTCTCGTACAAGGCCCCCGGCTCGCCGATCACCAATGGCACCTGGTGATGGCAACACTCACTCCGACCGAGGCCCGCATTGTCGTCACACCAGAAGATCCTCTGCGGGGCGTCGACGCGAACGCCACGGCCAGTTATGCGCCCGGCCACATCCCGCTCACAGGACCGGTTACCGTCGGCGCCCGCCAAGGCCGCGCGGTGGTCACCGCACCCGGAGGCGCCTGGGGGCTCGCCGTCGAAAGTTTCAACGGCAAGTTGGAAGATCCATTCGTCAGCACTGCCGCCCTGCAGGAAACCGACGCAAAGGCGCTGGTGCGTGGCGACATCAGCATCGAGCAGCTGGAACTGGTAGCGGGATGGCGACTGTCCTTCCAACACGGCGACGATCCCGCCGTGGCCACCGCCCTGGCACCAGGTCAAAGGCCCGGAGTGCTCGTCAACGGGCCGGGCCGCGGTGTCACGGGTAGACACTTCACCGGCCGTAGCCTCGATTTCACGGCGTCACCCGGCGAGTACGCCGCCGTGCACTTCCACAGCACCGACCTGTTCGACGCCGGGTGGGACAGCGTGCTGACCGCCGACCTACCCGAGGACCTAGCCAGCGGCGTGTATGCGATCGTCGTCGAGAACAACCACGGCAGCGACACGGTGCCGATCACTGTGGTCCCGCGGCCCACCGACCCCCGCAACAAGGTACTGGTCGTACTGCCCACGTTCACCTACCTCGCCTACGCGAACGAGACCCTGTTCAACGGACTCGACTCAAGCGCCATGACCGACAAACACGTCGCCATCGAGGAGGCCGACCTGGCGCACGTCGGCGACGCATCGTTCGGGCTGTCGATGTACGACACCCACCCAGACGGCAGCGGCGTCATGCTGTCCTCGGCACGCCGACACATCGTGAACATGCGCCGCGGCTACCGAATGTGGCTCATTGATGCCGGCCGGTCGTTCTCGTCGGACATGTACCTCATCGAGTGGCTTGCTCGACGCGGCATCGACGCCGACGTCATCACCGACCTCGAAGTCCACGAACGCGGCGCTGACTACCTCGAGCCCTACGCTGCGGTGATCTCCGGCTCGCACCCCGAATACACCTCCGAGGAGATGCTCGACGCACTCACCGACTATCGCGACAACGGCGGAGGACTTCTCTATCTCGGCGGTAACGGATGGTACTGGGTCACAGGCGTTCTCAGCACCAGCCCGCTCACAGTCGAGATTCGGCGCGGGCACGCAGGCATCCGCTGCTGGGAGTCATATCCGGGTGAAATCACGCTGATGTCGACCGGCTTACCAGGCGGATTATGGCGACACCGCGGCCGCGCCCCGCAAGAACTGGCCGGTGTCGGATTCGCAGCCCAGGGCTGGGGTCGATCCGAACCCTATTACCTCTCCAATGCAGCCGCAGATCCCACATGGGCATGGATTCTCGACGGCGTACAGGAAGATCCTATTGGCGATTACGGTGCAGTGATGGGGGGCGCTGCGGGCGACGAGATAGACAGAGTCGACGTCGCACTCGGAACGCCAGCCCATGCCGTTGTGCTCGCCTCCTCCCGCGGCCACTCGAACTTCTATCAACGTGTCCTCGAGGAGATCGGGATGAACTTGCCCGATCACGGTGGCGGTCAACAAGACCCGGAGGTCCACGCCGACATCGTCTACTTCAGGACCCCACACGGTGGAGAGGTGTTCTCCACCGGCTCTATCGCCTGGTCCGGCTCGCTGCTACACGCGAACACGAACAACGGAGTCTCAAGGATGACCGAGAACGTCATTACGGCATTCGTCAGCCGACGAAGTTAGATCTGCGCAGCACCGAACCCCTCATTCCCCGGTGGGGCGCTCAGCCCACGCCATGATCGGCAGTTCGGCATCCGGGTGCGAGCCGAGCGCAAACGACCACCGTGCCGCTGGCCGTCGCGAACGTGGTGCTGACGTAGCCGAGAAGACCGTAGTGCCGTCAATGGTCGAGACGGCGGTGACGCCTCTACGATTGTGGAATAGAGCGCACCGCCAGGCTCAGTAGGCCGTATTCGGCTCTGGCCACCAGTCGGAACGCTCGATCGGCGTGGCTGGACGACCCGTAACCCGCTCCACAACGTCCGTGAGTGCCGAGACGTCACCGCGCGCAATCGCCTGATACCACGAGATCCACGCTTCGATCTGATTGCCATCGATGCCCTGCTTCCAGCGACGGCTGAACGCCTCTTCGAGCGTTTCGGCGTGATAGCGGAACGGCCGCCCGGTCGCCGTGGCGATTCGCGCGACCGCTTGCTCCAGGGTGAGCAATTCGGGCCCGGTGACTTCAAGAATCGCGCCGTCGTGTTCGGTACTGGAGTCCAGTGCCACGGCGGCCACGACTGCGGCGATATCGCCGTGCGTGACGAACGCCGCTTGCCCAGTTCCGCCCGGCCCGCTGATCACCAGATCCTCATCTGCGAGCGCGGCCGGCGTCGCCGCGTAGAAGCCCGCGCGAAAAATGGTGTGGCGCAGACCGGTTCCGACGATGAACTGCTCGGTGAGCCAGTGGTCGCGTGCGTTGCGGTACGTCGCGACGGGCCCCGCCCCCAGCAGCGAGACATAGAGAACCCGTTCGACACCGACCGCGAGTGCCGCCTCAACCGCGCTCGCATGCTCCTCCAGGCGCCGACCGGTCGGGTGTCCCGAGATGAGCACCAGAGTCGACGCGCCGTCCAGCGCGCGCCGCATGGCCGCGGAATCGGAGTACTCGGCAGGCCCCCGGTGTTGGGCACTTGCCAGTTGCGGCAGACCGGTCGGGTTGCGCGCCACCAGCAGTTGCGGAACGTCGCGTTTGGCAAGTTCCGCCGCAATTCGGCTGCCCAACGCTCCCGTGGCGCCGGTGACGGCGACAGTCTCATTGAATTGTTGGCCCATGGGGGACTCCTCGGTCGCGGATTGGATGCCACCCGCAAGGTACGATGGCTTTCGTACACGAGGCTAGCCATGCGTCAGGTACGACGCAAGTCGTACCTGGGTGAGGGGATGTGATGACGCTAGGAGCTGTGCTGTCGGCACTGGCAGATCCGCACCGCAGAGGCGTCATCGCCGAACTGGCGGCGGCGAGCGCCGACACTGAACGCACCTGCTCGTCATTTGCGCTACCGGTCACTAAATCGACTGCTACGCATCACTTTCGAGTTCTCAACGACTCCGGGCTCATACAGTTGACCGACTACGGCAACCGCAAAGGTGTGCTACTGCGACGGGCAGACATCGACCGGGAGTTTCCGGGGCTCCTGTCCTTGTTGGTTGCCGAACGCAGCCAATAGCCCGGGGCTCACGGCGCAGGAGGGACAACCGGAGGCGCGAAGTCGAAGGTCATTCCGAGCAGCCACACCAGGGCCAGCACCACCGGCAGGTGGAAGATGAACTGTAGGAACGTGAATCCGACCAAATCACGGGCCCGCAGGCCGAGCACCGCCAACAGAGGCAGCATGAAGAACGGATTGATCAGGTTGGGCAGCGCTTCGGCCACGTTGTAGATCTGAACCGTCCAGCCCAGGTTCATCTGGACATCGGTGGCCGACTGCATGACGTAGGGTGCCTCGACCAACCACTTGCCGCCGCCGGATGGGACGAAGAGACCCAGCACCACGGTGTAGAGGGCGATGACGACCGCGAAGGCCCCGCCGCCCACGCTCGTGAACACCTGCGCCAGCTGATCCGAGACGGTGTGGCCGCCGCGGCCCTCCGCCTTGGTGAGGATCGCCGCCATGGCGGCGTACAGCGGGAACTGAACAAGGATGCCGCCTGTCGCAGGCACGGCCTTGGCGACGGCCTGCAGGAACTTGCGTGGTGTGCCGTGCAGTACCAGTCCCAGGATGAGAAAGACCAGCAGATACCCGTTGAGGCTGCTGACGACGGTCAGCACTGGCTTGGTGACCAGCTGGGAGATCAGCCACCCCAACGTCATCAGACCCGCCAGCACCGGCAGGACACGGCTGTACTCAAGCCACTCCCCCGGCCGCGAGCGTGGTGGCACCTCCTCGGTCCGGTCGTCGAGGTCCACCTCCAGATCCTCGGCGGTCTTGATGGCCGCGCCCCTCGGTGCGGAGAAGTGAGCGATGGCCACGGTCAGCGCGATGAGGATGGCGCATGTGAGGAGGGACTGCCACGTGAAGATCGTCGTGCCGAAGTCGAGAACCCCGGTGATCTTCAGTAGCTCATCGGGCAGCGAACTGGCGGTTGCCTGCAACTGAGCGGCCGAGGATGACATCCCCAGGGCCCACACCGCGCCCAGCCCCATAAAGGCCGCGGCGCCGAGCGCACGGTAGTCCACCCGCAGATCGGTTCGACGGGCGATGGCCCGGGCCAGCAGACCACCGAACACCAGGCTGAGCCCCCAGTTCAGGAACGAGACCGACATAGACAGGAACGCAACGAAACTCACCGCGGTCCTTGCCGACTGCGGCACGGTGGCGAGGCGATCGATCAGCCTGGCCACCGGCGGGCTCGTGGCGACGACATATCCGGTCAGCACCACCATGGCCATCTGCAAAGTGAAGGCGGTCAGATCCCAGAAGCCGTCGCCGAAGGCATTCGCGACGGTCTGCGGAGAGGACCCGTTGACCAGTGCGGCGACGGTGACGACGAAGACACCGGCCAGGGCGACGACGTAGGCGTCGGGGAACCACTTCTCCGTCCAACCGGCCAGCGACTGGGCGACCCGCGCCAAGCCCTTCTCGGAGCGAGAATCTGCAGTGGCAGTGGTCATCCCGCCCCATTCCTCTTCTCATCGCCCGGCCCTCCCCATCGGAGGCTGAGCTTCGGCTGCGCCAGTTGTTCAGTATCGCGCCGTGCGGTCGAGGAGGTCGGAGAAACGACGCATCGCGGCGAGCAGAGTCTCAAGCCGTGACGCGCAGTTCAGCACGCGCCGTCCGGCTGAGTTGCCGTCTGCGCGGTCCTGGGGCGTCGACGGGTCAGGCGGCGAGGACTGCCGTGCCGTACCAATGGCACAGCAACAGAGCAACTTCCACGTCGAGCCTGTCGTCGGTGATCGGTCGGCCTCGGCGCTCGATCGCACGCGCCACTCGATACTTCACCGAGTTGAAGTGCAGGTGCAGCTCCCCGGCGGCAGCCTTGTAGCTCGATCCCGCGCGCAGGAACACCCGCAGGGTCTCACGGAGGCGTTCGTCGGCCGCACTGGCCGACGCCAGCGGTCCGAGGACCTCGGCCGCCCAGACCCGCGCCTCATCCAGATTGCCTCCAGCCAGGCCGGCCAGCATCAGCCCCGACTCGGCGGCGCTGATCGCCCGAGCAGGGTAGGCACCCGCCGCGGTCAGCACCGCACGGGCAAGCTGCGCCTGTCGGTGCGAACGGCGAAACCCCGCCACCCCCGGTAGGGGCCGGCCCGCGGCGACGTGCAGCGTCGCGTCGGCGGGAGCAGGCAGTACCGGGGCGGATTCGGATTCCACCGGTATCCAGGCCCACCCCGTCAACCGGTCCGCCGAGACGAACAGGGCGCGGTCACGGGCACCCAGTTTGGCGGCATAGTCCTGCACGTACCGCTCCATGACACCGAGTTCATTCTGATCATTGGATTCCTCGAACCACAGCACCAGAGCCAGGTGGGTTCGCCGCAAGGGGTAGCGCAGCGCCGTCGAGGTCGCGTCGATGTCGACGTCGTCGTCACTCTCCAGCACACCGCGAATCACCTCGGCTTGCAGACGGTTTCGGCTCTCCTGCCAGCGGTCGTACTCGTTCTGGTAGGTGCTGAGCACCTGCTGGGTGATCCAGTCGATATAGCGGAACGTCACGGCGAGGATCTCCTCGAAGACATCGAGCTGACGTTGTGCGTCAAGATCGGAGTCGCGGATCTCCTTGAGCAGGATCTTGAGCACCTCCTGGTGGCCGATCCGGTAGGCGCGCACCAGCGCATTAGCCGACACGTCGCGCTGGGCAAGCCGCCGCGCGTACTCCAGGGCCGCCGTCGGCGCCTCCACGTGCTCCACCGGGATGCTGTGGCGGATCGCCGAGAAGACGGTGTCGATGTTCGCGGCGACGTTGTCCCGCATCAATTGCACAAGCTGCGCGTCGCCATGCAGGTCGGCGATCTCATCCATCAGGACGCGCTGGGTGTGGGCCGTGACCTCATCGAGCTTGGCGGCCAGCCGACCCACCACCGCCGCAGCGGATTCAGCCACTGAATCGCCGTCACTTCGCTGGGCCATGCCCGCAGCGTACTTGTCTCCAGGAGACAAAGGGAGAGACGCGGTTGGTGCCCCAAGGACGTCGTTTTCGGTTCACCCGGTTCATAGCGTTGTCCTGAGCGGTTCTGCGCGCCGCAGCCGTCACCGACAGCCCTGGAGCAGCTCATGTCCATCGCAGCAGAGTTCGACACGGCGACGGCACTGCCCGAGCGCCGCCCGCTGCCAGACCCGGGTGCCCCGGTGCCCGGGCTTGCCCTCCCGACCGTGGCGCTCCTCGTCGTCGGGTGGACGGCATTCCTGGGCTCGACGGTCGGGTACATCCAGGGCTGGATGCCCGCTGCGGCCACCATCGCGATCAATGCCGTGGTCACGTTCGTGATGTTCACGGTGACCCACGACGCCATCCACTACGCGATCAGCAGCACACGCTGGGTCAACGGTGTGGTCGGGCGGATGGCGTGGCTGCTGGTGGTGCCGATCATCTCCTTCCCCACCTACGCGTTCGTCCACATCGAGCACCACCGGAACTCCAACGACGACGAGAACGACCCCGATGCCTGGGCCTCACATTCGCGGTGGTGGCAGATGCCGCTGCGCTGGCCGTTCCCCGAGGTGTTGTACGGCAGGTTCATCCTGCGCACGCTGCGGAGCCGCCCGAAACCCGAGGTCGCCGAGACCCTGGGACTGTTGATCCTGTGCGTGGTTGGGCTGGGCGTCGCGATCGGCACCGGCAATCTCGCGACGCTCGCGGTGGTGTTCCTGATCCCCCAGCGCATCGGGCTCATCGTCTTGGTGTGGTGGTTCGACTGGCTGCCGCATCATGGACTGGCCGACACCGAGCGCAGCAATCGCTACGGCGCGACCCGGGCCCGCGTGGGCATGGAGTGGCTGTACACCCCGCTGATGCTCGCGCAGAACTACCACCTGGTGCACCACCTGCACCCGTCGGTGCCGTTCTACCGGTACCGGAAAACCTGGCAGCGCAACGAAGAGGCCTACCTGGAGCGCGATGCCGCGATCACCACGGTGTTCGGCCAGCACCTCAACCCCGCGGAGTACCGGGAGTGGAAGCGGCTCAACAGCAGGCTCGGCCGGGTGGTGCCGGTCTACATGCCGCCGCGGTCGAGCGCCCCGCACGCAGTGCTGCACCGCATCCCGGTGGCCTCGGTGGACCCGATCACGGAGGACAGCACCCTGGTGACGTTCGCCGTGCCCGAGACGCTGCGCGATGAGTTCCGGTTCGAGCCCGGCCAGCACGTGACCGTCCGCACCGATCTCGGTGGTGTGGGGGTTCGTCGCAGCTACTCGATCTGCGCGCCCGCCACCCGCGCTCAGCTGCGGATTGCGGTCAAACACATTCCCGGGGGCGCGTTCTCGAGTTTCGTTGCCAACGACCTGCGGGCCGGTGACGTCCTGGAGCTGATGACTCCCACAGGCAGGTTCGGCACTCCGCTGGATCCGCTGGCACGACGGCACTATGTGGGGCTGGTGGCCGGCAGCGGAATCACACCGGTGCTGTCGATCCTGGAAACGGTGCTGGAGATCGAGACCGAGAGCCGGTTCACCCTGATCTACGGCAACCGCACCAAGGACTCGACGATGTTCCGGCACGATCTCGCCCGGCTGGAATCCCGCTACGCCGACCGGCTGGAAGTCAGGCACGTGCTGAGCGACGAGCCGCTGCACACCCCCGCGTTTCGCGGCCGGATCGACGGGGACAAGCTCCAGCGCTGGCTGACCACCGACCTGCGGCCCCACACCGTCGACGAGTGGTTCCTGTGCGGCCCGATCGACATGAGTACCGCCGCCCGGGACACGCTGACCGGTCATGGCGTCGCCGTGGAGCGTATCCACACGGAACTGTTCACCGGCTACTCCCCCGGCAGCACCACCAATGGTGACTATGACGCTGCCACAGTCACTTTCACCCTGTCCGGACGGCAGGCGACGGTCGATCTTGCGCCCGGGGAGTCCATCCTGGAGGGCGCCCTGCAGACCCGGAGTGACGCCCCCTACTCCTGCATGGGCGGTGCGTGCGGCACGTGCCGCGCCAAGCTCGTCTCCGGCACGGTCGTGATGGACCAGAACTTCGCGCTCGGACCCGCCGAACTGGATGCCGGCTATGTGCTGACCTGTCAGGCGCATCCGACAAGCCCGACCGTCTCGGTCGACTACGACGCATAAAAGCCAGCTCCGTACCCATAGCCTGGGTGCGTGGACACGGACAGGGGCGGGGCTGCCGACGTCGAGCTGATCACGCGGGTGCGCCACGAGCTCGCCGCCGCGGGTGATCCGGACCGCGCACCGCTGATGCAGAGGTACATGAAATCGGCGATGCCGTTCCACGGTGTCCGCCTCCCCGAGGTGCGTCGCATCTGTCGGACGGTCTTCGACACACACCGCCTCGACTCGGAGGAGTCGCTCGATGACACCGTCGGGCAGTTGTTCACCGCGGCAGATTTCCGAGAAGAGCGTTACGCCGCAATTCAACTCGCCCGATACCGGCTGTACCGGCGATACCAGACCCCGGCCAGGTTTCCGCTGTACCGCACTCTGATCATCACCGGGGCGTGGTGGGACACCGTCGACGAGATCGCCGCGAACCTGATCGGTCCCATCCTCGCGTCGCATCCCGGTCAGGTGCGATCCACCCTCGTCGCGTGGGCGACCGACCCGGACCTCTGGCTGCGCCGAACCGCGGTCATCGCTCAGCTGGGGGCGAAGCACCACACCGACCTGGAGCTGCTCACACTCGCGATCGACGCCAACGCCGCCGACACCGACTTCTTCATCCGCAAGGCGATCGGATGGGCGCTGCGGCAATACGCCAGGACCGACCCGGCGTGGGTTCGGGCGTTCGTCGAGACGCGCGAGCATCGGCTCAGCGGGCTCTCGAAGCGAGAGGCGTGCAAGCATCTCGGACCGTGACGCGCACCTGCAGGGATGCGCTGGATGTCGCCCCGGCCGTCTACCATTCCTCCGGCACCCCTCCCGGCTTTGATTGAAAGGACGAGCAGTGAGTTACACCGCCGCCGACATCACCGAACTCGATGATGTCCAGCACACACGCCTGCGGCCGGCGGTGAACCTGGGTCTCGACGTGCTCAACACCGCACTGCGTGAGCTGGTGGACAACGCGATCGAAGAGGTCGCCGATCCCAGCCACGGCGGAACCACTGTGACGATCACCCTGCACGACGACGGCTCGGTCAGCGTCGCCGACGACGGCCGCGGCCTGCCCGTCGACTCGGACCCGGTGACCGGGAAGAACGGCATCGTCAAGACGCTGGGTACCGCGCGCGCCGGTGGCAAGTTCTCCGCGCATACCGACGCGGCCAGCACAGGCGCCGGACTGAACGGTATCGGCGCCGCGGCGGCGGTGTTCATCTCCGCACGGACCGACGTGACGGTGCGCCGGGCCGGAAAGACCTATCTACAGAGTTTCGGCAGCGGCTACCCCGGCGTGTTCGACGGTAAGGACTTCGACCCGAACGCCCCGTTCACCCGCGCCGACGCGCAGAAACTGCGCGGCGCCGGCAACCGCAAGCCCGACGCGCACGGCACGACGGTCCGCATCCTGTTCGACCCGACCGTGGTGCCGGATTCCAGCGTGGACGTCAACGAGGTGCTGCTGCGGGCGCACGCCGCGGCGCGGATGTCGCCGGGGGTGCACCTGATCGTCGCCGACGAGGGCTGGCCCGGCGAGGAGGTCCGGCCCGAGTTGATCGAGCCGTTCAGCGGCCCGTGGGGCACCGACACGTTGCTCGACCTGATGTGCGCCGCCGCCGGCACTCCCGCGCCAGGTGTGCGGGCTGTCGTGGAGGGCCGCGGTCAGTACACCACCGGGCGCGGCCCCACCCCCTTCCGCTGGTCATTGACCGCGGGACCTGCCGAACCGGCAACCGTGGCCGCGTTCTGCAACACCGTGCGCACCCCCGGCGGTGGATCGCATCTGACGGCCGCCGTCAAGGGGCTGTCCGAAGCGTTGGCCGACCGCGCCTCCCGGATCCGCGACCTGGGCCTCGCCAAGGGCGAGGATGGCCCGGAGCCACAGGACTTCGCCGCGGTGACCGCGCTTGCTGTCGATACCCGCGCGCCCGACGTGGCATGGGACTCACAGGCCAAGACCGCGGTGTCGTCGCGATCGCTGAACGTGGCGATGGCCCCGGACGTGGCGCGCGGCGTCACCATCTGGGCGGCCAACCCCTCCAATGGCGACACCGTGTCGCTGTGGACCAAGCTCGCTCTGGAGGCGGCCCGCGCGCGACGCAGCGCAGAGGGCGCGAAGGCCCGCTCCCGCGCGGCGTCGAAGGCCAAGGGGCTGGGTACGAATCTGTCGCTGCCGACGAAGCTGCTGCCCAGCAGGGAGACCGGACGCGGATCGGGTGCCGAGCTGTTCGTGTGCGAGGGCGACTCCGCGCTGAGCACCATCAAAGCGGCGCGAGACGCCACCTTCCAGGCGGCCTTCCCGCTGAAGGGCAAGCCGCCCAACGTGTACGGGTTCACCCTGAACAAGGCCCGGGTCAAGGATGAGTTCGACTCGATCGAACGCATCCTGGGTTGCGGGGTGCGTGACCACTGTGACCCGGAACTGTGCCGTTACGACCGGATCCTGTTCGCCTCCGACGCCGACCCCGACGGCGGCAACATCAACTCCAGCCTGATCTCGATGTTCCTGGACTTCTACCGGCCACTCATCGAAGCCGGGATGGTCTACGTGACGCTGCCGCCGCTGTTCGTCGTCAAGGACGGCACAGAGCGGATCTACTGCCAGGACGAGTCCGAGCGCGATGCCGCTGTGGCGCAGTTGAAGGCCACCTCCAAGCGCAAGGTGGAGGTGCAGCGCAACAAGGGACTCGGCGAGATGGACGCCGAGGACTTCTGGAACACCGTGCTGGATCCGCACCGCCGCACCGTGATTCGGGTGCATCTCGACGACGGTGAGGCCAAGCTGCACCACACTCTGTTCGGCGGGCCGCCAGAGGGTCGGCGCACGTGGATGGCCGATATCGCCTCCCGCGTCGACACCACTGCGCTCGACCTCAGCTAGGAGACTTGGAAAACCATGGCACCCGCCACCCTAGATGTTCCTGAGCAGAATCCTGACCTGGTGCTCGACCAGAGCGCCGATGACTACTGGAACCACTACCAGCTGACCTTCGCGCTCTACAGCGTCAGCGATCGCGCCATCCCGTCCGCGTTCGACGGGCTCAAGCCGGGTCAGCGACGGCTGCTCTACCAGATGCACGACTCGAAACTGCTGCCCGGCAACAAGCCGCAGAAATCCTCGAAGGTCTGCTCCGCGGTCACCGGCAACCTGCACCCGCACGGTGGCGCGTCGATGTACGGGGCCGCGGCGCTGATGGCCGCCGACTTCCAGCGCGTGAAAGTCATTGACGGGCAAGGCGCATTCCCTCGCATCCAAGGTGACATTCCCGCGGCCGACCGCTACACCGAGATGCGGTTGTCCGCACCCGGTGCCGCGCTGACCGCCGAACTCGATGATCACGCGGTGCCGATGGTGGCGACGTTCGACGGCGAGTGGACCGAGCCGACGATGCTGCCGGCTCAGTGGCCGGTGCTGCTCTGCAACGGCGCCGTGGGCATTGCCGAGGGCTGGGCCACCAAGGTGCCCGCCCACAATCCGCGCGAGATCATGGCTGCCTGCCGAGCGCTGCTGGCCAGACCCAACACCACCGACGACACATTGATGAAGCTCATTCCCGGCCCTGACTGGGGATGCGGGGCCACCGTGGTCGGCACGGCCGGGCTGCGGGAGTACATCACCACCGGCCGGGGCGCGTTCACGGTGCGCGGCACCGTGTCGATCGACGGGAAGAACGTCATCGTCACCGAGCTACCGCCCGGTGTCGCGAGTAACACGGTGCAAGAGAGAATCCGGGCGCTGGTCGAGTCCGGCGAGATGTCGGGCGTCGCCGATATGTCCGATCTCACCGACCGCCGCAACGGACTGCGCATCGTGGTCACCGCCAAGCGCGGCCACAGCGCCGAGACGATCCGCGACCAGCTGCTCGCCCTGACGCCGCTGGAATCGACGTTCGCGGCCAGCCTGGTCGCGCTCGACGAGGACCGGGTGCCGCGCTGGTGGTCGGTGCGTGAGCTCATCGGCGCGTTCCTGCGCCTGCGTGACTCCGTGGTGCTGCACCGTAGCGAGTATCGGCTGGACAAGGTCACCGCGCGGCGCCATCTGGTGGCGGGCCTGATGAAGATCCACCTGGACATCGACGCCGCTGTGGCGGTGATTCGTGGGTCCGACACCGTCGATGAGGCACGGCAGGGACTGCAGGAGCGGTTCAAGATCGACGAAGAGCAAGCCAATTATGTTTTGGCACTGCAACTTCGACGGCTGACGAAACTCGACGTCATCGAACTACAGGCCGAGGCCGACAAACTGGACGCCGAGTTCGCGGCGCTGACGGAGTTGGTGTCCAACCCCGATGCGCGCCGCAAGGTGATCGATCAGGAGTTGGTGGAGACCGCAAAACTGTTCAAGGGCCCCGAGTTCGACCGTCGCACCGTGCTGGACCTCGAGGCCACCCCCGTGACGGCCGGCTCCGACGACGACGGACCCCGCGAACGCAAGGTCAACACCGCCTGGCGCCTCGATGACCGGGGCGTGTTCTCCGATAGCCACGGTGAACTGCTCACCTCGGGTCTGGGCTGGGCGGTGTGGACCGACGGGCGAATCAAGTTCACCACCGGCGGCGGGCTGCCGTTCAAGATCCGCGACATCCCGGTGGCCCCGGACATCACCGGCCTGCTGGGCTCAGGCGTGTTGGCGCCCGGTTCCCATCTCGCGCTGGTGACCCGACGCGGGAAGGTGCTGCGCATCGACCCCGCCGCGGTGAATCCGCAGGGCGCGGCCGGAAACGGGGTGGCCGGGGTGAAGCTGGCGGCCGACGACGACGCGGTCATCGCCGCACTGCCGCTCACGTGTGAGAACGGCGAGGCGATCCTGTCCATCTCCGAAAGGGGCTGGAAGGTAACCGAAGTCGCCGATATCCCGGTGAAGGGCCGCGGCGGCGCCGGCGTCGGGTTCCACCCGTTCGTCAACGGCGAGGGCGCCCTGCTCTCGGCGTCGGTCTCCGCAACCGGGTTCGTGCGCGGCAAGAGAGCGGTGCGGGCCGAGAATCGCGCGAAGGCCTCGGTCAAGGGCTCCGGCGGGGACGTGACACCGGCCGGCTAGACCGCGCGGAATAGGTCCCGCGGGCCAGACGTTGGCCCACGCAGATGGACCCACCACACGGAGGCGACGTATGAGGATCGGAATCATCGGAGCAGGGCAGATTGGCGGCACGCTGGTGCGTCGACTGCGCGAACTCGGGCATGAGGTGAACGTGTCGAACTCGCGTTCTCCTGAGACACTGGCAGACCTCGCGGACGAAACGGGCGCGACGGCAGTATGGGCCAAGGACGCCGCCGCCGATGCGGACCTCGTCGTGGTCAGCATTCCGCAGAAGAATGTTCCCGACCTCGCCGACGGAATCGTCGATGCCCGCAAGCCGGGCGCCCCTGTGATCGAGACCAACAACTACTACCCCCAACAGCGCGACGGTGAGATCGCGGCGATCGAGGACGGTCAGGTCGAGAGCGCGTGGGTCGCGGAGCAGATCGGTGCGCCGGTGCACAAGGTGTTCAACGGGATCTGGTGGAAGCATCTGCTCGAGAAGGGCACGCCCAGCGGCACACCGAACCGCATCGCTCTCCCGATCGCCGGCGACGACGGGCCGGGCCGTGAACTGGTCCACGGCATCGTCGAACAACTCGGGTTCGAGCCCATCGATGCCGGTCCGATTTCTGAGTCGTGGCGCCAGCAGCCCGGAACACCGGTGTACGGCAAGGATTTCGATGCGGACGGCACACGCACGGCGCTCGCGGAGGCGACGCCCGAGCGGACCTCCGAATGGAGCGCGCGCACGGCGTGAGTCGGTTCCCGGCACCGCGTCGCCTGCCCCACCGTCATCGCCGCTCTTTCCCTGCTGAGGGGACGGTCGTAGGCTGGCGGTGATGCTGGACAGATCTGAGATCCGGTTCCTTCCCCTCGGCGCCCGCCGCGTGGCGTATGAGATACGCGGCAATGGTCCACCAGTCGTCGCTCCGGCGTGGTGGGTGAGCCACCTCGAACTCGACTGGCAGAGCGCAGGCTTTCGACGCTTCTGGCAGGGCATCGCGGATGAGCACACACTGATCCGCTACGACCGGCTCGGCGTTGGAATGTCCGACCGCACGGTGCGGGAGTCGGATCTGACCATCGACGGAGAGGTCGCGACGTTGCGCGCCCTCCTCGACGAGCTTGAACTCGAACGCGTGTCACTCATCGGCGGCTCCTGCGGGAGCTGCACCGCCGTCGCCTTTGCTGCAATGTTTCCGGAGCGCGTCGACCGCCTGGTGCTCTACGGGTCGTACTCCGACGGTGCGGCGATTGCGGCGCCGAGCGTGACGGACGCGATTCTGGCAGCCGTGCGCGCGCACTGGGGGCTCGGCTCACGCCTGCTCAGCGACCTCTTCCTGGGCGGTGCCGAGCCAGCGGAGCACGAGCGCTTCGCACGATTCCAGCGCGAGGCGGCGACGGCCGAGACCGCTGCCGCGTTGTTGGAGTTCGTCTATCGCCTTGACGTCCGCGGGTACCTTCCCCAGGTCCGTCAGCCGGCTCTGGTCGTGCATCGTCGGGACGACCGCGCCGTGCCCTACCGGCTGGGTCGTGAGGTCGCGGCCGCGATTCCGGGCGCGACGTTCATCCCGCTGCAGGGGAGCGCGCACTTCCCCTGGCACGGTGATGCGGACTCCGTCGTGCGCGCTTGCCGCGAAGGGCTGGCACCCGAGCAGACATCGCACGAGGAAGCCGAACCGGAGAAGGTTCTGCTGTCCAATCGTGAGCGTGAGATTCTTGCCTGCGTCGCAAGGGGTCTCAGCGATCGCGAGATTGCCGAGCACCTGGTGTTGAGTTCGCACACCGTTCACCGCCACGTCGCGAACATCCGCCGCAAGCTCGGGCGCACCTCGCGGACGGCCGCTGTCGCCGAGGCCGCGCGTCTCGGACTTCTGTGAGGTAGCCCGAAGGGGCCATCAGCCAAAGATGGCCGTTTCGGGCGATGCGCGCATCCCGCGCCCGTTCGTACGGTCGCGGTATGACCGAGATCGCAAGCACGCCATCGACCCCCGCCGTCCAGGACGGTCCCCAATCTGCGGCATGGCTGCGGATCATGGCCATCTTGTACGACCCGTTCCTCTGGTTCGGCGAGGTCGCAGGTATGCGTCGCCGACGCAGCGCCCTCGTCGGCGACGCTTATGGACGGGTCGTCGAGATCGGAGCCGGGACCGGGCTGAACATCGCGCACTATCCCGACGGGATCGCCGAGTTGGTGCTCTGTGAGCCCGAGCCGGGGATGCGCCGCAGGCTCGCACATCGCCTGAAGGGCCATGCCGGTGTCGCTCGGATTGTCGATGCCCCCGCGGAGCGACTCCCGATGGCCGATGCATCCGTGGACACCGTCGTCTCCACCCTTGTCCTGTGCACCGTCGACGACCCCGAACGCGCGCTCCGCGAGATCGCGCGCGTCCTCCGCCCCGACGGGCAGTTCCTGTTCATCGAACACGTGCGCGCGAGTTCGCGGTTCCTCGCCGCGTGCCAGGACAGGCTGTTCCGACCGTGGCGTGGCTTCGGAGGCGGGTGCTGTTGCAACCGCCCGACCGACGACCTGATGCGCGCGTGCGGGTTTGCCATCGAGGCCCACCACGACGTGTGGCGCGGGATGCCCGCGATCGTCCATCCGCTCATCGTTGGGCGGGCCACCCGCGCAGGGAAGCGTTGCGGCGCGCTTTGAGCGCTTCAGTCACCAACGGAATCTGCCAAGGGAACTGCACGATCGCAGCCACTTTCATGGCGAATGTGGACTCATCACTGCCGAACCAGTTGAGCGCCAGTTGCACCTTCGCAGGAATGACCGCGATGAAGAAGGCCGCTGCCAGGGTGGCACCCAGCCGTCTGCTCGGTGATGCCGCCAACATGCCTGCGATCACGAGCGCGACGGCTCCTGACGCCTGGGTGTACGTGCGTGCGCTACCGGGCAGCGCAGGAGGAATGATTCGGTCGAAGAAGGTCGGCGCGACGAAGTGCATCACACCGGCTGCCGCCAACATCCCCGCCAGCCGCCACGCCGGCCCCTGGGTGCTGCCCGAAGACCAAGAGCACGGCGAGGCTACGCTGATCACAGCTGTCACTCTGTTAACATCGCGCCGTGCCGGACTCGCCGTGGACTGCCAGCGGGCGGCAATCTCGCCCGATTTCCCGGCGTGACGCCCTGCGCTACGCCACCGCAATGTCGGCGCTGGCCGGGATCGGTGCCGCCGCGGCCGGTGCCGCCATGCCTACAGCCGCGGCCGCCGCTCCCACTCTGATCGACTTCGCCATGCGCCAGATTCCAGCCCAGGACATCCGAGCTGCGGGGCACTCCGGAGTGATCAACTACGTCTCGACGTCGCGGCCCGGCTCGTCCTTCGGCGCCAAGCCGATCACGCTGCCCTACGCCCAATCACTGTCCGCCGCCGGTTTGGTGATCGTCAGCAATTTCCAATACGGAAAGCCCGGCGGGACAGCCCCTTCGGACTTCACCCGCGGGTACGCCGGCGGCGTCGCCGACGCCAAGACCGCCTGGGCCCTGCATACCGCAGCAGGTGGCGGCCAGAGCGCACCGATCTTCTTCAGCGTCGACGACGACATCGACCGCAACACCTGGAACAACGTGGCACTGCCTTGGTTTCGCGGAATCAACTCGGTTATCGGCGAAATGCGCACCGGGATCTACGCCGGTATCAATCCCTGCCAGTGGGCTATCGAAGACGGCGTGATCGGCAGGTCGGGCTCGCCCGGCAAGGCGTGGATCTGGCAGACCCGGTCATGGTCCAAGGGCCAGATCCATCCGGCCGCGGTGCTCTACCAGCGGGTCATCGACACCGCCTCGAATCCGGGACCGATCGTCGGAGGCATCCGCGTTGATGTCAATGACGTGCTGGCCCAGGATTGCGGCCAGTGGAACATGCACCCCTAGAGGCTCGAGCGCCGAGCACGCCGTCGTCGCCTATCGCGTGATGAACTCCAGTGCGTCCGGAGCTTCGGTGAGACGCCGGAGTCCGGATGCCTCGACCACGAAGTTGTCCTCGATCTTCAGCACGGTCTCGACGCCATCGACGGTGACGGTCACCTCGGGTTCAAGCGCGATGACCTCGCCCTCGGTGAGGGTGACGTCGTCGTCCATCAATCCCGGGGTGAACAGCGTCGGCAATTCGCATATCCGCAGACCGACACCGTGACCAATTGCGTACGGAGTGCCGCGTAGCCCCTGGCCCTGCAGATAGTTGTTCAGTTCCGCAAGGAGCACCGATGCGCGTACACCGGGCTTGGCGAGGGATTGCACGTGCTGGTAGGCGTGGATGAGATGTTCATAGGCAGCGCGGATCTCGGGTTTTGGTTCGCCGAGGAATCCGGTACGCGCGGCGTCCGAGGCGTACCCGCCCACGCCGTAACACCCGATGTCGAAGAAGAAGGGATCACCCTCGCGGAAACGCCGGCCCGCGGCAAACCAGTCACCGCTGCCGTTGCGCAGGTTGCACACCGAGTGCGTCACGAACTCGACGCCGGCCGACTGCTGGAACGCCATCGCGGCAGCGAGCACGTCGTGGTCCGTCCCGCCTACGTGCGCGGCGGCCAGCGCGGCTTCCATCGCCCCGGCGTTCACCCGCGAGGCGGCCTCGAGCAGCCGCACCTCGATCGGGTGCTTGGCCCGGCGCAGACGGTGCAGCAGCGTCGAGACCGGACGAAACTCCACGCCTGGCAACGCTTCCTGCAGGCCGAGCAGGAGTCCCGGGTCGATGGCATCAACTCCGATGGTCCGCTGACCGCCACGTGAGAGCACGTTGGCGACGATGCGAACCCAGGTCAAGGGATTCGCGGAAGCCGCGGCCCAGGACGGGACGGGGTGTGCCCGCGTGATCCACGGTTGTGTGGCGTACGGGTCGGGGATGACCTCGTCGATGTAGGGCAGGAACACCTCCGCTTCGCCATTGCGGTCGACGGAGACGGCGAACCACTCCGACTCGTTGGTGAGATGAGCACGGAAATCGGTCGCGTACCGAATGTGGTCGGGGCCCGTCAGCAGGAGCCCGTCCAGGCCCTCGTCGCCCATCATGGCCGAGACACGCTCGAAGCGGGCCCGGTGCAGTTCCACCGCGTCGTACTCAGGCCAGCGATACATGTTGTTGGTCATATCTCTTGCTCCTATTCGTCAGCGATAGATGAGAGTTGGCGATCGACAGGGGCCGCGCCCCTACCGATCGGTGAACAGCGAAAGGCGACCACGCCGAGCAGGCCTATACCGACCGAGGCGATCAGCGGTGCGAAGTTGACCACCCAGAGCTCAGCAGCCTCGCGCGGCCAGAGCACGTTGACGATCTCCAGTGCCAGCCAGACCAGGGCGATCCAGGCGACAGCCAGCCCGAACCGGCCGAGGAACAGGGGCTCATCGGGGTGCCAGTTGCCGCGGATCCGCGCGATGGCGAGCCCGAGCACCGGGAAGGTGAACGCGGCGTAGAAGCCGACGGTGGTGAACGCGACCAACAGGGTGTTGATCTGCCCGTTCTGCAACGGCAGGAACATCAGGATCGAGACGACACCGGTCACCACAATCGCATTGACGGGCAGTCTGCCTCGGCCTGACAGTCGTTTGAGCCATGAGGCGAAGGGCAGCTCATTCTCCCGGGCATTGGCCCAGATGAGCCGGGACGCTGCCGCCTGGATACCGACGAGACTGGCGAGGAATGCGACGGCAAAGAGCATCAGAATGCCCTGGACCGCGGCGGGCGGTAGATGAGCCGCGAGCACCGCGATGATCGGGTCGCCGTCGGATGTGGCAAGCAACGCGTCGAGGTCCGGGATGGCCAGGATGATTGCGAAGCTGGTCAGCAGGATCACCAGCCCAACACCGAGGAGGGAGAACACAATGGCAAGGGGCACAGCGCGCTTGGGGTTCTTGACCTCCTCGGCGATGCTGCTGGCGCTTTCGAACCCCAGGAACGACCAGCCGGCCAGCGCCACCGTGAGGACAAACGGCGTCAGCATGAACGGGGTGCCGGGCTCGGCGGCGAGCCCCTCGAAGAGTATTGCCGGAGTCTGCTCCTGCTTCGCGATCAACAGATAGACGGCCACGCCGATCGAGCCGATCACCTCTGCTGCAATGCACGCGGTGGCAACGACTTTGACGGCGGTTCGGCCGGCCGCGTTGATCGCCGTCGTGATGATCAGCAGGACGACCGCGATGACGGTGAGGACCGAGGGCGAAGCCGTGTCGAAGCCCAACAACATCGCGACGAACACGGCGCCACTGTAGGAAACCGAGCTCAGCGCGATCAGGAGTGCCCAGGTGTACGCCCAGCCGGCGAACCAGCCGTACTTCAGCCCCACGAGGCGGCGAGACCACTGGTAGACACCGCCGGCCAGCGGCCACCGCGAGGCGAGCACACCGAGCGCGACGGCGACCGTGAGCTGGCCGAGGAGGGTCACCACCCATCCCCACCAGAAGCCCGGCCCGATGGATTGGAGTCCGAGCCCGAAGATCCCGTACATCGCGACGATGGGCGAGACGAAGACAAAGGCGAGCGAGAACGCCGACCAGAGCGTGAACTCCCGCTTCATACCGCCATCTGGGGCGGCGTCGACAACGACTGCGCTGCCTGGCATTTCGCGGGTCATGCTTCTCCTTGTCGAACGGCGGCGGCATCAGCCGTTGCCACGGCATCTCGATGGCCCCCCAGCCATGTGGCCGTCACCCTGGCTGAGATCAGTTCGGCGGCGGTCGGGTGGTCGGACAGCCCCGAGACGACCGTGAGATCAGCCAGGAAGCCCGGAGCGATGCGCCCCCGATCGTGGTCGGCGAACTGCGTGTACGCCGCTCCCTCGGTGGCGGCGCGCACGGCCAGGGCGAGATCCAACCGTTCCCCGGGTAGCCAGCCACCTGTGTCGTCGCCGCACTCGTGACGCGAGATCGCCACGCCGATCGCTTCGAGCGGGCTCGGTGTGGTGATCGGATAGTCGCTCGATGAGGCGATGCGCACACCGGAATCGGCGAGCGTGCGGAACGGGTACTGGGTTTCGGCGCGTGGCCCCTCCAACCGATCGTTGGTCAGGTAGCGCACCACCGAATCCAGCTTGGCCCAGTACGGCTGGATCGCGACCGTGATGTGGTGGCCCCGCATCGCGGCGATCTCGGGCCCATCGACGAGTTGGGCATGCGCGATGACCGGACGCCGGTCTCGGGGCCCGTTCACGTGCTCGGCGTTCATGATCGCCTCGACCGCGGCTTCGACAGCGGCATCGCCGATTGCGTGGATGTGCAGTTGGAAGCCGAGCCGATCAAACGCCGCCGCGGCCTCACGCAGCTCGCCGGCCGGCCAGGCGGGAAGCCCGCAACACGATGTGCCGTGGTACGGCTCCTTGACGTGCGCAGTGCCGCCCTCGATGATCCCGTCCGCGAAGAACTTGACGGTATCCGCTCGCAGCAGCTCGATGCCTGCGGTCTCGATCTCGAGGCGAGCCGCGACGAAGCGGTCGAGTTCGGCACGCCAGTTGTCAGGGTCTGCGCGGAAGGCGAGGTTGAGCCGCACCGGCAGACCCGCTCGTGCGGCCTGCAGATAGCTTGGCACGTCGTCGAGTTCGACCCAGGCGTCCTGCACGGACGTCACACCCGACTCCCGAAGCGTCTGGAGTCCCCGCATCAGGGCCTCGGCGGTGTCGTCGGTGGTTCGCCGCGGAAGGGCGCGCAGTACGGGGAGGAACGCACCCCATTCCCGGAGCGTGCCGGTGGGTCGGCCGTCGGCATCGCGCTCGATCACTCCGTCGCGCGGTTCCTGGCTGGCTGTCGTGATCCCGGCGGCGTTGAGGGCGGCGGTGTTGCACCACATGGTGTGGATGTCGCTGGAGCGCAGTGCGACGGGCCGGTCGGCGACCACGGCGTCGAGGTCGCGCGCGAAGTAGCTGGCCTGGCGGTCGATGCTCAGGTCGAAACCTTCCCCGACGATCCAGGGCAACTCGGGGTGTTCTGCGGCGAAGGATGCGACCGCCGCCACCGCCTCCTGCACGTCGCGCGCCTGACGCAGCTGGACACCGGCGAGTTCGAGGCCACCGATCAACGGATGCGCGTGCGCGTCGACGAAGCCCGGGAAGACGGCCGCCCCGCCGAGATCAATGACGGTCGCACCCGCTGCGGGCGGCACGGCGGCGAACTGGACCGCGGCGATGTGGCCATCCTCGATGGCGATGCTGCCGTCGACCAATCGCTCGCCGTTCCAGATGCGTCCGCCGACGAGCACTTGCCGTCCCACCTGCACATCACCCACCTTCTGCGCCTCCTCAGCCACGTCTGCCTAACGTGATTAGGAAAAGCTAGCAGAGTTAGGCAAAGCTAGTAAGATTAGGAACAATCTTTCCTTTCTGGCCGTGGTGCTAGCGTGAGGAATTTCGCTGGACGGACGCGGAAGGACGACGATGGCAGCGCCGAAGAAGATTCGGGCGCACCTGACCGAAGATCGCATTGTCGACACGGCGCTGGACATCATGCGTGACGACCCCCGGGGCACCTTCACCCTCGCCAAGCTCGCCCAACGGCTCGGTGTGCAGACCCCGTCGATCTACAGTCACGTCCCGAGCAAGCAACACATCATCGAGCGGGTGCGCTCGCGTGTTGTCTCCATGATCGACTGCAGCGCGTTTGCCACCAAGGAATGGGACGTCGCGCTCGCCGAATGGGCCCGCTCATATGCCGCGGCGTTCGTCCAACACCCCGAGACCATCCCGTTGCTCGCGACCAGTCCGGTCCAAGCCCCGGAACTGGTCTCCCAGTACGAGGTGGTGGCGAAGGCGCTACTCGCCGCCGGCTGGCCCCGATCCGAGATCATCCCGACGTTCACTGTGGTGGAGAGCTTCGTACTGGGTTCGGTGCTGGACCTGATCGCACCCGTGGAGATGGTGCAGCCCACCGAGGGGAACTACCCGGTGCTGGAGTCGTTGCTTGGCCGCGACTCCTTCGACGAGGCGCGGGCGCGGAGGACCTTCGAGTTCGGCCTCGAGACGCTCATGACCGGATTCCGAGCGCGCCTGGACGTGGTGCGGTCCGAGGACGGCGACCCTGCACTCGTCGACTAGCGGCGTGGCGTCGTGGTGATGTGGACGTGGTCGAAGTGCCCATAACCCGAGGCTTGCGGACCGGCTGGCGTGTAATACGTGCCACGCCAGATCACATCCTGTAACCCCAGCCGGGCCGAATTACTCATCGCGAACGAGAGAATTGCGTCTCCGAGCGCGATGCCCTCGGGGCTCTCGGGGTTGGGAATCATGATGTCGATCGCCAGCCCGCTCGGATGCCACGGCTTCGAGTCCGGCCGGACGCCGTCGATATCGGCGATCTGGGGAAACTGTGCGCTGACGGCCCGGGCGGCCACGATCGTGTTGGCCTGCAACCCGGCCTCGGACGCGACGCCGACGGGCAACGCCTCCGGGATGTCGACGCGGGCGGCTGCGAGGGACGGGTCTCCAGGAGCGGGCGCATTCGGCGGCGCAAGCGGGCCCGCGTTGTCGACCACCGCTTGCTGTTGCGGCGTCAATCCCGCGTACTGCGCCTCTGCGGCGGCGATCTGACGCAGCAGTTCACTCCACTTGGCCTGCAGGTCTGCGCGCACCGCGGACGCCCGCTCGGCCGCGGCGCGGGCGTCGGCCGCCGAGCTCTCCGAGGCCCCGGCAGCGGTGGCCGCACGCGCACGTGTGGTTTGAAAGGCCTTCATCTGTGCGGCCGTCTCGGCGGCCACCACCCGCTGCAGCGACAGGTGGTCGATCAGTTGTTGCGGGGAGGATGCGGTCAGCACCGCCGCCATCTGGCCGTTGCCGCCACTCATATAGGTCATCGCCGCCAGCCGGTCGGCGGCGGCCTGATAGGGCTGGAGCTGGGCGTTCGCGACCTCGAGGGCCCCCAGGTCGACGCGGTGGCGGTTTTCGGCCTCGGTCTGGGCCGCCAGCCTGGCGTCGACATTGCGTTGGGCGGTTGTGACGGCCTCGCGGCTCTGCACCGCCTGCCGGGACAACTCGTTGAGTCTGGACAGCGCGTCAGCCGCAGGGTCCGCCTTCACGTCGCTCAACGACATGGCCAGCACCAGCACCGCAGCCGCCGAACCGCACACCGTTCGCCGCAGTGAATGGCGCACCCGGGTCATTCGGCTTGTCACGATCCTTCGCTGCAAGGACCGATCCTGGCCCGGCTATCCGCTGTCTCGGACAGGCTACGAACTGGCATCGGCGATGTCCACCCGTCGATTGGTATGAATCCCGACCGGCGGGCTGTTCGGTGTCGACTTTGCCAAAGAGCGAGGCCTGCGGGCTAAGCGCACCCGACGCCGTCTGAGCCCGCCGATTAGGCTGGAGCAACCGGTGGGGCCTGTTGGCCCCGCTCCCCTGGATCAGGATTTGCTCGGAGGAGACTTATGCGTCGACGGCTGCCGAACCGGACGATGGCGAGCATGGCCATCGCCTGTGTGGCACTGCTCGTCAGCGGATGTGAGGCACAGGTCTGGGGTATGCCGCCGGCCGCTGAGGACATCCCGCAGGCGACAGTCGGCGCCCCGCCGGCCTCGCTCCCGGTACTGCCCGAGGCCCCACCCGCCCCGCCGGCGGCCCCACGCGAGGGACTCGACGGACTCGACGCCCGCGTCCGTCAAGCCACCGCCGAAGCGGCCGAGTCTGGCGCGGACATCGAGACCGTTGTGATGGACCGCGACACCGGTCAGATCGTCTCCAACGGGGTCAACACGCCCTTCCCGATCGCGTCCGTGGTGAAGCTGTTCATCGCCGACGATCTGCTGCTGCAGGAGTCGGAGGGCAAGACGACGCTGTCCGCTGCCGACCGCAAGTCACTCGACATGATGCTGCGCTCCTCCGATGACAGCGCCGCCCAGAACTTCTGGGATCGCAGCGGCGGGAACGCCGTCATCGCCCGCATCAAGGCCCGGTACGGGTTGGCGGGCACCACAGCGCCCCACAACGGGCACTGGGACGTAACCACAAGTACCGCAAGCGATCTGGTCCGCTACTACGACATGCTGCTGGACGGCACCGGTGGACTGCCACCCGAACAGGCCAACGTCATCATCAACAACCTCGCGCAATCCACTCCGACGGGCAACGACGGGTATCCGCAGCGGTTCGGCATCCCCGAGGGTCTCTATGCCGAGCCGGTTGCGGTCAAGCAGGGCTGGTTCTGCTGCTGGAGCGGCGCCAATCAATTGCATGTGTCCACAGGCACATTCGGACCCGGACACCGCTACGTGATGGCGATCAGCTCCCTAGACCCCACCAGTGAGGCCGCTGCCCGCGACAACATCACTCAGGCCGTCAAGACGATGTTCCCGGGCGGCAAGGTCTAGCGGTCGCTGGTTCTTGCAGGCCGGAGAGCGCTGTTCGGTGTCGTTACAAACGGCCCCTCTCCGATGAGGGTCGCCTGTCCCCCAATCGAACATCTAGTGGATGCGGCCTCACTGCGTGAAGCTGCGCTTCGCTGCTGGTTCGAGCTGGACTGATCCGCCCGATCCACCGCCGGTTCCTCTCGAAAGCCAAGCGTTGCAGGAACTCTCAACTCTCTGGCACACAGTGAAGAACGAGCTGTTTGCCTCCGTCCACACAATTTTGGCTCCAGAGACGACTACTGGATAGCCAACCTTTCGTCCCGTACCGACGGCTGAAGTGGCGCGCAACAGCACCGGTGAATTCCCGCATGGGACAGCGAACAACGTGCCGCAGTTTTTCTATGGTTTAGGGCGAACTCTTTCAACCGCTGGATCGCGGTGTTATTATCGCACCGCGAACAGCGTTGTGGGGGCGCTGCTCGGAGCATCAGGGGGATTCTTGATGGTGCACATTTCCAAACAATATGGCGCCGCTGGCTATTCAGCCTCGCCTTGTGTCCCGGCACGGACCGGGTTCACCACTGAATTTCCTTGTCGCAACCTGCGATTGATGCATTCATTCTCGGCCGTAAGCGCTCTGGGCAGAATCACCGCCTGGCATCGTGTGCGCTGTTCAAGACGAGGATGACACTCACATTTGGATGGCACTCAATGTGTGAAAGGGAGGGAAATACGAATGAGTACCGATGACACCAGCAAGTCCCCGGAGGAACCCGGCGTCGAGGTTCTGGAGATACCTTCTGACAAGCTTGACGAAGCGGCCGAGGCGCTGAAGCCGTTACTCGGCGATGGCGGCCCGGAACCTCGCTTGAGTGGAACTGGCTGCCGACATACGACGGGCGGGGACCTCCATTGCGGAGACACAGACCAGGTTTGAGTGGCTCAAGCGACGCGTGCAGGTGGTGCCCCTTACGGCGGCTAGATTGAAGGATCATGCCGCAGTGAACGAAGACCGACCCCTCCCGTTTGTGGCTGAAGTGGCTATTGAATGGACTGAAGCGGATGAAGGGCCGGTCCCGGGAATCGATCCTGGTCTTGTATTCAGGGCGCGAGCACCTCTGACGGGGAACGTATTGGTCACTGGCGGATACAACGACGTCCAATTTTCAGATATCGGGCTCACGGTGTGATCCTCATTCTTTCCAATGCCGTCGATGACGGACATGTCCCTGCGGTGGCTGCCGAGCTATCGCGCCGAGGAGAGGAACACCGGCTCTTCGATCCGTCAACCTATCCCTCGAGTTCGGTGGCGACAGTGCGCAGTACCCGTCTTGGCCTTCAGCAACTCTTGCTGTGGAACGAATTCGAACTCGACTTATCCGAAGTCAAAAGCGTGTGGTATCGACGGCCAGGCGACTTTGATCTTTCCGACCAACTTTTACCTGGCGAACAAAAATGGCTACATTCGGAATGCAGCCATTTGTTTCGCGCGATGTGGAATGGCATGCATTCGCTGTGGATAAGCGACCCCTCAGCAATCCGGGCAGCCAGCCTGAAGTTGATTCAGTTGAAAGTCGCTACAGAAATGGGCTTCGATGTTCCACAGTTTGTTGTAACGAACCAGGTCGATACTGCACGCGAATTCATCTCGTCGTGCCATGACGGCGCGGTGCTAAAAGTCTTGGCAGACCCAGTTTTGTTAGGTCAGCATGGGGTCGGCATGTTCTTTACGCACCTTGTATCACGCGGTGACCTTGACAAGATTGATTCGGTTCGATTTGGTCCAACATTTCTGCAAGCCTTCGTCGAAAAATCGATGGATGTGCGGGTCACCGTGTTTGGCGAAACGCTATTCGCTATTGGCATACAAACGGCTGGCGTGGAGATTGCGCGCATCGATTTTCGCCGAGCACACGCTTATGATCTCCCCCACGTCGAAATCGTCTTGCCGGACAACATCAGTACCCTCTGTATCGAACTAGTAAAGCGGCTCGGTCTCAATTTTGGTGCTATCGACCTTTTGCTGACACCCGACGGACGGTATGTGTTTCTAGAGATAAATCCAAACGGCCAGTGGTACTGGCTGGAATGGATGACCGGTGTTCCGATGACAAAGTCACTCTGCGACATGCTCTCGAAAGGCCGCGAAGGATGAACGAGCGTGAGCGACGACTTGATTGCAGCGAAGTCGAGTTCCGCAGGGGCGTTCGCCTAATCACCCATTGTTGATACGTCCACATCCCCGAGATGGACAGATAATCCGCTCTTCGTCCGTTCAATCCACACTCGTGTTGCATCCAGCGGTGGCGGGCCATGCTGTCCTGAGGATTCGAGATAGGCGGTTATGCCGGCCGAAACGTTGACGGTGTGAGTTCCGATTGGGACGCGGACGACTGGATCTTTGGATGCCGTTGCAGCTGCACCTTCATCAGTCGATTCATCAGCAGAATGCTGACCAAGTCCATCGCCAGCTTGCATTCGGCCCTCCGAGGCTTAGCGCGAAAGTTCTGTCAACCATACTGAAATCTGCCGGGGTGACTCGTCGATACGGAATTCATTCCACCGGTATGCGACAGCTTGCATCCACCCCTGCTGGCGAGCATCGACAGCTTCCCGCCTCGACTCGAGCACGCCCCATCGACGCTGGGTTGCGGCGGATCCACGATCTGCTTGTGCGGAGTCATGGCGAGTCCGCCGACTGGGAATTCCGCGGTGCCAGCGCGATATAACGGCGCCGTGGCGCCTCGCAAGGGCCGTACCACCGGCGACTAGGGCTTTGGGTACCAGCCTGGAATGTTCTCCGGCGTGCGGGGGAACGCCTTGAGATCGTCAAGGTAGAGCGCCTGGGCGAGGCCGTCGATGCCCTCCCACGCGGGCTGTTTCATCCAGTCGTAGGTGAATGCGGCTGTGCCGGTCCTGGGAATCGTGACCTGGGCGGTCAGCCAGGCGCCTCGCTGCGGGTCAGCGGTCGCTTCCCGAATAGCGAACATTGCCATCCCCGCCCGTCCTGAGATCTTCGGTCCAAACCCGCTGCTATCCCAGGACTGGGTATACCCGAGGGTGCCAACGTTGCCGCAGACATCCAGGTTGATTACTGTCCAGTCCGCGCCAGGATTGCAGTCCCTTGATGGCCTGGACGAATGCTTCTTCCTCTGCGCTCACGCTTGCTCCTAGTTTCTGGATGGTTGGGCCTGGAGTTGGCCGTTGACCTCCGTCCAGCTGTGGACGACCGGGTGCAACCCAGAGTTCAGCTGAGAACACCGATGTCGCGTGCCAGCTATAACGGCGCCTCGCTCTCGCCTATCTGCAAATCCAGGTTGAACTGCGCTCATCTTCAATGATCAAAACGTTGCCTACACGTGTAATACACTTTACGCCAACGCTTTTCGTTTGTAAGCATGTGCAGTGAGGGAGGCGCTGTCGTTCTGATCGCGATCGCGCGTGTCGTTCACGGCGCGACGAAGCAGTACGTCCGCGCCGGTTCGGGGTAGGACATCACCCGGGCCGGTGAGGGGCATCCGACAGCTTCGCTGGTGCCGTCAACGCGGCGGGCGACTCTCACGTTGGCGACGGAGACGATGCAGTCGGCTGGAGCGAAGGTACCGGCGATGGCGTAGCAGTACCCCTCATGCAAGTTGAGCGCGAAGCAGTGTGTGCGCACCTCGTTGATCAGCGCCGGGTAGAGGGAGCTGTTGCGTGAGCCGTCCGGGCACGTTGCTTCGCCGTCGCCTTTGGACACCAGCTCCATTGTGGCATCGGAGCGGCGGCAGTCGACAGGCTCGGCATCCATGCGGCCCTGCGCGTAGGCCTGCGCGGTGATGCACTGCCCGACGTCGACACTGCGCACCTCAGCTGTGGGGCGCGGCACCGCGAGTGTTGACAAGACGTGCAAGGCGCCGAGAACCAGCACCACCGCGCCCACGACGATGAACACCGTTCCCTTGCCTGGCGGTTGGGACGGCCGCGGCGCGAGATCCTCGTAGTCGTAGTCGTAGTCGGGGTCGTAGTCGTCGCGCAGGCGGGGATCGAACTCGTCGTCGAAACCGCCTTCGCCGTCGGGCGAGGCCTGCGGGTGAGGCAGCCGGTCATCGTCGCCGCTTCTCCAACGGTCGAAGGCGCGACGGCGATGGATGCCGACACGCAGCAGCAGCGCGCCGACAATCGGAAAGATCAGCGCGAAAGTGGCCCCGCCCAGCCGATAGGCCCACCATCCGTCGGCTAACACCTCGACCAACGCAACTCCCCCTGATGTGTGTTCTGCGCTGGCAGCCTAACCGCCGCCGGGAGCGGACATGCCACGTTCTCTGGATCCGAGGACAGCGACATGGCGCCCGCCGGGAAGCGTTGAGGGAACTGAGAGTTCAACCGCGGCGGCCACGCCGAGTAGCGGTAGCCGGTGTGTACGGGGCGAGAAGGACGTCGTCGATGAGTTGGCGGTAGGTCTCGTCGACGGCGCTGGGGTCGTCGGTGGTGAAGTACTCGATGACGAGTCCTTGGATCGCGGCGAGTGCCAGGCGGGATCGAGCTAGGGCGAGCTCGGGCGGCATGCCGATGGCTTCCAGACGGGCCTGTGAATTGCGGACCAGATGGGCCAGGGTCGCTGCGGTGTACTCGGCGTACGGGCTGTCCTGGCCGCACGCGGCACCAAAGACTTGCTCGAGAATCCTCACGCTAGCCCGCTTCTGGCCGCGGGTGACCACCTGCCAGTCGTCGAGGCACCATTGCCGGAACTCCTCGACGGTGGACAGCAGGACGGTCTCGACGACGACCTGTCGGCGGAGCACCGACAGGATGAGGTTCTCCTTGCTGTCGAAGTAGTAGATCAACATGCGGGCGCTGGTCCCCATCTCAGTCGCCAGTGACCGCAGTGATGTGTCGACCACGCCGGTGCGCGCCAGGACTTCGGTGGCCTCGTCGAGGAGGTTTTCGCGTTTCGCGTGGTCGATCGGGCGAGGCACGCCGATTACTGTAACAATGCTTCGCCTTCGAGACGGCGTGCCCGCGGCTCCCTCAATGTGCTCGACAAGACCGGCTTTCAGGCCCCGGTCCTGATGTGCCCCGGGCTCCACAGTCCGCTACGGGTGGCGGTGCCAAGGGTGATGTCCGCCCGCTCGGCGTCGACGACGGGCTCCAGTCGGCGCAGCGACCCCCAGTCCTGGCCCCAGTCATCGGAGAGGTAGGTCGGCATGACCTGAGCCCGCAGGAGTAGGTCGGTGATGCCCAATAGGCCGCCATTGCGGCCGTCCTGCCAGGTGTCGGTGTCATTGTGTTTGGGTCGGTAGTCCGGGGAGATCCGGTAGCGCGGTACCTCGGTGACGCCGTTGACGTGCTGCATGGGGCGCTGGCACGGGAAGACGAAACCGACCGCCCAGTCCAGCAGCACGGGTTGTTGGGAGCCGACGAACTGCTGGACTGATCGCAGCTCCGGTGCTCGAGGCGGCGTGATCGCGACCCAGTCACCGGGGTTCAACGAGTGATCCTCAACGATCACCCGCACCGCGATGGCATCGCTGGGGAAGTCGGAGCGGGCAAAGCGCAGGTTCCGCCACGACGGCGTGGGCCCGACGTCGTCAGGGACGAGACGCCCTGCGGCCGTTGGTGACCCGCCGGGACCCATGCGTGCGTATTCGAGGTCGACGCGCTGACCGTCCGTATGACCGTGGGCGACGCTGTTGCCGCTGATCGTTCCCGCCGCGGTCACCACGATGAGGGGATGGGCCTTGTCGGCGGGCGGCAACGAGTACCACGCGGACGTCAGTCGGCTCTGCTGCTGCGGACCCGCCGTGTAGCTTCCGGCGACCGGAACGCGCGCGGGGTCCAGGCCGTATGGCAGAGGGACGGTGGATCCGTTGATTCCCGGCGTGGTGAGCGTGGTGGGCGCGTCCCAGTCGTAGTCGGTGCCCGGCATCGGTTGACTCGCCCAGATCGACTCGGCCACCGAGTGAATCGGCACACCGTTCGCGGTGAAACCGGTCGACTGCTCTGCACCCACTGGGCCCAGTGGCCCGGCATTGCCCGCCAAGGGCGTGAGGAAGCCGGCGTTCGGATCGGGCTCGACGAGAACGTAGTCGGCCAGGCCGCACCCCCCGGTCAGTGACCGGGCATTGGCGAGACCGTTGGAATAGCTGGGGAATTGGCGCACCACGCCAACGGCCATGGATCCGACGAACACCATGACCATGAGCGCGGCGGCCGCCACGATGGGGGCATGGGTCACGGCCCCGGCGACCTTGCTCTCACCGCGCTCGGGTGCGAAGTGCCAGCGGGCGGCCCACACGGCGGTGAGGGCGAACAGGCCGAGGAAGATGGTGCTGATGGTGATGCCGCCGATCGAGGGCATCGAATTGCCGAATGGCACACCAAAATTTGATACGTACCACCAGCCGTTGATGGACGAGAAGCACAGTCCCAGAACCGAGCAGACGACGGCGACGAACGCCATGCGATTACGCGGTGACCGCATGACCTGACGCGACACCAGCACCGTGGCCAGGGCTGCCATGGCGGCGCCGATACCGGCGACCAGTCCGAAATGGTGGATCCACTTCGTGGGGGTGAACATCAGGGCGAAGATGGTCGCGAAGAAGATGCCGATGAGTCGCCACACCGGACCACGTGCGATTCCGGGGATCCGCTTGCGCCGCAACATGATGAAGACGGTCGTGAGAACGCACAACATCGTGACGAGGAAGCCGAACCGGCGTGCGATCGATGCGTCGGTCGTCGGCAGGATGAGGTAGTAGTACCGAAGGTTTTCGGTGTACCACGCCTGACTGGGGCCGATCGCGGTCCGAATCCGGGTGGCCTCGATGACCGAGGCCAGCGTCTGATCGGCGAATACGACCGTCAACACGACGAACCCCGCGGCAGCCAGCGGCGCCAACAGTGGCAACAGACCGGTGTTGGCCCGCCTGCGGGCCACGATGCGCAGTATGGGCCGACCGCCGGCGAGCAGTGCCGCGACCGCGATCAGTCCGGTGGGCTGAATCCCGAGGGTGAACGCCGCCGCCACGATGGCCAGCGCGGCCGGGGTGAGTCGACGCGAGATGATGGCCCGCTCGATGAGCACGTAGGTGATCAACGCGCCGGTGACGATCTGCCCCTCGGGGCGCAGCCCATTGTTGAACGGCATCCAGGCGCCCAGCAAGACCAGTGCTGCCGCCCACATCGCCGACCTGCTCGTCGCGACTGCGGGCCCCAACCGCGGCAGGACTTCTCGGGAGAGCAGCAACCAGCACACCAACCCGCAGATCAGGTCGGGGAGACGCATCCAGATGCCGACGTCGCTGACGTTGTGCATCCAGGCCAGGACACCGTAGTACCAGCCGAACGGATCCTCCGGACTGCCGAACCAACGGTGATAGTTCGACATGTAGCCCGCGTGCCCCGCGGTGCGGGCGTACTGGCTCTGGTAGCCGTCATCAGAGGAGCCCGCGCCGATCACATGCCACACCACGAAGGCCGTGATGACAACCACGTCGACGACGCTGAATGTCCGCCACCTGGTTGGGATCAGCCGCTGCATCCGGCGACCATCAGCCCGATCGAGGCGCCACAACGCAAGCAACGCGACGATCGTCGCGACGATCCCGCCCAACATCGCAGCCCGCTTGATCGGTGTCGGGGTGCTGCTGAACCGGGTGTCGATGGTCGCGGTGAGTGACAATCCCGGCGGTACGGGCCCGGACAGATCGGTGAACACTCCGACGATCGTCGGCCGCAGGTTGGGGTCGGCGAAGCCGGTGCGCAGGTCCTGCCCGGTCGCGGCCTCGGTGAGGCCGACGAACGTAGCGAACGTGCCCGCCTCCGAGGACGTGATCTCAATGCGTTGACACCCTTCCGACAACACACGATCGCGGGACACGCTGGCCACTACCACGTTTCGATCGATCACATCGACACGCTCAGCGGAGGCCGAGACGAACAATCCGTTGAGGGCAGCCTGCTTACCGTCCTGCGGCGCCGTGCCCAACACCAAACCACCAGACGGGGGCAACCGGGAGATCACGTCGCACGGCACGGTCGCCGCCACCTCGACTGGGGACTGCGAGATCAGCGGCGCCGTGACGCTGTTCAGTTGCCCGCCCTGTGGCCAGCTCAACGTCGCGGTTGTCTGCACCACCGGCAGTAGCGGCGTCACCGCCGACAGCAGGAAACCGACGATCCCCGCAATTGCCGCGATCCAGCGGGGCAGGGCGGCAGTGGACCGGGCACTGCCCGACGGGTGGTTCACCTCGAAAGGTGTTGGGCCGCCGCAATCACAGGGCTTCGATAGCCCGTCCAGACCTGAGCACCCACCGAAATCCTCACCCTCGAGTTGTAGATGAAACAACTGCTACAGTCAACTCGACAGTCCGCGCGGGCAGTTCCGGTGACTGGTCGAGCGCGGTGCAGCACTATCCCTTGGTTGCTGTCAGGACTTCTAAGGCGACAGGCTCGGTGAACTGCCCACTCGGCTCGATCGCGAGCAATGCGTCGGTGACTTCCTGTTCGAATGCCGGCCGCCTGTCGCCCAGCAGTCGGCGCAGTGGCAGTGAGGTCGAGTAGAGATAGCCGATCGCCTGTTCGATCGTCCACGCACGCGTGAATTCATAAACCTGCCGACGCACGTGGCGAAACGACGAGCGAGCCAGCAGCTCCTCGTGCGGCTCGCCGGCGTCGGACACGTTCGGGCTGCCGGCCCGCCAGTCAGTCGGCAGGAAGCGGTCTTGGAAGGCCTCGATGGCGTGCTGCCATGCCGTGGTCGGCCGGACGAGGCAGCTGTCGTTGGCGATCACCAGCCCGCCCTCGGGATCGACCATGCCACCGAGCGCCGTCAGGACGCGTTCGCGGTCCATCCAGTGGAATGAGCGACCCATGGTCACCAGCCTGAAGCGTCCGAGCTCGCCCGGAAGGTCCGCCGAACTTCCCTGCGTCCACGCCACATTGGTGACGTGCGCCGCCTGCGCTTGTCTAGCCGCTTCGGCGAGCATCTCGGGCTCGGGGTCCATGCCGACAGCTTCAGTGACGTGCTCAGCGAGCGGGAGGGTGAGTTGGCCGGTGCCGCAGCCCAGATCGAGAAGTCGCCCAGTGCCATCGAGGTGGAACCGGGCGACTAGATCGGCGAAGAACGCCGCCGGATAGCCGGGCCGGTATCGCGCGTAGTGCCAGGCCGTTCCTGTGAACAGGCCGTCACGGGGTCTGCCGAGAGAGTCGGTCACGCTCGCCACCCTGCCCTTTCCGATTCCGGGACGGAAGGGCGATATGAAGTCAGACACGGGCCGGGTTCTCTCGTTCGGACGATGAGGTCTCCGTTCTGCGCTGCAGCGGTGGCCATCAGGTCACCCTCGGATGAGCCGTGGGTGACCCAGCTCGTTGTTATCGATCAGAATGGTGGCTCGCTGTTGTGGCTGGCATTGGTCGAAGTAGCGGCGCTGGGCGTGCACGTAACGCCTCATGTCGGGGTGATCGGGATCGGCGGGCGTACCGTCACGCAGAGCCATCCGGCGTGCCGTCTCGGTGAATGCCACATCGAGGAACACGGTGACATCCCAAGCATCCACCAACTCGTCGCGATGCAAGAAGATGCCCTCGACGATGAGGACGGTGTTCGGTGGTGCTACTTGGTATCGCGGATTGACGATGGTGTCTGTGGTGTGGTCGTAGGACTTGGTGCGGTAGCGGCGTGATCCATTGGGCGCGAACGGTTCGAGGACATCGGCGCGGAAGCGCTCGTAGTCGTAGGAGTCAGCCCAAAACCCCTCTGGGGAGTGGCGGCCCTGTCGATGGCGAACCGATGTGGGGTGGTGGAAGTCGTCGATGGAGACACTCACCACCGGGTGGGACCGGTCAACGTGGAGGAACTGGGCCAAATCGTGTGCGAAGCGGGACTTGCCAGCGCCGTCGGGTCCATCGACACCGATGCGCCAGCACCGTCCATCACCCAAGATGGGGATACGGCGGGCTATAGCCTGGAAGACCTTGGGCTCACCCATCACCTGCCGCTTCTGATCGGACGCATGAGGATTCGGTATCCAACTGGGTGGCCGCCCTGGATAGTCGACCACTCTCCCGCGTCGTCAAACCCGAGGCGGCCGACCAGATTGAGGCTGCGCTCGTTCCACGCCTGGATGACGGCGCGAAACTGCTTTTCCGGGTAAGCCTCGGTGAGATACGTCAGCACGGCCTGGCCAAAGGGGACACCGTGGCCGTGACCGACCAGATCGGGCTCCATACCAAGACCGATGTCGACAACGGCAGGGTCCGCAGTCAAGCCCGGGACTCGAGCCGCTTCACCGACACAACAGAAGCCCACCAAGCGCTCCCCCGAGGTGACTGCGAAGTAGTTCACCAGATCCTCGAGAATCGGCTGCGCTGAGGACAAGTCGTAGATCGACCATCGCCCGTCGTAGCGCCAGGCCGCCACCCGGTGAGCGTCATGTTCGGTCATCGGCTGAACCTGGAACCCGCCGAGGGCTGTCACGATCTCTGGTGGAGGGCGTCGGTGAAAGCCGTCGAAGACCGGCCCGCCGAATTCCTTGAGTATCGCCAGCGCGACGCCGTGCATCCGTTTCGGATCACCTGCTGCGGCGGCGCGCATCCCATCGGTCAGGCTGGGCGCGTACCGCGTATCCGCGACGTGATCGAGGGCAACGATCTCGCGCAACAGCCACTTACCACTTCCGCTCCACCGCCGGTTAGCAGCCAGCACAAAATCGCCCACCGCCCACGTCAGAGCCACAGCCACGATCAGCATCTCGTCATCGCTTCGAGCGGCGGCCATGTCAGCGAGCATGTCGGTGATCGCGTAGCGCTGACTCTCCAAATCGGGGTCGGTCGCTGAATGTGGGCCGTCCAGGTCGAGCTGGTGCATGGCTGCCTGCAGCCGTCGGCCAGACCCGTCCCGGTCGATCAAGATGATGGACGAACCCACCAGACGCATCGTGGTCGGCCGCCGGCGACCGCGGTCCTGGGCACAGAAATGCAGGAGCGATTCCTCGGTCTGCACGAAGAACTCCACCGGCCACCCATCGAGCACTTCCGAGGACCGGAATGGCGCCGGCGGTCCGTCCAGGAGCACGGTGATGTCCAAGTCCGACGTCGAGGTCTGCTCGCCTGCCGCCACGCTTCCGCCGAGCCAGGCCGCGCGGGCCTCCGGGAACCGCTGCATCACCAGACGCTCCGCGACGACCGTCCACTGCTCACCCATGAACCCAGTGTCAACTCTGCCGGGGCATCACCGCGACGACTCCATCGAAATCATCGATGTGGAGCGTGGTCTGGCTGTAGGCGTAGCGCAGGTTGGCGTTGATGAGTTCGCCAATGCGCTGAAGCAGGTGATTTGCGAAGCGGGCAGTGTGGGCAAGGGTTCCTTGGGAGTTCCTCGCTAATCTCGCCGCTTGGAAGTCCCGGAGGTACGCATCACACGCGGGATGGTTCAACTGCCGACCGTCGTCTCATCGTCCAGACAACCGTAGGCAATATCGCCACGCCACCCGGGAGACTGTGGAGCCAACTGACTCAACTTTGCCGATGACCAAGGCGACTCGATGATGCAGCCTGCATCACCGCCGGCGTGCTGTCCTATGGCCGCGCGGGTAGTTGCACGGTGACGCGAAGACCGCCGGCAGTGCGCGGGGTCACGGTAAGGGCTCCGTCATGTGCCTCGGCGATGCTGTTCACGATTGCCAGGCCAAGGCCGACACCTTCGTGGTGCGTGCGGATGCGTTCTGCGCCGCGTTGGAATGGCTCGGCGAGCGTGGAAACCGATTGTGGGGTGAGCTTTTCGCCGGTGTTCTCGACGGTGAGCATCACGCTCTTGGAGTGAAGACTGGTCGTCACCCACACGGTGCCTTGTTCGCGCCGGTTGTGGACGATCGCGTTGTGAACGAGGTTGGTGGTCATCTGCAGAAGGAGCGCGGGCGAGCCGATCGCAGGGGTCACGTCGCCGGAGGTCTCGAAGGTGACACCATGCTTCTCCGCCAGGGGCAGGAGTGTCTCAGTGGCTTCTTCGGCGAGGAGTGACAGGTCGACGAGTTCTCGGGTAAAGGACCGCTGGTCCGCGCGGCTGAGCAGCAGCAGTGCTTCAGTGAGGTCGATCGCTCGGCTGTTGATGGCGTGGAGACGCTCGACTAGTTCGCCGGTGTTGTGGTTGCGATCGTGGCGGGCCACGTCGAGGAGAGTCTGGGTGATCGCCAGCGGCGTCCGTAGTTCGTGGGAGGCGTTGGCTGCGAATCTCCGCTGTTCGGCCACGTGAGCTTCGAGCCGTTCCAGCATGGTGTCGAAGGTGTCGGCGAGTTCGCGGAACTCATCTCTGCGGCCCGGTAACCGGATCCGGTGCGAGAGTGATCCGTTGGTGGCTACCCGGGTGGCTTCGGTGATGCGCGCCAGGGGATTGAGCATCCGGCCGGCGAGAAGCCACCCTCCGACGAGACCGAACACCAGCAGGAACGCCAGCACTGCGGCCGCAGCGGGAGCGAAGGCATGCAGGAGGTTGGATCGGATGGGAAACACACCATCCGTCATCGTGTTGTTCGTACTTCCGGGGATGATCTTCATACGGTCGGGGACGTAGCGCAGTAGGAACAGCCACACGGCGGCGAGCAGCAAGGCCCCGGCGAACATAAGGAACCCCGCGTAGCTGAGGGTGAGTTTGAGGCGGACACTCACCCCAGGGGTTCTATTCACCGACGCCTCCTTCATGTTTGGTGCCGGGTGCCGCGTCGATGCGGTAGCCGACACCGGCCACGGTGGCGATGATCCAGGGTTCGCCCAGCCGTTTGCGCAGCGCCGAGACTGTGATGCGAACGGCGTTGGTGAACGGGTCGGCGTTCTCATCCCACGCACGTTCCAGTAGCTCTTCGGCGCTGACGACACCACCCTCGGCAGCGACGAGAACTTCGAGCACCGCGAACTGCTTCCGGGTGAGCGCGACGTAGCGGCCGTCGCGGTAGACCTCGCGCCGGAAGGGATCCAGCCGCAACCCTGCGATCTCTCGCACGGGTGGTCTGGAGTTTGCGCGCCTGCGGTCGAGCGCTCTGAGGCGCAGCACGAGCTCTCGGAGTTCGAAGGGTTTGGTGAGGTAGTCGTCGGCGCCGAGTTCGAACCCGGAGGCCTTGTCGTCGAGCCGGTCGGCAGCGGTGAGCATCAGGATGGGTGTGCCGCTTCCGGACGCGACGATGCGTTCGGCGATCTGGTCACCGGAAGGCCCGGGAATGTCGCGGTCCAGGACGGCGATGTCGTAGGCGTTGATGCTCAGCAACTCCAGCGCGGTGTCGCCGTCACCGGCGATGTCAGCGGCGATCGCTTCCAGACGCAACCCGTCGCGGATAGCGGTCGCCATGTAGGGCTCATCCTCGACGACCAACACGCGCATTCTCTCAACCTACGAGCCATCGCATATCGCCGGCATATCGAAAACCGCATACGCGCTGACAACACCGCAAGACCTTGACTAGCGACCATGACACACAGCAATTCAGCACACACCGCACCCCGCAGCACACGACGGTCCCTGGTCACCCTTGCCATGGCCGCCCTGATCAGCTCGGGCGGTTTGTCCATAGCCGCCCAGGCCGGCGCCGCCCCAGACGGCGGAGGCGGCACGAATCCCGTCGCCCAAGAGCAGGCGGCGAAGTACTCCGAGTGCATGCGAGCCAACGGCGTCGCGGACTTCCCGAGCCCCAACGCACAAGGACAGGTGTCCTACGGAGGAATCTCAGTGCCGAAGGACGTGTGGGTCAGGGCGGTCGACGTGTGTGAGAACCTGCAACCGGCGCACTGGAGCGACGCAGGCCGCACCCCCGAACAGCAGGACGCCGCAGTCAAATTCGCCCAATGCGTCCGCGACCACGGCGTGCCGGACTTCCCAGACCCCGCTACCCCACGTGACCCCCTCATCGACACCACGCAGATGCGGGGCGACGTCAGCGCCCACAGCATTCCAGAGCTCAAGCCCGCGCAGGAGGCATGCAACGACCTCTTCACCGCCGCGTTACCGGGCAACGGGATGCCGGGCTGAAAACGGGAAACTCATCGGTGCCCGATCTGGAGTGAGAAATGGCCATCAAACTTGAGAAGCCACAGCTCCTGTGGCTTCTCAAGTTTCATGTCCACAGCCAGGTCCCCCACGTCCGTCCCCTTGGGTTCCGCCTCAATGCTGACGGGACCATTGACATCGGCGGTCCTAATCACCGCGCTACACAGCGATTCCGCAACGCGTTGGCACATCCGAAGGTCAGCCTGGTCGTTGACGACATGACACCTGACACACCCGATGCGATTAAGCCGGGCATGGGTCGCGGGGTCGAGGTTCGCGGCTACGCCGAAGCCGTAGTCGTCGACGAACCTCCCGTTGCGCCCGATTGGTTCAGCCACGACGTCTTGCGCATACAACCCGAGCGGGTTATCAGCTGGCATATCGATCCCGAGATCCCCGACGGCGAGGCGCGCGACATCTGAGGGCCGTCGACGCACCACGCCAGCTCGCTGCCGGTCTAGATCGGCGGTTGCCACCCGCCGAAGGCGGCCTCCAGCGCTAGCACGTTCGTGCGCGTCCGACGAGTACTGTCGGGGGCGTGGCAATCGCTCCAGGAACCTGGCCCCGCCCCCTGCTGCGTGCGGTTCGTACTTTCAACAAGTACTTCCTCAACTCGCTTATGCGCCCGCGCGCCGGCCGAGAGAATTCATATGCCGCGGCCATCCGGCATACCGGCAGAAAGTCCGGCAAACAGTACTCGACCCCGGTAGGAGCGCAGCGCATACCGGACGGGTACATCATTCCGCTGGCATACGGGACCCAAGTGGACTGGCTGCAGAACGTATTCGCCGCCGGCAGGGCCACATTGTCGGCCGATGGCGAAACACACGACGTGACCAAACCCGAACTGATCGACGCCTCGACGGCCTTGCCGATGATCTCGCCGAAGCAACGACGGACCTATGAGCGCGTCGGAATCTCGCAGTACCTGAAAGTGAAGCTCGCCGAATCGCACTGAAGAGCCGACCTCCGGAACTGATCTCAGTCCCGGAACAGTTGACTACATCTGACACTGTTCCTCACCCGCGACTGGCGGGCGGGTTCACGCGCCTACTTTATAGGGCCCGTCTTACTCCGCGGAGCGGCGCGAGCCAGCCGGATCTGCGCCTCAGCCGCACAGTTGTCGACCCGACGTCCGTTGCCGGGGTCACCCTCCGCTCCCAACTCCCGCTTCATTCAGGCGCGGGGCTGGCGGTCAACAAGCCAACATCATCGAATCCTGACGATCACCTCGGTTGCTCTACAACGCGATGCGTCAGTCCTGGTCAACGCGTTCACGCAGTGCCGTACGGCGGACCCGGATCATCTCAGTTACCGGGATGACGCCGGGTGAACCAGCAAGTTCGCGTTTTCGGACGCCGTAGTCGGGATCTAGCAGTTCTGCAACGGTCGCGGCATCTGCCGGTAGCGGTGTGCGGCACTGATCGGCGTAGCTTCGGGCGAGCGCATCGTAGAAGGCCTGCATCCCGTCGGCGGTGCGCATGTTGACTTCGTGGTTCATACACTCCCCGATCGCGCGGGCGACGACGCCGTGAGCCAGCCGGAAGGGCAGTCCGGCTGAGCCAACCAAGAAGTCAGCCACTTGGGTGACCGTGAACAGTCCGCTACGCAGACGGTCGGCGACGACCCCGTCGTTCACGGTGAAAGTGGCCACCGCACGACTGAGCAGTTCGAGTCCTTCCGCAAGCGCGTGAATGGCGTCAAGTCCGACCCCGTCGATCGAGATTGCCTCTTCGCTCATGCCGATGGTGGTGCTCTTCAGCGTTGTCGCCGAGATGGTCATCGCGCCCAGCAGTCGCGGCAGCAGTGTTTCCACGTGCTCGAGGGCGACGGGGTTCTTCTTCTGCGGCATGATGCTGGATACACCGCACAGCGAGTCGTCAAGCGTAATCAGTCCAAACTCGGTGGTGGCGTACATGATCAGCGATTCGGTGAAGCGGTTGGCGTTGAGCGCCGCAACGACTCCGACGCCAAGTGCCTCGATCTGGTAGTCGCGGATCCCGGATGCGTCCTGAGTGTTCTCGACCAGGCCTGAGAAACCGAGATGATCCGCGACTTGCTGGCGGTCGAGCGGGAAGTCCGTTCCGGCGAGCGCGGCTGCTCCCATCGGGCTCTGGTTGGTGCGTTCACGGCAGGCTTGGAGCCGATCGAGGTCGCGGCTGAAGGCATCGAAGTGAGCCAGCAGGAAGTGCCCGAGCGTGACCGGTTGCGCCTGTTGCGAGTTGTGCGTGTAACCAGGAAACGTCAGCGTCACGAACTGTGCGGCACGGTCCACCAACACCGCGTTCAAGGCCTGCAGTGCTGAGGCGAGCGTGTCGAGCGCGTCGCGCATGGCCATGCGGTTGACCGTCATGTAGTAGTCGTTGCGAGAGCGACCGGTGTGCAGTCGGCCGGCGACCTCGATGCCCAACTTGTCGACCAGTTGAGATTCGATCACCGAGAACAAGTCCTCGGCATCGGTATCGGCGCCCAGGCCTGCCGGGTCGCCGCCCAGGGCGTCGAGCGCTGCCACGATTGCTTGGGCATCGTCATGGGAGAGGATGTCCTGTTCAGCGAGCATCAACGCGTGGGCGCGATTGATCGCCAAGTGGTAGCCGAGAGTGTGCTTGAGTTCGTAGGCGATCTGCGTGTCGGCCATCCGGCGCAGAATCGGATCCTGCTGACGCTGCAGTCGATCCCGAAAGGAGCTCATCTCAGTAGTCCTCCGAACTTGCCAGAAAAGCGGAATGGGTTGAACGCATCGTCGACCACGGCGCTGGGGTCGGTGACGAGGCCGGCGACGGTCTCGGCGGTGCTGGGCGCCAACGTGAAGCCGATCATGTTGTGCCCCGCGGCCACCGACACCCGTGAGGTGATACGCCCGAGGTAGGGCAGACCGTCGGGGGTCATGGGCCGGACCCCGTGACCACTGTCGTGCACACCGGCATCGAGGACAGCCGGTAGATACCGTGCCGCCGCGTCGAGGATTCGGGTGTGGAAGACGTCGGGCTCGATGTGACGCCGGGAGAAGTTCATCTGCCCGGCCAACTGCAGCTCGTCATCGAACGGGCTGGCCACCACGTGTACATCGTTGAAGTGCAGCAGCGTGTTTCGATTCGCCAGAGCTAGATTCGTCCGAAGACTGTAGCCACGTCCATTCTCCAGAAGGAGCCGCGCTCCCAGCGGGCGTGCCAGCTCAGCCGAACGTACACCGGCGGCGATCACGACGTGGTCGGCGGCCAACCGGCGATTCGGGGTGCGCACGACGACGTGATCGGTTCCCACCTGGATCGAACGCACGGGGGCACGCTCGATCAAGCTGACCGACGACCGCTTCAAGACCGTGATCACAGACTCGGTGAACCGCTGCGGATCGAGGTACCGGTGCCCCTCTTGGAGGTAGCCGGCAGCCGCGGCAGCACTGAGCTGCGGTTCGCGATCCTTGAGTTCATCGTGACCGAGCATCGGCTCGGGAACCGGCATTCCGGTCGTGTCTGCCTTGGCCACGTCTTCGTCTCTGCGCGCACTGGCGGTGGAGAGCGAGCCGAATACGTACAGGAACTGGGTACCCTGGGCGCGGACGTCCACCCCCGCCTGGCCCAGGTCGTCCAGCAGCTCATAGGTGTCGTGCGCCAGCGACACCAAAGCCCTTTGTCCTGAACGGTATTGGCTCGGGCGGCTCTTCCAGGCGAATTGCGCGAAGAACCCAGCCTGGGTCACCACGTCGCCCAGACCGACCGTCAGCGACGGCTCGCGCCGGGGGGCCACCAACCCGCTCAGACCCTTGCGCAGAAAGCCGACGCTGGAGACGGGATCGACGTCGCGAGGTACGACCTCTCCGGCGTTCCACCGGGCGCCTCCGCTGCCGAGCGCGCCCGCGTCGACGACGGTGACCTCGCACCCCCGCCGCACCAGCGCCAGGGCGCTGAGCAGCCCAATTGGGCCAGCACCGATGACGATGACCGACTGCGTCATGCCGTACCTCCTTGCCTCGGCCAAACAGGTCCGCCAGTAAACCAGCGGTTGAAGTGGCAGTCAAAAAATGAAGTGTAGCCAAATTTCCGATGCCGTTATAAGCTGCGTCACACCAAGCCACAGGCCGCCCCGTTGGGGAAATCCGGGCCCGTCGAAGATTGGAACGAAAAGTGCGAATCAAGCTTGCTTGTATGGGTTTTGCCGCTCTGGTCGCGGCGGCGGGAACGGCCTGCAGCGGCTCCAGTGCCCCCACAGACGTCGATCTGGGATCCGGTCCGGCCATTGCCGGTCAGGTCAAGGAAGGCGCCTTGGACGGGGTGACCCTGACCTTCGTGTCGTGGGGCGGCGCCTACCAGGATGCGCAGAAGACGAGCGTGATGGATCCGTTCGCAAAGCAGTCCGGCGCAACGGTTCTCGATGACGGTCCGACCGAGTACGCCAAACTACAGGCGCAGATCGCCAACAAGCAGGTCAGCTGGGACGTCGTTGACGTCGACGGTTTTTACACGCCAACCCGCTGCGGAACCGAGTTGATGAAGCTGGACTGGTCGATCATCGACAAGAGCCAGGTCCCCGAGGGGATGGCGACCGACTGCTCGGTGCCCGCCAACGTGTTCGGCGACGTCCTGGCCTTCAACGAGGACAAGGTCGGCGACGCGCCGACGAGCTGGGCGGACTTCTTCGACGTCGCCAAGTATCCGGGCAAGCGAGCGGTCTCGCAGTCCACCGACACAGGGGTGTTCGAGGCCGCACTGCTGGCCGACGGTGTATCCCCGGACAACCTGTACCCGCTCGACGTGCCGCGGGCAGTCCGCAAGCTCAACAGCATTCGCGATCATCTGGTTTTCTATACATCGGGATCGCAAGCCCAGCAGATGCTGGAATCCGGCGAGGTCGACATGGGAATCGTGTGGACCAGCCGCGCACGAGGGGCCGCCGAGTCCGGTGCGCCAGTCGCGGTCATGTGGGACCAGGCGTTCTCGACCTACGAGTCGCTGGCGGTGCCCACAGGCGTCAAGAATCCCAAAGCGGCTATGGCACTGATCAACTTCTATCTCGGCGTCGATCAGCAGAACGAGTTCGCCGCGATGAACGGCAGCGGTCCGGTCAACACCGAGGCCACGCCCGCCTACAAGGGTGACGCCGGCAGTTTCCAGATCACCAACCCGGCCTACGCCGACAAGGTGGTAAAGATCGACATGAACTACTGGGGGCAGAACTACAAGATGCTCGACGACTCCTACAACGGCTGGGTCTCGGGAGCCTAAGCCCTCGTCATGATTCAACAACCCGTTCCCATTGGACCGGCCGCGGGGCCGTCCGACGATGGTCCGTCGACGGCCGCCGCGGACGGCAGACGCGACCGACTGCTAGTGCTGGGGCTTCTCGTCCCGGCACTGGCGGTACTTGCCCTGCTGTTCGTCTATCCCGTCGCCGTCGGGATCCTGCAGAGCTTCTCCCAACCGCGCTGGGGTTGGGATAACTACGTGTGGTTCTTCGGCTCGGACGTCAATCGCGCGATGCTGTGGCGCACCGTGGTGGTTGCGATTCTGACGACCGTCATCACCTTGCTGATCGCTTATCCGTACGCGTACTTGATGACGCTCGTCGGCCCACGCATGCGCGTCTTGTTGCTTGCTCTGGCGGTGTTGCCGTTCTGGATCAGCGCCCTGATCAGGACCTTCGCCTGGTTCGTGATCCTGCAGGACACCGGCACCCTCAATAAGGGCCTCGACGTGCTCGGCCTGGGCCCGGTGCACCTGATTCGCACCCCCGCCGGTGTTCTCATCGGCATGGTGCAGGTGCTGCTGCCCTTCATGGTGCTACCGCTGTACAACGTCATCCGCAACATCGACCGGCGACTGCTGCAGGCCGCCGAAAGTGCCGGCGCCAGACCGTCAGTGGCCTTCTTCACCGTCTACGTGCCTCTGTCGTTGCCCGGCGTGGCCGCTGGATCCATCGTGGTCTTCATATCAGCTTTGGGGTTCTACATCTTTCCCGCACTGCTCGGATCTCCGCAGGAAGCGCTCATCGCACAAGCCATCTACGACCAAACTGCACGCAGCTTGAACTTCGGGCGCTCCGGAGTCATGGGTGTTGTGCTCCTGGGAGTCGTCGCGGCAGTCTTCGGCGTAGTCGCCCTGGCGTCGTCGCTACGGAACAGGGCCAACCGATGACCCGCACACTGACCCGGATCTTCCTCTGGTTGACAGCAGGTTTGGTCGCGGCGTTCATGCTGCTGCCGGTGCTGATCGTCGTTCCCCTGAGCTTCTCGGAGAAGGCGTCCTTCGAGTTCCCGCCCAGCGGCTGGTCGACGCGTTGGTACGAGCGATTCTTCAGCAACTCGGCATGGTCGACCTCGTTGACCAACTCCCTGCTCATCGGCGTCGTCGTCAGCGTGGTCTCCGTCATCATCGGCACTGCAGCAGCTTTGGGACTGCGCCGCCTGTCGACACGGTATTCCGCGCTGCTAAGACTGACGTTCCTGGCGCCCCTGATCATCCCCGGCGTCGTCATCGCCGTCGGCATCTACACACTGTTCCTGCGCAGCCACCTCGTCGGCACCTACCTCGGGTTCGTGCTCGCCCACACGCTAATGGCGTTCCCGTTCGTCGTAATCTCCGTTAGCGCCTCGCTGGCCAGCTTCGACGACCGCCTACTGGACGCCTCCGCCAGCCTGGGCGCCTCTCCCATCACGTCGTTCGCTCTGGTCACACTGCCAGCGATCGCACCCGGGGTGGCCGCGGGAGCCCTCATCGCCTTCGTCACGTCCTTCGACGAGGTACTGCTGTCCATGTTCATCCAGGACCCCTCCCTGAGGACGCTGCCGGTTCAGATGTACTCGACTCTGATCCGCGACACCGATCCCACGATTGCCGCAGCCTCCACGTTGATCCTGGCTGTCACAACCATCGGCGTCACGCTCGTCCTCACGTACGCGGCACGAAAGGCCAAAGATGCCAACTAGACTCCCCCGGGGCATCGGCGCACCAGTCGAGCTCAAGAATCTGTACAAGAGCTACGCCGGCCGCGACGTAGTCAAGAACATCTCGATGTCAATCAACGCCGGCGAGTTCGTGACCCTGCTTGGTCCCTCCGGCTCCGGCAAGACCACCACCCTCAACTTGATCGCCGGCTTCACCCCGATCACGTCGGGCTCGATCGCCGTCAACGGCCAGGACCTCAGCGGCACACCAGCCCACAAGCGAGGACTAGGCGTCGTCTTCCAGCACTACGCCTTGTTCCCCCATCTGACCGTCGACCAGAACGTCATGTACCCGCTGCGCCGACGACGCATCTCCCGCGCCGAAGCTCGAAAACGTGCGGGAGAGACCTTGGAACTGGTCGGCCTTGGAGGGTACGGAAAGCGGCGCGTCAACCAGCTCAGTGGCGGTCAACAACAACGCGTGGCGCTCGCGCGTGCACTCATCTACTCGCCGCCCCTGCTGTTGATGGACGAACCGCTGGGCGCACTCGACAAACGTCTCCGTGATGCACTGCAGATGGAAATCAAACGCGTGCAAAGCGAACTCGACAGCACCTGCATCTTCGTCACCCACGATCAAGAGGAAGCGCTGGTCATGTCGGACCGCGTCGCGGTCTTCAACGATGGTCAGATCGTGCAGTTCGACCGACCCGAGGTGCTCTACCGCCAGCCCGCCAACCTCTTCGTCGCACGGTTTCTCGGAGACTCAGTCCTCCTCGACGGCGAAGGCGCGGGCGATGTATTCACCACTTCGACAGGCAAGATTCGGCTCAACCAACCCCACCAGGGCAAGGGGACGCTGTTCCTGCGCCCTGAAAAGCTCCGCATCGCCGCCCAACACAGCGAAGTCCCAGAATCCGCCGACGCGCTCCGGGCCACGGTCGTACGCACCATCTTCGTCGGGCCTTCAGCAAAGGTGGAGGTCGAACTTGCCGACGGCACCACTGCAGTCGCTCGGCTGGCCGACGAACATGCCACACTGTGGCGACCAGGCGATTCCGTTCACCTGTGGTGGACATCCCAGGAAGCGCGCGTACTTGTCGATTGAGGCATCGAATGATTGATGAAGTGGGCGGCGGTGATCACGTCGACACAACCACTGAGCGCGAACGTTTCGGCGCGCGCCTCCGTTCCGTGCGACAAGGCCAAGGGCTGACGCTCAACCAGGTCGCGGCCCGAGCTGGTGTCACCGCCAGTGCGCTAAGCCAAATCGAACGCGGACGTAGCGGGGCGACCATCGAGACCGTTGTCCGGATCGCCGGCGCGCTCAACGTCTCGACGGGTAGCCTTTTCATCGAAGATAACTGGCGCACACAACCTCTGCGCCGCGCCGACCGAGTCGCCATGCGCGGCAGCGGCGGACATCTTCAAGAAGTCCTCAACCGGCGCGGCGGAACGCGCTTCGAAGTCTTCGAAGTGCAGATCCCGCCCGGCGTCAGCGACGCACCACATCTCTACGCACACGGCGACTCCGAGGAAATGCTGCTCATCCTCGACGGCGCGCTCGAACTCCAGCTCGGCGGACACACCTACCAGTTAGAAGAAGGCGACACGATCGAATTTCAAACGTCGATCCCGCACCTGGTCACCAACAAACGCAAGACCGAGGCCCGCGCACTTTGGATCATCTCTCCGCCCACCAGCGGACGGCACTACGAATCCGACGCATCTCCCAAGGGCCACCGACGTACAAAGGACTCAAACGCGTCTGACTGACCTGCACCCAGACCGTCTCGCTGCGGCTCTTGCGGCCGCACGTCATCGATCGGCCCGCAGGCATTCCGGCCAACATTGTTGGTCGTCGATCATCATTGGCCGTACGTGCGTCGGAGATTGGCGTTGATCAGTTCTCCAATGCGCTGAAACATGTGCTGCACGAAGCGGGCCTCCGGCAGCGGATCATCGAGATGCAGCGTCCATCGCAGGTCGGTTCCACCGCGCGCCGCCGCGAGATCGAAGCGTAAACGCGCGTCGGGGCGTTCGGGCCACAGTGATGACCACACGACGTAGTCAGGCCGATCCGCCTCGGTGACGGTCGGAGCGACTTCGTCATCGTGCAACACCATCCACGGGCGAACTGGCTGCCGATGGGGATCGCACAAATCGTCGAAGACCACCCCCGGCGGCGCGGGTTGGTTGCGCATACGCGTCCCGACCTCATTCACTGCCCCACCCCCTCTCGCGCCTGCAACGCTCAGTCAACTGTCGCCTGGGAGCGGCGATGCGCGGACCATAGCGCCCAACAAACCGGCGGCTCAACCTTCTCAGCGCCGCGGAGGTGTGCGTGGACCGGCTTGGCCCTTGCACATGCGCAGGATCAAGGCGATCTCGTCCTCCGAGTGGACTGCTGGAGTCAGAACTTGCCGTAAGAGCAGGCCTCGAAGCGCGGCAACGGCGACGGTGGCCATGGTCAGCGCGTCCTCGGGCTCGAGCCCGTCGCGTTCGGCGAGCGCGGCCAGCATCTTGGTCAAGTCGTCGAGCGAGTCGCTGAACTCACGAAAGTTGTCCGGGTTGTGCGCGGCCAGTCCTACGACGTGAAAGAAGCCACGGACACGCGGCAGCTGCTCCGGGCGGGTGTAGGCCCGCCAGATCGCCACGACGAGGTCGTCAAAGGTGCCCTGTTGGGCGGTCTTGAAAAGCGCCTCGTTGTCACGAGATCGCTGCACCGTGAGCATGGCCGCCAAGACGCCCGACAGTGACCCGAAGTGGTACCGCAGCAGCGCGTGGCTGGTCGCCGCCCGGGCGGCGACCTCACGCAGCGACACCTCCGGCGAGGGAAGGTCCTCCCCGTAGGCGTCGAGAAGCCGGGCCAGCAGTCGGTCGCGTGCGTCGCCTCTGCGTTCCGCGCTTGACAAGATCACTCCCGCAGTTTATCCATTGGATAATGATTATCCAATGGATAAAGTCTGCTGTGGCGCCGTGCCGCGCGGCCGGCCGAGTTGTGAAGGACCTTCGATGAGCTCCATGTGGCAGGGCTGTCTCGCCGACACCGACTACTTCGAGATGCGTTCCAGCGGTGGGCATGGCTACGGCGTCTGGGTCACCACGCCACCCGGATACGACCCCGCCACGACGCAAGCGCCTGCCGTGTATGTCCTCGACGGCAACTTTGCCGTGGGCCTGACGGCTCCGCTCATCGTCACCCAGATGGACCCCATGCAGCGGATCCAGCCCTACATCCAAGTCAGCGTCGGCTACGCGGGCGAGGACGCACAGGACTGGGATCGGCTGCGCAACAGAGACTTCGTGCCACCCGGCGAGCCCATCGCCAAGGAACTCATCGACGCCGTGGAGATGGGACTGCAAGCGGGCATGAGGACACGCGAGGAAGCCGACGCCTACCTCGCCGAATTGCGCGACACGCACGCCGATGTGTTCCTGAGCTTCCTCACCGCCGAACTGCATCCGCGGATCGCACGCGACTACGGCACAGCCGCGAGCGGTCACGGCCTTTTCGGCTACTCCTACGGCGGACTCTTCACTCTCTACGCCTGGCTCACCGGCAGCACGCTCTTCGAGAGCATTGGAGCGGGCAGCCCCGGCGTCATCGCTGAAGACAGTCAGGTCTTCGCCCAGCTCCAAGAGATGGGTGACAGCCAGCGTGCCGCCAAGCTTCACGTGACCTTCAACGACCGAGAGCTTCTCGGAGACCTGGCCGTCTACCAAAGCCTCGCGAAGAACACCGCCACCGTGCTTCACCGCCTCACCGCACGCAGCGAAGCGGTCACCAGCGAGATCCTGCATGAGACGCACGTCACTGGCCTGCAGGCCTCATTCCTCAGCTACCTCAGGACCTGCCGTCCTCTGTAAGCGCGAACGTGCCTTCCGCTTGGCAGACCCGAGCTAGGCCAGATTCTGAACTGCGTTCGTGAAACGAGAATGCTCAGAGGGGCCAGGTCAAAGGGTCGAGGAGCAGGTAGAAGCGGAGGCGTTCGGCGTCCAGGTCAATGCCGTACTGATCGGAGAACTCGCGGTCTGCTTGGCGGGCTGTGCGCTCGTCGGGCCATGTCTCGCGGGCGTTCGTAAGAAGGAGCGCGATGTCGGCATAGGGGTCTGCCCGCCCAAGCCGGCCAAGGTCGATCAGCCCGCAGACTCGTCGGGTGTCGGGATCGACCAGAACGTTCGGCAGACAGAGGTCACCGTGGCAGACGACTAACTCGTCGTGCTCCTGTTGTACACGGCGCGGCAACTCGTCTTCGAGGTGTCGCAGTATTTGCGCCGGCGGGGTCTCCTGCAGTTCAGGCGGCAAGAATTCAGCCTGAACGCGGTTCTCGGCCACGGTTGTTCGGGCGAGAGGCATCATCATCGCCAAACTTCTGTCGAAGGGACAACTCGCCGCGGCGAGGTCGTGCAACTCGCGTGCCAAGTTGGTGATTGACAACCAGGTCTCGCGGAGCGTGTCGGCGCCGAGTTGGTCAGCCGGAACGCCAGCAACGGCGCGCGTCACTAGACAGGCGCCGCGGTCGGTGCTTCGCCAGTCCAGCACGGCCCCAACGGGAATGCCGGCATCACCGAGCCACACTATTCGGTCACGTTCGGCGGCCAGATCGGCACAACGCTCAGGTGTCACCAGTTTCGCGTAGCGCGCACCGTCGTGGTCGCGTAGCACCGTATCGCCGGACTCACCGGTCGTGACGGGCACCCACTCCGCATCGTCAGGCAACAGCTGCGTCGACAACCAAGCGTTCACCGGCATATCTCAATCATGGCTTACCGGATTCGACGAGACTCACGGTGCACCGAGAAAGCCGCGCCCGCACCCATACTGGTCACCGTGCTCGATCATGCCGAGGTGGTGCGGCTGTACGGCCCGTGGAGTGTTCGAACTCCTCGCGAGGCGGCCAACTTCCTTCGCGGTTACCCGGGCAGGTGGTGGATCGCCGGCGGCTGGGCGATCGATGCATTCACCGGGACCACACGCGCGCACGGAGACCTCGACATCGGTATCCCACGCATGGAGGCAGCAGGTTTCATAGCGTTCGTCGGCGCGACCCTGGACGTGTGGGCAGCCGCAGGAAGCCTGACACCGCTCCCCCGCGACGGGTCGAGCGTTCCAGATGACTGCGGCAACCTCTGGTTGCGGGCAAGCGGTGCCGATCCGTGGGAATACGACGTCCTGCTCGAAGACGTCCGCGAGGAGACCTGGGTCTACAAGCGCGCCACACACATCTCGCGGCCCCTCAGTCACTGCCTGTGGTCACGCGATGACATCACCTACCTACGGCCCGAGATTCAACTCCTGCTCAAAGCGAAGGACGCCCGGGCCAAGGACGCTTTCGACCTCGAGCGGTGCCTCCCGCGCCTCGACGAATCCAGCCGCACTTGGCTCGCTCAGCGATTGCGCCAGGAGAGCCCCCGACACCCCTGGGTCGGCAAACTGGCCGCCAGCACGACTGACCCCGGCTAACGGTCGGTCAACTCGGCACTGTGCATCCGGTATGTACCAACCTATTTCAAATCACTGCGTCGTTTCTGTAGAAGCGGTGTCGCCGAGTAACCGGCGTCAGCCAAAGGGGCTTGATACGTTTGCTGCTGAGGGGAGTCAAGATGAAGGTGTTCCCTGACGCGGGGCGGCGTCGACGCACTGTTTATGCCGCTATCGTCGTCGGAGTCTTGATCATCGTTGGTTCGATCGTTGCCCTTGCCGTGGTGGACTCACGGTCCAATGAACGAGGGGTCGCGGCACTGCGGCACGCCGTGCCTCCCGGTGATGAGTGGGCGGGGTTAAATCGCGTCTCGCAATGGCCGACTGACTGGACATCGGCTGTGTGCAGACCACCGGTGTACTGGTTGAAGGCTGAAAACAAAGACCTGCCGCACGCAACTCGACGAGGAGTTTGTCAGGCCAAAATTGCCCCGGCAGGTGAGTACTTCGACGTCACTCTCGCCCGTTTCAACAACGAGCTTGAGATGCAGGTCGACCTGCAGAACTACGGGTATGAGGCGTACGCGTTCGCTTACGATCAAGGAGGCTTGCTGGTATACGCCATCTTCGGGTCGGTTCAAAACATGGACATCACGGCGGTGTTGGAACCCCTGGAGAGATACGGCTTCAACGTCTATCACGACCCTGGTCCATAGCGTCCCCGGCAGCACCGACTTCGCTAGCTGGCAGTCTCCGCGGTCTCCGCCGCCCAACTTGGTAGCCAAGTGCTTGGCTCCCGTCGTTGGGCGTGGCGGTATGTGTCGAGGTGGACACGCAGCGCAGCAAGTCCGGGATGCAGGTTTGCGGTATGCCAGATCAGCGAGTGCGGGTAAACCGGGGCGGGGTTGTGCACCGGGATCCGTCGCAGGCCGTATAGATCCGGCCAAACGTAGCGGTCTCGCTTGCCGACAAGCGTTGCGATGCAGGGATCTTCGCGCAGAGCTTCCATCAGAGCTTCGTCGCCGAAGTGCGGACCGTGACCGTCGATTGTGAGGTCAAATGCTGCTGCGAGGTCCTCGTAGAATGCGGCCCACTCGGTTCCGAGGACGATGCCTGGAATCCACACTCTGAACCCGCGCAGTTGATGTGGTGTGACGACGGCTTCAGCAGCGAGCTGGTGCCCCGGGCCCACCAGCACTTCGAGTTCATCATCGACGGCACGAACCGTACTCAAGCCGTGAGGCAGTTCGGTGTCCGGCATGGTGACTGCGCGAAATGCCGCATCAATGGCGCCGGACTGCACGGCTAACAGGGCGCCGGTGAGGGTGTTGTCGACCAGCGTGACAACCTCAACGTTCACACCGGGGTACGCGCGGTGAAAGTCCTGCAGCACGACCGAGGGGGCAACACGACGATTGGTGACATCGACACGTAAAGCCCGATTCTGCGGCTGAACGGATCTTCGTGCCCGATCGGCGGCGCGAAGCACCTCCAATGCGTGCGGAAGAAACGAACGACCCTCCAAAGTGAGCTCCACGCCGTGAACACTGCGCACGAATAGCGTTGCTCCCACCGTGCGTTCGAGCACGGCTATGCGTTTCGACACCGCCTGCGGAGTGATGTGCAGATCGTCGGCGGCGTCTTGAAACCGGCCCAGCTCGGCGGCCACCACAAAGGTGCGAATGCCTTCAACGTCCAACGGTCATTCTCCACTGTTGGTTGTGTCGTGCTCGCGTGTCGGTTGCTTGATGCACCCACATACCCGCTGCTGAAATCGGCGCATGCCTCATGTGACATCTGGTCGTCTGTACATCCACACTCCCGAGTGGGCTCAGGTCGCCCGCAGGATCGAACAGGTTACGACTCTCACCTCGCGCCTGAATCTGCTGACCTTCGACGACCTCGCCGGACGGAGGGCACTGCTCGACGAAATATTCGGACGAGCGCTGCCCGAAACCCTCACGCTGTATCCACCGTTCTTCACCGACAATGGGCTCAACACCACGTTCGGCGAGAACGTGTTCGTCAATCAGGGGTGCAGGTTCTACGACCAAGGCGGCATCCGGATCGGCGACGCAACCATGATCGGTCCGAACACCCATCTCATCACCTCCGGGCACCCCGTTCCACCTACCGAACGGCGAGAGTACATTCTGGCCGCACCGATAGTGCTCGAAGACAACGTCTGGCTCGGCGCGGCAGTCACCATACTTCCCGGCGTCACCATCGGTGCGAACTCAGTAGTCGGTGCCGGCGCCGTCGTCACCAAGGACGTCCCGCCCAACACGCTAGTAACGGGATCCGCCGCAACCGTCCGCAAGCAATGGGAGGTCTAAGGATTTGACGACGCGGGCGCATGAGTCTTAACGGCGCATTGTGTCGGTGGCGAAGAGGCGACTGCACGATTGAGGACCGGCCGAACAGACGCCCTGATTGGGGCGTCAGGTCAGATAGTCGGCACCCCCGACGTAGGTCGTCCCGGGAGCATTGGATTGCAGTGCCGCCCGGGCGATTTCGGTGGCAAATTCCTCAACGCTCGGAAGCGGGGCTTGGTCACGACGGGCTTCGACGGAGGCGGGGTCTTTGCGTTGGAGAAGTCGGACGATGATGGTTCCGTCGATCATGTCGCCGGATACGACCTTCAGTTCGATCCCACGTTCCGCCAGGGCGGGTTTGGCGGCCAGCAGCGCATCCTCACCAGCGCGCTTGCTCTGCGCGATCGGTTCGTACCCGTCGGGCACCGGCTTGTCCGGATAGAAGTGCGCTTGATGACTGGTGACGAAGACAATCCGCGCCCCAGGCGCCATGAGCGGAAGAGCGAGCGTCACGAGACGCAGCTGCGCATCACGATTCAGGCGCATTGCGTAACTCGGGTCGGCTCCGCGCTCCAGACCGCCAGAGGCGTTGAGCACCAACACATCAAGTGCATCAAATCGCTCACCAATAGCCGCCAGCAGCGCCTCCACCTGCGCTCCATCACAGACGTCGGCGCCGGCAGCCGATGCCTGTCCCCCGGCCGCACGGATCCCGTCGACCACAGCGTTGGCTCTCTTGGCCTTTTCACGGTAGTTGACCAGAACATGGACACCAGCCGCGGCGAGGAGCCGAGCCACCTCGGCGCCGATCCCGCGGGACGCGCCCGTCACCAACGCGACAGGTGTGGCCATCCGCCCGTTAGGGCGAGCGCGGCCATCGCCACCTACCTCGCCGTCGTCGGCGTCCCCACCTTGACCGATCATGCAAATCTCCTTGTCACCGTGCGGCGTATTTCTTAGATACTACTTAACTTTGTCTTATTTTTCTTATTTTCGTGTTAGCGTCGATCGCATCGCGCGCCGGAACGCGCTGGGGAGGCGGTACGACATGACCGACCACGCTGTTGTTCTCGGCGCGGGAATCGCCGGACTATTGGCTACGGCGGCCCTGGCCGACACGCATGCGACCGTCACCGTCGTCGAACGAGATCGCCTGCCCGACGGTCCATTCGAGCGCCGCGGCACACCCCAGGCACCCCACCTGCACAGCATTCTGTCCCGGGGGTGGCTCACCATCGAGGAACTGCTGCCCGGGTTTCTCGCCGACCTGGCCGCTCGCGGAGGCGACGTTCTCGACGACGCCCACCTCGGGGCTCGCATACACGTCCAGAACGGTCCCTATACCTTCAACCGCACCGACCCGGTCGCCGACCCGGCGGCCCTCACCATGCATCTGGTGACCCGGCCGTTCGTCGAATTCCACCTACGCCGGCGGGTCGCCGCCCTGCCCAACGTCACCATCACCGACGACCACGACATCGTCGAATTCGCTGCCGCACAACCCCACCGCATCACCGGCGTCTCGATCAGCGACCGCCGCACCGGGCAGACACAGGCACTGTCCGCCGACCTGGTCATCGATGCCACCGGACGCGGCAGCCGCACACCCCTGCTGCTCGACAACCTGGGCCTCGGACGGCCACCGCAGCGATCATTCACCGTTCACGGTGTCTACTACAGCCAACGAATCACCATCCCCGACCACGACACGTTCCCCGAACGCCTGATCCTGGTCGTCCCGCCCACCGCTGCCGGGCGAGGCGGCCTCATCGCGGGCGAGAACGACACATGGACGTTGACCGTGGCCAAGCACACCAACGACCCCCATTCGCCCCCAACGACATTCGCGGACATGTTGGCCCTAGCCGAAGAGTTCGTTCCGCCACACATCCATCCAGCCTTGCAGCGGGCACAACCGCTCACCGATGTGATGGTCCACCGCTACCCCGGCGGCACATGGCATCGCTACGATCGCCACCCTCACCAGCCCGAGGGCCTGCTCGTCGTGGGTGACGCGCTGTGCTGCCTCGATCCCATCCACGGCCAAGGCATCACCATGGCAGCGCTACACGCACACGCTCTCCGCACACACCTACGCCACGGCCGAGACCTTGACCCGCGACGCTTTCATCAGGCGCTGGCAGCCGTCACCGCACCCGTGTGGGCCATGAACCAGCCCCCCGGCCACACCACGACCCGCAGCGTCAAACATGCCCTACAAGGACGTCTCATCCGTTGGGGGCGCCACAAGATCCTCCAATCCGCCGACGACATCGTCGTCACCGAACGGCTCATCCGCGTGGTCAACATGATCGACCCGCCACAACGGCTGCTTGAGCCGACACTGCTCGCCCGCGTGGCCACACACCACATCCGTCAGACACTGACCCGCTACCGCCGACACCCAGGAGCGAACACCCATGCTTGAAGTCGTCTACCGCAACGCTCGCACCCGAGTCGCTGACCTTGCCGCCACCCTCAGCGCCGAACAACTACAGGCACAGGTACCTGCCACACCGCGATGGACAACACACGACCTGATGGCCCATCTCGTCGGATGTGCCGCCGATGCGGCCAGCGGACGAGTAGACGGAGCGCCGGGTGACCAGTGGACGGCACGGCATGTCGCCGAACGCCGACACCTCTCCGTGGGTGAGCTGCTCGTCGAGTGGGACCGTGTCGGCCCAGCAGCAGAATCCACCCTGACCGAGGAACAGATCTTCGGACCCAACATCGCCGCCGATGTGACCTGCCACGAATCGGACCTGCACGAGGCGCTGGGACTGCCTCGCGTCGACCGCGAGCACTGGCAGCCATTCCTCGAGGTGATGATGGGGTATCTGCGGAACCAGCTCCGGCACAACACGACTGTGCTAATCCGCGACGAGGAAGGGCAGCAATGGAGTTGCGGTTCGGGAGAACCCACCACGCTGCTACGGGCCGACGGTTACGAACTTCTCCGTGCCACACATAGCCGCCGCTCCCGGACCCAGATCGCCGCCTGGGACTGGACACCCACAGCGGTCACGCACGTTGTCGAACGCTTCGGGTTCTTCGGCCCACGCGACGACGACCAACCCATCCCCATATCAACGCCCTTGACCTGACCACCCAGTTCGATGACTAGGCTCGCCCGTCAGGCGGTTAGGACGATCTTTCCGCGAAGATGCCCTCCGCGCAGCAGCCGCAGTCCGTCGGCAGCGCGATCCATGGGTAGCTCTGTGTGTATCAGCGGGCGTAGTCGACCGGTGTCGGTGAGTGCGAGGAGTTGGTCGGTTGCCGATTTCGAAGCCATCCCGAGGAGTCCTCGGACGCGTTGGTGGGCTAGCGCCGCCGGCGCTGCGGCCAATATTTCGCGGCCGAACCCCCCGAGGATCTTTCCGCCGCCTTCACCGCCGATGACGACGATGGAGCCGCCGGCAGTGAGTGACCGCCGCAGTTCTCGGATCGGACGCCGGCCCGCGGTGTCGAAGATGACATCCCACCTTCGGCCGGTCGCGTGGATCGGGGTGTTCGGGTAGTCGATGGTGTCGGCTGCCCCTAGGGCGGTGACGGTGCCCTTCGCCGCGGGACGACACACACCGGTGACCCAGGGGCTGCGCAGGGCGGCCAGCTGGACGAGTAGATGTCCTATGCCGCCGGCGGCCCCGATGACCAGAATCGATGTGCTTGAATCGATCTCGACCTTCCGCAGAGCAGCAAGGGCAGTCGCTCCGGATACAGGGAGGGCGCACGCCTGCGCATCGGTGACGCCATCCGGAATTCGGCTGAGCCCGTCCGCCCGCACAGCCAGGTACTCGGCGAACGCACCATGTGTGTGGCCCGCGACACGGTCGCCGACGACAAGCCCTGTGGCGCTTGAGGGCAGCTTCTGAATCACGCCAGCGAAGTCCGAGCCGAGTCGGATGGAGCGAGGTGCGCGTAGCCCGAATGCCAGCCGGCCAGCCAGCGGTAGTCCGGTCAGCATGTGCCACACATCGGGGCCCAGGGATGCGCTCGTCGTCTTGATCAGGACTTCGCCGGGGGCACATTCGGGTAGGGCGATGTCGCGCACTGCGATGCGTGACTCGTCGCAGTAGTGGTCGCGCACAACTGCACGCATCATGTCCTCCTGATTGATTTCCCGGACGAGGCATCACAATTGACGTCCTCCCGATCGATTGCTTACAGTGTAAGTATCACACTTACGCTGTAAGTAATCGAGGAGTCTTTTGGCGCTCAACCGCACGACCGTCATAGCCGCCGCCGTGTCCCTTGCCGACCAGACCGGGCTGACGGGCCTGACCATGCGCTCATTGGCCGAGAACGTCGGTGTCGAGGCCATGTCCCTTTACAACCACGTCCGCAACAAGCAGGACCTGCTCGACGGAATGGTCGACTTCGTCTTCGAGGAGATCGAACTGCCCCGCGAACCAGGTGATTGGCGCCTGGGGCTCCGCCGCCGAACTGTGACCGTGCGGGAAGCCTTGCGGCGGCACCCGTGGGCGATCGGACTACTGGAATCGCGGGCGACGCCGGGGCTGGCGACGCTGCGCCACCACGACGCGATGCTCGGCTATCTCCGCGGGGCGGGTTTCTCGGTTCCGGCCGCCGGTCACGCCTATGCGCTGCTCGACAGCTACGTGTACGGCTTCGCCCTGCAGGAAGCCAATCTCCCGGCTGTCACGCCGGACTCCACTGCGGCACAAGCGATTCTCGCGACCGCTCCAGCCGGAGAGTTTCCGTACCTGGCCGAGTTCGCCGTCGAGTGCGTCCTGCAGCCGGACTATGACTTCGCCGCCGAATTCGAGGTCGGCCTGGACCTGCTGCTCGGCGCCATCGCAACGCTGCTCGACGGAAGGAACACCCCGTGACAACGACACCGCACCGCTCCTTGTCGACCCTCTTGGCGGCGGCTCTGGTCGCCGTCGCAGGATGCGCGCCGACCGCCCCAGATGAGACCGCTGTGCGCCCGGATCCCATTGTCTGGCAGACATGCAACACCGCCGACGATCCCCTCGGGCAACAACTGAATTCGGTCGGCGCCCTGTGCGGCACCTACGACGTACCGCTGGACTACGCGGCGCCGAACAATGGAGTCCTGACCATAGCCGCGGCATTCCGGCCCGCGTCCGACCCGGCGCACCGGATCGGCACACTGCTCGTCGAAACCGGTGGACCCGGCCCCTCCCGCGACGGAGTGATCGTCGCTACCGCCGGAACCGAAGGGCTGGGTCCGCTGCCGCCGTTCGTGGCCGAACGCTTCGATCTGGTGGCAATCGATCCGCGGTTCTTCGGCTTGAGTTCACCCAGGGATTGCGGCTGGCGCACCGATACCTACCTCTCCCAAGTCGCGCAGATGTCGCCGGTCACCGATGAGGCGTTGGCCGTCTCAAGCGCGGCCGCGCGCACACTGGCCGAGCAATGCGCGCCGCACGCCGAAGCGCTCAAGCACGCCTCCACTCGCAACATTGCCCGCGACATCGACCAACTGCGGCAACGTCTATCACTGCCCCGCATCTCCTACCTTGGCTGGTCCTACGGCACCTATCTCGGCGCGGTCTACGCGCAGATGTTCGGCGACACCGTGGACCGCCTCGTCCTGGACAGCTCCCTGAACCCCGATACCTACGGCCCCGGTCTGACCCGGGACACGGCGCCGGCCAACGCGGCGGCACTGTCGCATTGGGCCCGCTGGGCGGCGATCCGGAATCCGACCTATCACCTCGGCGATACCGAAGCACGCGTGCTGGCTACCATCGACGACATCATCGCCCGAGCTGCCCAGCACCCACTGATCGTCGGCCCGCATCACGTCACCGCCGATCTTGTGCCCGGCCTGATGTTGACCGCCGACGACAGTGATACCTCCTACCGCGAGTTTGCCCGCCTGGTCCAACAGCTGGCTGCCGCAGCCGACGGTCTCCCCGGCCCCGGATCCGAGCTACTCGATGCCAAGCTCGGGTTGTACTCACTAGCTGAACCGACCCCCGAAATGTGGTTCAGCACAACCGTCGCCAACCAATGCGCTGATCGGGCGGCCGAGCGCCGCCCCGAGGCCTACCGCGACGACATTCGCGCCCATGCGCGCGACGAGCCGATCTACGGACCGCTCGCCCGGCACATTACGCCGTGTGCGTTCTGGCCGACCACCCCCCTCGAGACACCGACCCGGATCGACACCTCTCACCCCGCTCTACTGGTCGGCGCAACTGGTGATCCGGTGGCCCCCGTCGTCGGGCAACAAACCTTGCGCAGACAGCTAGGAGGATCGCGAATCCTGCTGCTGGACAACTCGTACCGCCACGGCGTCTATCCGAACGCGGGATCCGAGTGTATCGCCGCGGCTGTCGAAACCTATCTACTCACCGAACGGCTACCCGAGCACGATCTGACCTGCCCCTCGGCATGAATCGCGCACATCGCCGACCAATTGTGCTGAGCGACGCGCGATTGCCGTGCTGGTCGTCGGTCACGTGTCCCACGCAGCCGCGCTCTGCGCAGTGTTATGCGCACATCACCGACGTGCAGATCAGCTAGAACAACCCAGTCTGCATGAGGTGCTGCGCGGTGGGCACGAACGCAGCGAGTCTCCGTTTTCGCGCGGGGCGCGGGCGGTGACAATTTGCACTATCGCTGCCTGACTATCCAGACTAAACCTGCTCCGCAGCAACGGAATTCGTGCCTTACAGGTGGATATTGACTACCATCCGTGAACAGGGTCTGCAGCGATGCATTCTAAAGGGGATCAGGCCACAGTCTTCAAACGACGCAGCCCTCGAGTGCGTCGTCAGCGGTAACGCCGTACTGGGCGCACGCCATCGCCGACCCCACGTCGAGAACCGTCCAGCGAGAACCGTCGCGACGGAACAGGACCCCGGACGACTGCACCGTGCCCAAAGTCGCACCCAGCGCGAACGGCGGCGAGCACTGAATGTGCCCGAAGCCGGTGGGGTGCGCCACTCGCATGTCGAAGTCAGGACTGGACTTCAACGCTGCCAGCAGCGCCTCTGGGGTCGCCGCCGCGCATACGTCGACATTCTCGGGAGCCGCCGTGGGTGCATCGGAGGTTACACCCTGGCGGCTGACGAACATGCCGTGGCCAGTTCTGTCGTTGGTGAAACGCGTTCCCACCGAGCTGGGCTCGACGGTCCACCCCTTGAGGTTAAACACCTGTCCGTAGGTGAGGACCAGATCGTATTTCGATTCGGCATAGCCGGTGGATTGCATGTTGGAGGTATTCCACTGCAACCCTCCTCCCTCGGCCTCGATCCACACCGTGTTGGCGGGATACTTGGTGGGATCGTCCGGGTCGCAGGCAGACGGCCCGCCGCACCCGATCGGCGCGTTCGCGAAGGTGCCACTGCACAGGACTCGGTCGGGCTCGACGATGCACCGGACCGTGCGCGACTCGGTCGTCACGAACTCCTGATCGAAGGGGTTGGGAGGTCGGGGCTCGGCGGACGCAGCTGATGTGACGGCCAGTGCCGCAACCGGAACCACCATCACCACCGACGCCAGAAGCCTGATCAGCCGTTTCATGACGACCCCCCGGGAATTCTGAATTGCACCCGTCAACGAGCAGCACACAGCGTGTCTAAGCCTGACTGGGCTGATGCTAGCCGGTGGAACGGCACTCGGCGGAGTCCGAGGGCGCGTGGGTCGGGTCGGTTGCCCTGCTTGATGAGCAGTGTCGTGCCCTGCAGCGTGCTGTAGACCTCGGCGGTGTGGCCCCGGTGCCGCGGTCGATCAAATCATGCAATGGAACTTCGGCACGGAAGGTGCTGTTCTGGTGGATCTCAGACGTTCACTCCATTGGCTCGGGCGTGAAGGTGACGTCGACACCGCCCACGGTCATCGTCACCTGACCTTCAATCACCATCACCTGCGCCGAAAACCGTCGGTCAACGGTCTGGGCCAGCTGCTGCACCGGTGCATGCGGTATCTGTACCACCGACAGGTTCTTCCATGCCGACACTTTGGGGCCGACGGTGCGCCACCAAGTGGCCGCGCCGGCGGCGAACGGGAACAGCAGCACCTGATCGGCCTGGCTGGCCGCCTTGCCCAAGGCGCGTTCATCAGGCTGGCCGACGTTGATCCACTCCAGGACGCGGCCCGTATAGTCGGCGAGCCGCAGGTCCGGCACCCCCGGGGTGGACAGGCCGGCCCCGAACGCCAACTCACCGTCGACGTCGCTGAGCCGGTGTGCGCGCAGCCCAAACGCCAACAACCGCACCACCATCCGCTCATCGGTCTCACTGGGATGACGGGCCACGGTCAGCGCGTGATCGGCGTAGTAACCGTGATCGACATCAGAGACGCCAAGTTCGACTTTGAACACTGTTGCAGAAAGGGCCACGTCATAGTGTCCACCCCGGTGGTGTTTCCCGAGCAGTCAGGCCGCTTCGAGTGGTATCAAGCCGCCGCGGCGAGCGGTCCGCTCTGCGGAGAGCACCAGCGTGCGACACCACCACGGTTCGGTGAGAAGACCGGCGCCGGCGCCGAGCCACCCGGGACCGCACAATCGCGACTTGCGGCTTCTCGAGTTCCATGTCCACAGCCTTTGCCCTGAACTGCGGCGACAACGGCCGCCTACCAGCAGATATCCGTTATTACGTAATTATGTACTACCGTCACTAGTGTGGAGAGTTTCGAAGAACGGTTCGCACGCATCGAGCAGCGTCTCGCTGTCGTCGAGGAGCGCGTCGTTGCAGAGCGCGTCGAGGACAGACCCGCCAGGGAGGAGGAGCGCACCCGACAGGGTGAGCTCGCAGCGCTGGTGGACCTCAAATCGCGAGTCGACCCGCCCGGCGGTGTGACCTACGCCGGCTGGATCGAACGCGGCGGGCAGCCGTTGCAGTGGCAGTTCGGTCACACCCTCACCGACCTCGAGGACCACGACTGGGCGTCTCTTGCAGAGCGGTTCGATGCGCTGGGCAACCCCGTCCGACTGAAACTGCTCCAGTTGGTGTGGGCAGGCCACGAGACCGTGGCCGATCTCACTGGGCAGGAGGGGATCGGCACGACCGGGCAGGTCTACCACCACCTCAACGCGTTGGTCGCCGTCGGATGGCTGATCCAGAGCACGCGGGGTCGATACACGGTGCCTGCAGATCGGGTGGTACCGCTACTCGTGATCCTCTCCGCGGCACGGGGTGTCGCATGAGACTGCCTCCGCGCACGTGTGCGGCCGCTCTCGGCGCGATGATCGTCCTCGCGGTGGGAATAGTCAGCCGTCCGACGCCACCAACACTCGGTCCTGCCGATGGCGACCCCGAGCTGATCGCCCGCGTCGCATCGCTACTGCACGGGCTGCGTGACCGGGTCAGCGTCGTGTACATCCGCGACGGCGTACTGACGGAGGCGCACTTCGGCGCCGATTCGGACACCGTCTACGAGATCGGGTCGATCACGAAAACCATGACTTCCCTGCTCTTTGCAGAAGCCGTGGAGGCGGGTGAGCTGACCCCCGACACTCCGCTCGGGAGCCTGCTCGACCTGGGCAGCAGTGCGGCAGCCGACGTGACGCTCGAGGAACTCGCCAGCCACCGGTCGGGCCTGCCGCGGATCTCCAATCGGCCGCAAGATCTGGCCGGCGCCAGTCTTGCCGTGCTGCGGCACCGCAATCCCTACACAACCGACGTCGCGGCACTTCTCACACAGGCGCGTTCAGCGAATCTCTCGGGGCGCGGCTCCTTTTCGTATTCAAACCTGGGCGCAGCCCTGCTCGGCGAGGCGCTCTCCGCGCATGCCGGCACCAACTATCCGGCAATGCTCGACCGCCATCTGTTCCAACCGCTCAGGATGACTCACTCCTTCACCCCGCTCACCGCGTCGGAGTTGTCCTCGGACGCGCCGATCGGATGGAGCGCGAAAGGCCACCCCGAGCAGGCGTGGACCCTGAACGCGTACGCGCCCGCCGGCGGGGTGCGCTCGACACCGGCGGACATGGCGCGCTACGCACAGGCCCTGCTCGACCGCCGGGCACCGGGCCTCAGTGCGCTCGACCCACGCTGGGATGCGGCCGATGACATCCGGGTGGGCCGCGCATGGCTGACTCACCGGGTCGGCGACGTGGACGTCACCTGGCACAACGGCGGCACAGGAGGGTTCTCCAGCATGCTCGCGCTCGACCGCGAGCACGCCGCGGCGGTGGTCGTCCTGGCGAACAGCGCTGTCGCCGTTGACGAGATCGCCATCCGCATCCTGGTCGACACGGCATGACGGATACCGTCACCGTGGCGGTAAACCTCGCCGTGGCAACCCTATTGCTGGCGATCCCCGCGGCATACACCCTCACAGCCTGGCGCGAACGCGCACGCGAACGGAGACGCCGAGGCGGCACCGATGACCAGTTGACCGTGCTTACGACGAGCATCGCCGCCGTCGCCTTCCTGGCGCTGGCACGCGCCCAGGCCGACTGGAGTCAGTTGCCCGTCGCAATCTGGATCGGCGCAGTGGCCACCCTTGCGCTCGGTGCCGCTGGCAGGATTCGACGCTTGCCGGATCTGCCCTGGGTCGCACGGCGTTCCAGCTGGCGCTTGGTCAAAACAACGCTAACCCTTGCGATTTCGATTGCGCTCCTCGCACTGACCGTCAGCTGAGCCGTCTCCTAGTACCAGCGGGCAGCGACGATAGTCTCGACGCTAGGATCTAATCTTGCTGTGGCCCACAGGATTCGGAATGCCGGGGCCAGGATGGCGAATGCGTGGACTGCTCGCTTGCCGCGATGGGCCGAAGTAGCAGATCCGCATACGCGGGCCCGTTGGCTTGCCGCCAGGCGATGCCGAGCAGCTGTATTGCGCGGTCATGCAGAACGACGTCCTCGGGTTCACCGGCCATGCCGCCGTCGAACCGGCGGTGTTGAGAAGGTAGATCCGATCAGCGGCGTCGTAGGTATCGATGACCCGGTTGGGCGGGCGGCTTGGGGCGTGTGGTGGCGTATCTACCAGAGATCTCCTGGGCGCCACTTCCCCACTGCGTTGTCCCAGCTCGCGCTGTCTCTTTTCCCGTCTCACACGGGCGCTCGCGGCGTACCTGCCGCGGAGTTGAGCTGCCGGCACGCTCGGGAGGTCATCTCGCTGAAGTCTCGCTCTCATGTCCAATTGGACATTGAGTGGACATCAAACTTGAAAAGCCACAGAACTCCGCCGCTAGTGCGCCATGTTCGTGAAGCGCGAAAGATGCAGCTGGTGCGCGACGGTGATCGTCTTCGTCGGTCCCGCACGGTGTTTCGCGATGATGAGATCAGCCTCGCCGCCGCGCGGATCGTCGCGTTCGAAGGCATCCGGCCGATTCAGCAGGACGACCATGTCGGCATCCTGCTCGATGCTGCCCGACTCGCGGAGATCGGAGAGCTGTGGCTTCTTGTCGGTGCGCTGCTCGGGGCCACGGTTCAGCTGGCTCATGGCGACCACTGGGACGCTGAGTTCCTTCGCCAAAAGCTTGATGTTCCTGGAGAGCTCGGAGACCTCCTGCTGGCGAGACTCGACCTTCTTGCCCGAGGACATCAGCTGTAGGTAGTCGATCACGATGAGTCGTAGATCCGACTTCTGCGCCAGCCGGCGCGACTTCGCGCGGATCTCCATCATCGTCAGGTTCGGCGAGTCGTCGATGAACAGTGGTGCCTCGCTGATCTCGCTCATGCGGCGCGCCAACTTGGTCCAGTCGTCATCGCTCATATTGCCCGAGCGCATGTCGGCGAGCTTGATCTTCGCCTCTGCCGACAGCAGACGCATGACGATCTCGGTCTTGCTCATCTCGAGCGAGAACAGGATGCTCGCCATACGGTTCTTGATGGAGCACGACCGCAGGAAATCCAGGCCCAGCGTCGAGTTGTGCGTCGGCACCATCGCGTGGCTGGCCAGGTACATGTGGTCGACATTGTCGACCTCGACGCACCGGACCGGGACGCTCTCGATGGCCCTGACGTCGACGATGAACCTCGAACCTGACCGTGCCGTGTTCGCCGCGGCGCGCCGTTCCTTGTGCAGCACGGCCTTTCGGTGCAAACCGAAGACCTCGTCCTCGGTCGCGAAGGTGATCGTGTACGCGACCGACGATGCCTCGCTGCGACCCTTGACCCTCTTTGTCGAGGTCTGGGCTCGATAGCCCAGGCTCACCACCAATTCAGCGAAGTCATGTGCCAACACCGGATTGGTGACCGAGAACTGCACGGACCCACCGGCAGTCACCGTTCCGTCGGTGTCGAGCAGGCCCGCCAGCAGAGACCGTCGTTGCGCCTCGGATGCCCGCAAGTAGTCGATGGGGATGTGCTTGTTCCCGAGCACGCCGATGGTGCGGAGCCTGCCCTGCAGCGTACCGACGGCATTGCGGCACGGCTGGCACAGCCGCAGCCCACACGACGTTCCCCCGCATCGCGAGCAGGTCGGTGCGGGCACTGGTTGCGAGATGAAGCGCGCACGCCCGCCGCAGCTGCGTCCACACGTCCGGACCTGACTGGTCTGCGGCACGAACTCGGTGCCGCAGACTACGCAGGCTCGCGAATCCAGGGCCGGCTCTTCAGGCAGAAGCAACTGGTAGCGGTAGATGGCCGACGCGGACTTCCGCGCCACAAACCCTTCGGCCTCGATGCGCATGACGATCTCGGGATCGGCCGAGGTGAGTTGGGCAGAGGCCGTAGTGCCGTCGCCCAACCAGGCGCCCAGCGTGTACGGGGGCACAAGCAGTTCGCGCTCGGGGCCTTGAATCGCCTTGGCGTTCGTGACCGAGTGATTCAGGCGCTGGTCCACCGTCGGGCAGCGCAGCGTCTCCGCGATCTCGCCCGTGGTGCGCACCTCGGCGAACGTGCGCTGATTCTTGGTCCGGTTGTAACCGACCGCCGCGGCCTGCGCGGACTTACGGGAGGCGCGGGTGTCGGTGAGCCACTGGTGCTGCTCGTCCGCGACGATCACCGTGCCATCGGAGAACTCGACCTCGAAGCACGGCCGCCCGACCATGACCTCGGTGGCCGCAACAACCCGCGTCGGCAGTCCGTCGGCTCCGATGACGTGATCGCCGACCGCGACCTCGCCCATGGTCGTCCAGCCGGACGGCGTCGGCAGCGGGGTGTCGAGCGCCAAAGCCTTGCCCACACCCGGCCGCGCCGCGACGACGATCATCTGGCCGCCATGCAGCCCGTTGGTCACCTCGTCGAGTTCGGTGAAGCCCGTCGGCACACCTCGCGACACACCACCGTGGGAGGCGATCGCGTCGATCTCGTCCATCGTCGGCTGCAGCAGGTCCTCGAGCACCACGAAGTCCTCGGACGTGCGCCCGTCGGTGACGGCGTAGACCTCGGCCTGCGCGCGGTCGACCACCTGGGCGACCTCCGCACCCTCGGCGCCGGCGTAGCCGTACTGCACGACGCGCGTACCCGCCTCCACAAGCCTGCGCAACATCGCCTTCTCGGCGACGATGCCCGCGTAGAAGCCGGCGTTGGCCGCAGTCGGCACGGTGGAGATCAGGGTGTGCAGATAAGGGTGTCCGCCGACGCGCTTGAGGTGTCCCCGGCGATCGAGTTCGGCGGCGACGGTGACGGCGTCGGCGGGCTCACCGCGGCCATAGAGGTCGAGGATCGCGTCGTAGACGTTCTGGTGCGCGGGACGGTAGAAGTCGCCCGGCCGCAGCGACTCCAAGACGTCGGCAATGGCATCCTTGGACAGCAGCATGCCGCCCAGTACCGATTGCTCGGCTGCCATGTCCTGAGGCGGCTGGCGGCCGTATTCCTCGCTCGTAGGCGGAGCCTCTGTGTCCGAACGACCCCGGTCATCGACGACGGCCACTAAGCGTCCTACCTCCCCCGACTACGTGTCGAACGTGCATTCGATCTCACCGTCCGACCGACACTAGAACAGACCACTGACGTCACCACTGACGCGCGGCTCCGGCGGCTTACGTTAGACGTTGCTGAGGCCACCGCAAGACAGCCCTGTGGACAACCCTGTGGATGGTGTGTGGATACACGTGGACGACCATGTTGAGGCATTGGGGAGAACCTGTGGACTAATGAACGAAAAATCGACATCTCCGCAGATAAGCGCACCACAAGGCCCGTCGGAATCTGTGGATGCCAAATGGGTCGGCGTGTCGCCTCAGGTTGACACGCCGGGCGTGTTGTATTGCGCGAACTGACCGAAGAGGTTAACAGCAGGTTGCTTCGCTGGACAGGGTTTCCCGAGCTAAGTTCGCCAGCCAGACACAGCAACGCCCGGGTGAAGACAGATCATGTCCTCACCCGGGCGAAGTTACGCTGCAGAAATTACTCGGCGACGACGCTCAGTGAGAGCGCAGCGCTCACCTCGGGGTGCAACCGCACCGTGATCGCGTGATTGCCGAGCGCCTTGATGTGCGCCTTGGGCAGCTCGACGGTCCGCTTGTCGAGATTGGGTCCGCCGGCCTTCTTGATGGCCGAGACGACGTCGGCCGTCGTCACCGAACCGAACAGCTTTCCGCTGTCGCCGGCCGTGCGTGCGGGCAGCGACACCGAGCCGAGCGCCTCAATGGCGGTCTTCAGCTCGACGGCGTGCTCGCGGTCGCGGACGGTCTTGATCTCGCGGGCGCGACGGATCTCGTTCGCCTGGCGCTCGGCGCCACGCGACGCTGCGATCGCCAGACCACGGGGCAGCAGGAAGTTGCGGCCGTAGCCGTCCTTCACCTCAACGGTGTCGCCAGCCGACCCAAGATGGTCGACCTCAGCGGTGAGAATCAGTTTCATTGTTCTTCCGATCTACCGCGTCGCCGAGCTGAACGGCAGCAACGCGACCTCGCGGGCGTTCTTCACCGCGATCGCGACGTCACGCTGGTGCTGCACGCAGTTACCGGTCACACGGCGGGCACGGATCTTGCCGCGCTCGCTGATGTAGGTCCGCAGCAGTGCGGTGTCCTTGTAGTCAATGTTCATGCTCTTGCCCTTCTTCGAGCAGAACACGCACTTGCGGGTCTTGACCGGCTTCTCAGGCGCCGGCCGACGCTTGCTTGTCGTCTTGGCCATGTCGTTCTCTTTCTGGTTCTTGCTTTGTGGGCGTCGTCAGACGCCAGGAATTGTCAGAAGGGCGGTTCGTCGTCGGCACCGCTGAACGAGCCCGATGCGGGCGCGCTGCCCCACGGGTCGTCCTTGGGCGGCTCGGCGGGGCGTGAGCCACCGCCTCCTCCGCCGCCACCGCTGCCGAATCCACCGCCGCCACCGCCACCGCCGCGACTGGCCTTGTTGACCTTGGCGGTTGCGTAACGAAGTGACGGCCCGATCTCGTCGACCTCGAGCTCCACGACGGTGCGCTTCTCACCTTCGCGGGTCTCGAACGAACGCTGCTTGAGCCGACCGGTGACAACCACCCGCGCTCCGCGGGTCAGGCTCTCGGCGACGTTCTCAGCCGCCTCACGCCAGATGTTGCACCGGAGGAACAGCGCTTCGCCGTCCTTCCACTCGTTGGTCTGACGATCGAATGTGCGCGGTGTCGACGCGACGGTGAAGTTCGCGACGGCTGCACCCGACGGGGTGAAGCGCAATTCGGGGTCGGCGGTCAGGTTTCCGACGACGGTGATGATGGTGTCACCAGCCACGGTTTCCTCCTGAGATCTGGGTTCGGCTCTTCGCGCAAGCGCTCATCGCTGACGGCGTGCTCGAAGACTGCGGTCGCAGGCGAGCCTACGGAACTGCATCGACGAGCACGTGCTGTTGGCGACTAGTGCTTGTCGGTCCGCATGACCTTGGTCCGCAGCACGGACTCGTTCAAGCCGAGCTGGCGATCCAGCTCCGACACCGTGGCCGGTTCGGCCTTCACGTCGATGACGGCATAGATGCCCTCACCGTGCTTGGCGATCTCGTACGCCAGCCGGCGACGTCCCCAGATGTCGACCTTGTCGACGGAGCCGCCATCCTTGCGGATGACGTTCAGGAACGTTTCCAACGACGGAGCTACAGTCCGCTCGTCGAGAGTGGGGTCAAGGATGACCATGATTTCGTATGGACGCATAAGGAACCCATCACCTCCTATGGTCGTGTGCGGCCGCGGACATTCCGCGACAGGAGGGTCGCCTGCGTCGGCAACTGGGCCAGGTTACCCGACGAGCCCCCCACCTGCGAAATCGCGCTCCCCGGCCCCCGGGTCGTAGTTCACCTGCGGCCGCCCGGTGTCGGGGTGCGGCCGCACGCTGGCCACCACCCGGTAGACCTGCGCCAGAAGCTCGGTCGTCAGCACCTCGTCCGGAGGCCCGCAGCACACCTCGTGCCCTCCATCCAGCACATGGACAACATCGCAGAAGTGCGCGGCGAGGTTGAGGTCGTGCAGTGCGACCACCGCGGTGATGCCCAGCGCGGCGGGCAGCGCCAGCACGTCGAACTGGTGGCGGACATCGAGGTGGTTGGTCGGCTCGTCCAGGACGAGCAGCCGGGGCCGTTGTGCGAGCGCACGCGCGATCAGAACTCGCTGCCGTTCCCCACCCGACATCGAGGCGATGGGCCTATCACCGAGGTGGCCGACCCCGACCATCCGCAGTGCGTCATCGACGATCCGCTCGTCGGCGGCGCCGTCCCGCTGGAACATTCGCTTGTAGGGCGCGCGTCCCATCGCGACGACGTCGCGCGCCCGCAGGTCGAAGTCGCCGGTGACGTCCTGCAGGACGGCGGCCACGGTGCGCGCGGACTGCCGCACCGGAATCGTCTGCACGTCGACGCCGTCGATGTGAATCGACCCGCTCGTCGGGCGCAGGATCCGCACCAGACTGCGCAGCAGCGTCGACTTGCCGCATCCATTGGGCCCGACGATGCCGATCACCTGGCCGGGCTCGGCGCGCACCGACACCTCGTGCAGGATGCGGCGACCACCGAGCTCCACGCACAGCTTGTCGGCCTGCAGACGGGCGCCGGTCATGACCGCACCGCCCCACGACGGGCGTCGCGCCGAATCAGCCACAGGAAGAACGGCCCACCGCACAGTGCGGTGAGCACACCCACCGGAATCTCCTGCGGCGACGCCAATGTGCGCGCCGCGATGTCGGCGAGGACCAGGAACGACGCGCCCGCCAACGCCGCCGCAGGCAGTGCCCGGCGATGGTCGCTGCCGACCAGGAGGCGCACCGCGTGCGGCAGGATCAGCCCGACGAACCCGATCGGACCGCTGACCGCGACCAGCACGCCGGTCATCAGCGATGCCAGTACGAAGGTCACCACCCGGAACCGGTCGGCGTCCACACCCATGGTCACCGCGGCCTCATCACCGGCCAGCAGCACGTTCAGCGTCCGCGCGTGTGCCAGCAGATAGACCAGTCCGAGCAGCACCGCCGCCAGCGGCAGCCACAGCGAATTCCACTGCGCACCACCGAGACCGCCCAACATCCAGGTCAGTACCTGACGCGCCTGATCGCCACTTCTGGCGGTCAGCAGCATCAGACTGGTCACGGCCGACAGCACGTACGCGACGGCGACCCCGGCCAGCACCAGACGTGTCGTGGTGATCTGGCCGCCCGCGCGGGACAGGAAGTACACCAGGCCCAGCGCACCGACGGCGCCGACGAACGCCGCGACGGGCATCGAGGCCGCACCGAGAATCGCACCACCGGTCACGATCACGGCCACCGCGCCCACTGAGGCACCCGAGGAGACCCCGAGCAGGTACGGGTCGGCCAGCGGGTTGTGCACCAACGCCTGCAGCGTCATCCCGATCACCGCCAGCCCGGCACCGACCACCGCGCCGAGGACCACTCGCGGGCCGCGCACGTGGGTGATGATCATCTGATGGTGTGGCGCCCCGCTGGCGTCGAACATGCCGGGGAGCGACTGGTGCAGCAGGTTTCGGGCGACATCCATCGGCGGGATCGAGATGGACCCGATCGCCAGGCCCGCGATCATGCACGCCGCGAGCAGCACCCCCAGCGTCAGTAGCACCAGCGGGTAGGGCACGCGGCGTCGGGACGTCACCGGAAGCGGGCGGGATGCAACTGCTCGGCCAGCGGCCCCACCGCGTACGGCGCCCGTACCCCGAGCACGGCGTCCTGCAGCGTCAGCACGGCGAACCGGTCGTCGCGGATCGCCGGTACCGCGGCGAGTTCCGGCCGGCTGCGCAGGAATTCCTTCTTGGCCTCTACCGCTGGCGTGCCGAAGTAGTCGTAGATGACGATGACCTCGGGCTGCCGTTGCAGCACCTGCTCCCAGGAGACGTCGGCGAACGTCTCGTTGAGGTCGCCGAAAATGTTGGTGCCACCGGCCAATTCGATGATCTGGTTGCCGATGCCCTGGCGGCCCGCCGTGAACGCGGTGGCATCGCCGCTGTCGTAGACGAACACCGTGACGGGGTCGACGCCCTCGATGCGGGTAGTGGCCTCGGCGACACTGGCCGCCATCTCCGACACCAGGGAGTCGGCCCGTCCCGGGACGCCGAACAGCGTCGCGATGGTGCGCACCTCGTCGTAGACGTCGTCCATGGTGATCGGTTCGGTGGCGCAGTACTCCGGGTTGAGGTAGGTGGTGATGCCCGCATCGGCGAAGGCGGCCCGCGATCTTCCCGCCGACTCGTCGAACGTGCTGCTGTACCCGCCGTAGACGAAATCCGGTGCCAGCTCCAGGATCTGCTCGAACGACGCGTCCTTGTTGGACAGCTCCGGGATGGCGCGGTAGTCCTCGGCGTACTGCGGTAGCGGCGGGTTGTCCGGGTACACCGTGGCGACGATGGAGTCGCGCAGGCCGAGCGCGAGCATGAGCTCCACCGACTGCTGGTAGTAGCCCACGGCGCGCGTCGGTGCCGCCTGCAGCGTCACCTCGACACCGCAGTTGTCCACCGAGACGGGGAATCCCGGCGCGGCGGCGGCGCTGGCGTCAGCGTCGCCCCGCTGTGCGCACCCCGCCAGAAGCGGCAGGGCGAGGGCAGCGATCGCCAGCAGGCGCATCGGTCGGCAGAGTTGGGTCGGGCATGGCATTGCATCGGCTCCATCCGGGATGTCCACGTCCCAGAACGAGGTCCGGCGGGAGCAGTATCCTGACTCCTGGATCGATGCTCACCCCGACCTTCCAGCCTTGACGGCCGTGGTCGACAGCGGGGTTCGCTCCCCAGTCACAGTGGCGGGACCGCGCCGGTTTCGCACCGGCTTCCTGACTGCCCATCGGAGCCGGTCGGCGACCGGCCATCTCGACACTATCGGAGATGTGTCGCTCACGGCGCCGTCAGGTGGTGAGAACAGCCTCGCGCTCGGCCGACACGACGGGTTGCGGCTCGCTTCGGGGCCGCAGCCGGGCGGGCCACCAGGACGGGAACGCGTCGGGGGCGCGATCGAACACGCCACCGGACGGGTCGTCCACACGACCGTGCAGGCGGACCAGATCCAGCTCCGGCCGGTAGATCTGCCGGACCACCAGCACACAGAGGCCGACCACGGCGATATCACGCAGCAGCACCGTCGTGGTGAACCACTCCTGGGGCAGACCCATGTTCTGCTCGCCGTAGAGATACAGCATTCGCGGCATCCACACCAGCGCATCAATCGTCATCCATGCCAACAGGATTCGGCGGTGCGGCAACGCCAACGCGGCCAACGGCACCAACCACAACGAGAACTGCGGGCTCCACACCTTGTTGGTCAGCAGGAAGGCCGCCACGACCAGGAACGCCAGCTGCACCAGCCGGGGACGGTGCCTGGCGGTCAGACCGATGTAGGCGATCCCGGCACAACACACCGCGAACAACACCGCGGTCACACCGTTGAGCACGGTGGGGGGTTCCCAGAAGCCCAGGTTCTGGTCGAACCCGCCCCACCCTGTGAAGGACTTCACCACGTTGTAGATGGAGTCCATGTCGTCGCCGCGACGGGTGTTGAGCCGGAAGAACTCAGACCAGCCGCGCGGGAACATCACCATGATCGGCAGGTTGACCACCAACCAGGACAACACCGCGGCGATGGTCGTCTTCCCGACGTCGCGGACCCGCCCCGTGCGCACGCCCAGGATCACCAGCGGGATCAACAGCAGTAGCGGAAAGAGCTTGAGCGCCACGCCGATCCCGATGAGCGCCCCGGCGAGAACCGGTTTTCGCCGCGACCACGCCAGCAGCGCGCCCACTGCGGCCGCGACGGCCAGGGCGTCGAAGTTGGTGAATATCTGGAAGATCAGCAGCGGCGAGGCCGCCACCACCGCGGCGTCCCAGACCCGGCGCCCCGCCAACTGCGATGTCGCCCACACTGTCGCCATCCACGCCAACGCCAGACCGAACGCGGCGATGTTGAAGAACATCACCACCTCGGCGACGATCGGCACCGACACGAGCTTCGTCAACGCCGTGTAGGTCTTGGCCAGGGTCATCGACACGTACTGATACATGCCGGTGAGGACCGGATACTCCATGTACCTGACGGCCGGCGTGCCGTCGTACTGAATCTGCTGCTGGCCCTCGGCGTTCTTCTCGATCCAGCTCGACTTGTACGGGAACTTCCCAAGATTGAGCAGTTCGGCGGTGTAGAGCGGCACGGTGTCGGAGTAGCAGAACTCGTAGTAGGCGCGTTGGTTCTCCCACACGGCGACCCGCTGGTCCGCGGTCCCGGTGTCCGTCGACTGCAGGCACGCCGCCTTGGTGGAGTAGCCGAACGCCAGGAACAACACCGCGAGCGCCAGCATCACCCGCAGCGGAGTGAGGAAGCGAGTGCGGCCGATCAGCGCGTGCTTGCCGACCGGACCTCCGACAAGTCCCGACAGTGCCCGGACCGTGACGTCGTTGCGGCTGGGCAGATCGCGGTCATCCGCGCTCCGCAGGTCGTCGGCCAGCGGAGCGGGCGATACGGTCCCGCCTGGCGATACGGTATCCGCCGGCGGCTCCGGCGAGTCCGTCGACCGATCCGGCTCAGCGCCGGTCACGGCGGCGGCGGGGGGGCTGTCGCAGTCGGGGTGACAGCGGCCGGATCACCAGGCACCGGGGGCAGATTCGGATCGCCAGGCGGTGGCGGCGGCGGCATGGTCACCGTGGTCGGTGGCCCGAACGGGATCGTGATACCCGGGGCGATCTCCAGCGTCGGCTGGATGACGGTCTCCGACGGTGGCGGCGGCGGCACGTTCGGCGGTGGCGCGCTCGGCGGGGCTACGGGCGCCGGTGGGCCCGCATAGCCGCCGATCTCGGTGGGCTTCGGGAAGGTCTCCTTGTCGGTGCCGTCGAGCGCACCGTCCATGGTCGCCTTCCAGATGTTGGACGGCAGGCCCGACCCGTACACCGGGCTGCCGTATGACGTCACGAGCGGCTTGGTGCCGTCGGTGGTACCGACCCAGACCGCGGTCGACAGCGACGGCGTGTAGCCGACCATCCAGGCGTCGCGGTTGGCGCCGGTGTCACCAAGCTGGTTGGTGCCGGTCTTGGCGGCGGAGACGCGCCCGCCGGCGAGGTTGTGCCCGTTGGAGTAACCCGCGATCGGCGCCATGGCGGCGGTGACGTTGTCGGCCACCGCCTTGTCGATGCGCTGCTCGCCCTCGCTGGCCTGTTCGCCGGCATCGAAGAGCACATCGCCCTTGGCGTTGACGACCTTCTGCACGAAGTGCGGCCGATGGTAGACACCGGAGTTCGCGAGCGTGGCGTAGGCCGAGGCCATGTCGAGGACCCGGGACTGGTACTGGCCCAACACGATGCCGTTGTTGGGCGGGCCGCCCTGGCCGTCCTCGCTCAAGGTGTGCTCCACACCGGGGAAGCTCTCGGCGATACCCGCCGCGTGTGCCGCGTCGGCGACGTCCTGCGGGCCGTTCTCGAGTTTGAGCATCAACCGGTAGTAGCTGGTGTTCAGCGATCGCTTCAACGCCTCGGCGATGGAGCAGGTGCCGCAGCTGCCGCCCTCGACATTGGAGATCTTGATGCCGTTCACCTCGACCGGTGAGCTGTCGATCTGATAGCCCAGCCCGATGCCCTGCTGCAGCGCCGCCACGAGCGCGAACACCTTGAACGACGATCCAGTCGGCAGCCCGGCCTGGGCGAAGTCGAAGCCGTTGGCGTCCGAACCGCCGTAGTAGGCCTCCACACCGCCGTTCTTCGGGTTGATCGAGACGACCGCCGACCGCATGTCGGGCTCCTGGCCGTCGAGGGCGTCGGTGACGGCCTCCTCGGCAGCCTTCTGCGCCTGGGGGTTGATCGTGGTGGTGACCTGCAGGCCCTCGGTGTTCAGAGTCTGCTCGTCGATGTCGAAGAGGTCGAGCAGCTCCTTGGTGACCTGGCGCTCGATCAGCCCGTTGGGTCCGGTGGTCTGGTTCTGCTGGCTGGCCTGATCCGGTGGGACCGTGGCCGGGAACACCTGCGCGGCACGGTCGGCCGGTGACAACGCGCCCATCTCGACCATGCCGTCGAGCACCCAGTTCCACCGCTCGGCGGCACCCTCGGGGTCGACGGCAGGATCCAGCGTCGACGGCCGCTGGATGAGCGCGGCGAGCAGCGCCCCCTCGGCGACGGTGAGCTGTTCGACGGGCTTGTCGAAGTAGGCCTTGGATGCGGCGGCGATGCCGTAGGAGCCGCGGCCGAAGTAGATGATGTTGAGGTAGGACTGCAGCACCGCGTCCTTGGACCACTCACTCGACATCTTGGTCGAGATGACGAGTTCCTTGGCCTTGCGGATCAGCCCGCCCACGCCGGATCGCGCATCACCGACCAACGCGTTCTTCACGTACTGCTGGGTGATGGTCGAGCCGCCCTGCAGGTCGCCACCGAAGATGTTGTTCTTGAAGGCGCGCAGGAACCCGGTGAACGAGAACCCCGGGTTGGAGTAGAAGTCGCGGTCCTCGGCGGCCATCGCGGCATCTCGGACGTGCACCGGTATCTGGTCGATGTCGACATCGACCCGGTTGCCCTCCGGCGGAACGATCTTCGCGATCTCGCTGCCGTCGCTGGCCAGAATGGTCGACACCTGCGCGGTGCGGATATCGCCGGGCTTGGGCACCTCGACGATCATGTACGCCATCGCGAACGTCACGATCGGCAGCAGAACCGCCATCACGGTCGCCACGACGAGACCGCGCCGGACCCACTTCCAGTTGATCTGAGGGCGGGGACCCGGGCGCTTGCCCCCCGGTCCACCGCGCCCACCCGGGCCACCGCCGGGCGGCGGTCCCGCTGGCGGCGGCTTGGGCGGCGGTGTGCCGTCCAGCGCGGCCTTGACGATGTCGATCGGATCGCGCAGACGCGGGTCCGGTCCTGCGGGCACGGGCGGCAACACCATGGTGCGGCGGTCGTCGGGCGGCGACGGACGACGCGGCGGTCCGGCTGGTCCCGTGGGACTGGGCCGCATCGACGGTCCCGACGGGCTCATCGAGCCGGAGCCGGGCGCACCTGTGGGGCGGTCGGCGTGACGCTGCGGAGAGTCAGGACGTCGCGGAGGAGGAGCGCCGGCACCCTCAGCCGAGGCCCCCTTGGGGACGTCATCGGCTGACCTGTTGTGGCGCCCTTCGCTATTCACTGGCCGTGCGCGCTCCGGAGCGCGCCGTTCGAGTGCCGCGTGCGCCCTTGACCTTCGGCGGGCGCGGTGCGCCCAGCACGTAGGACTTCACTAGATGGTTCCAACTGCACGTACGACATACCTCCACGACGTGGACCGCGAACTCGTCAAACCGCGCGGCCAGCATCACCAGTTCCTCGGTGTTGCGAGCCGACCCGGATACGGCGCCGAGGTGATCGCCGAACACCCAGGACACCAGCGTGAGCTGTTCCTTGCGGCAGATCGGACACGTCACCGAACTCTGCCTGCCGTGGTACTTCGCGGCACGCACCAAGTAGGGATTGGCGTCACAGACCTCCGAGACGCCGGTGCGCCCCGAATACACCTCAGCCAGCAGGGACCGGCGCCGGAGCGCGTAGTCCACCACCTGTCGCTGCAATCGCACGTTCACCAGAGTACGTCGGCACACATCCGGTAGGGGCGCGACCACGTCATGGCGCGCGGACATTTGCCATGTGGTCAGCGGTGATGGGCACCCGACTTCTAACATCGTTGCGTGGCAACCCGGCAGAGCACAGGAACGCGGGCGAAGGATTCCGACCGCAACGACACGTGCCAGATCCTCGACAGCGCGCTGGCCGACGGCCAGCTGTCGATGGAGGAGCACCGCAGCAGGGTCGCGTCGGCGACCACGGCACCGACGCTGGGTGATCTGCAGGCGCTGGTCAGCGACCTGCAGAACGACAATGCGCCGGTCCAGCTGCCCGACCTGAAGAAGCCGTCGCGCTTCACGGCCGGCCCCGCATCGGCGGGCAACGGCTGGGGCCTGCGCGCCGCCGCCGCCGCCGTGCTGGTGGTGCTCGGCATCGCGGTCGGCTGGGGTCTGTACGGCAACACCAGCTCGCCGCTGAGCTTCACCAGCGACCCCGGCGCGAAGGCCGACGGCATTCCCGCGAAGGTCCTCACGCCACCGCGACAGCTGCACTCACTGGGCGGTCTGACCGGGCTGATCGAGCAGATGCGGTCGAAGTTCGGCGACACCACGGGCTACGGGCTCACGATCTACAGCGACTACGCGTCGCTGGAGCGCACCGACCCCACCGAGCCGCGCCGCGCGCTTCGCTACACCTACCGCGGCGGCTGGGGCGATCCGTCCGAGACCAGCATGAGTTCCCATGACCGCGTCGTCGATCTCGCGCAGTTCGACATCCCCATGCTGGTTGGCGTGGTCAGAGGTGCGCCAGAGACCCTGGGCATCAAGGCCGACGAGGTCGAGACCATCTACATCGACATCGAGGCGAACGAGGATATGACCGCTCCGCCGGGAAGTATCGAGATCAGCATCTATGTGAGCCCGAAGTTCGGGAACAGCGGTTACATCGTCCTGAACGGCGACGGCACCACCAAGAACGTCAACTACCCCAGCCCGTAATCACCTCCGGCGTCCCCTGCTGCATCGAGCTGATGTAGCGGCGTATATATCGGCGCGATACAATTGGCCGACGTGTTGGATCGTCGTAGCGACGGAGCAAAGGGGGTGGTTCGGTGCTTGAACTCGCCATTCTGGGACTTCTGCTCGAATCGCCCATGCACGGCTACGAGCTGCGGAAACGCCTGACCGGCCTGCTGGGAGCGTTTCGCGCGTTCTCCTACGGTTCGCTCTACCCAGCACTGCGCCGCATGCAGGCCGACGGCCTGATCGTCGAGGATGCCGCACCCGAGGGCGCGGTCAAGGTGCGGCGGGCGCGGCGCGTCTACCAACTGTCCGATGCCGGCAAGCAGCGGTTCGCCGAACTCGTCGCCGACACCGGACCTCAGAACTACACCGACGACGGATTCGGTGTGCACCTGGCGTTCTTCAACCGCACCCCCGCCGAGGCCAGGATGCGAATCCTGGAGGGCCGCCGGCGTCAGGTGGAGGAACGTCGCGAGGGCCTGCGCGAGGCAATCGCGCGCGCCAGCAACTCGCTCGACCGCTACACACGCCAGCTGCACCAGCTGGGGTTGGAGTCGAGCGAACGTGAAGTGAAGTGGCTCAACGAATTGATCGCGGCTGAACGCGGAGCGCAGGGACGCGCCGAGCAACAGCCCTAACTACCCGTACCCCCATATCCAGCAGGAGAAGGAGACAGTCCCATGTCCGAGACCCCGTCGAACGAAGTCCGGGTCGCCATCGTCGGCGTCGGCAACTGTGCATCCTCCCTGGTGCAGGGTGTGCAGTACTACTACGACGCCGACGAGAACAGCACTGTTCCGGGCCTCATGCACGTCAAGCTCGGCCGCTACCACGTCCGCGACGTGAAGTTCGTCGCCGCGTTCGACGTGGACGCCAAGAAGGTCGGCTTCGACCTGTCCGAGGCGATCTTCGCCTCCGAGAACAACACCATCAAGATCGCCGACGTGCCGCCCACCAATGTGACCGTGCAGCGCGGACCCACCCTCGACGGCATCGGCAAGTACTACGCCGAGACCATCGAGGTCTCTGACACCGAGGCGGTCGACGTCGTCAAGGCGCTCAAGGACGCCAACGTCGACGTCATGGTGTCCTACCTTCCCGTCGGCTCGGAAGAGGCCGACAAGTTCTACGCGCAGTGCGCGATCGACGCCGGCGTGGCCTTCGTCAACGCGCTGCCTGTCTTCATCGCCAGCGACCCCGTGTGGGCCAAGAAGTTCACCGACGCCGGTGTGCCGATCGTCGGCGACGACATCAAGAGCCAGGTCGGTGCCACCATCACCCACCGCGTGATGGCCAAGCTGTTCGAGGACCGCGGCGTGCAGCTCGACCGCACGATGCAGCTCAACGTCGGCGGCAACATGGACTTCCTCAACATGCTGGAGCGCTCGCGCCTGGAGTCCAAGAAGATCTCCAAGACCCAGGCCGTCACCTCCAACCTGCACAAGGAATTCAACGCCAAGGACGTCCACATCGGCCCGTCCGATCACGTCGGCTGGCTCGACGACCGCAAGTGGGCCTACGTGCGGCTGGAGGGTCGCGCGTTCGGTGATGTGCCGCTGAACCTGGAGTACAAGCTCGAGGTCTGGGACTCGCCGAACTCGGCAGGCGTCATCATCGACGCGGTTCGCGCCGCGAAGATCGCCCTCGACCGTGGCATCGGCGGACCCGTCGAAGCCGCATCGGCCTACCTCATGAAGAGCCCCCCGAAGCAGCTGCCCGACGACATCGCGCGCGCGCAGCTCGAGGACTTCATCGAGGGCTAAGCCTCACTTCTCCACCGAGACTGCGGGGAGATCGCGAATTCCACCGGAAACGTGATCTCCCCGCAGTTTCGGCGTTTGTGGGGGTGGTTAGAGTCACATTCGTGGTCGACCCGGTTATCTCAGATGACGAACTGCTGACACTCGACGAGTTCGGGCTGCTGCCCGAGAACGCCGAACAGATCGGCGCGACGGGCCCGCTACCCCACGTCACACGCATCGAGTCCGGCCCCATCAGCGCGCTCAAGTGGGGCGAGGAGTCCCCGCAGATCGTGTTCCTGCACGGCGGCGGGCAGAACGCCCACACCTGGGACACCGTGATCCTCGGGCTCGGTGTGCCCGCCCTGGCGATCGACCTGCCCGGCCACGGCCGCTCGGCGTGGCGTGAGGACGGCGACTACGGGCCCAAGCTCAACGCCGAGACGCTGCGCCCCATCCTGCGCGAATGGGCGCCGGACCCGCGCCTCGTGGTGGGCATGTCACTCGGCGGACTCACCGCGCTGCGCATCGCCGCCACCGACCCCGCCCTCGTACCCGAGCTGGTGTTGGTCGACGTGACACCGTCGGCACCCGAGCGGCACGAGGAGATGACCAAGGCCCAACTCGGCGCGGTCGCGCTGGTGAAGGGCGACCGCTCGTTCGACAGCTTCGCGGCCATGCTCGACGTGACCGTGGCCGCCGCACCGCACCGGGACCGGAACTCGTTGCGCCGCGGCGTCTTCCACAACAGCAAGCGGCTCGACGACGGCACCTGGACGTGGCGCTACGACTCGATCCGCAAGGGCGACGGGTTCGAGGGCCTGTGGGACGACGTGCCATCGGTCACCATGCCGACGACGCTGGTGCGCGGCGCCAACTCCTACTTCGTCAACGACGAGGACGCCGAGTCCTTCGCCAAGGGCGCACCCGGTTTTCAGCGCACCCACATCGTCGCCGACGCCGGCCACTCGGTGCAGGGCGACCAACCGAAGGCGCTCGTCGAGATCCTGCGCGAAGTGCAGGGCGTCTGACGCCGGCTTTTCGCCAACCGGCATTTGGGGTAGCCCACCGTCATGACTACCCCAGCCGAGCCCATGGAGCCGTTGACGCCCGCCGAGACGCCGGAGCGCCTCTCCCCCGTGGAGACACCGGAACGCCTGGTGCCCGCCGAGACACCGGAACGCCCGGACACCGAACCCTCGCCCGCGTAAGACTCCGTTCACCTTCTCGTTGACGACTGCTCTCCCAGCGCCCGTAGGTTCTCGCGCGACGCGGCCACAGCCCCGGCCCTGCGTCGATTCCGCGAAAGGACCCTGCTCGATGGCACTCGTCCCGTTGAACCTGCTCGTCACCCACGAGGGCCGCTCGTCGCGGCAGCGCATCACCTGTCGCTACAAGTGCGGACAGGCCTGCTTTCACCCCGCACCGAACACCAGTGACAACGAGTACTTCGGCGACATCGTCGCGGCGCTGACCCGCCGCTCAGCGCTCAAGGCCGCCGGGGTGGCGGTCCTGGCCGTCGGCGCGGGCTCGGCGCTGGCCGCGTGTTCGACCGCCGCCCCGCAGGCCACGCCTACCTCGTCACCCGAGCCGGTGCCCAACCCGCCGGGGATGAACTTCACCGCGATCGCACCGAACAGCGAGGACGTCGTCGTCATCCCCGACGGCTACCGCCAGGGCGTCGTCATCAGCTGGGGCGACCCGGTGCTGCCGGGCGCGCCTGCGTTCGACGTCAACGCCCAGACGGCCGACGCGCAACGCGGCCAGTTCGGCTTCAACAACGACTTCGCCGGACTGCTGGCCATCGAGGGCTCGACCAACCGCTTCCTGCTCGTCACCAACCACGAGTACGTCACCCCGCAGTTCATGTTCACCGGCTATGACGCCGCCGCCCCCACGCGCGCGCAGTTCGACATCGAGATCGCCGCGATCGGTCTGTCGGTGGTCGAGGTCGAGCGCACACCGGACGGGCTGCGGCCGGTGCTGGGCCGCTACAACCGCCGTATCACCGCCGACACCCCGATGATGCTGACCGGTCCCGCCGCGGGTACCGACTTCGTCAAGACCGCAGCCGACCCGACCGGTCGCACCGTAGCCGGCACGTTCGCCAACTGTGCGGGCGGTGTAACCCCGTGGGGCACAGTGCTTTCCGGTGAGGAGAACTTCCACACCTACTTCGGCGCCACCGAGGGCACACCCGCACCCAGCCCGGTGGTCAGTGACCAGTTCAAGCGCTACGGCGTCAAACCCGCACCGTCCGAGCTGCTCTGGGAGAGCTTCGACCCCCGCTTCGACCTGACCGCCACACCCAACGAGGTCAATCGGTTCGGCTACATCGTCGAGGTCAACCCGTGGGACCCCGCATCCGCACCCGTGAAACACAGTGCGCTGGGCCGGTTCAAGCACGAGGGCGCCACCATCCACGTCACCGACGACGGCACCGTCGTCGCCTACACCGGCGACGACGAGCGCTTCGACTACATGTACAAGTTCGTGTCGAGCAAGAAGGTGATGCCCGGCGCCGGGGCGAGCGGAGCGACGGGGGGAATTCCAGATGCCGCGTCGATGGCGCACAACATGACGATCCTCGACGAGGGCACGCTGTACGTCGCGAAGTTGTCCAGCGACATCCCCGCCGGCGAGATCGACGGCTCGGGAACGCTGCCGGCGAGTGGCTCGTTCGCCGGTGCGGGCACGTGGATTCCGCTGCTGCGCACGGGTCCCGACGGCCGGGGCGAGTCCCTGATCCCCGGCGTCACCGCACAGGAGGCAGCGGTGTTCACCCGCTTCGCCGCCGACAAGGCCGGCGCCACCAAGATGGACAGGCCCGAGGACTTCGAGGCCAACCCCAAGACCGGCAAGGTGTACGTCGCGCTGACCAACAACGACGAGCGCGGCGTCCCCGGTGAGGCCGGCCCCGATGCGGCTAATCCTCGCAACGACAACAAGAGTGGCCAGGTTCTCGAGATCACTGACGATCACGCCGGCACCACCTTCACCTGGGATCTCCTGCTGGTGTGCGGTGATCCCGCCGCCGCGGACACCTACTACGGCGGGTTCGACAAGACCAAGGTCAGCCCCATCTCCTGCCCCGACAACCTGGCGTTCGACAGCCACGGGAACCTGTGGATCTCGACCGACGGCAACGCGCTGGACTCCAACGACGGGCTCTTCGCCGTCGCGCTCGAGGGTCCCAATCGTGGTGAGACCAGGCAGTTCCTCACCGTCCCGCTCGGCGCGGAGACGTGCGGACCCGTCATCACCGACGACCTCGTCACGGTGTGCGTGCAGCACCCCGGCGAGAACGACGACAACAGCATCGACAATCCCCTGTCGCGCTGGCCCGAGGGGAACAACGGAACGGCCCGGCCGTCCGTTGTCGCGGTGTGGCGCGACGGTGGCAACATCGGGGTATGAGCCTCCCCACCCGCATCGGCGTCCAGCTGCAACCCCAGCACTCCCCGAACTACGGCCACATCCGAGACGCCGTCCGACGGTGCGAGGACATGGGCGTCGACATCGCCTTCAACTGGGACCACTTCTTTCCGCTGTATGGCGATCCCGACGGCGCACACTACGAGTGCTGGACCATGCTCGGCGCGTGGGCCGAGCAGACCTCGCGCATCGAGATCGGCGCGCTGGTGACCTGCAACTCCTACCGCAACCCTGAACTGCTGGCCGATATGGCGCGCACCGTTGACAACATCTCCGACGGCAGGCTGATCCTCGGCATCGGATCGGGCTGGAAGGACAAGGACTACGACGAGTACGGCTACGACTTCGGCACGGTCGGCAGTCGCCTCGACGACCTCGCCGCCGCCATGCCGCGCATCACGTCCCGGCTGGCCAAGCTCAATCCCGCACCGGTGCGCGACATCCCGATCCTGATCGGCGGGCAGGGCGAGAAGAAGACCCTGAAGATGGTCGCCCAGTACGCCCACATGTGGCACGGATTCACTACCGCCGAGACCTACCCGGCCAAGGCCGCGGTGCTCGACGCGCACTGCGCCGACATCGGCCGCGACCCGTCGACCATCGAGCGCTCGGCCGGCGTGGAGGACAACAGCGGCGTCCTGCGCGGCGAGGCGCTCGACGCGCTGCTCGCCAACGCCCAGGGACTCGTGGACCTCGGCGTCAGCCTGCTGACGGTCGGCGTCAACGGCCCCGACTACGACCTGACGGCGGCCGAGGCACTGTGCCGGTGGCGCGACGAGCGCGCCGGCGGCTAGACCCCCCGGGTCTAGCTCGGCGGGAAGGTCAGCGACAGCGTCTCCAGGGACACCACCGCGGCGGGCCACGACAGCTTCGGGATGTCCGCCAACCGGTAGTCCGGGATGCGGGCGTGGAACTCCTCGAGCATCAGTCGAAGCTCGGCGCGCGCGAGGTGAACCCCCAGGCACCGGTGGATCCCTCCGCCGAACGCCAGGTGGGTGATGCGCTCATCGAGGTCGATGACGTCGACGTTGGTCGACCGCAAGCCCTCACGGTTCGCGGTGCCAAGCACCAGCACTACCTGCGTCCCGGCCGGGATCAGCGTCCCCGCCACCTCGACGTCCTGGGTCGTCGCTCGCGGCACCATCTGCGCCGGACCATCCAGCCGCAGTACCTCCTCGATGAAGAACGGTAGGCGCGCCGGGTCGGCGATGAGCGTGCGTCGCAGCGCGGGGTCCTCGGCAAGCCGCAGCAGACAGAATCCGATAGCCGCGGTCACGGTGTCGAGGCCGGCGAGTACCAGCACAAAGCACATGCCGAGCATCTGCTCGTCGGTCCAGGCATCGTCGCCGGTGATCGCCAGGACGCCACTGATGAGGTCGTCACCGGGATGTGCGCGCTTGTGCGCGATCTTGTCCTGCAGGTAGCCGAACAACGCCATCGAGCACTCCATCTGGCGCGCACTGGCCTCGCCGTTCGCCTGCTCCACCGTCCCCGAGTGAAAGAGGCCGTCGATCCAGTCCAGGCACTGCGGCAGATCGTCGTGCGGAAGGCCCAGCAACGTCAGGATCGCCTGCGTCGGGAACTTGCGGGCCAGATCAGCCATGACCTCGCACTGGCCCGTCGGGGCGAACGCGTCGATATGGGCCCGCACCTGCGCGCGCAGGCCGTCCTCGAGTTCGCGCATCCGCTTGGGACCGAAGAACGGGTCGAGGACCTTGCGGTAGCGCGCGTGATCGGGCGGATCGACGGCGAGCGGGATCAATTGGATCATCGCGCTCAACCCGTCGAACGCCTTCTCCGACGAGAAGATCTCGGGGTGCGTCTGCGCGTAGCGCACCCCTTCGCGGCTGGTGATGTAGTAGACGTCACCGGCCCGGTAGACCTCCCCGGGACGGCGCAGATAGTCCATGGCCGCGGACCGGTCGGGCCGCATCGGTGCATCGTCGTAGTAGGTGTGGTGCACGGCCGCAGTGGTCATGCTCGGCAGCGTAACGAGAACGATAGTCTCGTTTGATCGGATTGCGGGATCCGGCATCGGGCGCCTCGCCGGCCCGCCAACCCCGTGAGACACTCCAAAGAGCTATGCCCAAGAAGTACGGGGTCAAGGAGAAGGATCAGGTTGTCGGTCACATCGTCAACCTGGTTCTGACTGGAAAACTCCGCTCTGGGGACCGCCTCGATCGCAACGAGATCGCCGAGGAGCTGGGCCTGAGCCGCGTGCCGGTGCAGGAGGCCGTCATCCAACTCGAGCACGACGGCATCCTCTCGACCCGCTACCACCGCGGCGCCTACATCGAGCGCTTCGACCACCGGGCCGTGCTGGAGCACTACGAGATCGACGGTGTGCTCAACGGCGTCGCCTCGGCCCGCGCAGCCGCCGACCCCACCGACGAGCTGGCGGAGCGGCTCGGCAAGGTGCTGGAGAATCTGCGCAATCGCGTGGAGTCCAAGGGTTTCCAGCAGTCCGCGGCGAAGTTCCGCCGCATCGTCAACGACACCTACGCAGGCCCCCGGCTGCTGGCGGCCATCCACTCCGCCGCGACACTGATGCCGCAGACCTTCTGGAAGGTCTACACCGACAGCCATGACGAGCTGCTGCCGTTCTACGAGACCGAGTTCACCGCCATCACCGGTCGGGACGCTGATCAGGCCCGCACCACATGCGAGGAGCGGTCCCTGCTGATGGGCCGGATCATGGTGTCCGAGCTGATCCGGCGCGGCGTGCTCCCGCCATCACAGAGACACCAAACCCATCCATTGCGTTCTGAATGAGGGGAAGGGGCTAATTCCCGGGACCGCGTTCGTTACGTTTTCACGATGACACGCGACGGGGTTCTCCGGGCGACCGTGCTGGCACTGGTGTTGGCGATCATCTGCGGCCTCGGCCTTGCGCCGACCGCGCTGGCCAACGACGACCAGTGCGCGCCTCCGGGTGAGCAGAGCGCGAGCGCGCTGCCGACCAACCTGGCCGCGGCCGCCAAGGGACCCGAGTCCGATCGATACACCACGCCCACCGTGGAACCCCTCGATACCGTCGACGTCGCGGCGCTGGGTCTGGGCACCCCCGGAGTGCTCACCGTCGGCACGCTCTCGGACGCCCCGCCGAGCATCTGCATCAACTCCGCGGGCCAGTTCACGGGTTTCGACAATGAACTGCTGCGGGCCATCGCCGACAAACTCGGCCTGCGGGTGAACTTCGTCGGGACCGACTTCTCCGGTCTGCTGGCCCAGGTCGCGTCGCGCCGCTTCGACGTCGGCTCGTCATCGATCACCACCACCGATGCGCGGCGCAAGACCGTCGGCTTCACCAACGGCTACGACTTCGGCTACTTCTCCCTCGTGGTGCCGACGGGCTCACCGATCACCAGCTTCACCCAGTTGGCCCCGGGTCAACGGATCGGCGTTGTGCAGGGCACCGTGCAGGAGGCCTACGTCGTCGACACCCTTGGCCTGGACCCGGTCAAGTTCCCCGACTACAACACCGTCTACGGCAGCCTCAAGACCCGGCAGATCGACGCCTGGGTGGCGCCCTCACAGCAGGCACAGGGCACGGTGCAACCCGGTGATCCCGCCCAGATCGTCGAGAACACCTTCAGCCTGGACAACTTCGTCGCCTACGCGGTCGACAAGACCAACCAGCCGCTCATCAACGCGCTCAACTCGGGCCTCGACGCGGTGATCGCCGACGGCAGCTGGGCGCGGCTGTACTCCGACTGGGTGCCCCGGGCGCTGCCGCCGGGATGGAAACCCGGGTCGAAGGCGGCTCCGCCTCCCCAGCTTCCCGACTTCGCGGCGATCGCCGAGCGCGCGGCGCAGTCCACCTCACCCGACTCGCCCGTAGGGCCGAAATCCACACTGTCCCAACTGAAGGAGACCTTCCTCAACTGGGACCTCTACCGGCAGGCCATCCCCGACCTGTTCAAGACCGGCCTGCCCAACACCTTGATACTGACGTTCGCGGCCAGCATCATCGGCCTGGTCCTCGGCATGGCGCTGGCGATCGCGGGTATCTCCCGCTCTCGCTGGCTGCGCTGGCCGGCCCGGGTGTACACCGACATCTTCCGCGGGCTACCCGAGGTCGTCATCATCCTGCTGATCGGGCTGGGCGTCGGGCCCATCGTGGGCGGACTGACCGGCAACAACCCCTACCCGCTTGGCATCGCCGCGTTGGGCCTGATGGCTGGCGCCTACGTCGGTGAGATCTTTCGATCCGGCATCCAGAGCGTGGAGGCAGGCCAGCTGGAGGCCTCGCGCGCACTGGGTTTCAGCTACGGCTCCTCGATGCGTCTGGTGGTGGTGCCCCAGGGCATCCGGCGCGTCCTACCCGCGCTGGTGAATCAGTTCATCTCGCTGCTCAAGGCGTCCTCGCTGGTCTACTTCCTCGGCCTGATCGCCAGTCAGCGTGAGCTGTTCCAGGTGGGCCGGGATCTCAACGCGCAGACCGGCAATCTGTCCCCGCTGGTGGCCGCCGGGTTGTTCTATCTCGCGCTGACCATCCCGCTGACCCACCTCGTCAACTACATCGATGCGCGCCTGCGACGTGGACGCGCGCAGACCGAGCCCGACGATCCGCTCGACCCCGCCAATCCCGCGACAACACAGGAGATGGTGTGAGTACGACAGGCGGCCCCGGGAAGGGCTTCGAACCGGTCTCATTGGCGGGCAAGGACATTCATCTGTCCTTCGGCGTGAACACGGTGCTCCGCGGCGTCGACATCGACGTCCCCGCCGGCACCACCACGGCGGTCATCGGGCCGTCGGGATCGGGCAAGTCGACGCTACTGCGCACCCTGAACCGGCTGCACGAACCCGACCGCGGCGACATCCTGCTCGACGGCCGCTCGGTGCTGAAGGACAATCCCGACAAGCTGCGACAACGGATCGGCATGGTGTTCCAGCAGTTCAACCTGTTCCCGCATCGCAGCGTGCTCGACAACGTGACGCTGGCACCGCGCAAGTTGAAGAACCTCGGGGTCGACGAGGCGACGGAACTGGGTATGGCGCAACTCGAGCGCGTCGGGTTGAAGCACAAGGCGCAGGTGCGGCCCGGCACGCTCTCGGGTGGGCAACAGCAACGGGTGGCGATCGCCAGGGCGCTGGCCATGGCACCGCAGTTGATGTTCTTCGACGAGGCCACCTCCGCACTCGACCCCGAGCTGGTGAAGGGCATCCTCGCGCTGATCGCCGAGCTCGCCTCCGACGGTATGACGATGGTGGTCGTGACCCACGAGATGGGCTTTGCCCGATCGACCGCGGACTCCGTGGTCTTCATGGATCACGGGCGGGTCGTCGAGTCCGGACCACCCGAGCAGCTCTTCGAGTCCGCCGAGACCGACAGGCTGCGCCAGTTCCTGTCTCAGGTGCTCTAAACGGCTGCTGACAAGAGGCGACAGGTTAGACTGCCAAACTATGGTGGATACGGAGCCGCAGGTCACTGAGCTGGCTGGGGAGCTGCAACAAGTGCTCTCCAAGCTGTTCTCCGTGCTCCGCCGAACTGGCGAGACGAAGCCCCCCGGCGCAGAGGCCGGTGCCGACCTGACGCTGGCGCAATTGTCGATCCTGCTGACGCTTCTCGACCTCGGTCCGATCCGCATGACCGAGCTCGCCGCCCACGAGCGCGTCCGCACGCCCACCACCACCGTGGCGATCCGCCGACTCGAGAAACTCGGGCTGGTGAAGCGCTCCCGCGACCCCTCCGATTTACGTGCCGTTCTCGTCGACGTCACCCCCCGCGGACTGGTTCAGCACCGCGAGGCTCTCGCGGTGCGTCGTGCCGCGCTGGCGGCCATGCTGAGCAAACTCACCGTCGAGGAACGCACCACCCTCGCCCAGGCGCTGGCCCCGCTGACACGGCTGGCCGAACAGACCGAGGGCTGATCGCACCGCCTCGACGTCACCCAAGCCAGTCCAGGACCGCCGCGGCGGTCCACGACTGCTGCATGCTGCCCAACGGCTCGCCCGTGAACGGCTCGTAGTACTCCGCGAAACTGCCATCGCTGGCCTGCCGCAATCCCTCGCGACGCAGCATCGCCGCGCGCTCGGCCCATCCGCGACGTGCGAAGCACCAGGAGAACAGCCACGACATCACCGGCCAGACCGGGCCGCGCCAGTACTCACGCGACCGGAAGTCCCTCGACACCGGAGACGTCGACGGGATGCACGCGTACTTGAGGTCGGGATGTCCGCAGAACCGCGGGCCCTCGAGCAGCTTCAGCAGCGCGCGCTCCCGGTCGTGAGGCAATCCACCGCAGAGCAGCGGCGCAAACTGCGCGACGGTCTCGGTCGCGATCCAGCGCTCCGCGCGGGTGTCGTAATCCCTTGCCGCCCCGGTCCTTTGGTCGGCCGCCTCGACGACACCGCCCCGGAACCGCTCGGCCCACGCGTACAGGTCGCGGACGTCGGCGAGCGGGCGCTTGTAGTCCTCGCCGATCTCGGCGAGCACAGTGCAGGCCACCGAGAGCACCGCCGAGACGAACACGTCCTCGACCGCGAAGCTCATCACCTTGGGCAGCAGATCGTCGTCGTAGCGCGCCGACTTCATCTCCTCGACCAGCCACAGGTAGCGGTCGTACTCGTGATCCGACGGGCGCTGGCTGGCGTCGGTGTTGACCTTGTTGTCCTCGCGCTGATACTCGGGCACATTGCCGGGAATCACGTTGGCATAGGCGCTGTCCCAGCGCGGCGAGTTGTCCATGCCCGACTCCCAGCCGTGGTACAGCGTGACCCGGCCGCGCGAGTGGGGGTCGCGTGCCTCGGCCAGCCAGCGGTGCCACCGCACGAGATCGGGCCAGCGGCGATCCAGGAACGCCTCGGCGACAGCGCGGGTGGAGCGGCCCCTGGTACGCGCCTGATCGAGGATGCGCTGCACCGCGATCGCATGCACCGGCGGCTGGGTGATGCCTGAGGTGTGCCGGTTGCGCGGGGCGTCAGCCGCCAGCGCCGAGCACGCCCAGCGGGCCGGGCCGGGGAAGTACCCGTCGACGCCGTTGGCGAAGACGATGTGCGGGATCATCCCGTTGCGCCACTGCGCCGACAGCAGGGTGTCGAGCTCCACGACGGCGCGTTCGACGCTCAGCGGGGCCAGCCCGATGGCCACAAACGCCGCGTCCCAGCTCCACATGTGGGGGTACAGCAGGGGTGCGGCGGTGGTCATCACGCCGAGGTCGTTGCCACGCAGGAGGTAGGCGGCGCGGGCCGCCAACTGCGTGGGCGCGAAGGTCGGATCGGGAGGCATTGGTTCAATTCTGCGACGTCGAGGCGAACGGCGCAGGACGGATGGGTCTCGGTAACGTTGCGGCGTGGCTTCCGATGAGCGCTCGCGCGAAGAGCAGACCCGTTCCGATGAGCGCTTGCGCGAAGAGCAGACCCGCACCGCGATGATCACCGGAGCGGGCGGCGGCCTCGGAGCCGCCATCGCCACCGCCCTTGCCCCCACCCACACGCTGCTGTTGGCGGGCCGCCCGTCCGACCGGCTCGACGCGGTGGCCGAGCGGCTCGGGGCCCCGACGTGGCCGCTGGACCTGGCCGATCCGGCGTCGATCGAGCCCGCCGCCGAGGTGCTGACCGATCTCGACGTGCTGATCCACAACGCCGGGGTGTCGCTACCCGGCCGGGTCGGCGAGTCCACGGTCGACGAGTGGCGGGACACCTTCGAGGTCAACGTCATCGGCGCCGTCGCACTCACGCTGGCACTGCTGCCCGCGCTGCGCCATGCCGGCGGTCACGTGGTGTTCATCAACTCCGGGGCCGGTATCAACGCCTCACCCGGGCTGGCGTCCTACTCGGCGAGCAAGTTCGCGCTGCGGGCGTTCGCCGACTCGTTGCGCGCCGACGAACCCGCTCTGCGCGTCACGTCCATCCATCCGGGCCGGATCGACACCGACATGCAGCGCGATCTCATCGCGTACGAGGGTCGTGAGTACGACCCCGGGCAGTTCCTGTCAGCCGACACCGTCGCCGCGGCCGTCGCGCAGGCCGTCGCCACCCCGCCCGACGGTCACGTCCACGAGGTGATCCTGCGCCCCCGCCCGCACTAGCCCCTGCGATTTCGGCGCGGAAAGGAGCGGTGAGCGCTCCGGAACGCGCCGAAATCACGGCTACGCGACGATGTTGACGAGGCGTCCGGCCACCACGATGATCTTCTTCGGCGTGGCGCCGTCCAGGAACGCGACGACCTTCTCATCGGCCAGCGCGGCGGCCTCCAGGGCATCCGCGTCGGCGTCGGCGGCCACGGTGATCCGGCTGCGCACCTTGCCGTTGACCTGCACCGGGTACTCGACGGTGTCGTCGACCAGGTAGGCCGGGTCGGCCTGCGGGAAGGGTCCGTGCGCCAGCGACGCGTCGTGGCCCAACCGCCTCCACAGTTCCTCGGCCAGGTGCGGCGCCAGCGGCGCGACCATCAGCACCAGCGGTTCGACGGCCGCGCGGGCTGTCACGCCCTCCTTGGTCAGGTGGTTGGTGTACTCGATGAGCTTGGCCGCCGCGGTGTTGTTACGCAGTGCCACATAGTCTTCCGCGACGCCGGCGATGGTCTTGTGCAGCAGTCGCAGCGTCTCGTCGCTGATCTGCTCGTGGTCGGCGACGCGATCGGCGCCGGTCTCCTCATCGACCACGACGCGCCACACCCGCTGCAGGAAGCGGTACGCGCCGACGACGTCCTTGGTGGCCCACGGCCGCGACGCCTCCAGCGGACCCATCGACATCTCGTACACGCGCAGGGTGTCGGCGCCGTACTCATCGCAGATCTCGTCGGGTGAGACCGAGTTCTTCAGGCTCTTGCCGATCTTGCCGAACTCCTGGTTCACCTCGACCTCACCGTCGGGGCCGGGCCAGTAGAACTTGCCGTCGCGTTCGGTGACCTCGGCGGCGGGCACATACGATCCGCGCGCGTCGGTGTAGGCGAACGCCTGGATGTAGCCCTGGTTGACCAGCCGGCGGTAGGGCTCACGGGAGCTGACGTGGCCCAGGTCGAAGAGCACCTTGTGCCAGAACCGCGAGTACAGCAGGTGCAGCACCGCGTGCTCGACGCCACCGACGTAGAGGTCGACACCCCCGGGGTCGTTCGCACCGTGCTCGGCGGGGCGGGGCCCCATCCAGTAGGCCTCGTTCTCCTTGGCGCAGAACGTCTCCGAGTTGTGCGGGTCGGCGTAGCGCAGCTCGTACCAGGAGCTGCCCGCCCACTGCGGCATGACGTTGGTGTCGCGGGTGTAGTCCTGCAGCCCGTCGCCGAGATCGAGTTCGACGTGCACCCACTCGGTGGCCTTGCCCAGCGGCGGGGAGGGCTCGCTGTCGGCGTCGTCGGGGTCGAAGTGCACCGGCGCGTAGTCCGGGACATCCGGGAGTTCCACGGGCAGAACCGAATCCGGCAGCGGGTGGGCGCGGCCGTCGGAGTCGTAGACGATCGGGAAGGGCTCGCCCCAGTAGCGCTGCCGGGCGAACAGCCAGTCCCGCAGCTTGTACTCGACACGCGCCTGCCCGTGGCCGTCGGCAACCAGCCGCGCGATGACCGCCTCCTTGGCCGAGGTGACGCTCAGCCCGTTGAGGTAGTCGGAGTTGACCAGTTCACCGTCACCGTTGTAGGCCGCCACGGAGACGTCTCCGCCCGAGACCACCTCGATGATCGGCAGGCCGAACTGCGTCGCGAAGTCCCAGTCGCGCTGGTCGCCGCTGGGCACCGCCATGATCGCGCCAGTGCCGTAGCCGATCAGCACGTAGTCGGCGATGAACACCGGAATGCGTTGGCCGTTCACGGGATTGATGGCGTAGGAGCCGGTGAACACACCGGTCTTGGACTTGTTCTCCTGGCGCTCCAGATCGGACTTCGCGGCGATGTCGGTCCGGTAGGTCGCGATCGCCTCGGCGGGGCTCGCGGCGCCGTAGGTCCACCGGGTGTCGGTGTCGGCGGGCCACGCCGGGGCCGTCAACGCATCGACGAGGGGATGCTCCGGTGCCAGCACCATGTAGGTGGCGCCGAACAGGGTGTCGGGTCGGGTGGTGAACACCTCGATATCGCCGACGTCGGTGGTGAACCGCACCTGCGCACCGGTCGAGCGTCCGATCCAGTTGCGCTGCATGGCCTTGACCTTGTCGGGCCAGTCCAGCACGTCGAGATCGTCGATCAGCCGGTCGTTGTAGGCGGTGATGCGCATCATCCACTGCCGCAGGCGCTTACGGAACACCGGGAAGTTGCCCCGGTCGCTGCGGCCGTCGGAGGTGACCTCCTCGTTGGCGAGCACCGTGCCCAGTCCCGGGCACCAGTTCACCATCGAGTCGGCGCGGTAGACCAGCCGGTAGGAGTCGATGACGTCGCGGCGCTCACCCTCGGACAGCTCCGACCACTGCCGGCCGTCGTCGAGTTGGCGTGCTCCGGAGTCGAATTCGGCGATGAGATCGGCGATCGGCCTGGCCTTGTCGGCCGTGGTGTCGAACCAGGCGTTGAAGATCTGCAGGAAGATCCACTGCGTCCACTTGTAGAAGTCGACGTCGGTGGTGGCGAAGCTGCGGCGCGCGTCGTGTCCGAGGCCCAGCCGGCCCAGCTGCCGACGGAAGTTGACGATATTGGCCTCGGTGCGGGTCCGCGGATGTGTGCCCGTCTGGACCGCGTACTGCTCGGCGGGCAGACCGAACGCGTCGAAGCCCAGCGCGTGCAAGACGTTGCGCCCGGTCATGCGGAAGTAGCGCGCGTAGACGTCGGTCGCGATGTATCCGAGCGGGTGTCCGACGTGCAGACCCTCACCCGACGGGTACGGGAACATGTCCTGGACGAACATCTTGTCCGTGGGCACCGGCGTACCGTCCGTCGGCGCCAGTGACCCGACCGGGTTGGGCACGTTGAAGGTGCCCCGATCAGCCCACGCCTGCTGCCACGTGTGCTCGATCGTCGCCGCCAGGTCCGCGGTGTAGCGGTGCCTGGGGGTGTCGGACGTGTCGTTGTTGTCGACGTGGTCGGGCCGGTCTGTCACGTGAACAGGGTAGTCAACGCCCTGATGAACAATCCCGCCGCGCCATGTGGCCGCCGTCACCACAGGTCGGCCAGTGCACTCCCACCGACGGCGCGGCCGGCAGACGCCTAGGTATCGGTTCCATTGCAGACCGGTCAGCGGACGGTTGCAGGTCCGTTCCTGGCCTGGTGGCGCACCACGACCCGTGGTTACAGTCGGCCCCTGACCAGCATGACCGGGGTCTCGTCACCCGTTCACCACGTGGAAGGAACGCCGTCAGATGTTCGCGAATGCCCGCCGTTGGGGGCTTGTCACAGGAGGCGTCGCCGCGGGTGTCGCAGGCGTCGTCGGATTCGCGGGTACCACTGCGTCCGCCGAGCCGACCCTGCCGCTTCCCCCGCAGCCTGCGCCCGCCACCGTGACGCAGACGATCACGGTGCAGGCTGGCGCCCCCGCGGCACCCGTCGCACCGGTCACGCCGGACATCGCACCGGTTGCGGCAGCGGCACAGGCGCCCGGCGCCGTGCCCGCCGCGGGCCTCAACGCGGCCGCCCCGGCGGTCCCCGTCGCGGTTGCGCCGACCATTCTCCCGGCGGCCTCCGGCACGCTCAGTGACTTCTTCAAGGAACACAACGTCACGCTCGAGCCGCAGGTCAGCAACGGGTTCAAGGCGCTGAACATCGTGCTTCCGATGCCGCAGGGCTGGGCTCATGTGCCCGATCCCAATGTCCCCGACGCGTTCGCGGTGCTCGCCGACCGCGTCGGCGGCGACGGCCTCTACACCTCCAATGCGGCCCTGGTGGTCTACAAGCTCGTCGGCGACTTCGACCCGAAGGAGGCCATCAGCCACGGCTTCATCGAGAGCCAGCAGCTGCCGGCCTGGCGCAGCACCGACGGGTCGCTCGCGGACTTCGGCGGCATGCCGTCGTCGATCATCGAGGGCACCTACCGGCAGAACAACCTCACCCTCAACACATCGCGCAGGCATGTCATCGCGCAGTCCGGTCCGGATCGCTACCTGGTGACCCTGTCGGTGACCACCAGTGCGCAGGTGTCGGTGGCCGCGGGTGACGCGACCGATGCGATCGTCAACGGCTTCCGGGTGACCTCACCGGACGCCGCGCAGCCCGCCCCGCCGCCAGCCCCCGGCGCACCCGCACCCGCACCCGCGGCCGCTCCGGCGCCCCTGCTGCCAGGCCTGCCCAGCTAGAGGCACCCGCAGTACGGTCCGCACCGCCCCAAGACGTCGGGCGGATGCCCGGGCTCGTATCCTCGTTCGCATGCTGATCGCCGCGGTGCTGTGCCTGTGCGCCGCCGCCGTCGTCGCCGCCACCGGAGTGTGGCTGCTGGCGCGGCCCCGGCCCGGCGATCCCGTCCGGGCCGTCCTGCGTTCGGTCGCACCGACTCAGTTGGCGGGTTCGGTGATGTTGGCCGCGGGCGGTGCCGCAGCGCTGTCCGCGCCCGCCGGTGCCGACGTGCTGCTGTTGATCGTGTGCGTCATCGGAGCCATCGGCACCATCGCCGCCGGGTGCTACCAGGCCGCGAAGATGGTAGCCCGCCACGAGGCAAGCCAGCGGTGCTGTCAGGACTCCCCTCAGGAGACTCCCCAGGAGGCTCGTCAGGAGTCCATGGCCAGCGTCACCTCGGGCGCCGACGGCTGCGCCGGCTCGTGTGCGTCCTGCACGCTGTCCTGCAGCTGACGCGTCAACCGCCTAGTTGCGGCTGACGTCGATCGGATGGGTCGCCAACAGCGACAACGGCAGCGGCTGACGACGCAGCACCCGCGACCAGAGATCCACCCGCGCTTCGACGAGCACGTCCGAGGGCAACGCCGACAACACGATCCAGTCGTCCCGCTCGATCTCGCCCTCGAGCTGGCCGATTGTCCAGCCCGAGTAGCCCGCGTAGATCCGCACACCCTCCACGACGGCGGCGATCGACTCGGGTTCGGCATCCAGATCGACCATCGCGATCCGACCCTGCACGTGCCGCAACCCCGGCACCTCGGAGGGGTCGATACCCGCGCGCATCGTCGCCAGGCACAGCGCGGCATCCCGCTTGACCGGACCGCCGACGAACATGGTCTTGGGTTTGATCGCCAGGTCGGCCCACTGCGGCAGCACGTTGTGGACGGCCGTCTCGCTGGGCCGGTTCAACACCACGCCCAGCGTGCCGCCGTCATTGTGCTCAACGACATAGATCACGCTGCGGCGGAAGGTGGGTTCCAGCAGATCGGTGTTGGCGAGTAGCAGCGTTCCCGCGCGGACCCGATGCGCTGCGGGGGCAAGGAAGTCCTCCGGCTCGTCTGACTGCGCCACCCCTCCATCATCGCACTCGGGCCTGGCCGCGGTGGCGAACAGGCGCGGCCCGTCGAGATATTTGTACTGTGGGAAGGGTCGACGACCGTCGAGTCGAACAAGTTCGGGAATGAAGTGGCTGACGCTCGAGGACACCTAGCCGTACTGCGGTCGCTGCGCGGCATGACCGAGTTCCGGCGCCTTCTCGAACTGCGCGCGGTCAGCCAGTTCGGCGACGGCCTGTTTCAGGCTGCCCTGGCCGGCGCGCTGCTGTTCAACCCCGAGCGCGCCGTCGGACCGTGGGCCATCGCGGGCGCGTTCGCGGTGCTGTTTCTGCCCTATTCGATTCTCGGCCCGTTCGCAGGCGCGCTGCTGGACCGGTGGGACCGCCGCCTGGTGCTGGTCGGCGCCAACGTGGCACGACTGATGCTCATGCTCGTGGTGGCCACGCTGTTGACGGTGGGCGCGGGCGACCTGCCGATCCTGTGCGGCGCGCTGATCGTCAATGGGTTCACCCGGTTCGTGTCCTCGGGGCTGTCCGCCGCGCTGCCGCACGTGGTGCCCCGCGATCAGGTCGTCACGATGAACTCGGTGGCCACCGCATGCGGCGCGGTCGCGGCGTTCCTCGGTGCCTACTTCATGCTGCTTCCGCGGTGGCTGTTCGGCTCGGGTGACACCGGGGGGTCGGTGATCATCTACCTGGCTGCGATACCGGTGGCACTCGCGCTGGTGTTCTCCATCCGGTTCAAGCCGCACGTGCTCGGCCCCGACCACACGCTGCGTGCGGTGCACGGCTCGGTCGCCTACGTGGTGGCGACGGGTTGGGGCTACGGACTGCGCACCGTCGCCTCTGTGCCGACGGTCGCGGCCACGCTGACCGGGCTGGCCTCCCACCGGGTGGTGTTCGGCATCAACACGTTGCTGGTGCTGATCCTGGTCCGGCACAGCGGCAGCCACGACGTCGCGGGCCTCGGCACCGTCGTGCTGTTCGTCGGGGCGGCCGGTCTCGGCTCGTTCCTCGCCACGCTGGTGACGCCGAGCGCGGTTCGGCGGTGGGGCCGCTACGCGACGGTCAACGGAGCGCTGGCCGTGGCCGCGGTGATCCAACTCGTCGGCTCTGGGCTGTATCTGCCGTTGATGATTGGGTGCGGCTTCCTGCTCGGCGCCCTGGGCCAGGTGGTCAAGTTGTGCGCCGACACGGCCATGCAGATCGACGTCGACGACGCGTTGCGCGGTCACGTGTTCACGGTGCAGGACTCGTTGTTCTGGGTGGCGTTCATCGGCGCGATCGCAGCGTCCGCCAACTTCATTCCCGATGACGGGGACTCACCCGGCCTGGCGCTGGCCGGGGTCGTCGCCTACCTCGTCGGGCTTGCCGCGCACGCGGCGATCGGCAGGCGCGGCAGGGCGTCGGGCGCACCGGTCTAGGGTCGAACCATGGCTGGAGCCGACGCGGTGGTCGCCGACCTTCGGGCCGAGAGCGACGATCTCGATGCAATCGTCGCCGGGCTGACCGATGGGGGCTGGCGCACCCCGACCCCCGCCCCGGGTTGGACCATCGCCCACCAGATCGCACACCTGCTGTGGACGGACCGGGTGGCGGTTGTCTCCGTCACCGACGAGGCGGGTTTCGCCGATCTGCTGACCGAGGCCGCCAAGAACCCCACCGGTTTCGTCGACGAGGGCGCCGAGGAACTGGCCGCACTGCCGGCCGCCGAGCTGCTGGCACAGTGGCGCGCCACCCGCACCCGGCTACATGACGAGCTGCCCCGCGTCACCGACGGTCGCAAGCTGCCCTGGTTTGGACCGCCCATGAGCGCGGCCTCGATGGCGACGGCGCGGCTCATGGAGACCTGGGCGCACGGCCTCGACGTCGCCGACGCGCTCGGGGTGAGCCGGGTGCCCACCGCGCGGTTGCGCTCGATCGCACACATCGGGGTCCGCACCCGCGACTTCGCGTTCACCGTGCACGGACTCACTCCGCCGGCCGACCCGTTCCTGGTCGAACTGCGCGCCCCCGACGGGTCGACGTGGTCGTGGGGTCCCGCCGACGCCACGCAGCGCGTCACCGGGTCGGCGGAGGACTTCTGCATGCTGGTCACGCAGCGCAGGCCGCGCGCCGATCTCGACGTGACGGCCATCGGCGACGACGCGGCGCGGTGGCTGACCATCGCGCAGGCATTCGCCGGTCCACCCGGAGTCGGTCGGGACTAGCGCTCGTCCCACCAGGACAGCACGCGCGTCCCGAACAGCGTGAGCCACTTCGACGGCTCGCCCTCGGTCACGTCGACGTCAAACCACACCCGCCCGGTTAGTCGTGGGCCCTGCAGCCAGCGTCCGTCGGATTGCCTTGCCGCCCTGATGATTTCGACGGCATCTGCAAGGCGCGGATCCGGTGGCGTCCCGTCCACGAGCGATGCCGCGCGGAAGTGGTCCGCGGCGTTGAGGACGCTGTAGGCCCAGCGGTGCGGATACCGAAACTGGTTGGTCCACGGCCCCACCGGTTCGCCCGTCGACAGTCGTCGGCGCAGTCCTCGCGTCAGGAGGTACTCCATGCCGCCGCGTCGCACCGCCCGCGTCGTGTCGGTCTTCGCGAATGAGTCGTGGGCGAGCAACCCCTTGAGCGAGTTGAGTGTCGAGTGAAATGACGAGCGCGTCGAACCCTCCACCCATTCGCAGTTCCAGCCACCGTCGGCCAGTTGGTGGTCGGCGAACCAGTCGACCAGACGCGTCACGTCGACACCCAGCCATGCTCCGTTGGCCAGGGTCCACGCGTTGATGCAGCAGTCGACCTCGCCATCCCAGTACGGCAGGTCCTCGTACTCCCAGCGCGAGTGCTCGGCGATCAGCTCCGGTGTGCGGCGGGCACGTAGCACCGCAGGATCCAGGCCCCACTCACGCAGCGAGTTCAGCGACCAGGTGGTCGCCGTCCACGGCTGCCCGTCAGCCTCCACCGTGTCGAAGTCGAATCCGGCGGGGAAGAATGCCCCACCAGCCCACTGGCCGGTGGCGTCCTGGAGCGCGAGCATTCGCGCCCCGAAACCCTCCTCGGCGACCCGGGCCCGCGTCGCCCGCCACACCTGCTCGGGAGCGGCCAGCAGATCGCGTTCGACCTGCCACCGCAGCGCGGGGTCCGAGTCGAGAAGCCAGGCCGCCACGTTGTCGGACACCATGCCCAAGAACCTAACCCGCCGAGTCGGCCAACCCGTCGTCATCGGAGTCGGTCAGTATGACGTCCCACTGCCCGTCACCATCGGTGTCGACATGGGCGACCGCACCGGCCAGCACCCGGTCGGCCAGTCCGTCATGGTCGACGTCGAGCAACCGGTCATCGACCTCACCGTCACCGTCGAAGTCCACCAGCGGCCCGCCCAGCGACTCGGCGCCGTCGAGGCCGAACCAGCGCAGCTGCGCGCCGCGCTCCACGCTCACCGCCCAGGTGCCCGACCCGTCATCGGTGAAGCGCTGCCCGCCCGCCTCCTCGAGGTCGAACACCGCGTGGTCGGCCAGCCCGTCACCGTCGAGATCGGCCAGCGCGTCGTCCGCCAGCCCGTCACCGTCGAAGTCGAGCCCGAACGCGTCGAGGGTGCCGTCACCGTCGATGTCGAGGTTCGGCTCCGCCGCCGACATGCTCGCCCCGCCGTCGCCGTCGCCGACGCAGTAGTCCACTGGCTCATCCCCCGTCGCTACGCTCGCCCCACCTAACTAGGACGCAGCGCTAGCCTCTGGCGTTCCACCATTTCAGAAGTTCGGCCACAGCCTCGTCGTGCTCGAGGGGCCCGCGCTCCATCCGCAACTCCTTGAGGTGGTTCCACGCCTGCCCGACCACCGGTCCGCCCTGGATGCCGAGGATCGACATGATCTCGTTGCCGTCGAGGTCCGGGCGCACCCTCGCCAGGTCCTCCTTGGCGGCGAGCTCGGCGATCCGCTGCTCGAGATCGTCGTAGTTGGCCTGCAGCCGGGCGGCGCGACGCTTGTTGCGGGTGGTGCAGTCCGCGCGGACCAGCTTGTGCAGCTGCGGCAGCAGCGGCCCGGCGTCGGTGACGTAGCGCCGCACCGCCGAGTCGGTCCACTTGCCGGTCCCAGTGCCGTCCGCGTAACCGTGGAAGCGCAGGTGCAGGTACACCAGCTGGGACACATCGTCGACCATCTGCTTGGAGTACTTCAGCGCGCGCATCCGCTTGCGGGTCATCTTCGCCCCAACCACCTCGTGGTGGTGGAAGCTGACGCCGCCGTCGGACTCGTGCCTGCGGGTGGCCGGCTTGCCGATGTCGTGCATCAACGCCGCCCATCGCAACACCAGGTCCGGACTCTCCCTGGAGTCCTCCAGGTCGACGGCCTGACGCAGCACGGTCAGCGAGTGCTGATAGACGTCCTTGTGCTGATGGTGTTCGTCGATCGCCATCTGCATCTGGCCGATCTCGGGCAGGACGATCTCGCCGAGCCCGGTCTGCACCATCAGATCGACACCGGCCACCGGGTCCTTGCCGGAGAGCAGCTTGTCCAGTTCGGCGGCGACGCGTTCGGCGGTGATGCGACCGAGTTCACCGGCCATGCGCTGCATCGCCTCATGTACCCGCGGGGCGACGGTGAAGCCCAGCTGTGAGACGAACCTCGCCGCGCGCAGCATGCGCAGTGGATCGTCGCCGAACGACACCTCCGGCGCCGACGGTGTGTCCAGCACACCGGCGGTGGCGTCGGCCAGCCCGTCCTGCGGGTCGAAGAACTCGCCGATGCCGTCGCCCGTGATGCCGACCGCCATGGCGTTGACCTTGAAGTCGCGGCGCACCAGGTCGTCCTCGAGCCGGTCACCGAACTCGACGGTGGGGTTCCGCGACACCTGGTCATAGCTGTCGGCGCGGAACGTGGTGATCTCCAGGCGCAGCTTGCGCTTCGTCAGGCCGATCGTGCCGAACTCGATGCCCGTCTCCCACAGACCGTCGGCCCAGCCGCTCACGATGCGCTTGATGGCGTCGGGGCGGGCGTCGGTGGTGAAGTCCAGGTCGGTCACCGGCCGCTCGAGCACGGCGTCACGCACGCTGCCGCCGACCAGGTACAGCTGGTGTCCGGCCCCCTCGAACAGCGCGCCCAACTCCGAGAGCAGCGGAGCGTGCGGAGACAGGCTCCGCATGGCGGCGGCCAACAGCGGAGCGTTGGCGGCGGGGTCGATCGGCACGTTCGGTGAGCCTAATGGGCGATCACCAGAAGTCACGCGGCAGCGTAACGACTGAGCATCAGCAAGGCACCAACAGCGAGTGGCGGCAGGGTGGAAACCAAGTGGCAACTACTATCGCTTGGGTGTCGGAGGGCGAACAGGCCAAACCACGACGGCGCCGAGGAAGGCGCCGCGGCCGACGCTCGGCCGGGCCGCCCGAGGCCGGCGGCAAATCAGGCGCCAAGCCCACCACGCAGCCCATGACCCAACCCGCCGAAGCCGACGCCAGCGCCCCCGTCGAGACACCCCGCCCGGCCCCGTCGACCAACTCCCACAAACCCGGCCCCACACGTCGCCCGGCGGACCGACTCCGCACCGTGCACGAGACATCAGCGGGTGGCCTGGTCATCGACGGTATCGACGGCCCCAAGGACCGTCAGGTCGCCGCGCTCATCGGGCGCCTCGACCGCCGTGGTCGCATGCTGTGGTCGCTGCCCAAGGGACACATCGAGCTGGGTGAGACCGCCGAGCAGACCGCGATCCGCGAGGTCGCCGAGGAAACCGGCATCGAGGGCAGCGTGCTCGCCGCGCTCGGCAGCATCGACTACTGGTTCGTCACCGAGGGTCGCCGCGTGCACAAGACCGTCCACCACTACCTCATGCGGTTCCTCGGCGGGGAGCTCTGCGATGACGACGTCGAGGTCAGCGAGGTGGCCTGGGTGCCGCTTCGGGAACTTCCGTCGCGGCTGGCCTACGCCGACGAGCGCCGCCTCGCGCAGGTCGCTGGCGACCTGATCGACACACTTCACACCGACGGACCGGGCGCGCTGCCGCCCCTGCCGCGGAGCTCTCCGCGGCGGCGGGCGCAAACGCACTCCCACACCCGCAACCGTCGCCCCGACGAGTCCACTCAACCCCAACCTGGCCGGCGGGCGAACGGCTGCGGCCAGGGACCATGAGTTTTCGGGCGGCCCCGTCGGCCGCTGGGATTGTCCTTCTGCGCTTGCTGGCCGCCGTCGTACTCCTGAGCCTCATAGCCGCACCCATCGCCGCACTGTCGGTCCTGCCGCGCGCGCAGGCCGGCGAACCCGGTACCAACCAGTTCCTCAAGCTGCGCATCGACGAGGTGACCCCCGATATCGTCAGCACCACCAGTGAACCTCTGGTGACGGTCTCGGGAACCGTCGCCAATGTCGGTGACCGCCCCGTGCGTGATGTGGTGGTCCGCCTCGAGCAGGCCGCCGCCGTGACGACGTCGAACGGTCTGCGCACCAACCTCGTCGGCGACGGTGAGCAGTACCGGCCCGTGGCCGACTTCATCACCGTGGCACCCGAGCTCGAGGAGGACCAGAGCGTCCCTTTCACGCTGACCTACCCGATCCGTTCCGACGACAGCCCGTCGCTGCAGGTCGAGGAGCCCGGTGTGTACCCGGTGCTCGTCAACGTCAACGGCACCCCCGACTACGGCGCACCGGCCCGCCTCGACGACGCCCGTTTTCTCCTGCCGGTGCTCGGCGTGCCGTCGTCATCGGAATCCGCCAACCCCGTGTCCTCGGTGGTCCCCCCCGACACCTCCCGTCCGGTCGGCGTGACGATGCTGTGGCCACTGGCGGACAAGCCACGCCTGGCTCCGGGTGCGCCGGGTGGAACGGTGCCGGTCCGCCTCCTCGACGACGACCTCGCGACGTCGCTGGCCCCCAGCGGCCGCCTCGAGGTCCTGCTGTCGGCGGCGGACTTCGCCACCAGTCCACCCGTCGATCCCACGGGTGAGATCCGCAGCGCGCTGTGTCTGGCGGTGGACCCCGACCTGCTGGTCACCGTGAACGCGATGACGGCCGGCTACGTCGTCGTCGACTCCCCCGAGGCCGGCATCACCGGCGCCAGCCGCCCGGGCACGGGCCAGGACGCCGCGATCGGATGGCTGGCCAGGCTGCGGGCGCTCGCACAGCGCATGTGCGTGGTCTCCTCGGTGTACGCGCAGGCCGACCTCACGGCCCTACAACGCGTCGCCGATCCCGGCCTGTCGTCCATCGCCACCATCGACGCCGCAACGGTCGTCGACCAGATCCTGGGCGTCCAGTCCGTGCGCGGCGCCACCCTCGTCGCCGACGGGCCGCTGACGGGCCCGGCGGTGCGATTGCTGTCCGAGCGCGGCCCGACGGTGGCGATCGCCGCCGCCGAGTCGACAGCGCAGGACTCGGCGAACAGCGACGCGCCTGCCGCGGACCTCGCGCCTCGGCGCTATACCCCCGCGGTGGTGGCTGCGCCGTTCGACCCGTCGGTGGGCGCCGCGCTCGCCGGTGCGGGCGACACCCCGTCATCACCGTCGTATCTGAGTGCCTCCCTTGAGGTTCCGGTCCAGCAGGACTCCCCGGTGGCACGCCGCCAGGATGCGGTCGGGGCGATGCTGTGGCGCGGACTGCGACCGGACACCGAGCCGCGCACCGAAGTCCTGATGCCGCCGCTGGTGTGGAACCTCGGGCCCGACGACGCCACCGCGGTGCTGTCGACATTGGCCACCTCGATCCACGCGGGGCTCAGCGTGCCGCGGCCGCTGACCGCCGTCATCGCCGAGAGCAGTGCCGTCAGTCCGGCGGTCGACGAGGCGCTGCCCGACGACTCGGCGACCAACCCGCGGGCACGGTTCAGCGACGGCGTCATCGCACAGATCGCGGGCGCCACCGCCAGGCTGTGGGGCCTGACAGCGGCGCTGACGACCGACGAGAGAACGGGTCTGACAGGCACCCAGTACACCGCTCCCCTGCGCGAGGACATGCTGCGCGCCCTGAGTCAGTCCGTGCCCGCCGCCGCCCGCAACGGCCTGGCCGAGCAGCGGGCGACGCGGGCCGCGGCGACCGTCAACGACCTCTTCAACGCCGTCACCATCGTCAACCCCGGTGGGTCCTACACGTTGGCGACCGAGCGCAGTCCGCTGCCGATGGCATTGCGCAACGACCTTCCCGTGCCGATCCGGGTGCGGCTCGACGTCAACGCGCCACCCGGTATGACCGTGACCGATATGGGCGAGATCGAGTTGCCGCCGGGCTATCTGCCACTGCGGGTGCCCATCGAGGTGCACTTCACCCAGCGTGTGGCGGTGGACGTGTCGCTGCACACCGCTGACGGGCTGCCGCTGGGCGAACCGGTCCGGCTGTCGGTCCACTCGAACGCCTACGGCAAGGTGCTGTTCTTCATCACGCTGTCGGCGGGTGCCGTGCTGTTCCTGCTCGCCGGCCGACGGTTGTGGCACCGCTTCCGCGGCCAACCCGACCGTGCCGACCTCGACCGACCGCCCGGCAGGACCGCACCCGAGCATCCCGATCCCCTCGACGTCGCGATCGCTCACGCGCCGGACGACAAGACGTGAGCACGCCGAGGCGACCGGTGCCCGCGCCACCGCGCCAACGGATTCCGCGCGGTCCCGCGCCACGACGCCGCGCCGGTCAGATCGCGGCACAGCCCGTCCGCAAGGAGCTGTCCGACGCCGCGGTGGTATCGCGGTCATGGGGCATGGCGTTCGCGACACTGATCAGCCGCATCACCGGATTCATCCGGATCGTGCTGTTGGCCGCAATCCTCGGCGCGGCCCTGTCCAGTGCCTTCTCGGTCGCCAACCAGCTGCCGAACCTCATCGCCGCCCTCGTGCTGGAGGCGACGTTCACGGCGATCTTCGTACCGGTGCTGGCCCGTGCCGAACGCGACGACCCCGACGGCGGAACCGCATTCGTGCGCAGGCTCGTCACGCTGGCCACCGCACTGCTGCTCTTCGCGACCGTGCTGTCGGTGGCCCTGGCACCGGTGCTGGTCCGGCTCATGCTCGGCGACGACCCGCTGGTGAACCGCTCGCTCACCACGGCGTTCGCGTATCTCCTTCTGCCCCAAGTGATCTTCTACGGGCTCTCGTCGGTGTTCATGGCGATCCTGAACACCCGCAACGTGTTCGGCCCTCCCGCATGGGCGCCCGTGGTCAACAACGTCGTCGCCATCGCGACACTGGGGCTTTACGTGCTGGTGCCCGGCGAACTCTCGCTGGATCCGGTGGAGATGGGCAACGCCAAGCTGCTGGTACTCGGCATCGGCACCACGCTCGGCGTGTTCGCGCAGACCGCGGTGCTGCTGGTCGCGATCCGGCGGGAACGAGTCAGCCTGCGCCCGTTGTGGGGCGTCGACGAGCGGCTCAAACAGTTCGGCACGATGGCCGCGGCGATGGTTCTCTACGTCCTGATCAGCCAGGTGGGCCTGATCGTCGGCAACCAGATCGCCAGTAGCTCCGCGGCTTCCGGGCCGGCGATCTACAACTACACCTGGCTCGTGCTGATGCTGCCGTTCGGCATGATCGGCGTGACGGTGCTGACGGTCGTCATGCCGCGGCTATCGCGCAACGCCGCCGCCGACGACATCCCGGCCGTGCTGGCCGACCTGTCACTGGCGACCCGACTGACGATGGTGACCCTGATCCCGATCGTCGCGTTCATGACGGTGGGCGGCCCGGCGATCGGCACCGCACTGTTCGCCTACGGCAACTTCGGCGAGGTCGACGCCGGCTACCTCGGCATGGCGATCTCGTTGTCGGCGTTCACGTTAATCCCGTACTCGATGGTGCTCCTGCAGTTGCGGGTGTTCTACGCCCGGCAGCAGCCGTGGACGCCGATCGCGCTGATCGTCGTCATCACGGCGGTCAAGGTGCTCGGCTCGCTGGCGGCGCCGCACCTCACCGACGACCCCGATCTGGTCGCCGGTTACCTCGGCCTCGCGAACGGACTGGGCTTTTTGGCGGGCGCGATCGTCGGGCACTTCGTTCTGCGCGCCAACCTCAAACCGCCCGGCGGCCGGATGATCGGGCTGCCGGTGATCCGGACGATTCTGGTGACCATCGCCGCATCGCTGGGTGCCGGACTCATCGGCCACGTCGCCGATCAATTGCTGGGGCTGGAGAAACTGACCGCCCAGGGTGGCGGTGCCGGGTCGATGCTGCGGCTGCTGATCCTCGGCGTCATCATGCTGCCGATCATCGCCGCGGTGCTGCACCTCGCAAAGGTCCCCGAGGCGCAGTCGGTGCTGGCACTGGTCCGCCGTCGGCTGGGACGGGGTGGCGAGCCCGCACCCGCCGCGCTGGCGCCCGCCGGACCGCCCGTCCCACCGCATTCGGGTCCCCCGGTCACGTACCCTGAGCCCAGGAATCCGCACCCATTACCGCCGCGTCAAAATTGGCCGGCACCACGGGGCGGACCTCCGGCAGACGTAGCCGGAGGCAGGCTGCGGGAGGGAGGTCCACCAGTGACTGACGACTCCACGGGCGGCTCGACGCCTGCCCCCGACGGCGGCGCCACGACTCGGATTCCGCGTCCCGCGGCCGACGACTTCGAACCCGACGTCTCAACCGGGGCGGCCTTCGGAGCATCGGGCCGACCGCCAGCCGATTACGGCGGCGATCCCACCCGCGAGGCATTGTCCTTCGGGATGCTCAACGAGCCCCCCATTGAGGCCGCCACCGACGACGAGGTGCACCTCATCCCCGGTGCCACCATCGCCGGTGGTCGCTACCGCCTTCTCGTCTTCCACGGCGGCCCGCCGCACCTTCAGTTCTGGCACGCCCTGGACACAGCGCTGGACCGGCAGGTCGCGCTGACGTTCGTCGATCCCGACGCCGAGCTGCCCGATGACGAGCTCCAGGGCATCCTGACCGCGACGATGAAGCTGAGCAACCTCGAGATGCCCGGCGTCGCCCGGGTGCTCGACGTGGCACGAACCGGCTCGGGCGGTCTGGTCGTGGCGGAGTGGATCCGCGGCGGATCGCTGGCAGAGGTCGCCGAGACGGCGCCGTCGGCTATCGGCGGCGCCCGCGCCATCCAGTCCCTGGCCGCCGCCGCCGAGGCGGCACATCGTGCGGGCGTCTCGCTGTCCATCGATCATCCCGGCCGGGTCCGGGTGAGCATCGACGGTGACGTGGCGCTGGCCTTCCCCGCGAGCCTGCCCGATGCGTCACCCGAGAACGACATCCGCGGCATCGGCGCAGCCCTGTACGCGCTGCTGGTCAACCGGTGGCCGCTCCCCGAGTCCGGCGTGCGCAGCAACCTGGCTCCCGCTGATGTCGACGCGGCGGGCATGCCCGTCGAGCCGCGCGTCGTGGACCGTGACATCCCGTTCCAGATCTCGGCCGCCGCGGCACGGGCCACCCAGGAGAATGGCGGCATTCGGACCGCGGGCACCCTGCTCAATCTGCTGCAGCAGGCGACGGCCGTCGCCGACAGGACCGAACTCATCACCCCGGTCGACGACCCCGGCCCCGAGGGTTCACGGACGGACCCCAGAGATGTGGATGACCCCGCGTCGGGGATTCGCCGCCGCAAGGCCCTGATAATCGGGATCAGCGCGGGCGCCGTGATCCTGATTGTCGCCCTCGCCGCGCTCGCGATAGGCCTGCGCGGGTTGTTCGGCGACGTCGGCGGACCGCTGGACCGTCAGGAGCTCGGACTCAACGCTCCCAGCTCCGAGTCCAACACCACCGCGGACACCGGTATCGTGAAACCCGTTCGCGCGGTGGTGTTCTCGCCTGGCGGTGAGGCAGACAACCCCGCGCAGGCGGCTCAGGCCATCGACGGGAACCCGGCAACGGCGTGGACGACGGACACCTACAGTGATTCCGACCCGTTCCCGTCGTTCAAGAATGGCGTGGGGCTCATGCTGCAGCTGCCCCAGCCGACCACGCTGGCCTCGGTGTCGATAACCCTCAACAGCACGGGCACGTCGATCCAGATCCGCTCATCCGATACCGCCACCCCGTCGTCGTTGGACGACACCACGGCGTTGTCGTCGCCGACCCCGATGAAGACGGGGTCGAACACCATCACCATCGATGGTGCGAGCCCGACAACCTATGTGCTGGTGTGGATCACCAAGCTGGGGACGGTGGACGGCCGAAGCGAGAGCGCGCTGTCCGACATCACCCTCAAAGCCACGTCCTGAACCCAGGCGCGCCCGCGGCCATCCCCAGGGTGTTGTCGAGATCCTCGCAGGTCATCGGGCCTGTCAACTGTTGTGCACAAATGGTGTCATGACCGGTGCCCCAGGTTGCCTAGGGTTTGACTGTGAGCAGCTTGGGGGACGTCACCGGCGGGAGTCGGTCCGATGCGGAGTTGCTCGCGGCCCACGTCGCGGGTGACCCCCACGCGTTCAAGGCACTGTTTTACCGCTACCACCGTCAGCTCTACCGAGTGGCGATGCTGACCAGCCGTAGTCCCGAGGACGCCGCGGATTCGCTTCAGGACGCCCTGCTCTCCGCGCACCGCACGGCGCCCGGGTTCCGGCATGACGCCTCGGTGAGCAGCTGGCTGTACCGCATCGTCGTCAACGCGTGCCTGGACCGGTTGCGCCGCAACAAGTCTCATCTGACCATCCCGTTGCTCGACGACACGCACCCGACGGGTGATCCGACGTCGCGGGTGGAGACCGCCCTGGTGGTGGAGCGAGCACTGCTGCGACTTCCGGTCGAGCAGCGGGCCGCGGTGGTGGCCGTCGACATGCACGGGTACTCCGTCGCCGAGACGGCACGCCTACTCGGCGTCCCCGTCGGCACGGTCAAGAGCCGATGCGCACGGGCCCGCACCAAACTCGCGGAGACGCTGGGCTACCTCTCGCGCGACGATCTCGCGCGCGAGGATCTACTGGCTCTGCCGAACCCTGGTGTCCGGCCGCGCGATACCGCCGTAGCCGGGGCCACCGTTGACCACATACGAGAGGCAGCCCGGGATGTCTCGGCAGGCGATGATCGCGCCCGCGCCCGGTGAGGCGCCGCGCACGACGGGCGGATTGTTCGGGATTCCGCAGGTCTGGAGGTACGGGTTGAACGGTTCGATGTACATGCTGCACTGGGGGGCGGCCACCGCGGTGCCCGGGGCGGCGGCGATACTCGCCGCAGCGGCCAACGCGCCTGTGGCCATCAGCACCGCTGATCCCACCGTCGTCAGCCTCCGGCCTGCAGTGAACACGACGACGACCTTCCTGAACGCACGCTGCGGCCCGCCTGCGGGGCCTCTAACTCATTGAACGCTCCAACACCGCACCGAATTCCCTAAACTGCGGGGTTATCGTCGGTTTCGACGGGAAATCTTGATCTGAGATCGTGGAGTGACGTGGACGAGGACGCGGAACCGGCTGCGGACGCCGCCCACACCGTGGCCGCACTGAATCTCGTACGCCACGACCTCGCCCGCCTCGGCTCGGACGCCATGACGGCCGAGCACCTGCCCGACCCCCCGGCGGACGTCACCGCACGGCTGTCCGCAGCTCTGGCGGCAGTCACCCCGCCAGCGAGCAGGGCATCACACGCCGCCCGCGGATCGGTGGCAAGTCCGCGCACCGTCGCCCTGGTGATAGGTGGCCTCGCCGCCCTGGCGGCGGTCGGCATCGGCATCGCGGCGCTGCGCGACACCGCGCCACCGACCCCACCGACGGGTGCGACCGCCGATCGCATCACGGTGTCGCGGCCATCCGTGGACTTCCCCGTCCCCCGGGCGGAGCTCCTCGCGCTGCTGGACCGGCCCGCCGACCTCAGCGGCCTGAGCGATCCCGCCCAGCGCGCCGCGTGCCTCTCCGCGCTGGGCCGCGGTGCGTCGGCGCCCGTGCTGGGCGCCGACAACGTCGACGTCGGTGGCCGGCCCGCCATCCTGCTGGTCCTGGGCGATGGATACGGCGCGATGACGGCGCTGGTCGTGGCGCCGACCTGCAACGCCACCGATCCCGGCGTGATCGCCGAGACCGTCCTCGTGCGCGCCACGACCCCGTCCTGACCGACGCCGCCCACTCGCGGGGAACACCGCCCCTTACGCTGGTGTTATACGCGTGCCGACGCGTGAAGCCCGCGACCGGCCAATCTGAGACGGCCACGACGAGAAGGACGGATATGACCTCCACTCCCACGATCCACGACGTAATCATCATTGGATCGGGACCGGCCGGGTACACGGCAGCCGTCTACGCCGCACGCGCACAGCTCAAGCCGCTGGTGTTCGAGGGTGTCACCTTCGGCGGCGCGCTGATGACCACCACGGAGGTGGAGAACTACCCGGGCTTCAAGGAGGGCATCACCGGCCCCGAGCTGATGGGCGAGATGCGGGAACAGGCCGAGCGGTTCGGCGCTGACCTGCGCATGGAGGACGTCGACGCGGTGTCCCTGGAGGGCCCCATCAAGACCGTCACCGTCGGCGACGAGACCTTCCAGGCTCGATCGGTGATCCTGGCGATGGGCGCGGCCGCGCGGCATCTCGGCGTACCTGGCGAGGAAGAGCGCATCGGTACGGGTGTGAGCACATGTGCAACGTGTGATGGCTTCTTCTTCCGCGACCAGGACATCGCCGTGATCGGCGGCGGTGACTCCGCGATGGAGGAGGCCACCTTCCTCACCCGGTTTGCGCGCAGCGTCACTCTGATCCACCGACGTGACGAATTTCGCGCGTCCAGGATCATGCTGGAGCGCGCGCAGGCCAACGAGAAGATCACGTTCCTGACCAACACCGCGGTGACCGAGGTCGAGGGTGAGCCCAAGGTGACCGGTCTGCGCCTGCGCAACCTCGTCACCGATGAGGAGTCCAAGCTGGCGGTCACCGGCGTGTTCGTCGCCATCGGCCACGACCCGCGCTCCGAGCTCGTCCGCGGTCAGGTCGACCTCGATGACGAGGGCTACGTGTTGGTCGCGGGTCGCACCACGGCGACGTCGATCGACGGAGTCTTCGCCGCAGGCGATCTCGTCGACCACACCTACCGTCAGGCGATCACGGCTGCGGGCAGCGGCTGTTCGGCGGCCATCGACACCGAACGCTGGCTTGCCGACAACGAGTGAGCCGCAACCTATTTCACGACTTCCAACCCCACTAGACAGGAGTATTCACATGGGCGACAACAAGGCAACGGTGGCCGTCACCGACGACTCGTTCTCCGCAGACGTGCTGTCCAGCAGCACACCGGTATTGGTGGACTTCTGGGCGACGTGGTGCGGCCCGTGCAAGATGGTCGCCCCGGTGCTCGAGGAGATCGCCACTGAGAAGGCCGGCGAGTTGAAGGTGGCCAAGATCGACGTGGACGCCAATCCCGCCACGGCACGTGACTTCCAGGTGGTGTCGATCCCGACCATGATCCTGTTCAAGGACGGGCAAGCGGTGAAGCGGATCGTCGGCGCAAAGGGCAAGGCTGCCCTGCTTCGCGAGCTCGCGGACGTGGTCTGACGCCCTGTCCGCGGCACCACGGGCGTCCTCTGGGTTTCCGAATTTTCGCGACGGTCTGCGACAATGCTGTCTAGCCTGTCTGAATTCGTCGGCGGGGTGTACGCCGTCCGTGACCCGAAAGGCCTGGTATGTCGAGTCTGCGCCGCGGTGACCGGGGAGGCGCGGTCACTGAGATCCGCGCGGCCCTCGGCGCGCTGGGGCTGGTCGACAGCCCCGATGCGGATCTGACCACCGGAAAGCATGTCGCGCTCGACGTGTTCGACGACGTTCTGGACCACGCGGTGCGCGCATTTCAGCAGCATCGCGGCCTCCTCGTCGACGGGATCGTCGGCGAGGCGACCTACCGTGCGCTCAAAGAGGCCTCGTACCGTCTCGGTGCCCGCACTCTGGCGCATCAGTTCGGCGCGCCGATGTACGGCGATGACGTTGCGACACTTCAGGCTCGACTTCAGGATCTCGGCTTCTACATCAATCTTGTCGACGGGCACTTCGGTCTGCAGACCCACAACAGCCTGATGTCCTATCAGCGCGAGTACGGCCTGTACCCCGACGGCATCTGTGGGCCAGAGACGCTGCGCTCGTTGTACTTTCTGGGCTCCCGGGTCACCGGTGGCTCACCGCATGCCATCCGCGAGGAGGAGCTGGTCCGCCGCTCCGGCCCGCGTCTGTCGGGAAAGCGGGTCATCATCGATCCGGGCCGCGGCGGCAGCGACACCGGATTGATCGCGAACGGGCCCGGCGGCCCTATCAGCGAGGCAGACATCCTGTGGGACTTGGCAAGTCGACTCGAGGGCCGGATGACGGCGATCGGGATGGATACCTTCCTGTCCCGCCCGGTCGGACACAGTCCTCTCGACGCCGAGCGCGCCGAGACGGCCAACACCGTCGGCGCCGACCTCATGATCAGCCTGCGGTGCGCTGCGGTCGAGGGACCGGCCGCCAACGGTGTCGCATCCTTCTACTTCGGTAATGCACACGGGTCGGTGTCCACGATCGGGCGCAATCTGGCCGACTTCATTCAGCGAGAAGTGGTGGCGCGATCCGGATTACGCGACTGCCGCACGCACGGCCGGACGTGGGATCTGCTGCGCCTCACCCGAATGCCCACGGTTCAGGTCGACATCGGCTACGTGAGCAATCCGCATGATCGCGACCTGCTGGTATCGCCGGCGACCCGCGACAGCATCGCCGAGGGCATTCTGGCGGCCGTGAAGCGGCTGTACCTTCTCGGTAAGAACGACCGCCCGACCGGAACCTTCACGTTCGCAGAGCTTCTCGCGCACGAGATGTCGGTCGAGCAAGCAGCCAAGGGCTGATCTCAGCGGTAGGAACCCGCACCGGCGCCCACCGGTTGGCTGAGTTGTGCACTCTCGAAGAGCCTCTCGAGTGCCGCCTCGACGTCGGCCTTCCATCCCAGCCCCTGCTCGAGTTCGAGACGTAGCCGCGGGAAGTACCGGTGCGGGGAGACGACGACGAAACCGACATCGGTCAAGAAGTCGGCCTCAAGAATGCACTGATCCGCCGAGCAGTCCCCGAGCGCCTCGACCGCGAGTCGCAATTCCGGCGTGACCATTTCTGGATCGACAAGCTCGGCTGCTTCCGCAGTCCGGCCGAATGCCTCCAGCGCGCGAACGCCGCGGCGGACCAGGTCCCCCACCACCGCGGTGACGAGACCGCCCGACAGCCCGCCGATGTCAGCGCCCGCCTCGACCCCCATCGAGGTGAGCAGAACCGCGTCGGCGCTCACCGGTCCGGACGGGAACAGCCTGGCGCGGGGTACCGCGCGGGGCGGCGCATAGAACGCATATCCGAGGCAGGGTGCCTCGACGTCGTCAACGGGTCCGCCGAATCCCTCGTCGTCGGGTTCGCATGACAGGGCCATCTGCCCGCATGAGCCCCACTCGAGCATGACCATGGACAGCCACGCCTCCTTCTCGAACTCGGGATCGGCGAGATGATCGTCGCCTCCGAGAGTTGAGGGGTCGACTTCCCAGAAGACACACCGCCGCGCGTGCTTGGGCAACTGCTCGAAGGCTTCGAGCCGCAGCGGCGTGATGCGGGCGGACACTAGACCCCCCTGGTTTCAGAAAACGGGCAAGGCTGTCCATCCAGAATAGGAGACAGCGACGCCGTCGGCCGCGCGTGGTCCTCCAAGCGCACGGCAGGTGCGGTCGAGAACCGAATGTGGCTGGCGGACAACGTATTTCCTCCCTGCGAGGTGTGTGAGCGCCGACTCAACCCGGTCGTGTGTCACAGTGACGTAATTACGCCGTGTGGTAGGTCATGGCTTCGCAGCGTTCATCAGGTCCACAATTCGCTGAAGGTCGTCGACCGAGCCGAACTCGACCACGATCTTGCCCTTCCGTTTGCCGAGGCTCACGGTGACGCGGGTGTCGAACGCCGAGGACAGCTTCTCAGCAACGTCCTGGAGGCCGGGCATCTGGATCGGCTTGCGACGCGGCGCCGACGGCGTGGGTTCCTGCTCGCGGTTGGCCAGCGTGACGTATTCCTCCGTGGCGCGGACCGACAGCCCCTCCGCCACGATCCGGGCCGCGAGCTCTTCCTGCTTCTCCGGTCCCCCTTCGAGGGATAGCACTGCCCGCGCATGTCCCGCCGACAACACACCCGCCGCCACCCGACGCTGTACCGCCACCGGAAGCCGCATCAACCGGATCATGTTCGTGATCACCGGACGTGACCGCCCGATCCGGGCCGCCAGTTCCTCGTGGGTGACACCGAACTCGTCGAGCAGCTGCTGATAGGCCGCCGCCTCTTCCAACGGGTTCAGCTGCGCGCGATGGATGTTCTCGAGCAGCGCGTCGCGCAGCATGCTGTCATCCGCGGTCTCACGGACGATCGCGGGGATCGTGTCGAGGCCAGCCTCCTGCGCCGCGCGCCACCTCCGCTCCCCCATGACGAGCTGGTACCGCGGTCCACCCGGCGCCGATTCCACGGGTCGCACGACGATGGGCTGCATGAGGCCGAACTCACGGATGGAGTGCACCAGTTCGGCGAGCGCCTCACCGTCGAAGACGGTGCGCGGCTGCCGGGGGTTCGGTTCGATCGCCGTCGGGTCGATCTCCCGGTAGACGGCACCCACCGGGGAGGGCTCCGCAGCCACGGGAGCTCCGCCCAGGACCACATCGGCCGCGGCGTCGCCCATCCGGTGGCCGAACCCGTCACCGTCACCGCCTCCGTCGGCGGGGCCAGTCGGAATCAACGAGGCCAGTCCGCGGCCGAGACCGGTTCTCTTGCGCGGCTGAGTCATCGCCGTACCCCCGTGATCATCGCTGTCCCTTCGTCGTACCGCGTTCGGCAAGTTCCCGGCTGGCGTCGAGATAGCTCATCGCACCCCGAGATCCCGGGTCGTAATCCAGGATCGTCATTCCGTAACCCGGCGCCTCTGACACCTTGACGCTGCGCGGGATCACCGTCCGCAACACCTTATCTCCGAAGTGCGCCCTGACGTCCTCGGCGACTTGGTCGGCCAGCCTGGTCCGTCCGTCGTACATCGTCAGGATCACGGTGGTGACCTCGAGGCTCTGATTGAGATGCGCCTTCACCATCTCGATATTGCGCAGCAGCTGGCCCACCCCCTCGAGGGCGTAGTACTCGCACTGGATCGGGATCAGCACCTCGGGTGCTGCCACCAGAGCGTTGATCGTCAACAGCCCGAGCGACGGCGGGCAGTCGATGAACACGTAGTCGAAGTCGTAGTCCTTGAGGCCGGCCAGTGCGTTTCGCAGCCGACCCTCGCGCGCGACCATGCTGACCAACTCGATCTCGGCGCCGGCCAGGTCGATCGTCGCGGGCACGCAGTAGAGGCGTTCATTGTGCGGGCTGCGCTGCAGCGCCTCCTCCAGCGTGATCTCACCGATCAACACCTCGTACGACGACGGGGTGCCCTCCCGGTGCTCGATGCCCAGCGCTGTGCTCGCGTTGCCCTGGGGGTCGAGGTCGATCACAAGCGTCTTGAGACCCTGCAGTGCCAGAGCCGCGGCGATGTTGACCGCCGTGGTGGTCTTTCCGACGCCGCCCTTCTGGTTGGCGATGGTGAAGACGCGCTGGCGTTCGGGACGAGGGAGTCCCTGCCGCTTGACCTTGTGGAGGAGGCTGACGGCACGCTCGGCCTCAGCTCCGATCGGGGTGTCCCCCGCGCTGGCCGTCATCGGATCTCCGCTCTGGCCATCCCCCGGCGAGAGCCATGTTTCACGTGAAACATTGTCGGCCGATGGGCGTGCGGCGCCGCGCACGACGCCGCGCTTTCCTGGTTTCATGAGCTGCTCCTGCCCGGCCGCGATGTGCGGCCGGCTCGCCTTGACTGCTTGCCGCGCTGCGCCACGACCACGGTTGCGGGTGGAGTCAAATAGTTCACGCCACATCTCACCACCCTCACGTCGACCGCACCTAATGAGTCCAGGACTCGCCGGTGTTCGTCGACTTCCTCCTGGGCGCGTTCGCCCTTCATGGCCAACATCCGACCGTCCACGCGCAGGAGCGGCATGCTCCATCTCGCGATCTTGTCGAGGGACGCGACGGCACGTGACGTCACGACGTCGGCTTCCGATACCTGACTGAGAACTGCCTTGTCCTCCGCACGACCGCGGATCACCGCGACGTCGAGGCCGAGCTGCTCGACCACTTCGGAGAGAAAGTCTGCACGCCGCAAGAGCGGCTCCACGAGGGTGATGCGCGCGCCGGGACGGGCCAATGCCATCGGGATACCCGGCAGGCCGGCGCCACTCCCGATGTCGACAACCGTCTCGCCGTCCGACACGAGTTCGGCGACAGCGGCGCTATTGAGGACATGCCTCCCCCAGAGCCTGTCGACTTCGGAGGGCCCGAGAAGGCCCCGCTCAATGCCGGCACTCGCGAGGATGCCTACGTAGCGTTCGGCCTCTGAGATTCGCGTACCGAATACGCGCACGGCCTCCGGCGGCGGAGGAGGCGCCTCGCCATGTTTCACGTGAAACAATCCTCCGCCCCGGGCCGTGGGAACTACATGGGTGTAACTCTTGCGCGAGGGTCCGCGCGGGCTGATCACGTCAGCCGGGCAGGACCCGTCAACTCGGTAGGACGACGACCCGACGAGACGGCTCGGCGCCCTCGCTCTCACTGCGAACACCGTCCACCGCCGCGACGGCGTCGTGGACGATCTTCCGCTCGAACGGTGTCATCGGGTCGAGTTCTTCGCGTTGGCCACTCTCCAGCACGCGCTGAGCGATCCGGTCACCGAGCGCGGCCAACTCATCACGGCGACGCCGACGCCACCGGGCGATGTCCAACATCAAGCGACTGCGCTCACCGGTCTTCTGGTGCACCGCCAACCGCGTCAGTTCCTGCAACGCGTCGAGAACCTCGCCCTTGCGACCGACGAGCTTGTTCAGGTCGGCCCCACCGTCGATGCTGACGATCGCGCGGTCACCCTCGACATCCAGATCGATGTCCCCGTCGAAGTCCAGGAGGTCCAGGAGCTCCTCGAGATAGTCTCCGGCGATCTCCCCCTCGGCGACCAGTCGCTCCTCGAGATCCTCGGTCTTGGGCGCGTCGTCGGCTTCCACGGCGCGCTCAGTCGTATCAGCGTCTGTCATGTTCGTCCTTCCTCGTTCACCGGTGCAATGGCGGGGTGATCCCCGCCTTCGGATCCGGTTAAGACTTCCGCTTGCGCGGACCGTTGGTATTCCGGCGCGGTGTCGCCTTGGCTGCGCCGGGGCGCGAACCCTTCGCCGGTGGCGGGGCCGCCGTACCCTTCGACGCGTCCGGTGTCGTGTCGTCGAGTGCCGCGACCTCTTCCCCCGCGGACTCCGTCAACTCAGCCGTCGATGCCTTATCCACGTCCGCCTGCTTGGCCGCGGGCTTGGCACCGGCCACAGGCTTGGCACCGGGACTCGGCTTGTTCGAGCGCTTGGGCTTGACTCCCGGTGCCGGCGCGTTGGCGGCGCGGCGTTCCAGCGCCTCGAGCTTGGCGGCTTCCTCGCGCTTCTCGATCTTGCCGAACACGTAGTGCTGCTGGCCGAACGTCCAGATGTTGTTGGCCACCCAGTAGAGGATCACGGCGAGCGGCAAGAAGGGTCCGCCGACGACCACACCGAGTGGGAACACGTACAGCGCCAGCTTGTTCATCATCGCGGTCTGCGGATTCGCGGCCGCTTCCGGACTCTGCCGCGCCACTGACGCCCGGCTGTTGAAGTAGGTGGCGATACCCGCGAGGACCATCAGCGGCAGGCCCACCAGGATGACGGCCATGCGGTCAAACTCGAGGAACGCGTCCAGACCGCTCGTCTGAATCATGGTGGCACCGAGCGGTGCGCCGAAGAGGTTCGCGTCCAGGAAGTGGCCGACGTCGGTCGCGTTGAAGAAGTAGTTGCCGGTCGCCCGGTTCTGCTCGACCGTCAACTGGATCTGGCCGAAGCCACCCTGTGTCCGGTTGAACGACCGCAGCACATGGAACAAGCCGAGGAACACTGGCACCTGAGCGAGCATCGGAAGGCAGCCGAGGATGGGGTTGAACCCGTGGTCCTTCTGCAGCTTCTGCATCTCCAACGCCATGCGCTGGCGATCCTTGCCGTACTTCTTCTGCAGTGCCTTGATCTGAGGTTGCAGCTCCTGCATCTGCCGCGTGGTCTCGATCTGGCGAACGAACGGCTTGTACAGGATGGCGCGCAATGTGAAGACGAGGAACATCACCGACAGCGCCCATGCGAAGAAGTTCGAGGGCCCGAGCAGGAAACCGAAGATCTTGTACCAGACCCACATGATCGCCGAGACCGGATAGTAGATGTAGTCCAGGCTCGCCCAGTTAAACAAGTGAATCGCTCCTCAACGTCGCGGCCGCATCCGCATGGTGGTGGTGCCGCGGTTCTGGTATCGGGTCCCATCCTCCGCGATGCCACGGCCCGCACTTCGCGAGCCGCACCACCGCCAGCCACGCTCCACGGGCGAACCCGTGCTCACGCAGCGCATCGACCGCGTACTGGCTACAGGTCGGGGTGAAGCGACAGGCCGGCGGACGGAACGGAGAGATCATGTTGCGATAGATGTCGATCAGGTAGATCGCGGCGCGAGCCAGCCCCCTAGACGGTGACCAGCGCCTGCTCGATCTGTTCATCGACGGACCCCGGGCTCCAACCGCGCCTTGCGCAGTGCCGCTCGGAGTTGTTGATCCAGACGTGCCGAGATCGCATCGCGACTACCCGGCAATGCCCGGATGACCAACCGGTCCCCGGGCTCAAGATCTTCGATGACACCGCGCGCCACACCACGCAGCCGACGGGCTACCCGGTGGCGGACGACGGCGTTCCCCACTGACTTCGACACCACCAGACCGATCTTGGGTGCCATCTGGGGGGCGCCGACCTCGTCGACAACAGCAGAACGCAGAGAGTGCACGACCAAGTCGGGCTGGACGGCCCGCACACCTCGGTTGACCGTCAGCCCAAAATCCGTCGACCGTGTCATCCGGTACTGGGCCGGAAGCACTGCGCTAGACCCTGCGGCTAATCACGCAGTGAGAGAGCGACGGCCCTTGCTGCGCCGCGCGGACACGATGGCGCGACCCGCACGGGTCCGCATACGGAGCCGGAAGCCGTGCACGCGCGCACGACGGCGGTTGTTGGGCTGGAAAGTCCGCTTGCCCTTGGCCACGGCTGTTACTCCTCGTTCGTGTGGCGGCACACACCATCACGTGAGTGTGATGATCCGAGCCGCTTGCGAGCCCCGGCGCGTAAGCCCGAAACTCCGGGTCGCAGCCGTGTCGCCACGTTCGGGCGACTGTTCGAGGGTACTGACGAGATATCCCTAGGTCAAACCGCTCTACCCGGACCCGGCGGACACCACATTCGTCACATTCTTCACCCCTGCTTCACCCTGCCCAAGACGTGCACAGGAAGCCCCGATAAATGTTGCAGAACGGTTGGCCACCCGTCCTGAAACCTGTTAACTTCTGGCAGTGCCGGTTCAGACTTAACGGCGATCGACAACAACCGAGGATGGTCATCACCTGCGAGCCCACAGACGTCGACAACTGTGACGAGCTCCGGGACCAGACCGTCCCCATGAATAGACATCAGCACGATGACGGCTGTCCACTATCCACAGCCTGTGGATAACTATGTGGACAGTTTTCGTTTCGATATATTCTTCCGTCTCAGCTGACGGGCCTCGAGGAGGTGCGTGTCTTTGACGACGGACCCCGATCCTCCCTTCGTCGCCATCTGGAATGACGTCGTCACCGAGCTCAACGGAGGCGGCACAGGCCGCGACACCGACAACGGTGTCGGCGCACTACCTGCCCTCACGCCCCAGCAAAGGGCGTGGTTGAAATTGGTCAAGCCCCTGGTCATCACCGAGGGATTTGCCCTGTTGTCGGTTCCGACCCCGTTCGTCCAGAACGAGATCGAGCGACACCTCCGCGAGCACATCGTGACAAGCCTCAGCCGGCGTCTCGGTCAGCGCGTCGAACTGGGGGTGCGGATCGCCGATCCAGGACCCGAGACCGATCAACACGACGATCGCGTCCCGGCCCCCCTGCCCGAAGCCGACGAAGTCGATGACGATCAGGAGGCGCTCGCCAGCGCCGAGGCCACGTGGCCGAGTTACTTCACCAACCGGCCGCCCAGGGGCGAGACGCCGGATGTCAGCCTCAACCGCCGCTACACCTTCGAGACCTTCGTCATCGGGGCGTCGAACCGGTTCGCCCACGCGGCCACCCTCGCCATCGCCGAGGCGCCTGCCCGCGCCTACAACCCGCTCTTCATCTGGGGTGAGTCCGGCCTCGGCAAGACCCACCTGCTGCACGCCGCCGGTAACTACGCCCAGCGGCTGTTCCCCGGTATGCGCGTCAAGTACGTGTCCACCGAGGAATTCACCAACGACTTCATCAACTCGCTCCGCGACGACCGCAAGGCGTCGTTCAAGCGCAGCTACCGCGATATCGACGTCCTGCTCGTCGACGACATTCAGTTCATTGAGGGTAAGGAAGGCATCCAGGAGGAGTTCTTCCACACGTTCAACACGCTGCACAACGCGAACAAGCAGATCGTCATCTCCTCCGATCGGCCGCCGAAGCAGCTGGCGACGCTGGAAGACCGTCTCCGGACCCGCTTCGAGTGGGGCCTGATCACCGATGTTCAGCCGCCTGAGCTCGAGACCCGTATCGCCATCTTGCGCAAGAAGGCGCAGATGGACCGCCTCGACGTGCCCGGCGATGTCATGGAACTGATCGCCAGCAGCATCGAACGCAATATCCGCGAGCTCGAGGGGGCCCTTATCCGCGTCACCGCGTTCGCGTCGCTCAACAAGACCCCGATCAGCAAGTCGCTCGCCGAGATAGTCCTGCGTGACCTCATCTCCGACTCCAGCACCATGCAGATCAGTACCGCCACGATCATGGCGGTCACCGCGGACTACTTCGAGACCGCGGTCGAGGAGCTTCGGGGGCCCGGTAAGACCCGCTCACTGGCCCAGTCGCGCCAGATCGCGATGTATCTGTGCCGCGAGCTCACCGACCTGTCCCTGCCCAAGATCGGGCAGGCCTTCGGCCGCGATCACACCACGGTGATGTACGCCGAGAAGAAGATCCGCGGTGAGATGGCCGAGCGACGTGAGATCTTCGATCACGTCACCGAGCTCACCACCAGGATCCGGCAGCGCTCCAAGCGCTGACCCGTCCCCCTACCTCTATTCCGCGCGCTGTGTTCGCGCGCTGTCTTTCGCGCGCCATTCGCCGCAAAATCACGTCCCATCCGCGCCGCCGATCTGGCCCGCGCACACCGGAATTCGTCTCGTTGGGGCGTCTGTGGGCCGATCGGCAGAACTAATCTCAAAGAAACTTCTGCCCCGGACGTATCCTCTGTCACACACAGACCTCGTGGACACAGCTGTGTACAACCTTGGAGTCGCCATCCACGAGTCCCCCAGTTCCAGCACGACACGCAGCCCATACACATGGGCCGAAATTCGTCCGGCGTGTCGTCCACAGCTCACCCACGAGCAGTGACCGGTGTCGACCTGCACTCCGATGGCTCCATCCACAGGTTCCACAGGCCCTATTACTGTTACTCATATATCTAGATAGATTTCATTTAAAAGTAGGGGCTTGGGGAAACATCGATCCGAGACATCCGCCACGGCTCACGCGACGAGCGCTCACTCCGATCGATTAGCTTTCAAGATGCGGCGCGAGGATCTACGGTTGTTATTCGATGACAGGTACGGTCGTCATACCGCAGCGTCACTGCTGATCGCGCAAGCGTCGCAAAACCGCTGCTTAGCGCTTGTTGTATGAGATTTTTCTTCGAAGGGACGCTATGGACGCGGCGACGACTGCCGGCCTCACCGATCTGAAGGTTCGCCTGGTTCGCGAGGACTTCGCCGAAGCAGTGGCGTGGGTCGCACGCATCCTGCCGACCAGACCAACCGTCCCCGTTCTCTCCGGCGTGCTGTTGACCGGCTCCGATGATGGGCTCACGATCTCCGGCTACGACTACGAGGTGTCCGCGGAAGTCCGCGTTGCAGCCGAAATCGCTTCTCCGGGAAGCGTTCTCGTCTCCGGGCGGTTGTTGTCTGACATCACCAAGGCCCTCCCGGCCAAGCCGGTGGATGTCACCGTCGAGGGCACCCGCGTGTCGTTGAGCTGCGGAAGCGCACGATTCTCGCTTCCCACGATGGCCGTCGAGGACTACCCGGCGCTGCCGGCGCTCCCCGAGGAGACCGGGGTGGTGTCCTCAGATCTCTTCGCCCAGGCCATCGGCCAGGTCGCGGTCGCCGCGGGTCGTGATGACACGTTGCCGATGCTCACCGGCATCCGCGTCGAGATCTCCGGCGAGAAGGTCGTCATGGCCGCCACCGACCGCTTTCGTCTCGCAGTTCGCGAGCTCAACTGGTCAACCGCATCGGCTGATATCGAGGCCGCGGTGCTGGTACCCGCCAAGACCCTGTCCGAGGCGGCCAAGGCCAGCAGCTCGGGATCTGATGTCCAGTTGTCGCTGGGATCGGGAGCCTCTGTCGGTCAAGACGGCCTGTTGGGCATTCGCAGCGCGGGAAAGCAGACCACCAGTCGTCTGCTGGACGCGGAGTTCCCGAAGTTCCGCCAGCTGCTGCCATCCGAGCACACCGCCGTGGCCACCATCGCGGTTGCCGAGCTCACCGAGGCGATCAAACGCGTCGCACTGGTCGCCGATCGTGGCGCCCAGGTGCGGATGGAGTTCGACTCCGATGTCCTGCGGCTCTCCGCCGGCGCCGACGACGTCGGTCGGGCCGAGGAGGATCTGCCGGTCGAGTTCTTCGGTGAGCCTCTGACCATCGCGTTCAACCCGACCTACCTCACCGATGGACTGGCCTCGCTGCACTCGGAGAAGGTGACCTTCGGGTTCACCACCCCCAGCAGGCCCGCCGTGTTGCGGCCAACCGGTGACGACGATGGGTACGCCGATTCGTCCGGGCCGTACCCCGCGGGTAACACTGACTACGTCTATCTGTTGATGCCGGTGCGGCTCCCGGGCTGACCGGCCCTAGCTACGCCAGGAGAGCACACACATGCAATTGGGCTTGGTCGGCCTCGGTAAAATGGGCTTCAACATGCGGGAACGTCTGCGCGAGGGCGGACATGAGGTCGTCGGCTACGACCCCCGCCCAGAAGTCACCGACGTCCCGACGCTGGCTGGTCTCGCCAGTGCACTGCAGGCCCCGCGCGTGGTCTGGGTCATGGTTCCCTCCGGTGAGGTCACACACGACACCATCGTTGAGCTCGCCAATGAGCTGGGTGAGGGTGACCTGGTCATCGACGGAGGAAACTCCCGATACACCGAGGATGCGCCACACGCGAAACTCTTGGCGGACAAGGGGATTGGCTTCATCGACGCCGGCGTGTCCGGTGGTATCTGGGGCCTGACCGAGGGTTACGGCCTCATGGTCGGCGGCAGCGATGAGGATGTCGCTCGAGTCATGCCCATCTTCGAGACGCTGCGACCGCCGGGCGAGCTCGCCGACGGATTCGTCCACGTCGGCCCGGTCGGAGCGGGACACTTCGCGAAGATGGTGCACAACGGCGTCGAGTACGCGTTGATGACGGCTTACGCCGAGGGCTATGAGATCCTCGCCGCCGAGGACCTGGTCAAGGATCCCCAAGCGGTCTACCAGGCGTGGACCAACGGCACCGTCGTGCGGTCCTGGTTGCAGCAGCTCCTGGCCAAGGCCCTCAAGGAGGATCCCGAGCTCGCCGATATCAGTGGCTACACAGAGGATTCCGGTGAGGGACGGTGGACCGTCGAAGAGGCGATCAGGTTGCGTGTGCCGGTTCCGGGAATTGCGGCATCGTTGTTCGCACGCTTCCTGTCCAGGCAGGATGACTCGCCGACCATGAAGGCGGTCGCGGCCCTGCGCAATCAGTTCGGTGGTCACGCCGTCCAGAGGATCTCGAAGTCTGGCTGATTCGGCCAGCGGGAGCCAAGCACATCGGGGATAGGACTCGGGTACAGGAATTTGTACGTTCGTCACGTGGGTTTGACCGACTTCCGGTCGTGGCCGAAGGTCGAACTTGAGCTGGAACCAGGCCGCACGGTGTTCGTCGGCCCGAACGGCTTCGGCAAGACGAATATCGTTGAGGCCCTGTGGTATCAATCGACGCTGAGTTCGCACCGGGTGGGTTCGGACGCTCCGTTGATCAGGGTGGGCGCCGAGCGCGCCGTGGTCTCGACGATCGTCGTCAACGAGGGACGTGAGCTCGCGATCGACCTGGAGATCACCTCCGGGCGCGCCAACAAGGCCAGGCTGAACCGCTCCCCCGTGCGAAGCGCCCGTGAAGTCCTCGGTGTTCTGCAGTCCGTGCTGTTCGCGCCGGAGGACCTGGCGCTGGTGCGCGGGGATCCGGGTGAACGACGACGGTTTCTCGATGAGCTCGCGACGACGCGGCGACCGTCGATCGCCGGTGTCCGTGCCGACTACGACAAGGTGGTGCGGCAGCGCACCGCACTCCTCAAGACCGCCTCTGGTGCTCGATTCCGCAGTGACACAAGCGCTTTAGACACCCTCGACGTGTGGGACGGCCACCTCGCAACCTACGGTGCGCAGCTCATCGCGGCCAGGGTCGCGCTCATCACCCAGCTCGCGCCCGAGGTGGTCAAGGCCTATCAACTGCTGGCGCCGGAGTCGCGCCCCGCGGCGGTGCGCTACCGCAGCTCGGTGGACACGGTCGAGGCGGAGGCGGCCGCGGGCACCGTCGACATCGAGATGTATGAGGCCGCACTCCTGGCGGAACTCGCCGGCCGGCGCTCCGCGGAACTCGAGCGCGGTGTCTGCCTGGTCGGACCACACCGTGACGATCTCGAACTGCGGCTTGGCGACCACCCGGCGAAAGGCTTTGCCAGCCATGGGGAATCGTGGTCGATGGCATTGTCGCTGCGGCTTGCCGCCTACGAGCTGCTGCGCCAGGAGGGTACCGACCCGGTGCTGCTTCTCGATGACGTCTTCGCCGAACTCGACGACGCCCGCAGGCGCGCACTCGTGGGCGTCGCGTCCTCGGCCGAACAGGTGTTGGTCACCGCCGCGGTGGCCGACGACATTCCCTCGGACTGGGATGCGCGTCGGGTAAGGATAGGTATGCGCGAGGACGACGACGGACGCACTTCGGAGGTGATCGAATGACTGACGAGCCTGGAGGCCCACCGGAGCACCTCGCGCACCTCGCGGGGATGGATCTGGTGCGCCGGACGTTGGAGGAGGCACGCGGCGCCGCGCGCAGTCAGGGGAAGGATGTCGGCAGGGGGGGTAACTCCCCCGCCAAGAAGATCGCTGGCGGTAACCGGGGTCGGCGCAGAACGTGGTCGGGGCCAGGTCCCGATGCTCGAGATCCCCAGACGTTGGGCGCGGCGACCATGGACCTCGCCCGCCGCCGCGGCTGGACCCCCAAAGTCTCCGAGGGTGCGGTGTTTGGGAAGTGGTCCGAGGTGGTCGGGGAACAGATCGCCGAACACGCGACCCCATCGGTCCTGCGTGAGGGCGTCTTGACGGTGGTGGCGGAGTCGACCGCGTGGGCCACCCAACTGCGAATGGTGCAGGCCCAACTCCTGGCCAAGATCGCCGCGGCCGTCGGTGACGGCGTCGTAAAGTCGTTGAAGATCGTGGGTCCGACCGCGCCGAACTGGCGCAAGGGCAAGTTGCACATCGCCGGACGCGGGCCGCGCGACACCTATGGCTGAGACAGCTGCTGGACGATCGCTGAGAGCCTTTTGAATCCGAAATGAGACGCTCGCGAGCGGCCGGACGAGGGGATAACCGAGAAATTCCGCGCACGTCGCAATTAGGTACACAGAAACGCCGCCTCAGAATCAGTGCTGACGGTGGCTGACGGTAGACTTACGGCAGATCCGTCAGGGGCATCGTCCCCCTAGCGAGCATCCCCCTGCAAAGACCAAGGAGACGCGTCCAACGTGGCTGCCCAGAAGAACAGTCCTGCGAACGAGTACGGCGCCGAATCGATCACCATTCTCGAGGGTCTCGAGGCCGTCCGGAAGCGTCCGGGCATGTACATCGGGTCCACTGGTGAGCGTGGTCTGCACCACCTGGTGTGGGAGGTCGTCGACAACGCGATCGACGAGGCGATGGCCGGCTACGCCACCAGGGTCGACGTCAAGATCCTCGGCGACGGCAGCGTCCAGGTCACCGACGACGGCCGCGGTATTCCCGTGGCGATGCACGCAACAGGTGTTCCCACGGTCGATGTCGTCATGACGCAGCTGCACGCCGGCGGTAAGTTCGGCGGCGAGAACAGCGGTTACAACGTCAGTGGTGGGCTCCACGGCGTGGGTGTGTCGGTGGTCAACGCGCTGTCCACCCGGCTCGAGGCCACGATTCTGCGGGACGGCTCGGAGTGGTTCCAGTATTACGACCGCTCAGTTCCCGGCACGCTCAAACAGGGTGGGCCGACGAAGAAGACCGGCACTACCATCAGATTCTGGGCCGACCCGGAGATCTTCGAGACCACCGAGTACGACTTCGAGACCGTCGCGCGTCGTCTCCAGGAGATGGCCTTCCTCAACAAGGGCCTCACCATCGATCTGGTCGATGAGCGCGTGACCGTCGATCAGGTGGTGGACGAGGTCGTCAGCGACACCGCCGAGGCGCCCAAGACCGCGGACCAGGTTGAGGCGGAGGCCAAGGGCCCGCACAAGGTCAAGCACCGCACCTTCCACTACCCCGGCGGCCTGGTCGACTACGTCAAGCACATCAACCGCACCAAGACCCCAATTCAGCAGAGCATCATCGCCTTCGACGGCAAGGGTCCCGGCCACGAGGTCGAGATCGCGATGCAGTGGAACGCCGGCTATTCGGAGTCGGTGCACACGTTCGCCAACACCATCAACACGCATGAGGGCGGCACCCACGAGGAGGGCTTCCGTAGTGCGCTGACCACGGTGGTGAACAAGTACGCCAAGGACAAGAAGCTGCTGAAGGAGAAGGACGCCAACCTCACGGGTGACGACATCCGCGAGGGTCTTGCCGCGGTCATCTCCGTCAAGGTCAGCGATCCGCAGTTCGAGGGTCAGACCAAGACCAAGCTCGGCAACACCGAGGTCAAGTCGTTCGTGCAGAAGATCTGTAACGAGCAGCTGACGCACTGGTTTGAGGCGAACCCGGCGGAGGCGAAGACCGTTGTGAACAAGGCGGTTTCGTCGGCACAGGCCCGGCTCGCCGCGCGCAAGGCGCGAGAGTTGGTGCGCCGCAAGAGCGCTACCGATATCGGCGGGTTGCCAGGCAAGCTCGCGGACTGCCGTTCCACCGATCCGCGGCTCTCGGAAGTCTATGTGGTGGAGGGCGACTCGGCCGGTGGCTCGGCGAAGAGCGGCCGCGACTCGATGTATCAGGCGATCCTGCCCCTGCGCGGCAAGATCATCAACGTCGAGAAGGCACGCATCGACCGCGTGCTGAAGAACACCGAAGTCCAGGCGATCATCACAGCGCTCGGTACCGGCATTCACGATGAGTTTGACATCACAAAACTGCGGTATCACAAGATCGTGCTGATGGCCGACGCCGACGTCGACGGCCAGCACATCTCCACGCTGCTGCTGACGTTGTTGTTCCGATTCATGAAGCCGCTCATCGAGAATGGGCACGTCTTCCTCGCACAGCCGCCGCTGTACAAGCTCAAGTGGCAGCGCAGTGAGCCCGAGTTCGCCTACTCCGATCGTGAGCGGGACGGACTGCTCGAGGCCGGTCGGGCCGCCGGTCGGAGGATCAACACCGAGGACGGGATCCAGCGTTACAAGGGTCTCGGCGAGATGGACGCGAAGGAATTGTGGGAGACCACAATGGATCCCAGTGCCCGCGTCCTGCGTCGGATCACGCTCGACGACGCCGCATCGGCCGACGAGCTCTTCTCAATCCTCATGGGCGAGGACGTGGAAGCCCGCCGCAGCTTCATCACCCGGAACGCGAGAGATGTTCGCTTCCTCGACGTGTGATTCCGCGATGCCCGACTCCAGGAACCGAATCCCTAGCTGCTCATAGACGAGCGAGGAGCACATGACAGACACGACCCTCCCCCCGGGAGACGACGGCGCCACCACTGATCGGATCGAACCGGTCGACATCCAGCAGGAGATGCAGCGCAGCTACATCGATTACGCCATGAGCGTCATCGTCGGCCGCGCCCTCCCCGAGGTCCGAGACGGTCTCAAGCCCGTACACCGGCGCGTGCTCTACGCCATGTACGACTCCGGGTTCCGGCCCGACCGCGGTCACGCGAAATCGGCGAGATCCGTTGCCGAGACGATGGGTAACTACCATCCGCACGGCGACTCGTCGATCTACGACACCCTGGTCCGAATGGCCCAGCCGTGGTCGCTGCGTTACCCCCTGGTCGACGGTCAGGGCAACTTCGGCTCACCGGGTAACGATCCGCCGGCCGCCATGCGTTACACCGAGGCGCGCCTCACGCCGTTGGCCATGGAGATGCTGCGCGAGATCGACGAGGAGACAGTCGATTTCGTCCCGAACTATGACGGCCGCGTGCAGGAGCCGACCGTTCTGCCGAGCCGGTTCCCCAACCTGCTGGCCAACGGCTCGGGCGGTATCGCGGTCGGCATGGCCACCAACATGCCGCCGCACAACCTGCGCGAGCTCGCGGAGGCAGTCTTCTGGTGCCTGGATAACTACGAGGCCGACGAGGAGAGCACGCTCGCCGCGGTCACCGAGAGGGTCAAGGGACCGGACTTTCCCACCTACGGTCTGATCGTCGGCTCGCAGGGTATTCACGACGCCTACACGACGGGTCGCGGTTCGATCCGCATGCGGGGCGTCGTCGAGATCGAGGAGGACTCGCGGGGCCGCACCCTGCTGGTCATCACCGAGCTGCCCTACCAGGTCAACCACGACAACTTCATCACCTCGATCGCCGACCAGGTGCGCGACGGCAAGCTCGCGGGTATCTCCAACATCGAGGACCAGAGCAGCGACCGCGTCGGACTGCGGATCGTCGTCGAGGTCAAGCGTGATGCCGTGGCCAAGGTGGTGCTGAACAACCTCTACAAGCACACCCAGCTGCAGACCAGCTTCGGCGCGAACATGCTGTCGATCGTCGACGGTGTTCCCCGCACCCTGCGCCTGGATCAGCTGATCCGTCTGTACGTGGTCCATCAGCTCGAAGTCATCGTCCGGCGCACCACCTACCGGTTGCGCAAGGCCAATGAGCGGGCCCACATCCTGCGCGGACTGGTCAAGGCACTCGACGCCCTTGACGAGGTCATCGCGTTGATCCGGGCGTCGCAGACCGTCGACATCGCGCGGGCCGGTCTCATCGAGCTCCTCGACATCGATGACATCCAGGCTCAGGCCATCCTCGACATGCAGCTGCGGCGCCTCGCCGCACTGGAACGCCAGCGCATCGTCGACGATCTGGCCAAGATCGAGGCCGAGATCGCCGACCTCGAGGACATCCTGGCCAAGCCGGAGCGTCAGCGCGCGATCGTGCACGAGGAGCTCGCTGAGCTCGTCGAGAAGTACGGCGACGACCGGCGCACCCGCATCATCCCCGCCGACGGCGACGTCGCCGACGAGGATCTGATCGCGCGCGAGGAGGTGGTCGTCACGATCACCGACACCGGCTACGCCAAGCGGACCAAGTCCGATCTGTACCGCAGCCAGAAGCGCGGCGGCAAGGGTGTGCAGGGCGCCGGCCTCAAGCAGGACGACATCGTCCGGCACTTCTTCGTCGGCTCCACGCACGACTGGATCCTGTTCTTCACCACGCAGGGCCGGGTCTACCGCGCGAAGGCCTACGAGCTCCCGGAGGCGTCCAGGACGGCCCGCGGCCAACATGTCGCGAACCTGCTGGCGTTCCAGCCCGAGGAGCGCATCGCGCAGGTCATCCAGATCAAGAGCTACGAGGATGCGCCCTACCTGGTGCTGGCCACCCGCAACGGTCTGGTGAAGAAGTCCAAGCTCACCGACTTCGACTCGAACCGGTCGGGCGGCATCGTCGCGGTGAACCTGCGCGACGGCGACGAGCTGGTGGGTGCGGTGCTGTGTTCCGCAGAGGATGACCTGCTGCTGGTCTCCGCGAAGGGGCAGTCGATCCGCTTCTCGGCAACCGATGACGCGTTGCGGCCGATGGGTCGGGCCACCTCCGGTGTGCAGGGCATGCGCTTCAACGAAGAGGACAAGCTGCTCTCGCTGAACGTCGTGCGCGAGGACACGTATCTGCTGGTCGCGACGTCCGGTGGCTATGCCAAGCGGACCGCGATCAGCGAGTACACCGCGCAGGGCCGAGGTGGTAAGGGCATTTTGACCATCCAGTACGACCCCAAGCGTGGCACTCTGGTCGGAGCGTTGATCGTCGACGATGACACCGAGCTCTACGCCATCACCTCCGGAGGCGGTGTCATCCGAACGAGGGCACGTCAGGTGCGTAAGGCCGGACGGCAAACCAAGGGGGTGCGCTTGATGAACCTCGGTGAGGGCGACACACTGATTGCCATTGCGCGTAACGCCGACGAGGACCCCGAGGACACTGAGGGCACTGAGGACGCTGAAGGCACTGAGGGCACCGACGAGTCCGACGAGACGTGACGCCAACCGTTTGCACCGGCAACCGGTCTGATCGAAGGAGCCGTAGGTGAGTTCACCCAACGAGCCGGGGTACCCGCGCGCGGCAAGCGCCAACGGCTCACCGGGTGCCACGCCCGACGCCGGCCCGCCCGCAGGTGGGCCGACGCGCAACGGCCCTGCCAAGGAGTCCGGGGAGGCGCCGCCGCCCTGGCAGCGCGGCGGCACGCGGCCACGACCGGGTCCGCGCGCCGCTGACGGTCCCGAGGGTGGTCGCGCGGGGTCAGCGGCCGGGCATCCGCCCGGCGCCGACGCCCGACTAAACCGGTTCGTCTCGGGTGGTCCCGCGACTCCCCCACCGTCGGCACCCACCCGGGAGGGCGGTCCGACGCGCGAGGGCGAGGCTCCCAGGGGCGAGGGACCGCGCGGTGAGCCGGCTCGTCCCGAGCCCACCAGGCCCGAGACCTATGCCAGTGAGCTACCCGATCTGTCCGGATCACCACGGCCGCCGGTCCGCAAGCCTCCAGCGGAGCGCACGGCACCCGAGGCGCCGTCGACCCGGCCCGCGGTACGTCCGCCCGTGACGGGCCGTGCGACGGGCCCGGTGCGGGCCACCATGGCGATCCGGCGGTTCGATCCGTGGAGCGTGCTGAAGGTCTCCCTGGTGCTCTCGGTCGCACTGTTCTTCGTGTGGATGATCGCCGTCGCGTTCCTGTACCTCGTGCTGGGCGGCATGGGCGTCTGGAGCAAGCTCAACAGCAACGTCGGTGACTTGCTCACCAGCGCGAGTGGCAGTGGCGGAGAACTGGTCTCCAGCGGCACGATCTTCGGCGGAGCCGCCCTGATCGGGCTGGTGAATATCGTGCTTCTCACTGCGATGGCAACGTGCGCCGCGTTCATCTACAACCTCACCACCGACCTCGTCGGAGGTGTCGAGGTGACGCTGGCGGACCGCGATTGATCGCAGCGCCGAGCGCCCAGATCGATGGTGGTTTGGGTGCTAGGCAGGCGTTGCGGTAATCTCACCGCTCGTCCGGATGGATAAAACGGGCCTATAGCTCAGGTGGTTAGAGCGCTTCGCTGATAACGAAGAGGTCGGAGGTTCGAGTCCTCCTAGGCCCACGGAAATGCCGGCCCGCCCGGCGTGGTCACCGGAAGGGTGCACCGTGAAATTGGTGTTGCTGATCATCGCCGCAACTGCGGCTGTGGTCGTCTGGCGGTCGCGACGCGGCGTCGAGGTATGGCATACGGCGGCCGACCCCGCCAACCCCTAGGGGCCTTAGCTCAGTTGGTAGAGCGCTGCCTTTGCAAGGCAGATGTCAGGAGTTCGAATCTCCTAGGCTCCACAATTCTTTCGTCTTCTCCGTTGAGTGAGCAGTGACGGCGCCTGCCACTCGCACTTCGTCACCGTGAGCGCTATGTCACCGCACCGCGGCGCGTCCTCAGGGCCGCGGTGTCACCTCAACGCTCGGTGGCCGGGGCGAGGGCTCGGGTTGCGTCGAACGTCGAATGATCGAGAACGTCACCGCGCCGACCGCCAGGACCGCAGCCCCCACCGCGATGAGCACCAGTGGCCGTGGCCGGCGCTTGGAATGGCGTGCCTCCTGCAGCGCCAGGGGTAGTCCGCTGACCACTTCCTGCGCGGCCGCGAGCTCGGTGACGATCGCCGCCTGTGCCGCCGCCAGATCGTGGCGCAGTCTGCCGCTGCGGTAGCGATCTCGCACCCAGGCAGCGGAGGACTGGGCGGAGTCCACACCGAGGCCCAGCGCTCCCCTGGTGACGTCGACAGGGCCCAGGGTGGAGTACTTCAGACCGCGGGCCAGCCGCTGCCGGGGACTCAACCGTTCGACGGTCGTCTTGGAGCTCATTGGCGCAACCTCTCTGCGGTCGGGCGGGTGGAACACACCCAGCCAACCCTATTCGGGCGGGGGCGGCATCCGGCGCGGAAATGCGAATGGCACACTGGGTTCCCGTGACGAGCCCCATTCAGACAGCGACCGCGACACTGCACACCAACCGCGGCGACATCAAGATCGCACTCTTCGGCAATCACGCGCCGAAGACCGTCGGAAACTTCGTTGGCCTGGCCCAGGGCAACAAGGACTACAGCACCGAGAACGCCTCTGGTGGCGCCACAGGCCCGTTCTACGACGGCGCCGTGTTCCACCGCGTCATCTCCGGCTTCATGATCCAGGGCGGCGACCCGACCGGCACCGGCCGCGGCGGACCGGGCTACACCTTCGATGACGAGTTCCATCCCGAGCTCGCCTTCGACAAGCCCTACCTCCTGGCGATGGCCAACGCCGGCCCGGGCACCAATGGCTCGCAGTTCTTCATCACGGTTGGCAAGACGCCGCACCTGAACCGTAAGCACACCATCTTCGGTGAGGTCGTCGATCCGGAGTCGCAGAAGGTCGTCGACGCCATCGCCGGCACCGCTGTCGACCGCGGCGACCGTCCCACCGAGCCCGTCGTCATCGAATCCGTGACCATCTCCTAGGAACTTCGGCCGAAACACACGAAATGGCTGCCCCGGCCAGCTCGGGAGCAGCCATTTCGCGTGTCTGGAGCTATCGGGCGTAACCGGCCGCGGTCAGCGCGTCGAGGACCTCGAGTGGGTCTGTGCCCAGATCCCAGCGGGTGAAGACCAGCAGGCGATCGCCCTCCACCACGTCGATCTCCAGCATGCGGACCTTGCGTCCGATGCGACGGAACTCCGTGATGCGCACGGCGCCGATGTCGGCGGGTCGCAATATCTGCGTGCGCCACCAGCCGCGGACCACAAGCCCCTCACCGGTGATTGCCAGCTTTGGTCGGGCGCGCCAGGACATGCTTGCGAACGTGAGCAATCCGACAGCGGCAACCCCGGCTAGGACACGTCCGGGAGGGTCTGTGACTACGGTCACAGCGGCGATTGCCATCACAGTGCCGAAGATTCCGCAAGCCACCACACCACCGGTGCGTGGGCCCCACTGAGTTTGCTGCATTGACTCTCAACCCCCTTTAAGCGTGGGTAATCGAGTTATCCACAGGTGCTATCCACAATGGGGATGAATCACAACGATGTGATTGCGTGACGACCAGGTTGCCAGCGGCCGAACGCATCGCGGCCAACTTGAATACAACCTCGCGTCATTCGTCGTCACCGCCACCGCATGGTGAGCAACAGGCCAGTGATCATGAAGGCAAACGCAATCGCGTAGTTCCACTGCGCCAGATTGGCCATCCAGGTGAGCCAGCTGGGTGCGTCCACAGGATTGGTCGCGGCGAGCTGGAACACCAGCAACCACACCAGACCGAGCAGCATCAGGCCGATGAAGAGTGAGACGAACCACACGCTCGACGGTCCCGCTTTCACCTTCACCGGGGTGCGGCTCACCGGGTTGACGGTGAAGTCGTTCTTCTTGCGGACCTTTGACTTGGGCATGGGTACCTTCGGACGGGTTGGCGCCACTTCGACGGTGCGGTGCGACGATGGAGCAGATGCAGTCAGAGCCTATCTCAGCGGACCGCCCAGCCGAGAACCCTGACGACCCGGGAGGAGGACCCGATGGCAGCTAGTCAGTCCACGCCGCCAGCCGGCGACCACGCCCAGGCGCCGGCGGCAGAGGCACCACCACACCGGCGGTCGTTCTGGCGGTTCGGCGTCCCCATCGTCTGTTTGTGCGCTGGCCTCCTGCTGGCGACCACCCACACCGTCTCCGGTGGTGACGAGATCCGGCGCAGCGACGCACCGCGGCTGGTCGACCTGGTCCGCGAGGCCCAGCAGTCGGTGGACCGGCTGTCCGCCCAACGTGACGCGATGGTGTCCGAGATCGACAACCATCACGGTGGCAGCCCGGGTGCCGACGCCGCCCTCCACGCGATCACGGGCCGAGCCGACGCTCTCGCCGCGGCGGCCGGTGTCGATCCGGTCCGAGGACCGGGTCTGGTGATCACGCTGAATGACGCACAACGCGACGCCGAAGGCAGGTTTCCAGGGGATGCCTCCCCCGATGACCTCGTGGTACACCAGCAGGACGTGCAGGCAGTGCTCAACGCCCTGTGGGGCTCGGGCGCCGAGGCCATACAGATGCAGGACCAGCGGATCATCGGGACGTCGGCGCCCCGGTGCGTCGGCAACACGCTGCTGCTCAACGGGCGCACCTACAGCCCGCCGTACGTGATCACCGCCATCGGCGACGTGCCCGCGATGCAGGCCGCCCTGGCAGCCGCTCCCCTGGTCAACCTGTATCGCCAGTATGTGATGCGGTTCGGTCTGGGCTACACCGAAGCGCCCAAGCCCCAGGTCGACGTCGTCGGCCACACCGCACCGGTGCGGATGCGCTACGCCACGCCCGCGGGTCCGCTCGGTTACTGACGCCGCCGCAGGCGGGACGCAAAAGGCCTCGACGCACCCAGTAACCTGGCCTGATGCAGGTTCTCGTCGTCGACAATTACGACAGCTTCGTGTTCAACCTCGTCCAGTACCTCGGTCAGCTGGGCGTGGACGCGCAGGTGTGGCGCAATGACGATGAGCGGCTGGCCGACCCGGATGCCGTCGCGGCACGCTACGACGGCATCCTGCTGAGCCCCGGCCCCGGCACCCCCGAGCGCGCCGGCGCGTCCATTCCGTTGGTGCGCGCGTGCGCGGCCTCGGCCACACCGCTGCTGGGCGTCTGCCTCGGCCACCAGGCCATCGGGGTGGCGTTCGGCGGCACAGTGGATCGTGCGCCCGAGCTCCTGCACGGTAAGACCAGCACCGTGAATCACACGAATGTCGGTGTGCTGAAGGGACTTCCGGATCCCTTCACCGCGACCCGGTACCACTCGCTGACCATCCTGCCCGAGACTCTGCCGGAGGTTCTCGAGGTCACCGCGCGCACCACCGGCGGTGTGATCATGGCGGTTCGGCACGTCGATCTGCCCATCCACGGCGTGCAGTTCCACCCCGAGTCGATCCTCACCGAGGGCGGCCACCGGATGCTGGCCAACTGGCTCGAGTTGTGTGGGCAGGCGCCCGCCGAGGGTCTGGTGCGTCAGCTCGAGCAGGAGGTCGCCGACACCGTTCGCGCGGCTACTGCGCGAAGCTCAGCGTGATCGGAGCGTCGAAGTTGGTCGGGGTGCCTGCCGCCGGGGACTGATCGACAATCCCGTTGCTCGGCACGCCGCTGTTCTGCGCGTTGGGCAACTTGATCAGCTCGCCGGTCCAGCCGTAGGAACCCCGCAGGAGCGGTTCGGCGTCCACCCAGAACTGGCCTCGTAGCGAGGGCATGACGAACTGGTTGCCGCGCGACACCTGAATCTGGATCAGGGTGTCCGTCGGAACGTTCTGTCCGGATGCCGGATTGGTGCCAACGACCTCGCCCGAGCGCTTCGAGCTGTCGATGTCGATGCGAATGGTGTTCGGGAAGCCGGACTGCTTGACCAGCCGGTCGCAGTCGTCGAAGCTGAGCCCCGCGCAGTCCGGGACCAGCCTGCTACCCGGGCCCGACCCCACGATGATCGTGATCTCATTGGTGATCGCCGAGGTGGAGTTGGCAGACGGATTGGTCGCGATGACCCGGTCCTTCTGCTCGGGCAGTGACGCGGACAGCGTCCGCTTGATCCGCTCGAAGCCCGCGTCGCGCAGCTTCTCCTCCGCCTGATCGGGCGTCATGCTCTTGACGTCCGGTACCTCGCGCTGCTTCGGGCCGGACGAGACGACGATAGTGATCCGGTCGCCCGCGGCGACTGCCGATCCCGCCTCGGGTTCTGTCTTGATGACGAGCTCGGGGCCCACCGTGGAACTGTCCTCCGGACGCTGATCCACCTCAAAGCCACGATTCTGAAGATCTGCGGTGGCGTCCTGATAGGACTGCCCCGCCACGTCGGGCACCTGCTGATCACGCGGGCTGCCGCCGATCATGTTGATGCCGACCGTGACGACCACGGTCAGCACGGCCAGGATCGCCACGACCAGCAGCCAGCGCTTGACCGCGGTGTTGCGCTCGGGAGGAGGCGCATAGCCCCGTTGTGCGGGCATGTGAGCCGTGGACTCACCACGCCCGTGCGACGGCGCGGCCGCCAGCATCGAGGTGCGCTCGGCATCGGTGAACACCTTGGGTGCCTCGGGCGGCTCACCGCTGTGCACGCGGATCAGATCGGTGCGCATCTCGGCGGCCGACTGGTAGCGGTTCTCCGGGTTCTTCGCCAGCGCCTTGAGCACGACGGCGTCGAGTTCGGGGCTGATACCGGCGTGCCGGGCCGACGGTGGCACCGGATCCTCGCGGACGTGCTGGTAGGCGACCGCGACGGGCGAATCGCCGACGAAGGGCGGCTCACCGGTCAGCATCTCGTACAGCACGCAGCCCAGCGAGTAGACGTCGGACCGCGAGTCGACCTTCTCGCCGCGCGCCTGCTCGGGTGAGAGGTACTGCGCGGTGCCGATGACAGCGGCCGTCTGGGTCACGCTGTTGCCGGTGTCGGCCAGCGCGCGGGCGATGCCGAAGTCCATCACCTTCACAGCGCCGCCCTTGCTGATCATGATGTTGGCGGGCTTGACGTCGCGGTGGATGATGCCGTGCTGGTGGCTGAAGTTCAGCGCCTGGCAGGCGTCGGCGATGACCTCGAGGGCACGTCGCGGCTCCATCGGACCCTCGGTGTGCACGATGTCGCGCAGCGTGACGCCGTCGACGTACTCCATGACGATGTAGGGCAGCGGACCGGTCGCGGTCTCGGCCTCCCCCGTGTCGTACACAGCGACGATCGCGGGATGGTTCAGCGCGGCGGCGTTCTGCGCCTCGCGGCGGAACCGCAGATAGAAGCTCGGGTCGCGGGCCAGGTCTGCGCGCAGCACCTTGACCGCGACGTCGCGGTGTAACCGCGTGTCGCGTGCGAGGTGGACCTCGGACATGCCGCCGAACCCGAGGATGTCACCGAGTTCGTAGCGGTCAGACAGGTGCTGGGGCGTAGTCATCGGTTTGTCTGCTCGTGCGCGGCTTCGGAATGGGCCGCGGCTTGGACCCCACCTTCCCTGATCAGACCCGGATCGGTCCAATCAGGGCCCTGCCAGGACGGCGCGGGCATGGCGGATGGCGACGGCGGTGGCACGATCGTGGTGCTCGTGTTGGTGATCGTCGTCGGCGACGGCTGGTTGTCCTTGCGGTCCTGGGCGTTGAGCACGATCAGGATCGCGATGACGATGGCGAGCGCCCCGAGCACACCGGCTGCCCACAGCAGGGCCCGCTGTCCCGAGGAGAAGGTGCGCCGCGGTGGAGGTGCCGGCCGGTGATTGCCGGTCGCCGGACGCGGCCGAGCCGCGGTGGGCGGCTTGCTCGAGAAGTCGGCGGCGGAGCGGGCCTGCGCACCCGACGGGATCGCCGCGGGTGTGGCCCGGCCGATGGTCGGCGCCTGGTTGGGCCGCGGTGGGCGTCGTCCCGCACGCACCGCGGCGACGGCGTCGGCGAACGCGCCGCCGGTGCTGTACCGAAGGCCCGGGGACTTGGCCAGGGTGATCTCGATGAGCTCGCGCACGTTCGGCGGCAGATCGGCGGGCAGCGGTGCCGGCTGCTCCTTGATGTGCTTCATGGCGACCGTCAGCGCACCGTCGCCGGTGAACGGACGGCGACCCGAAACCGACTCGTAGCCAACGACTCCCAGCGAGTACACGTCGCTGGCAGCGGTGGCGTCGTGGCCGAGGGCCTGCTCGGGCGCGATGTACTGGGCGGTGCCCATCACCATGCCGGTCTGCGTCACCGGTGCCGCGTCGACAGCCTTGGCGATACCGAAGTCGGTGAGCTTCACCTGCCCGGTGGGCGTGATCATGATGTTGCCTGGCTTGACGTCGCGGTGCACCAGTCCGGCAGTGTGCGCGACCTGCAGCGCGCGGCCGGTCTGCTCGAGCATGTCGAGCGCGTGCCGCAGCGACAGTCGGCCGGTGCGCTTGATGACCGCGTTGAGCGGTTCGCCGTTGACGAGCTCCATCACCAGGTAGGCGGTGCGGCCCTCACCGTCGAGCTCGGTCTCGCCGTAGTCGTACACGCTCGCGATGCCGGGGTGGTTGAGCATCGCCACGGTGCGCGCCTCGGCGCGGAAACGCTCGACGAACTCGGGGTCCGTCGAGTACTCGGCCTTGAGGACCTTGATGGCGACCTGACGTCCCAGTCGGCTGTCGAGGCCCTCCCAGACCTGACCCATGCCGCCGGTGGCGATGAGTCGCTGCAACCGGTAACGGTCGGACAGCGTCACTCCGACGCGCGCGCTCATGATTCCTCCCGCAGCGCAGCGGCGATGGTGGCCCGGCCGATCGGTGCAGCCAGTGCCCCGCCGGTGGCGGACAAACGGTCGCCACCATTCTCCACGAGGACGGCAACGGCCACCTTGGGCGCCCTGGCCGGCGCAAACGCGATGTACCAGGCATGTGGCGGTGTGTTTCGGGGGTCGGTCCCGTGCTCCGCCGTACCGGTCTTGGATGCGATCTGCACGCCGGCGATGGCCCCCTTCTGTTGAGTCACCTTTTCGGCGTCAATCATCAGGTCCGTAAGTGTAGTGGCGACCTGGGAAGACACCGCTCGGCGTGCCTCGTGCGGGGTCGTCGTGGCGATATTGGACAGGTCGGGCCCCTTGAGATCGGCGACCAGATACGGGTCCATGGCGACGCCGTCATTGGCGACGGTCGCGGCCACGACGGCGTTCTGCAGCGGAGTGAGTGCGACATCCCGCTGCCCGATGCTGGACATGCCGAGAGCGGCGCCGTCGCTGATCGGTCCGACGGTGGACTCGACCACCGGCAGCGGAATTGGTGGTGTGGGGGTGTCGATGCCGAAGGCCTGCGCCGTGCTGCGCAGCGCGTCGGCGCCGGTGTCGATGCCGAGCTGGACGAAGGCGGTGTTGCACGACTTGGCGAACGCCTCCCGCAGGGAGGTGGTCGGGCCGTTGCCGCACGCCGAGCCGCCGTAGTTCTCCAGCGTTGCGGTGCTGTCGGGCAACGGAATCCGAGCCGCGGACGTGAGCTGGGTGTCGGGGTTGGCACCGGCCGCAAGCGCTGCCGCGGTGGTGATGACCTTGAACGTGGACCCGGGCGGGTAGGTCTCCGAGATCGCGCGGTTCACCAGCGGCGAGTTCGGGTCGTCACGCAGCCGCTCCCACGCCTCGGACTGCGAGTCGACGTCGTGCGACGACAGCACGTTCGGGTCGTAGGACGGTGAGGACACCATCGCCAGGATCTTGCCGGTCGAGGGCTCCAGCGCCACCACCGAGCCCTTGCACGGGCCGTTGCAGGCCTCCGAGATGGCCTCCCACGCGGCCAGCTGCACCTGCGGGTTGATCGTGGTGCCGACGTTCCCGCCACGGGGGTCACGGCCGGTGAAGAAGTCGGCCAGCCGCCTGCCGAAGAGGCGTTCATCGGAGCCGTTGAGCACTGAGTCCTCGGCCCGCTCCAGGCCCGTGCTGGAGTACCGAAGCGAGTAGAAGCCGGTCACTGGCGCATAGGCCTGAGGCGTGGGATACACCCGCAGGAACCGAAAGTGCCCGTTGGTGGACACCGAGTACGCCAGCAGCTGGCCGCCGGCGGTGATCTGGCCCCGCTGGCGGGAGTACTCGTCGAGCAGGACGCGCTGATTGCGAGGGTCCGACCGCAGACCGTCGGCGGTGAAGACCTGGGTCAACGTGGCGTTGCCCAGCAGCAGCACGATCAGCGCCATGATCGCCACGGAGATGCGACGCAGGGAGGTGTTCATACCTTCGAGATCACCTCCGTCTTGGCGGCGGCGATCGGTGTCGGATTGGGCCCGGCGTCGGAGATCGGACGACGGGCAGAGTGCGAGATGACCATCAGGATGGCCAGCAGCACGTAGTTGGCCAGCAGCGAGGAGCCGCCGTAGGACATCCACGGGGTGGTCAGGCCGGTGAGCGGAATGAGCTTGGTGACGCCGCCGACCACGATGAACAACTGGATGGCCAGCGTGGAGGCCAGTCCGGCGGCCAGGAGCTTGCCGAAGCTGTCACGCACGGCGATCGCGGTGCGCATGCCGCGCACGATCAGGATCGTGTAGAGCATCAGGACGCCGGCGAAGCCGACCAGGCCGAGCTCCTCGCCGATGGCGGCGATGATGAAGTCGGTGGACGCCGCGGGCACGGTGCCGGGCTGGCCGTTGCCCAGACCGGTGCCGAAGATGCCACCGGTGGCGAAGCTGAACAGCGACTGCACCATCTGGTAGCCGGCGCCGTCGGGGTCGGCGAACGGGTCGAGCCAGTTCTGCACGCGGGTCTGGACGTGGCTGAACGCGAAGTAGGCCACGACGCTGCCCGCGGCGAACAGGGTGAGCCCCAACAGGACCCAGCTGATCCGGTCGGTGGCGATGTACACCAGGACGAGGAACGACGCGTAAAGCAGAAGCGACGTGCCGAGGTCCTTCTCGAAGACCATGACGCCGATCGAGGCCACCCACGCCGCGAGCAGCGGCGCGAGGTCACGCGGTCGCGGGAGGTTCATGCCGAGCACGTGCTTGCCGGCGCTGGTGAAGAGGCTGCGCTTGGACACCAGGACCGCGGCGAAGAAGATGAGCAGCAGGATCTTGGAGAACTCTGCGGGCTGAATCGAGAAGCCGGGCAGCCGAATCCAGATCTTCGCGCCGCCCTGCTCGGAGTACTGGCTGGGCAGCAGCGCCGGAATCAGCAGCAGCACGAGGCCGGTCAGGCCGCAGATGTAGCCGTAGCGGGCGAGCACGCGGTGGTCCCGCAGGAAGATGATGACGAGCGAGAACGCGACAACGCCGACCAATGTCCACAGCATCTGCTGGTTGGCGCTGGGACCGCGAGCTGCACCCGAGGCCAACGGGCCGGCGGCGAGGTCGAGGCGGTGAATCATCACCAGCCCCAAGCCATTCAGCAGCGCGACGACGGGCAGCAGAAGCGGGTCGGCGTAGGGCGCGAAGCGACGGACCGCCAGGTGCGCACCGGTGAACAGTGCGAGGTAGGCGACGGCGTACTGCAGCAGATCCCAACTCAGGCCCTGTTCCTGGTTGGCCTCCACGATGAGCAGCGCGACCGTCGTGATGATGCCAGCGAAGGCGAGCAGGACCAGTTCGGCGTTGCGCCGGTTGGGCATTGGCGGAACTACGGTGACGGCGGCCTGCGGCGCGGTGCTCATGACACCGCCCGGCAAGTGGTGCCCGGCTCCTGCGGTGGGGGAGGCAGCGCCGTCACGGTCGGCGACGGCGTGGGCGGGGGTGCGGGTGATGCCGGCGGCGGTGGCGCCGGGGTGCTGACGGTCTTCGGTGTCTCCGGCGCCGGACCGGGCAGTGGCCCGCGAGGAGTTGTGGTGGTGGGGGTACCCCCCGCTGTCGGGCGGGGTGCGGTGGTGGTCGTCGTCGGCGGCGCCGGTGCGCAGATCGGCAGGAGCGAGGACGGCCCGAGATCCCGAAGCTGGCGGATGGCGTCGTCGACGCTGCCCGCGGGCAGACCGGCCGCAACCTGCGCGCGCTCGGACTGGCGCAGGTCGCTGACCTTGAGCGGCTGGCAGTTGGAGCGGTCGTCGTCGGCGGCGATGATCCGGATGTCGTTGCGGTTGTCGAGGCAGGCGATGCGGAACGGCTGCTGCAGCGGCATACCGAGCAGCGAGCCTTGCACGCCACGCATGATGTAGACGGCGCCGTCATGCTCGGCGACGTAGTAGTTGCTGCGAATCACCATGCGCCCCACGAACAATCCGGCGGCGACGAGCAGGATCAGCAGGATCGCGATGATGAGGATCTTGCGGCGCGAGCGCGGCTTCTTCGCCGACTCGGGCTCGACGGCGGGGCGCTTGGTGGGTGTGGCGCGCTTCGGGTTGAACGCCGATGCGCGTCCGGCGGCGGTGTTGGGCGGCACGGACTGGTCGTCGTTGCCGGACACCGCGCCGGCCAGGATGGGCTGGGTCTGGCCGTACCCGTGGTCGACGACGTCGGCGACCACCACGGTGACGTTGTCGGGGCCGCCGCCGCGCAGCGCCAATTCGATGAGCCGGTCCGCGCTTTCGGCGACGTCCTCGATCTGCAGCGCGTCCTGGATGGTCTCGTGACTGACCGGGTCCGACAGCCCGTCCGAACACAGCAGGTAGCGGTCGCCGACCTTGGCCTCGCGCACGATGAGTGTGGGCTCGACCTCGTGACCCGTCAGCGCCCGCATGATCAGCGAACGCTGCGGGTGACTGTGTGCCTCCTCGGCGGTGATGCGGCCCTCGTCGACCAGGGTTTGGACGAACGTGTCGTCCTTGGTGATCTGGGTGAGCTCGCCGTCGCGAAGCAGATAGCCCCGGGAGTCACCGACGTGGACGAGCCCAAGGCGGTTGCCCGCGAACAGGATCGCGGTCAGCGTGGTCCCCATGCCCTCGAGCTCGGGATCGGCCTCGACGTGTGCGGCGATCGCCGAGTTGCCCTCGTGCACGGCGTTGTTGAGCTGACTGAGCAGATCGCCGCCCGGCTCGTCGTCGTCGAGATGAGCCAGCGCGGCGATGACCAGCTGTGAGGCCACCTCACCCGCCGCATGCCCGCCCATGCCGTCGGCGAGGGCCAGCAGGCGCGCGCCGGCGTACACGGAGTCCTCGTTGTTGGCCCGGACCAGGCCGCGGTCACTGCGCGCCGCGTAGCGGAGGACGAGTGTCACGGGCGCAGCTCGATTACCGTCTTGCCGACTCGAACCGGCGTCCCCATCGGAACCCTTACCGCTGTCGTCACCTTCGCCCTGTCAAGGTATGTGCCGTTGGTCGATCCTAGGTCTTCTACGTACCATTCCGTCCCTCGCTGGGACAGCCGTGCGTGCCGTGTTGAGGCGTAGTCATCAGTGAGTACGAGCGTGGAGTCATCGGCGCGGCCGATGAGCACCGGCTGAGTGCCCAGGGTGATGCGTGTGCCCGTCAGGGCGCCCTCGGTGACGACGAGCTGCCGGACGACGCTGCGATGCTGACGGCTGGGCAGCAGTGTGCCCCGCAGCGCGAGCCCACGCTTGACCATGACGGCACCGGTGGGTGCGTAGATGTCGGTCCGAAGGGTCCGCAGCACCGCCCAGATGAACAGCCACAGGAGCAATAGGAAACCGACGCGCGTCAGCTGCAGAACTAGCCCCTGCATCCGACGTCCCTTCCGTCACCGTCCCGCTGTGGCACCCAACCTCTGCACCGAGCCACGGGCCGTGTCACTCCTGCCAGCGGATCTGCTCGGTCACCGTCGGCAACGTCACGATACTGGGTGCTGGGATCGGAGTGAGCGGGAAGCGAACAGACTTCGCGGGGCCGTGACCCGTTCGCGTCCTCAGTGAACCCGAACGACGATCTCGGAATGACCCAGTCGAATCACGTCGCCGTCGGCCAGCTGCCACTCCTGGACCGGCGCGTTGTTCACGGTGGTGCCGTTGGTGGAGTTGAGGTCCGACAGCAGCGCGACCTGCCCATCCCAGCGGATCTCCAGGTGGCGACGCGAGACCCCGGTGTCAGGCAGCCGGAACTGAGCGTCCTGACCGCGGCCGATCACGTTGGCGCCCTCGCGCAGCTGGTAGGTACGGCCGCTGCCGTCGTCGAGCTGCAGCGTCACGTTGGCGCCGGCGACACCGGCAGCGGCGTATCCCGCGCCGTAACCACCCTGCTGGCCGTAGCCCGCGTCGGCGTAGCCGCCGCCGTAACCCTGGTCGCCGTAGCCCGCGGGTGCGGCCGGCTGGCCGTACTGCTGCTCGCCGTATCCGGGCTGGCCGTAGTCCTGACGGTAGGCCTGACCGCCGTATCCGCCCTGGTCGGGGTAGCCGCCCTGGTCCGGGTAGCCGCCCTGGTCGGCGTAGCCACCCTGCTCGGGATACCCGCCCTGGTCCGGGTAGGCCGGACGCGCCTCGGGCCGACCGTAGTCGTCGTGGCGCGGGGCCTGACGGCCGTAGTCATAGTCGCCGGCGGGAGCGCCGGGAGCGGGGTAACCGCCAGCGGGCGCGCCGTAGCCACCCTGGGCCGGCGGGTAACCCTCGGTGTAGCCGCCCGCGGGGGGCTGGCCGTAACCGCCAGCCGGCGGACGCTGCTCATAGGACGGTGCCGGGTAGCCCTGCTCGGGGTAGCCACCCTGCTCGTAGCCACCCTGCTCCGGGTAACCACCCTGCTCGTAGCCGGGCTGCCGCGGGGGGTAGCCGGGCGCCGGGGGGCCCTGAGGCGGGTATCCACCCTGCTCGGGAGGCTGCGGACGGCGGGGCTCCTCGCCCTGGCGGCCGTAGTCGTAGTACTCGTCGCCGGGCTGCTGGCCTGGTCCCTGGCCGCCGCCGCGATGGCTCGGGTTGTCAGTCATCGGAGGAACTCCTGGTTCTGCGGTGTTCGCGCGGTCTGGTTGTGGGGCGGGTGCGCCCGTCGAGTCTCGGTCGGTCGAGTCGGGATCGACCGCTCCACGTACGCGGAATTGGCCGGTGTGCAGGTTCGGTGACGGTTCGAATCTGACGACCACCTCACCATACGTTTGCCATCCTTGGTCATGGATGTATCCCTCCAGGTGTCTGGCAAAACTGGTCGACGTGAGGTCGGGGTCGGCGCTCACCTTCTGATAGTCCGGCACACTGAGGGTAATGACGTAGGCGTTCGGTGCCAAAATATGGCCGCCGCCCAGTTGGCGCACCTTGGCCTCGGCTTCACCCTGGAGCATCGCCTCGACTTCCTGCGGCACGATCGCACCGCCGAACACGCGGGCGAACGCGTCGCCGATGCTCGACTCGAGTCTGCGTTCGAAGCGGCCGACCAAACCCATGTCTGCCTCTCCCCTCGCTCGTCGTCGCTGTCGGTCCCCGCACCTCTGCGTGTCGTGGAGCCTGATGCCTGTAGGCATGGTATCGGCGATGCCCGTTGTCGCGTGACAAACGGTTCTCTGAGAATCTGATCACGGCAGGTCAAGGGGATGTTTTCGCCGTGATCTGCACGGTTGGGGAACGGGCCGGTGTGCGTGATAGCCTTTCGGACGTTGTCGGGGCGAGTGGCGGAATGGCAGACGCGCTGGCTTCAGGTGCCAGTGTCCTTCGGGACGTGGGGGTTCAAGTCCCCCTTCGCCCACAACTAGCGGTCGCACCAACCGCAGCGCAAAGGTCGCGGACTCTCTTGAGTTCGCGGCCTTTGTGTTTGGCGGGTGCGTTCGCACCAAATGCCCGATCGCGAGGATGACTCGCGGCCTGTACGGCCCTCATCTTGCTGAAAGCTCGCTGTGTTAACAATGTGAGCCCCGAGCGCGGTCCCCCGCGCCTGCGTCCGCACCGGACCCATCGGGACTGGAAACCATGAGAGGACCTAATGACACCCACCCGCTTCGGCGTTGCCCTCACCGCTGCAGTTCTCGCGGCTTCCGCACTGAGTGGCTGCTCGGAGGTCACCGAGATCAGGGACGCGGCCTCGAACGCGGTTGAGGAGGTCGTGGCGTCGGGCACCGAGAAGATCACCGAGGCTGTGTCGGGCAACCTGTTCACCGCCGAGGGTATCGACGCTGCGTACTCGGCGATCTCGGAGAAGGTCGGCGCCAATCCCATGCAGGTGGTGGAGGTGAGCATCGCCCCTGGGGTGCTGGCCGTCGAGGCCATCGACCCGAACGCTCCGACCGAACTCAATCAGTGGAGTTACACCGCGGGCACGGTCGGGCCGTCCCGCCCCGTCGACTATGACGATGACACCGAAGCGCTACAGCAGAATCTCTTCCCCATCGATGAGGTTGCCACCAGCGCCATCGTGACGGCCATCAACGGTGCGGTTGCGGCAAGCGAGATCGAGGGCGGCGAGGTTCAGAGCCTGAGCATCAAGCGAAACATGCCGTTCGACGCGAACGTGATGATGTTCATCAACGTCAAGGGCGAGCGCAGCAGCAAGCAGGTGCGCGCGGACGTCGCCGGGCAGATCACCGACGTCGTCTGAGCGCTTCGTTGGCTGCCCGCACTGGACGTTCCGGTGCGGGCGGCCAGCACGCTCATCGACACACGGTGCCGAATTCCTCACGCCGGTAGGCGAATTGGTTCCTCCGCCCTGAAACTGGATCAACGCTCAGCGAGGTGGCAGTTGTTGAACAGCGCGGCGTGATTGACCGGGATCGTCGCGGCCGGATGGTGCGCGAGCAGAAGCCATCAGCGTGTACTGAGCTGGGGCTGAGTATCCCCGCCGTTGTGTTGAGGGTCGTTCGTCGCAACGCCGCGCACGACACATGCGTTTGAGGTGAGCACGGTGATGTCGCGGTGCGGATCGGCCGTGTACGCGACCAGGTCGGCGAAGCTCCCGGTGGTGAGTCGTCCGCTTACACCCGGCAGCCTTGCCGCCGCGGCGGCAGTCTGACTAGCGGCGCGTAGCGCTTCGGGCGCGGGCATACCGCATTGAGTGAGGAGAAGTAGTTCGGTGGGCAATGCATCGAATGGTGTCCATCGCCAGCCTGCGTCCGTACCGGCCACGATTGTGACGCCCGAATCAATGAGATCACGCGTGTCGAGGAGGTCGTTGTGTTGCCGGCGGGTCCACACTTCGCGAATCTTGGCCTCCGCGGGGGCGCACTCGAGCACGTAGTGGCCGACACTGAGTGTCGATACCACTACGGCCTCATGGTTCACGAGTTCGCGTGCGACCTCGGCACGTATTCCGGCCTCTATCCGCCGGTCCCCGGGAGACCGGAACTTCGCGTGCTCAATTACACGAATGCCGGCGGACAAGGCCTGCAGAATTGAGTCGGCGGACAGACAGTGAGCAGTAACCGGAAGATTGGCTTCTCGACTAGCCGCGACGATCCTCTCAAGCTCCGCTGTCGTAAACGCCGTATCCCAGGGATTCGATCCCGTGGTGCCGCCACCGGATGCCATGACCTTGATCTGAGTCGCCCCAGCGGCCGCGAATGTCTCCACGAGTTTCTCCAGTGCGAACGCGCCGGATGCTTCACCGCCCATGCGCGCGGCGTGCCCACCCGGTGGTGTCAACGGTGCACCTGCCGGGTAGAGCCGGGCTCGGTCTGACGCTAAACGGGCATCCCGAGAGATCTGGAAGATGAGCGGCGAGGGCCCACCACAATCGCGAGCTGCGGTCACCCCGACGCTCAGGAGCGATTCGAGAGCGCGACTTGCGTGCGCACGACAATCGGCGTCGTCGATAGGGCCGACCATCACGTCTGAATCGCCTTGGGCTGTTTCAGTGACGTGCACATGCATGTCTATGAACGACGGACCGGCGATGAGCTCACCGAGGTCAATCGTTGGTGCCGTCGGCCAACTGGACGGAGCACGATCACACCCCAGACTGACTTCGGTGATGAGACCGCCCCGCACCAGGATCGAGGCCGGTTCTGGACGTGCTTGATCGTGGCCAAGTCGGATGTGACGGCCGACGATGATGGCTTCCTCTACCGACCGAACGGCCGATTCCGTCGAGCAGCCGTCGTTCGATTCACCGGTCATCGATCGTCTCGCAGCCGTTTCGGAGCGCGCCCTCGCCGCCCGCGATGGTGGCGGCGTAAGCGTCTGGATCAGCCGCACCCTCGGTGTTCAGAATAAGGACATGGTCGTAGGGCTCGCCGGCTTCGGCGCCGCCCGCCCGTTGATCCCGGAAGTAGGCCGTCGCTCCCGCGAGCGATGCCGCCCCGCTTTCACCTGACTCGATGCCGACCTCTGCCAGCTCCCGCATAGCGATTCGGGCGTCGTCATCGTCGACCGTTATCGCGGCATCGATCGATCCGGAGAGTTCCCTCCACGCCAGCCACGACGGAACACCACAGTTGAGTCCTGCCATGATCGAGTGATGCGGGCCTGGGACCTCAACCAGCTTTCCCTCTCGGAGTGATCTCGCGATGCAGTCGGCCCCGCGCGGTTCCACTGTTGCCAGAACCGTATGGGGTCTAGGCCGGAAATGGCGGGCAACTGCCGCAGCAAGAGCCCCCACGCCGGCCGGTGCGAAGACCGCCAATGACTCATCGTGTTGGACGCCTTGCGCATCGAGCTGCTGTTGAATCTCGCTCATGATCGTCGCGTAGCCGGCGATCACCGCCGCAGGGACGTCCTCGTAGCCCGGCCACGACGTATCCGAGATCAGCACGTAGTGCGGGTTCCTCTGAGCCTGGTCGGCTACGAACTGCACAGTCTCGTCGTATGACGCGTAGGCCACGACGACATGGGCGCCTTCGGAGCGAATCGCCTCGATTCGTGGCCGGGAGATCGTGCTGGGCACATACACGACGGCGCCGAGACCAAGATCTTGTGCAATCCGCGCGACAGCACGACCATGGTTCCCATCGGTGGCGCACGTCAGCGTGAATTCGCGTCGGCTCACCCGTCTCCGGAGATGCGCGAAGCTACCGGCCGGGGGCTTCCCACAGAGCGCACTGAGCGTCGCATTCACGGCCCACGAGGCCCCGAGGATCTTGAACGACGGAAGGTCAAAGCGCGCCTGCTCGTTCTTTACCCAGACATTCTTGACCCCCATCGATTCCGCAATCGTGGGGACGTGAACCAATTCGGTGGGCGCGTATCCGGTCATCGTCTTGTGCCATCGACGGCACTCCGGCCAGTAGTCCCCTGGCGAAGCTGTCAGCGTTAGCTCAGGCGTGACGGATGCCGTCCGCGTTATTGGCGTTACTTCGACCACAAAACCCTCCACTGCGTACTGTATTCAGTCTACTTTTGGGGTACAGTACACACCCGAGGAGGGATTGCAATGGTCGTACAGAGGCATCTGCTCCGCGACGACGTCCAGGCCGCAGTTCTGGGCAAGTTGATTCGCGGCGATTACCCGGTTGGCACCCGGATCAATGAAGTGCACCTAGCGGCAGAGCTCGGCGTAAGCCGCACACCGCTACGCGAGGCACTGTCTGCCCTCGCCAATGACGGCCTGATCGAAGCGCGCCCGAGTCGAGGATTCTGGTTATCGCCGCTTACCGATACCGAGGTGCGCGAGACCTACCCCATCATCTCCGAGCTGGAGCAGTTCGCGCTGCGGACCTCCGATGCCGCGCAGCTAGCCGCCACCGCATCGCGCCTACGTGACCACGCTCGCGATATTCAGCGATCATCGGACCCTGTCGTGGCACAGGCGGCCGACGACGAGTGGCACGACCTGCTGATGAGCGCGTGCCCTAACGAACGCCTGAAACGTCTGATCTGCGACCAGAAGTTGGTAGTGCACCGCTACGAGCACGCGTACCTCAGTGACCCCTCCGCCCTCGGGGAGTCGGCCGCACAGCACGCGCGGATCGCGGACGCGATAGCGGCAGGTGACATCGAGGACGCTTGCCGTGAGTTGGACCGCAACTGGCTGACGGGGATGGAACGACTCATCGAGCGCATCACCGGCGGCGCTGAGTGACAACCGTCGGGACATCGCAGCGGCAGATTTCAGTTCGGGACGACCTGGCGGGCTTGACGCCCTACACCGCAGCGGCCCCCCTCAACGGAGTAATGCACCGCCTCAACAACAACGAGAGCCCGTACCCGCCACCCGCCGACGTTGTGGCGAGCATGCTCACCCAACTGAAAAAAACTCTCGAACACGCGCATCGGTACCCCGATACGACGGTCACGGATCTACGGGATTCGTTGGCCCGCTACGTTGGCCACGACATACAACCCGCCCAGATCTGGGCCGGCAACGGCTCCAACGAGGTGCTACTGCAACTGCTCCTCGCCTACGGCGGTCCCGGCCGCCGCGTCCTGGGTTTCACCCCCGACTTCAGCATGCACCGGCAGTTGGCAGCCATCACGGGAAGCCAGTGGCATGACGGCACGCGCTCGAATGACTTCACGTTGAGCGCCTCGCACGCCCGATCCGTCATCGCGCGGGTGCGCCCCCACATCATCATGGTCTCGAATCCGAACAATCCCACCGGAATGGCGCTGCCGCACGACACCCTCGAGGCGCTCGTCGATGCGTCACGAGATTCGATCGTCGTAATCGATGAGGCGTATCACGAGTTCGCGCGTACCCGGTCAGTCGTGCCGCACGTCCATGAACATCAGAACTTGGTCGTGGCCCGGACCCTCTCCAAGGCCCTGGCACTGGCCGGCGTGCGCATCGGGTACATCGTCGCAGCGGAGGCTCGGATACGTGACCTACGGATGATGGCGTTGCCGTACCCGATCAGCAGCCTCGCGGCAACGACTGCAGAAGTGGCTCTCGCCAACGCCCCACGACTACTCGAACAGATTCCAGCCATCCTCGACGAACGTGACTGGCTACGTACAGAACTCGACGCCCGAGGGTTCCCTACGACCAACAGCGATGCCAACTTCCTGCTATTCACCGGTATGGCATGTGCTGAAGGCCTCCTCGAGGACTTCAGGGCCGCCAAGATCGCGGTCCGCGATGTCGGCCCGGCAGGATGGCTGCGCGTCTCGATCGGCACCCCTGCAGACAACCGAGCCTTCTTAGCAGTTCTGGATAGCGCCAACTCCGCTCACCCGACCTTCACCGACTCCTGAGGAGTGCAACGATGCTCACCGTCAGCCGCACAGTCAATTCCGTATCGCCCTCGGCCACAATGGTGGTCGCCGCCAGGTCCGCACAGCTACGCGCAATGGGAAGACACGTGTTGTCGCTCGCCGCAGGCGAACCGGACTTCACCCCACCCGATCACGTACTCGCAGCAGCTGCCGAATCATGTTCGGCGCGAGCAACTCATCGTTACTCTGGATCGGCCGGCCTACCTGAGCTGAGAGCTGCCATGGCGAGCGCCATGGCAGGTGAGGCCAGTCCGGACGAGATCGTGGTGACCAGCGGCGCCAAGCAGGCTGTCTACGTCGCCATGGCAGTGCTTCTCAATCCCGGGGAGGAGGTCCTGATACCCACCCCGTACTGGACGACCTACCCAGAGGCCGCACGGTTGGTCGGGGCAGAACCGGTTTTCGTTGCGACGAATCCGGAGGGAAAGGTACTGGTCGAGTCTTTGGAAGAGGCCTGGACAGACCGCAGCCGCATAGTCGTGATCGGCTCGCCGTCGAATCCAACTGGGGCGGTGTACTCCAGCACCGAACTGGAGGTGATCGCCGAATGGGCGCTTCGGCGGGGTATTACCGTACTCAGCGACGAGGTATATGAACACCTGATCTTCGACGGCCGTACGTTTGCGAGCATCCGCGAGGTCAGTCCCGAGATGGCCGCGGCCACCGTAACAGTGCACGCAGTGTCGAAGACTTATGGAATGACCGGTTGGCGAGTGGGCTGGTTGCACGGTCCCGGACCAATCGCCGCCGCGGCGGCAAAAGTGCAGTCGCATTTGACATCCAATGTCAGCAACATCGCCCAAACCGCGGCGCTCGCCGCCCTGCGGGGCGGGCTTGAGCACGTGCCGGCGGCCGTAGCGGCCTTCACTCGCCGCCGCGATCTCATGCTGCAGGTGCTCGACGGGCTGCCGGGCGTCCACACTGCTGAGCCGGCCGGCGCGTTCTACTGCTTCCCGGATGTCTCTGAGGTTCTGAGCAGAGGAGTCAACGGGCGTCAGTTCACCGACAGCATCGAGTTCGCCACCTATCTTCTCGACGAACTCGGAATCGCCGTGATCCCAGGCGAAGCCTTCGGCGCGCCCGGTCATATTCGGCTCTCGTTCGCCGCCAGCGACCGTGACGTCGTCGACGCGATGTCGGGTCTGCAGCGGATGCTCGGTGGCTGGAGCGACGAGACAGGTCACACCCACTGAAAGCGGCGCCACCGCACTAGATGTCACGGCGCTGACGGGTTTTCGGACTCTGATGGCCGAAGAGGCGAGTGTACTGAGATGGACCGCTAGACCGCGTCCTTCAACCATTGCAGGATGATTCCGGCGATCTGGTCCGAGTTGTCGTCCCACATCGTCATGTGCGTGTTCCCGGTGATGCCGCGGGCGGGGAGGTCGATCCAGGTGACGTTGCCGCCGGCGGCCTGAAGCCGGTCGGTGAACTCACGTGTCGAGTTCCACAGGTCGCGCCACCCTGCGACCGGTTCGTCATCGATCCGGTCCCCCCAGATGACGAGGTGCGGAATGTGCTTGATCACGCGCAGATCAGTGCCGGCCGGAACCTCCGAACCGCTGGGTTCGACCGCGATGTGCGCTACCACGCGATCGGGGTTCCCCACGATGGTAGTGAAGGCGTCGGGCCCGGATGCACTGTGCGAGAGCAGAATACCGTGACCGAGCCGCTCGAACAGCGCGCCATAGGCCGGCAACCGGAGGTCGTCCGACAGCTTGTACCGCGGAATCACCTGCTGCATCGCGTGATCGAACGCATCGACCGGGAAGCGCGCTCCCGGATACGGCGTACGCTGACCGGGGTCGACGGCGTACCCGCTGCCCGGCCCGATCCGGAAGATGTCCCAGATCTCCGCTTTGGTACGGAAGAACGGCTCGCTCGGATAGACCTCGGGATATCGGGCCGACGGCGCTCGGCCGCTACCGACCGGGTCGCAGACGACCGTGTCGTACCCATCGCGCAGGAACAGCTCCTGCCAGCCCGGGCGCCCGTCGGGCGTGCCTTCGTAGCAAACCCCGGATAGTCCGCCGCCGGGCCAGAACACGACCGGGTACTGGCTGTGCGGATCGTCGAGTCTCACTTCGTGCGCGTATAGCTGCCCGATCTCGAAGTCGCCGTTCGGATCGGCGGTCGTCGCCGGCACTCCCGATGCGGCGAACATCGGCCGGGGCGCTTCACCGTGGACCGAGAGCGATCGTCCACCAACGTGGAAGCCCGACATGCTGCGGACACGCAGCGGCCCGGACTCGCTTCCGCAGCCGGCCACGACCGACGTGGATACGCCCGCCATGCCTATCCCGGCGCCTTTCAGGAGCGTGCGGCGTTTCATCGGAGCCCTTTCTGCCGGTCCAGCTGAACCTGAGTCATAAGCCCCCGCTCATCGAAGCCCGCTCACCGGTGAGTTCATCGAATCCCCCAGAAAGCCTTGACACGAGCCAAAACGTAGCACACTGTATTCAGAACACAGTATCGGGAAGGAGGGCCATGCGACGACTCGTAGGGCTAGTGATCGCGGTGATCGGGATCAGTGCAGCGGCTGCATGTGGAGGTGGAGGTTCCGGGGAGGCGTCAAGCGGCGAAGTGTCGGTCGCGATTCTGGAGCCCTCCTCGCTGATGCCAGCAAACTACTCGGAGGTCTACGGCTCGCAGGTTGTGACGTCGCTGTTCACGCCACTGGTGACCTTCGACCCGGGAACCAACGAAACGAGGCTCGGGGTCGCCTCCGAGATAAACAGCGCTGACAGCCAGCACTGGGACGTGAACATCGCGCCCGGCTGGACGTTCCACAATGGCGAGCCGGTGACAGCTTCCTCGTTCGTCGATGCATGGAATTTCAACGCCAACCGCGACGCGGCGCAACTCAACTCATACGTGTTCGACAACATTCAGGGTTACGACGAAGTGTCCTCAGGCCAAGCGCCCGCGATGAGCGGACTTCAGGTCATTGACGACCATTCGTTCCGGATCGATCTGAAGACGCCCGACTCACAGTTCGAGATCATGCTCGGCTATCCCGCCTTCTCGCCGCTGCCAACAGCGGCGTTCAAGGATCCGAATGCATTCGAGCGGTCGCCGATAGGCAACGGGCCGTTCAAAATGAACGGGGAATGGGTCCATGATCAAGAGATCCAACTGATCCGGTTCGACGAGTACGCCGGCAGTCCGGCCAAGGCCAAGTCTCTGACGTACCGGATTTACCAGAGCTTCGACACCGCCTACAACGACTTGGTCTCCGGCGGCGTCGACATTGTGCCGGGCATACCCGCGTCAAAGGTTGAGGAAGCCCGGCGCATCCTCGGTGAGAACTATGAAGAGTTCAACAGCGGGCGGTTGGAATACCTCGGCTTCCCGCTGGCTTCACCGCAATTCGGGTCCGCCGACGTCCGTCGCGCCATCTCGATGGCAATTGACCGGCAGGCAGTCAGCAACGTCGTATTCGCGGGCACTCGTGAACCTGCGACCGGCTACGTACCCAGCCTCGTGCCGGGGGCCGCAACAGACGCATGCGGCCAGGCATGTACCCATGATCCCGAGGCTGCGAAACGGCTCTTCAACCAAGCGGCAGGCGACCGCATCCGTGACGGATTCTCCATCGCGTACAGCACCGACAGCCCCGACAACAAGCCTTGGGTTGAAGCCGTAGCCAGGCAACTGTCGGACACTCTCGGTATTCAGGTCACGCCAAAGCCGTATCCAACCCTGGCGGTGGTGCTCGAAAAGCTGGGCAACGGATCGGTCGACTCAGCGTTCAGAACTGCCTGGACCTTCTACTACCCCAGCATCGGGAACTACCTCGATCCGATCTTCGGCGCCACCTCACCCGAGAACTTCTCCGGCTACCAAAACCCGTCATTCGAAAAGAAATTGGCGGAGGCCAGAGGCTCCGCATCTGCAGATCAAGCGCGCGACCTCTACCTCCAAGCAGAGCAGATTGTGCTCGATGACATGCCCTACGTCCCGTTGTGGACGCAAAGGATCCCGGTCGGAACGTCCCAGCACGTCAGCGACGTGCATATGGACGCCTTCCGCAGGATCCATGTCGAAGACATCGCGCTCAACTGAACCATGGTCAAATACATCCTCGGTCGCGTCCTTCAAACGCTCGGCGTGGTGTTCGGCGGCACATTAGTGATCTTCGCCCTGGCCTTCGCGCTACCGACCAATCCGGCCGCAGCCCTCGCCGGGGAACGAGCCGCTGATCCGGCATTTGTTGCTGCCATAGAAGCCCGGTACCACCTCAACGAGCCGCTGTGGCGTCAGTACCTGTACTACGTGCAGGGACTTCTGCACGGAGACTTCGGCCAGACCGTCACCGGGCAGCCGATCGCGCCCATGCTGGCCGAACGCCTCAGTGTCAGTGCGCAACTCGCCGCCGTCGCGGTGCTTATTGCCTGCGTCCTGGGGATCGGTGCCGGCATGCTCGCAAGTCTGAACCGCCACCGCACCATCGACCACATTGTTCGCGCGGCCACACTCGCCGGATTGTCCATTCCGTTCTTCGTGATCGCATTCGTTCTCCAGCTTGTCGTCGGCGTAAAGCTCCAGTGGCTTCCTGTAGCTGGTCTAGAAGCCGGCTGGAAGAGCCTTCTCATGCCCGGATTCGTTCTCGCCGTGGCGTCTACGGCCTACATCACACGACTCACGCGATCACAGCTCATCGAGCAACTGGACGAGGACTACGTCCGCCTCGCGACGGCGAAGGGGCTGGGGCGCTGGCGTGTCGTTCGCCATCACGCACTGCGGAACAGCCTCATCCCGGTAGTGACGTTTGCGGGCATCGAGTTCGGAGCGCTGTTCGGCGGGGCCGTCATCACCGAACTCATCTTCAACATCCCCGGCCTTGGACAGGCTCTCGCACGCGCGATCTACCTCGGCGACAAACCGGCAGTGGTAGGCATCGTGACCGCGATCATCTTGGTCTACGCGCTGATCAACCTGGTAATCGACGCCATTTACCTCCTCCTAGACCCGAGGATTCGCCATGCATAACCTCGACCTCCCTACTCGCCCGGTCGAAGGACCGGCCGGCGGACACCGGCAGCGGTCCTGGACCCAGCTACGCCGGTCTCGACAGGCACAGGTCGGAGCATTTCTCCTTCTGCTGATGATTGCCCTGGCTCTCATGCCAGGACTGTTCGCTCCATACAGCAGCGGTGACTGCTCCCTGAGCCAATCTCTGCTCTCCCCAAGCCCACAGCATCTGCTCGGTACGGACCTGCAAGGTTGCGACGTTCTGACGCAATCGATCTACGGCACGAGGGCAAGCCTCGCCGTCGGTCTCCTCGTCGCTCTTTTCACCGGCCTTCTCGGCGGCGCCATCGGAGCCATCGCCGGGTACGCGGGCGGGTGGATCGACACGGTCCTGACCAAGATGACCGAGATCGCTCTCTCGATCCCGCTGCTCCTGAGCGCGAGCGTGCTCCTGACTCTGGTCGGAAGTGGCGGTCTCGGCGCAGTGGTGATCGCCCTGACCCTCAGTGGTTGGCCCCCGGTCGCGCGGATCATGCGTGGGGCCGTGCTCGAGGTCCGACATCGAGACTTCGTGCTGGCCGCACGCGCCACGGGCGGAACCCACCCCAGGATCCTGCTTCAACACGTCCTGCGAAACAGCCTGGCGCCCTGGTTCGTTGTCGTGACCACGAACCTCGGACTCTTCATCACCTACGAGTCGATCGTCTCGATGCTCGGTGTCGGGCTTCAACCGCCCACCATTTCGTGGGGCCAGCTCATCTACGACGCCCAGAGCCGCTTCCTCGACGCGCCCCTTCCCCTTCTCGCACCAGCCGGATTCCTCACCGCCGCCGTCTTCGCCTTCATCCTGATCGGCGACTCGATGCGCGACGCGCTCGATCCCAAGGATGCGAAATGAACCCCAAGTCGACGAGTACGCCCGTCGTTTCCTCCGAAGAGGGCACGGAATCGCAACGCCCAGCGCTGCGCCTCGAAGATCTGCGGGTGTCGCTTCGCGACGGCACTCCCCTATTGCGCGGGGTCGATCTCGAGGTCAACGCCGGCGAGGGGCTTGCTCTCCTGGGTGAGTCCGGTTCAGGAAAGAGCCTCACTGCCCAGGCGATCATGGGGCTTCTGCCCAACACCTGCACCGTCGAGGGCCGCATCGAATCAGACGGCCTTGACCTTCGCAGCCTGACACCACGTCAAATGCAGGCAGTGCGAGGCGCTCGGATCGGTCTCGTCTTCCAGGATTCCCTGTCGGCATTGAACCCTGTGCACCGTGTCGGTGCACAGATCGGCGAGGCACTTCGCATTCGGGAGGGACTCTCGCGCACACAAGCCAAAGAACGCGCATTGGAACTCATGCGACGGGTCCGCATCCCCGACGCCGAAGCCCGATACCGAAGCTATCCGCACCAGTTCTCCGGCGGCATGCGCCAACGGGTCGCCATTGCGATTGCCCTCGCGCAGTCTCCCCGGATCCTGATCGCCGACGAGCCCACGACCGCCCTCGACGCGACGGTGCAACTGCAGATTCTGCACCTGCTGAAGTCGCTCCAAGAGCAACTCGGCATGGGCCTGATCCTGATCACCCACGACCTCAAAGCGGCGGCTGCGATCGCTGACCGGGTGGCCGTCATGTACGCGGGGCGCATCGTCGAGACGGGACCGACCCCGTCTCTGCTCGCTCACCCACAACACCCGTACACCTCTGCCTTGCTACGTGCGATTCCCAGCAGGAGCCGACGCGCAGGGCATCTCGATGTCCTGCCGGGAGGCCCACCCGAACTCACCGCTGAACTCAGGGGGTGCCCGTTCAGGTTCCGTTGCAGCGATGTCATCGAGATCTGCTCCACGACCGATCCCCGATTGACGCCTCGAGCCTCGGAGGGAGCGTGTGCCTGCCATGTCAAGTGAAACCCTTCCCAAGCCGGCAGCAGAGCCGATGCTGACGTTGCGGGGTGTCCAACGGCACTACAAGGTCGCGCGCGGACTGGGTCGCAACCAGCTGCTCCGCGCGGTCGACGGTGTCGATCTCGAAGTAGCGCGCGGCGAGACCCTTGGTCTGGTCGGGGAATCCGGCTGCGGCAAATCGACGTTGAGCCGAATGATCGTCGGCCTTGACCGGCCCACATCGGGTGAGATCCACGTCGGCAGTACAGAAGTCGGCCAGGCCGATCGACGAACGCGGCGGGAGCTGACGAAGACGGTCCAGATCGTCCTGCAGGACCCCTACACGTCGCTCAATCCCCGAATGACCGTCGGCGCGATCATCGGGGAACCGTTGGTCGTCCATAAACTCGGCGACAAGCAGTCGATCCGCCGCCGAGTGTCGGAGATGCTTGACCTGGTTGGGCTTTCGGCCAAGGTCTCGAGCCGCTATCCGCACGAGTTTTCGGGCGGCCAGCTACAGAGAATCGGCATTGCGCGCGCCCTCGCCGTCAACCCGTCTGTACTCGTCTGCGACGAACCGGTGTCCGCATTGGACGTCCTCGTCCAAGCCCAGATACTGAACCTCCTCGCGGACGTGCGTGACGAACTCCATTTGACCTGTATCTTCGTCGCCCACGATCTCGATGTCGTTCGTCAGATCAGTGACCGGATCGCGGTGATGTACCTCGGCAAGATCGTCGAAGTAGGTCATGTCGACACAGTCTTGACGGCGCCGCAGCACCCGTACACACAGGCGCTGCTTGGTTCAGTCCCAACCTTGGACGCCGCCGGCCGCGGTCTGCCGACCCCAACGCTCGTCGGTGACCCCCCGAGTCCGATCCAACCCCCGTCTGGCTGCGCGTTCGAGCCGCGTTGCCCCGTCGCAGTCGATGACTGTCGCGTTCAGGCTCCGTCACTCGATCTCGTAGATGGTCACACCCACAGCGTTTCGTGTCATCTCGTACACGGCGCGCCCCGGCGCACGCCGACACACACCCGGACCCATCAAAAGGAAGGTAAGGAATGAACACAGTAGGAACCAACACCCAATATGCGATAAAGGCACAGCGTGTCCTCGATCCAGAACGCGACGGCTATTTGGAGAATGCAGTTGTCGTCGTGAGCGGCGGCAAGATCGAATCCGTAGTCGATACTCCCCCGCCAGGTGCCGTGGTTGTCGATCTCGGCGACCGAACGCTTCTTCCCGGCCTTATCGACTGCCACACGCACATGCTGCTACGGCCGGAGGACCAAGTTTGGCCTCCCGCAATCCTTTTCAAAACCCAGGTCTACCGCATGATCGAAGGAGTGGCAGCCGCGGCACGGGCGCTGGAGATCGGAATCACCAGCCAGCGTGATACCGACAACGAGCAGGTTTGGCACGGGGATACCGCCCTGCGCGATGCGATCGCGGCCGGCACCGTTCCCGGCCCTCGGATGTGGGTCGCCTCCGACGCAATCTCGATCACCGGCGGAGACATGAGGATCGACGACAAGGTCAATCCGGAACTCAATCTGCCGGATGTCGCGGCGATGGCCGACTCACGCGACGCCTACATTGGTGAGGTTCGCCGCCAGATCAAGATCGGCGCCGACTGGATCAAGATCTACTGCACGAGCACTCGCAAGGATGTCGAGCCAGAGACGATGGAGCCGCTCCATCAGTTCGACATCGAGGACGTGCGTGCAATCGTCAAGGAGGCGAAGCGATTCCGCAGGGACGTCGCTGCACACGCGTATGGAGGGCACGGTGCACAGGCGGCCATTCAGGGTGGCGTCCGCACGCTCGAACACGGTCCACTGTTGCTTGAGGAAGACCTGCAAGCGATGCTCCAGAGTGGCACCTATTGGGTCCCGACGATGCAAACGTATTACAAGCGACAGAACACCGATTTCGAGAAGCGATTCGTCAAGCGACACGAAGTTGCCTTCAAACGAGGCCTGGAACTCGGTGTGAAGGTCGCATTCGGCACCGACATCGGGTCCTTCCCGCATGGTGAACAACTCGACGAGTTCGACTTGATGGTCGAGTACGGTATGACGCCACTGCAGGCGATTCAGTCCGCAACCACCGTGGCAGCCGAGCTACTGCGTCAGGACGGCAAGATCGGCTGCCTGCACGCCGGCGCACATGCGGACCTGATCGCTGTCGATGGAGATCCGCTGCAGAACATCGCCGATCTGAAAGCGACGCGCCTCGTCATGAAGGACGGGAAGGTCCACAGGGACGACGACCGAGTCACGACTGACGTCAAAGACCTCGCCTGGGTTCCCTCGCGCTGACGGAGGTTGGGACGAAAGCCTGTCCGGCGCCGTCTCGACGCACCATTCCTAACTCGAATGGTGTTCTTTGCCAGTGGGGGCCGACATATTGTCGGCCCCCACGAGCATCTTCGGCATGCCTGGCGACACTCAGGACCCCAGCCTGATTCAACTCCATTCACCACACCGATTCCCCGCGTGGCAGCCTCAGTGTGAACAGGTCACCGTGGGTGCCGCGCAACGCTCCATGAGGTCCAAGGGACGGACCGCCCAGACGGCCGTCTGCACCGCGACGGGAAGTCGGGCGCCAGCCGGCAGAACATAGCGGGCCAAGTCGGTCACCTCCGACCGGGAGCCGTCGGATCATGCGCTTGTTCAGAACAAACCTATGCGGTTCCCTCCCCTGGTCTGCTGGTCGTCAGCGGCTCTGGTGCACGGTGGTGTCGACCTGCGGTGCGTGAGCCCTCGGCTGGATGTCATAGAGCCAGCCGTGGTGGTCGATACCGGTCGGCGCCGTCTGTAGAACGGCCGCCACGTTGGCCGCGGGCACGGCGTTCGCGGTGTCGGCCTGAGCCGGTGCGGCGAGTCCGAGGACCGCGGCGGCCAGTCCCCCGGCGATCACTGAGGCGAATCCGATGTTCTTCATGTCATTCCCACTTCCCTGAAGTCAACCGGCCCGGGTGTTTCTCGTGCCGGTCTGATGGTAGGAACGGCCAGCTCAGGGCATTCATTTCCGGTGGCAGCAATTGACCGCCGGGTGGCAGGAATCGACCTACTTGAACCGGGCCTCGCAGAGGTCGCGGTCACCGCTGAGACCCGAGCGGTAGGCGATGATCCTGGTGAAGCCGCCGGGCACCGTTTGGCTGTCGACGTTGCTCGCCGCCAGTCCGTTGGTGAGCAGACCCGCGACGGCCTCGTCGAGGTCACCGGCGGTCAACGTGAGGCTCTGACCGCTGGGCAGCTCGACGGTGTCAGACATCGCGGCCTGTGCGACGCCGGTGAGGCATGCCGTGCGCAGGGCCGAGGCCGGTGTGTTCAGCGCGTCGCCGTTCTCGTGCTGGAGCGCAAGGGCGTACCGCGACGTGAGCACCGACAATGCGGTGTTGTCACCCTGCAGCAGAACGTAATTGGACTCGTCGGCGGCCTCCCCCATCTGCTGCAGCGCGCCGAGATCCACCGCGATGGTGTTGGTCGACGGGCAGTATGATGTCGGCGGGACTGGCTGCGCGTCCGGGCATGCGGCGGGTTCGTAGGACAACGTGGGCGCCTCGGACGGCTGGTACACCTCGCCGAGCGTCTCCATCAACAGGGCAAGGATGTCCTCGTCGAGGGTGACCTCGCCGCTCTGCACGTCCCCGTTGTCATCGAACGGCAGGGCGATCGGCAGGTCGCCGCGCCGCGTCTCGATCTCGTCCATGTCGATGCGAGCGCACTCGGATGCGCCGGAGGTGAAGCCCATCTGGAAGGCGCTGATCCGGTCGAGCGCGGTGCCGTGGCCGTCCTCGACGAAATCGATGTCCTGCGGTCCGAGGATCGGGTCGCGCAGCGTGATCGCCGCAGCGAGAACGTGATTGAGCCCATCGCCGGTACTGAGATTGAACCGGGGGGAGTTGCCCTCGGCGACCCAGCGGACGTAGGTGCCCGCGAAGCAGTCGGCCTGCTGTTCCATGACCAGGACGGGGGTGTCGTCAGCCACCAGCCCGGCCATGTGCTGTACGGCGTGGCCGTACTCGTGGGCCATCAGTGCGGCGACCGAGACATCGCCGAAGAACTCTCGGCCGATCGGCACCATCACCCCGCGGTCCCACGCCATGATCTCCTTGCTCGGGCAGTAGAAGGCGTTGGGTTCGCCATAGGTGTCGGTGTTGCACACCATTGGACTCGACGGGTCGTCGGAGTCGTAGGACAGCAGGTTCTCGATGGGCGCGAAGGTGCCGTCAAGGTCGCCGTAGTTCTGCTCCCAGAACTCGGCGATGTCGTTGACCGACAGCAGTGCCAACTTGTCGATGTCGCCGCCGTCGCTGCCCTGCACCTCGCCGGTCGGCGGTGGTGCGTCGTCCTTGACGCCGCTGGGTCCGTCCTGCGCAGGCAGCCCGCCGGCCCGGAACGGGTCGTAGAGCGTGGATACGGCCTGACCCTGGGTAACCGGGGAGCAACCCGCGATCAGCACTGCCACACATGCGGCGCTGATCGCCGCCACCACTCTGCTGTGTCGATTCATGTCCTGACGATCTTCTGATTCCGGTGTGAGCTAGCCGAGGTTATCCCGACGCCCGGAAGTTCGGACAGGCTTGATCAGCGGCGATGCGGTGGGGGAGCGCTCAGGGCGCGACACGCGGGGCACGTCTTTACCCGCGGAGAGGCGCGGGCAAACATCGCCGATCATTTTGCCGAAGCAGGTTATGAGAACGGAAAGTGGGCTCTTACCAGACCATTAGACGTAGTACCCCAAGATCTTAGGTTTGCGGCATAGCGTCGATCTCAACAGTTCGACGGCGCTACGGAAGGCGGCACATGACCACCACGATCGAGGACTTCCGCTACGGCATCTCCGCACAGGATGACGAGGGTGCGCTGGTCCGTGCGTACAGCCGTCAGCTGGCGACCGTCGTGAGCGTCAGCGGCGTGGTCGACGGCCACAACCTCAACCAGGTGTTGTCCCGCGTCGAGCGCCACGTTCTCGACGACGACTTCATTCTCGACCTCGGTGGCCTTGACGCCGTGAGTGCTGAAGGCCACGACCTCGTCTGCGCCGTGGAGCGTGCGTGCCGTGCAGCGGGTGTGCAGTGGGTTCTGGTGGCCGCCGACGAGGTGGTCGATGGACTGAATCTCGACGCCGATCAGGTCACGTGTGCGGTGGCGCAGTCGGTACGCGAGGCGCTGCGGTTCTTCGCCGATGTCTCGGGTGTGCGCCGACGGATTCTGCTGCCGTTGCTCGGCAGGACCGCCTGAACCGACCCACACTGGAATTCATCGGAGGCAACAGATGGCCAAGTCGAGAGGGACGCTGGGCACCTTCCGCTACGGCAACCCGGCCCTCGAGTGTGACGGCGCGCTGATCCGCGCGCACAGTCGTCGGCTGGCCACCGTGGTGAGCGTCAGCGGTGAGTTGTCTGCGCGCAATCTCGACCGGGTGGCGTCGCGGGTGGGCCGCTTCGTGATCGAGGAGAGTGATTTCATCCTGGATCTGGGCGGGCTGGAGGCCGTCGGCGCCGAGTGTCGTTCACTCATCCACGTCGTCGACGACGCGTGCCGCCTCGCGGGTGTCGAGTGGGTGCTGGTGGCTGCCGACGACGTCGCCGACGTGCTGGGTCTCGATGATGACGAGGTCAGGTGTTCGGGTGCGCGTTCGGTGCCCGCGGCACTTCGCCTCCTCGGCGACGCGGCCAACGCGCGGCACCGCGCCCTGTTGCCGCTGCTGCGCAGGACGGCCTAGAACACGCCCAACGGCATCCCGGTGATGGTGGTCACTGTCGGCTCCTGATAAGGATTGACGGTGGGAAAGAACCAGCGTTCGAAGATCGTCATGTCCGACGACGAGATCACCGAGTTCATCGATCGCAGCCGCACGGCCACGATGGCGACGGTCTCGGGCGGGGGGCGGCCGCACCTGGTCGCTATGTGGTACGCCGTGCTCGACGGTGAGATCTGGTTCGAGACCAAGGCCAAATCGCAGAAGGCCGTGAACCTGCGCCGTGACCCGACGATCACCGTGATGATCGAGGACGGCGACACCTACGACACGTTGCGCGGCGTCTCGATCGACGGCACCGCCGAGATCGTGGACAGCGACCCGGATCTGCTGCACCGTGTGGGCGTCAGTGTGTGGGAGCGCTACACCGGCCCCTACACCGACGAGATGAAGCCGTTCGTCGACCAGATGATGAACAACCGCGTCGCGGTGCGCGTGGTGCCGTCCCGGCTGCGCAGCTGGGATCACCGCAAGCTCGGCCTGCCCGAGATGCCGGTCGGTGGCTCGACCGCGCAGTACCTGGGCTGAGATGGCGGCGCCCAAACGGCCGGACCAGCTGGATTCACCCGTCCTTCCGGTGATCTTCCGGCACGTCGGCCGCGCCCAGGTCTGGATCTACCGCCGCACGGGTGGCCGGATCGGTGGGAAGTGGCGAGTGGGAGCGGGCTTCCGCAAGCCGGTGCCCACGCTGCTGCTCGACCACGTGGGGCGCAAGTCGGGCAGGTCGTTCACCGTGCCGCTGCTCTACATCCACGACGGCGACGACGTGATCATCGTCGCGTCGCAGGGCGGCCGGCCCGAGCACCCCCAGTGGTACCGCAACCTCGTCGCCAACCCCGACACCCACATCCAGATCGGTGCGCGGCGAATCGCTGTCCACGCGGTCGTGGCGGGCGCCGAGGAGCGGAAGCGGTTGTGGCCCAGCCTCGTCGAGGCCTACGCGGACTTCGACACCTACCAGAGTTGGGCCGAGCGGGAGATCCCGGTGGTGGTGCTGCGGCCGCGCTAGACCTCGCGATGTCGTGTCATCGCAAGTTCAGCATGGGTGGCGATTTGGATATGTCGGCGGTGCCTCCCACATAGATGCTCGCCACGCCCTGGTCCATCCCGCCGTCCGTCAACTTGTAGCTGAGGGGGAGATGGGCTTCACCGCCAAGGATGACAGTGAGCGAGTAGGCGGAGAAGTCGCCGATCGTGACACCGGACAGATCGGCCTGGCCCCAGCTAGCGGTCCCGTCCACGGCGTCCGGGCGGGTAACTCTGCCAGGACAGTTCGGCGGGGCAAGCGATTGAGACTTCTGGCAGTTGGCGAAAGCGTCGACCAATGATTGTTGAATGGCGTCGCGCCCGTCGTCGTTGAGGCTGATCTGCGGCGACAGCCACGCCGTGGAATACGACGAAAGATGTTGAAGCAAGAGCGGTTCGGCCGTTGCCTTCAGGTAGCGGTTGGTGCTGCCGATGTCGAGGTAGCCGGGAAATGCATACAGCGAACCCTTGTCGAAGGATTTGCCGAAGATGGTCACCGTTTTGGCTGACAGGTTCGAGTCCGCGCCGGGAGGCGGTTCGATCTTGATGGCGGCGGTCTCGAGCTTCCAGCTGCCATCGGCATCCTTCTTCAGCCGCAGCTCGACGTCGTCGACGACGCTCCCGAAGCTGGCTGCCGCGTGGACCGTCGTCATGCCGATGGCCATCATCGAGGTGTCCTCGTCGAGGATGCGAATGTTCGTGATCGGCATCCGGGCCAACTGCTTCTTGAGGATCTCGTCGGTGAGCAGGTCGGAGCTGGCGGGCTGCGCAGCGCCGTAGGACAACGCCTTGGCCGCGTCACCGGCGCTGAGGGCCTCCAGGTAACCCTTCACGGTGTCGCTGGCGGAGATGTTGTCGCTTCCTCCGAGCGCCTTGATGGCCAGTACTGCCACGACGATCACCACGACGGCCGCCGCGATCAGCCCCACGATCAGCGGGGTACGGCGGCGATTCGTGGGTGGCGGTCCGCCGGCTCCCGGGTAGACCGGCCACGGTGGCTGTGGCTGTTGGTGTGGCCACAGCCCTGGGGGCGGCGGTTGATTCTGCGCTGGCCACGGCGGGGGTTCTGCGGGTGGCTGCTGTGGCTGCTGCCATCCGCTTGGTTGTGGTCGTTGGTGCTGGGGTGCGAGGCCGGTAGGGGCGTCGGGATCGACCCACCCTGAGGAGCCGCCGGGCGGTGGTGGTGGCGGTGGTGTTCCCGGCCAGTTGGTCATTCCCGGTTCCTCATCTGTCGTGCTCGAAATCCGTGAGTGGTCAGGGGAATCGGGTGTAACAGGCGTCGCCATCGGTGTCGAGCAGCCCTGACCGGAACGCCATGATGCGACTGAAGCCCGCCGGAACGGTCTCGCCGTCGACGTCACTGGCGACCAGACCGTTGTTGAGTAGACCGGCCACCGCCTCATCCATGTCGCCGGCGGTGAGAGTGATGCTTGATCCGGACGGCAACGGCTCGACCTCGACCATGTTGCGCTGGGCGAATCCAGTCAGGCAGGCCGTGCGCAGGCTGGCAGCCGCGTCGTCCAGCGAGGCGTTGCGCTCGTGTTGAAGCGCGAGCACGTATCTGGAGATCAGCACCGATATCGCGGTGTTGTCACCTTGGACCAGCACGCCCTGCTCGATGTCGGCGACCGCTCCGAACTTCTGCATCGCTGGCACGTCGACTGTGATCGTGTTGGTGGACGGACAGTAAGACGCGACCAGGGTCGGCTTGGCGTCAGGGCAGGGTTGCGCCGCGGGCTGAGTGGACACCGTCGGCGGGGTCGTTGGAGTGAACTGGCGATTGAGCTGTCCGATGAGCGTGTCGACGAGTTTCTGGTTGATCGGCACCTCACCGGTCTGATCGGCGCCGGAATCGTCAGTGCCGAGCAATATCGGAAGATCACCTCGACGTGTCTCGATCTCCTCGAGATCGATTCGAGCACAGGCTGATACGCCCTCGACGAACCCCATCTGGAAGGCGGTGACGCGATCCAGCGCGGTGCCGTGCCCCTCGGTCACCATCTCCTGGTCTTCCTCATTCCACACGGGATCTCGACTTGTGAGGATGCTGGCGAGGACTTTGGTCAGCCCTTCGCCGGTATTGAGTTCGAATCGTGGCGATTTCCCCTCGGCGACCCAACGGATGTAGGTGCCCGCGAAGCAGTCGGCCTGTTGTTCCCCAATGACAGTGGGGTCAGACCGATCGACTATGTCGGCCATGTCCTGTACGGCGTGGCCGTACTCGTGAGCGATGACGGACGCGACTGAGAGGTCGCCGAAGTACTTTTGTCCTATCGGCAACAACACACCGCGATCCCAGGCCATCAGGTCCAGGGGATAGCAGAAGAACGCGTTGGGACTCTTATATCCGTTCTGTCCGCACAGTTCCGGTCCGTTGGGGTCGTTTGAATCCCACGAGGCGTAGTTCTCGACCGGCGCGAATGTGCCTTCGAGGGTGGGACTGTAATTCGCCCGCCAGAACTCCTCGGCATCGTTGACCGCGAGCATTCCCAACCGGTCTACTGAACCACCGTCGGAGTAGGCGACTCTGCCCTCGGGGTCCGGTGCGTCCGAACGGATTCCGCTGGGTCCATCGGTGAGGGGCAATCCGCCAACGTTGTCGGGGTTCCACAGGATTGACTTCGCCTCACCCTGCAGAGCGGGTGAGCACGCGGTGAGAACGGCGACGCTCAACGCGATCACCACGCACACCCAGCGTTTGCCCCCACTGACCGACTCACGTGCCCCGTCCAGAGTCGTTCGACTCTTCGGGCCCCCTCCCGTCCCCGTCCAACCCCAGCGAAGTGACCGGATGATGTCCGGGGCGTGGGCTGCCTCAATATGCTAAGCCCTGCCACGGGGGCCCTCGAGCAGTAATCGCGTAGCCGGTCTGGTAGCTGGCCCAGACGTCACCACCACTCAGAGGCCTACCGCAAAGGGCTGATGGCCGGCCCGACGACGGTGACGAAATGTTCAAGAGCCTCCGCCGCGGCGCCGGCCGGGCGGTCTTCTGTTTCGACGGCCTCGACGTCGGCGGCCGTGACCCCCGCTGCCGCAGCGACTTCGGGGGCGGTCAAGCCGCCGCGCTGGCGGATGGCGCCCAGGCGTTGCCCCAAACTGGCATGAGGCGAGCCGGCCGCCCGAACGATGAGATCGGCTCTGAGCTGACGGATCCCGGCCAGAGCCACGACCGCCTCCAGTCGGCCGGGGGCGTTGCGAGCCGCCGCGGTGACGGTGCGGTCCAGCCGCCGCAGTTCGGTGAGCATCGGGGTGATGTCGTGGGTGAAGTCGCGGGCGTGGGGGGAGGGCAGCAATTCGGCTCGAGCACGAATGGCGCGCATCGCGATGTCAGCGGCGTCAACGGCCACGGAGACCTGCACCGTGGGTGTGAGCACCTCGGTGAATTCGTCCTCGGGAACGGGCGCGCCGTCGCGGATGCTCGCGATGGCGCCCGCCGGCCATTTGAGGCGCTCCTCGAGCGTTGCGAGGGCGTCGTGATCCGGCCAGTGCCGCCCGCCTTCGAACAGTGCCAGCTCTTCGAGCGCGACGACGTCGGCGGACAGGGTCAGGTGAGACAAGCCGAGTTCTTCCCTGCGCGCCGCCACCGCGGAGCCCGCGCGACTGAGAGCCGCGTCGGCTGGCTCGACGTGGCGGGCGTGCGGAATGAGTTGAAGCGCAACGCCGTTGGGGTCTCCTATGTGCACGACCAGCCTGCTGCCGACGATGACGTGGTCGACGCGTTCGCCATCGAGGTAGATCCCGTTTCGACTGCCCGCATCGGTCAGCAACCAGTGGTCGCCGTCGCGCTGCACGCGAACGTGCACACGCGAGACGCCAGGCCTGGGTACCACGATCTCTGCCGGCGGCTCACGTCCGATCGTCACAGCGTGGTCGCCCGGCTGCAGGATGTGGGAACTGCCGTCGACCTCGATCGTCAACACCGGAAGTTCGGGTGTGTTGCTCGCTGCGGTGTCGTCGGACTGCTCGTCGCCCACTCGATCGCCTCCGGTCTGGCTCATTGCCGAAATGCTAGCCACTCTGGGTGGCATGCGGATGCGCTGCTGCGGTGCGGGCTGAGGCAAACCCCGATTTAGTGCATTCCGCTAGCCGCACGACATGCGAGGATGGCCGAACAGTCAGCGATCCGGCGTGGTCGTGGACGTGTCGGCACGCCATGGCGTGGCATATGAGACAAGGGAGAAGTCATTGAGCCCGAATGATCCCACCAGCGGGCATGACGGCGAGGAGACGTCGGACTGGCCGAGGAGTGAGCCGGCTTCGGCGGCACCCGGGAGCGCCGAACCTAGATTCCCGCCCGCCGCCAGTGAGGTGGACCCGGACGGAGCCACCATGGAGGCGCCGAAGTTCACTCGGCCACCCCAGCAACCACCAGTCCCTCCCACGTCGCCGAGTTGGCCCAACCCGCAGCAGCCACAGGCCCCGCAATGGGTTCAGGGCGCGCCGTCGTCCTACGGCCAGGCTCCTCCCGCCGGGTACCCGCCACATAACCAGAGTCCACCCGGCGCCTACCTGCCACACTCTGGCTACCAGCAACCACCCGTCGGTGGCCCGCCGCAGGGCCGACCGGGACAGGCTTCCGGGAAGCCGACGCTGAGCAGCCAGATGGCACAACGACGGTGGTGGATTGTAGGCGGCGCATCGGCGCTGGCAGCCGTGGTCGTCATCGCGCTCGTCGCAACCAACGGTGGCGAGGATTCCGACACGGTGAGCGAGCAGCCCTCCACGACCGCGGCTCAGGTGCCGGCGGCACCGATCACCACGGTCCCGTCCGATCCGGCGGCGCCCGAGGTGCCGGGGGCGCCCGCTCCGGCACCGTCCGGGCCGACCCTGGGAGTGGACGCACTGGCCGGATTGCTGCTGTCGGCTGAGCAAGTCGGTCAGCGCCTCGATACTCCCGGCATGTCTGCCATGGACGTCGAGAGCAATCTGCTTGATGGCACCATCACACCTCCCGAGTGCGCCAGCGCGTGGGGTCCGGCATACGCGGCCACTTACAACGGTTCGGGTTTCACGGGGCTAGCCGTGCAGGGAGTCTTCCTCGAACCGAGCGCGAAGGTGGCTCAGGCCGTTGTGGCGTTTCCCGACCCGGGCGCAGCCAAGAGTTTCTTCGACAAGCAGTCCGCCGCGTGGTCGGGGTGCAAGTCCACTCACGTGACGTTCAGCTACGCCGGCAATAGCACTGGGGTGGACGTCGGCGTGCCAGCGATGACAGGCGACATCATGACCCTGAAGTTGGTCCCCACTACCTCCTCGGTGGCCGGTCAGCAATGCGAACGCGATATGACGGTGCGCGGCAACGTCATCGTCGACGTGCGTTCGTGCTTGCCGACGGTTGGCAGCGGCGGGCTGTCGATCGTCAGTGATATCGCCGCGAAGATCCGGTGATGCGCTACCGGATCTGGCGTACCAACTGATTGACAAGCGCGGTGTTTAGGAAGTTGGTCGCGGCGTAGCCCGGGGCGTTCAGCGCGGCGACAGTGTCGGAGTCATCGACGATGATGGTGATTCCGCGGTAGGCCGAGAATGCTTGCGGGAGACCGTTGTAGCTTCCCCCACCTGCTGCCTGATCGGTGCGCACCAGCAGTCGGACGTCGGTGGGTGCGGCGTTGAGTTGTGCGGGGTCGGGCACCGATCGCGTTTGACCGCCAGCTCCTGCCGCCCCGAGGTCCGACGGGTAGCGGAAACCGAGCCCCTGCAAATAACGGGCCGCCCCCGATTGGGCAACGGCGACGCTCACGCCATCGTCGGAGACCAGCACCACCTGAATGCTCTTGCCGCCGAATGCGGGATGCGCGGCGCGGATCTCGGACTGCGTGGCGGCCGCGGTGTCCAGCAGCGACTGCGCCTGTTCGGCGCGGCCGAGGATCCGGCCGATCCATTCCAACTGGCTTTGCCATGTCCAGTCGCCAGTGCCCTGCGGACGGGTGATCGTCGGCGCGAGTGCGGCCAGCGCCTTGTAGGCGGTGTCGTCGATGTCGGAGGTGTCGATGATTAGGTCCGGCTTTGCTGCCTCAATCGCCACGGGGGCAGCATCGGGCAAAACTCGCACATCATCTACCACGAGCTGCTTCTCCCAGCTGGGCAGACCACCGCCTGTGGAGACGATGGCGACGGGCTGTACCCCGAGTGACAGAACAGCATCGCCGTCGCCCGGTCCGGCGGCGGCCACCGCCCGCGGTACCGCACTCATAACGGTTTCACCGTGCTGGTGCACCAGTGTCTGCACCTGGTAGGCCGGACCCGAATCACCCTTGAGCGCCACGAATCCGATAACACCGCCCGCTACCAAAGCGACGACTGCCGCGATCGCGGCTGCCATCCGAACCGTGCGCCGTCTGCGTGGCGGGGCGGGTACGAGCCAGTTCGCTCCAGCCCCGCTGGGGCTGGACGGCACTGAGTGGAGCTCACCGGACCGGTGGTCGTGGGGCCCTGCCATGCCAGAAGGATTGGGTTGCGACCGACCGGGACTGTTCTCGCCGGGCCAGTACGGCGGCATCGGGCGCGGCGGGGTCAGACGGACGGCGTCGGTCGTCTCGTCGAGGGCGCGAGCGGCCGCGTACGCCAGGTCCATCGCGTTTTGGTAGCGCTCCGCGGGATTCTTGGCCATCGCGGTGGCGATGACCGCGTCCATCGCCGTCGGCAGGTGCGGGGCGAGGTCGGTGGCGCGAGGCGGCGGTTCGGTGAGGTGTGCTGCGCCGACGGCGGCCATGCCGCCCGACCGCGCGTAGGGGGCGCGGCCGGTGAGCATCCGATACAGGGAGCAGCCCAGCGAGTAGATGTCAGATCGGTGATCGGCCGGCTCGCCGGTCAGCGACTCTGGGGACGCGTAGGCGACGCTGGCCATGACCATCCCGGTTTGTGTCAGTCCCACCACTTCGTCGAGCGCGCGCGCGATGCCGAAGTCCGCGAGGAACACACGTTCGTCGTTGTGTGCCAGCAGGAAGTTGGCCGGTTTGACATCGCGGTGCAGGAGATGACGGCGGTGGGCGTAGTTCAGCGCTTTGGCCACCTCGCCGATGATGTAGACCGCGCGCTGCGGCGACATCCGCCCCTGGGTCAACTCCTTGTCGGCGTCGCTGCCTGCGACGTACTGCATGGCGATCCACAGTTGACCGTCGGTCTCACCACGGCTGTAAACCGCGACGATATTCGGATGATCAAGGGTGGCGGCCAGCTCGGCCTCTCGTTCGAATCGTGCCCGAAAGTGCGCGTCCTGCGACAGTTCTGCTGAAAGCACCTTCAACGCGTCACTGCGAGGCAGCGATGGGTTGCGGGCGCGGTAGACGGTGCCCATACCGCCGCGGCCGACCACCTCTTCGATGGTGTAGCCCGCCACCACCGCACCTGTACTCAACGCCATTGATGAACCTTCATTCGCCGGCCAGGATGCGGTACTGCGCGGACATCTGTTGCCGGGCATCGGCCGCGTCCTCGGAGAACGCGGTGTAGGCGTAGCGGTCCACGCTGGCCACGCACTTGAAGTGCCACATGACGCGCTGCCAGCTCGGGGCCGCGGTCTCCGGAAGCCAATCCTTCACTCGCTCGAAGCACTGCGCCGACGGCAGTCCCGGTACTCCGTCGATTATGTTGACGGAATCCAGTTCGTCGATCTGGCGGGCGAACTCGTCGACGATCCGGGCGGCACCGTCGGCGTTGCCTGCCTGATAGACAGTGGTCAAGCGCTGGGTGACGGCGTCGACGCCAGCGGCGTTGAACACGGCGCCGGTGGCGATGGGATCCTCCTCGAAATGCAGCCACCCCTGTGGCGGCCACACTCCGGCGATCACCGGAAGCGCGTTGTCGGGCGCCCACAACGTGCGCGCGAAAAGTTGCCCGGTCGGATCCAGCGGCAGGCTCGCCAAGGCGGACGGCTCGGTCGGGGTGAACTCATCGATGCGCTTCTTCTGCGCGATCAGGTTGCCGACAACGAGATTGATGGCGGATGTGCCGACGAGCGCGTCGGCGGTGCGGGCGGACTGGTACAGCACGAAGACCCCGTGCGCGGTGAAGCTGTCGACGCGTGTGATGGCGTCGGGAAGGGCGTAGGTGACAGCCAATGCCTCTGGTGAGTACTCCACCGGCGTGGGTGGCCCGGGCAGGATGCCCTGCAGCGGTGGAGCCTTGGCCGCCATCTCCGCTGCGGCCGCGGCGGCGGCCGGGGCGTCGGGAAACCGCAAGACGACGTTCTGCAGCCCGCGGGACTGCCCGGCTTGCGGCGGCGACACCCGCACGGAGGAGAACCCCGACATGAAGCCGTGCGCTTCGGCGACGTCGGGCAGGGGGATGGGCAGGATCTCACCGTCCCGCATTATCTTCACGGTGGGGAGCGGTGACGTCACAATCGTATTGATTCCCTTGGGCAGCGTGACCAGCGCGTTGTCGACCTCCCAGGGACCCACGGTGAACTCCGCGATGCGATGTGCCTCGAGCATGTTCTGGCTATAGGCGTCGTCGCCCGCCACACCGAATGGGTGTCCGGGGGTGGTCGGGTACGCACCGGTGTCCATGAGAGCCACCACCGCTGCGTCCGCGTCGGTGTCCATGACTGCCTTGCCCGACGTCGTCGGCGCCGCACACCCGGCCACCATGGCGGCCGCGCATGCGAGCACCGTTGCGGTGCGTAGCGCAGTCGCCGTCACCGCGAAACGTCGCCTTGTCGTCTGGTCGGAACCCATGGCCTCACTCGGCAAACGAGGGTAGGCGAGCCGAGTCTTGTTCCCCGGTGAACGTATTGGCGAAGAGGACCTCATTGGTGGCCGGCAAGTCGGTTTCGCCAACCGCCCTTGCATCGTCTGAGAACCCGATGTTCAGTGCAGGCACCCCACGTCCCCTCGTCCGGTGGTATCGGTACGGTACTACGACACAAACGGCTTCGGCCCGGCTCTTGGCCGCGCTCACGTGTGGATCTACCGCAAGTTGGGCGGTCGGCAGTGCTGTTGGACAGCTGCGACCACGTCGGTTAGACCGGGTCGGTGATGTCGGCGAACTCGGGGTTCTTGTCGATGTAGCCGGCCACCATCGAGCACGTGGGCACGATGCGCAGACCCGCAGCTCGGGTGACTCGGAGTGCTTCGGCGACGAGAATCGTTGCGAGGCCGCGCCCTTCGAAGCTCGGCTGGACCTCGGTGTGGGGGAACACGCGGCGGCCGTCGATGTCCTGGAAGTCCGCAAGGCCCACGGCGCGGCCGTCGACCGAGATGACGAACCGTCCGGGCTCCTCCGTGACGGTGGTCGGAGCGCCGGTCTTGTCGGTGGTGATCTCGGTGGTCAAGGTGCTCCTCGGTGGGTGCGGTTCGCGCGGGGCTGCAGTCTGCCGCCCGGCATGGGTGGCGCGGGGAGGCGGGCGCCGGGGTAGCCGGTCACCGCACCGAACCGCTCGTCCTGATCCTGCCACTGGGTCCGGAACTGGACGATCTCGTCGTGACTGCGCCCGACGAAGTTCCACCACATGACGAGTTGCTCGGGGAACGGGGTGCCTCCCAGCAGCACGACGCGGGCTGGCTGCGCGCCAGTGTTGATCAGCTCAATGCGGTCGCAGCCCGGCGCCTGGTACCAGAGGTCGCCGATGCCCAGCACGTCGCCGTGTACGTCGACGACGCCCTGATCGAGAAGCACGCCGTGCTCGAAGTCGCGGTCGACGGCGAGAGCGATCGACGTCTGCGGCGGGAGGTCGACCTGCGCGCCCAGCAGGGGAGTGAAGGTGTGGACGGGCGAGCGTTCGCCGACCAGCTCTCCGAGGAAGACGCGCACCACCGCGTCGCCCACCTCGCGCGCCGCGGGCACGTAGTGGGCGAAGTCGCGGGCCGTGTCTCGGTCGGCGTCGGGCAGGGCCACCCACAGCTGCACCCCGTGCAGAGTGCGGGTGTCCGGTGTCGACACCTCCGAGTGGCAGATGCCCGCGCCCGCGGTCATCAGGTTGAGCTCGCCTGGCCGGACGTAGGCGTGCACACCCGCGCTGTCGCGGTGCTCGATCTCGCCGCTGAATAACCAGCTCACGGTCTGCAGGCCGGTGTGCGGATGCGGCGCGACGTTCATTCCACTTCCAGCGGCGACGTCATGTGGGCCGTAGTGATCGGCGAAGCACCACGCGCCGATCATCGACAGGTCGCGTTGCGGCAGGGTCCGTCGTACCAGGATGCCGCGGGGCCCTCCGAGGGGCACGTCGCGCGGGTGCAGGACGCCGCTGAACGGTGAAGGGCCGCAGGCCACTTCGTCAGGAGCGATCTCGGTATTGCTCACCGCACCCACACTATCCCCGGGTGGCCGACGTCAGCCCGTCATTGCCGAACGGATGACGCCGAAGTCGTGCTCGTCGATTTCAAAGACGCCGGACCGGAAGCGGTAACCCCAGCGCGATTTGTCCACGACGAAGTCCAGGTCGTCGAGCAGCGGGCGAATGGGTGTCTCCTCACACGGCAGGAACCGCATGCGTCGGCGCCAAGGCTGGAACTGCGGGTCGAAGTCCTCCTGGTAAACCTCGTCGTCGGTGACCTGACCGATGGCGGTGAACGCCTGCAGCGGAGCCCCGTCGGGATAGTCGGTCTTGGGGGAGTAGAAGGCGATCCAGTCATCCCTCGCCATCCGCCTCAGCATGTGGGGCTTGCCGTGATTGGCCTGAGTGAATCCGCCTGCCACCCCGCGCAGCACGTGGCCGCGGCTGACGGTGTTGATCCAGTACGTCATGCGCCCACGCTAGGAGCCCACGCCGACAGGCCGCGGAATCCATCCACAGGTTGGGAATCCATCCACAGGTTGACAGACGTCGTGGTGGGCGCGCTTCGCGTAGGTGAGACGAACAGAGCCGCCGACGCTAATGCGTCGGCGGCTCTAGGACAGTGCCGTCATGGCGCCTCTCGGCAGTTGGTCGCTCTAGGCGACTTAAGGGGTGGTACCCGGGGCATGTCCGGCACTGTCGATGATGTTAACGGTGTCCGGCGCCCGATTGTTCCTGACCCGCCCGAGTCGGCGTCGCCCCGCTGCCGTCCCCTCGAAAAGCGGCAGCGAGGCGGTCTGTCATGCGGATTCCAGGAAGACCCGTCGGGCGCGAACGGTGTAGCCGTTCTGTTCGGCCAGTGACCGCAGTTGGCGCAGCGCGAACGTGCGGCCGCGGCCGGCCTCCGGGATCACCACGCCAGCCCACAGGCCCTCGGCCCGCGGCAGCTCGACCGCGTCGCGGGCGCAGGCCCACCGGCGCGGGCACAGCCGGCAGATGGTCTTGGCGTCCTCGTCGGCCGTGGTCACCCACCGCTCGGGATCGCGTGTGCACTCACCGACGGGGAGTCCGTCCAGGCCCACTGCGTTCATTGGTTCTCCTCAGGTCTTGCGCCGGTCGTTCGGGCGCGATGGAGAGAAATGTATCGCAGGAACCGTAGCGATGCAACAGTTAGCGTCAAATGAACCGCTGCGGCGCTACGGAATCGTGGAAAGACCACGTCAGGGCAGGCGATCTAAGTGGGAAAGTCGCCGCTCTGGACGCGTGGTTTCCCGATAGTCGAAGCAATGACATGGTTGTAACTGTTTCCTCGCAACGGTTATAAACGCCGGGCGATCCGGCTAAAGTGGTTCAAGACGTAGCGGTGCAGCGGAACGGCTGGCCGCCCCACATGTAGGGGAAAGGGCACGCAGTTGGTCCCCGTCGACTCAGGCGTCGCACCCGACGACGCCGCGGATGTCGATCCGGGGATGGCGCGCGCCGGTGCCGCCGCCGCCGCCCGGCGCCGCGAACTCGACATCAGCCAACGCAGCCTCGCCGCCGACGGGATCATGAACGCCGGTGCGTTGATCGCGTTCGAGAAGGGCAGAAGCTGGCCGCGGGAGAAGACGCGCGCGAAGCTCGAGGAGATCCTGCAGTGGTCGCCAGGGACCATCGCCCGCATCCGACAGGGTGGCCCGGTATCCACCGAACCACAGCGCCAGCTCGAGCCGCAGCAGCCAGGCGGCGACGAGGTATCGCTCATCGCTCAGGCGGTCGACGCGGCGGTCCACACCCTGGGCAGCACCATCGGGGCGCTGCCGCCCCCTGAGAACGCCGACTTCACCCCGCGGGTCACCGCGATCCTGGCGGATCTGCGTCAGTTGGAGGCGGTCGCCGCCCGCGCGGCACGCATCGGTCGGGTGACCCCGCCCCTGCTGCGGGCGCTGAGCATGGTCCGGAGGCAGATCGACGAGCTCACGGTCCTGAGCGCGACATCACCCACCGCGACGCTGGGGCAGCGGCTGTACGCGGCCAGGCGGCGCGCCAACCTCACCATCGCCGAGACCGCGCAGGCGGCCGGGGTCGCCGAGGACGTGATCGTCGCCGCGGAGGCCGGTCAGCCCGTGCCGCCCGACATCGCACGCCTTGTCGAGTCGCTCATCGACCAAATCGACTGGCGCTGAACGTCAGTAGCGGTCGCGCGTGCGTTCCCGGTCGTCGTTGGCGGGGAAGTGTGCGGCCAGTGCCGCCGCGATCTCGATGATCTTGCGGCGGGTGGCGGGCGACATCTCGGCGGTTCGCTCGATGACTCCACCCGGACGGAGGTGGCCGTCGAAGGGCACCTCCACGACCACCTGGCCCTGACCGGCGAACTGCTGTGCCAGAATCGCGCGGGTTCGCTTGTCGGCGTGGCCATCCGAGTCGTTGAGGACGACGACGGTGCGTTGCAGCAGCCGGGTCAGGCCGCGGTTGGCCAGCCAGTCCAGGGTCTGGCCCGCGGCGGCCGCACCGTCGACCCAGGGGGACGACACCACGATCAGCGCGTCGAGATCCCGCAACACCTCCTGCGTGACCGGGGCGTCCATGGTGGAACTGCAATCGACGATCGAGATGGTGAAGTATCGGTCCAGGCGCGCGGTGGCCTCGCGGTAGATCGCCGGATCGAGCACGCGCCTGCGTGCCGGGCTGGCCTCACCGGCGAGGACGAACAGTCCCGCGGCGTTGTTGCCGACGCGGCTGCGCACGTCGGCGAACGTCTCGAGGTGCTGATCGGCTGCCAGCTCCCAGTACGAGCCCATGGCCTTCGGGTCCACCCGACTGCCCAGCTTGCCGAACGCGGTGTCGGCGTCGATCGCGACGACGCGGTCGTCCTGGCGCAGTTCGGCGAAGATCGAGCCGATGCTGGCCGACATCGTGGTCTTGCCGACGCCGCCCTTGCCCATCACGCCGATCTTGTAGTGGCCGCGCAGGACGCCGCGAATCCGTGCCTCGAGTTCCGCCTCGCGGATCTCCTCGGGTGACTGGCCCAGGTTGACCAGCCCGAACGTCGCGCGGAAGACCGCCAGCCGCCAGCCTCGGGTGGGTGGCGGCTGCTTGGTGGGGACCAGGTCGTCGGCCCGGATCCGGTCGGCGTAGGAGCCCGTCGGCGAGGGTGGCATGACGCGGGTGTCGGGCCCGAAGTTCGGCGCCGGCCAGGGGGCGGTCGGAGGCCCGGGGTTGTGCTGTCCCGGGTTGTGCGGTCCGCGCGGGGGAGCGGGTGGTTGGGGTGGCGGCGGAGGTGCGGGTGGCGGAGGCTGCTGCGGCCAGCCGGGCTGCGGACCCCACTGCTGACCCCACTGCTGGGGGTTGTCCGGACGACTCACCGCGGGGAACTGGCCTGTGTCACGGGGATTCGTCTCGCGTTGCGGTGCATCACGTCGAGGACTCTCGCGCGGCGGCTGGGTGGTGTCGCGGGCCAGCCCCGATGGCGGGGCGTAGCGGGGGCGCTGCTGATGGGCGCCGCCGGATGGGGGTTCGGCCTGTGGCTCGCGCGGGGGCTGCGGGCCGGGGAGTACGGGTTCGTCACTCGGTTCCTGGGGGTCGCTCGGCGCCACGAAGTCGACCGGCGGCCGGGTGGGAAGTGGTGTGGCCGCCGGGGTGAACGTCGGCTCGACGGGGGTGGGCTCGTAGTCGGTTTCCTCTGGCCCGGTCCACCCGAGTTGTCTGCGCAGATCATCGTCGCGGTCGTTCACGTCAGCAGGTCTCCCTTCGAACATCCGACGACGCGACTGTCGGCCTTGGTCTCAAGTATCAACCACGGCGTGCCGGGGGCGCGTCAGCACGGGGCCGGCGAGGGTCGTCAGCAAACACGTGATCGACGTCAGAGGCCGCCTTGTCGAACCCGAGATCTCCGATCCGCGGCCCTGGGACCGGGTGAGGTCAGCGTCGGCCGATGCCGGCGTCCGGCGCGGCGGTGCGGGACGACGCCGCGACCCCGGCCCGCGGTGAAGCAGGATAAGGCCTGTTCACCGACCCAATGGGTGCATCGCCGTGTCGAAAATTGGTGCGTTTTGGGCCCCGAATCCGCTGGTAACGTCGCAGCCGGCGAAGGGGATTGGGTAAATGAGCCTGCTCGGGGACATCAAGGACGTGGGTGCGGCCGTATTCGAGGTCGGCAAAGCCGCCAAGGGTCTCATCGGCAATGCCGACAAACTAGCGGGCGGCGTGAAGGGACTCGGCAGTCTGTTTCAGCGGTTCTCCACTGCCGGCCGGTTGGCGGAGCTGGCGCGACTGGGCCGCAAGCTCTCCGAGTACGGCGATGACGCGCTGCGCTTCCTCGCCAACCCCGAGATCAAGAAGTTCCTCAAGCGGGCGAAGACGCCCATTCTGGTCGGCGGCCAGATGACCATCTCCGGAATGAAGCTCACCACCGGAGTCGGCAGCCCCGACGACGGCGCGCGGTTCGGTGCCGGCGCCAGCCGGTTCGCCGGTGCCCGCGACACCTTGGCGGGCGCGTATCCGAACGGCTCCTGGACGGGCAGTGGTTCGGAGTCCTACTCCAACAGCAACTCCCGCCAGATCGGCCGCACTCAGACGATGGTGGCCTCGGATCAGTCGATCAATGCGGTGCTGGCGCGTGAGGCGGGACAGATCACGGCGACGCGCGCCGTGCTCGACGACCAGAGCGACTGGCTGGCCGACGTCGGGCTCGTCACCATGCTCGTCGCGGCCACACCGTTCGTCGGACAGGGGGCGGCGCTGGCGATGGAGATCGCCGCGGTGACCAAGGCGCTCGGCGCGTGCACGATGCAGCTCACCGAGCTCACGCAGCAGGTCAGCTCCAACGCCGCGGAGATTTCGCGCACGGCTGGCCGGTACGGCGAGCGGTCCGGGCGGTCTGGGCGGTCCACCATGTCTAAGAAGACGCCCGACCCGAACACTCCGCCCCCGTCCCCGCCGCCCGGTGGTGAGGAGGGCGATGCGCCTGGTGACGGGGACACGGGCGACAAGGACACGGACACCTCGCCCGGCGAAGCTCGATCGGACCGCACGCGGCCCGAGGGCGCCGGCACAGGTAGTGGTTCGGGTTCAGGTACGGGGTCGGGTGGTGGCTCATCGTCGGGTGGCACGTCATCGGGTGACGGCGAGTCTGCCGACATGCCATCCGCGCCGGAGCCCCCAGATGCCTCCACCCCCACGCCGCCGGTCGCCACCGGGTCGCCGGCGTCGGGCGGCGGCGCGGCACCAGGCGGTCTCGCGGCGCCGCTGAGCAGTCTGCCGGGTGCGGCGGTCGGGGCCATGCCCGCCGCGGCCGCTACGGGAATGAGTGCCGCACAGATCGCCTCGCTGGTGCAGTCGGCGGTGCAGAAGGCCATGCAGGAGCAGGCCGCGAAGGAGGAGGCAGAGAAGGAGGCCGAGGACGCGAGGGCGGCTACCACCGACACCGACGGCGACGGGATCCCCGACGTCGAGGAGGACGAGAACGGCGACGGCATCCCCGACGTCGAGCAGCACATCGAGGAGCAGGATGCGGACGGCGCGGTCCCGCCCGAGGAGCCGGGCGCCGCGCCCGGTGCCGCCGACGGCGGTCGCGCCCCGGTGCACTTGGCAGTCGATGTCGATCCCGCCGGGATGGCCGGCCCGATCACAGCTACTTTGGATCGGAATGACCCAATCGGGTCGCCGTCGCTGGCACAACAGTAGGAAGATGAGCGCGAGGGGGTTTTTCCAATGTCTGGTGAGCTAGAGGTCACGACCGCCCACTTGGGCGAACTGGCGGCGAAGCAGGGGCGAGCCGCTGCCGAGATTCTGTCGGCAACCGAGGTCACCGAGGGGGTCGACACATCGGTGCGGGTCAGCCACGGTGTCATCTCGTGGTCGACGGCGGCTGCGGTCGAGGCGGCCAACAGCGCGCGACGCGCGGCGGGCAGGTCCATGCAGGACATGTCGGACCACCTGGAGGCCAGCCTCGTCGACGCCGCCAGGCGCTACGACGACACAGACGACTGCGCCAGGGGTCTGCTCGGCGCGCAGATGCAGGGGCGGGCATGACCAATTCGTACGGTTCGACGCACGCTGATGACGTCGTCGCGGTCGAGGTGACCATCGACGGGCTGCTCGTCATCGCCGACAAGTTGAACCTGATGGACTTCCCGACGTCGTTGGGTATTCGGCAGAACATTCCGCTACTCGAGCTGCGTGACATGGTGTGGGAACAGGTGACCCGTGACCTCACGGCGCAGGGCATCCTGAACGTGTTCGGCGATCCGCATCCCGAGGTCGCCGCCATGCTCGACACCCTGAGCCGCGCCGATCGCACCCTCGAGGGACGATGGTGGCGACGCGATGTTGGTGGCAAAATGGTGCGCTTCACCGTGTGCCGTAAGGGGGACCGCCATGTCGTCGCCGCCCGCGACGGAGACATGTTGGTCCTGCAGCGCGTCGCACCTCAGGTCGGTCTGGCCGGAATGGTGAATGTCGTGCTGGGCTCGGCACCGCCAGCCGATGTCGAACCGTTGACCGGGGTGGCAAGCAAACTCGGTGATTGCACCACCGCTAATCAGCTCGCGCAGTTCGGAATTGCGCCGCCGTCGGCGCGTATTTACGCCGACGCCATCGCAGAGCCCAAGAGTTGGGTCGAGATCACCGCCAACGAGCGGCATGACGGCGGCACCTTCACCCAGACCGACGTCGCGGCCGGCGTTCTGGATGCGCGCCAGGGGCGGATCGTGTCGATTCCACGGCGGGTCAACGGGGAGCTGTACGGCAGCTTCCTCGCGGGCACCACCGAGAACCTGCAGCGGGCCCTCGACGGGCTGCTGGAGTTCCTGCCGTCGCGCTCGTGGTTCGACGTGGCCTGGTCTGACGGCGCCGACACCGATTCCTACGCGGACTGAGAGAGGGCAAGCCCCAGGTGGACGACACTTCGCCGCACGACGACGAAGAGGACGACTACGACGTCCTGTCGGCGTTGGACTTCTCGACGTCCGGCGACGACACCTCCCCCAACGACCGAGCGTCCGACCTGGATGCGTTCGACGGCTACGTCGTCGAGGACCCGACCGTCGATGGCGGCGGTTTGCTGCCCGACCCCGACCCCGACCCCGACCCCGACCCCGACCCCGATCCCGATCCGGGCCTGCCCGACGACGGGCTGCCGGTACCGCTCTTCACGGTGACGAATCCGCAGGGGACCGTGACCGTGACTACCTTCATGGATGGACGAGTGCACCGGATCGACCTCTCTCCGAAGGTGAGCACGATGACCGAAACGAACCTGGCCGACGAGATCCTCGTCATCGCGCGTCTTGCGACGCAGGACGCCAGGTCCGCGCAGTACACATTCATGCTCGAGGGCATGCGCCAACAGGGTCACGACGACGTCGCGACCCGCGACTTCCTCAGCCGGGACCTCGACCTGCCCTCGCCCGAACAGGCGGACGCGGATCGGGCCGCGGTGTTCTCCACTCGATACACAGGTGACCATGACTGACCAATTGGCCGGGCTCTTCGGAAGTGCCGTGGGCATGCTGCCGAACTCCCCGGCGCGCTCCCTGGAGATTTTCTCCGAGATCACATCGCACGACGAGACCGCGTGCGACGCGTGGGTGGGACGGATTCGCTGCGGTGACACCGACCGGGTGACGTTGTTCCGGGCGTGGTTCTCGCGCAACAACTTCGGCCAACTCGCGGGCGCCGCCGAGATCTCGATGAACAGCGTCGGCGCCCGGGTGCCCATCGGGGGGCAGTTCGGTGACATCACCTACCCGGTGAACTCACCACTGGCGATCACCATGGGCTTCGCCGTGAACGAGGCGGCCGAGGGCAACTTCGCCGACGCGATGGAGGCGCTCGAGGACGCGCCCGCAACCGGCGCCGAGCACCTGGTCTCCTGGGTCAAGGCCGTGGTCTACGCCGCGGCCGAGCGGTGGACCGACGTGATCGAGGAGGTGCGCGGCGCGACCGCGTGGCCCGACAAGTTCCTCGCCGCGGCCGCGAGCGTCGCCCACGGTGTCGCCGCTGCCAACCTCGGGCTGTTCACCGAGGCGGAACGTCGTCTGACCGAGGCCAATTCGTCACCCGCGGGGGAGGCCTGCGCGACCTCCATCGCCTGGTTCCTGGCCATGACACGGCGCAGCCAGGGCAACGAGGAGTCCGCCGTGGCGCTGCTGGAGTGGTTACAGGCCAGCCATTCGGAGCCGAAAGTCGCTGCCGCGCTGCGGGACCCGAACTACCGGCTGCAGACCACCACGTCGGAGAAGATCGCCTCGCGTCAGGACCCGTGGGATCCGTCCAGCGCGGTCACCGACAACTCGGGCCGCGAGAGGCTGTTGGAGGAGGCCCAGGCCGAACTCGACCGGCAGATCGGCCTGAGCCGGGTCAAGGAGCAGATCGAGCGCTACCGGGCGGCCACCCAGATGGCGAAGGTGCGTGCGGCGCGCGGCATGAAGGTCGGCCAGACGTCCAAGCACATGATTTTCACCGGCCCGCCCGGCACCGGCAAGACGACGATCGCGCGGGTGGTGGCCAACATCCTGGCCGGCCTCGGCGTTATCGCCGAGCCCAAACTGATCGAGACGTCACGCAAGGACTTCGTCGGCGAGTACCTCGGGCACACCGCGGTGAAGACCAGCAAGACGATCGACCGGGCGCTGGGCGGCGTGCTGTTCATCGACGAGGCCTACGCCCTGGTGCAGGACTCCAAACAGGGTGGTGGGGACCAGTTCGGCACCGAGGCACTGGACACGCTGCTGGCCCGCATGGAGAACGACCGCGACCGGCTGGTGGTCATCATCGCCGGCTACAGCGTGGACATCGACCGGCTGCTGGAGACCAACGACGGCCTGCGGTCGCGCTTCGCGACGCGAATCGAGTTCGACTCGTACTCGCCGGAGGATATCGTCGATATCGCCAAGGTCATTGCCACCAACAATGACTCGGCGCTCAGCGAGGAGGCGGCCAAGAGGTTGTTGGAGGCGGCCACGTTGTTGAGCGAGCGCAAGCTCAACGACAAGCCGGCGCTGGACATCGCAGGTAACGGTCGGTACGCGCGGCAACTCGTGGAGGCCGGGGAGCAGTGCCGCGACATGCGGCTGACGCGCTCGGTCGACTTCGAGAGCCTCGGGGTGGAACAACTCAGTGAAATCGGGGGGCAGGACATGGCGGAAGCCATTGAGGCCGTACATGCACGCCTGAACATCGGCGATTAGCCCATGGCTGGTTTTCGGCTCACCACCAAGGTTCAGGTCAGTGGCTGGCGGTTCCTCCTTCGCCGCGTCGAGCACGCCATCGTGCGGCGCGACACCCGGATGTTCGACGATCCACTGCAGTTCTACAGCCGGGCGGTGATGGCGGGCATCATCCTGGCGGTGGTGATCTGTCTGGGCGCAGCACTTCTGGCGTACTTCAAGCCCCTGGGCAAGCGCGGCGGCGACAGCCTGCTGGTCGACCGCACCACCAACCAGCTCTACGTGATGCTGCCGGGCACCGATCAGCTGCGTCCGGTGTACAACCTGACCTCCGCGCGGCTGGTGCTCGGAAACCCGGGCACACCGTCGGCGGTCAAGTCCGAGGAACTCAACCGGATGTCGAAGGGGCAGCCCATCGGTATCCCCGGTGCGCCCTACGCCACGCCGGTCAGTTCCGTCGCCGAGTCCACGTGGACCCTGTGCGACACCGTGACCAAGGCGGAAAGCGTTGCGCCGACGGTGAACACATCGGTCATCGTGCTGCCGCTGGTGAAGGACGGATCGGTGGGACCGATGCGGCCCGACCAGGGCATGCTGGTCACCTACGAGGGCGGGGACTGGCTGGTCACCGACCGCGGCAGGCACGCCATCGACCTGTCCGATCGGGCCGTCACGTCGGCAGTCGGAATCCCGGTGACCGCCAAGGCGACGCCGATCTCATCGGGGTTGTTCAACGCGCTGCCCAACGTGGGGCCGTGGCAGCTGCCGCAGATACCCGGGGCCGGCGCGCCGAACACGCTCGGGTTGCCGGCCAACCTGGTGATCGGGTCGGTGTTCCAGACGGTCACCGAGTCGGGTGAGCAGCACTACGTCGTGCTGCCCGACGGTGTGGCCAAGGTCAATGACCCCACGGCCGCGGCATTGCGCGCCGGCAACTCCTACGGGCTGGTCGCGCCGCCGTCGGTCGAGTCCAGCGTCGTCGCCAAGATCGCCGAACAGGTCTACGTGTCGCCGTTGCCGGACAAGGCACTCGAGATGCAGCTGCGCGAGGAGTCGCCGACGCTGTGCTGGTCGTGGCAGCGCCAGCCCGGCGATCAGGGGTCTCGGACGTCGGTGATCAGCGGCCGCAGGCTGCCCATCCCGGCGACGGCGATGAACAATGGGATCGACCAGATCGGTGGCGACTCAACGGTCTTCATCAACGGTGGCCAGTTCATCCGGCTGCAGTCACCTGATCCGCGCTACGGCGAGAGTATGTACTACGTCGATCCGCAGGGCGTGCGGTACGGCATTCCGAACGACGACGCGGCGAGCGACCTCGGGCTTTACGGGCCGTTGACGGCGCCGTGGCAGGTGGTCAGCCTACTGGTGGACGGCCCGGTGCTGTCCCAGCAGGCCGCGCTGCTGGAACACGACTCCCTGCCGGCCGATCCGAACCCGCGCAGGGTCGACGGCGGTAGCGCCGGTGGGGCCCAACCCGCGTCGAACACCGGAGGCGGTTGATGACGACCAAGAAGTTCACCCCCACCATCAAGCGGGGTCCGCGGCTGACGCCGGGCGAGATCAACGTGACGCCACCCGAGGACCTCGGCGTCGATATTCCACCGTCGGGCATGCAGAAGGCGATGCCGTGGGTGATGGGTGGCTGCATGCTCGGAATGATCGCGATCATGATCTTCACCGGCGTGCGTCAGCTCTCGCCGTACATGCTGATGATGCCGCTGATGATGGTCATGGGCACCGTGGGCTTCATGGCCGGAGGCGGATCGGGAGGCAAGAAGGTGCCCGAGATCAACGCCGACCGCAAGGAGTACCTGCGCTACCTCGCGGGGCTGCGGACCAGGGTCACCTCATCTGCCGCGGCGCAGGTGACGTTCTTCAACTACCACGCACCCCACCCCGATGACCTGCTGTCGATCATCGGCACCAACCGGCAGTGGTCACGACAGACCGGCACCGACTTCTACGCCGCCACCCGTATCGGCATCGGGTCGGAACCCGCGGTGGACCGCCTGCTCAAACCGTCCGTCGGCGGCGAACTCGCCGGTCCGCAGGCCGCACCGCAACCGCACCTCGAGCCGGTCAGCCACATGTGGGTCACCAAGTTCCTGCGCACCCACGGCCTGATCCACGACTGTCCGAAACTCGTTCAGCTGCGGACCTTTCCGACGGTTGCTATCGGTGGCGACCCGGATGGGGCGGCGGGACTGCTGACCGCGATGATCTGTCACCTGGCGGTGTTCCATCCGCCGGACCTGCTTCAGATCCGGGTGCTGACGGAGAATCCGGAGGATCCGGACTGGGCGTGGCTGAAGTGGCTGCCGCACGTGCAGCACCAGACCGACACCGACGCCGCGGGCGCAACACGGTTGGTGTTCACCCGCCCCGACGGACTGTCGGATCTGACTGCACGCGGGCCGCACGCCGCCGACTCCGCGCCCAGCGGCCCCTACGTCGTGGTCATCGATCTCACCGGCGGCAAGGCGGGTTTCCCCGTCGACGGCCGCGCGGGTGTCACCGTGATCACGCTCGGCAACCACCGCGGTTCGGCCTACCGGATCCGAGTCGACGCCGACGGCACCGCCGACGACCGCCTGCCCAACCAGACGTTCCGCTTGGTGACCAGTGGCACGGACACGATGACCCCGCAGCAGGCGGGCCGGATCGCGCGCAAGCTGGCGGGCTGGTCCATCACCGGCACGATCATCGACAAGAGCACCCGGGTGCAGAAGAAGGTCGCCACCGAGTGGCACCAGCTGGTGGGCGCGCAGACCATCGAGGAGGTCACGCCCAACCGGTGGCGGATGTTCACCGATCTCGACCGGGACCGGTTGAAGATCCCGTTCGGCCACGAATTGAAGTCGGGTGACATCTGCTACCTCGACATCAAGGAGGGCGCGGAGTTCGGCGCGGGCCCGCACGGCATGCTCATCGGAACCACGGGTTCGGGCAAGTCGGAATTCCTTCGCACGCTGATCCTCTCGCTCGCCGCGACGCACCACCCAGATCAGGTCAACCTCCTACTGACGGACTTCAAGGGCGGTTCGACGTTCCTCGGTATGGAGAAGCTGCCACACACCGCGGCAGTCGTCACCAACATGGAGGAGGAGGCCGAGCTGGTCAGCCGCATGGGCGAGGTGCTCTCCGGTGAGCTGGACCGGCGCCAGTCGATCCTGCGCCAGGCCGGCATCCAGGTGGGCGCGGCCGGTGCCCTGTCCGGGGTGGCCGAGTATGAGAAGCACCGGGAACGCGGCGCCGACCTGCCGCCGCTGCCGACGCTCTTCGTGGTGGTCGACGAGTTCGCCGAGCTCCTGCAGAACCACCCCGACTTCATCAACCTGTTCGACCGCATCTGCCGTGTCGGCCGGTCACTGCGCGTGCACCTGCTGCTCGCGACGCAGTCGCTGAACACCGGCGGTGTGCGCATCGACAAGCTCGAACCCAACCTGACCTACCGGATCGCGTTGCGCACCACCAGTTCCGCGGAGTCCAAGGCGGTGATCGGCACGCCCGAGGCGCAGTACATCACCAACAAGGAGAGCGGGGTCGGCTTCCTGCGGGTGGGGATGGAGGACCCGATGAAGTTCAAGAGCGTATACACCGGGACACCCTACGAACCGACGACGGTCATCAGCGAGAACGGTGAAGTCGCGCCACGGCATGCGCCGCAGAGCAAGCTGAAGATCCACGCGTTCACCGCGGCGCCGATCGCTGAGTCGGTGGTGAACTGATGAGCATCGAGCCCGAACAGCGCGTCCTGCGCGAGGTGGTCCTCGAACAGCTGAACACCGGCGAGATGCGGGCCTACGCAATGTGGTTGCCCCCGTTGACCGATCCGACGCCCGTAAACGAACTGGTCGAGCGTGACGACAGGCGTCAGCCGCTGCGCTTCGGCCTGGGCATCATGGACGAACCCCGCAGGCACCGCCAGGAGGTGTGGGGCGTCGACGTGTCCGCCGCGGGCGGGAACATCGCCGTCGGCGGCGCGCCCCAGACCGGGAAGTCGACCTTCCTGCAGACGATGATCCTGTCGGCCGCCGCGACACACACCCCGCGGCAGGTGCAGTTCTACTGCATCGACCTCGGTGGCGGCGGCCTGATGTACCTCGAGGACCTGCCACACGTCGGCGGCGTCGCCACACGTTCCGAACCAGACCGCGTGAATCGCATGGTGGCCGAGATAAAGTCCGTCCTGCGGTCACGTGAAGCGATGTTCAAGGAGCACCGCGTCGGCTCGATCGCGACGTACCGCCAGCTGCGCGACGACCCGAACCACCCCGCGTCCGCCGACCCGTTCGGCGATGTGTTTCTGGTGATCGACGGCTGGCCGGCGTTCACCTCGGAGTTCCCGGACCTGGAGCCGGTGGTGCAGGACCTTGCCGGCCAAGGGCTGGCGTTCGGTGTGCACACCGTGATCTCGACACCGCGCTGGACCGAGCTGAAGGCGCGCGTGCGCGACTACCTGGGCACCAAGCTGGAGTTCCGGCTCGGCGACGTCAACGAGACGCAGATCGACAGGATCACCCGGGAGATTCCGGCGAACCGGCCTGGCCGTGCGGTGTCGGTGGAGAAGCACCATCTGATGATCGGCGTCCCACGGATCGACGGCGTGCACAGCGCCACCGACATGGTTCCGGCGATCTCGGCCGCGGTGGAGCACATCGCCGCCCGCCACACCGACCAGGCGCCTCAGGTCAGGGTCCTGCCAGAGCGGATCCATCTGCATGAGCTCGATCCGCACCCGCCCGGGCCAGATTCGGACTACCGCACCAGGTGGACGATCCCGATTGGGCTGCGCGAGTCGGACCTTTCGGTGGCCTACAACCCGATGCACACGACTCCGCACCTGCTGATCTTCGGTGCGCCCAAGTCGGGCAAGACAACCATCGCACATGCCGTCGCGTCGGCGATCTGCGCGAGGAACAGTCCGTCGCAGGTGCGCTTCATGCTGGCCGACTACCGATCGGGTTTGCTCGATGCCGTTCCACAGAGCCATCTACTTGCTGCGGGCGCGGTCAACCGCAACAACACCACGTTGGAGGAGTCGATCAAGGCGCTGGCCACCAACCTCAAGAAGCGGCTGCCGCCGCCCGACCTGACCACCTCGCAGTTGCGGGCCCGGTCCTGGTGGACCGGCCCCGACGTGGTCCTGCTCGTCGACGACTGGCACATGATCGTCGCCGCCGGCGGCATGGTGCCGCCCATGGCGCCATTAGCACCACTGCTCCCGGCGGCCGCCGACATCGGTCTGCACATCGTCGTGACGTGCCAGATGAGCCAGGCCCACCGCGCCACGATGGACAAGTTCGTTGGTGCTGCCTACGGCGCCGGGTCTCCGACGATGTTCCTCTCCGGCGAGAAGACCGAGTTCCCCACCAGTGAGTTCAAGCTGAAGCGCAGGCCTCCTGGCCAGGCATTACTTGTCTCGCCGGACGGCAAGGAGATCATTCAGGCGGCCTACGTCGATCCACCCGAAGAAGAAGTGTTCGCAGCACCTCCGGAGTCCCGGTAACATTCTCTTCAGTCATTCAGCAACGCCTAGCACAATGGGCTAGCAAATGGGTCGGGGGATCACATGGTGGGGATTTGCAAATCTCTCAGTGCCGCCGAAACATCGGCTTTACAGCCCATTCGGAATTGGTAAAGGAGAAGTGCAAATGCAACCCATGTCCCACAATCCCGCAGCAGCCTCCATCGGTTCACAGGTGGTCGCAAACGGTGCCCGCGGCCTGGCCGGCGGTAGCGCGGCGGCCGCGGAGGTAACGGCACTTATGCCCGCCGGCGCTGACGAGGTGTCGATGCAGGCGGCGCTTGCTTTCGCGAGCGAGGGCGCACAGGCTCTCGCGACCAATGCGCTCGCTCAGGAGGAACTGTCGCGAACCGGCGCAGCCTTCATTGAGGTCTCGGGTATCTACGCCACAGTCGACGCAGCCAACGCCAGCGTTTTGTCGTAATAACAACATTAACTCTGTGAGCTGAAACTCGGATCTAGCAAACCATGTCTCTAATCCCCGCGGTGCCCACCATGTCGTGGCACGCCATGCCTCCGGAGGTCAACACCTCCCGGCTCATGCTCGGCGCGGGTCCTGCACCGATGATGCAGGCCGCCGCTGGGTGGGAGGCAATGGCGATCCTGTTGGAGACGCAGGCAGACGAGCTGGCCGCGAGCCTCACATCGCTCAGCAGCGTGTGGACGGGCGCGGCGAGTGAGCGGGCGGTGCAGGCGACCATGCCGATGGTGCTATGGCTGCGTACAACGTCACTGCAGGCGCAGAAGCGTGCGCTGCAGGCCACGGCCCAGGCGACCTCCTACACCGCAGCGCTCATGGGCACGCCGCCGTTGGCCGAGATCGAGTTGAACCACGTCACGCACGGGGTCCTGGAGGCGACGAACTTCCTGGGCGTCAACGCCGTGCCGATCGGGCTCAACGAGGCGGACTACTTCGTCCGGATGTGGAATCAGGCGGCGTTTGTCATGGACGCCTATCAGGCTGAGACCACGGCCAACACGTTGTTCGAGCCCATCATGCCCATGAAGCCGATCGTCGTGCCGGGTGTCGGCCAGGCGGGGGTGGGCGCGGCGTTGGGCCAGGTCGCGACAATGGCTCCGGGCGCGCTAGTCCGGGAACTGTCGATCGCGTCGGTGAGCGCACGGGCCAAGCTGGGGTCGATGGCGCTGCACGCCGGCAGGGGTGCGGCCCAGGCGAACATGGCCGCCCAGAAGGCCGAGGGTCAGACAGAGACGGCGAAGAACGCCGCTCAGCAGAACCCGATGCAGGGCGCCCAGCAGGGTGCGCAGATGGCGATGCAGATGGGGTCACAGTTGGGCTCCATGGCCATGCAGCTGCCGCAACAGGCCACACAAATGGTGACGCAGCCGCTGCAGCAGCTGACGTCGCCGCTGCAACAGATGACGTCCATGTTCAGCGGGATGGGCAACTCGTCCAATCCGGCACAGATGGGACTGATGGGGGCCAGCCCGTTCTCCAACCATCCGCTCGCCGGCGGATCGGGTCTGGGTGCGGGAGCCGGTCTGGTGCGGGCGGCGTCGCTGCCCGGGATGGGTGGATCGATGGCGCAGACGCCATTGATGGCCAATCTGGTCGGCAAGCCAGAGACACCACTACCGGTCGGCGCGGGTGCTGGCTCCGGTGGTGCCGGTCTGGCGCCCGTGGGCTCTGGAGGCGGTGCCCCGATGGGAATGATGGGCCATAACAAGAAGAGTGGCGGATCCAAGGCCGGTCTGCAGGCGCCGTCACCACTCGCTCATGACCTGGGCGAGGACGAGGACGACGACTGGTAGGTCGTCGACGAAAACAAGACTCCCGACCCGAGGGGGCGGAAGGACTCGCCATTTCCCGTGGTGAGGACACAGGAAAAAGAAGAGGTAAACACCGATGTCACAGATGAATACCGATGCCGCTGTCCTCGCCAAGGAGGCAGCCAACTTCGAGCGCATCTCCGGAGAGCTCAAGGGCGTCATCGCGCATGTCGAGTCCACAGGAGGCCAACTCGCCGCCCAGTGGCAGGGCCAGGCCGGTATGGCGGCGCAGAACGCGCTCTTGCGTTTCCAGGAGGCCGCTCAGCAGCAGATCCAGCAGCTGAACGACATCTCGGGGAACATTCACACGGCTGGCGCGGGGTACACGTCGACCGATGAAGACCAATCAGCCGCGGTGACCGCCGCCATGGGCAGCTCGATGTAACCGGCTTGACCTGATCGTCACAACCATTCACGAGAAACGGAGATAACTAATGTCAGAACAGCTTTGGAACTTCGCCGCGATAGAAGGCGGCGTGAGCGACTTGCAGGGTTCGGTGGCCACCACCGCGGGTCTGCTCGACGAGGGCAAGGGGTCGCTCGCCGCACTGAGTGCCGCTTGGGGTGGCGCGGGCTCAGAGGCCTACCAGGGCGTGCAGATGCGCTGGGACGAGGCGTCGCTCGAGCTGAACAACGCACTGCAGAACCTGGCGTCGACTTGCGCCGAGGCATCCGCCTCCATGCAAACGACCGAAAGCCACGCGCAGGGACTGTTTTCCGGCTAAGACGGACGCACCACGGAGGTGGGCGGGCCGGCCTCGGTGCCGCCTCGCCCACCTCGCCGCATGACCAGGCGTGACCCCACTGTCGAGAGGCTTCCCCATGTCGGCCGACTATGACCGGCTCTTCCACTCATCTGAGGCTGCACAAGCGGGCGATGACGAGACGACGACCGTCGACCCCAAGGCCCTGCAGGCAGCGATTGCTGCAGCTGCGTCGATGCCCACCGGCACCGTGAGCCCGGACGCGTCGGCCGATCCCATGCCCGTGACGCCGGCGCCCACCCAGGCCGCCGCCGCGCCGCCACCGCGCGCCGCCGAGATCACGGCCCAGATGCGGCCGACCCCACCGGCCACTGGTCAGCAGCGGGCCGTGCCGCCCAACGGGATGATGCGCGCGCCGCAGGGATCCGCATCCGCCGGAGCCCGCTACGAGCAGCAGCGCTCTGCCCCGGTTTCGCAGGCGCGGCACGCTCCGACACCCGCACCGTCGCAGCACTTCGCCGACGCTCAGATGGAGGGTCAGGGTGCCTGGACCGGTGGGCAGCCCGCACTGGCGTCGGCCGCGAGCATCGGCAACCACCGGGCGATCGACGCGCTGTCGCACGTCGGCGTGCGGTCGGCGGTCAAGGCGCCGTCGCAGCGCGGATGGCGCCGGTTCCTGTACCTGCTGACCCGCATCAACGTGGGACTCTCACCCGACGAGCTCTACGAGCTGGATCTGTTCGCACGGATCCGACGCAATGCGCGCGACTCGTACCAGATCGGTGTGTTCGGACTGAAGGGCGGCGTAGGTAAGACCGCGGTCACCGTGGCCCTGGGCTCGGCGATGAGCAAGATCCGCGGCGACCGCATCCTGGCCGTCGACGCGGATCCCGACGCAGGCAACCTGGCCGACCGCGCGGGCAGGCAGTCCGCGGCGACCATCGCAGACCTGTTGTCGGACAAGGAATTATCGCGCTACAACGACATCCGCGCGTACACCAGCATGAACGGCTCGAACCTCGAGGTGCTCTCGTCGGAGGACTACAGCGGCGCGCGCCGCGAGTTCAACGAGGAGGACTGGGCGGGCGCGGTCAACATTGTGTCGCGGTACTACAACTTGGTGCTCGCCGACTGCGGTGCCGGACTGTTCCAGTCGAGTTCACGCGGAGTGCTGTCCACAGTGTCGGGTCTAGTGATCGTGGCCAGCGCCTCGATCGACGGCGCACGACAGGCCGCGGTGACGATGGACTGGTTGCGCCAGAACGGCTACCAGGATCTACTGGGTCGGTCGTGCGTCGTGATCAACCACGTCGTACCGGGCAAGCCGAACATCGACGTGGAGGATCTGGTGCAGCAGTTCGAACGGCACGTTGCGCCCGGCCGGGTCATCGTCCTGCCGTGGGACAAGCACATCGCCTCGGGCACCGAGATCGAACTGGAGCTGCTGAGTAACACCTTCCGACGGCGCACGGTCGAGCTGGCCGCGGCGCTGTCCGACGACTTCGACCGGCTCGAGCGTCGTTGACCGCCACGGCCGCCGCACCCAGCACGCCGGGCGTCACGCCCGGCAGGCCATCGACGACTCGCGTCACGGTGCTGACCGGACGTCGCATGACCGATCTGGTCCTGCCCGCGTCGGCTCCGGTCGAGACCTACATCGATGACACGGTGTCGGTTCTCGGTGATCTGCTCGAGGACGCGCCGGCCGACGTGCTGGCCGGCTTCGACTTCAAGGCGCAGGGCGAGTGGGCGTTTGCGCGCCCCGGTGCTCCGCCGCTGCGGGCCAGTGAGTCCCTGGACGACGTGGGCGTGGTCGACGGAGCGCTGCTGACGCTGGTGTCGGTGAGCCGCACCGAGCGCTACCGGCCACTGGTCGAGGACGTGATCGACGCGATCGCAGTGCTCGACGAGTCGCCGGAGTTCGACCGCACGGCACTCAACCGTTTCGTCGGCCTGGCCATCCCGTTCGTCGCGCTGGTGCTGACGGGCGCGACGCTGCGGGCGTGGTCCACGACCGGGCATAGCTGGTGGTGGACGCTCGGGGTCGGCGTGCTCGGGCTCGGGGTGCTGGCCGGCAGCATGCTGGCCAAGACCCGATATGGCGACATCGCCATGTCGGAAAGCCTTCTGATCGCTGCGGTTCCGCTGCTGGCGGGCGCGGCGGCACTTGCCGTTCCGCTGCCGCGTGGCATCGACGGGCTGGGTGCCCCCAACATCGCCGGCGCGGCGGCAGTCGTCCTGCTGCTGGTGCTGGCAACCAGAGGTGGCCCACGAAAGCGCGCCGAGGTGGCGTCCTTCCTGGCTGTCACGGCCATCGCGGTCACCGCCGCGGCCATCGCGTTCGGGTACGGCTGGTCTTTCTGGGTGCCCGCCGGCGCCATCGCGTTCGGACTCATCGTGGTGACGAATGCCGCCAAGCTGACCGTCGCGGTCGCGCGCATCGCCTTGCCTCCGATCCCGGCGCCGGGCGAGTCGGTCACCAACGATGAACTGCTGGACCCCGTTTCGGTGCCCGAGGCCTCCGAGGAGTCCCCGACGTGGCAGGCGATCATCGCGTCGGTTCCCGAGTCGGCGGCACGGCTCACCGAGCGCAGCCAGCTCGCCAAGCAACTGCTGATCGGCTTCGTCATGGCGGGCGCCACGGTGCTGTCCGTTGGCGCCATCACCGTCGTGGTGCAGGGACACTTCTTCGTGCACAGCATGATCGTGGCGGGCCTGGTCACCGCCGTCTGCGCGTTCCGCTCCCGGTTGTACGCCGAACGCTGGTGTGCCTGGGCGCTTCTCGGGGCCGTGGTGGTCATTCCCACAGGTGTGGCAGTCCGGCTGTCCGACTGGTACCCCGATATGGCATGGCTGGTGCTGGTTCTTTATGCCGCCGCCGGGATGGTGGCGCTGATCGTCATCGGTGCGACGGCGGGCGTGCGCCGGGTGTCGCCGGTGACCAAGCGAATCCTCGAGTTGCTTGACGGCGCGGCGATCGCCTCGGTGATCCCGCTGCTGCTGTGGATCGCGGGCGTCTACGACCTCCTTCGCAACCTGCGTTTCTGAAGCGAGGTGTGACATGTCGATTGGTAACAGCGCCGGTGGCGGCGACATCCTGAGGGTCGACACGGAGATGCTGTCACAGTTGGGTTCTCAGCTCGAGGTGTCCGCCAGTGCTTTGCCCGACGCGCCTGCGCCGTTTAGCGTGCCTGGCGGCGACGCCATCTCGCAGGCGATCGCGGCGAAGCTGCCCGGCCTGGAGACGCCGATCATCGAGGGCCTGCCCGCGGTGAAGGAGGCGGCCGGTCAGACCGCGTCGAACATCGTGACCGCGGCGGACATGTATCAGACCAAGGATGAGCAGCTCGCCGCCGAGTACGAGAAGCATCGTTTCGACGGGTCTGGTGGTGGTTCCAGTTCCGGTGGCGGTTCGGGCTCGGGTGTTGCCAGCGGCATGGGTGCTGGCGCTGCCGGAAGTGCCGCCGGCGCAGGCGGGGACGCGATGAGTCAGATGAGCCAGATGATGGGCACGCCGATGCAGATGGCCAGTCAGGCCGCGCAGATGCCCATGCAGGCGATGGGCGCTGTGTCGTCCGTACCGCAGAGTGCCATGCAGGGCGTGCAGCAGATCAGTCAGATGGCTGGCGGCAAGGGTGCGAGTGGTGGCCCCGGGCCGGGCTCGGGCGACGCCCCGGCCGCTGCGCAGCGGGAGGAGCCGCGCCCCGAGGAGCGTTCCGCCGAGGAGCAGCAGGCCGCTGCGTCCGAGGAGCGCCGTGAGCGTGTGCCGGAGTCTGCGGTTGGTCAGTCTGATTCAGTGGTGCCGGATCAGCGTCCTGCTGGGCCGCGGCATGCCGCGCCGGATCCTGCTATCGAAGTGTGAGGGTTGAGCCGGGTCGCACCACCCGTCACGGCTGCGGAACCAGCACTGCATGTGCCCACCTCTGAGCGACAATCCCAGGTGGGGCCGCGAATATGACAATGGGGCACCGCCGCGGCGATGCCCCTTCGTCGTCGTAGGACCTACTTCACGTCGACGTAGACCGTCTTGTTGGTGACGGTCGTCTGCCGGCTGTCACCGGGGTTGCCCGAGTCGGTCCGGCTGTAGGTCTGCCCGGGACGTATCGCGACGACGGTCGCCTGGGAAAGCGGTGTGCTGCCAATGTGATTGACGATTACCTTGTAGCCCTGCTGCTGTAGTTGGTTGATGGTCTGCTGCGCGCTGCCCGGGCCGCTGGGGGCCGCAACCGCAGGAGCGGCGAGCCCGAGAACGGCTGCCGCCAAACCGCTTGCGACGATGGTGGCGATGCCGAGGTTCTTCATTATCGTGTTTCCTTCTCTTCTCACATCCGCTACCGAGCCGTGGCGCAAACGTCCTCGGTTCGGCCCGCAGTTGGTCCTGGGGCGCTGGCCGAACACTCAGGAAGGGCTTAGAGCGTAAGCAAGCCTGAACTTTTCGAGCATGTAGGGCCCGGATACCACCGGCGCGTACCGTGCCGGATTGTCGGGTGTGGTGCACGTGGGAATGCACTCAATGACGGCATCGAAATTGGGTTGGTGGAAGAAGGGGATGCTGAACCGATCGCCGCTCGGCTTGTCTGAGTCCGTGCTGACCACGCGGTGAACGGTGCTGACCCAGCGGTCATTGGTCCACCGCGCCAGAAGGTCACCAATGTTGATGACGAACGATCCAGGCACCACTGGCACGTCAACCCACTCGCCGCGATCATTGAGAACCTGGAGTCCGCGCTGGGATTCGTCCTGTAGCAGGATCGTGAGATTGCCCCAGTCGCTGTGCTGGCTGAGGCGAATCTGTCCGGGTGTCTGGTCATCGGCCGGGTAGTAGTTAGACATGAGGTTGGAGTGGTGTCGGTCGATCTTTTCGTCGAACCAGTCCTCGCGCAGTCCCAACGCGAGGGCGAACAACCGGGACAATTCGGTAGCAAGGGAGGCCATCTCGGAGTAATAGCTTTGGTAGACCGTGCGGAATCCGGGGACCTCGGGCCACCGTTCTTCGACGAGCACGCGCTCGTCGGTCCACCCGGGCCCATCGATACCCTCCGGGTTGCCCAGCGGAACGTAGACGAACTTCTCGACCCGGTCCGGTGCTTGGTGCTCCGCCTCGACGTCGGCCTGATCATTGGTCGCCGACAGTTTGCCGTTGCTGCTGAACCCGCGCGCCAGCGGATCGGCAGGATCAGCGCGCAACGCGTCCTTCGAGCTTTCGGGCAACGCGAAGAATGTGCGCACTGATCGATTCATGTCCGCGATCACGTCATCGGGAACGCCGTGTCCGACAAGTATGAGAAATCCACTGCTTTCGAAGCACCGGCCGATGGCTTCAGCGACGACTTGCCGTTGTTGCGGATCGCTGTCGCGGGCGCTGCTGATGTCGATCACCGGAACGAATCCGTCACGGAGTACGACGTTGTCTACGATTACGTCTTCTTGGTGTGCGGTCACATCCCGAACGTAGAATCTGAAGTGCGGTTGAGGTCAAGCGTCGCCTGTTACCCCGGTCTGTCGTTCGGCGTGGCGTGTAATCGACGTCACCGTTCGGGTCAAGGAACCGTCGGTGATTACGGCCGAGGGGGGTCAATACGCAGGATTGAGACACGGCATGACGAGGGTGGTGAAGTCGCCGTCGTCGGCTGATCGGATGGTGGCCGGTTGGTCGGCCCCACGGAGGTCGAGCATCAAGTGTTTGCCCAGTGCGTGGCTCACCGCTGGGTACAACGTGGTCAGCTCGAACCAGAGCGTCAGGTCGGGGCCAGACGCGGTTCCGTCGAGTTCCACGGCGCAGTCGGGCAGCAGGAGGATCGGCCGGCCAGCCGCTATCCGCAGGCCGATCCTCTCTGGCGCCTGTTGCTCTAGCGCCTTGAGCACGTTCTGCTTATCGACGGTGACGCGATGTGACACAGGGGGAAGTGAACTAACCAGAAGCTTGTAATCAGGAAAGACCTCGGCCAGTAGGCGGCAGTGCATCACGGTGGTGTCGGCCATGCGCAGGCCCAGGCTCCTTGCGCTTGCTTCCAGCGTCACGATGGGGGTTCGTCGGAGTCGCGAGGCTGCGGTCTGGAGATCGTCTCCGGCCAGCGTCCCTGCCCAGGAAGCGGCAGATGGTTGGCTGGGTACCAGTGTCCGCGTGGCCAGGCGGTAGCGATCAGTTGCGGTCAGCGAGATGGCGTCGGGATTCGCTTCCAGGCGTACACCATTCAGGACGGGGATGTCGGGATTGTGAATCGTGGTGGCCACGATCTGGTCGATCGCCGCTGCGAGGACCGGGCCCGAGAGCGTGCAAATATTGAGGCGATCCGCCTCTCCAAGTGACACCTTGAGCGTCGCGGCTGCCCGTTGTATCCCGGCTGCCTCTGCGGCAACCTTGGCGACTTGATCGTCGATCAGCTGCGCCGCCTCATGAATGCCGGCGGAGAAGAATTTGCCGATGGTGGGCAGCGGCATCCCGATATCGCGCAGCTGCCGCAACTGCGAGGCGCGAGCGAGCTGCGACTCGCTATACAGCCGGTATCCCGTGATCGGGTCGACCTGCTCGGGGGGAAGCAAGCCTGCATCGTCGTAAAACCGCAACGCGCTCGCGGTTAGTCCGGCGAGCTTGGCGAACACGCCGATCGACATCAACTCTGGGTCAGTCACCCGAACATCGTCAGGCCTCAACCAGCTTGAATGTCAAACCGCGACGAGAGCCGTCAACAACGTCTCGCCCCGCAACAACTAGACGACCGTCGCACCGGTGGCCAGGGCGTCCGACATCAGTACGCTCAGGTGCTGCCAGTAGACCCAGTCGGTGATGGCGGCACGCTGCATGACGGCGTTGGGTGCGATGTGGGCGCGGTAGAGCGCCTGCTCCTGGGCGTGCTCGGCGTAGTTCACGAAGGCCTCGAGGTGAACACCGGCGCGCTCCGGGGAGGTGCTCATCATCGGTTTGATGAGTTCGAACCACAGCGCGTTCAAGTTGTCGGTCGGCGCGCTGGTGTCGGTGGGTGCCGGGGGCAGCAGCTCGACCAGCGCCGCATCCGGCACCGACGCGAGGCGTGCGGCGATGTCCGGTGCGATGACTTCAAGGCGGCCGCGCCCCTCCATCTGACCGCTCTCGGGGATGTCATCAGCGCGCAGAACAACTTTCGCCACGCCGGGGTCGAAGCTGGCGAACTGCTCCTCGGTGGCGATCACGGCGCGCAGCTTCTGGCCTCGCGCCTGTGCCCAGCCCTGAATGGCGAGGACGGGGTAGGTGGCCCACTTCGCGCGCTCCTGCGGCAGGATCGACTCGTCCGCGGTCGCCATGGTGACCTGCGCCGGGAGGTTGACGCTGTCGGGGATGTAGCCCAGGCCAAAGCTGTTGGCCACCACGATCGAGCCGTCGACGGTGAGCCCGGTGACCCAGTAGAAGCCAAAGTCGCTCACGCCCATGTTCAGGGCCGCCGCGATCCGGCGGGCCAGGATGAGCGCGGCGTTGCCGTTGTTGCGCTTACGGTTCATCGCGCCGCCGGCTGAGGCCGACAGGATCGCGTCGCGCTCCAGACGTGCGGCCGAAACCGGAACGGGCGCAGCGCCCATGGCGCCGGGGTCGAGCTTGGTCGAGGCGGGGTTGACCCCGGGGCCGCCCGGCGTCGCCGACGCCGCGGGGTTGTTGGTCACGGTTCCGCCGCCGGGTGGCGTGGGCGCCGCGGGCGACGGAGTGCTCGGCGGGCCGAGTGGCATGGCCGGTGCGGCGGGCATCGATGGTGAGGCCGGCGTGCCGCCTCCGCCTCCGCCGCCTCCGCCGCCGCCCCCTCCGCCGGAGCCACCACTGCCCGCCACGTTGCCCAGGCCGCCGCCGCTCGACCCGCCGGATCCACCGGCTGCGTTCGCGGCGGCGCCGGGATCGACGGGGAGAGAGGGCGGGGCGACGGGTTGCAGCGGGCTCGCCGCCGCAGGCGAGATGGGCTGCTGCGAAGCGGGTACGGCCTGAGCCTGGCTGGCGCTCATGGCCTTGGCGACATCGTCCACCTTCGGCTGCCCAGTGCCCGCGGTCTGTTGGCCTCCGCTTGCGCCGGCCTCGGGCTTCGCCGCATCCAGCGGAGACTTGCCCTCGCTGCTGGTCTGCGCCACAGACGTCTGGCTGGGCGAGGAGGGCGATGACGAACCGCCTCCGCCGCTCGAGCCAGTGCCGCCGGACCCGCCGCCTGAGGAACCCATCGATCCGGCAGTGGTCGAGGGACGGGCGGATGGGGGAGGAGGTGCGCTCGTTCCGCCGAGTGCGCCGGCGCTGGTGGGGGGTGGTACAGGTTGGCCGCCGTTGCCACCCGATTTGAAGTGCGACAGGTCCTGTGTGGTGTGGCTCGCCGGAACTGCGGATGGGCCACCGCCGCTGCCGCTACTTGCAGGTGCTTGAATCTGGTCGTCGGTAGTGCTTGTTCCTGCAATTGGGGTCGCTCCACCGCCTCCGCTGCCTACTGCTCCATCAGTGCCGAGTGCTTGGGTCGGGTCGTCGATGGTTGTTGTTTCTGCCGCGGCCGCAGATCCGCCGCCGGCCGCGTTGCCGGGCGCCTGAATCTGATCGTCGGCAGTTGTAGTCGCGGGTGGGGTCAAGGGCCCACCGCCTACAACATTCAGCGATTCCGGGACCGGGGTCGAGTCAAACGTTGGCGCCTCGGATGTTCCCCAGATAGGGGCGTAGTCGCGGCCGGCTTCGATAGCGGCGCCTGCCGCAGAAACGACCGTCTCATTCGCTTGCCGCGCGGTATCTACGATCTTTCGAATAGCGTTCGTTCGCTCCGACTCGTCATCGACGTCTTGTCGATTCAGCTCGTCTATCGCGGCTTGCGCGGCGTTTGAGATATTGATGATATCGGTCTTCGCGCTAATGATTGTCCGAGATGCGTTCGTATGAAATGTAATTGCTGAATTCAGCAGAGCGTCTAGGGACTGCATTCTGTCGACGTGGGTACGGACTTTAGTCTGCGCCGCGGTCGATGCGATCCCAAACCAGGTGCTTCCGTCGAACAACTTCGTTTCAGCGTTGCGCCATGCGTCAAGCTGGATCTGGAGTTGACTAAGTATCGTGGTGAGGACCGGCACACGCGCGATGTGTGCGCTCTCGTCTGCGTCAGGCCACGCGGTCGGGGGCGGAGTCATCTCCCCCCGATAACCGTCCGTTGGTCGGGGGATCGTCATCTGAAATCAGCCCGCCACGGCACGGCATGCCCCAGCTACTAGGTTGGCGACCCGAAATCCGGTGTAGACCAGCCATCCGTCGGCTGTCGTGTAATCGTCGCCTGCTGCTACGTACGCGTTGATGTACAGCGCTGCTGTGAGGGCAAAATCCTCGAGGACTGGATTGCCGGAACTCCGGCCAGCCGCGGATATTTCGCTCGCAAAAGTCGTTAGCTGAGGTCGGACGGATTGCTCAAGCGCCTTGCGTTCAGGCGACCACTGGGATCCAGGTATGCCACCATCCCGGTTTTGCCACTCGGCGGGCGACTCCGCGTTGAACTTGTCGAGACGGGCGGTCCAATCGGTGCAAGTTGAATCCGACGTGGAGATGAAGCGTTCAGCAGTGGAGGGATCTCCGGGAGGGTTAGTTTCTGTCGGCGGACCCTCTGGTGCCAACGACAATGAACGACTCGTTGAGCCTGAGTCAATTGCGTTGCAGATCCCAGAAATGGCATTGCCAGCGCTCACCGTGACCGAGGCCATGCCGTCGTACGCAGGCCTATAGTCAGCAACACTGTCGGCATACGCCCTGCTGTATGCAATGAACTGCTCGTAAATCTCACGCACGACGCGATGCGGTGTCTGTTTAGCCAGGGGGACGACCTGATCTGCGGAGTTTCGCATAGCAGTCGCTACTGCTTCAACCTGACCGCGCTGTTCGGGTGTCCAGCTTGAGGCTGGCCCGAGTCCGGAGCGCATTTCGCCCCACCCATGAGATTGGACGTCGGCCAGTCCGTTCTGGATGGTGTTGAACGCCTTGCACGTCGGCTCTTCAGTAATGATCGAAACCGGCCCAGTGTCATTGGCACTAGCGATGTCCGACGGAGTCCCAGAGGTCGGCGGATTCGAAGGGTCATTGCCCCCATCGCGGGTAAACAGAAGTGTCGCACCGATGCTGACGCCAATCACCAGAAGAACTGCGATGGCGATCAATAGCCACTTGGTGCTATTCCCCTTTGGTGGCGGGCCGGAGGGCTGCTGCGGCCATGGGCCTTGCGGAAATCCCGGCGGCTGCTGCTGGCCGGAGTAAGGCTGCTGCGGATCCGAGTACTGCGGGTAGCCGCTGGGGGGCGGTCCGTAGGGCGGCTGACCGCCCGGTTGTTGTGGCTGCCATCCGCCTTGAGGGGGCATGCTCACGCGTCCGCCTCCGTGGTCGAAACAGTCACTTCCGAACCCCCGCACGATCGATTGCCCACTCGGTGAAGTTTACCGACGTCGTCCTAAGCCAGCGTAAGTTACGTATTGGTCGATGAATCGCATGAATTCCGCCATTCACCGCAGCCGGTCCAAGAATCGACGGCGGAAAATGCGCGATAAACGTCATCTACTTCATCCCTTACCGATCCGACTCATCGCCATCGCCGGTGATCTCAGCGACGATCGAGTCGATTCGCTCCCGGTCCGCATCCAGCGACGACGTGGCCTCCTCCATCGCCTTCTGCAATGCCTCGTTGACGCGCGCCTGCACGGTCTCGGCGCCCAGACGCAGGAGGCCGTCCTCGATGAACACATCGGTCAACCAGCTGTGCCCGTTGAGCGTCACCTCCACCGTCTCGGTCTCGTCGGACGCGGTGAACGTCTGGGTGTTCATCTTGGCCAGCTGGTCGTCCATCACCGACTGCAGGCGCTGCGCCTGTGCCAGCACCGCGGCCACCTGCGGATGCATTTCCTCGCTCACTTGGAGTCCTTGCCCTCGGTGACGTCCTTGCGGCGCGGCCGATTACCGATAACGGCCTCGGTCCACGGTCTGTCCTCGTTGTAGAGGTCCTCATCCGGCGACAGGCCCGGCGTGCGCTTCTTCTCCGTGCCACCGCCCTGGCCGTGTCCGGCGCCGCCCATCGGCATGCCACCGCTCATCATGCCGCCGCCACCGCCTGCCGCGCCGCCGCCGGACACCGGTGCACCGCCCGGTCCCGAGGCGGGGCTTGGCCCGACCGACACACCACCGATATTGGGCTGCAACGGCATTGACGGAACACCGCCACCACCCGAACCACCCCCACCCGAACCGCCTCCGGAACCCCCGCCCGCGGCGGCGGGGCTGAGGTCCGGTTCGTCCAGAAACGGCATGTCCTCGGGCGAGCCGCCCAGGTCAGGCATGCTCGGCAGCCCACCACCGGAGCCGCTGCCGCCCGACGAGCCACCCGACGGCGATCCACCACCCGACGGTGAGCCACCGCCGGACGGCGACCCACCACCGGAGGGCTGCTGCTGCGCGGCGGCCGGAGACACCTGAGGCTCGGCGTTGGGCATCTGCGGCATCTGCCCGGCGCTCGGACTGCCCGGGGGCGCGCCGCTACCGCCGCCACCACCGCCGGCGCCCGCTCCGGAGCCGGAGCCGGTCCCCGTTCCGTCGCCGGGCTTCTCCTGGATCTTCTTGAACCGGCCCTTGTCGCGGTCGGTTCTCTTGTCGTTCGTGGACGCCGGCGGCGTCGGTGTGCACTTGGGTGGGGTCGGCACGTCCAGGGGCGTCGCGATAGAGGCCCCCGCGTACTTGCCGAGTACTTCCTCGGATTGCTGCTGCATCTTCATGCGGATCTGCATCAGCATGTTCTGCTCCGCCATGTTCTGCGAGATCATGATTCGCGCGTTGATCTCGTTGACCTCGTCCACCGTCGGATGCTCGCCAACGGCGCTGCGATGGACCTGCGCGAAGTTTCCGGCCTCGTCAGCGAGCTGCCGAGACGCGCTCGCCATCTCCTCCAGCCACCGCTGGTGGCTCTTCAACTGGTCGAACGCAGCCTCTGCGGCGCCGCCCTCCCACTGGACGCCGCCCGAGTTGAAGGACTCCGAGCGCGCCTCCAGCGCACTGGCGTAAGCGGTCCACTCACTCTTGAACGCCTCGAGGGACGCGGCCTGATCCGGCTGTGCGATCTCCGCAGCGGCCTGCTCGAGCATCACGAGCGGCGACGCGTGGCACTGATAGCTCGGATTCGGCGGCAGCGGAATGGACGGCGTGGTGGCCGGCGCCGGCTGCACCGGCGGAATGGACGGTGCGGTCTCGCCGTTGTCGAGTGCGACGCCGGCCTGCTCATCGACCTGCCGGTAGGCGTTCGCGGCCGACCGGAACGTTTCCGCCAACCGAATTGCCTCGGCCTCGCCCGACTTGGCGTAGCCGAGCATGACCCCGGCGGACTTGTTCAGCTCACCCACCGCATCCCGGGCCACCTGCAGTCCGCACGCCGGCAACGGCTCCCCCGGCGCCGTGGGCATCGGCACGCTGATCTCGGCCGCCTTGGCGTCCAGTTCAGCCGGCTCAACCTTTACCTGCTCCCCCGACATCTCTCCTCCTCGATGTCTGCGCACGGTTGCCCGTGCACACCAACACTTCTCACTGCTCGAGCACCATCTGGTAGCGGCTCTCCTCGCGCGGGTTGATCAGCTGGATCGGCAGCTGGCGGTGGCGAGGCGTGTCGATGAAGTTGTGCCGCAACACCACCCGGCCCACCCCCGGATGCGGCCCCAGGTACGTCGTCGAGTTGGGCCACCCGATCTTGGCCACCTTGCCCACCCGGGCGTTGATCACCCCCGCGAACTCGGCGAACTGCGGACCCAGCGTGACGATGGCCCCCGCGGCGGCCGAGCGCACCACGAACTGGGTGAACAACCGCGAATCGCCCAGGTTGATGCTGACGTCGACGTTGTCGAACGGCATGTACACGGGATAGCGGTCGGCGGTCTCGCCGATCAGGACACCCGCCGAACCGATCGGCAGCTCGTAGTGCCGGTCGGTCACCGGGCTCAGCCCGTTCAGCGCGGCCCGCTGCCCGCCGAACAGACATGAGAACCCGCGTGGTGTTGACGGATTGGCCAACGTCGTCAGCAGCACGGTGGTGGTGGGTGCCAGCCCCGGCTGGATGCGCACCCGGGTGATGGTGTGATCCGCGCGCGCCGACCACCACACGTCGGGGCCACCGGGCGCGGTGTAGGCCGCGGTGAACGTGCTGCGACCCTTGATGGAGGACCAGCTCTCGCGCTCGAAGCTGATCTCGGTGGCCCGGTCGAAGTCATCGAAGCTGCGGGCGCACCGCGCGTCGATTCCATTGCTGGACAACTGGTCTGCTACTCGGGTCGTCGACGACACCAGATAGCGCGCCAGGCCCGCCACACCGGTGTCGCGGCGCAACGCGGCCTTGTGCGTCTCCTCGGGCTTCGCGCGCAGCACGATCCACGTCCGGCGATTGGCCGGCGCCGGGTAGGGACCGACGACCTGCTCGTAGAGCGAGACCAGGCTGGCCGGGGCCGTCTTGCCGACGCGGTGCCCGGCGGAGACGACGTCGGCCTCCAGTTCTGGGCAGTGCGCACTGAGCAGATCCTCGACCAGCTTGGTGCTCACCACATCGTCGGTGAATGCCTCACCGCCCACGATCACCGTCGGTGTGAACGGACGCGGCACGAGCTCGATGACCGACACCAGGTGATCGCCCTGCCACCGGACCGCGACATGATCCCCGGGCATGACCGTCGCACCCACGGCGGGCTCGGACGGGGCCTCGGGTGGGGCGCGATGACGCCTGCGCCAGGAGAAGATCGCGACGATCCAGCCGGCGAGCCTGCGTCCGCGCACCGTGAGCACCGCGGCGATCGCGATGAACACCGCGAGGGTGATCCCCAGCCACATCAGGTCCAGCTGGAGGAACACCAGGATGACCGCCGGGATCAGCGCCGCCGCCCACAGCAGATGCCCGGTGGTGAAGCGAAAGCCGAAGTGCGCCAGCAGCGTCCTCATCGACGGCTCAACGCGCGTCGGGCCATCGCGCCGATCCCGAGGATGAGCACCAGGCTGGCGCCGGCGATGACGACGATGGTGATGGGTCCGCGGTCGGGTGGCGGGATGTACACCGGCGGCGGCAGCTGCTTGACGCTGTAGGGCACGTCCTTCGGACCCTCCGGCACGTCCCACGTCAGGGCCGCCACCGGATCGATCACACCCGCGCCGACGTAGTTGTCCACGCCGCCGCCGGGATGGCGGGCGGTCGCGGTGATGCGGTTGATGATCTGCGCCGGGGTCAGGTCGGGGAAGCGCTGCTTGACGAGCGCGGCAAGGCCCGACACGTACGCCGCCGAGAACGAGGTCCCGTTGATCGGGATGAGACCGTCCTGGCCCTGCAGGGCGTTGACCGGGTTGCCGTCGTAACCGAGCGCGACGATGTTCTCGCCGGGGGCCGCGGCACCGAGCCACGGACCCGACATCGAGAAGCTGCTGGGCTGACCGTTCTCGGCGACGCTCCCCACGGTCAGCACGAGCGGCGAGTACCAGGCCGGCGAGACGATGGTCTGCACTTCCTGCCACCCGCGCGGATCGGCGGGCACCGCGGCGTCCGGTGGCGGATTCTGGGTGCAGTCCTGCCCGGTGTTGCCCGCGGCGACGATCACCACCGCACTCTTGACGTTGGTCGCGTACTCGATGGCCGCGCCGAGACCGGACTCATCGATCGGACGGGTCACCTTGTAGCAGGCGGCCTCGCTGATGTTGATGACCTGCGCGCCGAGATTGGCGGCGTGCACGATCGAACGGGCCAGGCTGCGTAGCGATCCCGCCGTCTGGGTGCTGTTGGGGTCGTTCGGATCGGTTCGCGCGCCGACCGGCTGGAAGTTGTCCGACGTCTGGCGCAGCGACAGGATCCGCGCGTCGGGCGCCACACCGATGAAGCCGTCGGTCGGCGCGCCGCGGCCCGCGATCAGCGACGCGGTGAGCGTGCCGTGCGAGTCGCAGTCGGACATGCCATCGCCGCCCTTGTCGACGAAGTCGCCGCCAGGCTGCGCGGGCACCCGCATTGAGCCGGTCACGCCGGTGTCGATGACGGCGACGGTGACACCCGCGCCGGTGGCGAACTTCTGCGCCTCACCGAGCCGCAGATAGGCATTGGGCCAAGGCTTGTCGACGAAGTTGGAATTCGGGAACACCATGGGCGCCGAGCAGGCACGTCGCTGCTCGGTGGGCTGATCGGGCCCCGTCTCATCCGGCGGCAACGCTCCCCGGTCGATGGTCGGCGGCTCGACGGCCACCGCAGGCGGTGCGCACAGCAAAGCCAACGTCGCCGCGGCCAGCAGCGCCGCTAAGCGATGCACCATGCGATCTCCCCCACCGTCGTCACGTCTCGCCTGTTCCGAACCCCTTGCAGCAAACGATATTGCCGCCGTGGCCCGGCGCATTCCGTGACGTCACGCCCCCTGTCCAGTTGCACGCCGCAATCCTAACGGTGGCTGATAGGGCTCCGTTCCGGTTTCTTGGCGCGCACCGGAGGTCTTGTCAGGCGTCGAGATCCTGTTCAACCAGGTCAACGACCGTCCTCAGCGCCGCCTCGTCGTCGGATTCCACGGTGACCTGGGCTCCCTTGCCGGCGCCGAGGGTCATGATCATCAACGCGGAGCCGGCGTCCACGGGCTCACCGCCGTCCATGGCCAGGGTCACTGGGACTCCTGCGGTGACGACGGCCTCGGCGATGATCGCGGCGGGGCGGGCGTGCAGTCCGATGGCGGAACCGACGGTCACTGTCTTGCTGGGCATGATTTCTCCTCGTTGATTGGGTGATCAGGCGTTGGCCAGCGCGGTGCTGGGCTCTGCGGGGGTGCGTTCGGCGAAGAACTGCTTGGCGGCGACGACGGCCACCGCGCCGACGGCGGTGCCGACGGCCAGCGCGACGATGAACCACACCAGGTGGCCGATCGCGAAGAACACGAAGATGCCGCCGTGGGGCGCCTTGAGCGTGACGTCGAAGGCCATGATGAGTGCGCCGGTGGCCGCGCCGCCGAGCATCATCGACGGGATGACTCGCAGCGGATCGGCCGCCGCGAACGGGATGGCACCCTCGGAGATGAACGATGCGCCCAGAAGCCATGCGGCACGCCCGTTCTCACGCTCGGGCTCGGTGAACAGCTTGGGCCGCAGCGTCGACGCCAGTGCCATCGCCAGCGGCGGGACCATACCGGCGGCCATGACGGCCGCCATGATGCGCAGCGATGACGGGTCGGCGACGTTCAGCCCGGCGGTGGCGAACGCGTAGGCCGCCTTGTTCACCGGGCCGCCGAGGTCGAAGCACATCATCAGGCCCAGGATGATGCCCAGCACGATCACCGAGGTGCCCGACAGGCCGCCGAGCCAGTTGGTCAGCCCGGAGGTCACGGCCGCCAGCGGGCGACCCAGCAGGAAGAACATCAGCAGACCCACGATCAGCGTGGCGCCCAGCGGAATGATCACCACCGGCATCAGGCCACGTGCCCACCGCGGCACCGGGATCCGGCTGATCCACAGCGCGGCGAACCCGGCGATCAGGCCGGCGACGATGCCACCGATGAAGCCGCCGCCGACGGTGACCGCGACGTACCCGGCGGTGAAACCCGGTGCGATGCCCGGCCGGTCGGCGATCGCGAATGAGATGTATCCGGCGAGCGCGGGAACCAGGAAGAAGAAGGCCAGCCCGCCGAGGGTGAACAGCACCGCGCCCAGGTACTGGACGAATCCGCCCGGCGGCAGGTTGGTCAGCGAGTTGGTGGTCGCGATGATCTTGCCGAGGTTGTCGGTCTGACCCTCGGGGGTGTTGGCGATGTCGTATCCGGCGAACAGGAAGCCGAGTGCGATGAGCAGACCGCCCGCGGCGACGAACGGGATCATGTAGCTGACGCCGGTGAGCAGGATCTGCCGAGTGCGCGTGCCCCAGCCGACACCGCCCGACGACGATGAGCTCGCGGACTCCGCGGCACCCGCCTCGACGCGTGCTGCGTTGGGATTGGCTGCGGCGCTTAACGCCTCGGAGATCATCTTGGCCGGCTCGTTGATCGCCCGCTTGACACCCGACGCGACGACGGGCTTGCCCGCGAAGCGGCCCTTGTCCTTGACGCCGACGTCGGTGGCGAAGATGACCGCGTCGGCGGAGGCGATCGTCTCAGGGGAGAGGGGCGTGCTGCCCGACGAGCCCTGCGTCTCGACGTGCAGCGTGACACCAGCCTCCGTGGCGGCGGCGGACAGGGAGTCGGCCGCCATGTAGGTGTGTGCGATGCCGGTGGGGCACGCGGTGATGGCGACCAGGGTGCGCTGACGCTTCTCCTCGACCGGTGCGGGCGCTGGTGCGGGCGCGGCGGCAGGAGCGGCGGTTAGAGCCGGGTTGACGACGCCCTCCACCAGGTCGACCACCTCGTCAGCGCTCGAGGCGTTGCGCAGCGATGCGACGAACTCCTTGCGGACCAGGGCGCGGGCCAGGCTGGACAGCAGCTTCATGTGCTCGGCGCCACCGGATTCCGGCGCGGCGATCAGGAACGCGAGATCGGCGGGTCCGTCGGGTGCGCCGAAGTCGACCGCGGGCGACAGCCGCGCGAATCCGATGGTGGCCTCGTCGACGTGCGGCGAACGGCAGTGCGGGATCGCGATGCCGCCGGGCAGCCCGGTGGCCGACTGGCCCTCGCGCGCCATGGCCGCCGCGATCAGACCCTCGCGGTCGGTGGCACGTCCGGCCTCGGCCAGCCTGCCTGCGAGGAGGCGGATGACGGACTCCTTGTCACCGCCGGCGTCGACGTCGAGGGCGACCATATCGGTGCTGATAATGGACATCTCGCTACTTCCTCGTGCTGGATTGGGCATTGGTGGGCGACGGTGTGATCGCATACAGCGCCACGGCGTCGAGGTCGATCTGGCCGGGCGACGGTAGTGCCGAACCGGGCAGTGCCGCGGCGGCACTGCCGTAGGCCACCGCCATCTGGAGGCGCTGTGGTGGCGGGGCGCCACCCGCCTCGGCGCGGATGTAGCCGGCCAGCGAGCTATCACCCGCACCGACGGTGCTGCGCGGCGTGATCGGCGGCGGTGTCGCCATCCAGGCCCCGCTCGCGTCGACGAGGACCGCGCCCGCGGCGCCCAGCGTGACGAGCACACTGCGTGCGCCGCGCTCGATCAGCTGGTGGGCCGCCGTCACCACGGGCTCGGGATCGCCTGCCGTGGCGGCGTTCTCCAACGCCTCGGCCGATGCGCCGACCAGCCCGGCGAGTTCCTCGGCATTGGGCTTGATCACGTCGGGGGCGGCGGTGCCGAACGCGTCAGCCAGTGCGGCCAGTGGACGCTCGGAGGTGTCGACGGCGACCTTGCACGGCGCGGCCGCGAGCATGGCGACCACCTCGGCGTACCAGGTGTCGGGCAGCCCCGGCGGCAGCGAACCGGACAGCACCACCCAGGCCGCGCTCGCGGCTGCGTCGACCACCGCGCGGGTCAGCGCCGCGCGCGCGGTGTCGTCGAGCAGCGCGCCGGGCTCGTTGAGTTTGGTTGTGGTGCCATCGGTCTCGGTGATCGCGACGTTGGTGCGGACCGCACCCGTGACCGGAACGCACCGGAACGAGACGCCGCTGGCCTGCAGTGCCGACACGATGGGATCGGTGTCGGCGGCGGGCAACACCGCCAGTGTGTCCAGCCCCGCCATGGTCAGGGCGCGGGCGACGTTGACGCCCTTGCCTCCGGGCTCGGAGATGGCGGAGGTGACCCGGTGGACGGCGCCGCGCGTGAGCGGTGTGGCGAGCGTGACCGTGCGGTCGATGCTGGGATTCGGTGTGACGGTGACGATCACGACGCCACCTCGGCGCAGAGGACCTCGACGCCCTCGTCGATCAGTGCCTGCCGGTCGCCGTCGCTGATCTCGCTGTCGGTGATGAGGGTGTCGACGCTGGAGATGGGCGCGAAGCTCACGAAGTCCTCCCGTCCGACCTTGCTGGAGTCGGCGGCCACCACGACGTAGTTCGCGCAGCGGACCATCGCCCGCTTGACCGCGGCCTCCTCGCTGTCAGGGGTCGACAGCCCGTGGCGCGCGCTGATGGCGTTGGTGCCGATGAACGCGATGTCGACCCGCAGGGAGTCGAGGACGCGCAGCGCCTGCTCGCCGACCACGGCCTGCGTCAACCCACGCACCCGACCTCCCAGCAGGTGCAGTGACACCGAGGCGATGGGTGCCAGTCGAGCCGCGACGGGCACCGAGTTCGTGACGACGGTGAGATCGCGGTCGGTCGGCAGGTGTGTGGCGATGCGAGCCGTTGTCGTGCCGGCGTCGAGGAGCACCGAGGCGCCGCCGAGCGGGAAGAACTCCGTCGCGGCCGCTGCGATGGCGTCCTTGTATTCGGCGCGGGTGGACTCGCGCTCGCCGATGCCGGGTTCAACCAGGTGCAATGCCCGGGCCGGGACGGCGCCGCCGTGGACCCTCCGGACCATGCCAGCCCTGTCGAGTGCGGCCAGGTCGCGGCGCACGGTCTCGGTGGTGACGTCATAGGTGCGGGCGAGTTCGGTGACTGATGCGCGGCCCTGGCTGATCACCAGCGCGGCGATCGCTTGTTGGCGCTCTTCGGCGTACATGCGCATCCGTTCGTGTGGGAAAGTTGCAGTCTAAAAGTTGTTATGTGTTGTTTTACTCCCGACTGTGTTGACTTGTCAATGATTTCTAGTAATCTGCATCACATGAGCGCAACGCAGCCCCATACGTCACCCGTCACTTCCGGGCAGGTGCTCCCGGGCGTCCCGGCGGTGGGCGGCGTGCAGTACGCGCCGGTGATTCGGCCGGGTGCGCGACCGAGGCTCGACGACGCACCGGTCGCCGACGTGGCGGAGTCGAACCGACCGGATGAGGTGGCCAGGCTTCTGGCCGCCACCGGTGCCGTCGCGGACCGGCTCCGAGTGCGCGCTGGTCACGCAACCGGGGTGGCGTCTGAGGTCCTGGCGACCACGGCGACGCTCGCGCAGGACCGGGCCTGGCTGGGCGATGCCGAGCGGCGCATCAATGACGGCCTGCCCGCGACCCGCGCCGTCGGCGCCGCCATCGACAAGATCGCGACGGCGCTGGCCAAGGCCGGTGACCTCATGGCCGAACGGGTCACCGACCTGCGCGACATCCGCGACCGCGTCATCGCCGAACTCAGCGGCCTGCCCGAACCCGGTGTGCCCGTACCCGACCGGCCCTCGATCCTGTGCGCCGAGGACCTCGCGCCCGTCGACACCGCGGGCCTGGACGCGTCTTTGGTGGTCGCGCTCGCCACCTCGCTCGGCGGCCCGACCAGCCACACCGCGATCATCGCCCGCCAACTCGGCATCCCATGCGTGGTGGCCGTCGCCGGTCTGGACGCGGTTCCCGCGGGCACCATGATCATGGTCGACGGCACGCTCGGCACCGTCACCGTCGCACCCGACGAGCAGACGGCGACGCAGGCCGTCGCCGCCTCCCGCCGCGAGGCCGAGGCCGCCCAGCAGTGGCGGGGGCCGGGCGCCACCGCCGATGGGCACCGGGTCGCGATCCTGGCCAACGTGCAGGACGGCGGCGCCGCGCGGTCCGCCGCCCAGACCCCGGCCGAGGGTGTCGGCCTATTTCGCACCGAACTGTGCTTCCTCAACCGCGACACCGAGCCAGGAGTCGACGAGCAGGCGCGGATCTACGGTGAGGTGCTCGAGGCATTCGGAGGCCGCAAGGTGGTGGTGCGCACGCTGGACGCGGGGTCGGACAAGCCGCTGAAGTTCGCGGGCCATCCCGAGGAGGCCAACCCGGCGCTCGGTGTTCGCGGCATTCGCATCGCCGACGGAAATCCCGGAATCCTGACCCGGCAGTTGCAGGGCATCGCCGAAGCCGCGAAGAGCACCGGCAGCGAACCGTGGGTGATGGCGCCGATGATCGCCACCGCCGGTGAGGCGGAAGCCTTTGCCGCCCAGGCGCGTTCGTTCGGTCTGACGCCGGGGGTGATGATCGAGGTGCCCGCCGCGGCGCTACTGGCCGACCGGATCCTGCAGCACGTCGACTTCCTGTCGATCGGCACCAACGACCTCACGCAGTACACGATGGCTGCCGATCGGATGTCGGCCGAACTCGCGACGCTGACCGATCCGTGGCAGCCCGCGGTGCTCGCGCTTGTCGCGATGGCGGCCAAGGCCGGCAACGCGGTGAACAAGCCCGTCGGCGTGTGTGGCGAGGCCGCCGCCGATCCACTGCTGGCCTGCGTGCTCGTCGGCCTCGGGGTGTCGTCGCTGTCGGCGGCCTCGACGGCGATCGCGGGTGTCGGCGCGAAGCTCGCGCAGGTGACGCTCGCGCAGTGCCGCGCCGCAGCCGACGCGGCGCTCGCGACGGCCACCGCCGCCGAGGCGAGGGCCGCCGCCACCTCCGCGCTGACCTGACTTCTCCCTGCTCCAGAGGGTGACGGGAGGGCGCGGGGGAATAATCGGACCGCGGTCCGGTTATATCCGGTAGTTCCGAATCAAGGAGGTACCGATGCCCGCCATCACCGCCGACACGCTCACCTTGCCCCGCGTTGGGGCCCCCGCGCCGTCGGACACCGAGCGCCCGGTGCGCTCGATCACCACCGGCCCCCGCGGCTACGAGGGCGAGGGTTTCCCCGTCGTCCGCGCCTTCGCCGGAGTCAGCTCCGCCGCGCTGGACCCGTTCGTCCACATGGACCAGATGGGTGAGATCGAGTACCAGCCCGGCGAGCCCCGCGGCACCGACTGGCATCCGCACCGCGGGTTCGAGACCGTCACCTACATGATCGACGGACGCTTCGCCCACCAGGACTCACACGGTGGCGGCGGCCTGATCACCGACGGAGCCACACAGTGGATGACCGCCGGCTCGGGTGTGCTGCACATCGAGACCCCGCCGGCCGAACTGGTCGAGAGTGGTGGCACGTTCCACGGTGTTCAGCTGTGGGTCAACCTGCCCAAGGCCGACAAGTTCGCGACACCCAAGTACCAGGCCATCGAGGGCGGTGAGGTCAAGCTGTTGTCGTCCGAGGACGGTGGTGCGCTGGTCCGCGTCATCGCCGGCGAGGTCGGCGGCCACCAGGGCCCCGGCGCCACGCACACTCCGATCACGTTGGCGCACGCCACGATCGAGCCGGGTGCGCTTCTGAACCTGCCGTGGAACCGGGAGTTCAACGCCCTGGTCTACGTGTTGTCCGGGCAGGGCACCGTCGGCCCCGTCGCGCGACCCATTCAGCAGGGCCAGCTGGCGGTGTTCGGTCCGGGTGACCGCATCAGCATCGCGGCCGCCGCGAGCCAGGACTCGAACCGTCCCGCGCTCGAGGTGCTGATCCTCGGTGGCAAGCCGATTCGTGAGCCGGTCGTCCACTACGGGCCGTTCGTCATGAACTCCAAGAGCGAGATCATCGACGCGATGGAGGACTTCAACGCGGGCCGGTTCGGCGCGATCCCGCCGAACGCGCTGCACCCCCACCGCGTTTAGCGACTTCGGCGCGGTTAGGAGCGGCCACCGCTCCTAACCGCGCCGAAATCGCGGCGGGTGGGGTCGGGGTCGGGCTCGGGGTAGAGCAGCTCGAGTTCGCCGAGAATCGCCGCGACGGTGACCAGGGGTAGCGCCGCCGACACCGACAGTGCGTCATCGGTCGCCTCGGCGCGCAGCGCCAGGACGAAGTCGTCGCTGATCGGCGCGTACTCCCGCACGGGTGTCCCGGCGAGGCGCTCACACACCGCGCCGGTGTGGGCCTCGAGGATGTCGCGGACCTTCGGGTAGGCCGTCAGCGGCGGCGGCACCACGTCGGCGATGAGCTCCGCGGCGTTGCGCAGCCTGATCGCCCGGTTGGCCGACCGGATCACCGGTGCGCGCCGGTCGGTGGAGCCGCCGCTCTCCGAGAGGTACTGGCGCACGGCGTCATCGAGCGTCCGCGACGCCGACATCGCGGCCGAGCCCAGCGCGAAGACGCGGTCGTTGGCGGCCTCCGAGGCGCCGCGGGTGACGCGGTGCACTGCCGCGGCCAGGTAGGTGCCGCCGACGGCGCGCGCCGCCTCCACCGCCCGCGCGACCGCCGCCGTCGCACCGCGCGGCCACAGCAGCACCGACACCACCACCCCGACGAGTGCGCCGACCGCCACGTCCTCGACGCGGATCAGACCGACGCTCCACCCTGTCGGGACGATGAGGTTGAAGATGATCAGCACCATCATCGTGAACATCGCCTGGCCGGCGATGAACGACGCGACCTCCGGCACGTAGGCCGAGCCGAACGCCACGATCGGCAGCATCACCCACATCACCGCCGGCTCGACGCCCATCAACTCGATGAACACCACCCCCAGTAGGAAGCCGAGCCCGGTACCGATCACCGCGCGGACCACCCGCGTGCCCGTCGTCAACGCGCTGCTGCGCAGCACCGACATCGCGCCGAGCACCACCCAGAAGCCGTGCTCGACGGGGAACACATGCGTGATGGCGACCGCGATCGCCAGTCCGAGTCCGGTGCGGACGCTGTTGCGCACCACCACCGCGCGGGTGGCGACGAAGCCGGTGGTCAGATACGCCAGCGCCTCGGACTCCCCCATCACTCGGTCGCTCGCACCGGAGTGGGGGAGCCGACGTCCCAGCACGCGTGCCCACACCGGCCTGGCGTCGGCCGCCGCGGCGACGCCGATGGTCCGTCCCGTCGCGCCGACGGCCGCCGATATCGTGCGCCGTGTCAGCAGCTTTCGGCCCACTGCGATGGCGGTTGCGTTGTTGTCCTCGCCGAGGATCTCGACGATGTCGTCGCGGTAGCGGCTCTGCGCGACGGCCTTCTGCTCGCCAAGGGCGGCCCCGAGGTCGGCGCGGTAGACGTCGCGACCCGCCGACGGCGACGTCGTGAGCACCAGCGCCGAGTCGCGCAGCACCCGCACCACCGGGGCGCGCATCTGCGCCAACAGCTCGCCGCTGGTGTCGGTGACGCGGTCGGACAGCCACTGCAGGTCGTCGACGACGCGGACCAGCGCGCGACTGCCCGCGGTCAAGCCGACGGGGCGGAAGTCCGCGCCGAGGAAGTTGGCGCGCAGCGCTCCCATCGCCGCCGACAGCTGTTCGTCTGTGGCGTCACCGTCGAGGCGATCCGCCAGCGTCCGGCACACCTCGGCGGCGTGCCTGCGCAGGTCGTCGTGATGGCGCGGCGGGAACAGGAACAGCGCGGCGGGCACCCCGACCGCCAACGCGATGGCCCACCCGAGCAGCCGGTCGGGGATGGGCCCGGGCGGCGTGCACACCGGCAGCACGAACGTCAGCAGCGTCGAGCGCTGGCCGGCGGCCACGATCTCGGACAGCACGCCGGAGAACGTCACCGCCACTCCGAGCACGAACATCAGCGTCACCGCGAGCCACGGGATCGGCGCCACCAGCGAGCCGATCGTGATGAGGACGGCGCCGTTGAAGCCGAGGCCGCCGTAGGCCACTGCTCGCGCAGGCCGGTTCCCCGGGAAGTCGACGATGACGAGAAGTGCGACAGAACCGAAGATGGCGAACATCGGTGTCTGCGAGCCGCTTCCGATGAGGAACGCGAGGGCGGCCACGATGGGTACGACGATCGCGGCGCGGACTGCACGACGCAGCGCGTCGCGCTCGGGATCTCGCTCGGCGAGCCGCCGCTGAACCCGGTGCCGCACACCTGCCGGGTTCAGCATGCCCCGGATGGTAGACCCGTGGCGGCCACCGCCGCGCCCGCAGAAGTCAGTTCACGTCGGTCACGGTGCTGAAGGCGCCGGTGTCCAGCATGTTGAGTAACTGCTCGGCGATCCACTTGAGGTCGGCGGGAACCCTCGGCAGGGTGGACTGCTCGCAGCCGATCAGGAGATACAGGGCAGCTGTCGCGAACACCTGTGCCTGGTGGTCGTTCTGCAGGATCTCAACGGCGGCATCGGCCAGGACGTCGAAACGCTGCTGGTCCACCTCGGACTGCAGCTTGGACACCGCTGGATCGATGGAACCCCAGACCCGGATCGCCGCCTCAGCGCCGTGAGACAGCACGAGCGCCTCCTTGACCAGCACGTCGACGCGGCGCCTCGGGTCGGGTTCGGCATCGATGACCGCGGCGAGGCCTGTCGTGCGGTTGTGCGCCCAGTGCGCGATCAGTTCCTGGCCGTAGGCCGACCAACTGCTGAAGTAGTGATAGAAGGAGCCGGTCGTGACGCCGAGGCGGTTGCACACCTCGGCGAGCTTCAAGCCGCCGTATCCCCGATCGGACAGCACGTCCAGGCCTGTCTCCAGGTATGACTCTCGTGACATGGTTCCCCCCATGCGAGCACCATAGTTCGCATTGGGAGGTAGTCGGCCACGCGCGGTCCCGTCGGCGATCCCGTTTCATGATCGGCAAATGGTCGTCCGTGGCTGCGAAACGCCGCGTTATTCGTCGTTCACAGTTTGCTGGCGGGAAAGACGAAATAGTTCGGCAATGATTTGGGGTCGGACGCCGACGCGGCGTGTGGCACAATTTGACTGTGCCGTATACCGCAACACGGGGTCCAGGACGTCCGCCCGCAGCGAAGGCGGCTGAGACGAGAGAGCGCATCGTGCGAGCCGCTCGGGAGGTTTTCAGCGAACTCGGCTACGATGCCGCGACCTTCCAGGCAATCGCGATCCGCGCCGATCTGACCCGACCAGCGATCAATCATTACTTCGCCAGCAAGCGTGTCTTGTATCGCGAAGTAGTGGAGAAGACAAACGAAATGGTCGTTGCCGCGGGCATGGCTAAGGCGGAGGTCGAGACGTCACTGCTGAAGCGGCTGACGGCGTTCTTCTCGGCTGCGATGCAGGCGGATTCGCGCGACCGGTCGTCTGCGGCGTTCCTGGTGACGTCGGTATTGGAGTCGCAGCGCCACCCCGAGCTGAGCCGCGATGAGCACAACTCGCTCAAGGCCTCCCGGGCGTTCGTCAGCTGGGCGGTCACGGACGCCATCACCCGGGGTGAACTCACCACGGACACCGACGTGTCCACTCTGGTCGAGATGCTGGTCGCGGTGATGTGGGGGATGGGCTTCTACGCCGGTTATGTCGGTAGTCATGACGAGTTGGGCGTGATCGTGGAGAAATTGGAGCTCCTCCTGGCGAACAAGCTCTGGACTTTGTCGGAGTAACTCGGCTCCGTCGGTGACGGCCGCTGGCGACGCGTCTTGGCAACCAGGCGTCGGGCGTCGGCACGGTAGCGACTAGCTAACCTAAGCTTTTCGGTAGCATCGTGAACGATTGTTCCTTCGCCTCCGCGGCGGCGCGCGACGCCGCTTTGACCCCAGGGATTGACACCATGAGTTCACTGCGCAGTCACGACGACACCTGGGATATCGCCACGAGCGTCGGCTCGACCGCGGTCATGGTCGCGGCCGCCCGCGCTGGCGAGACTGAGCGCGACGCCCCGCTGATCCGCGACCCGTACGCCAAGATGCTGGTGGCCGGCGCCGGAACCGGCCTGTGGGAGTACATGCTCGATGACTCGTTTGTGGCCAAGGTCGCTGAGGCCGATGTCGAGGTCGCCACGATCTTCGAGCACATGGGCAACTACCAGGCGGTTCGGACGCACTTCTTCGACGACTACTTCACCAAGGCCGCAGAGGCCGGTATCCGCCAGGTCGTGATCCTCGCCTCGGGTCTGGACTCGAGGGCGTACCGCCTGAACTGGCCCGCGGGCACCGTCGTCTTCGAGATCGACCAGCCCAAGGTGCTGGCCTACAAGGCGCAGACGCTGGACGAGAACGGGGTCAAGCCCACCGCCGACCTGCGCGAGGTGCCGGTCGACCTGCGTTTCGACTGGCCCACCGCACTGCGCGAGGCCGGCTTCGACGCGTCCGCGCCGACGGCCTGGCTGGCCGAGGGGCTCCTGATGTACCTGCCCGCCGACGCCCAGGACGGGCTCTTCGATCGGATCACCGAGTTGAGCGCACCCGGCAGTCGGGTGGCCGCCGAGACGGTCGGCGTGCACTCCGAGGAGCGTCGTGCCCGGATGCGGGAGCGCTTCCAGGGCATCGCCACGAAATTCGCGATGGCCGATGCGCTCGACGTGCAGGAACTGATGTACAACGACCCCGCCCGGGCCAACGTCGCCACGTGGCTGGGTGAGCATGGCTGGACCGCGGCCAGCGTCGCCTCCGACAGCGAGATGCGACGCCTCGGGCGCTGGGTGCTGACCGACCAGACCGACGAGGACTCCTACTCCGAGTTCGTGGTGGGTACCCGCCTCTAGGTGCACCGTCTCTAGCCCAACGGCTGGCGACGCCCTGTTGCCCAACCGGGTGGTTGGTTAGGATCGGGTTCTCGTCAGGTCCGGAAGGGACGTTCATGACCACAGAATCCACCGACGTCACCGCGTCAACCAGCTCGGCAGCGACGACATTCGATATCCCCGGCGTCGTCGCCCGGGTCCGCAAGACGTTCGCCACCGGCCGTACCCGGGACATCGAATGGCGCAAGCAGCAGTTGCGCGCCCTCGAGCGACTCGTCACCGAGAACGAGTCCGCCATCGCCGACGCGCTCGCCCAAGACCTCGGTCGCAAGCCGTTCGAGGCGTGGCTCGCCGACATCGCCAGCACTGCCGGTGAGGCGGCCGACGCCGCCAAGAATGTCGGCAAGTGGGCCAAGCGCAAGCACCGGCTGCTGGAGAAGGCGCAGCTGCCGGGCCGCGCTTGGATCGAGTACGAGCCGTTCGGCACGGTGCTCGTCATCGGCGCCTGGAACTTCCCGTTCGCGCTGACGCTGGGGCCCGCGATTGGTGCGATCGCCGCCGGAAATGCGGTGGTGCTCAAGCCCTCTGAGGTATCACCGGCGTCGTCGGCGCTGATGGCCGAGCTGGTGCCGAAGTACATGGACCGCGATGCGATCGCCGTGGTCGAGGGCGACGGCGCGGTCAGCCAGGAACTCATCGCACAGGGCTTCGACAAGTTGTGCTTCACCGGTGGCACCGAGATCGGCCGGAAGGTCTACGAGAGCGCGGCCGCGCACCTGACCCCCGTCACCCTCGAGCTGGGCGGCAAGAGCCCGGTGATCGTGGCCGCCGATGCCGATATCGACGTCGCAGCCAAGCGCATCGCGTGGACCAAGCTGATCAACTCCGGGCAGATCTGCATCGCGCCCGACTACGTCCTGGCCGACGCCTCGATCCGTGACCAGCTCGTCGACAAGATCCGCGACGCGGTTGAGAAGTTCGAGGCCGGCGACCCGTCCGGTAAGCGCATCGTGAACCAGCGGCACTTCGATCGGCTGGTCGCCTCACTGGCCGCCACCAAGGGAAAGGTCGCGGTCGGCGGTGGATCCGACGCTGCCGCGATGAAGATCCAGCCCACGGTGGTCGTCGACCCGGATCTGGACGAGCCGTTGATGCGCGACGAGATATTCGGACCGATTCTGCCGATCGTCACGGTCAAATCCCTGGACGAGGCAATCGATTTCGTGAACTCGCGGCCCAAACCGCTGGCCGCGTACCTGTTCACCAAGGCCAAGAGCGTGCGTGAGCGGGTCATCAAGGAGGTGTCGGCCGGCGGCATGCTGGTCAACCACCTGCTGTTCCAGTTCTCCACCACCAAACTGCCGTTCGGCGGTGTCGGCCCGTCGGGTATGGGTGCCTATCACGGCAGGTTCGGCTTCGAGGAGTTCAGTCACCGCAAGTCGGTGCTGACCAAGCCAACCCGACCCGACTTAACCGCGATGATCTACCCGCCGTATACAGATAAGGCGTGGAAGCTGGCCCGAAAGCTGTTCTAGTTCGGCCGACTCGCCCATCATTGACAGAGAGGAACTTCATGCCCGGAGTGCAGGATCGCGTTATCGTCGTCACCGGAGCCGGGGGAGGGTTGGGCCGCGAGTACGCCCTGACCCTGGCCCGCGAGGGGGCTTGTGTTGTCGTCAACGATCTCGGCGGCAGCCGCGACGGCAGCGGCGCCGGCCACAACATGGCCGACCAGGTCGTCACCGAGATCAAGGAGGCCGGCGGCCGCGCCGTGGCCAACTATGACAGCGTCGCCGAAGCAGAGGGCGCCGAGAACATCATCAAGACCGCGATCGACGAGTTCGGTGCGGTCCACGGTGTGGTCAGCAATGCCGGCATTCTGCGCGATGGCACGTTCCACAAGATGACGTTCGAGAACTGGGATGCCGTTCTCAAGGTGCACCTGTACGGCGGTTACAACGTGCTGCGCGCCGCATGGCCGCACTTTCGCGAGCAGAGCTTCGGCCGCATCGTCGTCGCGACCTCGACCAGCGGCCTGTTCGGCAACTTCGGTCAGGCCAACTACGGCGCCGCGAAGCTTGGGCTCGTCGGTCTGATCAACACGCTGGCCCAGGAGGGCGCCAAGTACAACATCAAGGCCAACGCCGTCGCCCCGATCGCCGCGACCCGCATGACCGAGGACATCCTCCCCAAGGAGGTCTTCGACAAGCTGACGCCCGAGTACGTGGCGCCAGTGGTGGCCTACCTGTGCACCGAGGAGGTGCCCGACACCGATGCCGTCTTCATCGTCGGTGGCGGCAAGGTGCAGCGGACCGCGCTGTTCCAGAACGCGGGCGTCACGTTCTCCGACGGCGTGCCGTCCATCGATGACGTGGCCGCCAAGTGGGGCGAGATCACCGACCTGTCCGCAGCGCAGCAGGCCGCCTTCAAGCTCGGCTGAATGAGTGAAAGCCCTTGTTGCGCAAGAGCTGTCAGGGCCATCTGGCCTGATCTACACCGACGTCGATGACATCGCGGGTGACTCCGCGGTGATCGTCGACGTCGGTGCGGCCGGCGTCTGCTTCCCCGATCTGCTGTTGATCAAGGGTGAGTACCAGCTGAAGCTGAACCCCCCGTTCGTGCCGGGCACCGAGATCGCGGGTGTGGTGCGGTCTGCACCCGCAGGCTCGGGTGTGACCCCGGGCCAAAGGGTCTCGGCGCTGTCGATGCTCGGCGGCTGGGCCGAGGCGGTGGCGGTGTCCCCGGACGCCGTCATCCCCACGCCCGACGGTATCGACGACGCCTCGGCCACGGCGCTGCTCGGCAACTACTACACGATGTACTTCGCGCTTGAGCGCCGGGCCGCGTTGCGAGCCGGTGAGACCGTGCTGGTTCTCGGGTCGGCGGGCGGCGTCGGAACCGCGGCCATTCAGATCGCGAAGGCCATGGGCGCCAAGGTGATTGCGATGGTGCACCGTACCGGCGCCAACGAGTTCGTCGAGTCGCTGGGCGCAGACGTCGTGCTGCCGCTGACTGACGGTTGGGCGCAGGCTGTTCGCGATCACACCGACGGCCGAGGTGTCGACGTGGTGGTCGATCCGGTCGGCGGCGATGCCTTCGACGATGCGATCCGGGTGTTGGCGACCGAGGGACGGCTACTGGTCATCGGATTCGCCTCCGGCGGCGGGATTCCCACCGTCAAGGTGAACCGACTGCTGCTGCGCAACGTCTCGGTCGTTGGTGTGGGGCTTGGCGAGTTCGTGAATCGCACGCCCGGCGCGCGAGCCGAGATCGGCGAGGGCGTGAATCGGCTGGTCGCTGGGGGACTGCGGCCGCCGCCACCTGTGCGCTTCCCGTTGTCGGAGGGGCGTGCTGCCGTGGAGGCTCTTGCGGCGGGTGAGATTCGGGGAAAGCTAGTGCTCGAGCCGTGATGAGGAACAGTCAATGATGCGGCGTCCGCGGGCGTTGGCGTTCGACGTCTTCGGCACCGTGGTCGACTGGCGAACCAGTGTCATCCGAGAACTCACCAGTTTTGGCGAAAGTCATGGGCTGGAACAGGACTGGGTCCAGTTCGCCGATGACTGGCGCGCCGGTTACCCGACCGCGATGGACCGCGTGCGCACCGGCGATCTGCCGTGGTTGAAGATCGACGCACTGCACAGGCTGATCCTGGATGACCTGCTCGAACGCGCCGGGATCGACTCGATTCCCGAACCAGAGGTCGACGAACTCAACCGTGCGTGGCACCGGCTCGATCCCTGGCCGGACTCGGTTGCGGGCCTGACGCTCCTCAAGCGATCGGCGACCATCACGACGCTGTCGAACGGGAACGTATCGCTGCTGACGAACATGGCTAAGCGCGCGGGCCTGCCGTGGGACTGCGTGATCTCCGCCGAGCTGTTCCACCACTACAAGCCAGACCCAGAGGCGTATCTCGGCTGTGCGGATCTGCTCGACGTCGCGCCGAGTGAACTCGCCCTGGTCGCCGCGCACCCCAGCGACCTGCGGGCTGCCCGCGACGCGGGTCTGATGACGGCTTATGTCGCGCGGCCGCTTGAACGTGGGCCTGGGCGCAGGCCACCGAAGGTGCAGGACGGCGAGTTCGACTTGGTCGCCGACGACTTCGTTGACTTGGCCCGGCAGGTCGACGCGCTGAGCCCCTAAGCTCTGGTGATGGACGCCCTCGGACTGACCCTCGTGGCGGTTGCCATCGCGATCGGCATCGTGGGCGTCGTCATCCCGTTCCTGCCCGGCACGCTGCTGGTGTTCGCGGCGATCGCGGTGTGGGCGTTCGTGGAGCAGACGACCGCGGCGTGGGTGACGTTGGCGGTGGTGGCCGTGATCCTCGGTGCCACGCTGCTGGCGAAGTACCTGTGGCCGGCGCGGCGGATGCGGAACGCCGACGTGGGCACGTGGAGCCTGGTCGCGGGAGGCGTTCTCGGCATTATCGGGTTCTTCGTGGTGCCCGTGCTAGGCCTGGTGCTGGGGTTCGTCCTGGGCATCTATCTGGCGGAGCTGGCCAAGCGGCGCGATCAACGCAGGGCGTGGGCCTCGACGGTGCACGCGATCAAGGGTGTTGTGCTGTCGGTGGGTGTCGAGCTGACCGGCGCACTGCTGGCAACGGTGGTGTGGGTGGTCGGGGTTCTGCAGGCTTAGAGGCCCGCGAGCCCGTCAGAACCGATACCGGCCTTGCCCGCCTCTGAGCGACAACGGGCCTCGCTTGCCCTCTCCCGCAGCGAAAGCACCCGCCGGTGAATGCGGTACTCGGTCGAGCGGGGCATCGATGCCGGCCCGTAGAGGCCACGTCCGCGCCGGTAGATGCGCCCGATCTTCGTCTCCCACCGCAGCGCGTCCGACACCGCCTTCGACGGTCTTCCGCTGAACTCGAAGCCCTGCCACGTGAGTCCGTCGATCAGCTCCTTGACCGTGCACCGTCCGTGTTGGAACAGGTACAGGGTCAGCGCGTAGCGCAGTTCGATGCCGCGCAGTCGTACCGGGTCAGTCATGGACCCAACGTGGCACGCCTGACCGACAGCACGCGTTTTGTCGCTCAGAGGCGGGCAAGTGCGGTGGTGGTTGCGGAGCTGTGCCGGTGGGATGTGGCTCGGTGTTCCATCACACTCTTCTACTGTCGGGAGGTAGACCACTTGGCAGGTTCATCACTGACCTGGCTAGTTTTTGGTGACATCACGTTGGCATGAGGAGTCGTAGTGAGTTCTCCGTCGTCCGCCCTAGGGGGTTCGGTCGCCGACGGCCGGGCAGAGGACGGCCGGGTCGAGCAGGGGCAGCTTGTCGTCCGTCTCGACGGCAGTCGCATCCTCTCCAGCACATTGGTGGGCGGGAAGGCATACGGTCTGTCCAGGATCCGCGCCGCGGGACTCCCGACGCCGCCAGCGTTCACCGTGACGGTCGACGCGTGCAAGCAGTACTTCGAGGCACGCGATGACCTGATGGCCCGACTGTGGCCGCAGATTCGTGACGGCATCTCCTGGTTGGAGGCCGAGTCCAATCGCACTTTCGGCCGCGGACCCATTCCACTTCTGGTGGCGGTCCGCAGCGGCGCCCCGGCAAGCATGCCCGGGATGATGGACACGGTGCTGAACCTCGGCATCAATGGCGAGGTCGAACGGATCCTCGCCGACCGGTGCGGCGCGCCGTTCGCCGAGAACACTCATAGGCGATTTCAGGACCTGTTCCGGCAGGTCGTGAACCCGGACGACGGGCAGGTTCCCGTCGATCCGTTCGTGCAGCTGCGCTCCGCGGTCACCGCGGTGTTCGAGTCCTGGAACTCACCGCGCGCGGTGTCCTACCGACGTCATCACGGGCTCGAGGGCACGATGGCGGGCACCTCGGTCACCGTTCAAGCCATGGTGTTCGGCAACCTCGACGACGATTCGGGCACGGGTGTGCTGTTCAGCCGCAACCCGCTGACCGGAGAGAACGCGCCATTCGGCGAGTGGCTGCCCCGTGGTCAAGGCGAGGACGTGGTGAGCGGCAAGTGCGATCCGCTGCCCCTGTCCGCGCTCGCCGAGAGGCATCCCCCAATTCACCGTCAACTTCTCGAGGCGGCGACCTGGCTGGAGAGGGACGGCGCCGATGTCCAGGACATCGAGTTCACCGTCGAGGCCGGCAAGCTCTACCTGTTGCAGACCCGAGCGGCGAAGCGGTCGGCCCAGGCGGCGGTCGCCATCGCGGTGGCGCTGCAGCGGGAGGGGTTGATCGACATCGACGCGGCGCTGGCCCGCGTCACGCCCGCCCAGCTCGACACCCTGCTCACACCGGTCATCGAGCCGTCGGCGCTCGCCCATGCCACGGTGGTGGCCGCCGGACTGCCGGCCTGCCCAGGCGTCGGAGTGGGCCGTGTGGTCACCGATGGCGAGTCGGCCGAGGACGCCTTCGACGATGGCGAGGATGTCGTGCTGGCCCGCGAGACCACAAGCCCCGACGACGTGGGCGGAATGATCGCGGCCCGCGCCGTGATCACCGAACAGGGCGGAGCCACATCGCATGCCGCGGTCGTGAGTCGTGAACTGCACACCCCGTGTGTGGTGGGCTGCGGCAAGGGCGCGTTTCGGGGGCTCGCGAACACCGATGTCACCGTGGACGGGGCGACCGGCAAGGTGTACGCGGGGCGGCTGTCGCTCACCCAGCCGTCGGAGGACGAGGACCCGGACATGGCGGCGCTCCTGGACTGGGCGCGAGAGCGAAGTCCGATTCGGGTGCACAAGGTTGGCATCCCGGAGGCCGCCGGCCTACCGGTGGTGGACCACCACGATCGGTCAGCGTTGACGGCGGCGCTGGCATCGGGCGGCGGTGCGCTGGCGGCGGAGCATCCTCTGCCGGTACTGCTGTTGCTTCTGGAGCGGACACGAACCGTCGATCAGTTGAGCGGAGATTGAGATGATCGACGAACTGACGATCCTGCGCCTCGTCGCAATGAAGGGGCGGGTCTCTCCCGACACCATCGCCCTCAGCCTGGATGCAGATGCCGCCGACGTCGGCAGGCGGCTGGATGAGTACGTGTCCCGTGAACTGATAGCGGCGACGCCCAGGGGTTTCCGGATCACACCGGCCGGGCGCGCGCGGTGCACGAATCTCGTTGCAGCGGAGCATCGCATAGTCGACACGGCGGCCGTGGAGCAGATCTACGGCACATTCACCGAGCACAACCTCGAACTGAGGGAAGTCATCACCGACTGGCAGATGCGCGGCCCTGACCAGCCCAACGACCACACCGACGGTGAGTACGACGGTGCCGTGCTCGATCGCCTGCAGGCCCTACATCAGCGGGTACTTCCGCTACTCGACCAGATCGCTGATGTGGCACCGCGACTGGGGCACTACAGAACACGACTCGTTAAGGCCGCGGACCGGGTGGCGGCCGGCGAGCACGGCTTCGTCTCGAAGCCCATCGTCGACAGCTACCACACGGTGTGGTTCGAGCTCCATGAGGACCTCATAGGCCTTGCCGGCCTGACGCGAGCAGATGAGGCAGAGGCGGGGCGCGGCGCGTGAGCGTCGTGCTGCCCGCGTCGACATGAAACGACGGATCAGCTAGGGCGCGTCGACGCCGAGCGCACGCGGCCACCAACGATGCAGAAACGCTCTGTCCTGTTCCCTGGTGCGCGCTTCCATGGGCTCTCGAATGAGCAGTGAGATCAGCATGCGGCTGTAGAGCTCGGCGGCGTCGTCCATCGTCGCGTGCACTGTCGGTGACAGTTCGGCGACGGGTTCCAATGCCTGGCGGGCAAACCAGAGTTCGTCGCGGCTCAGCGGCCCGCGGATCACGTCTTCGATCGCGAAGTGCGTGTCCATCGCGGGCTCGTGGCGCAGGTCGTAGATGGCGTAGATCAACGCCTCGACTGCGCGCTCGCTCGCGCTCGCATAGTCGCGACAATGATCCTGCATGCGGCTAACCACTCGGCGGATGGCCTGTTGCGAGGCCAGCTCGACCAGTTCGTCGCGGTTTGCGAAATAGGCGTACAGCGTCGGTCGTGAAACTCCGGCCGTCCGTGCGATCAGCACAGTGCTTGCCCGTTGTGCACCAACGGTTTCCACACATCGCACCGCGGCGGCGAGGATGCGCTCGCGAGAATCCTCGGCCGTCGCAGGCGTCGATCCTGACCACGGCACTCGCTTGGCTGCGTTCGCACTCATTTGAATCAACTTTACTGCTTGAACTCAAGCTGTCAAACATGTCAGACTCATGCCGTGATTCTCGAGAACAAGACGATCGTGGTGACGGGCGTCGGCGACGGCCTCGGCCGGGAATGTGCGACCAGTGCGCTCAGGCAGGGCGCACGGGTGGTTCTTGCCGCGCGTAGCCACGACAAGCTGAAGTCGATCGCCGCTGAACTCGACCCGGACGGCCAACGCGTTGCCGTGGTGCCCACCGACATCACCGACCCGGCCTCGTGTGAGGAACTCGCGGACGCCGCGGCAAGCCGATTCGGGGAGGTCCATGGGCTGGTGCAGGTCGCCGCGTTCGAGAACGCCTGGGGCGGACTGCACGACATGAAACCCGATGACTGGCGTAAGGCCCACGACACCAACGTGCTCGGCGCATACAACGTGGTGCGCGCGTTGCACCGGCATCTGAAGGCGGCGGGCGGCGGCTCTGTGGTGTTCATCGGCTCGCAGTCGATGTTCAAGCCATCGCTGTCTCAGGCCGGCTACGCGTCGACGAAGGGTGCGCTGCTGACCGCGACCTATTACCTGGCCGACGAACTCGGCGCCGACAACATTCGCGTCAACATGGTTGTGCCGTCCTGGATGTGGGGCCCGCCGGTCCAGATGTACGTCGACTACAAGGCGCAGACGGACGGCGTATCCCCCGAGGAGGTGCTCGACGGCATCGCCGGAGGCTTCCCGTTGCGGCGGATGGCAGAAGACGGAGAGGTCGCGGACACGGTGGCGTTCTTCCTCTCCGACCTTTCCAAGGCAGTCACCGGACAACACCTACAGGTCAACGCAGGGGAGCTATCACGATGAGCAAGCGAATTGTTGTATGGGGCACCGGCGTCGTCGGCAAGATGGTGATTGCCGAGATCATGCCGCACCCCATGTTCGAACTGGTGGGCGTCGGGGTCAGCAATCCCGACAAGGTCGGGCTCGACGCCGGTGAGATCTGCGGCATCGAACCCACTGGGATCACGGCCACCGACGACCTCGAGGCCCTCATCGCGTTGCGGCCGGACGCAGTGGTGCACTACGGGCCCACTGCAGGCCACGCGGACGAGAACATCCGGGTGATCGGCGGCTTCCTGAGGGCAGGCATCGATGTCTGTTCGACGGCGATGACGCCGTGGGTGTGGCCCGCGATGAGCCAGAACCCCGCCGCATGGACGGAACCGATCGAGGCCGCCTGCGAGGCGGGCGGGGCGTCGTGCTTCACCACCGGCATCGACCCGGGCTTCGCCAACGATCTGTTCCCGATGACGCTGATGGGACTGTGCGGCGAGGTGAAATCGGTGCGCGCCAGCGAGCTTCTCGATTACACCGATTACGCGGGTGATTACGAGGAGGAGATGGGAATCGGGCGGCCGCCGGAGTTCAAGGCGATGCTGGAGATCCCCGAGATCCTCGTAATGGCGTGGGGTGCAACTGTTCCGATGATCGCCAGCGCGGTGGGCATCGAGCTCGACGAGATCACCACCACGTGGGAGAAATGGGTCACCGACGTGCCCAGGAACAGTGCCAAGGGTGTGATCGAACCGGGGAACGTCGCGGCGATCAGGTTCACCATCAACGGTGTGTACCGCGGGGAGAACAGGATCCAGCTCGAGCACGTCAACCGCATCGGTCTCGACGCCGCACCGCACTGGCCCGCAGGCAACGACAACGACGTGTACCGGGTCGAGATCGAGGGCTCGCCATCAATCACCCAGGAGACCGCGTTCCGGTTCACTGACGGCAGCGGCCGCGACGCCGCCACCGCCGGCTGCCTGGCCACCGGCCTGCGTGCGTTGAACGCGGTGCCCGCGGTCAACGCGCTCAAGCCAGGGTGGGTCACCGCGCTGGATCTGCCGTTGATTCCAGGAGCGGGAACCATCCGCTAAGCCCTGGGCGGCATCGACACGACCGGCGGCTGAAAGGCCAAGGCCGAGCTAGTGGCCATACAACCCCAGCGCTCGGGCTGCTGCGGTGGCGACGTCGCCGCTCAGCTTTGCGATCGGTGGACCGCCGCGCTGATGGATGACGTTGGCGAGGACCACGACGTAGGTGTTTGACCCGGGGTCCATCCACAGCGTTGTTCCGGTGAAGCCGGTGTGGCCGAAGCTACCGATGGGAAAGACCAGTCCGCGCGGTCGGGAGTGGGGGGTGTCGATGTCCCAGCCGAATCCGCGGAGGTCTTGTCCGCCGATGGCCGGATAGTTCGGCGCGAGCAGGGGATCTGTGGCGTTGTTGGCTGCGACGAGTTGTTCCTCGGTGTGTCCGGGCTGTTGCGGAGTCGTCATCAGCGCCACGGTCGACTGCCTCAGCGGAAACGCGCTCGGGCGGTCGGCGAGGCGATCGAGGAGGGCTTGCGCGAACAGGCCGACATCGTTGACCGTCGAGAACACCCCGGCACTACCGGTCGCCCCACCCATGCGGCGTGCCGTCGGGTCGTGCACGGTACCGCGGAGCGGGTTGCCGTAGTCGGGGTTGATGCCCGGAGTGTCCTCGTCCAGCGCCGTCGGTGCGACGCGCGCCAGGAGAGCGGTGCTCCACGTGCCCTCCGGGCACTCGCCCATCCACGGCAGGTTCGCACCGAGTGCGAGCGCGTTTCCGCGGATCTGATGTGGGCCACATGCTTTGGCTGCAGGAAGATAGTGAGTGTCTGACATGCCAAGGGGCGCAAAGACGTTGTCCTGCACGTATTCGTCCAAAGGCTCGCCGGTGAACTTCTCGATGATCGCGCCAACCAGAATGAAGTTGATGTCGGAGTAGTGAAAGAGCTCTCCGGGAGCGAACACCACCCATGCGCCGAGTGCACGGTGAAGGCCCTCGGCCTTGTCGGCCTGGACCAGTCCCCACGGACCGTCCAGGCTCAGATCTCCCGCTATGCCGGAGGTGTGGGTGAGCAGCATGCGTAGCGTCACCGCGGCGCGCCGGGGATCGTTGGTGGGGTTGAACTCCGGCAGGTAGGTCTGCACACGTTCGTCGAAGTCGACCTTGCCCTGCTCGTACAGAGCCATGATGGCCGTCGTCGTCGCAATGACCTTCGTCATTGAGGCCAGGTCGAAGATCGTGTCCTCGGTCATCGGCTCAGCGGGGGCGGGCGACCCGTTCAGCCCGGGCTCGCCGTCGAGCTTGCGCGAGCCGAAAGCCTGGCGGAAGACGATCTTGCCCGCGTGCCCGATCTGGACGACCGCGCCGGGCAGCCGATGCACCGTGATCGCGTCGTTGATGAGCTGGGCGACAGGCGCGAAATCAGCCGCAGGAGCGACGACGGCCGCGGTGGCTGCCGGCGCGGACCTTGTCGGTGCGCCGGTGGCCTGTGCGCTGGTGGCCGGCGTGCCGGTGGCCGGCGGTGGAGGCGCGGACTGTCCACACGACGGGACCGCGGCGAGAGTGACCAAGACAGTTCCAACGGCGCAGAGCCGGGTCAGACGCGATCGCGACTCCGTCACCGGTTCGACGGTAGCCCGACCCGGTGCTTACGGCACGGGATCAGTCGCGACTGGCGCGCAATCCGAGCGTGCGCCGACCGGCCGCGATCAGTTGGTCGCGAAGTGCTGCGTCGTCCACGTCGCCGTAGTCGGCGCCCGCGGCTGAGGCGATTCCCGACATGACGAGCGCGGCCTTCACCTGGCCGCCCAGGCCGGGTTCGACACCGGCGAGCAGGGCCATCTGACGTTTGACGACCGCCGCCCATTCGGCCCGCGTTCGCAACAGCGCGACGACGCCGGGGTCGCCGGTGAGCAGTGGGAGCAGCTCACGATTCGTTGCGGCGAGCGCGGCGTAGCCGGTGAGCATGTGGTCGGCGCGTGCGCGGGCACCGCGGTGGCGCTCGGCAGCGTCGACGAGCGCGCTCACCTCGGAGACGACCGGTTCCATCACGGCGCTGAGAAGCTCGTCGCGTGTGCGGAAGTGGTGGTAGATCGCGGACTTCGTCAGGCCGAGTTCGTCGGAGATCATCTGCAACGACGTGCCGGCGACGCTGTGCTGTTTGAACAACTCGATCGCGACGTCGATGAGGCGCTGCCTGGTCGGCCCGCCGTCCTCCGTCGAGTGGCTGCTCACACGGGTGCCTCTCTGTGGGATGACTGACATCGCCCACTCTAGCTGACCAACCGTACAGATTGGGCCTGTACGGTTGGTCAGGTAACAACTGTACGATTGGTCAGTAGAAACCCCCAGCCCGAGGAACGCATATGACGACCGTTGACTCGCCGGAGACGGCAACGAGCCCCACCGAGGGGCGGGTGGCAGATCTCGACTTCTTCCACGACGACGCGTTGATCGCGGACCCGTATCCGGTGCTCAAACGCATGCGGGACACGAGCCCGGTTCTGCGCGAACCCGTACACGGAGTCATGGTCGTCACCGGCTACGACGAGGTTCTGGCCGTGGTCGGGGACCCTGAGACGTTCTCCTCGTGCAACTCGACGACGGGGCCCATGCCGGGTTTCCCCGTTCCCCTGGAGGGTCTGGACGGCGCTGAGGTCAGCGCGCTGATCGACGCGCATCGCGACGAGCTGCCCTTCAGTGACCAACTCCCGTCGTTCGATCCTCCCAAGCACACCGCGCATCGGTCGCTGCTCTCGCGGCTGATCACGCCGAAGCGACTGAAGGAAAACGAGGAGTTCATGTGGCGGCTCGCCGATCGGGTGCTCGACCCGTTCCTGGCGGGAGGCGGCGGGGAGTTCATCGGACAAGTGGGCAGCCCGTTCGCCCTGCTCGTCGTCGCCGACCTGCTGGGCGTTCCCGAAGAAGACCATGGAGAACTCGCCGCGAAGCTCACGGGCGATGTGGCACTGGGCAGTACCGACGGTGACACGAGCATGGAGCACGCTCCGCTGGAGTACCTCTACAGGCGCTTCACCGACTACATCGACGATCGGCGCAGGGCACCCCGCGGCGACGTCATGACGGAGATGGCGCTCGCCACGTTCCCGGATGGGTCCACTCCTGAGGTCATCGACGTCGTCCGCGTCGCCGCCAATCTGTTCTCGGCCGGCCAGGAGACCACGGTCCGGCTGCTGTCCACGGCACTCCAATTGCTGGCCGAGGACACCGAATTGCAGGGCCGGCTGCGCAGGGCCCCGGAGGGCATAGGGAACTTCATCGAGGAGACCCTGCGGTTCGAGAGTCCCATCAAGGGCGACTTCAGGCTGGCCCGAGCCGCCACAACGATCGGCGGTGTCGACGTCCCCGCAGGGACGACCCTCATGGTCCACTACGGTGCCGCCAATCGTGACCCCCGGCACTTCGAGAACCCCGACGCATTCGATCCCGATCGGCCAAACGCGCGTCGGCACATCGGGTTTGGACGAGGAGTGCACAGCTGCATCGGCGCTCCGCTCGCGCGGGCCGAGGGCCGCGTGATCATTGCGCGACTTCTCGAGCGCACCACCGAGATCAGGATCAACGACGCCGTGCACGGCCCTGTCGACGACCGGCACTACGGCTTCGTGCCCACCTACATCCTGCGCGGGCTCACCGATATCCATGTCACGGTCGACCCGGCCCAACCTCAGGCCACGACGCAGTGAGGGTCTTCGTCGACGACGACTCGTGCCGCGGCCACGGTGTCTGTGCCGCGTTGTGTCCGTCGGTGTTCACCATCACCGACGGCGGCTACGCCGAGGCCGCTACATCCGAGATACCCGCGAACCTCGAAGCCTCGGTGAACGAGGCGATCGCCGGTTGTCCAGAGCGCGCCATCCACAACGCATGACCACGAGGCATCTCACACTCATTGAAGGGAAACACCGTGTCGATTGACTTTCAGCACAAGGAACGCAGGGCGTTCGACCTGTCCGGCAAGGTCGTCGTCGTGGTGGGCGCGGGGCAGCAGCCCGGACCGGGCATGGGCAACGGGCGAGCCATCTCCATTCTGGCCGCGCGTCACGGCGCGGAGGTGGTGGCCGTCGACCGAAACATCGCAGCCGCAAGGGAAACGGTTGAACTGATCACCGCGGAGGGCGGCCGGGCCTATGCCGTCGAGGCGGATGTCGCCAAGAAGGAGGACTGCGAGCGCATCTTCGACGTCACGATGACGACAAGCGGTCGTATCGACGGCATGGTCTACAGCGTGGCGACGAACCCGCCGTTTGACCTCGAGTCGAACACCATGACCGTCGAGAACTTCAACTACGGCATCAACGTCAACATGCTCGGCTGCTACTACTGCAATCTCTTTGCCGCGCAGTACATGGAGAAGAACAGCGGTGACACCACCGGAAGTATCGTCAACATCTCGTCGATCGCGAGCATGAAGAACGAGCTCGGCCTGAACATCGGCATCATGCCCTACGCACTGGGCAAGTGTGGTCTGAACCAGATCACCGAGCTGACCGCCGTGCAGTACGCCGGAGCCGGGATCCGCGCCAACACATTGATGTTGGGTCCCATCGACTCCGTGCTGGGCAATCACGACTCCCAGTCACTGTTCGGCTTTGACCCCGATCAGGTCGAGGACGCGTACAACGAGGTCGTCAAGCTCAAGATGGGCCGCGCCACCGTGTGGGAATCCGCCTATGCCGCCGTCTATCTACTCGCCGACGAGTCGCGGTTCATGACCGGACAGCAGATACGCCTCGATGGCGGCGCCACTCTGGTGCGGTGAACGATTTCGCGCTTCGCTAACACCGCCTGCGCGACCGGCGATAACAGGGGTATGACTCCGCTTCGCGCTGCCTGCGCGCTCGCTGTCGGGCTGACAGCGCCCTGGTTGTGGGTGGCAACGGCCCAGGCCGAGGGCTTCGCGCAACTCGGTCAGGTCCCGGTCGTGGCGTCCCCGACGTGTGCCGGAAGCGTCAGCGCCGAGGCCCAGGTGGCGCCGGTGCAGATCGACGATCGCGTCGAGGACGGCGTCCGTGTTGCGATCCACTACGACGCCGGCATCTACGACGGTTCGTGTGCGCTCACCGTGACAGCCACCTGGACGAATCTCGACACCGGCGCGTCAGGAAGTCGTGACATCACCGCGGTGTCGACGATTGACGGGCACTACGGCTTCATCGGCTACGCCAACACGACCTTCGAGACGGGCAGCGGCACGGTGGTCGTCACGCTCAGTTCGCACCCGGGTGCCGAACTGCGGATCACCACCTGAGCCGCATGAAGCAGTGGACACGAAGGAGCGAATCTACGGCGGCGGCGCGCTGGGTAGGCTTTCACACGTGGGTCTGACTCTGGCGGCGCGTCCGCTGCTTGCCGTGACCATGCTCCTCGCCTCTGCCGGCCTCAGCCTCAGCGTTGCGGCGCCGGCAAACGCGGGCTGCGAGACCAAGCCGACCCACCAGTACTGCGACCTGCCGATGCGGCCGGACGGCACCTGGGACCGCTGCCGAATCATCTTCGGCAAGGGGGTCGGCGGCATCAGTGGTCACCGCAAAGGTGAGGTGCGCTGCTATCCCATGAATCCGACGCTCATGCCGTACACCGGCGAGCCGCGGCACTACATCCCGTAGCGATCCCGTAGCGCCTGCCGTCCAGCGCTGCCTACCTGACACACGGGATGTTCGTGGCGGTCATCTTCGTGAAATCGGTCGGAGCGGGCGCGGTGTCTCCTGTGGAGGTGGCATCCACGGCGGTCATCGCAAGGGGGGAAGCGCTCGGACCGTGGTGTTCCGGGCTTGCGGGGGTGATGAGGTAGTCGGCGGCGGGGAAATCGCTGCCAAGGACGAGTTCCACGGTGTCGGGCGCCACCGCATCGGAGGCTGTCGCAGTGAGTTTCAGTTGCGCGGCGAGGGCTTGAGCTGCCTGTTCGGCGCCGGAGCCATAGTGCAGAGTGCTGGTGGGTGACAGCGCATCTGCCGTGCTGCTCTCCCCTGGGGTGAACCCTCGGGTCACAGACCAGTCGGTGACCGCGGCCGCCAGACCGTTCACCGTGGTGGCGTTGACGACGTTCAAAATCGCCGGTGACGCCAGCGGTGCGGGGCTGGTGGGCGTCATCGAGGTCTGGTCGGTCGTCCCCGCGAAGAGGTCGTGGACGAGGGTGCGGATAGTGGCCACATCGACGATGTTGACGTCTGAGCCTGCCGGATCCTGACCGAATTCGCCGATCGGCAGCGTGTACAACGACATCTGTCGGCTAGTCAGCGATGATGCGTCACCGAGGAAGCCTGCCAGCTTGAACCCAGCGTCCACGGCGAGGTTCTTCTGGGCGACCTGTAGGAGATCGCTGAGGTTGGCGGGGTTGGAGAGCGCCCCGCCTTGGCGCAGCGCGCTGACCAGCGACACGATGAACGCTTGCTGGCGGCGTGTGCGGTCCAAATCGGTGAACAGCTCGTCATTGAGGTCACGGCGTTGCCGCACGAATGCCATCGCCTGGGACGCGTCGATGAGTTGCTCGCCCTGGTGGAAATTGGCACCCGAGTAGTCGTCGACGGTATCGGCGTTCAGACAGACGGTGATGGGCTCGACCACACGGGCGATCTGAAAGAACGCAGCCATGGTGATCTCGACGAAATGGTCGACCGGCACGCCCAGCAGTTGGCGCACCGCGGCGATCTGCGATTTACGCCCAGCTTCGCGCGCGGTCTGCTCGTTGGCCATCGGATCGTAAGCACCCGTTGCACTCTCGGATTGTGAGCTGGCCAGGGTTTCCATGGTCTGCTGATACGCCAGCCCGTAGGCCTCTTTGATCTTGCTCTTGCACTGGCCAGCCGGACATCCTGGCAGATCCACGAAATTGTCGCGGGGAATCGAGACGGCGGTGATCGGGCCATCACCGCCGGGAAGATGCAACAGAATCAGCACGTTGGCGTTGTAGCCGCCCACCGTTTCATCGCCGGCGTGCAGCGCACCGTAGATGTCCTCGGGCAGCGGTTGACCGTGCTGATCCAGGCGACTGTCCAACCCCATGATCAGGATGTTCTGCTCGCCACCAGTCGAAGCCGGGCCCCCGGCCAGTGCATTGGACGTGGTGATCCCGCCGACCACATTGCGGTAGCTGGCCCAGCCAATTCCCGTTGTCGTCACCACTGCCACGGCGGTCACCACTGCCACTACGCGCCAGACCTTGAATAGCTGACGGCGACCGACGGGGCGTTCCGCGCGGTGGCGCGGCCGCCGCGCGCGTGGGGACAGGTCGGCGTCCCGGGACGGCTGCACTCGGTATGTCATGGCACGAAGACTTTATCCTGAACCCCGACCAGTGTGGAGTCGCCCATGACGCGCACACGCTCGAATGGTAAGTGCCACAGGGCGTTACGCGGGGGCGGGTACACCGCGAACAGGTGCGGGCAAGGTCGTCGAAGCGAGCCCAGCTGAGGCCTCCCAAAGCCATGTTCACCGCGCCAGAGGGTCAAGCTCCGAAGTTGCTGTGAATAGCCATGGTTCGTGGTGAACCTACTTTGCCGGCCGGGGGTGGAGGCTCAAACGACGGGTGTCAAAGCCGCCAGGTCAGCTGAAGCGCACGTTCAATGTCGCCAGGCCGAAGATCTTCCGGCCACCGGACTTCGCGCCGACGATGACGACACCGGTGCGCGTGGCGGGGTCCAGCGACTTGATCCGGCCGCTGAACTCGATATCCGCGCCCCCGTCGGCGGGCACGATTGCGGGCTGAGACAGCCGCACCGCGTAGCGGGTGACCGCGCCGGGATCCCCTGACCACCCGGAGCCGAAGCCGGCACCAAGGCCCATGGTGAGCATTCCGTGGGCGATCACATCGGGCTGGCCCGCCAGCTTGGCGATCTCCTCGTCCCAGTGCAGCGGGTTGGCGTCGCCGGACACGCCGGAATAGTTCACCAGGTCGCCGCGGGAGAGCCGGGTGTGGTGCACCGGCAGCTCGTCGCCGACCTTCACGGCGTCGAACGACGGCGAGGCTGGGGTGCGGGCGCTGCTGTCCTCGGCGATCCGAACCTCGCCCTCGGGGCGCACCGTCTTCTCATACTCCGTTTGGGATGCGTCGACGCCGAGCATGTTCACGTCATGCATGATCACGTTCGCCACGGCGGGCCTGATCGCCGGATCGACGTCCTCGCCGGTGACGCCGACGACGGTGGTGTGCAGGGTGTGCACCCGCTCGCCAGCGGCGTCAGTGAAGGTGTTGGTCACGGTGATCAGGTCTCTGCCGGCGATCCTGCGCACCGATGTCAGCTCGACGTCGATTTTCAGCTCGTCGCCGGCCACGATCGGGCGATGCTGCTCGAAGACCTCTTCGGTCTGCAGGTACATGTCATAACCGACAACCACCGACTCGAACATGCGCTGATTGCAGGCCATCGCCGGCGTTGACGTGAACGTCAGCGGTGCCACCAGGTCCGAGTAACCGAGCTCCGCGGCGGCAGCGACATGCCAGTGTGCGGGGTGATAGTCCTGCACAGCACGGGCGAACTCGCGCACCTTCTCGCGGCCCACCAGATAGGTGTCTTCCATCTGGTAGTAGTGGCCGACTCGAGATTCGAGCGCCGTCGTTTCTGCTGCTGCGGTCATGAAGTTGCTCAACTTTCCTATCGGCGTTCGCTGAGACCGACCGAGCCAGCCTAACGCGGGCAGCTGTGGCGATATGAGGCGATCCGCCTCGCCGCCGTCAACGAGGCGTCCGTGACGCCGCGGCCCGCTTGACGACCGCTAGACCGTGAAGCCGCCGTCGACGTTGAGATTTGCGCCGGTGATGTAGCCGGACTCCGGGCCGGCAAGGAAGCTCACCAAGGCGGCGACATCGCTGGTGTGTCCGTACCGGCCCAGTGCGACGACCTGCTTCAGGCTCTCGGCGAACTCGCCCTCGGCAGGATTCATGTCGGTGTTGATCGGTCCCGGCTGCACGTTGTTGACGGTGATTCCGCGCGGGCCGAGTTCGCGAGCCAGCCCGCGGGTGAGGGAGGACACCGCGCCCTTCGTCATCGCGTACACCGAGATCCCCGGCCCCGGTACCCGGTCGGCGTTGATGCTGCCGATGTTGATGATTCGTGCGCCCTCGCTCAGGTGCGGGATCGCCGTGTGGATCGCCCAGAACACGCCGCCAATGTTGACCGCCACCAAACGGTCGAACTGCTCCAGCGTGAAGTCCTCGGCAGGCGCCAGGACAGCGGTGCCCGCGTTGTTCACCAGTACGTCCAACCCGCCGAGTTCGGCGACGGCCCGGGTGACCGCCGACGCGATCTGGGCCGGATCGGCGGCCTCGGCCTGTATCGCGACCGCCGTGCCGCCGTCAGCCTTAACCTCGGCGACGAGCTTGTCGGCGTCGGTCGCCGAGGACGAGTAGGTGAAGGCCACCGCGGCACCCTCTGCGGTCAGTCGTCGCACGATCGCCGCGCCGATCCCCCGCGATCCGCCGGTGACCAGCGCTCGCCGTCCTGCCAAGGGTGCTGTGCTCATCTGGGTGTTAAGCCCGGTCGCGTCGGATGTATTCCCAGTCCCACTGCGCGGTGGTGCGACGATAGGGCAATGACTGCAACGCTCGTCGCGAAGAATGTGGCCGGCGGGTTCGCCCATCGCACGCTTTTCGAGAATCTCCACGTGACCGTTGCACCGGGCGATGTCATCGGAGTCGTGGGCGCCAATGGCGCAGGCAAGAGCACGCTGCTGCGAATTCTGGCCGGCGATCTCGAGCCGCTCGAGGGCACGGTCAACGTCGCGCCAGCCGATGCCTTCGTCGGGTGGCTGCCGCAGGAACACGAGCGGGTGCCCGGGGAGACCGTCGCCGCCTACATCGCTCGCCGCACCGGATGCGCTGCAGCCACCGAGGCCATGGAGGCCGCGGCGGCGGCCTTGGCGGACCCGGATCAGGGCCCCGCGGATGTCGATCCGGCGGCAGCGTACTCGGCTGCGCTGGATCACTGGCTCGCCACTGGCGCAGCCGATCTCGATGAGCGGCTGCCTGCCGTTCTGGCCGACCTGGGTCTCGACACCGATGCGGTGCGGCCGGAGTCGACGCCGATGACCGCCCTGTCGGGTGGGCAGGCGGCGAGGGTGGGGCTCGCGGCGCTGATGCTGTCGCGATTCGACATCGTGCTCCTCGACGAGCCGACCAATGATCTCGACCTCGACGGACTCGCCCGGCTGGAGCAGTTCGTCCGCGAACTTCGTGGCGGCGTGGTGCTGGTGAGCCACGATCGAGAGTTCCTGGCCCGCAGCGTCACTCGCGTCCTCGAACTGGACTTGGCCCAGAACATGACCACCGTGTTCGGCGGCGGGTACGAGAGCTACCTGGAAGAGCGTGAGGTCGGCCGCCGACACCGGCGTGAGCAGTACGACGAGTTCGCCGACAAGAAGGCGGACCTCGTGGCGCGCGCACGCACCCAGCGGGAGTGGTCGAGTCAAGGTGTCCGCAATGCGATGCGCAAGGCTCCCGACAACGACAAGAACCGGCGACGCGCCGCCACCGAGTCGAGTGAGAAGCAGGCCCAGAAGGTCCGTCAGATGGAGAGCCGGATCGCGCGCCTCGAGGAAGTTGTCGAACCCCGCAAGGAATGGACACTCGAGTTCACCATCGGAGCCGCGCCGCGGTCGAGTTCGGTCGTTGCAACACTCGACAATGCCGTTGTGCGCCAAGGTGATTTCGTCCTGGGGCCGGTGTCATTGCAAGTCGATGCCGGCGAGCGGATCGGTATCACGGGCCCCAACGGGGCGGGAAAGTCGACTCTGCTGCGGCTACTTCTCGGTCGCCGACAGCCCGATGAGGGCCGCGCGAGCCTGGGGGCCAACGTGGAAATCGGCGAGATCGACCAGGCCCGTGCGGATTTCACCGGCTCAGAGCGGCTCGTCGACCGCTTCGAGCAGCGGGTGCCGTCATGGCCGACCGCCGACGTTCGAACCCTGCTCGCGAAGTTCGGGCTGCGCGCCGACCACGTGGAACGCACCGTCGACGAACTCTCGCCCGGCGAGCGAACCCGCGCAGGCCTCGCGCTACTGCAGGCCTGCGGCACCAATGTGCTGGTTCTGGATGAGCCGACGAACCACCTCGACCTCGCCGCCATCGAACAGCTCGAACAGGCACTCGACAGCTATGACGGTGCGTTGTTGCTGGTTACCCACGACCGTCGGATGTTGCAGAACGTTCGGCTGGACCGCTCGTGGTTGGTCGACAACGGCCGCGTTTCGGAGTTGTAAGCCGAAACGGACGCGACTAGGACTCCTACCAGCCGGCGTTGCGGGCCAGGTCGATGGCGTACTGGTTGACGAAGCGACCCGCCTGGGGATGCCCATTGCATGCTCCGTCGGACTCACCGGGACGCTTCACCCACAGGAAGGCGTCGACGTTGCCGTTCCCGGTCTCCGTCGTCGGCCGGGCACCGAGCGCCCGTCCACTCGGATTGCACCAGTACATCTCGCCCTCGGCTGGGCCCGCGCCGTTGCGCGAGGTGTCGATCACGTAGTGCGCACCGTTCGTCATCCCCGAGATCGCATTGCCGTAGCCCATCGACTCCTCGGTGGTGAAGAAGTTCGCGGTATTGAGGCTGAAGCCCCGCGCCTTCGCCACACCGACGTCGTTGAGCCGGGCGGCCATGACGTCGGCGGCGACCCAGCGTGAGTGACCGCCGTCGATGTAGACAGCCGTGGCCGGGTTGCGGGTCAGCGTGTCGACGGCGTAGCGCATCAGGTCGTAGCGTTCCTGCTGCTGGTCGGCCGACAGGCAGTCGGCCATCGCGAGTGCGTCGGGTTCGAGGATGACCGCAGCCGGTCCGGAGCCGATGGCACCCGCGACGCCGTCGATCCATCCCTTGTAGGCGCCGGCCGACCCGAACCCACCGGCTGCGTAGCTCCCGCAGTCGCGATTCGGGATTCCGTACAGCGCCAGAACCGGCATGGTGCCGGCAGCCTGTGCCGTGGCGATGTACTTCGCGTCGACCGCGGGGGTGGAGATGTTGTCCATCCAGTACGCCGTAGGGGTGTCGGCGATGGCGTTCAGCTCCGGATTGGGCGGATCGACGCCATCCGCGGCGGCACGTGCCTTCGACCGGGGGTTGACGTAGAAGGGCAACCCGGCCAACGGGTTGGCGTCGCTGACTAGCCGCACATCGGGGGCGGGACCAGTCTGCACCGGAACGGCTGAATAGCCGATACCGACGACGGTTGCCACGGCCAGGAACGGGGAGATCCACCGCGCGACTGCGCCGGCAGCTGAGGAGATCACCCTAGAAAAGTAGTGTCACCGACGCAGCATGCGCCAGTCGCAGACAACAGGCGGCGTGTGGTCGGTGCCTCCGTCCTTGCGACGGCAAACATATCCTGCCCGCCCCGGGCCGGCTCGAAATCGCAGGTTGGTCTGCGTCGACGGCAATGTTGTCCGAGTTGGGATCGGTAGCGCGATCGGCGAGGTCTACTTACTGCAGCACCGCAAGTGCGGTTCGAGCAAAGGGGTGGCCATGCATGTCACAAAGGGCAGTCCATGTACTCCCCGTGCCGCCGCGGCATGGTCCACCGTGGCTTGACCATGCCGCTACGTCCGGGTGTTCCATCAAAGTCGTGACACCGAACGACACCGCACAGACCCCTGTACACCTGACGGACTCCGATTACGCGCGTGCCGAGCAGATGCTCGCCCCGTACCGGAGGAGGCGGGTGCCCGGCAGTTCACTGCAACCGCAATGGCTCTCGGGCGGTACGCGGTTCTGGTATCAGGTCGGAACTCAATTCGTGGTGGTAGATCCCGGTGACGGCAGCCGTCGTGACGCATTCGACCACGACCGGTTGGCCACCGCACTGTCCGTCGCGTCTCACCACGCAGTGACAGCGGCGGACCTGCCGATCACGAGAGTCGAGATCGGGGATTCGGTGCGGTTCACTGCGTTTGAGTCGCGCTGGGAGTGGTCCGACAGCGCAGGCACATGCGTGCGGCTCGACGACGACGTGCAGGTTCGACCCGGCGAGGTGATGTCCCCGGACGAGTCATGGGTCGCGTTCCGCCGCGACGGCAACATCTGGGTTCGCTCCTACGATCGTGAGCAGGAGTTCGCGCTGACCGACGACGCCGAGCCGCAGTTCGACTACGGCGGGCTGCCCGACGCGACCGGGGCACGAGCGCTGATGCGTGTGCTCGGTCTGCCGCCGCCACTGCTTGTCTCCTGGTCGCCGGACTCGACCCGACTCCTGGTGCAGCGCCTCGACCAACGCGACCTACCCGAACTGGTTCTCATCGAATCCGCTCCGCACGACGGCGGCCGACCAGTGGAGCACCGAACCCGCTACCCGATGCCAGGGGAAGAGGCGCAGGTGACGATGTCGTGGACTGTTCTGAATGTCGTTGACCGCAGCGTGGTCCGACAGGATGGCCCACCCACCGTGATCACACACCCCACCGCCCTTGTGTATGCGTGGTGGACGGGCAAGGCAGGCGATGCGGTCCACTTCCTGCACCAGTCCCGCGACGCCCGAACGCTGGAGCTGCGACGCCTCGACCCGACAAGCGGCGCAACCACCACACTGATCAGTGAGTCCGGTGAGACCCGCGTCGACCCGACTCCACAGCTGGGTGAGCCGCCAATGGTGCATGTGCTGGAATCCGGCGAGATCCTGTGGTGGTCGCAGCGTGACGGGTGGGGACACGTCTACCTGTACTCGGCCGACGGGCAGCAGGTTTCGCAGGTCACCGCCGGGCAGTGGCTCGTGCGCAAGATCCTGTGGGTCGATGAGGAGCGTCGGCAGGTGTGGTTCCTTGCAGGCGGGCTCAACGAGAAGGACCCATACGTCCGCCAGATCTGCCGGATCGGGCTCGACGGCTCCGGGTTCACCCGACTCACCGACGACGACCTCGACCATGACGCGCTGAGCCCACCGGACGGCGGGTACCTCGTCGACCGGGCCTCCTCGTCGAGCCAACCGCCGCGTTCGGTGGTGTTGGACGGAGACGGAGCGGTTCTCGTCGAACTCGAATCTCCGGGCACGGAAAGGCTGGAAACCCTTGGCTGGAGCCCTCCGGAACGGTTCCGCGCGACGGCCGCCGATGGCAAGACTCCGATCTACGGTCTGCTCTGGCGACCGCACGGCTTCGACCCACAGCGCCGCTACCCGGTGATCGAACACATCTACCCCGGGCCGCAGATCTACCGAGCTGGCCCGTCGTTCAACGAGCCGCACTATGGCGAGCCCGAAGCGTTTGCCGCGCTTGGCTTCGCGGTGGTCGCTGTGGATGGGCGCGGTGGTGCCGGTCGTAGCAAGGCCTTTCATGACCACTCCTATGGTGACCTCGGAAATGCCGGTGCCCTTGACGATCACGTCGCTGCGATCCGCGAATTGGGCCACCGGTACTCGTGGCTTGACACCGGGCGGGTCGGGATCACTGGCCAATCCGCAGGGGGCTTCGCCGCCGCCCGTGCCCTGCTGATGTACCCCGAGTTCTATTCCGTGGCGGTCTCGGTGTCCGGCAACCACGACAACGGCGTAAACCTGGCCATGTGGGCCGAGCACTACCACGGTGATGTCAGCGCCGAGGGGAAGCGGGCCATCTCGAACGCGACCTTGGCCGCCAATCTGGAGGGCAAGCTGCTGCTCATCCACGGGGAACTCGACGACAACGCGCATCCGTATCAGACGCTGCGCCTCGTCGATGCACTAATCAAGGCGGACAAGGACTTCGACATGCTCATCATCCCGGGAACCGAACACGCCCTGGTCGGCCGCACGCACTACTTCCTCCGGCGCACCTGGAACTATTTCGTCCGTCACCTGCACGGCACCGAACCACCCAGCCATCGCCTGGCACCGTTGCCGATGCCGACTCTAGGGGGCTGAGCGCAGGATCTCGCCTGCGCGGCGAAGGACGTCGAGTTGCGCCGCGTTGTACAGCTCCGCCATCGCGCCTGCGATGGTCTCGTCGGCGAAGCGCGGTCCGCCGGGGGCGTCGACTCTGGCCTCAAGGAGGCCGGGGTGCGCAGCGTAGATCGCCCGAATGTAGGGGGCGAGGCTTTCGGCCATGTCCTGGCGGGTTGATTCGTCGGCATCGGTCGGCAGGTCGTCGAAGGCGGACAGCGAAGGCTCGTCCGGGGCGTTCTGCAGAAGGTCGGCGTAGACCTCCAGGCCCCGTGGCCCCAGGACACGGGTCAGGACGACGACCAGGGAACGGTCGGCGTCGGACATCTTGGCCACGGTGTCCGGAGGGACGAACTCCGGCGGTAGGTCGGTTGGCGCGGAGTGCTCCAGGATGAGGCCCAGTTCGGCGCGCGCCGCCTGTAGCCGTTCGATGGTCGCGGCGAGTTCGGCGTCGAGGCCCCGCAACGCCTCTTCCGGATGATCGTCGGTGTTGCCCATCGCCGCGATCTGGGGGAGTGAGAACCCGAGATCGGTCAGCCGTTTGATCCGGACCAGCCGGACGAGGTGGGCGACGCCGTACTGCTTGTAACCATTGGAGCGACGTTCGGGTTCGGCGAGAAGCCCGACCTGGTGGTAGTGCCGGACCGCCCTCAGGCTGGTGCCTGCGAGTTCGGCGACTTCACGCGTGCTCCATCCCACGGCTCCATTCTGATCGATGCCGACGGACTTGACTGTGCCGCAGCGTCCGGGTGTGCGATTGACGCTATGACCACAAGTGAGCGCCCACCTCGCCGAGTGTCTCGGCGGGACGAGAAGAAGCGATGACCGAAGCGCCCACCGATGAACGGCAACCGACACTGCTCGATCGCATGGGCGGTGTGACCGGTCTGGTGTTGGCCAGCGTGCCCACCTTCGCCTTTGTCGTAGTCGATGCGATCGCCGGGCTGGATGCCGCAATAGTGGCCGCCGTCGGCACCAGCGTTTGCCTCATCCTGCTGAGGGTGCTTCGCAAGGAAGCGATCCAACCAGCCGTTTCCGGCCTGATCGGAGTCCTCGTCGCGTCGTTGATCGCGTTCTACAGCGGTTCCGCCGAGGGCTACTTCCTGCCGGGCATCTGGGCAAGTCTGGTTATGGCCGTGATCTTCGCGGTCTCCGTGCTGGTGCGGCGGCCCCTTGTGGGGGTGATCTGGAAGCTGCTCACGAGCGCGGACGTGGGGCAGTCGTGGCGCGACGACAAGGTCGCTGTGCACGCGTTCGATGTGGCGACGCTCGCGTTCGTGGCGGTGTTCGCCGCAAGGTTCGTCGTCCAGGAGTGGCTCTATGGCGCAGGGTCCACAGGCTGGTTGGCCTTCGCGCGGATCGCGATGGGCTATCCGCTGCTCGCTGTGGCGCTGCTGGTGACGTACTGGGCGGTCCGGCGCGCGCGGGGACGGCTCCAGGTCGTGAGAGACGAAGACCGCTAGGGCGGACAACGCCGTCGGCCCAGCCGGCTGCGCTATGCCGTCCCGTGGCTCAACCGTGACGAACACTTGACCGAACTATTGACGTGTGCGGCAGGGACGGCACCGCGCCCCCGCATACGATGACGGCGCTCATGAAACGTTAGTCATTTCAAGGGGTTCGGATCGATGCGAGCGGTTTCTCATGCACTTCTGGCTGTTGTCGTTGTCGCCGCCACGACCGTGCCCGGTGCCATACGGGATATAGACACGGCTGCGGCGACCCAGGCGCTGAACCTGGGTGTCGAGTCGATCTCGCCGACGCCTGACGACGTCGTGGGCGTCGCGGCCCCCATCATCGTGACGTTCAGCAAGCCCATGCCCAACCGGCTGGCCGCCGAGCGCGACCTTGGGTTCAAGTCGACACCGCCGATGACCGGCAAGTTCGAGTGGCTCGAAAACAATGTCGTGCAATGGGTTCCCGACAGTTACTGGCCGTCGCACAGCACCGTGATGCTCTCGGTCGCGGGCAAGCGCACAGCATTCCAAACCGGCCCGGCCGTTGTCGGCGTCGCCGACATCTCGGACCACACGTTCACCGTGACCATCGACGGGGTGGGAGCAGAGTCGCCGATCGGACTACCGGCGCCGCACCACCTGCCGCACGCCGGTGAGGCGGGGGTCCTGCTGGCCAGCATGGGTCGGCCCGAGTACCCCACACCCGCCGGGAAGTACACCGTCCTGAGCAAGGAGCGGTCGGTGCTCATGGATTCCAGCAGCGTCGGCATCCCCACCACCGCCTCCGACGGCTACCTGATGGAGGTGGACTACGCCGTGCGCATCACACGCCGTGGCATCTTCGTGCACTCGGCCCCGTGGGCGGTGCCATCGATCGGATTCGATAACACCAGCCACGGCTGTATCAGCCTGATCCCGGCGGCCGCGGAGTGGTACTTCAACACGGCCAACGTCGGCGATCCTGTCATCGTGCAGGAGTAAGTCACCACGGGCATTCTGATCCCGCCGAATGTGAATAAGATGGCGAAGTTTCGCTGAAATCTCGCACATATCTTCACGTTCGGCGGTTTGTTGCATCAACCTGCCCCGCCGTGCGCCTGCCCCGCCGTACGCTCCGCCGAACGTGAAGTCTCGGCGAAATCTCGCCATCTTGTTCACGTTCGGCGACCCAGAAAACGACGAAGACCTCCGGGTGAGTGGAGAAGTCGGACTTCTCCACCCGACCCGAAGGTCTTCGCCTCCAGTCAGATTTCGGTCAAAGCGACTGCGGGATAAGGCTATCCGGCAGCGCTATCCGGCTAGTTGGGCCCGGGCAGGGCCGGCACACCTGCAGCTGGCCCGTTGGAGCCCGCTGGGGCGGTCGGTGCACCCTTGCCCGTGGCACCGCTCATCTCCATGAGCGGGGCGCCTGCAAGCGCAGGAGCGGCCGCTGCGACCGGCACGACGGGCACAGGTGGCACGACGGGCGGGACCACCGGTGGCGGCACCAGCGGCGGAACCAGGGGCGGCGGCACGATCGGCGGCACCAGTGGTGGCGGCACAATCGGCGGCACCAGGGGAGGCGGCACGATCGGGGGCGGCCCGAGAGGCACGGGCGGCACGATGCCAGCGGACTGGACCGCGGCAGCAGCGCACGGCGCAGCACCTGCGGCCGCCGGCCCGGCAGCGCCGGCCGGGGCCTCGACGCACACGTAGCCGCCACCCGTAGTGAACGGAGTGGCCAGTGCGTGCGGGCTCAACACCAATGCGCTGACGCAGAATCCCGCGCTAGCGATCGCCTTAATAGCGAATCGATCAAAGTTGACCGTCACCGTTCACTCCCTCGTTGCGTTGAGCTATTTACTGCGAAGATAATTTGTCTCTGGACCGTATGACATCGATGTAACCCGCGTCCAGGCACGGGACGAATTGAATGCTAGATGTAACCGAGAACCGCTAAAGCGTTGCCGCCCTGTGTCTTTCCCGTGACATTAGACGCCAATTGAACGCACTTTGTGGCGCGCCAGCCCGTCGCGCACCCCCGTGACGACTGAATCCGATTGCGAAGCAGAACCTTTACGAAACCGTTGCCGAATCGAGGTTGCCAATCGGGGATCCGTGAACGTGGCCGCATTCGGCCGGGGTCGAACGACACCTGCGCTCATCGATGCGTAGATAGCATCGACAAGGAGGGAAGGCGCCGCGTAGTGGATGACACCGAGGACATGATGGCCGATGTGACAGTTGCCGACTTGACGTTGGAGGAGAAGGCGTCGCTCACGAGCGGTGCGAGCTTCTGGCTCACCCAACCCCTCGAACGCGTCCGGGTCCCGTCGATCATGCTGACCGACGGACCACACGGCCTGCGGAAGCAACGCGCCGGCGGCGACCATCTCGGCATCGGCGACAGTGTTCCGGCGACGTGCTTTCCGCCGGCCGTCGGCCTGGGCTGCTCCTGGGACGTCGAACTCGTTGAGCGCATCGGCCAAGCCCTCGGTACCGAGGCCGCCATCGAGAACGTCGCGGTCCTGCTGGGGCCCGGCATCAACATCAAGCGATCACCGCTGTGCGGCCGCAATTTCGAGTACCTGTCCGAGGACCCCGTCGTCTCGGGCGTGCTGGGCGCCGCCATGGTGAGGGGCATACAAGCCAGGGGCGTGGGCGCCTCGCTCAAGCACTACGCGGCCAACAACCAGGAGAACGACCGCATGCGGTCGAGTTCTGACGTCGATCCCCGACCGCTGCGTGAGATCTACCTTCGCGGGTTCCAGCGCGTCGTCGAAGACGCGCAGCCGTGGACTGTCATGTGCTCCTACAACCGCATCAACGGGGTGTACACCTCGGAGGACCCGTGGCTGCTTATGCAGGTGCTGCGCGACGAATGGGGGTTCGAGGGCCTGGTCGTGTCGGACTGGGGCGCTGTCAACGACCGGGTGGCCGGGATAGCGGCCGGGATGGACCTGGAGATGCCGACGTCAAACGGTGCCACTGACGCCCAGGTCGTCGCCGCCGTCACGAACGGGCGCCTCGAGGAGGCAGTCGTGGACGTGGCGGCGGGACGCGTGCTCGACCTCGTGCACAAGGTGCAGAAGACGGGGGGCCTGGTCAACGGACCCCTGAACGTCGACGAACACCACGCGCTCGCCCGGGAAGCCGCCGGCCGGTCGATCGTCCTGCTGAAGAACGACGGCGCCGTCCTCCCATTGGCCACGGAGGCGAGCATCGCGGTCATCGGCGCCTTCGCCACCAAGCCGCGCTATCAGGGTGCGGGTTCGTCGCTGATCAACCCGACCCGTCTCGACAGTGCGCTCGACGTGATCCGCTCCTACGCATCGGGCGACGTCACATTCGCCGCAGGTTTCGAACTCTCGCTGTCCGAGACGTCCGAGCAGTCCGACCGGCTACGTGATGAGGCGGTCGCCGCGGCATCGCGAGCCGACGTCGCCGTGGTCTTCCTCGGGCTGCCCGCCGCGGCGGAATCGGAGGGGTACGACCGCGACGACATCGACCTGCCCGGTGAGCAGCTAGCCGTCCTCGATGCGGTGATCGACGCGAACCCGAACACGGTCGTGGTGCTGTCCAACGGCGGCGTCGTGGCGCTGCCGTTCGCCGAGAGGGTGCCGGCGATCCTCGAGGGCTGGCTGCTCGGTCAGGCGGGCGGCGCGGCGACCGCCGACGTCCTCTTCGGCGCGGTCAACCCGTCGGCGAAGCTGACCGAGACGATCCCGACTCGCCTGTCGGACTCCCCGGCATACCTCGACTTCCCCGGCGAGTTCTCCCACGTCCGCTACGGGGAGGGCCTGTTCGTCGGCTACCGCTGGTACGACGCCCGAGATCTCGACGTCGCGTTCCCGTTCGGTCATGGTCTGTCCTACACGACATTTGAATACGGTGCCGCCACGGCTGCGTTGAACGCCACGGGAGACATCGAGGTGCAGGTGGCGGTCTCCAACACGGGCGCCGTCGCGGGCCGCGATGTCGTGCAGGTCTACACGTCCCTGCCCGGCGGCGCAGTCCAGCGACCGCCGCGTGAACTCAAGGCCTTCACGTCGGTCGCGCTCGATCCCGGCGAGCGTCGCGACATCACCCTGACGGTTCGCCGAGAGGATCTGGCCTACTGGGACACCCGCGTGGAGAGTTGGATCGTCGAAGGCGGCTCCTATGTCGTGGACGTCGCAGCGTCGAGTCGGGACATTCGCACGTCCGCTGTGATCGAAGTCGACGGCGATCACGTGGTCCCGCCGCTGTCGCGGAACTCGACTATCGGCGAGGTCCTCGCGGATCCGGTCGCCGGACCCAAGGTGGGGGCTGCGCTCGCCGCGATGATAGGTGGAAGCGCGGACGCGGCTGCTGCCATCCTGCCCGAGGGTGTGGATCTCTCGAGAATGCTCGACTCATTCCCGATCGGCAGGGTCGGCATGTTCGCGGCCGCGACCGGGGTCAGTGTCGATCCCGACATGGTTGACGATCTCCTGGCGACCGACAGCGCCGACCCGGCAGGCTGAACCCTCGGACTGGGCTGCGCTCAGCCGGTCAGCGGTCACAGGAATCGGTCGTCGAGTCCCCGCTCATCACCCTGCCGACGAAATCCTGCGCATCCCGTAGCGAAGCGGGCACCGTGCCGCGGTGGTCCTGGCCCGGATAGATGTGATAGTCAACGTCAATGCCCTTGCCGCACATGGACTTCACCAACGCATCGGTGCCGGGCTTGGCCACCAGCACATCTGAGGTGCCCTGGACGACCATGATCGGTACCTGCGGTGTGACGTGCGTGGGATCTTGCCGACCGAGATATTCGGTGAGTGCGCTCACGTCCGCGTCCGCCGCGAATACCTGCGCAGCCGGCACCGGAGGTACCGCACGGATCTGAGGAAGACACGCTGTGCGGGCCGCGGTCAACAGAGGACGGGCCTGCGGCGTGAAGATCTCGTCAGCGTTGATCGAGGGATCGACCACTTGCGCGCCGAGCACCACGAGGGGCAGGAAGGCCTCGGCCGCCTCGGCTCCCGGCTGGCCGGACCTGGTGAAGTCGACGGCCTGACTCAGCCCGACCCCACCGGGGGCTATCGCGATCGCGCCCTTCAATGCGAGGTCGGGCGCTCGCCGCTGGGCGTCCTGTGCGGTGAACAGCGCCGCCTGCCCGCCCTGGCTGTGACCCATCGTCACCCAGTCGGTGCCGATGGAGGGATCGAGGGCTCGGGCGGCTCGCACGATGTCGATCACCGTGTTCGCCTCGCTCGTACCGTCGACGTAGGGGTGCCCGCCGGGGGTGCCCAGGCCCTGGTAGTCGGTCTGGACGACGGCGTAGCCACGCGCCACCCAAGTGTCCAGGTTGGCGGTCACCAGCTCGAAGTACTCGTGGTCGAGCCCGTCCTCGGTGTCCACCGACGGGGCGCAGGTGTCGGCGTAGCCGGTTGTCCCGTGCGCCCAGCTGAGCACCGGCCAGCCGCCGTCGGGCGGTGTCGACTTCGGCACCGCGACTGTGCCGGAGACGACGATGGGCCGCCCGTGCGAATCCTCGGAGACGTAGGTGATCAGACGGGTGCTGGCAGCGCTGGGGAGCGCGGCCGCCGTGGTCAACGGCTGCGTGGTGAGCAACTCACCGGGTTTCAGTGCGGCGGTGTCGCCGGATTCGCTGCTCGCGCAACCGGTTACGAGCAGGACTGCGGCGGCGAGCAGGCCACCGATCGTCCGTCCGGCGTGCTTCGACGGTGTACGGGTCCCACGACGAGCAGGCATGCCATCCTGTCTACCGCTAGGCAGGCCGCGGCGTCCGCGGAAATACAGTCTGTGCTCGGCCGAGGGTCACTCGTCGAGCAAGGCGCGGCGGCTCGCGGCGATCGGACTCTGCGCGGTGAGACCGCCGTCGAGCACCAGGGTCTGCCCGGTCATGTAGCGGGACTCATCGGAGGCCAGATAGACCATCGCCCACCCGATGTCCTCGGGGTCACCGATCAGGTCGAGCGCATTGTGGCGCTGGATGTCGGCGATCACGTCCGCCGGCAGATTGTCGCGCAGCGCGGGTGTCATGATCGCGCCGGGCGCGACGGCATTGCAGCGCACTCCGCTGCGGCCGTACTGGGTGGCGATGTACTGGGTCAGCCTGATGACGGCAGCCTTCGCCGCGCCGTAGGCGCACTGCAGGGTGTCACCTGCCAGGCCTGCGACGGAGACGGTGTTGATGATCGACCCGCCACCGGCGGAGATCATGTGCGGAAGAGCCAATCGGGAGGCGACGACGGTGCTGCGTGCGTTGAGCACCATCGCCCGGTCCCACTCGGCAAGGTCCATGCGCAGCAGATCGAGATCCTTCTTCGGGTTGCTGCCGCCCACGTGGTTGCAGAGCACGTCGATACCGCCGAACTCCGCGACGGCGCGGTCGATCATGACCGCGACCGAGCCCTCGTCCATCACGTCGACCGCGACGCCAACCGCCCGTCCGGCGGACTCCCCGCCAGTGATCTGAGCAGCCGCGGCGGCCGCGCCGCCCTCGTCACGATCGGCGATGAGAACCCGGGCGCCTTCCGCGACCATCAGCGCGGCTGCCGCGCGCCCGATGCCGCTCGCCGCTCCGGTAATGACGATCTTCTTATCCACCAGACGGTTCATGACGACCCGCATCTCTTCGTTGTGGCGCGGCAATGAGTTGAGTACTCGAAGGATACGTCCGGGGTCGTGCCGGAAACAGCGTCCGCTAGTTGCCGCTTCGCCTCAATTGATCATGTCAGTGGGACAGTTGTCCGAACACGTACGCCGTGCGGGCGACCGCGGCAGCGTTTCGTGACCGACCATCGGCGCCAACTGGCCGGCAATTCCAACGATGTCGATGAGGCGGTCCAACACATCCGAGCGCCCCGCCGCCCACGGAAGCCACATGGTGAAGACACCCAACAACGCCATCGTCACGATCGCGGCGAAAATAGCCATCCGTAGACCCTGTCGCCAGAGGTACTTCATGCACAATGCAGATCACTGACACGTACGAGCAAGATTCTGCCGCTGCGCCATCACTGGCGCCCCTCAGGTAACCGCAACGCCGAGTCCACCGCCCCGTAGAGCTTCCCAAGCCGTGTCCTCGGCGGCGACGGGTTCGGCATCTGCGCCACGAAGGCGCGCACAATGCTAGTGGAATGCTGTACCGCCCAATCGATCTCGATGGCGGCCGCGGCCGGGTCGCCAGTGGCGAGTTCGCACGCCTGGGCAGCGTAGACCGCAGGTGCGAGCAGGTGCATCGTCTGTCGAGCGGCGGCGGTGCCCGTGAGATCGAGGTGCGTGTAGGCCACGGCCACGGCCATCTGCGCAGCGCGCGCCGCCGACTTGGCCGGCTCGTCGACGTCGCCGGCCGCGGCGAGCGCGGCGAACGCCAGCGCGCGCATTGCCTTGTCTCGGCGTTGGCCATGGCCGAACAGCCTTGCACCCCCGATCGCGTCCCGTGGCCGGTGATCGCCGGCCACGCAGTCCTCGTAGAGGGGGAGTACGCGTTCGGCGCAGTCCGCCGCCCACAGGGCTACGGGCCGCAGGTCATCCACCGTCATCGCGATCATGCGTCGGCCACCGTCGTGGGCCGCGGTCGGCTAGTGGTCACGGAACACTGCGCACTCGTCGATCGGTTTGCGCGGGACGCTGAGATTGTTGGCGGGGAGGTCCTCGACGGGATAGCCGATGGCGAGCCCGCACAGGATCTCGTACCGATCGGGGATCGACAGGGTGTCGCGAACCACGTCAGGGAAACCGGCGATGAGCATTTGGACGCAGCTGCCCAACCCGCGTGCGGTGAGACCGAGGACGAAGGTCTGCAGGAACATTCCGACGCCGAGACTGTCGGCATGGTGGAGATCGCGGTGCATGCACACGATTCCGGCCAGTGGTGCGTTATAGAACCGCCAGTTGAGCTGCACCGCCCTCCGCCGGCCCTCGGAGTCATCGCGGGCGATCCCAAGACTTCCGTACAGTTGCTCTCCCAATGCGTATCTCGCACTGTCGAACTCAGCGGGGAGTGGCGGCACTGCGGGTTCGCGCACGCGGGCCTCGGTCACCAACGCGTGGACCAGCCGTTCGCGGGCGGCGCCGGAGGCGAGAACCAGGTGCCACGGCTGCGTGTTCGAGTTCGAGGGCGCTTGCCTTGCCAAGTCGAGTGCCTCTATGACGTGGCCGCGCGGTACCGGCTTGTTCGGATGGAAGAGTCGAATTGACCGACGAGCACGCACCACCTGCTCAAGTTCCACCCGTAATCTCCTCGCTCCGCCCGCCACGATAGTGCTGTCTCAGCGCAGTAGCGTCACGCCCTCACCGTCGAGTTCGTCGAGCAGTTCTGCCCGTCCGGTCATGGCAAGAAGCAGGGCCTCTCCCGTGCCCCGCGCCTCGGGCCCGTGACCGGCCGACCAGTCCATGTCCGTGGCGACCAGCCGAACCCTTCGAGTTCGCCGTGCCCCTCCGATGATCGGACTGACGCGGGCGTAGTCGAGCGAGACCTGCAGCCGGTCTTCGGGAATGGATCTTGGTTGCTTGAGTGGTCGGCGGATGTCCTGCTGGTGGATGAGGCACTCGATCAGGCCCACCCGGCCGCGGTAGAGGGCCGCGGCGCCGGACGGTTCGGCACGCTGGCGCATCAACTCGACCAGCCGGGCGGGTGACCGACCAGCTTGCTCCTGGAGCTGGTCCGCATTGATGCGGTCCACGTCGCCGCGCGCCCGGATCATGTTGATCAGCAGGCGGGTTCGGCTCTGTCCCAGATAGGCAATCGTGTGGGTGGCCACATCCCGTACGCTCCAGCCATCGCACAGGCTGGGTGTGGCCCACTGCTGCGGCGTCAATCCCTCCAGCAGATCGGCGAACTCCTCCCTCTCCAGTCGCGCGAGGGCCCGAACGGAAGTCACAGGGTCAGACTAGAAGACGAGGTGAGACCCGAGACTGGTGCCAGACGATCGCCCATGTCCGTCGCTCAGCAACCTCGCTCGGGCGGCGTGGCGACGCACCAAGATCCGCGGCGGCACCTGAGAGGTTTCTCAGTGATGCTCGTCACTGTAGACGGCGAAGTCGCCGACAGGCGCCCCTAGTGACGCGGGCGAAGATGCTAAAGTTCCCTGTTCACGTGGCATTTACAGGCGTAGTAATTCGGTCATCTAAATAGGGTTAGCCCACCCTATTGTTTCTTAGCTTAGCCTCAGCTAATCTTCAGGCGCCGTCTAGGTATTTCATTCGCGCTACAGGAGACCCCCCGTGCAACTAGCTCTTTCCGCTGACTCGTCGGCAAACGACCTTTCGTCGCCGCGCTCACCGTCCACCAGCCGCCGTGCCAAGGTCATGGTGGCCAGCGTCGCGATGGCCAGCGCCGGCGCCCTCGCCATCACCCCCGTGACGCCGAGCATGCCGACCGCTCGTGACATCGAGCAGCACGCGGTCTCTCTCTCCGCCTCCGCCAATCCGCTTGATGATCTTGGCGCGCTGTTCCAGAACACGCTCACCAACGTGGGGACCCTCGGTCGTTCGACCCTGACCACCTCGATTCCCTCTGTGGCGCAGGCGATCACCAACCCGGCGATCTACGCCGACTTCGTCAAGTTCCTCGGGTCCAACGCGATCAACCCGCTTCCGCTCCTGCAGCAGCTCGTGGGCTTCCCGGGAACCTACGGCGGCGTCATCGGCGCGGGCATGCAGGCGGGTGCTGTGGCGCTTCAGACCCGTCTCGAAATGCTCCCGACCGTCCTGACGAACACGTTGAACTTCCTTTCGACAGGCCAGTTCGTCGAGGCGTTCAGTGAGGTGAACGTCTGGTTCCTGGTGAGCATCGAGCGGGCGTTGGTGCCACTGCTCCCCACCTTGGCGATTCCCGGCGACCTCCTGTCGAGCCTTCCCAACGGGCAGCGCCTCGCGGCGGTTTTCGACACACTGCTCAAGCGCGGCGTCTTCACCGAGTTCACCCGGTCCCTCCTGGGGCCTGCGGCCTCCGCGGGCCTTCAGTTCGCATTGGTCCTGGACGACATCCGCGCCGCGGCCGTCTCGGGTGACCTGGTGGCCGCTGCCAGTCACCTCATCAGCTTGCCCATCAAGGTCACGAACGCCCTCGTCAACGGATTCACCCCGCCATTCACCACCCGGAGCCCGTGGACGGGAATCCTGGGTGACCGCGGCACCCTGGACTACTTCTTCGTCGATCTGCCCAAGGCGCTGGCGGACGCTTTCAACAACCCGGTGTTCCCCGTGCCGACACCTCCCGTCACCACCCAGTCCCTCGCCTCGGACGTGGCATCGACCAATCTCGCACTCGCCGGCGACGTTGTGACACTGCCCGCCGACGCCGATGCCAAGGTCGGAACGCCCGTGGGCGGCGCGGTGCCGGTCATCGAGGCTGGGCTCACCACAGAGGTCCCGGTTGAAACACCGGCGGAGACAACCGTTCCCGAGGTCGATGACGCCAGCGGGACGGGCGCTGACACCGCAGGCGAGTCGACTGACGCCGACGGCGGGCAGGCCGGCGCTGATGACGCGACGGGTTCTGCGGGTGGAGCCACCGGTGGCAGCGGCGACGACGCGACAGGTTCGACGGATAGCGACGACGACCAGCCCAGCGGCCGCGACAAGTCCGATAAGGACAAGTCCGACAAGTCCGATAAGGACAAGTCCGACAAGCCCAGCGGCAGCGACAAGACCGACAAGTCCGACAAGACCGACAACGCCAAGTCGGACAAGGACAAGACCGACAACGCCAAGTCGGACAACAACAAGTCCGACAACGCCAAGTCCGATAACAAGAAGTCGGACAACAAGTCCGGCGGCGACGACTAAGCAGGACTGAGTGAAGTGACGGCCCCCTCGGCAACGAGGGGGCCGTCTTTCATTCGGACGAAGCGACGTGTGGTCGCCTTGCAGTCCAGCGTCGCCAGCTGTGTGTCAGAATCTTGCGAACTCTGCGGGAGGGTGGGGAACGCGTGGTCGAACAGGGACGTCAGCGATCGCCATGGGAGGCGGTTGGAGCGATAGCGGCTGTGGTCGGGGTCGTCGTGGCGATCGTCGTCGCCTTACGGCCCGACGACTCACGGCCTCCTGACGGCCCGGACGGGCCCACGACCGTGACGGTGGCACCTCCGACCGCCGATACGCAGGACCCCGATCCGTGGTCCGATAGCCCAACTCCCGCCGGAAACTCTCCCGGTGTCACCAGAGAATCCCCGTCGAACAACGGTGCAACGCACGATCCCAATCCCCCTGAGGTCATCGTCGCGGCACAACCGGCGATCCAATCAGTGGCGGTTGTTCCCCGCGCGGGTAACGGCATTCTCACGAAGGTCGGGCCGAACACCTGGGAACTCCCCTCGTACCCCTCGAGCGTCAACCCGCCACGGATGACCTTCGACTGGGCTTCTCAGGGTCCCGGCGGGAAGGTGAACTCCGACGATTGCGCCGTCAGCGTCCAGATCGACGGTCCAGCACCGCACTTCCCGCAATCGGATCGAAGCAGCGAGTGTTCGGGTAGCCCCAATAGTCGTCCCGACGTATACGACCCCGGCCAGTACACCGTCACCATCACCGTGTCGCCTCCAGACGGTGGCGGTGCCGTGACCGGTTCGGCCTCGTTCACCCTTGTCCCGCAGGGTGGTTGAGCGACCAGCGGCGCGGTCGGTTCAGGCCTAGGCGGGTGCCTCGCGGTCCATCGCATGCAGCCCTATGGAGAACGCGGCCTGATCGTTATGGCTCAACGGATCTCGTCCGGTGAGTTCGAGAATTCGCGCCAACCGGTGTCGCACCGTGTTGGTATGCAGGTACAGATCCCGCGCGGTCTCGCTCAACGATCCGTTCGCGGTGAGGAACGCTCGCAGCGTGCGCACGTGCTGAGTGCCACGTTGACGGTCCATCTCCGCGAGCGGAGCGATCAGCTGCTGTCTGAAGGGGGCGAGCTGGGCGAGGGGGAGCTGCTCGAGGAGGCTATCGAGAGTGCTCAACTGATCGGGTCCGACGCGGCGGCCGCGGCGCTGGGCCAGATCCAGCGCGATGCGTGCCTGACCGATGGCCGAACCGATCTCCGTCAGCGGTACCAGCGCCGAGTGCCCGGACGGCAGGGACAGGTCCTCGGCCATCTCGAGCGGCTCCGAGGTCAGCATCAGGCACAGGTCGGGCGCATCGCCGACCAACGCCTCGGGCATCGCCATCGACAGCAGGGCTCCGGCGCCGGCCGGCCACGCCGAGCACGTGAGCGCTCCCGCCGCGAATCCGGGCCACTCCAGCAGCTGACCCAGGGCGTCGGGCAGCAGCATCCGCCGCTCGACCAGGGACAGCAGCTGACCGACGCGCTCGCGGGCCAGGGCTGCCTCGACATCCTGCTGAACCTGGGTCGCGCGCACGAACCGCGCGATCAGGTCGAGCAGTGCCGGCTCCGGTTCGTCGCCACCGCCTACCCACCCCAGGGTGCCCAGACCCGGCACGTCGACCGCGACCACCGGTGTCTCGGGCTCCAACGTGTCCACCGTGCCGTGTGGCTCCAAGAGGAAGTAACACTCCAGGATCTGGCCGGCGGTATCCAGCAGCTCACGCGCAGACGCATGCCGTCGCAGAGATGAGAGCAGCTCCGGCACCAGTGCGTTCGTCGCCCGCGCCACGGCGATCTCCGCGCCGAGTTCGTACTCGGCGACGAAGCGACTGATCTTGCTGAACGGCACGCTGGGCGCCGCGATCAGTACCGGTAGGTCGTGACGCCGGCACGCGGCAAGCAGGGCCGCCGGCACCGCGTCGTGACCGTCGCCAATCCCGAAGCACAGGCCCGCCGCCTTCGCCTTCGTCAGTGCGTCGGCGAACGTCTGGCAGTCCTGCGGTGTCTGCAGCGTGATGCCGACCGTGCAGACCAACTCGCCTCCACGCAGGTACCGCGAGGGGTCCCGCATCTCGGTGATGTGCGCCCAGTTGATCGCCCGGTCGAGGTTCTTCTGCGTTCCCTCGGAGGCGACGAGCCCCAACCCCGGAGCGTCGAGCACGTCGCGCAGGGTGGGAGCGCCCGTGTCAGGGCGTTCGGCCGCTGCGGGCTCCGCGGGGGCGCCGGGTGGCGGCGGAGTCATTGGACGAGCGTAACGCCGCCGTCACATCCGCGGGCCAAAGCATTGTGCGATCGTCCAATGCCAGGCCTCGGCGCGGTGGGATCTCTGCGTGTTCGGCTCAACTGCTGGCGCATGCGCTGAGCTGGCGTGATAGTTCCTGCCAGTAGCGCACCGAGTAGGGAGCAGCACATGTCGTCATCTGTCAGTACCGGGGAGCAGTCTCAGCAGCTGCGCCGCGAGTTCTCGTTGTGGTCGGCGTTCGCATTTGCGTTCGCCTTCATCTCGCCGATCGTTGCCCTCTACGGCATCTTCGGTCTGGCACTCTCGGCAGCGGGGCCCAGCTTCTGGTGGGGCTTCCTGTTGGTTTTCGGCGGCCAGCTCCTGGTTGCGCTGGTGTTCGCCACCCTGGTGTCGCGCTGGCCGCTGGAGGGTTCGATCTACCAGTGGTCACGCCGACTACTCGGCACGACCTACGGGTGGTTCGCCGGCTGGGTCTACATGTGGACGCTGGTGATCGCGATGGCCACCGTGGCGCTCGGCGCGGCGGGCTTCATCGCCAACATCTTCGGGATGGAGACGCCGTCGGGTGGCACGCTCGCGATGATCGCGTTGGTAATCCTGCTGGCCGGTACCGGGGTCAACCTGGTCGGTCGACGGGCGCTGAAGATCTTCATGGTCGGCAGCATCATCGCCGAGGTGATCGGGTCGTTCGTGCTGGGCACCTGGCTGCTGCTGTTCCACCGGCAGAACTCGCTCTCGGTGCTGTTCACCGGCGGTGGCCCGGACATGGACACCCTGGCGTATCTGACCGGTCCGTTCATGCTGGCGGTCGCCTTCATCGGCTGGTCGTTCGTCGGCTTCGAGAGTGCCGGCTCCATCGCCGAGGAAGTGCACGAGCCGCGCCGCGACCTGCCCAAGGCGGTGCTGTTCTCGCTGGCGTTCATCGCGCTCGTGGTGGCCTACTCCAGCCTGGCGATCATCCTGGCGATCCCGGATCTGGGCGCAGTGGCCGAGGGCGCGGTATCCGATCCGGTGTACGACACCCTCACCACCGCGCTGGGCCACGGCGTCGCGAAACCCGTTGAAGTGCTGTTCGTGATCGGCTTCCTGGCCAGCTTCCTGGCCCTGCAGACCTCGGCATCACGCGTCATCTGGGCCTACGCCCGCGACGGAGCACTGCCCGCATCGGCAACGCTGGTCCGGCTGCGCGGCAAGGCCCGCATCCCCACGGTGGCGATCCTGATCACCACGGTGGTCGGTAGCGGCCTGTTCCTGCTCAGCATCGTCGCCGGCGATATCTACTCGCTGATGGTCAACTTCACCGCAGGCGGCTTCTACCTGGCCTTCCTGTTCCCGCTGATCGGGTTCCTCGTGGCGCTGCTCCGCGGCGCCTGGACCCCCGCGAAGTTCTCGCTGGGCCGCGCGACGCTCCCGGTGGCTCTCGTGGCCGTGGTGTGGGCGGCGCTGCAGTTCCTCAACATCGCTTGGCCGCGCGCGGCTTTCGAGCAGCGCTACCTGGACTGGTCGGTCTGGATCGGCGTTGCGGTGCTGGGTGTGATCGGCGCGCTGCTGCTGGCGAGTGTTCGGTCGCGGATCACGGGTACCTCCGTGGTCGACGACATCGAAGCCCAGGACGAACAGGCCGACGATCGGGCGCTGGCCAATGAGTGAACAACCCGTAGCCCTGGTGACCGGTGGCGCAAGCGGTATCGGTGCGGCCGTCGTCGACGCGCTGGCCGGACGCGGGTTCGCCGTCGGCTGCCTCGACCTCACCGGGTCGTCGAATACCGCGGAACACACTGTGGCTGTCGATGTCTCGGATGCCGCAGCGGTCAGCGCCGCGGTGGCGCAGGTCCGCGAGAGGCTCGGGCCCATCAGCGCCGTCGTGACATCGGCGGGCTACTACGAGATGGCGCCGGTCACCGATATCAGCGCCGACGCGTGGCGCCGGATGCTGCGCGTTCATCTGGGTGGCCTGGTGAACGTGGCGCGGGCGACACTGCCCGACCTCATCGACCGGCGTGGGGCGCTCGTCGCGGTGGCCAGCGAACTGGCCGTCGGCGGTGGTGACGGCGACGCGCACTACGCGGCGGCGAAGGGTGCGATCCTGGGAATGGTCAGAAGCCTCGCCGCCGAGGTCGCCGGGCAAGGTGTGCGGGTCAACTGCGTGGCACCGGGGCCAACCGACACGCCGCTGCTGGCGGCCGACTCACCCTGGCGCGCAACCGAATACCTCTCGACGCTGCCACTACGGCGGCTGGCGACCCCGCATGAGGTCGCACGCTGCGTCGAATACCTGTTGTGCGATGCGACATTCAGCGTCGGCGAGGTCGTCAACGTCAACTCCGGAGCCGTCATATGAGCACCAATCTGAAGGGGCGGGTCGCCCTGGTCACCGGCGCCGCGCAGGGTATGGGCGCCGCCCACGCCAGGCGACTGGCCGCTGCCGGGGCCACGGTGGCCGTCAACGACATCCGCGACAGCGCGCAACTGCAGGCGCTGGCCGACGAGATCGGCGGCCTCACCGCGCCGGGTGATGTGTCCGACGCGGGCGAGTGCCGGCGCATCGCCGATGAGGTCGCGCGGGTGAGCGGCCGCCTCGACATTCTGGTGGCCAACCACGCCTACATGACCATGGCACCGCTGGCCGACCACGACGACACCGACTGGTGGAAGGTGGTCGACACCAACCTGGGTGGCACGTTCTTCCTGGTGCAGGCGGTCCTCCCGCACATGCGCGCCGCGGGCGCCGGGCGCATCGTGGTGATAACCAGCGAGTGGGGTGTCATCGGATGGCCGGAGGCGACGGCCTACTCGGCCGCGAAGTCGGGCCTGATCTCGTTGGTCAAGACACTCGGTCGCGAGCTGGCCTCCGAGCACATCATCGTCAACGCCGTCGCGCCGGGAGTCACCGACACCCCGCAGCTGCAGGTGGACGCCGACGCCGCGGGTATCGAACTGGCCGCGATGCACCAGCGGTACGCGTCCTCGATCCCGCTGGGCCGCATCGGGTCTCCCGACGAGGTGGCCGCAGCGGTCGAGCTATTGTCCGACTTCGATCTGGAGTCGGTTGTCGGTCAGGTCATCTCGTGCAATGGCGGCTCGACACGGTCGAGAGCATGACGGAGGGAAAGAACGTGTACAGCCAACCGTATGTGGAGTCGGCGGCAGGAGTGCTGGGCCAGGTCGACGCGCAGGCAGTCCCGCGCTACGCGGGCTTCGGGACCTTCGCGCGGCTACCGCAGCGCCACGAGGTCGGCGACTACGACATCGCGGTGGTGGGGGTGCCCTTCGACAGCGGCGTGACCTACCGTCCGGGCGCACGCTTCGGGCCCGCCGCGATCCGTCAGGCCTCCCGGCTGCTGAAGCCGTACAACCCCGCGCTTGACGTATCGCCGTTCGCCTCTGCCCAGGTCGTCGACGCCGGCGACATCGCAGCCAACCCGTTCGACATCACCACCGCGGTCGAAGAGATCCGCGACGGGATCCTGGGACTGGTCACCCGCCCCGAACAGCGCTTCGTGCTGCTCGGCGGTGATCACACCATCGCACTGCCCGCCCTGCAGGCCATCAATCAGGTGCACGGGCCGGTCGCGTTGGTGCACTTCGACGCTCACCTCGACACCTGGGACACGTACTTCGGGGCACCATGCACCCATGGCACGCCATTCCGGCGCGCCTCCGAGCAGGGGCTGTTGGTCAAGGACCGCTCCGCGCACGTCGGCATCCGCGGGTCGCTGTATGACCGTGCCGATCTCCTCGAGGACGCCGAACTCGGATTCACCGTGGTGCACTGCCGCGATATCGACCGCATCGGCGTCGACGGGGTCATCGAGCGCGTGCTCGAAAGAGTCGGCGAGCACCCGGTTTACGTGTCGATTGACATCGACGTCCTGGACCCGGCGTTCGCGCCAGGGACTGGAACACCCGAGATCGGCGGTATGACCAGCCGCGAGTTGGTCGCGGTGCTGCGGGCGATGCGTGACCTGAACATCGTCGGTGCCGACGTCGTGGAGGTCGCACCGGCCTACGACCAGGCCGAGGTGACGGCTGTCGCCGCGGCGAACCTCGCCTATGAGCTGATCAGCATGATGGTGAAGGCATGAGCGAAATACAGTGGCCCGACGGAAAGTCCGCGGCGGCGGCCTTCACCTTCGATGTCGACGCCGAGTCGGCGGTGCTGTGGAACAACGAGGCCGTCGGCGCCCGGATGAGCGTGATGAGCCACCAGGCCTACGGTCCGCTGGTCGGCATTCCCCGCATCCTGGATCTCCTTGAGCGGCACCAGATCGCGTCGACGTTCTTCGTGCCCGGTCACACCGCCGACCGCTACCCGCAGGCGATCCGCAGCATCGTCGCGGCTGGGCACGAGATCGCCCACCACGGGTATCTGCACGAGCAGCCCACCGCGCTGACCCTCGAGCAGGAGATCGACGTCATCGACCGGGGGCTGGCGGCGCTGGCCGATGTCGCCGGGGTGCGGCCCACCGGCTACCGGGCGCCGATGTGGGACCTGTCGTGGCGCACACCTGCCCTGCTGGCCGACCGCGGCTTCCTCTACGACTCGAGCCTGATGGACGCAGACCACCCCTACGAGCTGGCGGTCACGCCGGGCGCCGAGCGGTCGCTCGTCGAGATCCCGATCCAGTGGGCGCTCGACGACTGGGAGCAGTACTGCTTCCTGCCCGACATCTCCGGCAGCGGGCTGATCGAGAGCCCGCGCAAGGCGCGCGAGCTGTGGCAACTGGAGTTCGACGGTCTGCGTCGGGTCGGCGGCTGCTGGGTGCTCACCAACCATCCGTTCCTGACCGGGCGGACGTCACGCGCCGCCGAGCTCGACGACCTGATGCGCTACGTGCTCGAGCATGACGAGGTGTGGACCACCACCCTCGGCTCCATCGCCGAACATGTTCGAACACTGGGGCTCTCGCCGCGCTCGATCACCCCGCCCGACGTGCCGCGCTGAGCGAACCGACCCCGCCCCGCGGCGGTGCGCGGGCATGTCGGCGGACTACGGTGCCCGTATGCCGTTCTCAGACACCGAACCCGCCTGGACAGCGGACCTGCGCGGCCGCGTCGACGAGTTGATTGACGAGTATCGAGCGTCACTGCACGGATGCGTCGACGGGTTGAGTGAGGACGAGGCCCGGCTGCGGCTGGTGCCGTCGGCGACCACGCTGCTCGGTCTGCTCAAGCACGTGACCTACGTCGAGGGCGTGTGGTTCGACCAGGCCATCAGTGGCCGGTCCTACGCCGAGATCGGTATTGCAAGCACGCCCAGTGGGTCCTTCGCCCTCGCCAAGTCAGACACCATCGCCTCCGTCCAGGAAGCTCATCGTCGCCGGTGTGAGGCATCGCGCGCGACGATGGCCGAGCTAGCGCTCGACGCCATGGTTGACGGTCGCGGAGACCGACCGGTCTGGGCGCTTGCGCTGCAGGTGCTGCGGGAACTCGCGCAGCACGCCGGGCACGCCGACATCCTGCGTGAGCAGGTCCTGGCGAGACGTACCGCCTGACTGCGCGGTCGCAGCGCGCCCCGGCCGGCACACCCGATGCGACGGGCGACGATAATTCGCCGAATGGATGGCAAGGCGGACCCGTCGCCGACTGAGCACGACGGACAGTCGCGGGGGCGGGGCGCGCCCGGACGGTTCACCGTGACACCGGGGGATCTCACGCAGGCAGCGGTGTTCGCCGCGCTCATCGCCGCACTGGGCCTGCCGGGGACCATCACCATCGGCCCGAGCGGGGTGCCGATCACCGTGCAGACCCTCGGGGTGATGCTGGCCGGATCGATCCTCGGCCCGCGCAAGGGGGCTCTGGCCGTCGGACTGTTCGCGGTTCTGGCCATCGCCGGTCTGCCCATCCTGGCCGGCGCTCGCACGGGGCTGGTGTCACTGGCCTCCCCGACGGCCGGGTTCTTCGTCGGCTGGCTGCCCGCTGTGGTGGTCATCGGTGCCCTGAGCGCGCTCATGATGCCGCGCTATCGGGTCGGATGGGGGATCGTGATCAACGTTGTCGGCGGCATGGTGGTGATCTACACGTTCGGCACCCTGGGTCTGATGATCCGCACCGACCTGTCCTGGTGGGCGGCGCTATCGACGAACGGAATCTACGTGCCGGGAGATATCGCGAAGGCCGTCATCACGGCGTTTGTCGCCGCGCAGGTGCACCGTGCCCGGCCCGGCCTGATCGCCCCGTGGCGGCGGCGCCGCGCCAGTGCCGCCGATGGATGACGACACCGCCCCGGACGGCCCACCGGAGGGCATCGTCTTCGAGCGGGTGACGCACTCCTTCGGGGAACGCCAAGTCCTGCGGAACGTTTCGCTCACGTTGAGCGAGCGCCGGATCGGTGTGCTCGGCGCGAACGGAAGCGGCAAGTCGACCCTCGCGCGGATGGTCAACGGCCTGGTACTCCCCGACGATGGAGCGGTCCGCGTGCGTGGCCTGGACACCCGGCGATCGGCCCGCAAGGTCCGTCGCAACGTCGGCTTCGTCTTCACCGACCCCGACCGGCAGATCCTGATGCCGACGGTGGCCGAGGACATCGAGCTGTCGCTGTCACGTCACGGGCTGAGCCGGACCGAGCGCACCGACCGCACGCGGCGCGTGCTCGAGCGGTTCGGCCTCGCAGGCCACGCCGACCATCCGGCGCATCTGCTCTCGGGCGGCCAGAAGCAGCTCCTGGCGCTGGCCGCCGTGCTGGTCACCGAACCGCGCATCGTGGTCGCCGACGAACCGACCACGCTGCTCGACCTGCGCAACGCCCGGATGCTGCGTGCGGCATTCGCGACGCTGGACACGCAGCTCATCGTGGTGACCCATGACCTCGAGCTGATTGACGACTTCGATCGAGTGATCGTCCTCGATGAGGGGCAAGTTATCGCCGACGACGTGCCGTCGGTTGCGCTGGCGGCCTATCGAGAGCTCATGACATGACGGTGCTCGGGGTGTATCAGCCGGGGACGTCGGTGCTGCATCGGCTGCCGGCCGGTGTCAAACTCGTCGGACTCGGCGCGCTGATCGCGCTCATGTCGGTCCTGGTCGATTCGCCCACTGCCCTCGGCGTGGCCGCCGTCGGCGTGCTCGCCGTCGCCGCAACCGCGGGTATGCGCGTCAAAACCATTGTCGCGCAGCTGCGTCCGGTGCTCTGGGTCGTCGTCTTCATCTTCGGCTTCCAGCTGCTGTTCACCGACTGGCGTCGTGCGCTGGTCGTGTGCGGAACCCTATTACTGGCGGTGTCTCTCGCGGCGGTTGTCACCTCGAGTACTCGGACGACGGACATGCTCGCCGCCATGACCAGGGGAATGCGACCGCTGGCCAGGATCGGTTTTCCGGTCGAGCAGGTGGCGCTCGGGCTCGCTCTCGCCATCCGGTCGATACCGGTGATGATCGAGACGGTGCGCCAGGTGGAGGAGGCCCGCCGCGCGAGAGGTCTACGGTTCTCGCCCCGGATCGTGGTCGCCCCCGTGGTCGTCGCGGCCCTGCGCATCGCCGACGGCTTCGCCGAGGCGCTTATCGCGCGGGGTCTGGACTGAGGGTGCTCGTCGATCGCTGGGATCAGGCGGTCATGAGGTAGTCGGCGCCGCCGACGTAGACGATGCCAGACGGGTTCGGGGTGGTCGCGGCGTTGGCGATGGCCGCCGCGACGCTGACCGCTCCGTCGACCAGGTCGCCGGACACCACGGTGAGACGGACGCCGGCACGGTCGAACTCCGAGCGCATCGCGTACAGGGCGGTCTCGCCGGCGCGCTTGCTCGCCGCGACAGCCGAGTAACCCTTTGGCACCGCCTTGTGCGGGAAGAAGTGCGACTGGTGACTGGTGGCGAAGACGATGCGACCGCCGGCAGGCATCAGCGGCGTGGCCAGCAGTGCGAGGCGACGCTGGGCATCGCGGTTCAGGCGCATCGCGTAACCGGGGTCAGCACCCAGTTGGAGGCCGCCCGATGCGTTGAGGATCAGCGCGTCCAATCGCCCGAAGCGCGCCGCGATGGAGTCCATCATCGCCGCGGCAGCGGCCTCGTCGGAGATATCGGCGGCCAGCGTCGACGCCTGGCCGCCTGCGCTGCGGATGGCCGCCGCAATGGCCTCCGCACGTTGGGACTTCACCCGGTAGTTCACGATGACGTGGGTGTCGGCGCTGGCGAGCTGCCGCGCGACCTCGGCGCCGATCCCTCTGGATGCGCCGGTCACCAAGATGATCCGTGCAGGTCCGTGTGGCATATCGGGTTCCTTCCGTCAGTGCCGGTAACCGGCTCCGGTCGCAACCGTACACCCTTTTCTAAGGAAATTAAGGCATACATAAGATAACGATAAGGCTGCGGTCGATGGGTGCGTGCGTCGCGGTGAAGGTCGCCACATCCACCCAGCAAAGCGATCTGCCTGCAATAGATCGCGGCTCAGGCGCGTTGTGAATGGTGACCGCGAAGGTCCGTGAGTAATCGGCGAGTAAGAGGAGGCGAAAATGACGATTCAAGAGCGTGGCGCGATGAGTGGGAAGGCGGGCGTGACGCGCGTGAGTTCGTCGTGCGTGCAGGCGCGGCCTGTGCGTTCGCCTCGCGACCCTGCGGCGCGGCTGAGCGGTGACGTGGTGATCGTGCCCAAGGCGTTGACTCGGTGCTGAGGGAGTCTCACCTCAGAGCAACTCGCGGCGATCGACGCACTGGACACCGGCGTCCGCGGCGGCCCGGAGCCCGAGGTCATCACCCGCGAGAAGTTCGGCTTCCCCATCCCCGAGGCCTGAGGGATCAGATAGGTCGAGTCCAGCGATGCAGTAGCCAGGCCAGCGGAATCGTCATCGCCAGCGTGACGGCGAACAGCACCGGCATGGACCCGGTGAAGGCCGGCCACTGCAGCACGGTCGTCATCGCGACCTCCATCACGATCACGTGCAGCAGGAAGATCTCGTAGGAGATCTCGCCGAGCCACACGACGGGACGGGCGCCGAGGAATCGCCCGTATCCGCTGCCGCCACTGAGCACCAGCGGGGCCACGACGGCACACGCGAACGTGAGGTAGAGAGCCGACTTCACCAGCGGCTGCCAAGGGGTGACCTGCGCGAAGTTGACGTCCCCAGCGATCGGCGTCGACACGATCAGATAGCTGAGCACCGCCAGTGCACCGACGACGAGCCCATTGACCCGCGTCCCGACGGCCTGCAGCACGGCCAACGCCATTCCGCCGACGAAGTACAGCAGATGGGCCGGCAGCCACATGCCGGCCGAGCTGGGTAGCCATTCGCCTGCGTTCTGCAGCATCAGCCACACCGGCGTGATCGCGGCCAGGCCGGCCAAGCCGAGCAGTAGCAGCCCGGGCCGCCAAGCCCCCTTGCAGAGCACCCTCAACAACAACGCGGCGAGAAACGGAAGCGCGGCATAGAAGGCGAATTCAACGGCCAGGCTCCATGTTTGGGTCAGGCCCTGATGCATGACGAAGAAGTAGACCGGCTCATAGATCTGGGTCAGGGTGAGATGCTCCAGCAGGCCCAGCCACGTGTGGCCGGGATTGGGCCCGGCGTCCCGGAACTCATACAGCAGGAACGCCACCAACACGGTCACGACATAGGCCGGCAGGACACGTCGCACGCGGCGATGCGCGTATCGGCTCACCGACGGTGACCGCGTCCCGTTCGCCGCGGCTCGTACCCACGGGCGGAACAACAGGAATCCCGACAGGACGAAGAAGACCGGGACGCCCACCTCCAAATGCGCGTAGAGCGACCCGATGTAGCCATGTGTCAGCTGGCCCGTGCCATAGGCGGCGTGAGTTCCGAGAATCAGCAGCGCGGCGACCGCGCGCAGTCCGGTGAGCGAGGCCGTGCGGTCCCCACGCGTGTCTGAGGCGGAGATCGTGCGCACGGGGGTCGCGTCAACGCTGAAACCGGGTATCCACCCGTCCGCGACGACCGCCTGAGACTGCACCATGCGAGCGGACTATACGCGCAGAGTAACGAACCAATCACGTTCGTTCGACGTGGGGTGACCAAGGTAACTGAACGCCCCGGTTCGCGCAATCCTCGTAAAGAACTGCAGCACATGGTGTTCGACCCTCAACGCGGTGGCGCAGGCACCGATCAGGCTCCTGCGCAGCGCAATTCCGGACCAGGCAAAGTCTTGGATTCCGCAAGGGGATCTCTCAGTGAGGTCTCAGGCGGGCGGAGGAAACTGGCAGTTAAGCAACTGCGCTATTTGAGGATTGAGGAAGCGAACACACCATATGACGAACCCCACGTGGTACCCCCCGCAGCAACCGGCGCGCGGCGTGAATCCGCCGACTGGACCACAGTACCGGTCGGAGGAGTCCTATCGATCCCCCTATGACTGGCGGTACGCACAGCAGCCGCCACCGTCCGCCCGCGATTCGTATCGTGGTGCGCATCAGTCGTTTTCAACTCCACCCGTGACGCACCCGCGCAAGCGATCTCGCCTGGGCGTCGTGATGATCGGCGGGGCCGTCGCGGTAGCGGTGGTGGGCGGTGGGATTGGTGCGGCCGCATTCGCCGGCTCGCCAGATCGCTCAGCCGACGTGCAGATCGCGGCAGCGCCAACCCCTCCCGGAGTCACGGCGGCAAGCGCGCCCGCCGGGTCAGTGGAGCAGGTGGCCGCGAAGGTGATGCCCAGTGTCGTCAAGCTGCAGGTCGACATGGGTAACCAGAGTGGCGAGGGGTCGGGCGTCGTGCTCACCTCCGATGGCCTGATTCTCACCAACAACCACGTCGTGGCGGACGCCGCCGACGGTGGCGCCGCGAGCCCGTCGGCCATGAGGGGCGGTGGCGCCGTGCGGGCCACGGTCACGTTCGCCGATGGTCAGACTGTGCCGTTCAGCGTGGTCGGTACCGACCCGTCCGGCGATATCGCCGTCGTTCGCGCCCAGGGGGTCTCGGGCCTGACGCCGATCACGATGGGTTCGTCGGCCGATGTGCGGGTCGGCCAGGACGTGGTCGCGATTGGCTCACCGCTGGGTCTGCAGGGAACAGTGACAACGGGCATCATCAGCGCCCTTGATCGCCCCGTCGCTGCCGGTGGTCCCTCCAGCGGGCAGGGTTCGGTACTCGACGCCATCCAGACCGACGCCGCGATCAACCCGGGTAACTCAGGCGGCGCGCTGGTGAACATGAAAGGCGAACTGATCGGCGTGAATTCGGCGATCGCGACGCTCGGTGGCGGTGGGCAGGGATCTGGCGGTGCGCCGAGTGGCTCCATTGGACTCGGCTTCGCGATACCCGTCGATCAGGCGAGCCGCATCGCCAAGGAGCTGGTATCCACCGGCACGGCCACCCACGGTTCATTGGGCGTGCAACTCAGCAGTGACACCAGCGCACGCGGTGCGTCGATCGCCGAGGTGGTCGACGGAAGCCCCGCTGCGGCCGCGGGCCTGCCAAGCGGCGCGATCATCACCAAGGTCGACCAGCGTGTGATCGACGGGCCGGAGGCGCTTGTCGCAGCGGTGCGTTCAAAGGCGGCGGGTGACACCGTCACGCTCACCTATCTCGACCAATCCGGTGCGTCACAGAGCGCTGAGGTCACTCTCGGTCAGGCCTGACACGAACGGCGCGTGCCCTAGAGGGGACGACGTATTCCTTGACAGGAATATGTCGTCCCCTCTACCTTTGTGCTGTGCAGGCGACGATCTTCGGGGCCCTAGGTGAGCCGACTCGTCTGAGGATCGTCGAGTTGTTGCGGGATGGACCGATGTCGGTCGGTGAGATCGCCGAGGTGCTCGAGGTTCGTCAGCCGCAGGTCAGCAAACATCTTCGGGTACTTGGGGATTCGGGGATCGTCACCGGTGAGGCGCTGGCTCGGCGACGGATCTACCACCTTGAGGCGCAACCGTTCGAGGAGGTCGGGCACTGGGTCGAGTCGTTCGAACGATTGTGGGAGAGCCGGCTCGACTCGTTGGGCAGCTATCTCGCTTCCATGACAGGCGAAAGGACACGCAATGACACAGAAGACTGATCGAGGCGGCGACGCTGCGGTCACGGACGAGATCGCCGAGATCGTCACGCGAGCCGTCGGCTGAACACGGACTGGAGAGCATCATGATCATGCAACTGTTCAAGAAGACAAAGGATTTCAGCCTCGAGCGCTCATATCAGGCGCCGATAGCACTGGTGTGGGATGCGTGGACGCAGGCCGACATGCTGCGGCAGTGGTGGGGCCCGGAGAAGACGTTCGTACCCGAATGCCGGATCGACCCGCGGGTCGGTGGCGAGATCTACGTCGTCATGGAGGCGGGCGAGGGGATGGGCAAGTATCAGGGCACGCGATGGCCCATGGCAGGCACGTTCACCCGCACCGAGCCGACGTCCAGGCTGTCCTACGACGCCCGTTCGTGGACCGAGGGCGAGGAGGAGGGATCGACGATCCACCACGTCAACGACGTGACGCTGACCGAGCGTGACGGCACGACGACCGTGGCGCTTCACGTCACGATCACGCAGATCGGTTCCAAGGCCAAGATGGCGGCATTCGGGATGAAGTGGGGCTACAAGGCGCAGTTCGACAAGCTCGAGCAGTACCTCACGGCACAGCCCTGACGGGCACCCGCGTGCGGTCTGGACTGAGCCCGCGACGCATTCGATAGCACGGCTAATATATGGTCCGAGCATGAGCAGAGTGGCGGTCATCACAGGCGGCGCGGGTGGCATGGGTCTGGCCACGGCCAAGATCGTCGGACGAGACCACACCGTCGTTCTCTGCGACGTCAGGCAGGACCGCCTTGAACAGGCGTTGGCCGCGCTCAAGGACGACGGCATCAGCGCGACGGCCATCAACTGCGATGTCACCGACCGTGCGGCGGTCGCCCGGCTGTTCGAGGCCGCCGCCGGCTTCGGGACCCTCCACTCGGTCATCCACACCGCGGGTGTGAGCCCCAGCATGGGCGACGCCGAGTACGTGATGAGAACCAACGCGGTCGGCACGGTCAACGTCAACGAGATCTTCTTCGACATCGCCGCGGTGGGTTCCGCCATCGTCAACGTCGCGTCGATGGCGGCCCACATGCTGCCCGAGGAGATGATCCCGACGGGGCAGTTCCCGCAGGCCCTCCAGGACGCCGACGCCTTCATGAGCGACATGAGCAGCGCCTGCAACACGATTCCCGAGGAGGCGCGATCGGGCTTCGCCTACGCCGTGAGCAAGAGCTTCGTCAGGTGGTACAGCACGTCGCAGGCCGAGAGGTTCAACACCCGAGGGCTGCGCATCGTCTCGGTCTCCCCGGGTTCCGTCGAGACCGAGATGGGCAAGTTGGAGGCAGACGTCGGGGCCGGGGCGATGGTCGCCGACTTCGCGGTTCCGCGATGGGGCACGCCGGAGGAGATGGCGGCACTGCTGGCCTTCTGCGTCAGCGATCAGGCCGGTTACCTCACCGGCACCGACATCCTCAACGACGGCGGCGTTATCGCCTCGATGCGAGAGCGCGCCAGGGTGGCTGCACAAGGCAGTTGAGCTGTGGCCCCTAGACTTTCGGCCGGTACCCGCTGACGTAGACGATCTCACCGAGCGGGTCGTCGACATCGGCGAACTCGGGCAGCGGCACGCCATGCCGGGCGAACAACTCCGGGCGGGGCACACCGGTGATGTGCCAACCCAGAGACGTCAGATAGTCCATGACGTGGGTGCGTTCGCCGTGGTAGATCAGTGAGGGCATGTCGAGATCCAGCCCGTACTCGCGCATCTTCGCGGAGTCGGCGCGGGCCTTGTCGGCGTCGAAGTTCCTCAGACCCGGCACGTACTCCGTCGCAACGGTGCTTCCCGGCGCGCTCAACTCGGTGATGTTGTCGAACAACAGATCCTGGGCCTCGGAGGGCAGGTAGATGAGCAGACCCTCCGCGCACCACGCGGTCGGCTGCGTGACATCGAAGCCGGCAGCCCGAAGCGCGGCCGGCCAGTCCTCGCGCAGGTCGATCGCCACCGTGCGCCGGTCCGCCGTCGGCTCCGCACCGATGCCGGCCAGCGTGGTGGTCTTGAACTCGATGACGGCGGGCTGATCGATCTCGTAGACGACCGTGCCCTGCGGCCACGGCAGCCGGTAGGCGCGCGAGTCGAGTCCGGACGCCAGGATGACTGCCTGGCGGATGCCACCACGGGTGGAGTCCGCGAAGTAATCATCGAAGAACCTTGTGCGCAGGGCCATCTCGTCGATGCGGGCCTGCATGGTGGCGGCCGACGCCGGATCGATCGCGGTTATATCGACGTCACCGTCGACCAGCTTGCTGAAGAACTCGATACCCACTGCGCGTACCAGCGGCGCCGCGAACGGATCGTCGATCAGGCCTCGGCCGTCCCGACTCGCGACGGCGCGTCCGGCGGCCACCATCGTGGCGGTGGCGCCGACGCTCGATGCCAGGTCCCAGCTGTCGCCCTCGCTGCGTGCCATCATCGCTCCTGTTGGTCGGGTGAGATCGCTGTCGGTTTCGACGTTACTCAACCCGTCGAGCCCTGCCCGAAGACCGAGACCGACGAAACGGCTGCTTTTGAGCCAACGAGAGCAGCCATTTCGTTCGTCTCGTTCCCGAGACCGACGCAACACTAGGGGCTTGGCGCGGGCTCAGGCACGATCGGTGGTTCGGGCGGCAGCTGCCCGGCGGGGAGGTCCAGGACCCTCTGCATCAGGAAGCAGTCCCCGGTGATGTTGAGCGTGGCGAAGGTGATCTGCCCGATGTTGAACTCGTAGCCGTTGCCAGCCACGTTGTAGTCACGCTTGGTCTGCTCGTCGAACAACGACGAGTCGCCGACTGCCCCATAGGGAGCGGCCTCCTCACGCACGATGCCGGCGGCGATCGTGAACTCGGCTGCGGTGAACGTCCTGCCGAACGCGACGGTGTCGGCGTGGGGCCGCCGGGCGATGTCCCCGGTCAGCTTGTCGCACGAGGAACCCTCGCGGTTCATCCTCTGCAGATTGGGGTCATCTGTGAAGCGCCAGGTCTGGCCCGCGACGGCCGCGGCGATACGGTCTCCGATGACCCTGGCGGTGGCGTTGAGGCGTTGCCGCGCATCCTCAAACGATCCCTTGTCGCGCATACGGTCGATCAACGTGATCGCGTCGTCGCCCTTGACGGTCGTCGACTCGTGCGGGTTGTCGTTCAAGATGCACCCACCTATGAGAAGTGTCAGCATTCCGATCAGCGGTACCGTCACGAGTCGCCGCCAGATGCGCTTCTGTCGTTCATCGGTCATGAGATCGGGGTCTCCGTCACGGCGAGGTCGGGTCGATCGAGCAGGATCGTCGCCAGGTTGTACCCGGTCATCCGCTCGCCTGCATCGCGAGGGTAGTCCGAGTGGCCCTTGGCTTCAGTCTTGTACTCATAGTCGGGTATGGGTGTCGAGCCCGCCTCGGTTTCCAGATGCGGGAATCGGTAGCGGGGTGTCGCGTCGCCCTCGTTGATGACGTCGTTGGGATTGGAACCCCAGCCATGTAGGGGTGCAAGCGCCCCGACTGGATTGATCGGGTCGTCGGGGGCGCTCATCACCCAGAAGTTGTCATCGCGCATGCCCAGGTCAGCCGTCGATGAGGCCTGGAAACCCGGCGACCCGTACATCACCGCGTTCTCGACGTAGGCGCTGGCGCCGTCCTGCAGGGCGATGCCTGAGGTCAGCGAGCCGTAGGAGTGTGCGAACAACGCCGTGGTCTGATCCGGGTTGTGGGACGCGGAGTCGAGGTTCTGCAGGAAGGACGTCAGCTTAGGTGCGCCCGCCTGGGCGAGGTCGTCGGTGAGCACCTCCGCCGAGGTCAGACTGGGTGGGGGCTGATACCCGACCCAGGCGACGGTGGCCAGGTTCGTGCTCTCGCCGACCCTGGCGGCGACGGCCGCTGCCTCCTGGCGAAGGTCTGCGGCCTCGCGTGTCATGCCCTCGATCGCCCCGCGCGTGGTGCTGGAAACGCCCGGTACCGACACCGACACGTGATCGGCCGTGAACGGATCCCCCACGGAGGTGGCCGCGGGGATCATCTGGGAGGGGTCGTCCGGTTTCTCCAGGTAGACCAGATGAGAATCGGGGACCTTGAGGGCGTCCTGGATCGCGGCGATGTCGGCGAGCCGATCGGTCTTCACCTGTCCGTCGGGAAGCTGCTGGTACTCATGCAGCATCTCGGCCAATCGCTCGCGGTTCGCCCGGTCGATCGCCTCGATGTCCCCCGAGGACATGTCGGTCTTGTCGGCGCCCGCCTCGTCGCCTGCGGGTTCGTCCTCCCCCGGGGGCGCTGGCGACTCCTTGGACGTGAGGGCGTCGTACTCGCTCTTGAGACCCTTCAGCGATTCGGCGATGGTGTTCAGCTCCGCATTGGCACTCCGGACCACACCGCTGAGCTGTTCGAGCCCTCGGCTGGCGATCTGCGTGAGCACGGTCTCGCGTTGCCTGCCCGGCGGCACACTCGCGGCGGCATCAGTCACCCACTGGCGCACGCCGTCCAGATTGTGGCGACCGTTGGCGACGGCGCCTGCCGCCCGATCGACGTGCGCACCCAGCTGCCTGTCGAGCTCGGCCAGCCGGTCGAACACCATGCGGTGCTCGGTGTTTCTCCTGTCGTACGCCGTCGCCGCGCTACCCGACCAGTGCGATCCCGGCGCCGCCGCTGCCACCTGGGCGCCGAGCTGGCGCAACGTGGCGCTGGCATCGAACCGGGCGCCGCCAGCTGGCGTGCCCACCCCGAACGTCTCTCGTGCGCTGTTCCACGCCGCGTAGAACCCGTCGAGTGCGCTCATCGGCCACCGACCGCCGCCATGTCCTCAGTATCCCGTACGGGTGCACCCGGTCTTGACGGCAATTTCGGCCGTGTGTGATGCCGCACAGGACGCCCGGTTGTAGATGTGGCCGCGGATGGGTACGCATGGCGGCGATGGAGCACCGATCCCAAACTCGAAGGATTGCACCTTGTTACGCAACCCCAGACACATCGCCAGGGGAGACCGGGGCGACCACGTCCGGCGTCGAACCACGCTCAAGCTGCCGCTCCTGGCAGCAGCGGGCACGGCGCTGGCCAACGCACCCCGCGCGTCTGCCGCGCCCGCCCGGTGGTCGATCGAACGCGCCAACGACTGGTATCGAGAGCAGGGCTGGCTCGTCGGCGCGAACTACATCACCTCGAACGCGGTCAATCAGCTCGAGATGTTTCAGGCCGGCACGTTTGACCCGCAGCGCATCAACACCGAGTTGCGAGCGGCGCAGCAGCTCGGATTCAACACCGTGAGGGTCTTTCTCCACGACCTGCTCTGGGCCCAGGATCGCTCGGGCTTTCAACGTCGGCTCGCACAGTTCGTCGACATCGCGGCGCATCGCGGCATCAAACCGCTCTTCGTCTTCTTCGACTCCTGTTGGAATCCGATTCCCAGGCTGGGCCTACAGCCCGCGCCCCGACCCGGAGTGCACAACTCCGGCTGGGTGCAGAGCCCGGGGGCGGCGAAGCTCGACAACCCGGGTTACCTCGCCATCCTGTACGACTACGTGGTCGGCGTTATCGACCTCTTCCGCAACGATGACCGCGTCCTGGGCTGGGACCTGTGGAATGAGCCCGACAATCCCGCGAGCGAGTACCGCAAGGTCGAGCGGCAGGACAAACCGCAACTCGTCGCGTCGCTACTGCCCCATGTGTTCAAGTGGGCGCGCTCAGCCGATCCCGTTCAACCGCTGACCAGTGGCGTCTGGGAGGGGCCCTGGGGAGACCCCGGGCGTCGCAGCGACGTCGTGCGGATTCAACTCGAGAACTCCGACGTGATCACCTTTCACAGCTACGCCGCACCGCCCGAGTTCGAGGCACGCATCGCCGAACTCGCTCCGCTGCGGCGACCGATGCTGTGCACCGAGTACATGGCCCGGACCAAGGGCAGCTCCATCGAGGGAATCCTGCCCATCGCGAAGCGGCACAACGTCGGCGCCTACAACTGGGGTCTGGTGGCGGGGAAGACACAGACGTTTCTGCCATGGGACTCGTGGGCCCGCCCCTACACGGCGCCGCCTCGGGAGTGGTTTCACGACCTCCTGCAACCTGACGGACGGCCCTATCGGGACCACGAGGCCCACACGATCCGACAGTTGACTGCTAAGCCGGGGCCGCGCTGAACGCGCCGAACGGTCAGGTGGCCTGAATCTGGATCAGGTTGCCGCACGTGTCATCGAGGACCGCCGTCGTCACAGGGCCCATGTTCGTGGGCTTCTGGGTGAAGCGGACTCCGAGGTGGCCCTACCTGGTCGCCGCAATGGTCCGACCGGCGAGTTCCTCCTCGATCTCGGCGACCCGGTCGAGCGGCAGGCCCCACGGGCGATCCACGCCGACGCGGTGGTCGATATCCCACAGGACACACCGCTCGCCCGGGGATGCGACCAGCGACCACGCAATGACGGTCCTGCGGAGCTGTTCGGACATGGGGTCCGCGACCGCCTCGACTTCCGCCGGTGCGCCGCCGACTGGGTGGTGATGCATGAACCGGCCGTAGGCCTCATCGCAGAACGCCTGATACCGCGCGGTGCACAGGATCAGGCCGTGCCAGGCCTCGTCCACCGCGTGCGACGGCATCCCGATCACCTGATCGTCGCGCAATGCGGCGGCGCAGCATCTCAGCCATTGCCGCAGGCCCTTCTCGATCAGTGCGCGCGGCTCCCACGGGCACGTCTTGAACACGGCAGGCGGAAGGTCGAGAACTGCCACCGCGGCGGATGACCCGTGGAAATCGCTAGCCGCCGCAGCCACAGCCACCACACCCCCCGCAGGCGCTCATGAACACCGCGGTGCCCGCGGCCGCCGCCCTCGTGCTCCGCGACGTCGTGGCGGTCGTTGCCCCGGCATCCCAGATGTCGTCGGACATGTTGACTGCCAACCGATTCCGGCTTGCCGAACGCAGCGCCCTGGCGTGCCGAAGGTACGCGGCCTGCGGGTCCTCGGCGTCTCGCCGGCGGACCCGCCCCACCGATATGAGTACACCCGCGATGACCCCCGCCACCGCCAGTGTGATGATCAGCCAAATCCATTCCGTCGACATCATCGGCCCCTTCCCCGTCGTGCCCGATGCCAGGATCTGACTGTGGCCACATGAGGTGAAGGGGAGTGGGCCGCCGGGGCGCGTTTCCTAGCGCAATCCACAGATTCGCCTGATGGCGACGGCGATCCCGTGGGTCAAACAGGCGGCATGAAGGACACGTCGGTGCACTCGGCCAGCAGTTCTCGCAGCGCGGAATGCGGGGACGGGTCAGCGGATCGGGCGAGATTCGCGAGTGCCTGGTCCGCGACCGCGACCAGCTCGGCTATCCGCCGCATGACGTGATCCGCTGCGCCGCAACCCAACATGATGCGTCGCACCTCGGCGATAGCAGCCGGGTCAGCAGCGGCGTCGCCGACAACACCCGACAGCGTCCGCGCATCTGATCCGGTGGCCAGCTCCACGGCCATCCCGAGCAGCTCGGTTGGCTTGCCGGAGCGGATGTCATCACCCGCGCTCTTTCCGCTGGTCTCGGTCGAGCCGAACAGATCGGCGAGATCGTCGCGCAGTTGGAAGGCATGCCCCACCGCGCGGGCGTAGTCGTTGAGAGTCTGGGCCGTCGCCGGCGAGGCCGATCCAGCGAGACCGAGGCCCAGCTCGACGGGGCGCTCGACCGTGTAGGCGCTGGTCTTGTAGCGCCGAATCTGGCTGGCCGTCGCGGCGTCGTACCGGTGACCGGCCTGCGCACGCAGTTCCAGCAGCTGACCGGAGATCACCTCGACCCGCATGGACTGGAAGACGCGAGACATGGCGCGCTGGCGGGCAGGTGGAAGCCCTGACACCGCATCGTCGAACTCATCGTGGGCTGCCGACCACAGCAGGTCGCCCACCAGCAATGCGGTGTGATCGCCGAACTCGACAGGATCACCCGACCAGCCCTGGTCGCGGTGCTGCCCCGCCAGTGATGCGCGCACCGACGGCTGGCCGCGGCGAAGTTCGGAACCGTCGACGATGTCGTCGTGCACCAGGATGGCCGCGTGCAGAATCTCCAGTGACGCCGCCAGCTGGACGATCGGGCCGGTGTCCGCGCCACTCTGGTCGGCCACCCGCCACGCCCAGTAGGCAAACCGCGGCCGAAGCCGCTTACCGCCCGCTGTCACGGCGGACATGCCCAGCTGCGCGACGACGTCCAGGTGCTCGTCGATAACCCGCATGGGCTCGACCACGGCGTCCGTGACGGAGACGGCCAGCCGCTCCTCCAGCGCCGCCAGGAAGGCGGCGATCTCATCGTTGTCGCGCACGACACCCTCGTCCTGTCGGTTCTCGAATGGGCGCCGCGAGTCTATGGGCCACGCAACCACCTCGTCGGCCCCGGGCGTGCAGGGCTGTAGTTCTCTACAGTGCCGGGCCGCGTGACTGTGCGTGCAACCCGGCATTCGCCAACGGGGGTGCGCCGCCGGGAGTCACATGTCCATACTTCCGTGTCCATGCAGCACCGAAAGGCGGTCCAGATGGCGACCAGTGGTCAAATAGATTCCGCGCCTGGGGAATTGAAGCGAGAGTTCTCGCTGTGGTCGGCGTTCGCGTTTGCATTCGCGTTCATCTCGCCGATCGTTGCGATGTACGGCATTTACGGATTGTCGCTGGCCGCGGCAGGCCCCGGGTTCTGGTGGACCTTCGTCATCGTCGGCGCCGGACAGTTCGTCGTCGCGCTGGCGTTCTCCGAACTGGTGTCACGCTGGCCGTTCGAGGGCTCGATCTACCAGTGGACGAAGCGGCTGGCAGGCGAGGTGGCCGGATGGTTCGCCGGCTGGATCTACACCTGGGCGCTGGTCATCATCATGGCCACCGTCGCCTACGGTGGTGCCGGCTTCCTGGCCCAGTTGATCGGGATCGAGGCCCCCACCGCGGTCCAGCAGAGCGTCGTCGCGCTGCTGATCCTGCTCGCCGGAACCGGCGCCAACATCCTTGGCCGCGGCTTCCTGAAGGCCCTCATGGTCGGCAGCATCATCGCCGAGATCGTCGCCTCGGTGGGTCTGGGCACCTACCTGCTCATCTTCCATCGCCACCACGGGCTCGACGTGATCCTGCAGGGCTTCGACGCCACCAGCGGATGGACGTGGGCCTTCGTCTCCGGACCGTTCCTGGCCGCTCTGGCGTTCACCGGTTGGTCCATCCTGGGCTTCGAGAGCGCAGGAGCCATCGCCGAGGAGATCAAGGAACCGCAACGCAACGTCCCGAAGGCCATGCTCTTCGCGGTCAGCTTCATCGCCATCGTCATCGCCTATGCGTCCTTGGCGGTCACCCTGGCCGTGCCCGACTTCGACAAGATCCGTTCCGGCGAGGTCTCCGACCCCGTGAGCTATGTGCTCGGCAGCGCACTGGGCGAATCGGCAGTCAAGCCGATCCTGCTGGCCTTCGTCGTCGGCTTCCTTGCCAGCTTCCTGGCGCTGCAGGCGTCGGCCTCGCGGGTCATCTGGTCCTTTGCCCGTGACGAGGTGTTGCCGGGGTCGCGGATCCTGGTCAAGCTGTCCAAGGCCGAGGCACAGCCGGTCCGGGCGATCCTGGTGACCACCGTCATCGGCGCCTGCGTGTACCTGATCTCGGCAACCGACGTCTACTCGGTCCTGGTGACGTTCACTGCTGGCGGCTACTACCTGGCATTCCTGTTCCCCCTGGTGACCGGACTGGTTGCGCGCCTGCGGGGCAAGTGGGTGCCGGGACCCTGGAACCTTGGCAGGTTCGGCACACCGGTGGCGGTCCTCGCCGTGCTGTGGGTCGGTTTCGAGTTCGTCAACATCGTCTGGCCGCGCACCGTATCCGAGTCGTGGTACATCAACTGGGCGTTCTTCGTCGCAATGGGCGTGATCCTCCTGCTGGGCGCGGTCATCGTGAAAACGATCAAGGTGGGGCAGCGCAGGCCCGGCGAGGCCACCGAGCCCGCCGACGAACCCGTGAGCGAGCCCGTATGAGCGCCGGTCAACGCGTCGCCGTCATCACCGGGGCCGGTAGCGGTATCGGTGCCGCGATCGCGGCACTGCTGCGAGACCGCGGCTGGATCGTCGCGTCGATCTCGAGGGAGCCCGCACCGGACACCGACCTGTGGCAGATCGCCGACGTCGCCGACGAGCAGGCCGTGAAAGACGCAATCGAGCACGTGCAGAACACCTTCGGGCAGATCGACGCAGCCGTCATCTGCGCCGGGCACTACGAGGAGATTCCCGCACTCGACATCGTGGCGTCGGCGTGGCAGCGGATGCTGCGCGTGCACGTGGGCGGTCTGGCCCACGTGTGCCGCGCGGTCCTGCCCGACATGCGCAAGCGACGCAGTGGGCGCATCGTCGGAATCGCCTCTGAGCGCGCAATCGGCGGCGGCAGCAACGACTCTCACTACGCGGCCGCCAAGGGTTCCGCGCTGAGTCTGCTGCGCAGCATCGCCGTCGAAGTGGCTGCCGACGGGGTCCTGGTCAACGCCGTTGCGCCCGGGCCATGTGACACGCCGCTACTGCCTGCCGACTCGTGGGAACGCGGCGCACAGTTCGTCGAGACGCTGCCCGCCAGGCGTATCGCCGATACCGGTGAGGTCGCCGAGCTGGTCCGTGCGCTGCTTGAGGAGGACCTGTTCCTGTGCGGAGAAGTGTTGTCGGTCAACAGCGGAACGGTGATCTGACGATGTCCAACACCTCTCGGGTTCTCATCACCGGCGTCGACACCCAGCTCGGTGCCGCCGTACGCGAGTACTTCACCGTCCGCGGCGCCACTACGACCGGAACGCGCGCGGGCAGCCGTGAGGCGTCCGAGGCGAACGGGGGCAAGCTCACCGTGTGGGCCGACCCGACCAACCGTCACGAGGTTCGCCGTGCCGTGGCACAGGCAGCCGAACTCATGGGTGGGATCGACGCGTTGGTCGTCGCACATGGGCTGCCCCACGTTGCCGCGCTGAACGACCAGACCATGGACGCGTTCTGGGACCACGTCGATGCGACGCTGACCGGCAGCTTCCTCTACGCGCAGGCCGCGGCAGAGCACATGCGGGACAACAGAACCGGTGGTCGCATCGTGCTGACCACATCGCGCTGGCACATCGGCGGTGCCGAGCTGTCGGCGGTCGCCGCCGCTGCCGGCGGCATCGTCGCATTGACGAAGTCGCTGACCCGCGACTTCGGCGGCTTCGGGGTGGGCGTGAACGCCGTCGCGATCGGAGCCGTCGACTCGGAGTGGGCAGTGTGTGACGCCGCCGCGGGCGGCTCGAGTCTTACCCCGCCCACCGGCCAGGTGGGCACTGTCGAACAGGTAGCCGGGGTCATCGGAGTGCTGTGCCAGCGTCAGCTCGGTGCAGCCGTCGGACAGATCGTCAATGTCGATGGCGGGCTGTCGCGTAATCGTGTCTAGGAAGGGCAATCAATGAACAACGACAACGGCCGCAATGCGATTGTGGGAGCGGTGGATCCGGCTGTGCAGCCGCGATACGCCGGATGGACCACCTTCGCGCGGCTGCCGCGGCTCGAGGACGTGACCCACGCCGACGTCGCCGTGGTGGGGGTGCCATTCGACAGCGCCGTCACCTACCGTCCCGGAGCCCGTTTCGGGCCCAACGCGATCCGGCAGGGTTCCCGGCTCATACGCGGCTACAACCCTGAACTCGACATCAAGCCGTTCGAGGTCTGCCAGTTCGCCGACGCGGGCGACATCGCGTGCAACCCGTTCGACATCGGCGAGGCGGTCGACCAGATCGCGGCGCAGCTGACCGACTTGCTGTCCAAGGGCACGCGTGCTGTGATCCTCGGCGGCGACCACTCGGTGGCCCTGCCGTCGCTGCGCGCCGCGCACGCGGTACACGGCCCCATGGTGCTGGTGCACTTTGACGCCCACCTCGACACCTGGGACGGGTTCTACGGCGCCGACATCACGCACGGCTCGCCGTTCCGCCGCGCCTTCGAGGAGGGGTTGTTGCTCGACCGCAACCTGCACGTCGGCGTGCGCGGGTCGATCTATGATCGAAAGGATCTCGTCGAGGACGCCAGCTTCGGATTCTCCTGCATCACCTGCCGGGAGATCGACTCGCTGGGGGCCGATGGCATCATCGAACGCATCCGTGAGCTGGCGGGCGACGCGCCGGTCTACGTCTCCGTCGACATCGACGTCCTCGACCCGGCGCATGCTCCGGGAACGGGAACGCCGGAGGCCGGCGGCATGTCCAGCCGCGAGCTGCTCGCCGTCATACGCGGGCTTGAGCACGTGAACCTGGTGGGTGCCGACGTCGTCGAGGTGTCGCCGGCCTACGACCACGCCGAGATCACCGCGGTCGCCGCCGCCAACGTCACATGGGAATTCCTGTCCGTCTTCGGAAGAAAGGCTCAACGATGACCGCTCTGACCCCGGCGGGACCGGTGTCGTGGCCACAGGGAAAGACCTGTGCCGTCGCGTTCACCTTCGACGTCGACGCGGAATCCCCGCTGTTGACAACCGATCCCGCGTTCGCCGATCGCATGGGTGCGATGTCGCATCAGGCGTACGGCCCGCTGGTCGGTGTCCCGCGCCTGCTCAGCATCCTCGATGAGTTTCAGGTTCCTGGAACCTTCTTCGTCCCGGGCTACACCGCGCATCGGCACCCGGAACCGGTCCGCTCCATCGCGGCGGCTGGTCACGAGATCGCCCACCACGGCTATCTGCACGAGTCGCTGGTAGGTCTCGACGAGGACGCCGAACGCGAGATTCTCGACCGCGGGCTAAAAGCCCTCGAGGAGGTCGCCGGTGTTCGGCCCGTCGGTTACCGCGCTCCCATGTGGGAGATGAACTGGCACACACCGAAGTTGCTCGCCGAGTTCGGCTTCGTCTATGACTCCACGCTGATGGACTCCGACCACCCCTATGAGCTTGCGGTCTCCGACGGCACCTCACTGGTGGAGCTACCGGTCAGCTGGGCGCTCGACGACTGGCAGCAATACTGCTTCGTGCCTGACTTCTCCGGCACGGGACTCATCGAGACGCCGGCCAAGGCGATCGAGCTGTGGCGTGCCGAACTCAACGCGATGCGCGATATCGGTGGTGTCTGGATTCTCACCAACCACCCCTTCCTGTCCGGACGGCCCGGCCGCGCGGCCGCACTGCGTGAGTTCATCGCGGAGGTATGCGCGATGGACGACGTGTGGGTGGCAGGCATGGCTCAGATTGCCGAGCACGTCCGTTCCGCGCAGCTCACGCCGCGCACCCTGACTCGTCCCAACCTCGGCCCCACCGTTTGATTTAAGGAGATTCGACCGATGAAGCAAGAGGCACTGACCCCGGACAAACTCCGCGAGGCCTACCAGCACGTGTGGTTTGTGGTGGCCCGTTCCCGGGACATCGGCACCCCCCAGGCCGCCCAGCTGCTCGACCAGAAGCTCGTGGTGTTCCGCGATGCCTCCGGCGTCGCACGGGTGACTGATCGACGCTGCGTCCATCGCGGCGGCAACCTGGCCGATGGCGTGATCGACGGCAACAACATCGCCTGTCCGTATCACGGCTGGCAGTTCGACGGCGAGACCGGCGCGTGCCGCCACATCCCCTCACTGCCCGAGGGTGGGCGGATTCCGCCGAAGGCGGCCATCAAGACCTATCCCGTCATCGAACGGTTCGAGCATGTGTGGACCTGCCTGGGCGACCCGGTCTTCGGTCTGCCGAATCCACCCGAGATCGAGGGCCTGGAGCTGGATTGGCTACCGGCCGAGCCGATCCACGCCGACTGCGGGTTCATGGCGGCGACCGAGAACTTCCGCGATATGGCGCACTTTCCGTTCGTGCACGAGGTGTCGATGGGCGAGGTGAATCCGGTCGTCGGCGACCTCGACGTCAAGCGCGAGGGACGTGAGGTGTGGGCGTCCTACTTCTACCAGCAGGTCCCCGACTCGAACTTCTCCAGCACCGGCGATGCCGTGATGCACTACCACTCCTACGCTCCGGGTATCGCGACGATTCTGTACGACTTCGGAGAGGAGATCGGCAAGCGCTACCTCGTCGACTTCCCCTCCCCGGTGAGCTACGACAAGTGCATCATCTTCTGGGGCGTTGCCACGGACAAGAACTTCCGTGGCGGCACCGTCGAGGAGATCCTCGAGATCGAGACCCAGGTCTTCAACGAGGACACCCCGATTCTGGGCGGCCTTGAGCCCAAGGAGGTTCCGCTCGCCGGACAGGCCTTCGAGGTGTCGGCACCCGCGGACATCTACACGCTGAACTATCGACGTGCCACTCAGTACGCCGTGCAGACCATCCAGGAGTCTCGGGGTTTGACCGAGTCAGCAGACAACGGTCGTGTGCTCGCTGGCGCCGGGAGTCCTGTCCCGGCACCCGAGAAGCGATGAAGTTACTCGTCACCCAAATGCGGCTTGAAGCCGCAGGCGTCATCTCCGTGGTACTGCGGAGCGCGACAGGGGACCGGCTGCCCGAATGGGCAGCCGGTGCCCACGTGGCCCTCACGCTGCCGTCGGGCCTCTTGCGGCAGTACTCGCTCTGCGGGCCGCGCGAGGATCCGTTCAGCTACACGATCGCGGTCCTGCTGGTCGGGGACGGCCGCGGCGGTTCGCGGGAGGTCCACGAGCGGTTGCGCGTCGGAGACGTCATCGAGGTCGGGGCGCCGCAGAACAACTTCGCTCTCGCCCCGGCCGAGAGGTACCTGTTCATCGCGGGCGGTATCGGCATCACTCCGATCCTCGCGATGATCGACTCGCTTCGCGACCAGCCGGACCCGCCTCCGTTCCGGCTGATCTACGGCGGTCGCAGCCGATCGGCGATGGCCTTCCTCGATCGTGTCGGCAGCATCGACGGTGTCGATCTGATCCCGCAGGACACCGTGGGCCTACCCGATATCGATGGTGCGTTCGCCGACAGCCTTCCCGGCACCGCGGTCTACTGCTGCGGGCCGCCCGCGATGCTCACCGCGGTGCAGAGTGTCAGCGAACGGCACCCGGATCTGGCCCTGCACGTCGAACGGTTCGCCGCGGGCACCGAGGACGTCGTGCGAGCCGATGACGGCGCCTTCGAGGTGGCACTGGCGCGCACGGGCCGCACCATCACGGTGCCCCAGGATCGGAGCGTGCTCGACGCGGTGCTCGAGGTCGCCCCGGACACCCCGTTCTCGTGCACCGCGGGCTTCTGCGGTACCTGCGAGACCAAGGTGCTGGACGGCGCAATTGACCATCGCGATGATTTGCTGACAGACGAGGAACGCCGGTCCAACGCCACTATGATGATTTGCGTTTCTCGGTCTCTCGGTGGCGGCAGGCTCACGCTCGATCTGTGATTGCCGCGGCTTCAGCCTAAGATCCGCAGGCATGGACGATCCCGCGCCGAAGCGCCGATGGTGGCCGGCGTGGGTGCACTGGAGGGGAGATCTGCGGTGACTGCGATCGCGCCCCACGACGGTGTGGTGACGCTTGGACAACTCCTGGCCGAGGAGAGTCTTCAGGTCGAGGCACTGACCCCGATCCGTGATCTCGACCGGCCGATCCGCTACGTGTACCCCACCGAGCTGGCCGACCCGTCCCAGTATCTCTCCGGTGAAGAGCTGATTCTCAGCATCGGCGTGCCCGTCGTCGACCAATCCGAGGATGCGGTTCGGCGCTATGCCACCGCGCTGATCGGGCAGGGGGTCACGGCGCTGGTCGTCGGGCTCGGCGACCTGTTCGACGCACCGCCCGCGGCGCTGGTGTCGGCCTGTCGGGACTTGGATCTTCCGCTGCTGACCCTGGACGCCGCGGTACCGTTCCGCCGGATCGTCGACTGGGCCGAGTCCATGCGGGCCGCCGACCGCGAGGTGGGCACCCGCGAGGGTGATCTCGGATCGATACTGCGCTGGTTCGTGGCGGGCACATTGGGTGTCGGTCCCGTCGAGAACGCGCTCGGCGGCTACGGGTTGACCGGCGGCCCCGTCGTGGTCTGCGCGTTCACCTCGGATGTTCACCCCCAGGTGCACGACCTGGTGGACCGCTACTCCGGTGCCGTCGCGCTGCTCGAGGACCGCATTGTCGCGCTGTGTGCGCAGACCGACGAGTTCACCACGGAGTTGGCCGCGTCGTCCCTGGTGTGTGGTGTCGCGATCGCCCCGGACGCGCAATCCATGGCGTACGCGATTCCCGAGGCTCTCGAGGCGCTGCACGAGGCGATTCGCTGGCGCCGCACCGTGCACATCGACGAGATCGCCACCCTCGAGGGCCTGTTGGCCGCGGTTCCCAAGGTCCGGTTGGTACCGTTCGTGCAGCGGCTACTGGTCCCGCTGGTCGACCAGGACAAGGTCAACAACTCCCACCTCGTCGCCTCGCTGGAGGCCTTCCTTGCGCCGGACACGGATATCACGGCGGCCGCCAATCGGCTCTACGTCCACGTCAACACCCTGCGCAACCGGCTGGCCAAGATCGCCGAACTCACCGGCGCCAATCCGCTCGACGAGACCGACAGGATCAACTTCCGGATCGCCCTGTGGGCCGCGCTGAACATGGGCATGCGGGAGGACGCCGTCAATCCGCCCGGCGCGGATACCGGCGGTGCGCCCCGAACGATCGCGGATTCTGGCGCTAAACCACTGCAGCACAACGTGATCAGGAAGGCCGCCCGGCCTCCGACCTGGACTGCGCGGGGGCCGCGAACGCAGTGAGCGCGGGGTCCCTGCCGACTCTGTAGGGGCCTACAGCCGGCAACCGGTGACCTGTGCAGTTCTCCAAGTCCCGCGCCAGCACCTGCACCCGTGGGTAATGTTGCCTGGGTCGGTTGCGTCACCGGACATAGTGAGGAAACCTCATGGTTCTCTACGCTTTTCGCTGCGAATCTGGCTGCGGCACAACGAAACAGATGTACTCGATGGCCGACCGTCCGGATGCGATCGAGTGCCCGGCTTGTGCAGGGTCGGCCCGCAGGACCATCGCGGCCCCGCACCTCGGCCGCGCCGGAAGCACGGCGATGGCGCTGCAGGATGCAACCCGCGCCACCGCTGACCGTCCCGCGGTGGTGGCTGCGCCGTCACCGGTGACGCGGCGGCGCCAGAAGATCACCACCAATCCGCTTCACCAGACCCTCCCGCGAGCCTGAAGGAGTCCTCAATGCCCGATGTTGTGTTCCCGCTGGATTCGACCAAGAAGTTCACCAATCAGGAGAAGCTGGGCCACAACCGTTGGCATCCCGACATCCCCGCGGCGGTGACGGTCAAGAAGGGCGACTCGTTTCGGGTGCACTGCCGCGAGTGGTTCGACGGCGCGATCGTCAACGACGACTCCGCCGACGACATCCTCAACGCGCCGCTGACGACAGTGCACGTGTTGTCCGGTCCGATCGCCGTCGAGGGAGCGAAGCCCGGTGACCTGCTGATCGTGGACATCCTCGACGTCGGTCCGATCCCGCAGGAGGACTCCGGGCCGCTCGCCGGCCAGGGCTGGGGCTACACCGGCATCTTCCCAACCCAGAATGGCGGTGGCTTCCTCACCGAGCAGTTCCCCGACGCATACAAGGCCATCTGGGACTTCTCCGGTCAGAAGGCGACGTCGCGGCATGTCCCGCACGTCGAGTTCACCGGAATCGTCCATCCCGGCCTGATGGGCACGGCGCCGTCAGCGAAACTGCTCGGGACCTGGAACGCGCGCGAGGCCGCCCTGATCGCCACCGATCCCGACCGGGTGCCACCTCTGGCGCTGCCCCCCGAGCCGCAGGACGCGATCCTCGGCGGGTTGACGGGCGACGCCTTCACCAGGGCCGCCGCGGAGGCCGCCCGCACCGCGCCGCCGCGTGAGAACGGCGGCAACCAGGACATCAAGAACTTCACCAAGGGCAGCCGCGTCTTCTACCCGGTGTTCGTCGACGGCGCCAACCTGTCGGTCGGCGATCTGCACTTCTCCCAGGGGGACGGTGAGATCACCTTCTGCGGCGCCATCGAGATGGGTGGCTTCATCGATCTGCGGGTCGACGTCATTCCCGGCGGCATGGAGACCTACGGGGTCAGCGAGAACGCAATCTTCATGCCGGGCAACACCGACCCGCAGTACTCGGAGTGGCTGGCGTTTTCCGGGACCTCGGTCACGCTCGACGGTGAGCAGCGCTACCTGGACTCCCACCTGTCCTACCAGCGGGCGTGTCTGCACGCGATCGACTACCTGACCAAGTTCGGGTACAGCCCGGAACAGGCCTACCTCCTGCTCGGCGCGGCACCCATTGAGGGGCGGCTCTCGGGTGTCGTCGACATCCCCAATGCCTGTGCGACGGTCTACATCCCGACGGCCATCTTTGACTTCCCCGTGGAGCCGACGGCGGCCGGGCCGGTCAAGATCGACCCGGGTATGGGCGCCCCACGCGCGTCGTTCTGATCTAGCGGGGCGCTACAGCGCTAGGTCCAGAGCGTCGCGATCAGCACGTTGACGATCCCGAGGCCGCCGGCGGCGTGGGTCATCCACGCCACCTTCTTGCCGCGTTTCGCGGCGCCGCGGCCCATTTCGGCGAACGCGCAGACCAGCACGGCGATGACCAGCTTCACGCTGATCTTGATCATGTTGGGGTCTTTGCCCAGGATGGCGATGGACTCGGCCATGCCCACCAGGGCCACACCGGTGATGAGCTGCAGTCTGGCGCCCCAGACCATCACCTCGTTGACGGCAGGTTGGCCCGCGAGATACCCGCCTACGAGGGCGGCCATTCCCAGCAGGTGCGTGACGACGACGATGTTGTACACGAGATCCACAAACGGCGAGGTTACGCGAGTGGAGCGCTAATTACTACAACGTGTAGTACGCGGGCGCGCCCGGTCGGGATGGGGCTGCGCGGTGGTTCGGATCAGGTGCGGCTCGCGGCGAACGTCGCAGCCTCGTTGGTCATCCCGTTGAGTCCGTACAACGCGTGCGAGAACGTGGGCATGCCGTCTGGTGCACCGTCGCAGATCGTGTCGCCGCCCGCGCAGAGGTCGATGGTCTTGTCCACGTAGCGCGGGCCGATCGTGATGGCCGGCGCGCCGTACTTGCTCAGGAACGAGTCGGACGGCTTGCCGAACAGCGTCACGGCGGCCACGTGGTCGGCCACTTCGGGCGGCATGGGCGCGGGGACGAGAGCGGCCGGAACTCCCGGTGGGACTTCGGCGGCGGTGACGAAGCCTGCGACCACCGCGCCCTGGGAGAAGCCGCCGAGCACCACCTTGGTGTTGGGGCAGTTCGCCGCGGTGGCCTGCACGTGGGCACCCGCGTCGCGGATTCCCTCGACAACCGTGCCTGCGAACGCCTCGCGATTGTTGAAATCGCTGCTCGCCGCGTAATTGACCGGGTAAACGGCGAGCGATCGATTGCCCAGCTGCGCGCGCAGCGAATCGACGAATGCCTGCCCCACACCGCCCACACCCGGTGGCTCACCCGTGCCGCGGGCGAACACCACCTCCACGTCGGGGCACGGTTCGGCGGCGGCCATTGGCGCGGATGTGCTGAACAGGACGGCACCGCTGGCCAGGACTGCAGAGCCAAGGAACCGCGTGATGGGGCCTGTCCTCATGGTGAACTCCTTCGGAGGTCGGGCGCTGGCAGTGCGACGTTCGTCGCGACAGGGTTAATACCCCCGTGTTTGCCACCGAAAACCCGAACCCGACTGAGGACGCGAGGTTGCGTGAGCTGTCGTCGCTACCGGTGACCGGCTACGACTGCGATGTCAGGATGATTGCTCGGTCGGATCATCCTTGGACACAGGCGGATTCGGTGCCGGTGCGGGAGGGGGCGCAGCTGCTGGTGCTGCGCTCGTCGCAGGCACTGCCACCCGGCGGCTTCGTAGCGTCCTGCGCAGTGCCCAGAAGGCGCCGCCGATGACGAGAAACACCGGAATCCACGGCAAGAGGAACCCGATGGCGTGGCTGAGCCCCGAGGCGGCGCTGACCAGTGCGCGCCACCCCTGCTCGACGGCGCCGACGAAGCCGACCCGCGAGACACTCGGTTCTGAGGACAGGTCCACCGTGATCGTGGCGTAGGAGATCTGATCGCCGAGCGTGGCGCGCTGGGCTTGCAGCGAGTCCAGTTCAGCCTGTCGCTGGGTCAGCGAACTCTCCGCGGCGAGAAGGTCTTCGGTGCTGGTGGCCTTGTTCATCAGGTCGAGTAGACGGTTGACCGACGTCTGCAACGCCTTGATCCTGGCGTCGAGATCGACGCGCTGAGAGGTGACATCGTCGTAGTTGATCGACTTGGACTCCACGACACCGAGTTCGTCGATTCTGGCGAGAACGGCATCAACCTTGTCCGACGGTATCCGCAGCGTCAGGGTCACCGATGGTGTGGTCGACCCGCTCTGATCGGTGCGCGCCTCGACGCGCCCGCCGGCCTCGGTGGTGGCGGCCGCGAACTTGTCGGCGGCCGATATGGGATCGCGCACGGTCATTCGCATCGAACCGGTGGTGACGATGTCGGGTCCGTCGGTGACGGTGTCCTGCCCGGGTGGTGTCTCGGGCGCGAACTCCTGCTTGGCGGGGGCTGCCGGGGCCCCGCCGCCATAGGAGAACGTGCGCGACTGGGACACCGTCGCCCGCCTGGGCGGTGACGAGTTCGCGGTCCTGCTCGAGGATTCCGCGGACACCGTCCACGCTGTCACGCTCAGGGTTGTCCGCGCGTTCGACGAACCCTTTGCAGTGGACGGCCGCGAACTCTACGTCCGGCTGAGCGTCGGCCTGGCAACCGCACCGCCAACCGGTGATCCCGACGTCACCGCAGGCGAGTTGTTCAAACGCGCCGACCTCGCCATGTACTCCGCCAAGCGGGATCAGGCCAGCGGTGTAAGGGCGTTCACCCCCGATATGCGATTGGAGGCCACCCACCAACCGCTGCCGAGCCGCCGGGAGCGGACCGGCAGGCATGACGGCGTGGCGCGAATCCAACTCATCAACGACCTTCGCCACGCGATCGACGCGCGCGAACTCACCCTCGTCTACCAACCCAAGGTGAGCCTCACGACAAACGAGGTCGTTGGCGTCGAGGCCCTCATCCGCTGGCCACATCCGGACCTAGGAGTCCTGGAACCCGCCGACTTCCTGCCACTGGTCCGCCAGAACGGCCTCATGGAGGCAGTCACGGACGTCGTGCTGACACGGGCACTCGAGGACGCGGCGGGCTGGCACTCCGCGGGCGTGCGCATCCCCGTGGCGGTCAACCTGTCGGCGCCGTCATTGAACGACGAGTCCACCCCCGACCGCATCCGCATTGCACTCGCCAGGCACGGCCTGTCCGCTGACGCCCTGTCGGTGGAGATCACCGAGGACCTTCTGCTGGCCAGTGTCGTGCACGCCCGCGCGGTGCTGGACCGGCTGCGTCAGTCGGGCATCCGGGTGGCGATCGACGATTTCGGCAGCGGCTACTCAACCATGACCTACCTGCACGAGCTGCCGATCGACGAGCTCAAGCTCGACCGGCACTTCGTCGCCCCGATCCTGCACGATGAGCGCGCCGCGGCGATCGTTCGCTCGGTCATCGAACTGGCAGGCACCTTCGACCTGTGCAGCGTGGCAGAGGGTGTCGAGACGAAGGCCGTCGCCGACCGGCTCCGGGAGTACGGCTGCGACCTGGCCCAGGGGCACTACTTCAGCGCTCCAGTGTCAGCCCAGGCCGTGCGGCTCAATCGTTGGGGACCGGTGCTGGACCCGCACCGGGCCTCCCCTACTGCAGCTGCTCGGCCATCCGGGGCATGATCGCCTGCAGTCCCTTGAACGGGCGCAACATGACCTTGAACGAGTCGATGCGGCCGTCCTCGTTCCACGTGATCATGTCCACACCGTTGACGTAGATCCCGTCGATCGTGGCCGCGAACTCCAGTACCGCCGAACGCTCCGCGGACCACTCGCCCACATAGTGAAAGTCGGTTCCCGCAAACACCTTCGCCGCCGCGTTCAGGTACATCGCGGTCTTGGCACGGCCCTCCTGCGGTGAGAAGACCGCAGGCGAGTAGAACACCACATCGTCGGCGAGCAGTGCATCGAGGGCATCGGGGTCATGGCCGCCGGCCAGGAATGCGTGCCAGCGTTCGATCACGGGTGCTGTCATACCAATATGGTCGCAGGCGGCGCAGAGCTGGCCTGCTGCGGGACCACCACGATGTATCCGATGTCCTTGAGGATGGCTAGTTCGATGGGGCTTAGGACCCGCACACTCAGGCCGGTCCCGGTCTTGGCGTTCATCATCTTCTCGTCGGCGCCGGTGAACGTCTTGTCGTCCAGGTGAGCCATCGAACTGCCCGACTCGTAGGGGTTGGGCGTGAAGAGCGGGACGAGTCCGCCGTAGGCGGCTACGGCGTTGGCACCGCCGAAGTAGAAGCCGCCATTGGCGCCCGTCAGATAGTCGTCATAGGCGGTGTCCCACTTGAAGTCAGCGCCGATCGGCTTGTGCCCGCCTGCTGTCACGATGAAGCTCGAGAACACCGGCCAATGCACGCGTGTGTTCACCTGCCGCACCCGGGAGGTGAAGCCGAAGGAGTGCATCAGCTCGTGCATCGCGACGGCCTTGAAGTCGTACTCGTCGTCACCCACGACGTCGCCCAGCGCCCAGTCACTGTCGAAGTTCCAGTCGATCTCGCCGTCGGCCTCTGCTCCATTCGCGTCGACCCCGTGGATGAGCTTGTTCTGCACGACAGTGCCGAAGAAGCCCGGCGCCGAACTGACCAGCTCACTGGAGGCAGCCGCCAGCGTGGTCGAGGACGAGTCGTCCTCCCCCGTGACGTCGTAGGTCAGGAGGACCGGCGCGTTCACCATCAGGTACGCCGCAACCGCAGTCGCCGACGCTTGCAGCGCGTCGCGACGTTCCTGGGTCCAGTACTCGGCACCGGTCGTGTAGTTGAACGCGAACTTGATCGCGCCCTGGTTGACCAGCGTGCCCGCCCGGGTGCCACCGCGGAACGGGTCGAACAGGTTGACGTGCAACCCCTGGTCCTGCGCCACGATGACGAAGCTGTCGACACCGTTGAAATCGGCTCCGGGCGTGTAGGTGAAGGTGCCGTCGCCGTTGAGCTCCACGGTGCCGAGCGTCGGGCCCTTGACCACGCGGTAGACGATCCGGTCACCTTCGGGATCCACCGCGTCGACGCGGCCGGTGATCGGGCCCGTCGACTGGCCGGTCACCTGAACCGGGGCCACCGCAGGCGCCAGGTTCAAGAAGGTGCGGCGTACCGCCCACACCGCACCCTCCATGTGCCACTTCAACTCGGTGGGCACCGGCAGCGAGCCGATCCACCCCATCGAATCGGACGTCCACGCGATGATCGACCGGCTGATGAACTCCCTGCGCGGATCCTGGTGTGCCTCGACCTGAAGCGCCCACGGAACGACCGGTTCGACCACGGCAGCCGTGCTCAGCGGATCCGGCTCGACAACCGTGGTCTGCTCGACCTCCGGCGTTGCCGCCGCCACGAGAGAGTCGGTCACCTTGCTGTCCGCCGCGCTGTCCACCGCCGCGATCTTCGACACGGTGGACACGGCTGGCGACACGGTGGAGGACTTGTTCGAGTCGCTCGGCACAACGGGCGGCTGATCGCCCGACGGTGTCACGTCAGCCTCGACGATGACGGGATCCGCAACGCCCGTGTCAACGTCGGCCTCTGCCTCTGCCTCCGCCTCTGCCTCTGATTCGACGGTGTCCTTTACGGGGTCCTTGTCAGCGTCCTCGTGGGTGACCTTTACGGGGTCCTTGTCCTTGATCGTGTCGTTGGCGTCGGTGTCGGCGTCGCTGTCGGTGCTGTCCTTCGAACGTGCCGGAGACGATGACCCAACCGAGGTCTTCGGGCCGGAATCGACCTTCGAGTTCGACGGGGACTTCGTCGAGGTGTTCGACGAACTCGACGAGGACGATTCCCCGGGGCTCGAGTTGTCCGAGCCCGAACTCGACGACTGACCGGAGTCATCGGCGAGGGCGACACCCACCTGGGGACCCGTCAGCGACAGGGCGAACAACGCCGCACTCACACCGGCGGACGCGGCCCCGACCTGCAGCCAGCGTCGGACACCGAAGTCCCGCGACCGGCGACTCGTGTGCGCACCCGCCATAATATGACCCCTCCGTCAATTGCCGTAGGGGGAAGATATATCGCGGCCACTGGCCGCGCAGCTACTTGCAGCGGCAAGTTAAGAACCGTGTCGCCCGACGCAAGCCGGCAACCAAAGGAAACGACCCCCGGGCGTACCGCTCATGCCACGGGAGTCGTTGTTGGGTGATGCTGAGTGCGCCCGAAGGGATTCGAACCCCTAACCTTCTGATCCGTAGTCAGATGCTCTATCCGTTGAGCTACGGGCGCTTGCTATTCAGTTGTACGGCTTGACGCAGGTCAGCCGCGGCGGAGGCGAGAGGATTTGAACCTCCGGTCCGCTTTAAGACGGACAACTCATTAGCAGTGAGTCCCATTCGGCCGCTCTGGCACGCCTCCCGATTGATCCGAGGGCACAGCGTACACAGCCCAACGAGCGCAACGCAAAGCAGCTCCAGAGCAGGGTCGCGCGGGCCCTAGACTGAGCGGGTGACTGCCCGCCTCCGACCCGAGCTGGCCGATCTGCCCGCGTACACGCCAGGCCGAACGGTGCCCGGTGCAATCAAGATCGCCAGCAACGAGACCGTTGACGGTCCGCTGCCCAGTGTCCGCGCCGCGATCGTGGCTGCGACCGACACCATCAACCGCTACCCCGACAACGGATACATCGAGTTGCGGGCACACCTGGCCAAGTCCCTGGACGGCGGCTCCTTCGCCCCCGAGCACATCGCGGTGGGCGCCGGCTCGGTGAGCCTGTGTCAGCAGCTCATCCAGATCACCGCCTCGGTCGGTGACGAGGTGATGTTCGGCTGGCGCAGCTTCGAGATCTATCCGCTGCAGATCCGCACGGCCGGCGCCACACCGGTGGCGGTGCCGCTGACCGATCACACCTTCGACCTCGACGCCATGCTGGCCGCGATCACCGACCGGACCCGGCTGATCTTCGTCTGCAACCCGAACAACCCGACCGGCACCGTCGTCGACCCCGCCGCCTTGGCCCGTTTCGTCGCGGCCGTGCCGAGCGATATCCTGATCGCCCTCGACGAGGCCTACGTCGAGTACATCCGTGACGATCTGACGCCGGACAGCTTCGGCTTGGTGCGCGAACACAGCAATGTCGTTGTGCTGCGGACGTTCTCGAAGGCCTACGGCCTGGCCGGCCTTCGGGTGGGCTACGCCGTCGGCGACCCCGACATCATCACCGCCCTCGGCAAGGTCTACGTGCCGTTCACAGCGACCAGCGTGTCCCAGGCGGCCGCCATCGCGTCGCTGGACGCCGCGGACGAACTCCTGGCCCGCACCGACGTGGTCGTCACCGAACGCGCCCGCGTCACCCAGGCGCTGCGCGACGCGGGGTTCACCGTGCCGCCGTCACAGGCCAACTTCGTCTGGCTGCCCCTGGCCGCCGCGAAGATCGACGACTTCGTCAACAGCGCCGCCGACAACCGTCTGCTGGTGCGGCCCTACGGGCAGGACGGCGTGCGCGTGACGGTGGCCGCCAGGCACGAGAACGACGCCTTCCTCGAATTCGCCACCCGATGGATCGGAGACCAATGAGCACCTTCGCGAACCTGGTCGCACGCACCGACGTGATCGCCGACGCCGACCTCGACGCGTTCTGGGCCACGCTGGAACCCGCGAGCATCGAGGACATGCTCGGCGAGTGGAAGGGCGGCGAGTTCAACACCGGCCACCGCGCCAACGGATTCATGAACCGGCTCAACTGGTTCGGCAAGACGTTTCACTCCGCCGACGACGCCAAGCCCCTGGTCTGCCTCGACGCCGACGGCAACAAGTTCTCCAACACCGAGGCGATGAACGGTGAGGCCAGCCTCTGGATGGAGGAGTTTCGCGGCGAGGTGACGGCGTCGATGGTCTACGACGGTCAGCCCGTCCACGACCACTTCAAGAAGGTCGACGAGAACACCGTCATCGGCATCATGAACGGGAAGAAGGCGGTCGACACCACCTCGGGTTCGCCGCGCTACCTGTACTTCTACCTCGAACGGGTCCAGGGCCTATCGTTGCCCACATGAGAACCCGTGTCCCGGTCGCCCTGGCGGCCCTGCTCGTTGCGGGTGCCCTCGCCGGGTGTGCGCGCACCGTCCCGGGCACGGTCGCCATGACCACCGAACCCGGGTACAGCCCATCGACATCGAGTCCCCGGTCCTCGCCGGGCGTGCCTGCGCCGCCGGACTCGCAGACGATGACGTGTGCGGAGTTCTCGGCGCTCGACCCCGAAACCCAGACCGCGGTCATCACCGAGATCCTCGGTGAATTCGGACCGATGATCGGCGACCAGGACGGCGAGAGCATGCGGATCGCGGCCGACGCGTTGTGCCAGTTCATGCCTGGCGACATCGTGCTGAGCGAGATCCTCATGGGAGGGTCTCCCCCGTAACCGCTAGCCTCTGAAGCATGGGCAATAGCTACGAGTCCCTCACCGTCGAGGTGTCCGACCACGTCGCACAGGTGACGTTGATCGGTCCCGGCAAGGGTAATGCCATGGGGCCCGCCTTCTGGGCCGAACTCCCCGTTGCCTTCGAGGCTCTCGACGCAGACCCCGACGTCCGGGCGATCGTGCTGACGGGATCGGGCCGCAACTTCAGCTACGGCCTCGATGTGGCCGCTATGGGCAACACCCTCGGACCGATAATGGCCGACGGCGCGCTGGCCAAGCCGCGCTCAGATTTCCACAAGCACCTCAAGGGGATGCAACACACCGTCACCGCGGTCGCCGACTGCCGCACACCCGTCATTGCCTCGATACACGGCTGGTGCATCGGCGGCGGTGTCGACCTCATCGCGGCGGTCGACGTCCGCTACGCCAGCGCCGACGCCAAGTTCTCGGTGCGCGAGGTGAAGCTCGCGATCGTCGCCGACATCGGCTCACTCGCCAGGCTGCCGCTGATTCTGTCCGATGGCCACCTGCGTGAACTGGCGTTGACGGGCAAGGACATCGACGCCGCGCGCGCCGAGCGGATCGGTCTGGTCAACGACGTCTTCGACGATGCCGAGGCCTCGTTGGCGGCGGCGCACGCCACCGCCAAGGAGATTGCCGCCAATCCGCCCCTGGTGGTGCAGGGCATCAAGGACGTACTCGACGAGCAGCGCACCGCACAGGTGTCGGCCAGCCTGCGCTACGTGGCCGCGTGGAACTCGGCGTTCCTGCCGTCCAAGGACCTCACCGAGGGCATCAGCGCGATGTTCGAGAAGCGGGCACCCGACTTCCAGGGCGAGTGAGCCCTTGTCGCGCAGCTAGATCGCGTCTCCGGGGACGTTCGTGCCGACGTCCATGCCACCCTCTGCGATCCCGCCACCGCCGCGGTATGCGCCAAGATATTCGGCGTGCCAGCGCGGCCAGTCGAGGAAGGTCGCACCCGCGGTGGCCCGGTAGCGCCGGTACTGTCCGCGAGCGGTGCGCAGCGAGCGGCGAGCCTCCTGCGCGGCACGCCGGGCCGCGTGCCTGGCGGTCGACTCCTGCGCTGTGGTCAGCGCAACGGCGGCGTCACGAAAGAGCTGCCGGCTATCGAACATGAGCGGAGCCTACGTCCGCGCACCCAGCACCGCACCGCGGTGGCGGAGGGATTTGAACCCCCGGACGGTGTTAGCCGTCTCTCGCTTTCAAGGCGAGTGCATTAGGCCGCTCTGCCACGCCACCGCGGACCATCGTAAGGGGTTCGCGGTGGCTGCTCGTACAGGGCTCAGACCCGACCGAACCTCGCGGGTGCCGATGTGGACCTCAGCCCTGCCCCGATGCGACGACAGTTCTCCCCCATCGCGGCGATCTGCGTCCGTGACAGCCGGGCGAGGAAGTGCGTCCGCACACCGTCTCCGTAGGTCGCCATCGCCTGATTGAGGATCATCTTGCCGTGGGGCGTGATGGTGGCCAGCACGCCCCGTCCGTCATCCGGACTCGAACAGCGAGTCACCAACTTCTGCGCCTCGAGTCGATGGATCTGACGCGTCACCCGACTGGGCAGCGACGTGAGTTCCTCGGCCAAGTCCCCCATACGCGCCGAACCGGTCGGTGACCGATCCAGCACGTCGAGCAGTCTCACGTCGTTGAGTGTCAAATGATGCGATTCGACCAACGACTTGTTCAGCGTTGCGTGGAGCCGTAGCGCAGCATCAAGAAAATTTTGCCACGACCGTTGTTCCGCTATGTCTAACCCCGGCATGGCGCTAGCGGTGCGCCCTGCGATCATCCCCTCCATTGCGTCATAGTAAAACGCGGAACCTCGGGTAGTAGCGTTATCGCCATGCGTGCCATCGTCGCGAATCCCGACTCCGGGCTCATCTGGCAGGAAGTCCCTGACATCGCAGCTCAAGCTGGTGAGATCGTCATCGATGTGACAGCCGCAGGGGTCAACCGCGCCGACCTCCTGCAGGCCTCAGGCAACTATCCACCCCCTCCGGGGGCCAGCGAGATCCTCGGCCTCGAGGTGTCCGGGCACATCTCGGAGGTGGGACATTCGGTAGCGGGCTGGTCGGTCGGTCAACCCGTCTGCGCTTTGCTATCAGGCGGTGGATACGCAGAAAGAGTCGCCGTTCCCGCCCCACAGGTGCTGCCCGTTCCCCCGGGCGTGGACCTGCACGCCGCCGCCGCACTGCCCGAGGTCGCCTGCACCGTCTGGTCGAACCTCGTCATGACCGCCGGCCTCGCCCCCGGACAGCTGCTCCTGCTGCACGGCGGCGCCAGCGGCATCGGAACCCACGCCATCCAGGTGGCGCGCGCACTCGGCGTCCGCGTCGCGGTGACCGCGGGTTCGGCCGAGAAGCTGGCGCTGTGCGCAGATCTCGGCGCCGACGTGCTGATCTGCTACCGCGACGAGGATTTCGTCGAACGGGTCAGGGCATCCTCCGACGGCCGCGGCGCCGACGTCATTCTCGACATCATGGGAGCCTCCTACCTGGACCGCAACGTCGACGCACTCGCGCCGGACGGCCGGCTGGTCGTCATCGGATTCCAGGGCGGGGTCAAGGCCGAACTCAACCTCGGCAAGCTGTTGTCCAAGCGGGCCGGCGTCATCGCGACGGCACTGCGGTCACGGCCGGTGGACGGTCCGTCGGGTAAGGGCGCCATCGTCGACGAGGTGATCGCGCGGGTCTGGCCGATGATCGCCGACGGGCGGGTCCGCCCCATCGTCGGCGCCGAACTGCCCATCACCGAAGCCGCGGCCGCCCACGCACTTCTGAAGTCCGGCGAGGTCACCGGCAAGGTACTTCTGCGCGTAGCGGACTGACGCCCCTCAGCCCAGCGAGGCGAGCGCGCGGACCAACTGATCCACCTCGGATGTCGTGGTGTAGTGCGCCAGACCGATGGTGACCGCGCCCCCGATGTCGTTGACGCCGATCACGTCGAGCACCCGCGACGACGGATTCGACACAGCAAGCACACCGTTGTCGGCGAGCCGCTGGATCACCCGCTCGGCGGGCACCCCCTCCACCGCCAGGCTCAGCACGGGCACCCTGGAATCGGGCGCCCCGAGCACCATGGCGCGCGGCAGCGAACGCAACGACGCCACCAGGTAGTCGAACAGCCGGTCCATGTAGCTGGCCGCTGATTGCATTGACACCATGAGTCTTTCGCGACGCGAGCCCTTCGCGGTCTCGTCCAGCGAAGCCAGGTACTCCACACTGGCCACGAGTCCCGCGAGCATCCCGTACTGGTGGTTGCCGACCTCGAGCCTGGCCGCGCCGGTGGCCAGCGGGTCCAGTGACACCGAACCGAACGTGTCGATCAACGACGGGTCCCGGAACACCAGCGCGCCGATCGGGGGGCCTCCCCACGCCACGGCGTTCACCGCGATGACATCCGCCTCGACCTCATCGATGTCGATCAGGCGGTACGGCGCCGCGGCGGAGTGATCCACCACGACCAGCGCACCGTTCTCATGCGCCAGCTTGCTCACGGGACGCAGCTCGGTCACCGTGCCGAGCGATGCCGATGCGGACGTGATCGCCACCAACCGCGTCGGCTTGGTGATCAGGCTCTCCCACTGCCAGGTCGGCAGCTCTCCGGTCTCGATGTCGACCTCGGCCCACTTCACCTTGGCGCCATACCGATTCGCGGCCCGCAGCCATGGAGCGATGTTCGCCTCGTCATCCAGGCGGGTGACCACGACCTCGTAACCGAGACCGACCCGCGACGACGACGCATCGGCGAGTGAGGTCAGAAGAATCGCGCGGTCCGCGCCCAGCACGACACCGCGGGGGTCCGCTCCGACGAGATCGGCCACGGCCTGGCGGGCGGCGGCGAGTACCGCGGCACTGCGCAGCGCGGAGGGATGCGGACCAACATTGGTCGTCATGGATCCACGGAACGCCGTGGAAACAGTGGTCGCGACCGAGTCGGGAAGCAGCATCCCGTACTGGGCGTCGAAGTGCACCCAACCGTCGCCCAATGACGGGTGCAGCCCCCGCACCCGGGCGACGTCATATCCCATGTCAGCCACCTTTGAGCATCTGAAAAACGCGACCCATAGCGTTTCGGTCGACGCCCGCGCACGTCTACGCCGTACCGAACGAGGTCGCCTGGGCAGCCATACTAGTGCAGTGACCTTGGCTGCCGGAGTGCTAGTGGCATGGTTGTTGCTAGTCATTCCCGGAGCAATCGTCGGCCGCGCCGCTCAGCTAACTTGGCCCGCCGCCGTCGCGGTGGGCGCACCGGTGACGTACGGCATCATCGCCTTCGCGATTCTCCCGATGGGGGCGCTCGACATCCCGTGGAACGGGTGGACGGCGCTGCTGGCCCTAATCCTCACTGTGATACTCGTCACGGTGCTGCAGGCGGCACTGCCACGGCTTCGCGACCGCGCCGCCGAGGCTCGCGCCATGACGACCGGACCGGCCCTGGTGACCGCGGCGGGCATCGCACTCGGGGGGCTGCTGATCGGCTACGCAGCAATTCGCGGGATGCCGAACTGGCAATCGATCCCCAGCAACTGGGACGCCGTCTGGCACGCCAACGCCATCCGATTCATCCTCGACACCGGTCAGGCGTCGCCGACGCATATGGGCGAGCTGCGCAACGTCGAGACGCACGACGCGCTGTACTACCCGTCGGTGTTCCACGCGCTCGCCGCGCTGCAGTGCCAGTTGACCGGCGCGGCCGCGACCACCTCCTACACGCTGGCCTCACTCACCGCGGCCGTGTGGCTCTTCCCGGTCAGTGCCGCCACTCTGACCTGGCGCCTGCTGCGCCCGCAAACCGACGACCAGTGGCGAGTCGCCGGCTGCGCCGCGGGTGCCGCGGCCCTGGCGGCCTCCTTCACCGCGGTGCCCTACGTCGAGTTCGACACCGCATCGATGCCCAACCTCGCGGCGTTCGGGGTCGCGGTGCCCACGATGGTGCTGATCGCCTCGACCCTGCGGCACCGTGATCGCATTCCACTGGCGGTCCTCGCCCTGCTCGGGGTCTTCTCGGTCCACATCACGGGCGGTGTCGTCACGGTCACGCTGGTCGTGGCGTGGTGGCTCTTCGATGCCCTGTGGCGACCGGTGCGTGGCAGGCTCACCGACTTCGTCACGCTGCTTCTGGTCGCGGTTCCCACCGTGCTGCTGCTGCTTCCGCAGTTCCTCGGGGTGCTGCAACAGGCCGAGATCATCACCGGGCACGCATTCGTGACGCACGAGGGCAAGAAGCGCGCGCTGTTCGACGCGGTCATGCAGCACACCCGCCACCTCAACGACTACCCCATCCAGAATCTGCTGATCCTGCTCGCCGCTGTCGGCGGCCTGATCCTGTTGGTCCGGCGGGTCTGGTGGCCGCTGGCGGTGTGGCTTCTGCTGATCGTGTCGATCGTGCACTCGTCGGCTCCGTTCGGCGGGCCGATCGGCACGCTCACCGGCACCTTCAGCGACCTGTTCTACAGCGATCCGCGCCGGCTGTCGGCCGTCGTGACGATGCTCCTGGCACCGATGGCCGGCATTGCCCTGTTCACGGTGACGGCGTTCGTCGTCGGCCTGTGCCGCAGGCTCGCGCCCCGGGTCGACGCCCGCGTCTGGCACGCCGCCACCGCCGCCGTGGTCGCGGCTGCCTGCGTCGGGCTTGCCGTTCACTACCTGCCGCGTCACGAGTTCCTTATCGGGGAGAAGTACGACTCGGTGATCGTCGACGACAAGGACCTCGAGGCGTTCGCGTACCTGGCCGCGTTGCCCGGCGCACGCGACGGCATCATTGGCAACGCCAATACAGACGGCACGGCATGGATGTACGCCGTAGCGGGGCTGCATCCGCTGTGGACCCATTACGACTACCCGCAGCAGCAGGGTCCGGGCTACAACCGATTCGTCTTCTGGGCCTACGCCGACCAGGCGGACACCGACCCGCGGGTGGCCGAGGCCGTGCACGCGCTGGGCATCCGGTATGTGCTGACCAGCACGCCGGTGGTGCGCGGGTTCGTCATGCCCGACGGGCTAGTGTCGCTAGACGAGTCACGGTCGTGGAGGAAGATCTACGACAACGGCGAGAGCCGCATCTATGAATGGCAAGGGGCATGAGCACCGACGACAACGATTTCGAGATCATCAGCGACTACCAGTCCGCCGAGAATGACGACGCGGACAACGACGGCAAGGCGCTGACCGACCTCGTCGAACAACCGGCCAAGGTCATGCGGATCGGCACGATGATCAAGCAGCTGCTCGAAGAGGTCCGGGTGGCACCGCTCGACGACGCCAGCCGCACCAAGTTGCGTGAGATCCACCGCACCAGCATCCGCGAGCTGGAGGAGGGCCTGGCCCCCGAGCTCCGCGAAGAACTCGAGCGCCTCACACTGCCCTTCACCGACGACACGATTCCCTCGGATGCCGAACTGCGTATCGCGCAGGCACAGCTCGTCGGCTGGCTCGAGGGGCTATTCCACGGCATCCAGACCGCGCTGTTCGCCCAGCAGATGGCGGCGCGCGCGCAGCTCGAGCAGATGCGCCAGGGCGCGCTGCCCCCCGGCGTGCCCGGGCCCGGCCACCGCGGTACCGGGCACGGCACCGGCCAGTACCTGTAGGTCTGGCGCGGCTACGTGGAACCACACATCTCGACCCACAACGCGTGGGTGGAGTTTCCGATCTTCGACGCGAAGTCACGCTCGCTGAAGAAGGCCTTCCTCGGCAAGGCCGGCGGGACGATAGGTCGCAACAACTCCAACGTCGTGGTCATCGAGGCCCTGCGCGACATCACGATGTCGTTGAAGATGGGCGACCGGGTGGGCTTGGTCGGACACAACGGCGCCGGCAAGTCGACGCTGCTGCGCCTGCTGTCGGGTATCTATGAGCCCACTCGCGGCTCGGCGACCGTCACCGGCCGGGTGGCACCGGTCTTCGATCTGGGCGTCGGCATGGATCCGGAGATCTCCGGCATCGAGAACATCATCATCCGGGGGCTGTTCCTCGGGCAGACGCGCAAGCAGATGCTCGCGAAGGTCGACGAGATCGCGGACTTCACCGAACTCGGCGAGTACCTGTCGATGCCGCTGCGGACATACTCGACCGGTATGCGGGTGCGGCTGGCGATGGGCGTTGTCACCAGCATCGACCCCGAGATCCTGCTGCTCGATGAGGGTATCGGCGCCGTCGACGCGGAGTTCATGAAGAAGGCCCGCACGCGACTGCAGGATCTGGTGGCGCGGTCGGGAATCCTGGTGTTCGCCAGCCACTCCAACGAGTTCCTGGCTCAGCTCTGTGACACCGCCATGTGGGTCGACCACGGCACCATCAAGATGAGCGGCGGCATCGAGGAGGTCGTGCGCGCCTACGAGGGCGAGGACGCCGCCCGGCATGTCCGCGAGGTCATCGCCGAGAACGACCGCTGGGACTCGCCGGATGAGTGAGGCCGCCGGGCACGACGCCGACGAGCGGGTGTTCGCGGTGGTGGTGACCCACCGGCGCGTCGACGCCCTGGCGCGGTCGCTGCAGGCCGTCAGCACCCAACACCGGGCCCCCGATCACCTCATCGTCGTCGACAACGACAACGACCCCGCGGTGCGCGACCTCGTCGCGAGCCAGCCTGTGCCGAGCACCTACCTGGGCTCCGCGCGAAACCTCGGCGGCGCAGGCGGTTTCGCGCTGGGCATCCTGCACGCACTGGCCTCAGGGGCCGACTGGGTGTGGCTGGCCGACGATGACGGCCGCCCCGCCGACCAGTCGGTGCTGGGGACCCTGCTGGGCTGCGCGGCCCGGCACGCGCTGGCCGAGGTGTCGCCGATGGTGTGCGACCTGGACGACCCGACCAGGCTGGCCTTCCCCCTGCGGCGCGGACTGGTGTGGCGACGCCACGTCGCCGAGCTGAGGGTCGACGGCGCGGGTGACCTCCTGCCCGGTATCGCGTCACTGTTCAACGGCGCACTGTTTCGGGCGGCCACACTGGAAGCCGTTGGCGTGCCGGATATCCGGCTGTTCATCCGCGGCGACGAGGTGGACGTGCACCGCAGGCTGGTGGCATCTGGCCTGCCGTTCGGCACATGCCTGGACGCGGTGTACCTGCACCCGCAGGGCTCTGATGAGTTCAAGCCGATCCTGGGCGGCCGGATGCACACCCAGTATCCCGATGACGCCACCAAGCGCTACTTCACCTACCGCAACCGCGGTTATCTGCAGTCCCAGCGTGGCCTGCGCAAGCTGGTGCCCCAGGAGTGGATCCGGTTCGGGTGGTTCTTCCTGGTGACGCGGCGCGACCCGGCCGGGCTGGCGGAGTGGATCCGGCTGCGACGGCTGGGGAGACGCGAGAGGTTTTCTAAATGACGTTCACCGACGCGGCCGCGCAGTCGCGGACCTTCGCGCGCGCCTGGGGTGATCTGGCCGAGGGGTTCGCCAAGCGCGAGCTGTGGCTGCACCTGGGCTGGCAGGACATCAAGCAGCGCTACCGGCGTTCAGTGCTTGGTCCCATCTGGATCACCATCGCGACGGGCACCATGGCCGTGGCGCTCGGTGGCCTGTACTCCAAGCTGTTCAAACTCGAGCTGTCCGAGCACCTGCCGTATGTCACGCTCGGCTTGATCATCTGGAACCTGATCAACGCGTCCATCCTGGAGGGCGCCGACGTCTTCGTCGCCAACGAGGGCCTGATCAAACAGCTACCGACACCCCTGTCGGTGCACGTTTACCGCATGGTGTGGCGACAGGTGATCCTGTTCGCGCACAACATCATCATCTTCGTGGTGATCGCGATCATCTATCCGCAGCCGTGGAAGTGGACCGATCTGACCTTCATCCCGGCGCTGGCCCTCATCGTGCTGAACTGCGTCTGGGTCGCACTGTGCTTCGGCATCCTGGCCACGCGTTACCGCGATATCAGCCCGCTGCTGTTCAGTCTGGTGCAGCTGCTCTTCTATATGACACCGATCATCTGGAACGACCAGACACTGCGCAGTCAGGGCGCAGGCGGCTGGGCGAAGATCATCGAGTTCAACCCCCTGCTGCACTACCTCGACATCGTGCGCGCGCCGCTGCTCGGCGCCGATCAGGAGCTGCATCACTGGGTGGTGGTGATCGTGTTGACGATCGTCGGCTGGACCGTGACGGCGTTCGCCATGCGCCAGTACCGAGCGCGCGTGCCGTACTGGGTGTAAAAACCAAACTGTGTCGTCCTCGCCCGCCCCGTTGGTCGGGCGTGCGGACGAGGTGCACGCGCTGCGCACCCTGATCACCCGTGCCCGCAACGGGACGGGCGGTGCGCTGGTGGTCAGCGGCGACCCCGGCATCGGCAAGACCGCTCTGCTGGAAGCCGCGACCTGCGACCAGGCAGGCGTCACCGTCATCCGCTCCGACGGGTTCGAGGCCGAACTGGCGATGCCGTTCGCCGCACTGCAGCGGATGGGGATTCCACTCACCGAGCACGTCGACGCCCTGCCTGCCCGCCAGCGGCAGGCACTGGCCGTCGCGTGGGGTATCGAGGAGGGCCCAGCACCCGATCGGTTCCTCGTCGGGCTGGGCATGCTCGGCCTGCTGGCCGAGGCGGGCGGTACGAGACCCGTGATCTGCGTCGTTGACGACGCCCACTGGCTGGACTCCGAGTCGCGTGACGTCCTGGCATTCGTCGCGCGGCGACTGCAGGCCGAGTCGACCGCCCTGTTGTTCGGCGCCCGCGACACCGACGAGGCCACGTCACAGTTGGCCGGAATCCCAGCCCTGCGGCTCGGCGGCCTCGACACCGCCTCGGCCGTGTCGCTGTTGAGCACCACCGCCCCCGACTTGATCGATCCGTACGCCGCCACCCGGATCGCCACGGCAACCGGCGGCAATCCCCTTGCCCTGATCGACCTGGCCCGCGATCTGAACATCCGACAGCTCACCCACTTGTCGCTGTCCACCGAACCTGTCCCGATCAGCAGCCAACTGGAGGCGCACTACCTACGTCAGGTCCGCGAACTGCCCGACGATGCCCAGGTGTGGCTGCTCCTGGCCGCCGCCGAGCCCGCCGGACACCGCACGCTCATCATGAGTGCGGCTGCGGCCCTTGGCCTCTCACCCGACTGCGCGTCGGATGCCGCACATGCTCAGTTGATCGCCATCAGCGACTCCATCACGTTCCGGCACCCCTTGGTGCGCTCAGCGGTGTACGGCGCGGCGCCCGGGATGGACCGTCGGCGCGTTCACGCGGCTCTGGCGTTACGGGCCGGTGCCCTCGGCCTGCTCGACGTCGAGGCCTGGCATGCCGCGGAGTCCACCACCGGTACCGACGCCGCTGTCGCCGACAGGCTTGAGGCCGTCGCCGAGCGCGCCGCGCGCCGCGGCGGCCTGGTCTCGCAGGCTCGGCTGCTCACCCGCGCCGCCGATCTCACGCCTCGCGGCGCGAAACGCAACGATCGCCTGCTGTTCGCCGCCGAGGCCGCCGCCGATGCGGGAGCGGCACAGCTGTCGAAGGATCTGCTCGACAGCATCGATCCCGATGACCTCGTATCCGTTCAGCACGGGCGGATGATCAAGTTGCGCTGCGAAATTGCCCTCTTCATCGCCGATCCCGCACCCATCATGCAGGCTCCGGCGGACCTGCTGTCGGCCGCCGACCAGTTTCATGGCAAGGACCCCGACCTGGAGCAGAGAGCACTCCTGCGCGCCTTCGAACTCGCTTTCGTCGCCGACGCCTTGATGCAGGGCACCACACTGGACGAACTCGGCCGCCGCGTATTGGCCGGCGCCGATCTGCTGGAGGGCCCGCGAGCAATCATCATGCGGGGGCTCGCGGCGCACGCACTGCTGCCGTACGCCGAGGCGGTGCCGCTGATGCGAACGGCGCTGGACACCCTCGCCGCACTCGACGATCGGGAGGTGGCCTCCTACGGCTACGTCGGGATAACCCTCAGCACAGCGCTTTTCGACAAGAAGACAGGTGTGGACTACCTCGACCGACTCGCAGACATCGCTCGGGAGGCCGGCGACCTGCGCACCCTCGACACGGTGCTGTGGGTGCGGTCGCTCCTGGAACTCGATGCCGGTGATCCCGCCGCATGCGGTGTCTTCGTCAAACAGGTTCGCGAATTGCGCCAGGCCATCGGCTACGAGGCTGAGAACGTCGTCAACGTCGCCCATCTGGCGTGGACCGGGGCCCCGCGTGACCAGGTGGAACTGATCTCCGATGTGGTGCGCACCATGGGTTTCGGCGGCGTACACACCTCCGCCGTCACCGCGCTCGCCATCCGCGACCTCGCCGAGGGCCACTACCTCGACGCGCACACCCGACTCAAGCCCATCATCGAGGCGCCACTGCTACAGGTGACCTACATCCGATTCGCCGACTACGTCGAGGCGTCGGCCCGTAGCGGCCAGGCCGAGGACGCCGAGCGGACGGCAGGTCGGATCGCCGCGATGGCGGCCGCCAGCGGCACGGCGGCACTACGCGGACTCGATCAGCGGTGCCGCGCACTGCTGGCCACCGACGACCAGGCCGAGATGCACTATCTACAGGCGATCGAATTCCTCGACGTGGCGGACACACCTGCCGATCTGGGTCGTGCGCACCTGCTGTACGGCGAGTGGCTGCGGCGGATGCGACGCAGGCGCGACGCACGCACGCAGTTGCGCACCGCCGTCGAGATCTTCGACCGGATAGACGCGCCCGCCTTCGCCGCGCGGGCCCGAACCGAACTGGCTGCCACTGGCGAGACGGTGTCGCATCGCGAACTGGTGGCCGGTGTCGAGATGTCCCCCCGCGAGGCGTCCGTGGCACGCCTGGCCGCCAACGGGCAGACCAATGCCGAGATCGGTGCCGCTCTGTTCATCAGCGCCAACACTGTCGACTACCACCTGCGGAAGGTGTTCGGGAAGCTCGGCGTCTCATCCCGCAGGCAACTCGGCGAGCGGTTCGGCCGCGGCGACTGACCGTCGCGACTACGTGGTCCACGTGGTCCGGTGACGACGGTGGTTGCCGGAGGCTTCATCGCATGCCGCATGTGACGACCGAGGACGCCACACAGATCTTCTTCAGAGACTTCGGCTCGGGTAGCCCCGTCGTCCTCAGCCACGGTTGGCCGCTCAACGGCGATGCGTGGGAGGCCGCCGCGGTCTTCCTGGCCACCAACGGACACCGCGTGATCGCGCACGACCGACGCGGGCACGGCCGGTCGACACAGACCTGGCACGGCAACGAAATGGACACCTACGCCGACGATCTGGCGACGCTCATCGACACACTGGACCTCACGAACGTCACGCTGGTCGGGCACTCGACGGGTGGCGGTGAGGTCGTCCGCTACCTCGCCAGGCACGGGTCGCGGCGCGTGGCGCGACTGGTACTGGTGTCCGCCGTCCCACCGCTGATGCTGCGCACCGAGGACAATCCCGAGGGACTGGCATTGGCGACGTTCGACGCGTTGCGCACCGGGGAGGCGACGGGCCGCGGACAGCTGTACCGCGACCTCGCCGACGGCCCCTTCTTCGGCAACAACCGCAGCGGCCCCGAAAACGCTGTGTCCCAGGGTGTTCGCGACGCCTTCTGGCACCAGAGCATGGCCTGCGGGCACCGCGCGGCCTACGAGTGCATCGCCGCGTTCTCGGCCACCGACTTCCGGGCTGACCTCCGGGCCGTCGACGTCCCCACCCTCGTGATCCACGGCGACGACGATCAGATCGTCCCGTTCGACGTCGGAGGGAAGCGTTCCGCCGACCTGATCGACGGCGCGGTCCTCAAGGTGTACGAGGGTCGCCCGCACGGCCTTCCTGACACCGACCGCGCGCGTCTGCACGCGGACCTGCTCGCCTTCATCAACTCCACCGAAAGGAACTGAGATGACCGACAACCAACCACCCTGCGACACCATCGTCCTGGTGCACGGCCTCTGGATGACGCCGCGCAGCTGGGAGGGCTGGAAGGCCCGCTTCGAGGAGAAGGGCTACCGCGTCCTGACCCCGGCATACCCGGGCTTCGAGATCGAGGTCGAGGAACTGCGCGCCAACCCCGACGTCATCGCCAAGCTCACCGTCCCCGAGACGGTCGACCATCTGGCGAGCGTCATCGAGTCCGTCGAGGTGCCGCCGATCATCATGGGCCACTCGTTTGGCGGCACGCTGACGCAGCTGCTGTTGGCGCGCGGGCTCGGCGCCGCCGCCGTGGTCGTGGACTCCGCGCCGACCGAGGGCGTGCGCGTGAACCCACTGTCACAGGTGAAGTCGCTGTTCCCGGCGCTGAAGAACCCGGCCAACATCCACAAGGCCGTGGGCTTCACGCAGGAGGAGTTTCACTACGCCTTCACGAACACACTGTCGCGAGAGGACTCCGACGCGGTGTGGGAGCGCTATGCGATTGCGGCGCCGGGCAGTTGGGTCTGGCACTACGGGCTGATCGCCAACTTCCAGCCCGGACACCAGGAGACGTGGGTGGACTACAAGGCGGACCGGGCGCCGCTGCTGTTCATCGGCGGCGAGAAGGACCACATCATGCCGCCGTCGGTCAACAAGTCCAACGCCAAGCACTACGCGAAGTCGCCGGCGGTCACCGAGTACTTCGAGTTCGAGGGCCGCGACCACTGGACGTGCGCCGCACCCGGCTGGGAGGCCGTCGCCGACCACGCGCTGGACTGGGCGCTGGCGTACGCCGACACCAAGCCGCGGGGCAAGCACGTCGTGTGACCCGGGCCCCCCGAACGTGAACTAGATGTCGATCTTCGCGCGAGAGTTGACCATCTACTTCACGTTCGGCGGGGGTGGGTGGTGGCTCTCAGGCACTTCCCAGGATGTTCGGACGTTGGCCATACATGAGCATCCCGCCATATGAGCCGCCGAAGTCTCCGTCGATGCCCAGCGTGGGCAACACCCTGCTGTGTCCGAAGTGCGCCGGGGTCATGAAGACCTATGAGCGCAACGGCATCCACCTGGAACAATGCGATACCTGCAAGGGGATCTTCCTCGACTTCGGTGAACTCGAGTCGTTGACTCAGATGGAGAGCCGGTTCGTGCAGGCGGCACCGCCGCCGCCACCGGTCCAGCAGGGCTACGCGCCGGGACCCGACTACGGATACGGCCCGGGCTGGGGCAACCGCGGTAACAAGCACTACCGCAAGCAGGGCTTCGGCCGACTGTTCTTCTCGAGCTAGTCCTCGAGCGAGGACATCTGCTCGCATGCGGCAACCAACACGTCATCGTCAGGGTGGTTGGCTGCCGCCGCGATGACCGCGGCGCGGGCGAACGGCTCCAGCGTCGGCCACGGGTCACCGTCGGTTAGCGCCGGCCCGCCCGCCCCGCGGTACCCGTCGAGGAACACATGCCAGTCGGCGTCGGGCACCAGGCCAACCGCCCAGAACCCGGCGGGCCGGGCCAGGTCCCATGCGGGGTCTCCGACGCCCAGGTCGTCAATGTCGATGAGCACCCAGCGGCCATCGTGGCGGCCGAGCTGACCGAGGTGAAAGTCGCCGTGCACCAACGTCTCCCGGCCCTGCGGCGGAGGTGGCAGGCGAAGCCCTGACGCGGCGGCGCGGATGACGGCGGCACGCGGTCCCCCACCGAGACGGTCGATGGCGCGGCGCAATCGCTGCAACGCACCGTGGCCCAACGTGACGTCCTCGACGGGCTCGCGGTGCAGGCGCGCCAGCAGCTCGCCGGCCTCACGCCACGGCAGGTCGCGTGGTTCGGCTGTCACGACGTCGACCCGCGGCCAGCGGGTGCGCCACCGGTCGCCCACCCGCTCGGGCTCGGCGCTGCACGGCGACAACAACTCCGGAAGACGCACGGCGACCCGCAGGCGTCGTGCCAGTGCCTGCGGGTCCGTGCCCCATCGGTGGGTCTTGATGACGGTGTCGCCGTCGACGACGACCTCCGCACCGGACGGGGTGGTCAGAAAGCGCTCACTAGCGCCGCGGGGCCTTCATGCGGGTGGCCACGTTGAACCGGTTCCATGCGTTGATGGTGACAGCCATGCCGATCACCTGCGCCAGTTCCTTCTCGGTGAAGGCCGCGGCGGCCTTGGCGTAGACCTCGTCGGACACGTGGCCATGGTGCAGTTCGGTGATGGCCTCGGTCAGCTCCAGGGCTGCACGCTCCTTGTCGGTGAACAGCGTGCCTGCCTCGTCCCACGCGGCGATGAGCGCCAGACGCTGCTCGGTCTCACCCAGCTTGCGGGCGTCGGCGACGTGCATGTCGAGGCAGAACGCGCAGTGGTTGATCTGGCTGGCACGGATCTTGATCAGCTCGCCGATGATGGGCTCGATGTCCTTCGCCGACGCGGTGCTGAGCTTCATCATGCCGTCGTACAGCTCGGGCGAGACCTTGTAGATGTTCAGCCGGTCGATCGCGGTGGGATGTTCGAGTGTCTGTGTCATGCCCACAACGCTAGACCGCAAAGAACCATCCACATGGTTCAATCCAGGGGTGACTTCGAGGGCCAATTCTGGAAGCCGCGATCTGCACCTCGACCTGCGCGCCGCGATCACACCCGGCGCGCGAGGTGCCAGAGACCTGCTGCTCAGCGCGCTGCGCGACGCCGTGCGCACCGGCCGACTCGCGCCCAACACCATGCTGCCGCCGTCGCGCACACTGGCATCAGACCTGGGATTGGCCCGCAACACCGTCGCCGAGGCCTACGCGGATCTGGTCGCCGAGGGCTGGCTCGCCTCGCGACAGGGCGCGGGGACGTGGGTGGTCAACACCCGTGCCACGCCGCTGCCCAGTCAGCCGCGGGCCGCACCGGGCACCCCGATCCACAACCTGATGCCGGGCTCACCCGACGTCGCCGAGTTCCCGCGCAGCGCATGGCTGGCCTCCACCCGGCGCGCGCTCGCCACCGCTCCCACCGAGGCGCTGCGGATGAGCGACCCACGCGGGCGCATCGAACTGCGCGAGGCACTCGCCGAGTACCTCGGCAGGGTCCGCGGCGTCCGCACGTCACCCGACTCGATCGTCATCTGCGCGGGCACCCGCCACGCCGTCGAGATCCTCGGCCGGGTGTTCGCCGATTCCGGGCCCATCGCCGTCGAGGCCTACTCCCTTTTCGTGTTCCGCGAGGCACTCGCCGCCATCGGCGTGCCGACCACACCGCTGCCCATCGACGAGCACGGCGCCGTCATCGCCGGCCTGGACCGTACCGACGCCGCCGCTGCCCTCCTCACCCCCGCCCACCACTTCCCGCACGGTGTGCCACTGCACCCCACCAGGCGCACCGCGGTACTCGACTGGGCCCAGCGCAGCAACGGCTACCTGTTGGAGGACGACTACGACGGCGAGTTCCGCTACGACCGCCAACCCATCGGGTCGGTGCAGGGACTGGACCCCGACCGCGTGGTCTACCTGGGTTCGGCCAGCAAGAGCCTGTCGCCGGTGCTGCGGCTGGGCTGGATGGTGCTGCCCGAGGACCTCATCGATGCGGCCATCACCGCCATGGGCGGCCAGCAGTTCTACGTCAGCGGCATCGCGCAGCTGACGATGGCCGACTTCATCGCCAGCGGCAACTACGACAAGCACGTCCGACGCATGCGCCTGAGCTACCGGCGCCGTCGCGACCGCCTTGTCGAGGCACTCGAACCGTTCGACGTCGGGATCAGCGGGCTGTCAGCGGGGTTGCACCTGATGCTGACGCTGCCCGAGGGCACCGAGGCCGAGGTCATGCGGCGCGCGGGCGAGGCGGGTATCGCGCTGTCGGGCCTCGCGCTGCTGCGCCATCCCGACGCGGGACCGCAGACACCGGCCATCGACGGGATCGTGGTGAGCTTCGGAACACCTGCCGAACACGCCTTCGGCGCGGCCGTCGACGCCCTGTGCGGTGTCCTCGGCGCCGTGTGTAGGTGAATCCGGCCGACGGCTAACCCCTAAGCTTCCTCAGGTGGCCGAGCCCCCGATGTCGCCCAACCTGAGCCTGACCACCCAGATGTGGCGATTCCTCGTCACCGGCGGGTTCTCCGCGATCGTCGACTATGGGCTGTACGTCGGGCTGCACGCCCTTGGACTGCAACGCGACCTGGCGAAGGTGATCAGCTTCATCGCGGGCACCACCACGGCATATCTGATCAACCGAAGGTGGACGTTCCAGGCACCGCCGAGCAATGCACGCTTCATCGCCGTTTGCGTGCTGTACGCGCTCACCTTCGCGGTACAGGTCGGCATCAACCACGTGCTTTACACGGCATGGGCCGACAAATCATGGGGCGTGCCGGTCGCGTTCGTCATCGCCCAGGGCACGGCGACAGTGATCAACTTCGTGGTGCAGCGAGCGGTGATCTTCAAGCTCAGATGAGCGAGGGCGGTACCCTTCATCACTGATATGTCTACCGAATCTGGCAGGACCCTGCCGCTGACGTCGCGTGCCCTGACCGGTTTCGGTCGTACCGCGCCGAGCGTGGCCCACGTGCTGTCGACCCCCGACGTCGAGGTCATCGCCGCCGCCGTCCGACGGGTCGCGGACGCCTCCGCCAGCGATCCGTCACACTTCCACCGCGGCATCATCGCGCGCGGACTCGGGCGCTCCTACGGCGACCACTCCTGCAACGGCGGCGGCATCGTCGTCGACATGACCGCACTGAACACCGTGCACTCCATCTCTGCCGACACCGCGATCGCCGATGTGGACGGCGGCGTCAGCCTCGACCAGCTGATGAAGGCCGCGCTGCCCTTCGGTTTGTGGGTCCCGGTGCTGCCGGGCACCCGGCAGGTGACCATCGGCGGCGCCATCGGCTCCGATATCCACGGCAAGAACCACCACAGCGCAGGCAGCTTCGGCAACCATGTGCTGTCGATGGACCTGTTGATGGCCGACGGCGACGTCCGCACCCTCACCCCCGATGGCCCGGACAGTGAGCTCTTCTGGGCCACCGTCGGCGGCAACGGGCTGACCGGCATTGTGATTCGCGCCCGAATCGCCATGACCCGCACCGAGACGGCCTATTTCATCGCCGACGGTGTAGCCACCGCGGACCTGGACGAGACCATCGCCGTGCATCAGGACGGCAGCGAGGACAACTACACCTACTCCAGCGCCTGGTTCGACCTGATCAGCCCGCCCCCGAAATTGGGCCGGGCGGCGGTCAGCCGGGGCAGCCTGGCCAGACTGGATCAGCTGCCTGCGAAGCTGGCGAAGAATCCGCTGCAGTTCGCCGCGCCGCAGCTGCCCGCCGTGCCGAACCTGTTCCCGGTCAGCGTCATGAACAAGCTCTCGCTCAGCCTGGTCGGCGAGGCCTTCTACCGGATGAGCGGCAACTACCAGAACAAGATCGTCAACCTGACGCAGTTCTACCATATGCTCGACATCACCACCGGATGGCAATACGCCTATGGCCCAGCGGGTTTCGCGCAACACCAGTTCCTGGTGCCACCGGATGCCCTCGACGAGTTCAAGGCCATCATCCGCTGGATCCAGACACGCGGCCATTACTCGGCTCTGAACGTGTTCAAACTGTTCGGCCCGGGCAATCCAGCACCGCTGAGCTTCCCCATGAAGGGCTGGAACGTCGCGATGGACTTCCCGAACAAGCCGGGTGTCAACGAGTTCCTCAACGAACTTGACACTCGCGTCATGGAGTTCGGCGGACGCATCTACACCGCCAAGGACTCCCGAGTCAGTGCAGAGAATTTTCACAAGATGTACCCGCGCGTTGATGAATGGATCGCGGTGCGCCGCAAGGCTGATCCACACGGCGTCTTCGCCTCCGACATGGCGCGCCGCCTCGAACTGCTTTAGAAAGGCTCTGCCCCTACATGATTGACGCCACCGGAAACCCGCAGACCATCCTGCTATTGGGCGGCACCTCCGAGATCGGCCTGGCCATCTGTGAGCGCTATCTGCGCAACGCGAAGGCCCGGGTGATCCTTGCCGACCTGCCCAACGCACCCAAGCGGGACGCGGCCATCGCACAGTTGCAGGCCGCCGGCGCCAAGTCGGTGGAATACCTGGACTTCGACGCCGTGGACACCGCCTCCCACCCGGCCGTCATCGAGGCCGCCTGGGCCAACGGCGATGTCGACGTCGCCATCGTGGCGTTCGGCATCCTGGGTGACGCCGAGGAACTGTGGCAGAACCAGGCCAAGGCGGTGCTGACGGCTCAGGTCAACTACACCGCCGCGGTCTCGGTCGGGGTGCTGATCGGCGAGCGGATGCGGGCCCAGGGTTTCGGGCAGATCATCGCGATGTCCTCGGTGGCCGGCGAGCGCGTGCGCCGCTCCAACTTCGTCTATGGCTCCACCAAGGCCGGCCTGGACGGCTTCTACCTCGGACTCGGGGAGGCGTTGCGCGAGTTCGGCGTTCATGTGCTCGTCATCCGACCGGGTCAGGTCCGGACCACCACCACCCTGGACCACTGGAAGGCCACCGGCGCCAAGGAGGCGCCCTTCACGGTCGACAAGGAGGACGTCGCCGAGCTGGCGGTGTCGTCGGCAGCCAAGGGCAAGGACCTGGTCTGGGCACCGGGACCGGTGCGGTACCTGATGGCCGTGATGCGGCACATCCCGCGGCCGGTCTTCCGCAAGCTCCCGATCTGACGCCCGGTGGGCAGGAGCGAAGCGACCCGGGGGATGTGGCGCGTGGATCGCACCATCAGGACGGCGGGCCAGATGCTGGCTGCCGCCGTCGCCGCGGTGCTGATCTCCGTCGTGGCTCTGGCAGCCATCTCACGGGTGGAATGGCCCGCATTCAACTCCAGCAACCAGCTGCACGCCCTCACCACCGTCGGCCAGTTCGCCTGTCTGGCAGGACTGTTGGCGTCCGGCTGGCTGTGGCGACGAGGTAGGCACCGACTCGCAGGGGCCGGCGCCGTGACGTTCCTGTCGGCATTCTCGCTCGTCACGCTCGCCATGCCGCTTGGCGCCACCAAGCTCTACCTGTTCGGCGTCTCGGTTGATCAGCAGTTCCGCACCGAGTACCTGACGCGGCTCGCCGACTCGGCGGTCCCCCGCGATATGACCTACATCGGCCTGCCGCCGTTCTACCCGCCCGGCTGGTTCTGGCTTGGCGGACGGATGGCCGACCTCACCGGGATGCCTGCATGGGAGGCCTTCAAGCCTTGGTCGATCATCTCGATCACCGTCGCCGTTGTCGTCGCGTTCGTGCTGTGGGCCAACATGATTCGCTTCGAGAATGCACTCATCGTGACGACGGCCACCGCCGCGGTCACGTTGGCGTACACGTCGACTGAGCCCTACGCGGCGATCATCACCGTGCTGCTGCCGCCGGTCTTCGTGCTGGCGTGGTCCGGCCTGCGGGGACGCACCCGGAACGGTGGGTGGGCCGCGGTGATCGGAGTGGGGCTGTTCCTCGGTGCGGCCGCGCTGTTCTACACACTGCTGTTCCTCTACTGCGCCTTCACCCTGACGATCATGGGGTTGGTGCTGGTCGTCGCGCGCTCCGGGCGGGACAGGCTCGACCCCGTGCTGCGGCTAGTCGTCATCGCCGTCATCTCCGGCGCCATCGCGCTGATCGGGTGGGCGCCCTACCTGCTGGCTGCGCTCAAGGGCGCACCCGCGGACTCCGGAACCGCGCAGCACTATCTGCCGGCGGACGGCGCCCAGCTCACGTTCCCGATGCTGTCCTTCACCCTGCTTGGCGCGCTGTGCATGCTCGGCACACTGTGGCTGGTCGCCTACGCCCGCAGCTCCACCCGCGCCGGTGCGTTGGCCGTCGCGGTCCTCGCCGTCTACGCCTGGTCGCTGCTGTCCATGCTGACCACTCTGGCTGGCACCACGCTGCTGTCATTCAGGTTGCAGCCGACCCTGAGCGTGCTGCTGACGGCCGCGGGCGTGTTCGGCTTCATCGAGGCCACCCACGCATTGGCGGCCCGATACCAACCCACCACGGGGCGACGCGTCCTGGCCGGCGCGACGATCATCGGCGCGATCGGCGCCATGACGTTCAGCCAGGACATCCCCAACGTGCTGCGGCCCGATATCGCCGTCGCCTACACCGACACCGACGGCTCCGGACAGCGTGCCGACCGCAGACCACCCGGCGCGGAGCGCTACTACGCCGAGATCGACGAGCGCATCACCGCGACCACGGGACGGCCGCGCAACGAGACGGTCGTCATGACGGCCGACTACAGCTTCCTGGCCTTCCACCCGTACTACGGCTTCCAGGGCTTGACGTCGCACTACGCCAACCCGCTCGCGCAGTTCGACGAACGCTCGGCCGCGATCGAGGGCTGGGCCACGCTCACCAAACCCGATGAGCTCATCGCGAACCTCGACGGGCTGCCGTGGCAACCGCCGACGGTGTTCCTGATGCGCCACGGCGCCAATGACACCTACACGCTGCGGCTTGCCAGCGACGTCTACCCCAATCAGCCGAACGTGCGGCGCTACCAGGTCACCCTCGACGCCGCCCTGTTCGACGACCCGCGCTGGGACGTCACCGACATCGGGCCGTTCGTGCTCGCGATCCGAACATGACCGGCAAGGGATCGCCGCAGGCCGGACCACTACCATCTAGGCCCGTGGTCCAAGACGCGGTGCCGGTGCGCAACCATCGAACCGCGCGCATCATCGCGATCGTCGCCGGCCTGCTCGGGGCGGTGTTCGCAATGGCGACCCCGATGCTCCCGGTCGAGCAGACCACCGCCGAACTCAACTGGCCGCAAAACGGCGTCCTGAACAGCGTCGATGCGCCGCTGATCGGGTACGTGCCCACTGCGCTCAACGTCTCGATCCCGTGCAGTGCCGCGGCCGAACTATCCGGCACACGCAACGTGCTGCTATCGACCGTGCCCAAGCAGGCACCCAAGGCCATCGACCGTGGGCTGCTCATCGAGCGCGTCGGTGACAACCTGCTTGTCATCGTCCGCAACACCCCCGTGGTCAGCGCACCGCTGGACCAGGTGCTCAGCCCCGCCTGCGAGCGCCTGACGTTCACCGCACACGCCGACCAGGTCACCGGCGAGTTCGTCGGCCTTGTCACCGGCCCGGACTCCGACAAGCCCGGCCAGCCCCTGCGAGGCGAGCGTGGCGGCTACGACTTCCGGCCGCAGATCGTCGGCGTCTTCACCGACCTGTCCGGACCCGCGCCGCCGGGCCTCACGTTCACCGCCACCATCGACTCCCGCTACAGCAGCACCCCGACGCTGCTGAAGACGCTGGCCATGGTGCTTGGCGTCGCCCTGACCATCGTCGCGCTCGGCGCGCTGCACGTCCTGGACTCCGCGGACGGCGTCCGGCACCGGCGCTTTCTGCCGCAGCGGTGGTGGTCACTGTCCGCGCTGGACGGAATCGTGGCGACGGTACTGGTGTGGTGGCACTTCGTCGGCGCCAACACCGCCGACGACGGCTACATCCTGACCATGGCTAGGGTCTCCGACGGCGCCGGCTACATGGCCAACTACTACCGCTGGTTCGGCACCCCCGAGGCGCCGTTCGGCTGGTACTACGACCTGCTCGCACTGTGGGCACACGTCAGCACCGCCAGCGTCTGGGTGCGGCTGCCCACGCTGGTGATGGCCCTGGCCTGCTGGTGGGTGATCAGCCGCGAGGTGATCCCCCGCCTCGGACATGCGGTCAAGCACAGCCGGGCCGCGGCATGGACCGCGGCGGGCATGTTCCTCGCCTTCTGGCTGCCGCTGAACAACGGACTGCGGCCCGAGCCGATCATCGCGCTGGGCATCCTGCTCACCTGGTGCTCGGTGGAGCGCGGTGTGGCCACCAGCAGGCTGCTGCCGGTGGCGATAGCGATCATCATCGGCGCGCTGACACTATTCTCCGGGCCCACCGGCATCGCCGCCGTCGGCGCCCTGCTTGTCGCGATCGGTCCGCTGAAGACCATTGTCGGACAGCACACCTCGCGTTTCGGGCACCTCGCACTGCTGGCGCCCATCCTGGCGGCGTGCACCGTCACCGTCATCCTCATCTTCCGCGACCAGACGCTTGTCGGCGAGCTGCAGGCCAGCACCTTCAAGTCGGCGGTCGGCCCCAGCCTGGCGTGGTTCGACGAGCACATCCGCTACGAACGCCTCTTCATGGCCAGCCCCGACGGGTCCATCGCGCGCCGCTTCGCGGTCCTGGTCGTGCTCCTGTCGCTGGCCGTGTCGGTGGCGATGATCCTGCGCAAGGGCAAGATTCCCGGCACGGCACTGGGGCCCAGCCGACGCATCATCGGCATCACCGTCATCTCGTTCCTGGCGATGATGTTCACCCCCACCAAGTGGACCCACCACTTCGGCGTGTTCGCCGGTCTCGCAGGCTCACTCGGCGCGCTGGCCGCGGTCGCCGTGACGGCGGCAGCCATGAAATCCCGGCGCAACCGGACCATCTTCGCCGCCGCAGTGTTCTTCGTCTGCGCACTGTCGTTCGCCAGCGTCAACGGCTGGTGGTACGTGTCCAACTTCGGCGTGCCGTGGTCGAATCAGTTCCCGGAGTGGACGTTCGGCTTCACCACAATCCTGCTCGGCCTGTCCGTGCTGGCACTGCTCGTCGCCGCGTGGTTCCACTTCACCGGCCGCGACAACACTCCGCCATCGAAACCCAGGCGCTGGTCGCGAGTTGCCCAGGCCCCGTTGGCCGTCGCCGTGTGGGTGGTCGTCATATTCGAGGTGGCCTCCCTGACGCTTGGCATGATCGACCAGTACCCGGCGTGGTCCGTCGGCCGGTCCAATCTCGAGGCGCTTACCGGCAAGACGTGCGGCCTCGCCAACGACGTGATGGTCGAGCGCGACCCCAATGCCGGTGTCCTGCAGCCCGTCGACGCTCCGGTGGGCGCCGCGCTGGGCGCCGTGACCGCGCGCGGCTTCACCCCCAACGGGATTCCCGCCGACCTGTCGGCCGACCCCGTCATGGAACCCGAGGGCAGCGATAACTTCGCCGACTCGGACGGCTCCGTCGTCACGGGAAGTGAGCCCGGCACCGAGGGTGGCACGACCGCCGCGGCCGGAGTCAACGGTTCACGCGCCCGGCTGCCGTACGGCCTGAACCCCGCGCAGGTACCCGTCATGGGCAGCTGGCGCTCGGGTCCGCAGCAGCCGGCCGCCTTGCGATCCGCCTGGTATCGGCTGCCGCCCAGTGACGAACGCGGACCCCTTCTCGTCATCGCCGCTGCGGGCCGATTCGACCCCGGCGAGGTCACCGTGCAGTGGGCCACCGACGAACAGGCCGCGCGCAACGAACCAGGTGGCGGCATCGGCTTCGCCGACGTCGGCGCCGCACCCGCATGGCGCAACCTTCGCGCGCCCATGGGCGCCATCCCGGACGACGCCACCGTGGTGCGCGTCGTCGCCTCCGACGATGACCTCGCACCCCAGCACTGGATCGCGGTGACACCGCCACGCATCCCGTCACTGGAGACCCTGCAACAGGTCGTCGGCTCGAATGACCCGGTGCTGCTCGACTGGCTCGTCGGCCTGGCCTTCCCGTGCCAACGTCCGTTCGGCCACGTCAACGGCGTCACCGAGGTGCCCAAGTGGCGGATCCTGCCCGACCGATTCGGCGCGGAGGCCAACTCGCCGGTGATGGACTACCTCGGCGGTGGACCGCTCGGCATCACCGAGCTGTTGGTGCGGGCCACACCGGTGCCGACCTATCTCCGCGACGACTGGTTCCGGGACTGGGGCGCTCTGCAGCAGCTGACGCCGTGGTACCCCAACGCCGAACCCGCACGCATCGATCTGGGCACGGCGACGCGCAGCGGGTTGTGGAGCCCAGGGCCACTGCGGCTGTCCTGACCACCGTGTAGACAAATGATCTCGCCAGCGGCCGCATGGCACCGCCACGCTCTCATGGGCGTGGCATACCCTTGACCGTCGTGCCCGCCCCGACCACTCGACTAGTCGCGATCATCGCCGGTCTCGTCGGATTTCTGCTCTGCGCGCTGACGCCGCTGATGCCCGTCAAGCAGGACACCGCGACCATCCTCTGGCCTCAGGCCGCCGGGCCCGGCGGCCTGGTCACCGACCTCACCGCGCCGCTGGTGTCGGGCGCACCCCGCGCCCTTGACGTGACGATCCCCTGCGTGACGACCGCCACGCTGCCGCGCGACGGCGGCGTCGTGTTCTCCACGATCCCGGCCGGCGGCATCGAGGCGGGCCGCAACGGCATGTTCATCCGCGCCAACGCCGACGTCGTCTACGTCGCGTTCCGCGACACCGTCGCCGCCGTGGCCCCGCGCGCTGCCGTGGACTCCGGCGCGTGCAGCAATATCCGCGTCTGGGCCAACGTCGGCGCTGTCGGCGCGGACTTCGTCGGCATCCCCGGCGCAACGGGCACGCTGCCCGTGGACAAGCGCCCCCAGGTCACGGGCGTCTTCACCGATTTGCAGGTCGGCCCGCAGTCCGGCGTGAGCGCGCGCATCGACGTCGACACTCGCTTCATCACCACACCCACGGCGCTCAAGACCGCCGTCATGGTGCTCGGCGTGCTCTGCGTCATCGCCTCGATCCTGGCGCTGATCCTGACCGACCGCGTGGCCGGCCGGCGGCCACCCCGTGGCCGACGCCGCGTCGGCCTGTGGACCTGGCTGGCCGACGTCGGCGTCATCGGCACCCTGCTCGCCTGGCATGTGGTCGGTGCGCTGTCATCGGATGACGGTTACAACCTGACCATCGCCCGGGTGTCCGGAGAGGCCGGCTACACCGCCAACTACTTCCGCTACTTCGGTGCGACCGAGGCCCCGTTCGACTGGTATCAGAGCGTGCTGGCCCACCTCGCGTCGATCAGCACCGCCAGCGTCTGGATGCGCGTGCCCGCCACCGCGGCCGCGATCGCGACATGGCTCATCATCAGCCGCTGCATCCTGCCCCGCATCGGCAGGCGTTTGGCGGCCAACCGGGTGACGGTGTGGACCGCGGGTGCGGTGTTCCTCGCCGCGTGGCTGCCGTTCAACAACGGTCTGCGCCCCGAACCGCTCATCGCGTTCGCCGTTGTCGCGGCGTGGATGCTGGTCGAGAACGCCGTGGGAACGCGGCGACTCTGGCCCGCCGCGGCGGCGATCGTCATCGCGATGTTCTCCGTGACACTCGCCCCGCAGGGCTTGATCGCGCTGGCACCGCTGCTGGTCGGTGCGCGGCCCATCGCCCGCATCGTGGCGGACCGCCGCGCGGCCAACGGCATCCTCGCGTCGCTGGCCCCGCTGGCGGCATCGGTGGCACTCGTGTTCGTCATCATCTTCCGCGACCAGACGCTGGCCACGGTCATGGAGTCGGTGCGCATCAAGTACGTCGTGGGACCGACGATCCCCTGGTACCAGGAGTTCCTGCGGTACTACTTCCTCACGGTCGAGGACAGCGTCGACGGCTCGCTGACCCGCCGGTTCTCGGTGCTGATCCTGCTGCTGTGCCTGCTCGGTGTGATCATGGTGCTGCTGCGCCGCGGCCGGGTGCCCGGCGCCGTCAGCGGACCGGTGTGGAGGCTGGCGGGCACGACTGCGATCGGGCTGCTGCTGCTGACGCTGACGCCAACCAAGTGGGCGGTGCAGTTCGGTGCCTTCGCCGGACTGGCGGGCGCGCTCGGCGGTGTGACGGCATTCGCGTTTGCCCGCGTGGGGCTGCACAGCCGCCGCAACCTCGCGCTGTACGTGACAGCGCTGCTGTTCGTCCTCGCGTGGGCGACGTCGGGTATCAACGGCTGGTTCTACGTCGGCAACTACGGCGTGCCGTGGTTCGACAAGCAGCCCGTCATCGTCGGCTACCCCGTCACCACGATCTTCCTGGTGCTGGCCATCGCCGGCGGCCTGCTCGCCGGCTGGTTGCACTTCCGGATGGACTACGCGGGCCATACCGAGGTCGCCGACACCGGGCGTAACCGCGCGCTGGCGTCGACGCCGTTGCTCATCGTCGCCTCGATCATGGTGGTGCTCGAGCTGGGCTCCATGCTCAAGGCGACGGCAAGCCGCTATCCCGTCTACACCACCGGTGCGGCGAACCTGGCGGCGCTGAGATCGGGACTGTCAGACGCCAGCTGCGCCATGGCCGACTCCGTGCTCGTCGAGGCCGACCCCAACGCCGGCATGCTGCAACCTGTCCCGGGTCAGCGCTTCGGGCAGTACGGCCCGCTCGGCGGTGAGGACCCCGTCGGCTTCACCCCGAATGGCGTCAGCGACACCCTGGAGCCTGCTGAACCCGTGGCCGCCAATCCCGGCACCGTCAACTCCGATGGGCCCATCGACAAACCCAACATCGGCGTCGGCTACGCGGCGGGCACGGGCGGCGGCTACGGACCCGAGGGCATCAACGGATCACGCGTGTTCCTGCCGTTCGGCCTCGACCCGAAGCGCACCCCGGTGATGGGCAGTTTCGACGAGAACACCGTCGCCGCGAAGGCCACGTCGGCGTGGTACCAGCTGCCACCGCGCACATCGGACCGGCCGCTCGTCACCGTCGCCGCCGCGGGCGCGATCTGGTACTACGAGGAGGACGGCTCCTTCAACTACGGCCAGTCACTCAAGCTCCAGTGGGGCGTACAGCGGCCGGACGGCTCGTACCAGGCACTCAACGAGGTGCAGCCGATCGATATCTTCCAGCAGAAGGCGTGGCGCAACCTGCGCTTCCCGCTGACCACCGCGCCGCCGGAGGCCAACGTCGCGCGCATCGTCGCCGACGACCCGAACCTGTCGACCGACCAGTGGTTCGCGTTCACGCCGCCGCGCATGCCGGTGCTGCAGACCGCGCAGCAGTTCCTCGGCAGCCAGACTCCGGTGCTGATGGACATCGCCACAGCGGCCAACTTCCCGTGCCAGCGCCCGTTCGCCGAGCACCTCGGGGTGGCCGAACTTCCGGAGTACCGGATCATCCCGAACTTCAAGCAGATGGTGGCGTCGTCCAACCAGTGGCAGTCCGCCCAGGACGGTGGACCGTTCCTGTTCATCCAGGCACTGCTGCGGACTGAGGCGATCCCAACGTATCTGCGCGACGACTGGTACCGGGATTGGGGTGCCATCGAGCGCTACGTCCGGGTGGTACCGCAGGAACAGGCGCCCAACGCCGCCATCGAGGAGGGATCGACACGAGTGTTCGGCTGGAGCCGTGGCGGACCGATTAGGGCACTCCCGTGAGCGGGGCTGACCGCACAGCGGTGAGCGGTACCGACCGGACTCCCGCGAGCGGGACTGACCGCACTGCGATGAGCGACGTGAAGGTGGCGCGCTGGGTCGCCACGATCGCCGGCTTGCTTGGCTTCGTGCTCGCGGTCGCCACCCCGCTGCTACCCGTCATCCAGACCACGGCGACGTTGAACTGGCCGCAGCAGGGTCAGCTCAGCAATGTCACCGCGCCGTTGATCACACAGGCGCCCGTGAGCCTGACCGCGACGGTGCCGTGCGCCGTGATCGGCGACATGCCCGCCGACGGCGGTCTGGTCTTCGGCACCGCGCCTGCCAAGGGACGCGACGCGGCACTCAACGCCATGCTGGTCACGGTCACGAAGTCGCGTGTCGACGTGATCGTCCGCAACGTCGTGGTCGCCAGCGTGAATCGCGATCGGGTGGCCGGAACCGGCTCGGCCCCCGGTTGTTCGAGTATCGACATCACCTCGAACATCGACGGAACCTTCGCCGACTTCGTGGGCCTGACCAAGGCGGACGGCTCACCGCAACGCACCGGCTACGCCGACCCCAACCTGCGGCCCGCCATCGTCGGCGTCTTCACCGACCTCACCGGGCCTGCGCCACAGGGACTCTCGATGTCGGCGACAATCGACACGCGGTTCACCACCCAGCCGACGCCGCTGAAGCTCGCGGCGATCCTGCTGTCGATCGTCTCGACCGTCATCGCGCTGCTCGCGCTGTGGCGACTGGACCGAGTCGACGGGCGGCGGATGCACCGCCTCATCCCGACACGCTGGCGCACCTTCACACCTGTCGACGGTGTGGTGATCGGCGGGTTCGCGCTCTGGTACGTCATCGGCGCCAACTCATCCGACGACGGGTACATCCTGCAGATGGCCCGGGTGGCCGACCATGCGGGCTACATGTCGAACTACTTCCGCTGGTTCGGCAGCCCCGAGGACCCCTTCGGCTGGTACTACAACGTGCTCGCCCTCATGACCAAGGTCAGCGATGCCAGCATCTGGATCCGGCTACCCGACCTGATCTGCGCGCTCGTCTGCTGGCTGCTGCTGTCACGCGAGGTGCTACCCCGACTGGGACCCGCCGTGTGGTCGAGCCGCAGCGCCATGTGGGCAGCCGGCCTGGTGCTACTGGCCGCGTGGATGCCGTTCAACAACGGCCTGCGCCCCGAGGGCCAGATCGCCACCGGCGCCCTCATCACGTACGTGCTGATCGAACGCGCCATCACGTCGGGCCGGCTGACCCCGGCCGCCCTGGCGATCATGACGGCCGCGTTCACGCTCGGCATCCAGCCCACGGGCCTGATCGCGGTGGCCGCACTGCTGGCCGGCGGCAGGCCCATCCTGCGCATCATCATGCGCCGCCGACGCGTCGTCGGGACCTGGCCAGTGATCGCACCGCTGCTGGCGGCGGGCACGGTGATCCTCTGCGTGGTGTTCGCCGACCAGACCCTGGCAACGGTGTTGGAGGCCACCCGGATTCGCACGGCGATCGGCCCCAGCCAGGAGTGGTGGACCGAGAACCTGCGCTACTACTACCTGATCCTGCCGACCACCGACGGCGCGATATCGCGGCGGGTGGCATTCGTCTTCACCGCGATGTGCCTGTTCCCGTCGCTGTTCATGATGTTGCGGCGCAAGCGGATTCCAGGCGTTGCACGCGGCCCGGTCTGGCGGCTGATGGGCATCATCTTCGCCACCATGTTCTTCCTGATGTTCACGCCCACCAAGTGGATTCACCACTTCGGACTGTTCGCCGCCGTGGGCGGTGCGATGGCAGCCGTCGCCACCGTGCTGGTGTCGCCGCTGGTTCTGCGGTCGGCCCGCAACCGGATGGCATTCCTGTCGCTGGCGTTCTTCGTGCTGGCCTTCTGCTTCGCCTCCACGAACGGGTGGTGGTACGTCTCCAACTTCGGTGCGCCGTTCAACAACTCAGTGCCCCAGTTCGCCGGCATCTCGGTAAGCGCGGTGTTCTTCGCGCTGTCGATCATCACGGCGCTGTGGGCGTTCTGGTTGCACGTCTCGCGCCGGGGTGACTCGAAGGTGGTCGACCGGCTCACGGCGGCGCCGATTCCCCTGGCCGCCGGATTGATGGTCGTGGTGATGATGGCGTCGATGGCGATCGGCGTCGTCCGCCAGTACCCGACCTATTCGAACGGGTGGGCCAACGTCCGCGCACTCGCCGGTGGCTGCGGCCTGGCCGACGATGTGCTGGTGGAACCCGACTCCAACGCCGGTTTCCTGACGGCCCTGCCCGGCAACTATGGTCCGCTCGGTCCGCTCGGCGGAGAGGCCCCGACAGGGTTCTCCCCCAACGGCGTTCCCGACCGCATCATCGCCGAGGCAATCCGGCTGAACAACCCGCAGCCCGGCACCGACGTCGACTGGACCCAGCCCATCAAGCTGGCCCGGCCGGGCATCAACGGTTCGACCGTGCCACTGCCCTATGGTCTCGACCCCGCGCGTGTCCCGGTGGCCGGAACGTATTCGACTGCGGCACAACAGGAGAGCAAGCTGGCCTCGGCGTGGTACGACCTACCCGCCGCCGACGACGCGCACCCGCTCGTGGTGATCACCGCGGCGGGCACGATCTCGGGCATCAGCGTCGCCAATGGTCTCGACTCGGAGCAGACCGTCGAACTCGAGTACGCCCGGCGCGGTCCCGACGGGGCGCTCACCCCGGCGGGCCGGGTGAAGCCCTACGACGTGGGCCCGACGCCGTCGTGGCGCAATCTGCGCTACCCGCGTGCGGAGATCCCGGCCGACGCGGTGGCCGTGCGGGTCATCGCCGAAGATCTGTCGCTGAGCCAGGGCGACTGGGTCGCAGTCACGCCACCACGCGTGCCCGAGGTGCGCTCGGTGCAGGAGTACGTCGGATCGCAGCAACCCGTGCTGATGGACTGGGCAGTCGGCCTGGCCTTCCCGTGCCAGCAGCCGATGCTGCACGCCAATGGCGTCACCGAGGTGCCCAAGTTCCGCATCGCACCGGACTACAACGCCAAGCTGCAGAGCACCGACACGTGGCAGGACGGCAAGAACGGTGGCCTGCTGGGCATCACGGACCTGCTGCTGAAGGCATCGGTGATGTCGACGTATCTGTCGGAGGACTGGGGTCAGGACTGGGGCTCGCTGCACCGGTTCGACACCGTCGTGGACGCCGAACCCGCCGAACTCGACCTCGACTCAGCGACGCGCAGCGGGCTGTGGTCACCCGGGCAGATCCGGATCAAGGCCTAGGCTCGAGCGCATGAGCGGCGAGCGAGAAGCGGAGCGGGATCGCGCATGAGCGGCGAGCGAGAAGCGGAGCGGGATCGCGCATGAGCCAGAGCACCCGGCTCGGACGGGCCACCCTGACACGCGTGGTGGAACACGGATTCATGGTGCCCTCGACCATGTTCGCCCAGACCCCGCCCGAGGCCTGGGCCGATAACGCGGACCTTCTGGTGCCGACCTTCTACGACCCCGAGGCCGATCGCTGGCGGGTGTCAATACAGACATGGGTCCTCGAGGTCGACGGTCTGACGGTGCTGGTGGACACCGGCGTCGGCAACGACCGTGAGCGCCCGCACATCCCGGGGCTCGCCAACCTCGACACGAGCTTCCTGGCCTCGCTCGCGGCAGCCGGTTTCGAGCCCGCCGACGTCGACATCGTCATCAACACGCATCTGCACACCGACCACGTCGGCTGGAACACCAACCGGGTGAACGGGTCATGGGTGCCGACATTCCCCAACGCGCGCTATCTGGTGCCCGAAGCGGACTACCGGCACTTCTCCCCCGATGGCCTCGGTGACGACGAGGGTGCGCGGGTCGTGTTCTCCGACAGCGTGTTACCGATCGCCGATCAGATGGAGCTGTGGTCGCAGGACCTCGTGCTCAGTGAGTCGCTGCGACTGCGTGCAGCGCCAGGACACACACCCGGATCATCGGTGCTGTGGCTCGACGCGGGTAAGCCCGCCGTCTTCGTGGGCGACCTCACGCACTGCCCTGTCCAGATTCCGCGGCCCGACGATCCGTGCGGGTTCGACGTCGACGCACGTGCGGCGGCGGCGACACGCCACCGGGTGTTCACCGAGGCGGCGCGCGCCCGCGCGACCGTCATCCCGGCGCACTACCCCGGTCATGGTGGCGCGACGATCGTGGCGCGCGGCGACCGGTTCGAGGTCGATGACTGGCTGGAGATTGACGCGATCTAGGCGGCTGCGTCAGTGCGGTGTGCCGAGATACGGGAACTCCGCCAGCGTGTCGGTGTGCGGCCTCAGCCCGGTCGGCGGGCAGTCGCCCTTCGTCAGAAACGCCAGCCGATAGTCGATCACGTCATCGGTGAACACCCGACCGTTCGGGTACTTGGCGGGCCTGCTCGGGTCGAAGGTGAGCATGTCGGGCAAGGTGCCCTCCTCGTCGATGGCGGCGATGGCCTCATCCCTTGAGTAACCACCGGTGTGGCCCATCAGGTGGACGAACATGTCGATCCACTGTTCGCGGTCATCGGCCGGCTCGGACGCGTTGTACCGCTCCTTGGTGTCGTCGGTGTTGAAGAAGCTGCTCACTGACGGGTGCCCGGCCCGGTCGACGTGCAGCAGTTCACCGTCGCGGCGCACACTGCAGCGGCCCCAGATCCGCATGTCGGTGTGCACGCCGAGCGCGCTGGTCGGCAGCTCGAGCACCATCGAGAACACATTGGCCTCGGTGTTGGAATCCACACCCGTCCAAGGGGATTCGGAACCCAGGTGAGGTGCGGTGAAGTTGCGGCCACCGGATGTGTCGAACAGGTTCTTGATGCCGTCGAAGTCGAAGAAGAACGCGTCGCTGCGAGCACCTGCGAAGAATGTGATGCCCTCCGATGTGACGACGTTCGGTGTCTTGCCGAAGGACACCTCGACACCCTCGAAGATCCTGGCCCCCACGGCTTCGGGGTTCAGCGCCTCGTCGTCACGCGCCAGATGGACGTCAACGGTCTGACGTCCATCAGCCGGCTCGGAGAAGACGAAGCTGAACGCGATGTCATTGAGCAGATCGCCGTCGTTATCGATGGCGAGCCGGTAGATCGCGTCGGGGTGCAGCGCGTCAGCCGTGGGGTTGGCGTTGAGAATCAGCACCGTCCGGCTGGGATCAGCCGGAGACTGGAAAGCGTAGAGATCGCACAGATCAAGGCGTTGGTCGCCAAGTGGTGGCCCGAGGCTCAGCCCGGTGAAGTGATTTGACACAAGGGCCAATTGAACGCGCGTCAGGCCCCCCGCGTGGCACGTTCACCCGAACCGGGCCCTAGATCGGGGTCAAGCCATGCTTACGCTGCACGCGCGAGATCTGCTTGTCGGCCAGCAGTCGTATCGCACTGCGCAGCAGCAGGCGGGTCTGGTGCGGTTCGATGACCCCGTCGATGTAGCCGCGTTCGGCGGCGATCCACGGCGTCGCCAAGTTGGCGTTGTAACCCTCGATGAAGTCGGCGCGGATCTTCTGCACCTCGGGTGCCGTCGGATCCGGGAACCGCTTGACCAGCAACTGGGCGGCGCCCTCGGCACCGATCACCGCGATGCGCGCGGTGGGCCATGCGAAGTTCAGATCGGCGGTCAGCTGCTTGGAGCCCATCACCGCGTAGGCACCGCCGTAGGACTTGCGCACGGTGATGGTGACCTTCGGTACATCGGCCTCGACGACGGCGTTGAGGAAGCGGCCACCACGCTTGATGATGCCGCCCTTCTCCTGCTCCACGCCCGGCATGAACCCGGGGGTGTCGACCACGAACACCAGCGGCGTGTTGAACGAGTCGCAGAACCGGATGAAGCGGGCGGCCTTGTCAGAAGCCTCGTTGTCGATGGCACCCGACATGTACATGGGCTGGTTGGCGATAACACCCACCGGTCGGCCCCCCACCCGGGCGAAGGCGGTGATGATCGCCGGGCCCGCCTGCTCGGCGACCTCGAAGACGTCACCGTCGTCGAAGATGCGCAGCAGGATCTCGTGCATGTCGTATGCCGTGTTGTCGGCGTCGGGCACGATCGCGTCGAGTTCCAGGTCGTGCGGAGTGATCTCCGGTTCGAGACCTGGGTTGACGATGGGCGGGCCGTCAAAGGTGTTGGCGGGCAGGAAACTCAGGTAGTCGCGCACGTACTGGAACGCCGCGGCCTCCGACTCCACCACCTGATGGATGTTGCCGTACCTGGCCTGCGCATCGGCACCGCCGAGTTCATCGAGCGACACCTCCTCACCGGTGACGTCCTTGATGACGTCAGGACCCGTGACGAACATGTAGCCCTGATCCCGGACGGCGACCACCAGGTCGGTCTGGATCGGCGAGTACACCGCACCACCGGCGCACTTGCCGAAGATGAGCGAGATCTCGGGAACCAGTCCGCGGAGCAGTTCGTGGCGTCGGCCCAACTCGGCGTACCAGGCCAGCGATGTCGCGGTGTCCTGGATGCGCGCGCCCGCGGAGTCGTTGATGCCGATGATCGGGCAGCCGACCATGGCGACCCACTCCATCAGCTTGGCGACCTTGCGGCCGAACATCTCCCCGACCGAGCCCTGGAAGACGGTCTGGTCGTGGCTGAACACACCCACCGGGCGGCCGTCGATCATGCCGTGGCCGGTGACGACGCCGTCACCGTAGAACGCGTTGGGATCACCCGGCGTCTTGGCCAGCGCGCCGATCTCGAGGAAGGTGCCCGGATCCAGCAGCGAGTGGATGCGCGCCCGCGCCGACGGGATACCTCTCTTGTCGCGCTTCGCCCTGGCCTTCTCGTCGCCGGGATCCTTGGCGAGTTCCAGCCTCGCCCGCAGGTCGGCTAGCTTCTCGGCCGTGGTGTGCGGCTTGGCGGGGGTGGGGGCGTCCGCTGTCACTTGGGCTTCTTCTCCTCAGCCTCAACCTGGTTGATCGCCTCGCTCATGTGCGCGCCGACCTTCGCAATGTACGGCTCATCGATCGCCTGGATGTGTTCGCCCCCGATGGGCACGACCTCCAGATTCGACGCGAACTCCCCCCACCCGCCGTCGGGCTGACGGGTGGCGTAAGAGGGCTCGAAGACGATGGCGTCATCGTGGTAGCGATCGGCCATGTAGAGCGTGACATGTCCGTCGTAGGGCTGGATCTCGATGGTGTCCAGCGCCCGGTTATCCAGGTACGAGGTGCGCTGGTGCTCGATGATCCCGCCGGGGATCTGCACGCCGCTCTGCGCGACGATGTCCAGGACGTACTTCACCTGGCCCTCGTCGTCGAGCTTCTCCAGTTCCTCGTAGGGAATCTCAGGGACCTCGACGTTGAAGGTGCGCTCGGCGAAACGCGCGTAACGATCCCAGCGCGCACGCATCCCGGCCTGGGACTTGTCGATCGGCACGCCCGGGCGCACGCAGTCGATCAGGCCGACGAAGCGGACATCGGCACCGGCCTGCTTGAGTCCGATGGCGCACGCGTAGGCCAGCGCACCGCCCAGCGACCAGCCCGCCAGCACGAACGGGCCCTTGTGCATCTCCAGCAGTTTGGGCACGTACTCGGCGGCCCGCTCCTCGATGGAGCCCTCAACCCGCTCGATGCCGAACACCGGGATGTCGGCGGGCAACCGCTTGATCAGCGGCTCGTAGACCACCGTGGATCCACCTGCCGGGTGGAACACGAACAGCGGCACGCCATTCGAGCCCTCCGATGCGGCGCGCAGGGTGCGGACGAAGCCGTCCACCACGCCGTCCTCGAGCTGGTTTCGGACGTGGGTGGCCAGTTCCTCGATGGTCTTGGCCGATGTCACGTTCTCGACAGTGATAACGCCCTCTGCGCGCTCGGACAGCCGGTCTGCCATCTTCTCCGCAACAGCGGCGTCCAGCGACGGCAACTCGTTGAAGATGCCGCCGGGTGACTTGCCGGTCACGATCGCCCAGGTGGCGAACGTGACGCGCTCGGCCGCGTCACGCGGAGGAACGTCGGCGCCGAGCGCCTCAGTGACGGCCTCCTGGGTGAGCACCGCAGCTGCCGCACCGGCGGCACTGGGACCCGCCGGGTTCGTCGGCGGGGGCGGTGGCGGGACCGCGGGGCCCGCCGGATTGGTCGGCGGGGCCGGGATGTCGGCCGGCGCGGCCGCATCCTTCTCCTGCGCGTCCTTCTCCTGCGTGTCCTTCTTCTCCCCGAGGGAGTGTCCGGCCTCGGCCAGCTTCGCCTCGAGTTCGGCCACGGTGGTGGCGCCACCCAGCAGCTCGGCCTGGGCCGCGGCGATCTCCTCGGCCGTCTGACCCTTCTGCTGCTCGGCGAGCTCGCCGACCTCATCGCGATGCTCGATCGCGTACTGGATCAGCTTCTCGACGGCGTACAGGTTGGCGTCGCGCACCGCGGTCAGCTGAATCGGCGGAAGGTCGAAGTCGTACTCGACGCGGTTCTTGATCCGCACCGCCATCAGCGAGTCCAGACCCAGCTCGATCAGCGGCACCTCCCACGGCAGATCCTCGGGCTCGTAGCCCATGGCGCTGCCGACGATGGTGCCAAGCCGCTGCGCGATGGTCTCGCCGGAGTCAGGAGACCACTTGGCGAAGCCCGAACCGAGGTTCGCCCCCTTGGTCAGGTTGTCACTCAGGATCGCTGCGTCATCTGAAGGCGCGTCATCCGGCGTCACGTCGGGCACGCCCTGGGCGGCCACGGCGTCGGTGGCGACCGCGATGCCCGCGCCGACTGCGGTCGGCAATGTGGTGGCCGCGCCGCCACGCGAGACGATCGCGTCGTAGACGAGGGTGAACGAATCGCCGATGCGGGCGTGCACCTGCACCGTCGCACCGCCGGGGTGCCGGGTCAGCGACGTCACGAGACGCGCGTCGTCGGACGGCACCGCGCGCTGCTCGAACGCCGTCAGCTTCGCATCCGGGATCACCTGCACCGCAGCGGCTCTGACGAGCGAGGCGAGGTCGGTGGCGTCGCGCGGGGCGAACTCCCACACGTGCCGACCGTCGGGCATCGCCACGTGGGCACCCGGCATGATCGCGCTGCCGTCGCCGGCGAACCGCACGTCCAGCCAGTGCGGCTTGCGCTTGAACCGGGTCGGGGGGATACCCGCGAAGTCCAGCGCGCCGGCCAGGCCACGGGAGCGGCGCGGGAACAGGGTGCGGAAATCGAGGTCGTGGCCGTGCACGAACAGGCTCGCCATGGCCGTGGTCATCGAGTCGACCTCGTCCTGCTTGCGCGCCAAGGTGGCAATCAGCTGCGCGTCATGAAGCCCAGCGCTGGCCGTGGTCAGGCCAACCTGCATGAGCGCCACCGGATTCGGGGCCAACTCCAGGAACGTGGTGTGCCCGTTGTCGACGGCGTTGCGGATGCCGTGCGTGAAGTACACGCTGTGCCGCAGGCCCTTCTTCCAGTAGTCGACGTCGTGGATCGGCTCGGCGCCGGCCCGAATCAGGCCGCCCTCATGCACCGTCGAGTAGTACGCGACCTGCAGCGGACGTGGTTCGATGCCCTGGATCTCGGCGGCCAGTTCGCCGAGCAGCGGATCCATCTGCTGGGTGTGGCTGGCGCCCTTGGTCTGGAACTTGCGGGCGAACTTGCCCTCCGACTCGGCGCGCGCGATGATCGCGTCGACCTGCTCGGGCGGGCCACCGATGACCGTCTGGGTCGGCGCCGCGTACACGCACACCTCGAGATCGGGGTAGTCCGAGAAGACCGTCTTGATCTCCTCGGCGGAGTACTCGACGAGCGCCATCAGGCGGATGTACTCACCGAACAGCATCGCCTCACCCTCACCCATGAGGTGGGCGCGCGAGCAGATGGTGCGCGTGGCGTCCTCGAGCGACAGACCGCCCGCGAAGTAGGCCGCGGCCGCCTCACCCAGCGACTGACCCACCAGCGCACCGGGTTTCGCGCCGTGCGCCTTGAGCACCTCACCGAGTGCGACCTGGATCGCGAAGATCACGGTCTGCGTGGTCTCGATGCCGTAGTCCTGGGAGTCGTCGAGGATCAGCTCCACGACGGAGTAGTCGCGCTCGTCCTGCACGTAGGCATCGACCTTGTTGATCCACTCGGCGAAGATCTCGTCGCGCAGGTAGAGGCTCTTGCCCATCTTGCGGTGCTGCGCACCAAAACCGGCGAGCACCCACACCGGACCGTTGGTCACCGGACCGTCGGCGGCCAGCACCAGGGGGCTCTGCTTACCCTCGGCGAGCGCCCGCAGACCCTTGATCGCCTCGTCGTGGTCATGCGCGAGCACCACGGCGCGCGACCGGCCGTGGTTGCGCCGCGACAGTGCGCGCCCGATCGACTCCAGCGACGACTCCCGACCCTCCGGGCTCTCGATCCAGTCGGCCAGCTCAGCCGCGGCGGCGCGCTTGCGTGAGGTCAGGAAACCCGACACCGCAAGGGGCACCAGCGGTTTCGCCGGGCCCTCGGCGGCTGCCGCGGACTCCTCGGCCGCAAGCTCCTCGCGGGCCACCTCGAGCAGGCGCAGTGCCTCATCGGTCAGGCCGGGAAGCTCGGGCTCCTCGGAACCCTGGGCGGACGTGCCGTACTCATCGGCGTCATCGTCGTCATCGTTGTCGATGAACTCGCCGTACTCGTCCATGCGGACGCCGCCGACGAAAACCGCTCCGGCGTCACCGGCATCCTTCTTGCCTTCCACCGCTTCGGTTTCCGGCTCGGGCTCGATGAGGTCGGCCGGCAGCACCTCACGAAGCACCAGGTGTGCGTTGGCACCGCCGAAGCCGAAGCCCGAGACGCCCGCGATGGCGTGCCCGCTGTAGCGCGGCCAATCCGAGACGGTGTCGTTGACCTTGAGGTGTTCCCGGTCGAAGTCGATGTAGGGGTTCGGGCCCGCGTAGTTGATCGACGGCGGCAGCTTGTCGTTCTTGAGTGACAGCACCACCTTCGCGAGGCTCGCCGCACCGGCGGCCGACTCGAGGTGCCCCAGATTGGACTTCACCGCACCGAGCAGGGCGGGCTTGTCCGCGGCACGGCCCCGGCCGACGACTCGGCCGAGCGCGTCGGCCTCGATCGGGTCACCGAGGATGGTGCCGGTGCCGTGCGCCTCGACGTAGTCGACGGTGCGCGGGTCGATGCCGGCGTCCTTGTAGGCCTTGCGAAGTACCTGCTCCTGCGCGTCGGGATTCGGCGCGAGCATGCCGTTCGAACGGCCGTCGTGATTGACCGCGCTGCCCGCGATCACGGCGAGGATCTCGTCACCGTCGCGACGCGCGTCGGCGACGCGCTTGAGCACCAGCATGCCGCCACCCTCGGAACGGGCGTAGCCGTCGGCGTCAGCGGAGAAGGACTTGATCCGACCGTCGGGTGCGAGCACGCCGCCGACCTCGTCGAAGCCGATGGTGACCAGCGGGGTGATCAACGCGTTGACACCGCCGGCGACCACGACGTCGACATCACCTGCGCGCAGTGCCTTGACACCCTCGTGCACGGCGACCAGCGACGACGAGCACGCGGTGTCGATGGCCATTGATGGGCCGCGGAAGTCGTAGAAGTAGGACACCCGGTTCGCGATGATCGAACTCGTGGTGCCGGTGATGGCATACGGATGCGCCGTCGAGGGATCGGACACCGACAGGAAGCTGTAGTCGTTATTCGATGCACCGACGTAGACGCCGACGCTCTCACCACGCAGGCTCGATGCCGGAATCCTGGCGTGCTCCAACGCTTCCCAGGTCAGCTCGAGAGCCATCCGCTGCTGCGGATCGATATTGTCGGCTTCCATCTTCGACAGTGCGAAGAACTCGGAGTCGAAGCCCTTGATATCGGTCAGGTAGCCGCCGCGGGTGCGGGCCTTGGCGACCCGCTCCGCGATCCGGGGCTCGCCGAGGAACTCCTCCCAGCGACCCTCGGGCAGATCGGTGATGGCGTCGCGGCCCTCGATCAGGCCCTGCCACAGTGTTTCTGGGGTGTTGAGGTCACCCGGAAGGCGGGTGCCGATCCCGACGATGGCGATATCGTCGACGTCAGCCGCGCGGGACCAGTCCTCGCCGTCGAGTGCGGCCTGGTCAACCTCGGGCTCGCCCTCGATGATCACCGTCGCCAGCGACTCGATGGTCGGGTTCCGGAACACCACGGTGGCCGTCAGCATGACCCCGGTGAGGTCCTCGATATCGCTGGCCATGGCGACCGCGTCACGCGAGGACAGGCCGAGTTCGACCATCGGAGCCGACTCGTCGATACCGTCCGGGGACTGGCCGGTGGCGTTGCCGATCCAGTTGCGCAGCCATTCGCGCAGCTCGGGGATCGTCATGTCGGTGCGGGCCACCGCGCTCCCGGCCGCCGCGTTCTCGGCCACCGGGTTCTCGGCTGCCGCCTCGGTGGCCGGATCTGAGGCTGCCGCCTCGGCTGATTGCGAATTATCTTGCGAGTCAGTCATTTTCACTGTTCACTTTCGCCGCCGGGCGGCCTGAGTCGACGAACGTCCGGTCAGTCGGTGGCATCCGGGAAGTCGTTGGCGATCTTCCCGTTGCGCAGACTGCCGTCAAGGTATGCCGCGCGGCAGGCGCGTCTGCCGATCTTGCCGCTTGAGGTACGAGGAATCGCTCCCGCCGAGGTCAACAGCACGTCGCGCACGGTGACGCCGTGGCGCACAGCGATCGCCGCACGGATGTCGTCGATGACGGGGGCCTGGTCGAGCTTGTGCGCGCCGGCGGCCCGCTCCCCGACGATGACCAACTGCTCGGAGGTGTCCTGCGGATCGCGCTTGAGACCTGCATGCGCATTGTCGAACACCACGTCGGGCAGCTGGTTGGCCGGCACCGAGAACGCGGCCACGTAGCCGACGCGCAGGGCCTTGGTGGCCTCCTGCGCGGAGTACTCCAGATCCTGCGGGTAGTGGTTGCGGCCGTCGATGATGACGAGATCCTTCACACGACCGGTGATGTAGAGCTCACCGTCGTAGAAGGCGCCGTAGTCGCCCGTCGCCACCCACGTCGCGTCATCGGTCGCACCCTCAGCGTGTGACGGGGTGCTTCGCGACTTCAGGATGTTCTGGAAGGTTGCGACCGTCTCCTCGGGCTTGCCCCAGTAGCCGGTGCCCATGTTCTGTCCGCTGATCCAGATCTCACCGATCTGGCCGTCGGCCAGCTCCGTGGCCGACTCGGCGTCGACGATGACGGCCCACTCGGCGATACCGACCTTGCCCGCCGATGCCTGGGCGACCGCGCTGGGCGCGTCCTCGGGCACCTCGACGAACCGGTGCTGGTTGAGCGCGTCACGGTCCACGTAGACGATCTTCGGCGGATCGCCAGCGGGGGTCGTCGAGACGAACAGCGTCGCCTCGGCCAAACCGTAGGACGGCTTGATCGCCTTGGGCGCGAAACCATACGGCGCGAAGGCCTCGTTGAACCTACGCACCGTCGCCGCCGAGATCGGCTCGCTGCCGTTGAGGACCGCCTTGACGTTGGACAGGTCCAGCGGTTCCTCACCGTCCTTGGGGACTCCGCGTGCCGCGGCGTGGTCGAAGGCGAAGTTGGGGGCCACCGAGATGACGCCACCGGTGTCATCGGGCTTGCGCGCCATCTCGCGGATCCAGCGGCCCGGCCGCCGGACGAACGCCGCGGGGGTCATGAAGGTGACGTAGTGCCCGATCATCGGGGCGACCAGCGCGGTGATGAGGCCCATGTCGTGGAAGAACGGCAGCCAGGTGACCCCGCGGTCGCCTTCATCACCGTCGAGCGCGTCGATCACCTGAATGACGTTGGTCGCCAGGTTCAGGTGGGTGATCTGCACACCCGTGGGGATGCGGGTCGAGCCCGACGTGTACTGCAGGTAGGCGATGGTGTCGAGATGAACGGCCACCGGCTCCCAGGTGACGCCGACCTCGTCGGGCACGGCGTCGACCGCGATGACGCGGGGGCGGTCCTTGGCCGGCCTGCTGCGGAAGAACTTGCGCACACCCTCCGCGGCGGCTGTGGTGGTCAGGATCGCCGACGGCTGGCAGTCGTCGAGCACGGCGTGCAGCCGTCCGACGTGACCGGGCTCGTTGGGGTCGAACAGCGGCACGGCGATGCGGCCCGAGTACAGGGTCCCGAAGAACGCGACCATGTAGTCGAGGTTCTGCGGGCAGAGGATCGCGACGCGGTCGCCGGGCTCGGTGACCTGCTGCAGCCGGGCACCGATGGCCCGGTTGCGGGCACCGAAGTCAGACCAGTTCAGCTCGCGTTCGAGACCCTCGCGTTCGGTGGAGAAGTCCAGGAACCGGTAGGCGACCTTGTTGCCGCGCACCTTCGCCCACTTCTCGACGTGCTTGACCAGGCTGCCATTGTCGGGAATCTTGATCTGACCGTCCTTGAGGAACGGGTTGTGGAATCCCATGTCACTACTCTCCTGTCAGACTGCATTCACCGCAAAGCCCCGTGGGTGGCGGTGGCGCATCCGGGTGGCTCTCAACGTCTCGGGCGGGTATCGCACCCGCCGATGCCAAACCTCGTGCATCCTACCGGTCGGTGCGCGCCGGTTACCGGACCTCGGATTCGGACACCGCACGGGCGACCCACGTCCAACTCTCCCGTCGCTTCGCTCGCCCCGGGCACTCTTACGTTTCTCTTAATGTTAGGTGACGCGCGGATAGGGGCCAAATCGATTGGCCGATATTCGCCGATCTTGGCTGGATCGTGACTCATCCGTGCTTCGGGTGCGGAGCATTCTCAATCAGCCCCCTCGCCCAGTTCTGCGTCCACTGCGTGGAGGTCTGGCCGTCGAGCACCCAGAAGTCCGGCGTGTTGTAGAGGGCGTGCACCGGTTGACCGGCGCCACCGGACAGCACCTCCAGCGTCTTCGGCAGGTTGGTGATGGAGAACGCACCCTGGGGTGCGGCACAGATCAGATCACCCGCCGCGCAGATCTCATTGGTGCGGTCGTTGAGCCACCCGAAGCCGCCAGGCCGCGGGCCGGTCATCTCCAGACCGAGCTGTTTGAGCATCGGCACCTCGGCGAGCGTGATCTCCGCGCCCTGACCCGGCGGGTTGGGCCCGACGTCCTTGCCGACGCTGTCCTGCCGACGGCCGTCGGCGATCAGCGTCACGCCGAGCACCAGATCCTGGTCGACGGGCCCGCGCCCGTTGCCGATGTCGCTGGCGATGTCACCGGCGATGATGGCGCCCTGAGAGAAGCCCACCAACACGAAACTGGTCAGCGGGCAGCGCTCGTTGATGTCCTTCATCGCCTTGACCGTCGCGGCCGTGCCCTCGGCCCGACTGTCGTTGTAGGACATCTGCTTGTCGGCGGCGAACGGATTGTGGAACTGCGCGGTGTAGGGAACCGTGTACTGCGCCAGGCGGTCGGTGCCGAAAGCGTCGCGCAGCGGGTTGGTCACGTTCAGAAGCAGCGCGATGGGGAACTGCACCGGGTTGAGCGGGTCCATCTGCGGTGATGACTCCCACGTGCCGGGAACCGAGATCAGTTGGACGTCAGGACAGCTCGCGTCCTGGAACTCCGGGCGCGGCTTGGACGGCGCCGGCCCACTACTCGTCGGAGGAATGGCGCTCGGCGGGGTGGCCGATGGCGGGGTGGCGGGCTGGCGCAGCCACACCACCACAGCGGCGACAACCACCGTGACCAGCACGGCGACCGCAACTGCGGCGGCCAAGGCGAGGATGCGGTGGCGCCTGTTGGCGCGTTTGGTGGCCATGAAGTGAGCTGTTCTCCTGCTAGCAGAGTCGTTCGGTGGCGATGCGAATGTAGTCGGCGGTCACGGAGTTGACCTGCCCGGCGGGCAGTGCCTCCGAACTCGGATGGGAGTCGCGCACGTCATCACGCACCATCGGCAGGACGAAGTCCCACACCGCCTGATCGCTCTGGCTCGCCGCGTGGGCCTGACAGACATAGGCGCCGATGCTCAGCGCCAGCAGCTCGCTGGAAGGGGCGACGCCAGCTGAAGCCAGCGCGTCGAGGTAACTGCGCTGCTTGGGGGTGACATCCATCGCCCCAAGCGGTCCGCCCGCGAGCCCCCTGGGGGGCGGGTCCATGCCTGGCACGTCCGATGGTGATTCCACGGTCGCGGACGTGGCCATTCCGATACTCGTGATGACGTTGTCACTCACTTCGCACGCGCTCACCGAGACGGCGGCGACCGCGACCATCATCGACAACGTCAATGGGGTCAGCGAACGGCGGGACGGCACGATGACCAAGGTACCGGCTGCGATCCGGCGTCCCCTTGACCTGCGCGTCCTACTTGATCGTGGCGGTCAGCTCGCCCGACAGCGCCGCGAGCTGCGGCGCCCAGGTACCCCAGTCGTGCTGCCCGCCTGTCGGGAAGTCGAAGTGCCCGTTACTGCCGCCGACCGAGCGATAGTGCTGGTAGAACGTGCGATTGCTGCCCTGGGCCTGATCGCAGTAGCCGATCATCGCGGCCGGGTCGCTACACGTCAGCGTCGCGGGGCTGAAGACCCAGATCCGGGTGTTGTTGTCCTTCAACAGCTGGATGTGGACGTCCGGGTCGTGCCACTTCCAGCGGCCCAACTGTGCCGCACCCCACATGGCTTGGGTATTAACGCCGCCGAACTGGGCCAGGCCAGCGGTGATCGCGCCATTCAGCTGTGTGGCCGACGGGGTCATGAAACCCGACATCGAGCCCGCGTAGCGGAACCGGTCGGGGTGGAATGCGGCCATCGTCATCGCGGCGGTCCCGCCCTGCGAGGCGCCCACGATGCCGTGCCCACCGGGCGCCAGCCCCTTGTTGGCGGCCAGCCAGTCCGGCAGCTCGGCGGACAGGAACGTCTCCCACTGCTTGCTGCCGTCGGCCTCCCAGTTGGTGTACATGCTCCAGGCGCCACCGGCGGGGGCGACCACCGAGATGCCCTTGCCCGCGAGCGTGTTCATCGCGTTGCCCGCCGTCACCCAGTTGCTGACGTCGGGTGCGGCGTTGAACGCATCGAGCAGGTAGACCGCGTGCGGCCCGCCCGCCATGAACGACACCGGGATGTCGCGGCCCATCGCCGCGGACGGCACCATCAAGTTCTCGACGGCGGCGGCGCTCGCGGTCTGCGGGGTCACGGTCCAAAGCCCCAGGGCCAGCGTCAACGCGCACATCGCGCGGAACAGCACCGAAAACAGCCTCATGCCAATCCTCTTCTTCGCTCGTCTGGTACCGGTGTCGCCGCTTTGCCGGACCCCCGGTCAGCCCGCGTGTAGTGAATCACATCACGCAGTCTGGCGGCGCCGGAAATGACCGACGGCGGCATCCCCCAGGGGGATAACCGCCGTCGATTCGTCGCGCTATGACTATGTGGACCTGATCAGGCCTGCGGCGTCGCGCCCAGCACCCGCTGGATGTCAGGCTTCATTTGCTGCAACTGCGAACCCCAGTAGTTCCAGGCATGTGTCCCGTTCTGCGGGAAGTTGAACACTCCGTTCGTCCCCCCGGCCGCGATGTAGTTCTCCTGGAACGTCTTGTTGGTCCGCAACGTGAAGCCCTCGAGGAACTTCCCGTTGAACAGGTTGCCCGTGCTGGTGCCGGCGTCGAGGTCGGTCGGGGTGCCGTCACCGCAGTAGATCCAGATGCGGGTGTTGTTCGCGACGAGCGTCGAGATGTTGACCATCGGGTCGTTGCGCTTCCACGCCGGATCGCTCGACGGTCCCCACATGGCGTCGGCCTTGTAGCCACCCGCATCACCCATGGAGATGCCGACCAACATCGGCCACCAGCCCTCGGAGAGGTTCAGGAAGCCCGACAGCGATGCCGCGTACGGGAATTGCGCCGGATGGTGGATCGCCAGCGTCAGCGCCGCCGAACCGGCCATCGACAGACCGACCGCCGCGCTGCCGTTTCGACGCACCTGGTGATTGGCGGCGAGGTAGGCGGGCAGCTCCTGAGTCAGGAACGTCTCCCACTTGTAGGTCTGGCAGACACCGGCCTTATTGCATGCCGGCTGGTACCAGTCGCTGTAGAAGCTGGACTGACCGCCGACGGGCATGACGACCGACAGGCCCGAGTTGTAGTACCACTCGAACGCCGGGGTGTTGATGTCCCAGCCGTTGAAGTCGTCCTGTGCACGCAGACCGTCGAGGAGGTAAACGGCAGGCGAATCCGGTCCGCCACTCTGGAACTGGATCTTGATGTCCTTGCCCATACCCGCAGATGGCACCATCAGGTACTCGACGGGCAGACCCGGTCGCGAGAACGCTCCCGCAGTCGCCGAGCTGCCGAGCGCGCCAACGAGTCCGGGCAGCAGCGCAGCTGCCGCGCCCGCAACCGCCAAGCGGCGCACCAACTTCGAAACAAAACTCATGCGTGTGTTCATCCGATCTGTCGTGTGCCGCACGTCAGACTCGCTGCGCGCATGTGTAGTCAACCACATCAGCGGGTGGTCCTTCCCAGCGAAAAGAATCGACGCTGGTCTCCCGCTCAGCCGTTTAGCGTGGCGATCAGATCGGGCTTCATCGCCTGCAGTTGCGCACCCCAGTACGACCAGGAGTGGTTTCCCTCTGACGGGAACACGAAGGTGGCGTTGGCGCCACCCGCCTTGTCGTACTTCTCCTGAAATCGCTTGTTGCTGTTGATCGCAAGCGATTCCAAGCTGTTGGCGTTGAACGACTGGCCGGGATCGACGTTCTCGTCGAGCGGGCCGCCACCCGGCGCGCAGTAGATCCACAACCGGGTGCGGTTGGCGACGAGGCGGTCCACCTGCAACACAGGGTCGTTGCGCTTCCACGCCGAATCCCATGGCGGACCCCACATGTTGTCGACGTTGAAGCCGCCGGCATCGAGCATCGCGACGCGAATCGCCTGCTTCATGAAGAGTGTCGAGGGGTTGAGGAATCCGGACAGCGACGAGGCGAACTTGAACTGCGCCGGGTGGTACGCCGCCAATGTCAGCGCGGCTCCACCGGCCATCGACAGTCCGACGATGGCGTTACCCGTCATGGACACCTGCTTGTTGGAGGCCAACCACATCGGCAGTTCCTGGGTGAGGAAGGTCTCCCACTTGTAGGTGTAGGTCTGGTTGTTGAAACTCGACGGTGAGTACCAGTCGGTGTAGAAGCTCGACTGCCCGCCGACGGGCATGACCGTCGCGACGCCCGAGTCGTTGAACCACTCGAACGCCGGGGTGTTGATGTCCCATCCGTTGAAATCGTCCTGCGCCCGCAGACCGTCGAGGAGGTAGACGGCCGGGCTCGGGGCCGCCGCGACGGGTGGCTGGATGCCGCTGCCGTGCGGGACGGGGGCGGGTGTCACGGCAGGTGCGCCGTCGGGTCCCGCGCTCGGATCTGCCGCCTCGGGGGCGACGGGTTCGACAGGGGCGTACGCGGGCTGGAACTGGACACGGATATTGCGGCCCATCGCCGTCGAGTACACGTCGAGGTACTCCACCGGCAGCCCGGCGCGCGAGAAGGCGTGCGCTGTCGGCGCGGTGGCAACAGTGGCCACACCACCGGCGAAAACCGCCGCGGCGGGCAACACCAGCACCCCGGCCATCGCCACGATCATGCGACGTATTCCGCCGCTCACTGCACCTGCGCGTGATCTAGTTCGCATTTGCTGCACTTAATATCCATTCCGTATGTCCGGCGCCGACGTAGCGGCGATTCCGCGGCACAGCTCATGGCACGTGGTGACTCACTGACGTGCTTATCGCGTCAACATGGCTGCAGCGTTACTCTGGCGTAACCAAAGCAGACAACGTCACACCCGGACAAATCGCAGTGTGATGCGTCACGGACCGGTAGCTGGCAACCCGGTGTATGGCGGATTTCTCGGTGGCGGCGGGGTGAGCCCGCACCGCTCCAGCTCGTAAAGCGGCACACGGTTGATCCGGTATTTGCCGAACTCATACGCGTGGAGAACGTTCGACAGGAATCTGCGCGGTCCCATCGGTCCCCGCACCGCGTTGAGCATGGCGTCAGTCTCGGGGCACTCCAGTGCGACCTGAGCCTGAGCGATCCAGTCCTCGTCGAGGTAGAGCGGGATGTACGGACGCTCCTTCAGGAACGGTCCCTCAGCGACGGCCCAGTCCGGGAAGAGATTCTTGTCGTGCCCGATGCGGCCGTCCTCGATGCGCTCAGTGTGTGCGGCCAACGGGTTGGCCAGACCGATCTGATCGATCACACGGACGTCCAGTCCGAGGTTCATGGCCGTCATACCCATGTTGGTGAAGAACACCGTGTGCGGTCCGCGCTGATCCGACGGCGGCTCACCGGGCGCCGGGGGTGGCGGCGGTATGGCGGGCACCACGTCCCATTGGTCGTAGTTGCCCGACGGCAGCAGCAATGCACCGTCGGGTGTGTTGTCGATCGCCTGCAACATCGACCGCATCCGCGGATAGTCGAGGTAGTCGGCGGCGGTCAGTGGGTGTGCGTGCCCGGTTGCCTGGGCGTAGAAGCGGCGCTCGTCGACGATGCCGCTGTGGGTCACACGGGTGGCGTCACTGCCCATACCGGGCGAATTCGCCGCCCACAGTGACCATCCCACGATCGCGAGCCACATCGCCATCGTTGACCCGGCCAGCAGATAACCACCGACCCGGGTGAACCGGGTGCCGTCGGGCAGCACCACAGGGATCACCGCGATGGGCATCAGAACACAGAACAGCGGGGTGAGCAGAACCCGGCCGTGCATGAAGTCGCCGCCCTGACGCACCCAGTACACCGCCTGCAGGACACCGCTGAGAACCATGAAAGCGACTACGGCGGGCGGACTCTGGACCGTCCGTGCCAACCGGCCCACACCCTCAGGCGGACGGTGCGTGGTCCACCACGGCATGGTCCTGGTCGCGAACATCACCAGACCCACCGCCGCGAGCAGCATGATCGGCACCCACAACATGTAGGGCTGGTTGAAGTTGGCGAGATAGGTGAAACCCTGCGCCCACTTGGAACCGGTGGCGTCCTTGGCGATCGCGGTGCCCGGAACCAGGAGACCGTAGTAGCCCATCCGGAACACCTCGTAGGCGACCGGCAACAGCCCGCCCGCGGCGATGATGAGCAGCCGGCGCTGCCGGTCGCGGGCGGCGATGAGCATCATCACCAGCGCCAGGCCGCCGATCAACGCGAGCTCGGGACGCACCAGCACCGACAGGCCGGCGACGAATGCCAGCGTCATCTCGAAGGGGCGGCTGACGGTATTGACGCCCACCGACCCGCCCGCGTTGACCCCCACCGACGTGCCCGGATCAGCCCGCAGCGCCTGCGACCAGCAGACCATCATCCACCACAGCAGCCCGAGATAGGCCAGCACCAAACCATTTTCGAGACCCGATGTGGCGAAGTCCCTGGCCGGCGGGATCGCGGCGTACACCAGCACACCGGCGGGCAGAAGCAACGCCCGCTTGCCGCGTAGACCCGGTGCGTACAACCTGCCCGTGCCCAGCATCGCGAACACCACACCAGCGACGCTCAGCGTCAGCGCCAACGTCAGGACGACGTACTCCATCTGCAGCGAGCCACCGAGCCAGCTGAAGAATGTGACGAGGTAGGTCCACAACGTCGAGGTGTTGGCCTCGACCCGCTCGCCCTTGTTGAAGACGGGACCGTTGCCCGCCAGCAGATTTCGGACGGTGCGCAGGACTATCAGACCGTCGTCGGCGATCCAGCGGCGCTGCCAGGCGCCCCAGCCGAACAGTGCGGCCACCACCACCACACTCAGCCAGAGGCTGATCCGGACGCTGGCGTGATAGGGAAACGCCGCTCCGCGCGCCATCCGGCGCGCGACGGCGGACATCAGCCGGTCAGCTGAAGATGACTGCAGCACCGATGGTTCCGATCCACGCCACTGCGAGCAGCTGCAGCACCCGGTCGCCGAACGCGATCTCCTCGGGCTCGCCGGCCTGACCGCCGTCGACGTCGACGGCGTAGCGCAGGATCGCGATGGTGAAGGGAATCATCGAAACGGCGAACCACGAACCACCCGCTGGGCCGTCCCGGTAGAACGCCCACAGGCCGTAGCAGACCACCACGGCGGTGGCCGACAACGTCCAGACGAACCGCAGGTAGCTGCTCGTGTAACTCTCCAGCGACTTGCGGATCTTGGCGCCGGTGCGCTCGGCGAGCTGCAGTTCGGCGTAGCGCTTGCCCGCCGCCATGAACAGCGACCCGAACGCCATCATCAGCAGGAACCACTGTGACAGTGGGATATCCGCCGCGACGCCACCGGCGATGGCGCGCAGCAGGAATCCCGATGACACGATGCAGATGTCGAGGACGGCCTGGTGCTTGAGACCGAAGCAGTAGGCCAGCTGAACCGCGATGTAGATCGCCATGACGATCGCGAGGTTGGGCGTGGCGAGGAACGAGATGGCCAGTGATGCCAGCGCCAGCACCACGGCCATCGTGTAGGCCAGTCCCACCGGGACCACGCCCGCCGCGATCGGCCGGAACCGCTTGGTGGGGTGTTCCCGGTCGGCATCGACATCGCGGGCGTCGTTGATCAGATAGATGGACGACGCCGCGAGGCTGAACGCCACGAACGCGATACCGACCTTGATCAGCACGTCGAGGTAGTCGTAGGAGGCCTCGACGCCGAACGCCGCCAACGGCGCGGCGAGCACCAGCAGGTTCTTCACCCACTGGCGTGGGCGCAACGCCTTGATGATCCCGCTGAACAGATTCTTGGGTGGGCCGACCACCGGCGCGGCTTGCTCGCTCACTTACCGGGCTCCTTCGACGTTCTCTCGACGCGGTCTCCCACGGCACCGACCGTGCTGGCAACGGCGGCGCCGACCACCATGCCCGTGAGCACGTCGGTCGGGTAGTGCACCCCGAGCACCAGGCGGGACAACGCCATCGGCGGCACCACCAGCAGGGGCAGTCTCGACCGCGTGGCGCGTGCCAACAGCAGCGCCGCGGCGGTGGTGGAGGTGGCGTGAGCGGACGGGAAGCTCAGCTTGCTTGGCGTGCCGACGTTCACCGAGATGTCGGGGTGCTCTGGGCGGGTCCGCTTGACGACCCGCTTGATCACCACGGCGGCCGCGTGCGCGATGAACGCGCCGACGCCAGCCGTCAACCACGCGCGGCGTCGCCGAGGCTGCGCGAGGGCGCCGAGCAGCGCTACCCCCACCCAGCCCGCGCTGTGCTCGCCGAAGTGCGAGAGTGCCCGCGCGCCCGGGAGAACGCCTGGGCGGCCAGCGATTCCGTGCTGCACGGCAACCAGCACCGCATCCTCGCCCCGCGGTGCCGTGTAGCCGCCGAGGCTCACGACTTAGCTTCTGCGCTGGTCGGCAGGACGGTTTCCCACTTCTGCTTGCTGGACAGCACCGGAAGTGCCTCGCGGTAGACCCGGCGCATCCGGTTGAACTTACGCAGCAGCTGCACCTGGCGCTTGAGCGATTCGCGAAGCAGCTCGAACATCTTCTCGCGGTCACGCTGGCGGTAGACGACGCCGCGCCCGTCGGCGGTCGTCACCGTGACACCGTCGACCCGCGACAGCGAGAACCAGCGCGCGTCCTGGGTGGCGACGTTGATCTGCGGGCGACGGTGATGCTCGGGGTCGTGTGGCTTGAGCTGGTGAACGACACCGCGGGCCAGGCGCACCGCGATCGACACTGGGCCGACCGGGATCTGCACCTTCTTGCGCCAGCGCTTGTCCGACGGCGTCGGCAACGCGCTCGCACTCGACAGCACCACCGCATCGGGGTAGTCGTTGCGCATGCTGCGCACCTCTGGCAGCGCCGACTCCAGGATCGAGAAGATGTGCTCGGGTCCGGCCAGGAAGTCGTCCATCGCCTTGTTCTGGATGGCGACCGTCGAATACTCCAGGCACAGAAGGTGTTTGATGGTTGCCTTCAAGTGGCTGGCCACCAGACCCGTGACGCTGCCGTCCCAGTGCAGCGACGCCACGACCAACCGGTTGCGCAGGTGGAAGTACGCCTGCCAGTCGATCGCGTCGTCCTTGTCACTCCACGCCATGTGCCAGATGGCGGCGCCGGGCAGTGTCACGGTCGGATAGCCGTGCTCACCCGCGCGCAGCCCGTAGTCGGCGTCGTCCCACTTGATGAACAGCGGCAGGGGCTGGCCGAGCTCCTCAGCCACCTGGCGCGGGATCATGCACATCCACCAGCCGTTGTAGTCAACGTCGATGCGGCGATGCAGGAGCCGGCTTCGGGACTCCTCCTCGTCGTTGAGGGGGTACTTGGCGAAGTCGTGGTCGTACTCCGTGTTGATGGCGCCGGTCCACATGAAGTTCGCCTGGTCGACCATCTCGCCCATGACATGCAGGTGAGATGGCTCCTGCAGGTTCAGCATCTGGCCACCGACGAGGGTCGGGCTCTTCGCGAAGCGGTTCAGCGCGAGTGCCCGCAGGATCGAGTCGGGCTCGATGCGGATGTCATCGTCCATGAACAGGATCTGTTCGCAGTCGGTGTTCTTCAGCGCCTCGTACATGACTCGGCTGTAGCCACCGGAGCCACCGAGGTTGGGCTGGTTGTGGATGGTCAACCGGTTGCCGAGGGCCGCGGCGGCCTCGGGGAAGTCGGGGTGATCGCAGGCCTTGTTGTTGCCCTGATCCGAGACGATCACCGCGCTGATGACGTCATCCACCATGGGGTCTGACGTGAGCGCCGCGAGCGCGCTGACGCAGTCCGCGGGCCGGTTGAACGTCGGGATGCCGACGGCGACGTTGGCCCGCCCCGGCGCCGGTTGCGGCGCGTACCACCCGGCGCTGTGCACGGTGACCTTGGAGTCGGTGGTGATGTCGAACCAGATCCAGCCGCCGTCCTCGAACGGGTCGAGTCCGATCTCGAACTCGGTGACAGCAGGAGCGTCCGGGTCCGCGCTGGACGCCGCGGCACCGCCGACGGTGATGCGTGCGCCGGTGGCCTTGGAGCGGTAGACGTCGATGCGTGCGCTGCCGGTCAGTTCGACGCGCAGCACCACGGACTCGAGGATCGACCAGCGGCGCCAGTAGCTGGCCGGGAAGGCGTTGAAGTAGGTCGCGAACGAGACCTCCGACTCGGCGCCGATCTCCAGCGTGGTGCGGCTCGGCGCATGGGCACGCCGGGAGTTGGTGGACGACTCCTCGATGTAGAGCTTGCGTACGTCCAGCGGCTCGCCCGGGCGCGGCAGGATGACGCGCGACAGCAGGCTGACCGCTTTGGACTGTCCGGCATCAAGTGCGCCGGACGGAATGTCACTCATGGTGTGCTGCTTTCGTCTTGGACCAGCGCCGCTCCGTCGCGCAGATGCGGTACCAGGGTGTTGTCGTACATGTTGAGCGCGCTCGCGATCGCCATGTGCATGTCGAGGTACTGATAGGTGCCCAGCCGTCCGCCGAACAGCACTCCGGCCGAAGCCGTCTCGCCCTTGGCCAGTTCACGGTAGGCCGTGACCATCGCCCGATCCTCGGGGGTGTTGATGGGGTAGTAGGGCTCGTCGTCGTCCTTGGCGAACCGCCCGTACTCGCGCATGATGACGGTCTTGTCGGTCGGGTAGGCGCGCTCGGGGTGGAAGTGCCGGAACTCGTGAATCCGGGTGTAAGGCACGTCGGCGTCGTTGTAGTTCATGACGGGCGTGCCTTGAAAGTCGCCCGTGTCGAGGACCTCGGTCTCGAAGTCGAGCGTGCGCCAGCCGAGTCGGCCCGCCGAGTAGTCGAAGTAGCGGTCCAGCGGCCCGGTGTAGATGACGGGCGCGTCGGGGTTGGCCGCAACGAGCTCGTCTCGCACGTCGAACCAGTCGGTGTCCAGTCGCACCTCGATGCGCTCGTCGGCGGCCATGTTCTGCAGCCAGGCGGTGTACCCGTCGACCGGCAGCCCCTCGTACGTGTCGTTGAAGTAGCGGTTGTCGAACGTGTAGCGCACCGGTAGCCGGGTGATGTTGCTTGCCGGCAGGTTGGTCGGATCGGTCTCCCACTGCTTGGCCGTGTAGTGCTTCATGAACGCCTCGTAGAGCGGGCGCCCGATGAGGCTGATCGCCTTCTCCTCGAAGTTCTGCGCGGCCTTGGAGTCGAACTCGGCGGCCTGCTCGGCGATCAGGGCCCTGGCCTCATCGGGAGTGAAGTAACGGCCGAAGAACTGCGACACCAGGCCAAGGCCCATCGGGAACTGGTAGGCCTGACCGGCGTGCATCGCGAAGACGCGATGCTGATAGCCGGTGAACTCGGTGAACTGGCGGACGTAGTCCCACACCCGCTGGTTAGAGGTGTGGAAGAGGTGCGCACCGTAGCGGTGCACCTCTATACCTGTCGTGGGCTCGGGTTCGGAGTAGGCGTTACCGCCGATGTGTGGCCGCCTGTCGACGACAAGCACACGCTTGTCGAGTTGAGTGGCTACACGCTCGGCGATCGTCAGGCCGAAGAATCCGGAGCCGACGACGAGCAGGTCGTACGGGCCGGCGGACGGGACCGGAGCGACCCGGGGATCAGCGGAGGTCATCGGCAGCAAGGGTATCCGACCCGGCCTGTCGGACCCGAATTCTGCATGCCAATGGGTGAGCCGAACGCCCTCGAACAGCAGGTCGCAATTCGCTCACGATTCCGCATCGTCACTCCAGACACTCTTGTCACATCCGTACCATCGACCAGGTCGGTATTGACGGATTCGCACCCGAGTCTGACGACCACCGACGGACCGAAGACCTAACACAAAACACGTAGTCGAATATTTGAGGAGACTTCCGTGCCGAACCGACGTCGACGCAAGCTCTCGACAGCCATGAGCGCAGTCGCCGCCCTGGCCGTCGCAAGTCCAGTTGCAGTGGTTGCCATGTCCGACCTGTCTCAAGACGCCGCAGAGCCGCAGCACCGTGAGTTCGTCCAGGCCGCGCTCATCACAGATCTGCCCACCGAACTGTTGGGGGCCCTTTCCCAGGGCCTGTCCCAGTTCGGGATCAACCTGCCGCCCATGCCGACAGGCCTCCTGACCGGGTCGGGCGCCTCGTCATCGCTGACATCGCCTGGCCTGACCTCGCCTGGCCTGACGGCACCTGGCCTGACCTCGCCGGGGCTGACCTCGCCCGGACTGACGGCACCCAGCCTGACGTCGCCTGGCCTGACGGCTCCTGGTCTGACCTCACCTGGCCTGACCGCACCGGGGCTGACGACTCCGGGGCTGACCACGCCCGGCCTCACGACGCCGGGGCTCACCACGCCCGGCCTCACCACGCCGAGCGCCACCACCCCCGGCCTGAGCGTGCCGCCGGTGACGGCGACGGGCCCGTCTCTGACTGACGCAGGCCTGGCCAACCCCGCGCTGACGAACCCGGCGCTGACCAGCCCCGGGCTCACCACGCCGGGACTGACCACGCCGATCTCCAACAGCACCGGACTGGGAATCCCCGGCGCGAGCGAGATCCCGATCAGCGATCCGATCGGCCTCGACCCGTCGGCCGGCATGTACCCGATCCTCGGCGACCCGTCGCTCGGGATGCCCGCCGCCGCACCCGCGAGCGGAGGGCTGCTGGGCGACCTGTCCAGTGCCGCGCAGACGCTCGGCGCCGGCCAGGCGATCGACCTGCTCAAGGGCATGGTGATGCCCGCGATCACGTCGGCGATGCAGAACGCCGCTCCCGCGGCGGCCGCAGCGGCTCCCGCGGCGGTTCCCACCCCCTAGACCCTGTGCGAAACGGCACCGCAGAGGCCCAACAGGCTCTGCGGTGCCGTTACAGGAAGGCACCGACAGAATTGTCGCGCCGCCAGGCCGTGTCGAAACTCTGGTAACAACTGACACATACGTAACATCAGGCCGTGCTGAGTAGACGCGCAGTGCCATCGCTGCTCTTCTCTGCCGTGGCAGCGACGGTCGTCATCCTGCCGTGGGCGGTGGATGGCCTGCCGGGTGACCATGAATCGCAGTCCACGGCCAGCACACTGCTGCTCGTCGAGAAGCCATTGACCGATATCGGCGGCGGCGAGACCATCCGCGATATCACCCAAGACACCCCCTTCTCGATGGTCGCGCTCACCGCGGCCGACTTCACCGGCACGACGGCCCGGGTCCGCGCGCAACAACCCGATGGCTCGTGGGGACAGTGGTACGAGGCGGAGCCACTGGACGGCGTCGGCGAGGAGAACTCGCCGAAGGACGGCACCGAACCCGTCTTCGTCGGCCGGACCAACCACGTACAGATCGCCGTCACCCGGCCAGTCGACGCACCCCGCAGTGGCACTCAGCCCACGGGCGCACCGAAGTCGAAGCTCGGCTACATTCCCGCCAGCGTCGAGCAGTCGACGGTCCCGACATTCAACGCAGTCTTGATCAGCCCGCCCACCGCACCAGCCAACGTGCAGTGGGAACCACCGACGGCGGCGACCATCCCCGGCCAACCGCCCAACGTCATCGGCCGCGCTCAGTGGGGTGCCGACGAGGCGATGCGATGCGGAAACACCGTGTACGACAACAGTGTTCGCGCGGGCGTGGTGCACCACACGGCAGGCAGTAACAACTACAGCCCGGGCGACTCCGCCGGCATCGTCCGATCGATCTACGAGTACCACACCCGCACACTGGGCTGGTGCGACATCGCCTACAACGCACTGGTGGACAGGTACGGCCAGGTCTTCGAGGGCCGCGCAGGCGGCATGAACCGACCGGTCGAGGGCGCCCACACCGGCGGCTTCAACGCCAACACCTGGGGTGTGGCGATGATGGGCGATTTCACCATCGAGCCGCCCACACCGATCCAGTTGCGCACCACCGGACGCCTGCTCGGCTGGCGCCTCGGCCTCGACCACGTGGACCCCAAGGGCACCGTCGTGCTGACATCGGCCGGCGGTAGCTTCTCCACGTTCCCGCGGGGGGCCACGCCGACGCTGCCCAGCATCTTCACCCACCGCGACGTCGGCAACACCGAATGTCCCGGCAATGCCGCGCTTGCCGTGATGGACCTGCTGCGCGATACCGCCGCTCGGTTCAACGCCCCACCGGGACCCATCTCGCTGGTCGACTCGCTGCGCGGCGGCGCCATCCACGCCAAGTGGTCCGCGATGGGTGGCGACGCGAGCGCTCTCGGGGCCCCCACCTCGCCGGAGGCCTCCGGTGACGGCAACAGCCGGTACGTCACCTTCCAGAAGGGCGCGATGTACTGGTCACCGGAGAGCGGCGCAGAACCGGTCACCGGGGCCATCTACGACGCGTGGGGCTCGCTGGGTTTCGAGCGCGGCGCGCTGGGCCTGCCCACCAGCGGCGAGATCCAGGAACCGCTGTGGATCGTGCAGAACTTCGCGCACGGCACGCTGAACTTCGACCGGGAAAAGGGCACCGTGACGCGGGTGATCGACGGCGTGCCGATCGAACTCCCGCCCCCGGCCCACCCCGGCACACCCGTTCAGCTGGAGCGCTTCACCCCCATCGACTACTTCAGCTAGAGCCACCAACGCTCGAGCACACGCGCCAGCCCGTCGTCGGTATTGGGTGCCGTGACCTCGTCGGCCGCGGCGATCGCCTCCGGATGCGCGTTGCCCATCGCGACGCCCAGTCCCGCCCAGCGCAACATCGGTATGTCATTGGGCATATCCCCGAAGGTCACCACATCCTCGGCCGTGATGCCCAGCGGGCGTGCCACCTCCTCGACGCCGGTGGCCTTGCTGATACCAAGCGGCACCACCTCGATGAGGCCGTTGTTCGTCGAGTAGGTCAGATCGCCGAGTAGCCCCACATGGGGCTCCAGCACCGCCAACATGTCCGCACTTGCCGCTCCCGCTTGGCGGATGAGGAGCTTGACCGCTGGTGCGGCCAGCAGGTCCTGCAACGACACCTCGGTGTTGTCGGGGTTGAGCCAGGCGTGCTCGTAACCGGGCGAGGAGACGAACTGCGGCGTCGCAGCGTCGTGGGCACTTCGTCCCACCCGCTCGACGGCCAGTCCTGCGGTGGGGATCAGCCGGGTCGCCAGCTCGGCCAGCTCACCGAGCTGGTCCGTCGACAGCGTGCGGGCCGAGATGATGCGGTCGGTAGCCGAGTCGTAGATCACGGAGCCGTTGGCGCACACCGCGATAGGTGCGAAGCCCAGCCCGTCGACCACCTGGGCGATCCAGCGCGGAGGTCTACCGGTGGCGAGCACGAACTGCGTGCCCGCGTTCACCGCCGCCCATACCGCGGCCCGGGTGCGGGGTGTGACGTTCTCGTCGTTATCGAGCAGCGTGCCATCGACATCGGTGGCTATCAGCGCGGGAAGCACTAGGCCCCACCCGTCCGCCTGCGCGCACGCTCCGCGAGTTCCGCCGCCTCGAGCGCACGTGCCTCCTCGAGGGTCGGCGCACCGCCGCCGAGCCGGCGCGGCACCCAGGGGGCACCTTGCGGATGCTCGTAGTCGTCTTGCGCGCGATAGAGAAGATCGTTCATCTCGGCGCGCAGATCGTCCATGACCGTCTCGACGGGGCCGGTGGCGGCCATCGGGGCACCCACCGACACGGTGATCGGAAACTTGTTGCGGCCCAGGCTCTTCGGATTGTCCTTGGTCCAGATGCGCTGAGCGCCCCACACGATCATCGGGATGATCGGCACGTCGGCCTCCTTGGCCATGCGTGCGGCACCTGTCTTGAACTCCTTGAGTTCGAAGCTGCGGCTGATGGTTGCCTCCGGGTAGACGCCGACGAGTTCGCCGGCTTGTAATCGCTCGACGGCGATGGGGTAGGAATCGCCACCCGCGCGCCGGTCGACGGGAATGGCCTGAGTGTGCTTGATCAGGAAGTCAACCGCCTTCACGTCAGCCATCTCGGCCTTGATCATGAAACGCATCCGCCGCTTGCGGTACATGGCAGCCAATGCCGCGGGGAGGAAGTCGACATAACTCGTGTGGTTGATGGCAGCCACCGCTCCGCCAACCGCGGGGATGTTCTCCAAACCGTGGTAGGTGATGCGGGTACCGGTGACTCGCACCGCCGTTCTACCCGCGATCTCCAGGCTGCGGAAGATCGGTTCCATGTCATACCTGCCCGGGCGCCCCGCCCGGCTCGGGTCGTTCCGCGCGGTTCGCTGCCTTCTCGGCGGCTTCCTCGGCGTCGAGCTGATTGGCCTCGGCCAGCGTCGGGGCTCCCCCACCAAGACGGTGTGGCACCCAGAACTCACCCGCCGGATGACGACCGTAGGCGTCCTGCACCTCCGTCAGGAGGTGCTGCATGCGCGAGTGCAACAGCGCTGTCAGTTCGGCGGCGGGAAGGGTCGGATAGATCGGTTCACCGACCGCGATCGAGATCGGCACCTTCGTCCGCCCCATCCTGCGTGGATGCCCTTTCGTCCAGATGCGCTGAGCGCCCCACACGATGTGCGGGATGATCGGCACGTCGGCGGCGATCGCCATCCGCGCCGCACCCGACTTGAACTCCTTGATCTCGAAGCTGCGGCTGATGGTCGCCTCGGGGTAGACGCCGACCAGCTCGCCCTCCTTGAGCCGCTGGCACGCCTCCTCGAACGACGCCGCGCCGCTGCCGCGATCCACCGGGATGTGTCGCAGACTCCGCATGATCGGACCGGTCAGCTTGTTGTCGAACACCTCCTTCTTCGCCATGAAGCGAACCTTGCGGCCGCGTCCCTGACGAAAGGCCGGTAGGCCGGCGAAGGTGAAGTCGAAGTAGCTGGTGTGGTTGATGGCGATCACCGCTCCACCGGTGACGGGAAGATTCTCCACACCCGTCACGGTGAACTTCAGGCCCTGCAGCCGCCACACCAGGCGGGCGGCCGTGATGGCAGTGCCGTAGACAGGTTCCACGTGGTCCAGCCTAGTGCGGGCGCAACACCGTCCCGATGGAAAGGTCGTTTGGGTGAGCTACCCCAGTACCCCTGTCCCCGTGCCCGATGTCGTCACAACGATCGCGGCGGGTCGCGATGTGGGTTCCGTGTGGCTCAACGAACTCGGCGGTGTGACGTTCTCGGTGGGAACCGCGGGTTCGGTGACGGCCGAGTTCGTGAAGGTCTATCCCGATGAGCACGCCGCCCTGCTGGTGACCGAGGCGCAGCGGCTGACCTGGGCGGGCCGCTTCCTGGCGGTGCCGCGCGTGATCTCGTCAGGGCCCGGATGGCTGCACACGGCGGGGGTGCCAGGGCTCTCAGCTGTCGATCCGTCCTGGGTGGCGCGGCCCGTCGCGGCGGCCCGCGCGATCGGCGCCGGTCTGCGCAGGATGCACGACACACTGCCGGTGGCGCAGTTCCCGTTCGGCAGGCCCTCCTGGATTCCGGCCGACGCACCGCCCGCAGACCGCCTCGTGGTCTGCCACGGCGACGCGTGCGCGCCCAACACACTGATCGCCGACGACGGTTCGTGCGCGGGGCACGTCGACCTCGGCGATCTCGGTGTCGCCGACCCGTGGTCGGACCTGGCGGTGGCGACGATGTCGCTGGCGTGGAACTTCCCGGACGACGGCACCCTGGAGGCGGCGCTGCTGGACGCCTACGGAGTGGCACCCGATCCGCCGCGGATGGCCTACTACCGGGAGCGCTGGGAGGAGTAGCGCCGGAGTTTCCGGCTAGAATTACCCGTGGTCGCCGGTCCCGTCGACCAGGCTCAGAGAGGTTATTCGTGCAGGTCACAAGCGTCGGACATGCCGGTTTCCGGATCGACACCGCCGCAGGCAGCATCCTGTGCGACCCCTGGGTGAACCCGGCGTACTTCGCATCGTGGTTCCCCTTCCCGGACAACACCACCCTCGACTGGGACGCACTCGGTGACTGCGACTACCTCTACGTCAGCCACCTGCACAAGGACCACTTCGACCCGGCCAACCTCGCCGCGCACGTCAACAAGGACGCCGTCGTGCTGCTGCCGGACTTCCCGGTGCCCGATCTGCGCCGTGAGCTGGAGAAGCTCGGCTTCCACCGGTTCCTCGAGACCACCGACTCCACCAAGCACCGCGTGACAGGGCCCAAGGGTGATCTCGATGTGATGATCATCGCTCTGCGCGCGCCTGCCGACGGGCCGATCGGCGACTCGGGTCTGGTGGTCTCCGACGGTGAGACGGTGGTGTTCAACATGAACGACGCCCGTCCCGTCGACCTTGACGTGCTGGAGTCGGAGTTCGGGCACATCGACGTCCACATGCTGCAGTACTCGGGCGCGATCTGGTACCCGATGGTCTACGACATGCCCGCGCGGGCCAAGGAGACCTTCGGCACCCAGAAGCGGCAGCGCCAGATGGACCGCAGCCGCCAGTACATCGCGCAGGTCGGTGCGACGTGGGTGATTCCGTCGGCCGGGCCGCCGTGCTTCCTCGACCCCGAGCTGCGCGACCTCAACGACGACCACGGCGACCCCGCGAACATCTTCCCCGACCAGGTGGTGTTCCTCGAGCAGATGCGCATGCACGGACACGACCGGGGTCTGCTGATGATCCCGGGCACGACCGCGGATTTCACCGGCTCGCAACTGGACTCGCTCACACACCCGGTGCCCGAAGACGAGGTGCAGGCCATCTTCACCACCGGTAAGGCCGACTACATCGAGGCCTTCGCCCAGCGCATGGCGCCGGTGCTGGCCGCGGAGAAGGCGAGCTGGGCACCCGCTGAGGGGGAACCGCTTCTCGAGCCGCTGCGGGCCAGGTTCGAGCCGATCATGCTTGCCACCGACCAGATCTGCGATGGCATCGGGTACCCGGTCGAGCTGCGACTCGGGCCCGAGACCGTGGTGCTCGACTTCCCGAAACGCACAGTCCGCGAGCCGATTCCGGACGAGAAGTTCCGCTACGGCTTCGAGATCGCCCCAGAACTGGTCCGCACCGTGCTGCGCGACGACGAACCCGACTGGGTCAACACCATCTTCCTGTCCACCCGGTTCAAGGCCTGGCGGGTCGGCGGTTACAACGAGTTCCTGTACACGTTCTTCAAGTGCCTGACCGACGAGCGCATCGCCTACGCCGACGGCTGGTTCGCCGAGACACATGACGACTCGGCGTCGATAACCCTGGACGGCTGGGAGATTCAGCGCCGCTGTCCGCACCTCAAGGCCGACCTGTCGAAGTTCGGTGTGGTCGAGGGGTCGACGTTGACCTGCAATCTGCACGGCTGGCAGTGGAACCTCGACAATGGACGCTGCCTGACGTCGAAGGGTCACGAACTGCGGAGCGCCAAGGCGTGAGCGATTCGAACCATGAGGCCCGCTATGACGACGGCCTGATCCAGCTGGACCGGCACGCGATCACGTTGCGCCGCTACCACTTTCCCTCGGGCACGTCCAAGGTCATCCCGCTCGACGCGATCCGCGGCTACCGCGCCGAGTCGCTCGGGTTGTTCATCAACCGGTTCCGCATCTGGGGCTCGTCTGATTTTCGCCGCTGGCTGCCATTGGATGTGTGGCGCCCGATCAAGTCGACGTTGGTGACGTTCGACGTGCCGGGCACCCGGCCGCAGCCGGCTTGCACACCGTTGCGCCCCATGGAGTTCCTTACGACTCTTGATCGCATCCTGGAGCAATGACAGCGTCCGTCCAGCGTTCCGCGATAGCGGAGTCCTCCGCGGAACGGTCCGCATCCACCCGGTACAGTCGGCGGGCGAACTCGATGGCGCGACGGGCTCCGCTCCAGCCCTTGGCCTCGAGGTGGCCCACCCAGTCGTCTTCATCCAACCGGTCCACTGCGATCTGGTACCAGAGGTGGTCGGCCGGATAGACAGCGAATTCAGTGAAATACCAACCATCTATCCGTTCGATGACCCTAACCAGGAGTCCTCGGTACCCCATCAACTCCTGCGACCTCAACTTGGTCACCTCAATCAGCATCTCGGACAGGTCCTCGATCGACGCCGTGGGGTCATTCAGGTGTAGCCCTAGGTCGGCCCCTGCCGAACCAACGGCATCGACCAATTCCTGCAAGAACTCGTCGATCGACATATCACGTGTCCATGGATGACGGGAGATCAATTCCGCGCCATCGGACTCCAGGCATATCGTCATCTCATGACCGCCACTGTCAACCACGAATCGATAGTGAAGCGCCGTCTCCCACACCGGTGCGCGAACACCAGCTGCGCTGATCACTCCACCATGCGCTGCGTGTCTCAACGCTCGAATGAGTACGTCCCGCGAGAACGCGACAACTAGATCGCGGTAGATGTCGAGTTCGGCATCGAACTTCGCCTGCTGCCGCCGCATGACCTCCTGGCGCGCGCGCTGGAGAGTGGCTTGTTGCGTTTCCACCTCATGGCCGCTGGTTCCGGCGGCGGGTGCCTGCGCCGCCTTCCACATCTCATGCCAAAGCTCCTCGTCGGTTCGGGTTGGATCGATCGCGATTCCCTGTTCGGCGGCTGCCTCACCGCATACCGCGACAAAATCCCGCAGGACCTCCCACGACGGAAGCCGTCCCGTCTTCAGATTGTCGGACATCGTACTTCTCGCGAGAGATCGTCGCCCAGCCTTGCGCGCGAGGCGCTCCATCGTCCGCAACGATGGCGACCCACAGTCGAGTCGAAGGCTCTTCAGCTGTTCCACCAAGTCGGCGCGCGTCATTCGGGCAGTTACCTCCGTCAACGTGCCGTGAGCATCGACGATACCCACTGCAGGAGGTCAACAGTCCCCGAAACCACCACTACACAGACACAGAATCGCGCGGTGCTTGCCCAGGTGGCGACCACCAGCCGCACGGTTTGGCCCGCCTCCCGCCAGGCCGAGCCGCCCAGATTGAACGAGATTTTCATGCCTTGATTGCATCAACTGCGACCGTGCACGTCACTAGTTGCGGACGTAGTCGGACGAAGCCGGACAGCCACCGGACGATTGTCCGAGGCGCTAGCCCTTCCCGCGCAGGACGGTGGCCTCCAGGATGCGCTGCAACCCCTTGGTGGCCGCCCTGTTCGCGGCGGCCGTGGCTCGCCGAACGGGACCCGGTGCCGACGGCGGGTCGACACGCACGACGTCGCCAACCCGCAGCACGCCTGCTCGTGTCACGTCGGCGTATACCCCGAGGAAGCGATCGGTGCGCTCGGCCAGTCGCCGGGTGATCGCTCTATCGAGTTCGACATCGGGCTGCGGACGCGTCGGCACCACACACCGAATGGTCGGGTTGGTCACCCGCAACCGCGCCGTACCGATGCCCAGTTCGCCACCCACCCACGCAGATTCGGGGAACTCGCGGTTCGGTGCGTCCACGTCGAGCAGCACATTGGGCCGGAACCTGCGTACGTCATAGGGGGTGCCGTCGGACAGGTCGCGCAAGCTGGCGGTGCTCAGCAGGTGTATAGGACTCAGATCGACGAAGGTTCCCGGCGGCGTGGAATAGCGTGCCAGCGTGATGATCTGACGGGTCGAGAAGATCGAGGTGTCGGGCATCTGCTCGGCGTCGGTGAGGCCGAAGTCGCGCCGGACCTGCGCGGGCGAGAAATTGGCCAGCGACTCGTGAACCGACATCCGGTGTTGGCTGGTGTCGGCTTGCGGCGGTAGCGCCGTCAGCCGCATCTCCCGGCCGACCAGTTCCGAGAGCGCGTCGTGGACTGCGGGGTCATCACTGGCCAACTCGCGGCCGTCGGGGAAGTTGATCACAACCGCTGGCACGTTCCCGGGGCCTGCGGCATCTCCGGGTTCAGTCACATATCGCGCCGCGCAACCCAGAAGAACGGGGAGCCTGCGGGCCGACGCCGTGACGGCCTTCTCCACATCGCGCACGGCCCACAGCCGGTCGGCGTGCATCCCTCGTGCGTCGATGACGACCTGATCCACCTGGTGCCCGCCCATGGACTTGACCGGGAACCGCCAAAGTTGCGCGACCGTCACGTTGGGCATGGATTCTCTTGCTGAGTTCCTCTAGCCGCCCGAAACCGTCTGCCGCAGTTCGGAGAACACATCGCTGGCGGTGTCGTAGACCCGAACGAGGGCCTGGTCGCCGGGCTGCAGGAACGTCGTCTCGCCGAGTTCGGTGTAGCGCGTCGCGCCGATCCCGATCAGCACCCGTTCGGGCTTGCCGCTGGCCACCATCAGTGCGCCAACGTCCTCCAGCGGCGTGTCGGGCGAACCCTTCTGGTTGGCGAGGCGCTCAGTGATCCAGTCCAGCAGCACCTCCCCGTAGTAGGAGTAGCCGAGCAGTGGGCTGTCGACCCCGTACTCGTGCTCCTGACCGTCGGCCGTGCGGAGGTGGCACACCAGTCGTAGCGTCGAGGTCGGTCCGTCGGGCGTGAGGTCACTGACGTCGAAGAACTGCGCTGCAACACCTTTCGATGCCGGTCCCCAGTTCTTCTTGTGGCTGATCTTGGGGGCGTTCGGCCTACGGATCGAGCAGTCGTTGAACGCCCCGAGCGCGAACGGCCGAAGCGAGGACACGGTGTCGCCCTGCCAGCTCACCTCGCAGGCCAGACCCACCTCGGGCTCGATCTGCAGGTTGAGCGGAGTGTCGCTCTGAGGAAGCTTGATCGTGTCGTGCGACAGCGGGAACTCACCGAGGAAGCTGTCGTAACCCGGTGCGTACCAAGGGAAGATGCCCTTGGGCGCAACCCCTTCGGAGGTCACATTGACGAAGTCGGCCGCCTCCCCAGCCTGCTCGAGGTGGCCGGCGAAGTTGCCTGCCACACCGAAGCCGAACCACGTTCGCAGCTCATCGAGGTCCAGGTCGATCATCGTCAACTCACGCTCCTTCATGATTCGCTCGCAAGCTCGCTCATGGTTCCAGCACCGACCTTCCGACGTAGGGCACCAACGCGTCGGGCACTCGAACACTGCCGTCGGGTTGTTGGTGGTTCTCCAGGATGGCAACCAGCCACCGAGTGGTGGCCAGTGTGCCGTTGAGGGTGGCAGCGATCTGCGGCTTGCCGTTGTCGTCGCGGTAGCGCGTCGAGAGGCGGCGGGCCTGGAATGTGGTGCAGTTCGAGGTCGACGTCAGCTCACGGTAGGTGCCTTGGGTCGGCACCCAGGCCTCGCAGTCGAACTTGCGCGCCGCTGAGGATCCGAGATCGCCTGCCGCGACGTCGATCACGCGGTAGGGCACCTCGATCTGCGCCAGCATCTGGCGCTCGAGGTCCAGCAGGCGCTGGTGTTCGGCCTCGGCGTCCTCGGGCTTGCAGTAGACGAAGCCCTCGACCTTGTCGAATTGGTGCACGCGAATGATGCCGCGAGTGTCCTTGCCGTAGCTGCCCGCCTCGCGGCGGAAGCACGACGACCAGCCGGCGTAACGCAGCGGCCCGTCGGACAGGTCCAGAATCTCGCCGGAGTGATAACCCGCCAGCGGAACCTCTGATGTACCAACGAGATACATGTCGTCATCGGCAAGGTGATAGATCTCGTCCGCGTGCGAGCCCAGGAACCCGGTACCCGACATCACCTCAGGCCGCACCAGCACCGGCGGAATCATCAGGGTGTGCCCGTTCTCGGTCGCCAACCGGACCGCGAGTTGCAGCAGACCCAACTGCAACAGCGCGCCGAAGCCGGTGAGGAAGTAGAAGCGCGACCCGGACACCTTGGCGCCGCGCTCCATGTCGATCAGGCCCAGTGACTCGCCGAGTTCCAGGTGGTCCTTCGGATCGGTGATGGCGCGTGGCTCGCCAACCGTGTCGAGAACCACGAAGTCGTCCTCGCCGCCGGCGGGCACGCCCTCGATGACAACGTTGCTGATGGCCATGTGCGCGGCGGTGAAGGCGGTTTCCGCCTCGGCCTGGGTGACCTCGACGGCCTTGATCGCCTCTGAGAGTTGCTTGGCGTGCGCCAGTAGCGTCGGGCGCTCCTCTGGCGACGCCGAACCAACCAGCTTGCTGGCCTTCTTCTGCTCCGCGCGCGCGTTATCGGCTTCCGCGATGGCCGCGCGGCGCGCCGAATCCGCGTCGAGCAGCGCGTCCACGAGCGCCGGGTTCTCGCCGCGGGCCCGCTGCGAATCGCGGACCAGGTCTGGGTCGTCCCGCAGGAGCTTGAGGTCGATCACGGGCGCAACCCTACTTTCGCGGTGCGTCCGCCGACAGCGCGGAGGGGGCCGCAGTTGACGTCGACGCAAAGCACAACCACATAACGTTACAACTGCATCTCTTGTCACAGCACTCGGCGCGCCTGTCACAATGGAGCCGATGTTGGAAGCACCAGATCGCGATGACGAACCCACCGACGAGCCCGCCGCAGGGGCGCCGGCTGGACGCGCGTGGTGGAAGAGCCTGCAGTCCAACTCCACGCGTCGCGGGTTGCTGCTGACCGCGCTGGGCGGCCTGTTGATCGCCGGGACGGTCACGGCATTTCCCGGCGGACCGGGCCAAGGGCCCATCGGGCTTGCCACGGGCACCGCGCTGGGCGGGCGCACCAACGCCACCTTCGACTCCGCCAAGGCGGGCGACTGCCTGAACTGGCCGGAACGCACCCCCGACGACGCCGAGGTGGTCGACTGCAACGACGAACACCGCTTCGAGGTCGCCGAGTCGATCGACATGCGGACGTTCCCGGGCAGCGAGTACGGACCCGATGCCGCACCGCCGTCGCAGGCGCGCATCCAGCAGATCAGCCAGGAGCAGTGCGGCGCCGCCATTCGGTCCTACCTCGGCCCGAAGTACGACCCGAACGGCAAGTTCACCGTCAGCCTGCTGTGGTCGGGCGACAAGGCGTGGCGCCAGGCCGGTGAACGCCGGATGTTGTGCGGTCTTCAGCTGCCCGGCCCGAACAACCAGCAGCTGGCGTTCCGCGGCAAGGTCGCCAACCTCGACCAGTCGCAGGTCTGGTCTGCGGGTACCTGCCTCGGCATCGACCCGACGACCAACCAGCCCACCGACATCCCGGTCGACTGCGCGGCACCGCACGCCATGGAGGTCACCGGCTCGGTCAACCTCGCCGAGAAGTTCCCGGGCGGACCGCCACCGGAGAACGAGCAGGACACGTTCATCAAGGACGCCTGCACCCGGATGACCGACGCCTATCTGGCCCCGGTCGCCCTGCGCAACACCACGTTGACGCTCATCTACGGCACCATCTCGCTGCCGAGCTGGTCGGCCGGTAGCCACCAGGTGTCGTGCAGCATCGGCGCGACGCTGGGCAACGGCGGCTGGTCGACGCTGCTGAACAGCGCCAAGGGCCCACTGGTGATCAATGGCCGCCCGCCGGTGCCACCGCCGGATATTCCCGAGGAACGCCTGAACCTGCCGCCCATTCCGATGCCGTCGGTCGACACGTCGAGCCAGCAGTCGGAGATCGATCTCAGCCAGCAGGGGCAGAGCCAGGGCCAGCAGAGTTCCTCACAGCATCTGCCCGGCCAGCAGCAACAGCAGCAGCAGACCTCCACGGCGCCCACCAGCTCCGCGGCGCCCGAACCACCCGTGCAGGGCAACACCTTCCTCAACGGTCCCCCGCCACCACCTGGCGCACCGCCGCAGGACGGCCCGCCGCAGGACGCCCCGCCGCCGCCCGGCGCCCCCGTCCCGCCACCGCCGCCCGGCGCACCGCCACCGCCCCCGGGTCCGCCTCCGGGCGAGCCGGCACCTGGTGCTCCGCTGCTTCCACCCGCCTGATCACGATGCCCGTGGGGATGAGCCCGCAGCGATTCGACGAGCTGGTGTCCGACGCGCTCGATGCGATTCCGCCGAAACTGGCCGCGGCGATCGACAACGTCGTCGTGCTCGTTGAGCCGCGGCATCCCGAGGAGCCCTCGTTGTTGGGCCTCTACGAGGGCATCGCGCTGACCGAGCGCGACTCGTCCTACGCCGGGTCACTGCCCGATGCCATCACCATCTACCGGGATGCGCTGCTGGACATCTGCGACACCGAGGAGGACGTCGTCGAGGAGGTGGCCGTGACCGTGATTCACGAGATCGCCCACCATTTCGGAATCGACGACGACCGTCTGCACGAACTCGGCTGGGCCTGATCCCCAAACCTCGGTGTGCCGATCCGATTTCGTCGGCCAATGGTGCTATGAACGGATCATGAGTGGCGACTGCCGGGAGTGCACGCGGGGGCTGGCGCACTGCCATGGCACCGTCATCGCCCACGCCGCCGCGCGTGCGGAGTGCACCGAGCCGGACTGTGTGCAGCCCGAGTCCGAGCACTCGCTCACCATCGACTGCGACGCGGTCGGCTGCACGTGCTCCCATGACATGGCCGCGGCAGACCTCGCGATCTGAGGCTCACCCCATGGGGTCGGCGCCCGGCACGTCGTCCTGCCCGGGGTGCGGGTCGGGCTCCGGCAGGAACGGCGGCAGCTTCGAGCCCCACTGCACGCAGCTCCAGCGACCATCGGTGATCGGGCTCAACACCACGCACTCGGTGTTCGCGAGATGGTGTTCGAGGGCGAAGCCGCCGTCCACCCCGGCAAGCGACGAGGCGACCAGACGGATTGCCGCGCCGTGGCTGACGACGACGATGTCGCCGTGCCAGGCGTGGTCGTCGAGGTGCCGCAATCGGAGTTCGGTGACGCCGGGCACGTAGCGCTCGAGCACTTCGTGGCCGGACTCCCCACCGGGCACCCGTTGGTCGAGATCACCCTCGAGCCAGCGCCGGTACACGTCGTGGAAGAGGTCGATCGACGCCTCGTCGTTGCGATCCTCGAGATCGCCGGCCTGCACCTCGTGAATACCGTCGATCTCGGTGGTGGGCATCCCCAGCCGTTCGCCGATCTGACCCGCCGTCTGCACGGCCCGCAGCGCCAATGAGTGCGCGATCATTCCGACGGGATGCTGCCAGTTCTGCGCGAACTTCTGCGCCTGATCTAGGCCCTGGTCGGTCAACGCGGCACCCGGGGGCCGGGTGTCGAGTCTGCGATCCACGTTGGCGATCGACTGGCCGTGCCTGACGAGGACGAGCCGGCCCGTCACGACTCGACTCCGGTACGCCGCGCCCCGCCCGCACGCAGCTGTTCCAGCCAGCGCGTCGCCTCGTCACTCGGCGGTGGTACCGCCCCTAACGCCGACCCCGTCGGCCATGAACCCAGATATCGCACGTCCCTACAACGACGGTGCAGCGCCTTGAGTGCCTGGGCGACCGAATCGTCATCGATGTGGCCGACCCAGTCCAGGATGAACATGTAGGTACCCAGCTCGGTACGGGTGGGCCGTGACTCGATACGTGTCAGGTCGATGTCTCGGATCGAGAGTTCGGTCATGGCGGCAACCAGCGCACCCGGGACGTTCTCGAGGCGCAGAATCACCGAGCTGCGGTCAGCCCCGGTGCGCTCCGGCGGCTGCCCCGGTGGCCCGGCGAGGACGAACCTGGTTCGCGCGTTCGGTTCGTCGACAACGCCTGCCGCGAGTGCGTCCAGACCCAGTTGTCTGCAGGCCAGTGCGGTGCTGACACCGGCATCGGCGCGGCCGTTGACCACCTCGTGAGCGGCCCCGGCGTTCGAGCTCGCGGGAACCAGCGTCGCGGTGGGCAGGTTCTCGGCCAGCCAGCGCCGCACCTGCGCGGCGGCGACGGGGAACGCCGCGACGGTTGATATGTCCGCCGCGTCCGTTCCAGGTTTGACGACGATGGAGAACGCCACGTCCAGTGTGTGCTCGGCGTAGATCTGCAGCGCGGCGCCTGTCGACAGGCTGTCGAGGGTTGGCAGCACCGAACCCTCGATCGAGTTCTCGATGGGCACGCATGCGTAGTCGGCGTCACCGGCGCGTACCGCGGCAAGGGCGGCGGCCGGGCTGTCGCAGGACATGGGCACCACGTCGGCCGGTGTCAGCGACATCGCGCCGGTGCCTGCGATGTGCCACAACGCCTCTTCGGTGAAGGTTCCCTCCGGTCCGAGGTAGGCGACGCGCGGCACGTTTCAACCATATCGGCTCAGGTGGGCGGCTCAGCCCAACCTCGGTGATCACCGGTCCGATGTCGCCGCGGAGGCCTTGCGCACTCCCGGGATCGTAGTTAAGTTAGGCTTACCTCACTATCCGGAAGGCTCCCGATGACGATGGCCCAGGCACCCGCTGCACCGACGACAGCCGAGCGAATCCGTAGCGCTTGCGTCCGCGCGGGCGGCGCCATTCTGGCCGCCGAGGGTGTCGAACCGGTCGCCACACCGGTCCATCACCTACTCGAGGACGGCTCGTTCGCCATCACAGTGCCGGCCTACGGCAAGTTGGCCGGCATGGTCATCACCTCGGGCGCATCGGGCATGCAGGCCGTACTGGAGATGACCGACTACGCACCACTGCCACTGCGCGAACCGGTGCGATCCCTGGTCTGGACGAGCGGCCTACTGCGCCACGTTCCGCCACGCGACGTGGCCGGCCTGCTCGATCTGATCGCCACCGAGAACCCCAACCCCGCTCTGCTGCAGGTCAATACGGGCACGGTGGACGCGACGACGGGCGACACGCCCTACACGCTGGTGCGCTTGGAGGTCGAGTCAGTTGTGGTGGCCGATTCGACGGGAGCGGAGTCGGTGGGTCTGAGCACCCTGCTCGAGGCCAAGCCCGATCCGTTCTGCACCCTGGAGTCGTGCTGGTTGCAGCACCTCGAGTCAGCGCACCGCGACGTCGTCGACCGCCTCGCCGACCGACTGCCCACGACGCTGCGACGCGGCCGGGTCCGCCCGCTGGGGCTGGATCGCTACGGCGTGCAGTTGCGGGTCGAGGACACCGACGGTGATCACGACGTTCGCCTGCCCTTCGCCAAGCCCGTCGACGATGTCAGCGGCCTGAGCCAGGCAATCCGGGTGCTGATGGGATGTCCGTTCCTCAACGGCCTCCGCGCGCGCCGTATCTGATCGGAGATCGCAGGCGGCACTACCGTTGCTCGGTGTGACCGGGCCGGCTGACGACTTCACTGCACCTCAGCGTCGGAAGATCCGCATCGAGATCGCCGTCGTTCTCGCGGTCACCTTCGGACTGTCGGCCTACACGGCGCTCCTGCGACTCACCGAGGCAGTGATCCTCGGCCTCTCCGGCCAGACGGTCGCACTCAACCCACGCCGCTCGCCCATCGACCTCATCGACCTCGGGCTCAACCTCGCGACGGTGTTCCAACTGTTGGCGTGGGGAACCCTCGGGCTGTACCTGTTGTGGCGCAGCGGTTTCGGCCCGGCAAGCATCGGGCTCGGACGCTTCCAGCTTCGCCCCGACCTGCTCGGCGGCCTCGGCCTGGCCGCGCTGATCGGCCTGCCCGGCCTCGGCCTCTACCTCGTCGGCCGCCTGGTCGGTATCGGTGTGTCGGTCGAGCCAGCCGAACTCAACGACACCTGGTGGCGAGTGCCCGTCCTGCTCGCAGTGGCGTTCGCGAACGGCTGGGCCGAGGAGATCATCGTCGTCGCGTTCCTCATGACGCGGCTGCGTCAGCTGCGCCTGACGCCGGTCACCGTGCTGGTGGCCTCCAGTGTCGTACGCGGGCTATATCACCTGTACCAGGGCTTCGGCGCCGGGCTGGGCAACATCGTCATGGGCCTCGTGTTCGGCTACGTGTGGCAGCGCACCGGACGGCTGTGGCCGCTGATCATCGCGCATGGCGTGATCGACGCCGTCGCATTCGTCGGGTACGCACTCATGGCGGGTCGCCTCGGCTGGCTGCCGTGATCCCAGCGCCGACGGCACTACATTCAAACGTGTGAACAGCAGCCGGCCCCCTGTCGGTGGGCCGGACCCCAGACGGGCTCGCCCGCCCCACGAACCGCCACAGGTGATCCGACGCGACCCGCGCCATCAGCCGCCACCCGCGCCACCTCCTCGCCAGGCTCCGCCACCGCACCGCCCGCCGCCACCCCTGCGCACACCGCCACCGAGACGGCCCGCACCCCCACCACCGCCACCGCTGCCGCCGCCGTCAGCGCGCCGGAAGTCACCACCCCCGCCACCGCCGGCGAAGCCCGTCGCGCGGCGGGCCGCGCCGCCGCCACCACCGCCTGCCGTGCGGAAGCCGAAACGCAAGCGCCGATGGGGTCGCACCGTGCTGGTGTGCCTGCTCGTCGCCGCGGCCGCGACGGTAGGGACCGGGTACTGGATCGACACACACCTGCACCGCATTCCCGCGCTCGCCGACTACGCCGAACGGCCTGCGAGCGGCCGCGGAACCACGTGGCTGCTGGTCGGCTCCGACAGCCGCACTGGGCTGAGCCCGGAACAGCAGGCCGAACTCGCGACCGGCGGGGACATCGGAAACGGCCGCACCGACACGATCCTGCTCGTTCACGTCCCCGGCCTCGGGTCGAGCGCACCAACCACGATGGTCTCCATACCGCGCGACTCCTACCTCGCGATCCCTGGCTACGGCCAGGACAAGGTCAACGCCGCCTTCGCGCTCGGTGGCGCGTCGTTGCTTGCGCAGACCGTTGAGGAGGCCACCGGGCTGCGACTCGACCACTACGCGGAGATCGGCTTCGACGGCTTCGCCGAGATGGTCGACGCCGTCGGCGGGGTCACCATGTGCCCACCGGAGCCGGTCAGTGATCCGCTGGCGGGCATCGATCTCGCACCCGGCTGCCAGGAACTCGACGGACGGACGGCGCTGGGTTACGTCCGCACCCGCGCAACACCGCGGGCTGATCTGGACCGGATGACCAACCAGCGCGCGTTCATGTCGGCACTGATGCACCGCGCCGCGAGCCCGGCTGTGCTGGCGAACCCGCTGCGCTGGTACCCCATGGCGCACGCCGCCTCGGGCGCCATCACGGTCGACGACGACGCCCATGTGTGGGACCTGGCCCGCCTGGCATGGGCAATGCACGGCACCATCACCACCACGACAGTGCCGATTGGCGAGTTCACGGCCGGCGACTCCGGGGCTGTGGTGGTGTGGGACGACGACGCGGCGAGCCGCCTGTTCAGCGCCATCGGCTCCGACTCCCAAATCCCACCAGACGTCCTCGACGCGGCGGAGCCGTGATCGTCCAGCAAACACATTTGCGTAGTCAAGGATAGGCTGGACTCAGTTAGGGAAAGCTTGCCTGAATAAGGCATACCTTTGATGACAACCCCTTCTGAGCTGCCCTATCGTGTGTCTCATGAATGACGTCACGACACTCGACACCAAGTTCCACCACCTGCTTCAGGAACAGGTCCGCGCCGAGTTCACCGCGTCTCAGCAATACATTGGGATTGCGGTCCACTTCGACGGCGCAGACCTCCCGCAACTGGCCAAGCTCTTCTACGCCCAGGCGGTCGAGGAACGCAATCACGCGATGATGCTGGTGCGCTATCTGATGGACCGCGGCGTCGAGGTCGAGATCCCCGGCATCGATCCCGTGCGGAACTCATTCGACTCACCACGCGAGGCACTTCAGCTGGCGCTCGACCTGGAGCGCACCGTCACCGAGCAGCTGACGCGACTGGCCGCGGTGGCCCGCGATGAGGGCGACTACCTCGGCGAGCAGTTCATCCAGTGGTTCCTCAAGGAGCAGGTCGAGGAGGTCGCCCTGATGAGCACGCTGGTCCGCGTCGCCGACCGCGCTGGCGTCAACGTCTTCCACCTCGAGGACTTCGTGGCACGCGAGATCGCCACGGGCACCGCAGATCCGTCGGCGCCAAAGGCCGCGGGCGGCAGTCTCTAACCCGCTCTAGGTGCCTCAGGGCTCCGGCTGATCGAGGCCGGCTCCGGTCAAACCCTCGTTCAGCCAGCCCTTGGTTCGTCCTGGATGGTTGGTGGCGACCCACGCCACACCGACGTCGCGGCAGTATCGAACGTCCTCGTAGTGATCGACCGTCCAGCAGTACAGCGCCCTGCCGTTGGCGGCAGCGCGATCCACCAACTCCGGGTGCTCGCGCAGTGTGGCGATCGAGGGACCGACGGCCGTGGCGCCGACAGTTGTCGCTGCACTACCGCCGAGGTAGCGCGATGTCTCCCCGAGGAGCACCGTCGGCAGCATCGGTGCCGCCCTGCGGATGCGCCACACGGCCGCCGCCGAGAACGACATCACCACGGCGCGGGACAAATCCGCCGACGCGGGCGACGCGATGCCGTAACGGTGCAGGATGGCCAGCACCTTGCTCTCGACGAGCGCGCCGTACCGCACCGGGTGCTTGGTCTCGATGAAGAGCTTGACGGGCCGGTTCCAGTCCAGCACCAGCGCGATGAGGTCATCGAGGGTGAGCAGGCCGGTGTCGCCGATCCCGGCACCCGCCTTATTGCTGGAATGCCATGCGCCGTAATCGAATTCGCGCAGTTGCGCCAATGTCATATCGCTGACCAGGCCAGTGCCCGTCGACGTCCGGTCCACCCGGCGGTCGTGCACACAGACCAGATGGCCGTCGCGGGTGAGCCTGACATCGCACTCAACACCGTCCGCACCTTCACGCAATGCCAGCTCGTAGGCGGCGATGGTGTGCTCGGGGCGATCCGCGGAGGCACCACGGTGCGCGACCACGAAGGGGTGGCCACCGAGGGTGCCGTCGCCCGAGTTCACGAGGCTAGGCCACCGGTTCCCGCTGCCGAGGCGGTGCCGGTACCTCCGACTGTTCGTCGGGGACGCTGTCTTGTTCGGGGGCGCTCTCCTGCTCGGGGGCACTGTCTCGCTCGGTGGCTCTGTGGTGCCCGGGGACGTTGCCTTGCTCGTCGGGGACGATCACCCACCTCTTGGCCGGCCGGTCGACCGGCTTCGCCTCGAAACCGAGGAACACCCGTCCGGCGAGCACGAGTGCGGCCAGGCCCGCGAGGTAGGCGATGATCGTGGTGACGGTGTTGTCGGCGATGCCCTGGGCGTCCCGGGTGAAGCTGGTCGCCACCGACCACACCATCAGTGCCGTGCTCAGCACCCAGACACACCACCAGACCGCGATGTCACGACGCAGCCTCGACAATCGGCCCTCAGCGCGCGCCAACTCGATGACGTAGAGCGGCGCCAGCAGCAGGTTGGCCACCGGTATCACACACCCGGCGAGGATCTCCCAACCCGACCGCGGGTCGGTGGCGCCGTTGAGGGCGTAGGCCGCCGCGCGGCGCGCTATCAGCCAGTTCGTCAACACCACCGCGCTGGCGACCACCGCGAACGAGGCCAGCACGCTCAGCGCGACGCCCAGCCAGGTGGCCACGCCTGCCACCAGCGGATGCAACAGCATCGACCGATTCACCAGCAGCAGCACATACCGGACCAGGTGGATGAACGCGGCCAGTGCGAGGAGCACACCGGTGACCAGCAGGACGGTCCGGACCATGCTGACCGAGGGGCCGCTGCGCGCATCTGCGGCGTCGGCGGCGTGCTGATCGAGCGAATCGAAGTGATCCACCAGGCCCCAGCGCGGTATGACGGAGTAACGCGGGGTGGGCCCCAAAGGCTGCGGGCCGCGGCGCGGCGCAGGCGCGGCACCGGGGCGAACCGCGATCCATCGGAACCCCTGGGGAAGCCTCGCCGGTGCGCCACCCGCACTCGGGGTGGGCCGCTGACCCCACTGCTGCTCTGCTGGATCAGTGGTGGGTGCCTGCAGGGTGCCTTGGCACCGGGGGCACCAACTTCGCTGACGGTCGCGAACGTTCCACCGCGTGCCGCACCGCGAACAGACCTGGATCACGCGACCAGCCTACGACCCTCAGACCGTGCCGACGCCGCCGTCGTCGGTGACCACAGGCCGGCCGAGTCCGGCCCAGGCGAGCATTCCACCGCTGACGTTGAGCGCTTCGTACCCGTTGCGAACCAAATACTGCGCAACACGTTGCGATCGGCCTCCCGCGTGGCACACCACATACAGCGTCGCCCCGTTGTCGATCTCGGCGAGGCGAGCGGGCACCTCACCCATCGGGATGTGCTGCGCACCGGCCACGTGACCGCGCTGCCACTCGTCGTCCTCGCGAACGTCCAGAAGAACCACCGACTGGTCAAATGTCATCGGAACGTCGGCGACCTCCGCCTGCCCGACCTCGACGTCATCCATCAACCTCGTCCGATCCGGCCACCAGGGGCCTCATCCTCTGCGGATCCCGCGGTTGCGATCCGTCCCAACCATGCTGGCATGCGCGACGGGCGCACGCACCCGCGTCTCCTAGCAATGGTTGGACTATCCACAGTTTCCACAGGTTCATCCACAGGCCGGCGAAAGCCCGAACACGGCCTGAACCGCGGAATCCGTCGCGCATCCGAAATTGACTGTGGATAACCGGACCCACTCACGGGCCGGTGATCAACAGGTGATCAAGCCGGTGAGCGAACATGGCGGGCACGACGGAGGAACTCGAGGACTTTCGCGCACCGTGGTCGCATCTCGCTCCTCCCCTGAATAGCCCCCGTAGCCGCCGCCGAAACTGGCCGATCCGCGACCCCCGGAGGGCGCGTGGAACGCGATTTTCACGGTTGGGCAACCGGGGGCTATGATCGTCGTCACCAACGCAGGCTGTGACAGATCTCACGCGAGGGACAATATTGATCGTGCTGGTCAGGAGTTCGTGATGGCATCTCACCCGCTGGGCCCGAATCCGGCCATGCCCCCATCCGAGTGGAACTCCTCCGCGCACGTCTACACGCGCAGCCAGTTGATGGCTTTCATGCGAGCAAGCGTCATCGCACTCGTCCTGCTCGGCGTACTCGCACTCATCATCCTGTTCTAACTCCCCCCGGCCCGGGTACACGTTCGGTACGCGCACGCGTCCTTGCGGTGCGCGCAGGCATGGAGCAAGGTGGACAGCGATCTTGAGGGATGATCTTGAGGGACCGAATCTTGCGGATCTCTTGTAGGACCACGCTCCATCGAAACACCGCGCTCCACCGAAACACCTAGGGAAGGAAACCTGTGGCTGAGTACACATTGCCGGAGTTGGATTACGACTACGGTGCGCTGGAACCGCATATCTCCGGTCAGATCAACGAGATCCACCACAGCAAGCACCACGCCACCTATGTGAAGGGGCTCAACGACGCCATCGCGAAGCTCGATGAGGCGCGCGGCGAGGGCGACCACGCCGCCATCTTCCTCAACGAGAAGAACCTGGCCTTCCACCTCGGTGGCCACGTCAACCACTCGATCTGGTGGAAGAACCTGTCGCCTAACGGTGGCGACAAGCCGACGGGTGATCTGGCCGCGGCCATCGACGACCAGTTCGGCTCGTTCGACAAGTTCCGGGCGCAGTTCACCGCCGCCGCCAACGGCCTGCAGGGTTCGGGGTGGGCCGTGCTGGGCTACGACAGCCTCGGCGACCGGCTGCTCACCTTCCAGCTGTACGACCAGCAGGCCAACGTGCCGCTCGGCATCATCCCGCTGCTGCAGGTCGACATGTGGGAGCACGCCTACTACCTGCAGTACAAGAACGTGAAGGCCGATTACGTCAAGGCGTTCTGGAATGTCGTCAACTGGGAGGACGTTCAGAACCGGTACGCCCAGGCGACCTCGAAGACCAACGGGCTCATCTTCGGCTGACCCGACCCACAGTTCCTCTGCAGAAGGGCGTCGTGCGCATCGCGCACGGCGCCCTTCTCGCGTGTGCGCACATTCGCGTCGCGCTGGCAGTCGTGTCCTCTTGCGTGCCAGCCACCCCTGCCGCATGCTGACGGGATCGACCCACAGCCGTGTCGGGGCAGTCGCCAGGCGCCGAGAACGGAGGCGATATGGATACGGGTTCCGGCAAGGCCGTGGAGATCTCCCCCTTCCACTCGGGTGGGTCTCTCAAGGGTTTCGTGGTCTCCGGCCGTTGGCCGGATTCGACCAAGGAATGGGCCCAGCTGCTCATCGTCGCCGTCAGGGTCGCGTCACTTCCCGGGCTGCTGGCGACCACTACCATCTTCGGTGTTCGCGAGGAGCTGCCCGACGCACCTTCGCCCGGCACCGTCGGACTGGTCCTGGCCGAGGGTCCGGTGATAGGTGAGTTCGCCCTCCCTCCCGGATATTTCGCCGACCATCAACCGCCGGCGCTGCTGATGCTTCATCCTCCTTCGGAGACGACGCCGTCGCTGCCCGAGTGCAGCGGCGCCGCATCGGGGTGCGTTCTGCTGCCCGGGCTGCCGCACCTCGGCCTGGAGCACCGCGCCGCATGGGTCGAGGCCGAGTCGGACGGCACCATCACATCGATGATCAGTCGGGTGGGCGTCGATCCGATCAGTCACCCGGACACCGCGATCCTGGCGATGCTGCTCGCGGCATAGCGCCACCGCCGCTCGTCGCCAGAATCAATGTCCGAGGGGATTGGTTACCCGGACGCGGGACGGGCACCGCGCGCCGCGGCCATCGGGCGACCCAGGCCAGCGCACGACGGCCGCAGATACAGCTACTGCGTGCAGGAACCGTTAAGTTCGTGAGCAAATCACGACCCGGGGATCGAAGTCGCCGCAGTTCGGTAGCCGGGAGTGCACCAGGGGCCACCCCAGACCCAGTCGTCGCAGCCGTCGAGGTTGGCAAAACAACTCGCGCGTCAGTATTTGCTTGCACTCGTCCCATGTCGTCCGGAACGGCGCCCAGAAAAGCCGCAGCTAGATGGCTTTCCGGCGGGTCCCGCCGAAGGGCGGCAGCGAGTTTTCGGTGGTTTGCACTTGGCGGCAGTGCTATCACTCGCTACGATGATCAGCAAATACGTCCAGATAGACGCCCGCCTGTAACGCTAAGTGGAGGATTCACGATGAGCATGACGTTTGCCGCCCGGCTAAACCGCCTCTTTGACACGGTTTACCCGCCCGGACGCGGCCCGCACACGTCGGCCGAGGTGATTGCTGCACTCAAGGCCGAAGGCGTCACGATGTCGGCGCCGTACCTGTCGCAGCTGCGTTCAGGCAACCGGACCAACCCGTCGGTCGCCACCATGGCCGCACTTGCCAACTTCTTCCGCATCAAGCCCGCTTACTTCACCGACGACGAGTACTACGAGAAGCTCGACAAGGAGCTGACGTGGCTCGCCGGTATGCGCGACGAGGGCATCCGACGTATTGCGGCGCGTACCGTGGGCCTGTCCCCCGAGGCCAAGCAGGACCTGGTCGAGAAGGTCGACGAACTCCGTCGTCAAGAGCACCTGGACGATTAGCCCGCCGGGTGCAGACTGTTGCACCTGGCGAAAATTGACTGCCGCGTTATTTATTGCGCGGCAACCCCGACTGCCTGATCCAGCTTTCTGTACTCATCGGCGATGGCCAGGATCCACTCGCGGTCGGAATACCCCGATGGTTGACGCAGCCAAGTGGGACCGGGGAACTTCGAGTTTGCCGACTCACGTGATGCGCCACGCCCATCGTGTATCCACTCGGCCACTCGACGTGCCTGCAGCTCGGGTGATGCCGTCTCCGGGTCCACGTCGTCATACGCGCCCCGCATCGGCGTCTCATTCGCCTGCCCGTCCTCGAGGACTTCCGTCGCCTCCAGGTAGAGCGCGTCGGAGATCAGCGACATCTGCTCAGCGACGCGGAACAGCAGCGGGCCGCGTGGACGCACGCCGATGCCGATATTGGGATGCCGCACACTGAGTTCGCTGAGCAGCGGCTGGATGGTCTTCAGTTCACGGCGGGCCCCGAACCAGTCCTCGATGCTGGGCAGCAACGAGCCACCGGCCACCACCAACATGGCGCACCCGAGAAGTGTTGCCGCCGAGCCCACTCCGACGAACCGCGTGTTGCCCACGGCGCGGAGCAGGAAGAACGCGCTCGCCAGGACGATCAGGGCGATGCCGAGCGTGAACAGGAACAGGGCGCGGCCCCGTCGCGTGCGGTTGGAGTGCCGGACACCCGCCCATGCCACCAGCGTCAACGCCAGAAGCACGTAGAGCAGCGGCAGGAGCCACGACATCCCGGTCCCACCGGCCCCGAGGTTGCGCCGCAGGTATTCCTCAGGCGCCATCTCCGGTTGTTGCGGCGAGGTGAAGAACGTCAGCAGCGACAGCGCCGCGATGACCAACGCGACGGAGTACTGCACGATCGCGATCCGCCGTATCTGAGCCGGCTTTCGACTCGACGACGCCGACGTGATCATCACGCAACTTCCGGCCGCACAGGCGATCAACGCCACCTGGCTGAACACCATGGACACGTTGGGCCACCGCAGCAGGCTGTCGATGAGCAGCGTGAGCGGCTGCCAGTTGAGGGCGGCGACAGTACCCAGGCTGCCCAGCGCGAGGATCATGGCCGCGCTGACGAGCGACTGCTTGTTGACCAGTGCCCAGCCGATGCGCAGGCCCGTCGCCAATCCGAGGAGACCGGCGATCACCCAGACGATCAACCAAACGCCTCTCCGAGCCGGACCTGGACGATCGACGAACGGTCGGACGGTAGCCGACCGAGTCGATAGATGAGCAGCGCCGCGAAGTCCTCGGCCTCCTGCTCGGCGTCCTCGCCGCTGGGGCCCATACATCCGGTGCGCTGGTTCAGCATGTAGCCGATGAGATCGCTGCTGGCGAGTTCGACGTTGTCACGCGCGGCTTCGACGATGGAGATGCCCTCATGGCCGAGCACCAGGTGGCCGAGTTCGTGGGCGAGCGTGCGATCACCGGCAGGCAGTCCCCGCTGGATCAGGAAGACGTCGTGGTCGACGTACTGACGCCACTGCCCGCACACCCCAGACGGCAGATCCGCCATCGTCAGCTCGATGGGCCGGGCACGCGATTCGGCGACGGCCTGCACCAGACGATTGAGTGACACCTCACCTCGTCTCGGGGCGAGGTCGAGTACCTCGTTGACAGCGCGCGTCACGCGGCGGCTGGCGGGCAAGTCGACCCCCTCTCAACGAGTTCACTAGGACGTGTCTACTCCCGCACTGGCAGGTGAGGGAGGTCAACCCATGAAGCGCGCCGGGCCCCCTGCACGGACGGCTCGGCCGGCTCGGGCCTGGCGGTATCCGATCAGACCTCCGGCACTCGTCAGGACGAGGATTCCGGTCACTCCGGGCACGGCGACCGCTGCGACCTCGCCCATTCCGGCGGCCCGCAGGTAATCGACGTAACCCATCCGATATGTCGGTGCAGCGAGCAATTCGTTACTCGCCGGGGATGCCGGGGGCGATGTCTGCTGCTTGACGGGCGGCGGCGCAGTCACATGCCTGGGCGGATCCGGGGCCACCACAGGCGGCGGCACGGCGGGCGGGGTGAACCGCGGACCCTCGGGCACGGCCGTCCCCGCACCCCTACTGCCACCGCCCGCACTCATGCCGACACCAGCGTTCGGGCCCGGCGAGACGAACAGGGGCAGGGTGCTGGCGGGTGGGAACGGTAGGTGCGACGCGGCGGTCGCGAGACCCGTGACTGCCGCCTCGATCAACGGCTGCGCGATGCCGTTGATCTCATAGAGTATTTGCACGGGGATCTGCAGCAGTAGCGGAATCGGGCCGGCGGGGTACTCGGGCGTCTCTCCATTGCTACCCGGCGTCGAGCCCCAGCCCCACCACGACCAGGGCAGGCCGGACACCTGTGCCACTTCACCGCTGGGTGCCTCGACGCGCTGCTCCGACAGCGCACCGAGAAGCAGTGCGGGGTCCAGCGCCGCCGGATCGACGGGCTGCGGGGCGGTCGGTGCGGGGTGGTTGAGAGACTCCGCGGCCCGCCGTAGGGCATCGCCGATCGGATTCGATGCGGCGGCGCCAGCCCCGTCACCGGTGGCCTCGCCTGTCCCGTCGCCGATGATCTCGCCGGATCCGTCACCGATGACCTCGCTGGATCCGTCGCCGATGATCTCGCCGTCGACTGGGGCGCCCTCTTCAGGCTTGCCAGAACCGACGTCATCTGTCGGCTCAGCATTATCGGACACATCGTCGGACACTTTGCCGGGTTGTCCGGTTCCAGTGCTGCCGGTGGGGCCACCCGGTGGCGTCGAGGCCTCTTCGCCGGTGCGGCCGTTCCCGACCTTGGACGGGGGCTTCGATGGATGACCAGAAGTACCCGTGGATCCCGTTACACCACCGGCTGACACACCCGGGGTCGTCGTCGGCTCGGCTTTCGTGGGGCCCGGGGACTGCCCCGTGGGGCTTCCCTCGGTATTGCCCGAGGTGGCGCCGCCGCCTGCAGCTGCCCCACCATCGTCAGGATTGGCAAACGCCAGCGATGCGCTGCCACCAGTCACGAGCAGGCCAGACGCCATCAGGCACGCAGCCGCGGCGATACGTGCTCTCGAAGCCACGGGTTCCCACCTCTCACGGCACGGTCTATTGGCGAACACTCGTCCAACAGATTGTCGCACAAGACCGCCGATCTGTTTGCTGGTGGAACGAATTCGATCATTCGCCCGGGGCCGGAGCCAAGGCGCTTCCCATTCGGCGATAGTGTGAGCCAAACCAGCGCAGCCACAATCGCAGGTTCTCGACTAATTGACCGGGAGGCAGCCGGGATGGGCCTGTTCAAGCGACGTAAGAGCCGCGCCACACGCCGAGCCGAGGCCCGCGCCATCAAGGCCAAGGCGAAGCTGGAGGCTCGGCTGGGCGCCAAGAATGACGCCCGCCGCATCAAGAACGAGGCCAAAAGCCAGACGACCGCCATCAAGGCAGGGCTGAAGGCTCAACGCGAGAGCGACCAGGCGGCGTTGAAGGTTGCTGAGACCCAATTGAAGGCGGTCCGGGAGGGCAAGCTGCTCTCCCCCAGCCGAATTCGCCGGGTGCTGACGATCTCGCGGCTTCTGGCCCCCGTCGTGGTCCCTATCGTCTACCGCGCCGCGATCACCGCGCGTGGCGCCGTGGATCAGCGTCGCGCCGACAAACTGGGCGTGCCACTGAGCCAGATCGGCCAGTTCTCCGGGGTCGGTGGCGCACTGTCCGCGCGTATTGCGGGTGCCGAGCAGTCGCTGCGCAAGGTCGCCGAGAAGAAGCCCAAGGACGCCGAGACCAAACAGTTCGTCGCAGCGATCACCGATCGCCTCGGTGACCTGTCGGCCGCCGTTGCCGCGGCCGAGAACATGCCAGCCGCGCGTCGCCGCGCCGCCCACACCGCCATCGCGGACCAGCTCGACGGTATCGACGCCGACCTGATGGCCCGGCTCGGCTTGATCTGAGCATCCCGTGACGTCCCGCGCTCAGACGCCCGCAACGCGGTTGCGTGGGGGTGCGGCCGGAATCCTCACCGCGGCCCTGGCCGCGGTCGGTCATGCCGCTGCGGGTGGTGGCGCGCCGTCGGGTGCAGCGGTGGTCCAACTCACGCTGCTCGCGGTGGCCGTCGGAGCGTTCGCAGCCACCGTTCGTGGCGCCGACCGTTTCATCGTGTTGGTCGCGGTGATGACTGCGGGCCAACTGCTCGCCCACGTCCTGCTGTCGGCCGCGAGCCACCACCACAGCGGCACGTCGACCGCGGTGATGCTGGCGGCGCACGCTGCCGCCCTGGTGATCGTCGCAGCGCTGGTCACGGTCGGCGAGTACCTGTGCCGCGTCATGTCGCGGGCGGTGCGCAGTGTCACCCCGCCACCGCGGGGGCCGGCGATCGCCGCGTCCGCCGTGGTGTTCCAGCGGTGCGATCATCCGTTGCGATCCGCAATTGCTCTCGCCTCGTCGCTGTCTCATCGCGGGCCACCGGTCACAGCCGCACGCTGACCGATCCCCCGACACACACGACCAGAAGGCAGTCACACCAATGCGATCCCAACTGCGCGCGTCCTCGCGCGCCCTCTTGGCGGCCGCCGTAGCCGGCGCCGCCCTTTCGATCACCGTTGCGGCGGGAGCCCCGCCCGCCTCGGCTCACGTGCACGTCGACGCCGCCAATCCGGCGCCCGGCAGCACCACAGTTCTCACCTTCCGCGTACCCGGCGAATCCGATGGCGGCGCACTCACAACTCAGTTCAGCGTCACACTTCCCGACGTTGCGTCGGCACGCACCGAGGTGATGCCGGGATGGACGGCGCGCCTCGACCGCGACGCCAGCGCAGGCACCGTCCGATCGGTCACCTGGACCGCAAGCCCCAACACCGGCATCGCGGGCGATCAGTTCGCACTGTTTCGGGTGTCGGTGGCACTTCCCGATCAGCCGTCGGTGACGCTGCCCGCCGCGCAGACCTATTCCGACGGCAAGGTGGTCCGCTGGGACCAGGCTCCGTTGCCCGGGGGCGGTGAACCGGAGTACCCGGCGCCGGTGCTTGCCCTGACCGGAACCGACGAGGGTGGACACGACCATCCGGCACCGTCCGTCGCGCCGTCGACCGCCCCGCCCGGGGCACCCGACGTCGCGGTGACCGCAACGCCCCAGGAATCGGCCAGCACGGGCGATGACACCGCCCGCTGGTTGGCCGGTGGCGCGCTCGTTCTGGCCGCCGTCGCGGTGGTTGCGTCGCTTCTGCGACGGAAGTCGGCATGATCCGGCGCGCACTAGCGGCCACCCTGGCCGGGTTGATCATCGCCGCGCTGAGCCTGATGGGCGCGGGGACCGCATCCGCGCACGCGGCACGCATCGCCGCTGAACCCGCTGCAGACGCCGTCCTGGAGACAGGTCCGCCGCGGGTGGCCGCCACGTTCAACGAGGCGCTGCAGTCGAATTTCGCCGGCATGACGGTGGTCGGCCCCGACGGCAACATGTGGTCGACGGGGCCCGTCGAGGTGTCGGGCGCCGTCGCGAGCGTCGCGATGCTGCCGTCCGGACCAGCCGGCGTCTACACGGTGAACTACCGCGTCACCTCGGCAGACGGTCACGTGGTGTCGGGCTCGTGGTCGTTCCAGGTGACCGTCGCGGGCACCGGTTCGCCCGGACCGGCGGTGGCGCAACAACCCGCAAACGGTGCCGACGGCGGAGTGCCGGTATGGCCATTCGTCGCGGTGGCCGCGGTGATTGTCGGTGGAGGCGCGTGGTGGGCGGTACGACGCAGGTCGTGATGCGCTGGCGCACGGTGGCCGGCGGTGCCGCCGTTGTCGCTGCCGCGGCGGCACTCGCCTGGGCGCTGGCCTATCCGCAGAGCCCGTTCGGATTCACCCTGGCACGCGCTGTGGTCGATGTTGCGGCGGTGCTGACGCTCGGCCTCGCGGTGGTGCCGTGGCTCGACGTCGAGCGGTACCGCCGCGAGCTCGCCGAACGGGCCGTCGGTCCGTTGATCGTCGCGGCGGCGGTGTGGGCCGTCGCCGAGTTGGTCCGGCTGCCGCTGTCCGCGGCTCAGGCTGCGGGCGTGCCGGTACTGCAGGTGGGCGCCGCAACCACCGTCGACTTCGTCATGGACACGGCAGCGGGCAGGTCGGGCCTGGTGTGTGCGGCCGCGGCAGTGGTGGTGTGCGTCGCCGCCATCGCGCCACGCACCCCGGCGACGTCGGTGATCATCGCGGGGGCGGCGGCCGTCGGGCTGACCGGGCGGACGCTGGTCGGCCACCTGTCGGCCGACGAGTGGGGTGGCATGGCGGTCGCCGTCCACGCACTGGCCGCCGCGGTGTGGTGTGGCGGCTTGGCGGCGCTGGTCCTCACTGTCGACCACCGCGGTCAGTGGGCACGCGTCCTGCCGCGCTTCTCCCGCATGTCGGCGGTGTGCGTCGCGCTGCTGGTGGTGGCCGGCATCATCGGGGCGGTCGTCGCGCTGCGGGCGCCCGCCGAGCTGTGGTCGACTGGCTACGGGCGGCTGTTGTCGGCAAAGATCCTGCTCACGGCGGCGCTGACGGTGCTCGCGTGGCGCAATCGGACGGTGTGGCTGCCCGCGGCACGGACGCATCGCTCGACCGCCGCGGTGTCTGGGCTGAGGTCGCGAATCGAATTGGCGGGGATGGCCGTAGCGCTGACGCTGGCGGCGGCGCTGGCGGTCACGGGTTAGCCGCCCGAGGCCAATGGCATGATGGAGTCCACTGCCGACCGCGCGCCGTCGACCGTTGGACGAGAACTGCAAAGGAGCAGCTACATGGCAGACCAGCAGGATCGCCCGGAGGACAACTCCGAGAGCCGACCCGCCGATCAGCAACCTCCTGCCGCCGCGACCCCACCACCGCCTGCTGCCGCGCAACCTCCGGCGAAGGCTCCTGCCAAGAAGGTTCCCCCGGCCAAGGCGCCGGCGAAGAAGGCAGTTCCGGCCAAGGCACCTGTGAAGAAGGCCGCCGCGAAGAAGGCCCCCGCCAAGGCCGCCAAGAAGGCACCGGCGAAGAAGGCCCCGGCAAGCCCTCCACCGCCCTCGGCGACCTCCCCGGCAGCCACGGCCGCTGCCGCTGCTGACACCAACGGCGGCCGCCCGGAAGTCAACACTGCGCGGGAGGCCGCGAAGGAGACTGCCGCACAGGCGAAGTCGACGATCTCGACCGCTCCCTCCATACCGCTTCCCGTGGCCCCCGGGCCGCAGTCCTCCCGGCTGCCGGTGGCCGCGGCCATCGCCGCGGGTGTGCTGGCGATCCTCGTCGTACTGCTGGTACGACGCGGATCCGACGACGACTGACACCGCAGCCTTGACCCTGACGCGACGTCAGGGGCGATAGTTCCTGGCATGGACGCGAGGACCGTCGGTGCTGTCGCCGAACTGATCGGTGTCTCGGTGCGCACGCTGCACCACTACGACCACATCGGTCTGGTGATGCCCAGCGTGCGGACCGCTGCCGGCTACCGGGGCTACACCGATGCCGATGTGGAACGACTGCATCTGGTGTTGACCTACCGGGCCACCGGGCTGCCGCTGGACGAGATTCGCGCCCTGCTCGACGACCCCGAGGTCGACGGGCTGGCCAAGTTGCAACACCAGCACGCCCTGCTCCTGGAGCGGGCCGATGGGCTGCAGCGCACGATCAAGGCAGTGGAGGAACTCATGGACGCGCATCGCAGCGGGATTCAACTGACAGCCGAGGAACAGGTCGAAATCTTCGGCACGACGGCGTTCGGCGAGGAGTACGCGGTCGAGGCCGAGCAGCGGTGGGGCGACACCGACGCGTGGCGTCAGTCGCAACAACGGGTCGCGCGCATGTCCAAGCAGGACTGGATCGACCTCAAGGCCGAGGGTGACGCCCTGCTGGCGGCGCTGGCGCAGGCCAAACGAGACGGGGTCACACCGGGGTCGCCGGCGGCCGACGAGCTCGCGGCCCGGCACCGGGCCTCGATCGAGCGGTTCTACGAGTGCGGCGGCGAGATGCACCGTGGGCTCGTGGAGATGTATGTGGCTGATGAGCGATTCGCGGCGTACTACGACGACGTCGAGCCGGGGTTGGCCCAGTTCGTCCACGACGTGGTGATCGCTAGCATCTTGAGGTGACCATCGAGCCCCGCCCCACTGCCGATCTCGTCGACGACATCTACCCCGACGTCCGCAGCTGCGATCTGCAACTGCAGAACTACGGCGGGACGACGATGTTCGCCGGCCCCATCACCACCGTGCGCTGCTTCCAGGACAACGCGCTGCTGAAGTCGATCCTCTCGACGCCGGGCGCCGGCGGCGTGCTGGTGGTCGACGGTGACGGCTCGCTGCACACGGCGCTGGTCGGCGACATCATCGCGGGGCTGGCAGCCGATAACGGGTGGGCGGGTGTGATCGTGAACGGGGCGGTGCGAGACGCCTCAACGCTGCGCACCATCGCGGTCGGGATCAAGGCGCTGGGCACCAACCCCCGCAAGGGCACCAAGACCGGCGAAGGTGACCGCGATGTCGCGGTCACCTTCGGCGGTGTCACGTTCTCGCCGGGCGAGATCGCCTACTGCGATGAGGACGGAATCGTCGTTCTAGCTCAGAGCTAAACCGTCACCGGTGCACGGTGTTTGGTGAAGAGCAGCGCCTCGTCGTCGACCTTGCCCTGACGGATCATCCTGATGTCGAGGAAGTAGTTCTGCTTGAGCTTCCACGGCGTCTTCGAGCCAGCCTTGGGTAGCTCGTCGAGCGCGCGCAGCACGTAACCGGGGGTGAAGTCCATCAGCGGACGCTCATCGACCGAGTCACCCGGATGCTGTGGCACCACGGTGTCAAAACCGTTGTCGTCCATGTAGTTCAGCACGCGGCAGACGAACTCCGAGACCAGGTCGGCCTTCAGCGTCCAGGAGGCGTTGGTGTAGCCGATGGTGAACGCCATGTTCGGCATGCTCGAGAGCATCATGCCCTTGTAGGACATCGTGGTGGTCAGGTCGACGGGCTCGCCGTTGCGGCGGATCTCGGCGCCACCGAACAATCGCAGGTTGAGACCCGTTGCGGTGATGATGATGTCGGCCTCGATCACCTCACCGGAGGTCAGTTTGATACCGGTCTCGGTGAAGTGGTCGATGGTGTCGGTGACGATGTCGGCGTGACCCTTGCGGATGGTCTTGAAGATATCGCCGTTGGGGGCCAGGCACAGTCGCTCGTCCCACGGGTTGTAGCGCGGGCCGAAGTGCTTCTCGACGTCGTAACCCTCGGGCAGGCGACGCTGCGCCATGCTGAGCAGGATCTTGCGCATCTGCTTGGGGAACTTGCGGGCGAACTGGTACCGCGCGGTGCTGATGGCAATGGCCTGCCACCGGTTGACCACGTGGGCGGCCTTCTCCGGCAGGAGCTTGTTGGCCCGCTCCGCGATGGGATCGACCTCGGGCAGCGAACCGATGTAGGTCGGTGACCGCTGCAGCATCGTGACGTGGCCGGCCCCGCTGTTGACCAGCGCCGGGATCAGCGTCACCGCGGTGGCGCCGCTGCCGATGACGACGATCTTCTTGCCCTGGTAGTCGAGGTCCTCGGGCCAGTGCTGGGGGTGCACGATGGTGCCCTTGAAGTCCTCAGCGCCGGGGAACGTCGGCGAGTAGCCCTGGTCGTAGTTGTAGTAGCCCGTGGTCGCGAACAGGAACGACGTGGTCATGATGACCTCTTCGCCGTCGTGGTCGACAGTGACCGTCCACTGGTTGTCGGCATCGGACCACTCCGCGGCCACCACCTTGTGGCGGAAGCGGATGTTCTTGTCGATGCCGCTCTCGGCCGCTGCCTCCTTGACGTAGTTCAGGATCGACGGCCCGTCGGCGATGGCCCTGGCCGAGGTCCACGGCTTGAACCGGAAGCCGAGCGTGAACATGTCGGAGTCCGAGCGGATGCCCGGGTACTTGAAGAGGTCCCAGGTTCCGCCGAGACCTTCGCGGCTCTCCAGGATCGCGTAGGACTTCGATGGGCTCCGGTCCTGCAGGTGCCATGCAGCGCTGATGCCGGAGATGCCTGCGCCGACGATTAGAACGTCGAGATGTTCGGTCATGGCGCCAATTTATCAACACGGTGTCGAATAGGTCAACGGTGTGTTGAGAAATTCGACATCGAGTAAGGTGTGGCCCGTGTCCACCACCAGCTCAGCCCGCGCGGGACGCGGCCGACGTTCGGCCCGCCCTTCGGGCGACGACCGCGAGGCAGCCATCCTCGCGACCGCCGAACAGCTGCTCGAGGAGCGCAACTTCGGCGATATCTCCGTCGATGACCTGGCCAGGGGTGCCGGCCTGTCCCGCCCGACGTTCTACTTCTACTTCCCGTCGAAGGAAGCCGTGCTGTTGGCGTTGATGGACCGCGTCGTGGCGGAGGCGGACCGCAAGGCCGACGAGGCCCTCGGCGGCCGTGACGACGCCCGGGAGGACCCCGCCGGTGTGTGGCGGGGCATCAACGCGCTGTTCGACACGTTCGGCGCGCACCGCGCGGTCACGCTGGCCGGAGCCTCGGCCCGCGGGAATGTGCCCGCGCTGCAGAGCATGTGGTCGACCTTCATGGAGAAGTGGATCGACCACACCACGGCCTCAATCCAGACCGAGCGCGACCGGGGGGCGGCACCGATCACCATCCCCGCCCGCGATCTGGCCATATCGCTGAACCTCATGAACGAGCGGACCATGTTCGCGGCGTTCGCCGACGAGTCCGCGGCCATCCCGGCCGACCGAATGGTCGACACGCTCGCGCACATCTGGGTGAGCAGCATCTACGGCGGCCGGGCCTGATTCACTCATTATTCGAACGCATGTGCGAACATGGGTAGGTGTCGGATCAGGCCACTACCTCTTCTGGTCGGCCGCGTGCCTCGGCCTCGCGGTCATCGACTCCGCCTCGGGGCTCGGCGTCGATCCTGCACGCTGATCTCGACTCGTTCTACGCATCGGTCGAGCAGCGCGATGACCCGACCCTGCGCAACCGGCCTGTCATCGTCGGCGCCGGTGTGGTGCTGGCGGCCAGCTACGAGGCCAAGGCCTACGGCGTACGCACCGCGATGGGCGGGCGCGAGGCACGGCGGCTGTGCCCGCAGGCGATAGTGGTGCCGCCGCGGATGGCGGCCTACTCGCAGGCCAGCAAGGCGGTGTTCGAGGTCTTCCACGACACCACTCCGCTGGTCGAGCCGCTGTCGGTCGATGAGGCGTTTCTCGAGGTGAGCGGGCTGGCCCGGGTATCGGGCACACCGGTGCAGATCGGCGCGCAGCTGCGGTCGGCGGTGCGCGAGCGGGTCGGCCTGCCCATCACGGTGGGCATCGCACGTACCAAGTTCCTGGCCAAGGTGGCCAGTCAGGAGGCCAAGCCCGACGGGTTGCTCCTGGTGCCACCCGATCGCGAGTTGGCGTTCCTGCATCCCCTGCCCGTGCGCCGACTGTGGGGCGTCGGGGCCAAGACGGCGGACAAGCTGCGCATCCACGGTGTGCACACTGTGGCCGATGTGGCCGAGTTGAGCGAGACGACACTGGGCTCGATTGTGGGCGGCGCCATGGGCAGGCAGCTGTTCGCGCTGGCGCACAACGTGGACCGAAGACGCGTGGTCACGGGCGTGCGACGCCGCTCGGTCGGTGCGCAGCGGGCACTGGGTCGCGCCGGAAACTCGATGTCCGACGCCGAGGTCGACGCCGTGGTGGTCAACCTGATCGATCGCATCACGCGCCGAATGCGCACGTCCGGGCGGACCGGCCGGACCGTGGTGCTTCGCCTGCGGTTCAACGACTTCAGCCGCGTCACGCGGTCGCACACGCTGCCGCGGGCGACCGCATCGACCGACGTCATACTCGCCGCGGCGCGTGAACTTGTCGCGGCAGCGCGACCCTTGACCGCCGAACGCGGTTTGACGCTGGTCGGTTTCGCGGTGTCCAACATCGATCGGGACGGCGCACAGCAATTGGAGTTGCCGTTCGACGCGGCGGTGGACCCGGTGGCACTGGACTCGGCGGTCGACGAGGTCAGACAGCGCTTCGGAAACGGCTCGGTGATGCGGGGCGTGCTGCTGGGTCGTGATCCCGGGCTCGAGATGCCGATGCTCCCCGAGTAGTTGGGCCCCCTCGTCGAATGTGCGCTACGGCTGGCCCGAGACCTTGCGCAGTAAGCGGTCGCGCACCGCAATCGGCAGGTTGGTCATCAGCGCCGCCTGCGCTCGCGGTCCCGCGCCGACCACGTAGCGGGGTCGAGGTCGGCGTGCGGTCAGTGCCCGTTCGACCACCAGCGCGACCTTCTCCGGCGCGACGGCCATGCGCCGGGCCATCGGGATGAGCTTCTTCATGCCGACGACATGCCTGGCGTACAGCGCGCGTTCGTCGGGACTCAGCGCCGACTCCATCTCCTCGACCATGGTGTCGGCGGTTCGCCACATGTCGGTGTCGGTCTGGGCGGGCTCGACCACAGACACCGGTATGTGCCACGGACGCAATTCCATGCGCAGCGCCTCGGCGGCCGCCTCGAGCGCGAACTTCGAGGCACAGTAGGCGCCGAGCATCGGCATGACCAGCTGACCGTTCACGCTGGATATGAAGACGATGCGACCGTGCGACTCCCGCAGTCTGGGCAGCACGGCGCGGGTCACGGCCAGCGCGCCGATGACGTTGACTTCCAACTGATTCCGCCAGCTCTCACTGGTCACGGTCTCGATCGGGCCAGTCACTGCGATACCCGCGTTGTTGACGATGCCGTCGAGCCGGGCGGGCAGCTCGGAATCCAGCCGGGCCAGGTGCCCGGCGTCGGTGACGTCGAGGATGAGAGGCCTGATCCGATTCGGGTTGGCGGCCGTGACCGAGGCCGCGTCGGTCTCGCTGCGGACGCCTGCGATGACGTCCCAGCCACGCTCGGCGAGATGCTCGGTGATCGACCGGCCGATGCCACGGGCGGCGCCGGTCACGAGGGCTGAGGGCATGGTGGCCACGCTAATCGTCTGCGGCCGCGAGCGGAGCCGGTCCGAACCGAAACAGGGCAGCGCTCGCCGCGACCGCCAGCGCGGCCAGCGCGATGATCGGGGCCACCGTGAACCGGGTGAGCGTCGCGCCAAGGGCCGCTCCACCCAGCATGGTGGCCACCACCCCGTAGCGCAGCCCCTCGCGGTGGCCTGTCCCTCCGGCCAGGCGGCTGTCGAAGCCGATGCCGACGATTGTCGCCGTGAGCACCGTCGTGCTGAGTTCCTGAATGCCGAACTGCCGCGCCGTTGCGCTCTGGATTCCGAACGTCACCGCCAGGCCTGCGATCAGCAGCATGCGCCCACGGCCCTGGTAGTGCAGAACGCCGGCGCCGGCCAGCGCGGCCAGGGTCACCAGCAGCACCACCTCGATGCTCAGTGCGACCACCAGCCAGCGTCTCACCTGTGCGTCGAGGTGGCGGGCCAGCCTGCCACCGAGCACCGTGCCCACCATGAAGCTCGCGAAGGCGACGACGGCGGCCGCCATGTCGACACCCGAGTGCGGTACGAACCAGAACCCCAGGAAGATCACGTTCCCGGTCATGTTCGCCACGAACACATGGCCGAGCACCAGCACACTGACCGCATCGACCAGACCCGTGGCGAACGTCAACAGCAGCAGCGCTGTGACCGTGGTCCGGTGCGTCACAGGTGATTCCGTGGCCATGACCCGCCTCCGCCCTAGAGTCTCGGCGTCAGATCCAACGAGGTGACGGCGGTCATCTGGGTGATCAGCCACTCGGCGTCGCGCCGCTCCATCGTCAACCGGTAGGACAGGTAGCGCAGCGAGGGGATCCCCTTGGTCACCGGGCTCGTCGCCACCGAGTTGGTGTACACCAGCGCGGTCGCCTCGGTCGGGCTCAGCGACTCGACGGCCGCGCCCAGCACCTGCGTGCTGTTGGTGACCTGGGCCTGCTTGTTGGATTCGACGATCGCGTCGATGTAGCGTCGGTAGTCCGCCGCGAAGTCGCCACCCAGGAACTTCGCCGACCGGTCGGGCAGTGTGTCCATATCGTCGGGGGTGTAGGTCCACAACGTGGTGATCGCGTTGGCCGCGGTCTCGGCGATCTCGAACTTGGTGTGCACCTCTGCGCGGTCCGCCAGATAGGGCTGCAGTGTCGCACCGGCGAATGCGGCCGCACCGACGAACAGCACCCCGGCCGCGATGGCCGCCACCTTGAGCCTGCGGCCCGCAGTGCGGTGTGGCACGAGGACGGGTTCGGCTTCCGGCTCCGGATCAGATTCCGGCTCCGCGTCTTGCTCCGAGTCCGGGACTTGCTCCTGTTCCCGCTCTTGGTCCTGCTCTGAATCTTCCTGCCCGACAGCCGGTTCGTCCTCGGTCAGCTCCACCTCGGCGCCGGTGTCACCGTCGGAGTCGTGCGGCTCGTGTCGTGGCAGGCGATGCCGACGGGAAGACTTACCCTGCGGGACGCCGCCGGTGGTCAGATCACCTGAATCAGCTGGCTGATCCTCCACTGTTGTCCCTCCTTGACTGTCGTTACCACCCAACGGCTTCCACTCTCAACCGTCGACTTTCCATCCGGGGCTGCGGTACCAATCTTCACGGCGACCAACACGTCGGCGCTCCCGTTGTCGTTCCACCGCTGCACTCCCGCATCAAGCACAGTGCCGGTGGTGGGTTCGGCGCGCGCCACCTGAACGAGGATCTCGTTCATCTTGCCCTTGAACTGCGTCGCGAAGTCTCCGGTGCCCTGCGCCAGGATCCGATCGGCGTAGTCGTTGGCGTGGAAGGGATCCAGTGTCGTGTAGGCGGTCATGAAGCCACGCACGTAGTCCAGGGCCGCGGCATCCCTGGCCTGGGTGCGTTCCTGGCTCACGTGCCCCGCCACCATGAACACGCTGGCTGCGATCGCCAGCGCCGCGATGAGTCCGGTGAGCATCGCCGTGACCGGAAGACCCCAGCGCAGCGGACGTTTGGGCTCGACAGTGAAGTCGAAGTAGTCCCGCTCGCCCGTCTCGATCCTGCGACGGGGGCTCATCCCGTAGCTCCCGTGGCCGTGTTCATCGCGGGCTTCTTCAGCACCGTGAGGCTCGCGACGTGCCAGCGGTCGCCCGCGACCCTGTCGAAGTCCACCCGCACCGTCGCCGTGATGAACTTCAGGTCGTTGGCGTTGTCGCCGCGCTGGCCCTGCAGCGCCAGCAGCATCGAGGCCTTGGTCGCGGTGTTGTTCAGCACCGCGCTGCTCACCGCCCAGTACTCATTGCTGACCACGCCGCCCTTCTCCACCGCCTCCTGCTGGGAGATCAGCTGCGGCCGGTAGGCGTCGGTGGCCAGGGACTGCGCGTTGGCGAAGTCGTCCTTCACCGTCGTCGCCCCGTAGCTGAGCATCTTCTCGACGATGCGGGGTCCCTGCTCGGCGATCTGGGTCCGCGCCTGCTCGACGGCCCGGTCGTGACTGTAGATCTGTTGGTACGCCAGCCCACTGCCCGCCGCGCAGATCACCGCGGTGATCACGAACGCCGTCCCCGCGCGTCGTCGCACATCACTGCCGGGCGGGTCGACGACGCGGACCTCGGTACGCAGCAGCAGATCGGCGAAGGTCCGGTGCCGGCTGTCCCACAGCGGCCACAGCCAACCCAGGAGAACCGCCGCGGTGTCGAGCAAGTGCGCCAGATCGCGCAGCAGTAGCCGCAGTGCACTGGCGGCCGTGCCCGTGTCCGTCACGGCGCGGATTCCGAGAAGTGCGCGGCCGAGGGTCCACCCCGTCACTGCAGGCACGACGGTGCGGTTCAGCACCGTGGCCAGCAGCGCCAGGGCTGCCGTCGTGACGAAAACCCACCTCAACAGGCTCCACTGATCGGTCATATAGGCGAGCAGGGCCATCGTCACGATCACCGCAGCTCCCGGCGTGACGTCGATCAGCAATGCTGCGGCCCGCGCCTGCCAGGACGCGTAGCGGATCGCCTCCTGGTCGGTCGCCGGGGAACCGTCGGTCTCGGGCAGCACTGCTGTCACGACGTGACCTGGTCCAGCTTGGCGACCTTGTAGGTGCCGTCAACCGGGGCCATGTTGACCCGCAGCCGGTAGCCCTGCTCCTGGTTGGCCGCCTCGGTGTTGGTCACCTTGGTTCGCAGCGCCACCAGGACGTCGACCGATCCGTCGTCGTGGTGACGTTCGACGGCAGCCCGCATGTCGGACACCTGCACCTCCACGTTGGCGGCCTGATAGGCCTCCACCAGGATGCTGCTGAACAGGTTGGCCTGGACCGCGAAGTCACCGGTCCCGCATTCGATGATCTTCGACTGGCTGGCCGTCATCGCCGCGGTGTCGGGTGCCTGGGTGGCCGCGACGCACTCCTTGGCGCGCTCCACGGCCAGGATGTCGGCCCGTGCGATCGCCTGACTCTCGTCGTGGCCGCGCAACGCGAGGTAGCCACCGACGCCGACGCCAGCGGCAAGCAGGACGAGCCCCGCGGTGATTCCGGCGAACCAACCGCGGCCTAGTCGCTCCTGCCGACGCGCATCAACGACCTCCGCGGCGTGTTCCTCGGAATCGTCGTGTGCTTCTGACGGCGTAGCGGTGTCCGTCGTCTCAGTGTCGGCTTCGGCCTCGATGTCGGCGTCAGGCTCGTCGTTGTTGCCGGTGGGGTTCAGCTGGCTGGTGCCAGCATCTCCTTCCATCCGTTATCTCCTGGGTTGCTCGAGTTGGTGACGGAGTATGTGACCCCGTCAGGGCCCATGACTTCACCGCTCGATGGGCTGTAGATCGCGCTAGGTCCCGATGCCGGAGTGTAGACACACGGATTGGGCTGCTGGCCACTGCAGCTGACGGTGCCCTGGCCAGGGGCGGTGAGCGGGTCGCTCATCGGTGACGGCGGCTTCGGCGGCAACTGATCGGCGGGCAACGGGTTCATACCGTTGTTGATCGACGGTGCCGGTATCACGTAGCCGGGTTTCACCGGCTGGTCACATCGGGCACCGGCGGCCGGGCAGGTGAGGATCTGGTTCGGGTCGCCGTACCAGGGGTTGGTGCCCAGTGGCTCATAGGGCTTGTCGCTGCGGCACTCCTCCGGGGACGCGGCCCGCTTTCCCGGCACGTCGGCGCACGGATAGTTACGCGCACCACGAACGACGTTGGCCTGGAAGTCCTTCGGGATCTTGCAGTACAGGCCGTCCGGCAGCGGTTTCGTCGTGGTGTCGGCAGGCGATCGCCACTCCGAGGCCGGGAGGAACCCGGTGAGACACGGCGGGGGCTGGTTGATGGACAGACCGAAGTGCAGCAGTCCCTCACCGTCGAAGATCGTGGCCGCCTGCGCAATCGTGGCGCCCTGGGGCAGGATCACCAGCGCCTGTTCGAGGCCCTTGTTGTAGCGCTTGAGCAGGTCGGCGACGATCGCGATATTCGCCAGCGTCTGCGGCAGCGCCTCCCGCACGTCACCGAACACCGCGTTGAGCTGGTCAGCCGTCGGCGCGGCCTGTTGGATACCGCTGCGCAGGGCCTGATCCTGCTCGGCGGTCTGGCTGGTGATCGTGTTGAGGTTGGCGGCCCACTGCGATATCGCGTCACCCGAGTCGACCTGGCTGTTCAGGATCGGCGTCGAGTTCTCGATGATGTCGTTGACTGGCCCCAGGTTGTCCTTGAAGTCGCTCGCGATCGCCGTCGTCGAGTCCACCAGGCGCTGCAGGGCGGGCCCGAGCCCACCCACCGCCTCAGACGTCTCCGTCAGCAGTGCGTCGATCTTCTCCTTGGGCAGCACCGCCAGCCCCTTGTTCGCGGCGTCCAGCGCGGGACCCACCTCGCTGGGCACCGAGCTCTTGGTGATGGTGTCGCCGTCGGACAGGTACTTACCCGTGGTGCTGTCGGAAGACACGATGTCGAGGTACTGCTCACCGATCGCGGACACCGAGTGCACGTTCGCGACGGAGTCGGCCGGGATCTTGATATCGCTGTCGATCCGCATCGTCGCCCGCGCACCGCGCTCGGTGGGCTCGACACTGGTGACCTTGCCGATCTGCGTACCTCGGTAGGTGACGTTGGCCGTCGCATACAGCCCGCCCGAACGCGGCAGCTCGGCACTCAGGTTGTACTGCCCGACACCCACGACGCTGGGCAGCCGCAGGTAGTAGATGCCGAGTACGAGCAGCGCAACGATCGTGAGGATCGTGAACAGCAGCAGCTGGATCCTGATGAAGCGGGTCAGCATCGCTCACTCACCTCTCTCGACCAGCGGGCCACCGGGCGCGTTGTGCGGGTTCGGTGTGAAGCGCACGTCCGGAATCATCGTGTTCGGATCTCGTCCCCAGGCCTGCTCGAGTGCCCGCAGCATGCCCGATACGCCGGTGCCCGAGAGGAACCCGTTGTCGACGGCGGACAGCGTCAGGTCCACGTTGAGCGACACGTTGATGTAGTCGCCGCGGATGGCCTTCGGCACGTTCTCGATGCTGAACGGCGCGGTGCCGATCATTTTCAGCGCACCGAGCAGGTACGGCGATGCCTTACCGAGCTGGGTGAGCGGTCGCTGCAGGTTCTGCAGGTTCTTCTGGATGTCCGGGTTCGCCTGCGACAACGCGTCGTCGGTGGCGTTGCTGATCCGACCGAGCGCGGTCACCGCGTCGGCGAACAGATCCCGCGTCTCAGCGAAGTGCTTGATGAGCGGCGGGAACTCGGTCAGCACGCGGTCCAGCGTGTCGTTGCGCTGCGCCACGATGGCCAGCAGCCGGTTCGTCGAGTCGATGGCGCGGGTGATGTCCTGGCGCTGATCGTTCAGCTCGGCGGTGAACGTGTCGAGCCGGTTCAGGAACTCGCGGATCTGGTCACCGCGGCCCGTGAGGATATTGCTGATCTCGGTCTGAATGACTTCCAGGTTCGGGATGCCGCCACCGGTCAGGATGGTGCCGATGCTGGCCAACGTCCGTTCCGTGGTCGGGAATGACGACGAGTTCTGCAGCGGGATGGTGTCACCGCTCTTGAGCGGCTGACCCGACGGATCTCTCGGCGGGTCGAGTTGCACGTGCTGGCTGCCCAGGAGGCTGGTCTGCCCGATCGCCGCCATGGTGTTCGACGGCAGGTTCAGACCCGGCTGGACGTCCAGCGTGAGGGTGGCCACCCAGTTCTTCAGCTCGATGGCACGCACGGTGCCGACGAAGACATCGGCCACCCGGACCCTGCTGTTGACGTTGAGCGCCAAAGTATCCGGCATCTGGACGTAGAGCGTCATCTTGTCCGCGCCGGTACCGGGTCCGCCCGGCAGCGGCACGTTGGCGATGCCCTGCCAGCCACACGAGGTCAACACCACGGCGGCGGCCGACAACGTCGTGACGCGCTTGACGATCCGTCCCAGCGTCACCGACCCCACTGCCTTCCTCATCCTCATCAGCCCGCTCCTGCTTCAGCGGGCAGCGGTGGCCCGGCCGGTGCCGGTGCGGATACCGGTGCCGGTCCGGCCGCCGGTGTGATAGCACCCAGCGGATCGCCCGCGAGGACGCCCGGTGCGGGTAACGGCGGCGGTCCCGGCTGCGGGTACCACGGCGGTGGCAGCGGGTTGTTCTCCGTGTAGGCGTTCGGCGGCCCAGGCAGCTTGCCGTTGGGTTGCACACCGAATGCCGGGGGCGCGGCGGGGATCGGCACGTCGGGTCCACCCAGCAGTGCCGAAAGCGATTCCGGCGTCAGCATGTTCGCGGTGAACGGCTGCACGTCGACACCCTGCATGCCCGGCGCGACCACCCAGCCCGGCTCGTGATTGCCGTGCGAGAACAGGGTGTCGCGGCTGAAGATGCCCGGCACCGTCGTGTCCTTGTAGCCCGGCGGCGGCTGCAGCCGCGGCTCGGAGTACGCGATCTGCTTGGGCAGCGTCATCGCCGTGCTGACCTGGTTGAGGCCGAACGGCGGATGGTTGAACTTGGTCGCGTCGAGGATCGGCGCCAGGTACTCGGCACACAGTTCCGCCGACTCCTGGTACCCCAGCCGGCTACCGGCCTGGATCGAGCTGCAGAGGAACTGCATGGGGTTGGCCCAGTTGTTGATCACCGGCAGACCCACGATGCCGCCCGCGTTCGGCGAGCTGATGTTGACGATGTTCGCCGCCAGGTTGGGGTACACGTGCAGGCCGGTCTCGAGACCCTTGAGCGGCTCGGGCTGCAGGATCGCGTTGGTGACCTCGGCGAGGTTGTTGACGTCCTTGGTCAGCACGGACGAGTTCTCGTCGAGGAAGCCGCGCGTCGTGGTCAGCAGCTGGTTGAGATCGTTGAGTGCCGTCGCGACCTCGCGGTCGGTGTTGGTGAAGGCGTTGGTGAACGTCGCCAGGTCGTTGTTCAGTGCGACGAACTGCTGATCGCTCTTGTGCAGCGCGTTGACGAACAGCGCGAGGCTCTTCACCACGCCGAAGAAGTCGCCGCGGCCCGTGTTCAGCGTGGTCAACGCCTCGGACAGGCTGTTCAGCGTCTTGTTGATCTCCTGACCCTTACCCTGCAGGCCGTCGGAGAAGGACTCGATCACCTCACCGAAGGGGCCCTTGGGCTGTTCCGGAGTCGGCCCGAGGTCGACCAGGATGCGGTTCAGCGAGTCACGCAGTTCGTCGTACTCGACCGGCACCTGGGTGCGGTCCATCGGGATGACCGCGCCGTCCTCCATGACGGGGCCACCGGTGTACGGCGGGGCCAGCTGGATGGTTCGGGACGCCACCAGGCTCGGGTTCAGTATCGACGCCGTCGCGTTGGCGGGCACCTTGTACTTCGAGGCGTAGTGGAACGTCACCTTCATCTTGTCGCCGGCGGGCTCGATCTTGTCGATCTGCCCGACGCGCACGCCCATGATCTGGACCTTGTCACCGGGGTACAGCGCCAGCGTCTGCGGGAACTCGGCGACCACGGTGTTGGTGGTCAGCTTCCTGTACAGATTCCAGCCCACGAAGGCGATGACGAGCGCGAGGACCACCGCGATGACCCCGACGATGACTGTGCCCTTTGTCAGCGCAGGCAACTTCATGTTGCGGACGTTGAAGATCGTTGACATCAGCTATCCCCCTATCCCTGGGATCCGGGCGGGAGGAAAGGCGGATTGCCGGGCAGCGGCGCACCACCGCCGCCGACCTGCGGTCCCGGACCGGGAGGCGGCGGGGGACCGACGAGCGCGGGCGGCAACGGCGACGTGCCGTCACCCTGCAGCGATCCCGGGGCGATGTAGGGATCAGACGGGCCGGGCGTGACCGGAACCGTCCGGGCTCCGGGCGGACCAGGCGCAAACGGAGCAGCCGGGATGCCGTGGACCGGCGGTGCGTACTCACCGGGGAACGCCGAACTCGGCACGCCGGGTGCCGGTGGCGGCGCATCCGGATTGGGCGGTGCACCAAGAACATTCGGCGGTCCGTAGGTGTTGGTGCCATACGGGTTGGGACCGAACGGCCCGTCGGTGGCCTGAGCACACGGCATCGGGTTCTGCGGGGTCGGGAAGTTGCCGGCCGCCGGCGCGTAGGAACACGGCGAGCCCGCGATGACTGCCGGGCCGGGATTCTCGGGCGTGCCCTCCAGCGGCATCGGGGCCTGCGGCGGTGCACCATTGGGGAAGCGCTGGCCGTTGGGGTCCGGGTACCGGAACTCGGGCAGGCCCGCGTTGCGCCAGAACTCGTTGGGATCGATGCCACGCTTCTTGAACGCTGCGTCGACCCACGGCTGGATGATCTGGAACGGCAACAGGTTGACCAACATGACCTTGAAGTAGGGGCCCGACGCGATGGCCTCGGCCAGCGCTCCGGTGAACTTGCTCAGCGTCGTCAGGACGTCGACCAGGTCGTACTTCCGCTGCACCAGGACATCGCTGATCGTGTTCAGCTGGGTCAGCACCTTGTTGAGGTTCGGGTTGTCGTCGATGAAGCCCTTCACCTGAGCGGAGAAGTTGCCGACGCGCTCGAGCAGCTGGCTGACCGCGTACTGACGCTCGTTGACCGCCGCCAGCAGGAACTGCGCATTGACCAGGAGATCGTTGATCTGCTCGCTGCGGTTGCCGAGCACGCCGGCGATCTTGTTGGCGTTGGCGAGCAGCGACTTGATGTCCTCGTCGCGCTTGCCGATCGTGTCCGAGAACCGGGCGACACCGTCGAGCGCCGCGCTCAACTGCGGGGAGGTCTGATCGATGGTCTCGGACAGCACGTTGAGCGACCGCTTCACGGTCTCGGTGTCCCAGCCCGACGCCGCCTTGGTGACGTCGAAGAAGGCGTCGTAGATCTGATAGGGCGTTGTCGTCTGGCCGAGCGGGAGAATTCCGTTGGCGGCCAACGTCGTCGAGCCCTTCGGCGTGATCTCCAGGTTCTTGCGACCGAGGATCGTGTCGGTGCGGATCGCGGCGTGACTGTCGGTGCCGACCCGCGTGCCGTCGAGCGAGTAGCCGATGACGACCTTGTCGCCCTCGATCTCCATGCTGCGGACCGAACCAACGTCAACACCCGCGATGCGGACCTTGTCGCCCGGGTTCAGGCCGCCGGTGTCGGAGAACTGGGCGTAGTACGTCGGTGTCGCGAAGATCATCGGCACGCTGGCGAAGCTCTGCCCGACACCGATGATGAGCGCCAGGATGATGATGCCCATCAACCCGTTGCGGATGCGATTGTCGCCTTCGATGCTTCTCATTGCGGCGTGCACCTACCGGTCGGCTGCGACGTGATCTTGACGGTGCGGACGGGTCCGCCGGGCTGAAGTCCGTTGAGCTTCAACGAGATGTCACATGCGTAGAAGTTGAAGAAGTCGCCGTAGATGCCGCCCGCGCGTCCGATGATCTTCAGCGCGTTGGGGATCTGGATCAGTGTGTCGTTGAGCTGCTGCTTCTGATCCACCAGCGGCTGCTGAATGATCTCGAGGCTGGTGACGGTCTTCTGGAGCAGCGGCCGGTTGTCGCCGAGCAGGTCAGCCACCGAGCCCGCCGCATCGCTGATGTCGGCCACCGATGTCGCGATCGGATCGGCGCGGTTCTTCAAGCCGGTGATCAGCTTCTCGAAGTTCTGCACCGTGTCGTCGAACTGCTGCTGATGCTTCACCGTGGTGTCGAGCACGGTGTTGAGGTTCTTCACCACCTCGCCGATCGCCTGGTCCCGGTCGGCCAGCGCCGACGTCAGCGATGCCGTCTGGTTCAGGATGTCGTTGATAGTGCCGCCCTGGCCCTGGAAGATCGTGATGATCGACTGGGCGATGTTGTTGACCTTGTCGGGATCCAGCGCCCGGAACAGCGGCCGGAACCCGCCGATCAGCGCGTCGAGATCGAGCGCCGGTTCGGTCTGCGTGTCGGGGATCGTGCCACCGGCGGGCAGCCGCTGCTCGTCGTCACCACGCTTGAGTTCCAGGTACCGATCGCCGATGAGATTCAGGTAGCGAATGGAGGCGCTGGTGCCCTTGAACAGCTCCAGCGAGCGGTCCACGTTGAAGTCGATGCGCACCCTGTCGCCACCCTCGAGGAGTTCGACCTTGTCGACCTTGCCGACCTCCACGCCCGACGCGCGGACGAACTGCCCGGCACGAAGACCGCTGGCGTTCTTGAAGATCGCCGAATAACCGGTCGTGCGGTCGAACCGCATCTGTCCGAACACCACGATGATGATCGCGGTGAACATCAACAGCACCAACGACATGGCGCCGAGCTTGATAGCTGTTCCGGTGATTCTCATGGGTTGATCGTGTTCTCCCCGATCTGGCGTCCCCAGACGTATTCGATGGCGATTGGCTGACCCAGCTCGATGTGGTTGTAGGGCGCGATGCTGGCACCGGTGTCCATCACCAGGTACGGCTGCGGCCACAGGTCACGGGTCACGGGCTGCCAGCAGCCGGGCCTGCCCTCGGGGCCACCCTTGGCGTTCACGCGCGGCAGGTTATCCGGGTAGACGTAAGGGTTGGCGGCACCGAGAACCTCGGAGTGGGTGTTCAGCGAGTAGCCGTTGCCACCGAGCGACGAGGCGACCTTCGGCTCGACGTCGTGGAAGTTGCGGATTGTGCAGAACAGCATCGGGCTGTACTCGTCGAGCAGGGCACCGGTGGGCACCAGGTCAGCGGCACCGCGCACCAGGTACGGGCCGCCCTTCTCGAAGATCTCGCCACCGGTGTTGCCGAATCCGACCGAGGCCATCAACGCCTGATCGACGTTGTCCTGCTGCTCGTTCAGCGTGCGGGCGGTCGTCACGGCGTTCTCGAGACCGTCGAACAGATCGGGTGCGTTGTCGGCGTAGACCTCGGCCAGGTCGGCCAGCGCCCGGTTGTCCTCGCGGATGCGCGGCATCTGTGGGTTGATGTCGGCCAGGATCGTGTTGGCGTTCACCAGGGACTCACCGAACCCGTTGCCCAGGCCGTCGAGCGCCTGCGCCGTGGCGCTCAGCGTCTCGTTGAGCTTGATCGGGTCGACCTTCTGCGCCACCGACACCACGGTCTCGAACAGCGTGTTGAACTCGGTGGTCACCGATGACACGTCGATCGGGGTGGAGCTGCTGACCCGCTGCGGGCTGGGGTTCGCTGGCGTCGAGAACGCGATGTACTTGTTGCCGAACACCGTGCTGGCCTTGATCTCAGCGTCGACGTTGGACGGGATGAGGCCGACGAACTTGCGGTTGACGTCGAGCGTCACCTTCGCCCTGGGCTCACCGTTGATGTCGACGGCGTCGATCCCGGACACACGCCCGATCTCGACCCCGTTGTAGGTGACCTTGGACCCGGGGTCCATCGACAGACCCGAGCGCGACGAGATCAACGTCAGCTTCTCGGGATTGTTGAAGTCGCCGCGGAACTGCATCCAGACGAGCGTGACGACGACGGCGAAGACCAGCAGGAGCACCAGGCCCGCGATCTTGTAGGGCGGCGTCCGAGGCGCGTTGACCGGTGACTGCGTCTGATTGGGTGCGGTCATCGCGTCACACCGTCAGGTTGAAGTTTGCGTTGGTGCCATACAGCGCCAACGAGGCGAACAGGACGACGAGCACGATCGCGATGAGTGAGGCGCGCATCGAACGGCCCACGGCCTCACCGACACCCACCGGGCCTCCGCTGGCGTAGAAGCCGTAGTAGCAGTGGTTGACCATCACGATCACCGAGATGATGATCGCCTGCACGAACGACCAGGCCACGTCGTCGGGCCGCAGGAATGTGCGGAAGTAGTGCTCGTAGGTGCCGGTGGACTGCCCGTAGAACAGCGTCGTGGTGACCTGCGCCGAGAGGAACGACATGATGATCGCCATCGCGTAGAGCGGGATGATCACGACGAACCCGGCCATGATGCGCGTCGACACCAGATACGAGATGGACTTGATGCCCATCACCTCGAGCGCGTCGATCTCCTCGCTGATCCGCATGGCGCCGAGTTCGGCTGTGGCGCCGGCGCCGACGGTGGCGGCCAACGCCTGTCCCGCGACGACGGGCGCGGCGATGCGGACGTTGACGAGTGCGGCGAAGAAGCCGGTGAATGCCTCGACACCGATGTTGCCCAGCGATGCGAAGCCCTGGATGGCGATCAGGGAGCCGCCTGAGAGCGTGACGAAGCCGACGATCGCGACGGTGCCACCGATGACGGCCATCGCGCCTGTGCCCATGCCGATCTCGGCGATAAGCCGCAACATCTCACGGCGGTAGTAACGCAGCGCGTGCCCGATCGAGCCGACGGCGGTGACGATGAACCACGCGATGTGCCCGATGCTGCCCAGCGCCCGCCCGGGCGCGCCGGCCAGGCGCTCACCCCGCGAGACGGCCCGCGGGAAGCGGGAGCGAACGACGGCAGAGGTCGACATGTCAGCGCCCCGTTCCGAATCGGACGCCGATGGTGGTCAGCACGACGTTGACCGCGAACAGCGCGATAACGCACAGCACCAGCGTCTCGTTGACAGCGGTCCCAACACCCTTGGCGCCACCGGAGACCGTCAGGCCGCGGTAGCAGCCGACCAGTCCGGCGATCAGCCCGAAGGTCATGGCCTTGACGACCGAGATGAGCACCTCGGGCAGGCCCGTCACCAGAGTCAGTGTCGAGACATAGGCGCCGGCCGAGATGTTCTGGATGTAGACGCCGAACACGAAGCCGCCCACCAGGCCAATGGTGATGACCGCGCCGTTGAGAAGGAACGCGACGAACGTCGAGGCGACGACGCGCGGAACCACCAGACGGTGGATCGGGTCGATGCCCAGCACTTCCAGCGCGTCGATCTCCTCGCGGATCGTGCGCGCGCCGATATCGGCGCAGATGGCCGTGGAACCGGCACCTGCGACCACGAGCACCGTCACCAGTGGCCCGAGCTGGGTGACCGCACCGAGTGCCGCACCCGCTCCGGAGATGTCAGCGGCGCCAAACTCGGCGAGCAGGATGTTCAGCGTGAAGATGATGAGGACGGTGAGCGGGATGGCGACCGCGATAGTGGGCAGGAACGCCACCCGCATCAAGAACCAGCCCTGAAGGATGAACTCCCGCCACTGGAATGGCCGACGGAAGAGCGCCTTGGCTGTCAGCACGGTCATCTTGACGAAACCGCCGACTGCCTGCAATCCAGGCCTGACCTGGTCTCTTACGTAGCCGACCAGGCCCGTTTGCTGCGCCGTCACAGGCAACCTCGCCGGGTGCAGCCGCCATCGCTGCGGCGGATCGGAGAAACCCGTCGCACTCGCCCTCCTAGCGTCGGCCCCGACTGTGTGATATCCGTCTCCCTACTCGCGGGTAGTAAGTCGGACCACAGGACTGTACCCGATAATTGGCGGCCGTTGCACGCCATCCGCAGGATTGCGGGTCCGGCCGCTGGCAAACTCATCGGCACTGGTCAGGACTCTGCGGGCGTTGCAGAACCCGTTGGAGCAGAGGTACTTTCGCCGGCGTCAGCAGAGTCACCGTGACCAAAGCGCTCTCTCAGTTCCGTCTTGAGAACCTTGCCTGCGGGGTTGCGCGGGAGCGCATCGACGATCTCGAGCACCTTCGGGTGCTTGTACCTCGCGAGCCGCTCGGTGAGAAATTCGTCGAGATCGGCCAGCGTGAAGCCAGACGCCGGGGCCGCTCCGAGCGCGACGACCGCCAACGGCACCTCGCCCCACTTGGCGTGCGTCCGACCGATCACGGCGACCTCGACGATCGCGGGATGGGCCGCCAGGACGTTCTCCACCTCGGCGCAGTAGATGTTCTCTCCGCCGGAGATGATCATGTCCTTCTTGCGGTCGACGACCCAGATGTAGCCCTCGTCGTCCTGGCGGACGAGATCACCGGAGTGGAACCAGCCGCCGTGGAATGCCTCGGCCGTCGCCTTCGGGTTGTTCCAGTAGCCGGCCATCAGAGTGGGTGCGCGGTAGACGATCTCGCCGACCTGACCGACGGGCACGTCGTTCATCGCCTCGTCGACGATGCGGGCGGACACCGTCGGGATGACCTTGCCGACCGAGCCGAGTTTGCGAATCGCGTCCTCGCCCAACAACATACAGGTCACCGGCGACATCTCGGTCTGTCCGAACGCGGCGAGGATCTGGGTGCCGGGGAACGTCTCCGCCATATCGCGAAGCAGCGTGTCCGATGCCGGGGCCGCACCCCACGACAGCACCCGCAGTTTGAGCTGACGGGGGTTGGCGCGCTGCGCCGCACAGACCGCCTGCCACTGGGCGGGGACCAGGAAGATGCCGGTCACCTGCTCCTCGGACAGCACGCCGAGCAGCGCGTCCGGGTCGAACGCCCCCAGCGGGTAGAGCACCGTTGGCCGGCCCAGGAGCAGACCGACGATCATGTTGCCGATGCCCGCGATGTGGAACAGCGGCACACCGATGAAGCCGACGTCGTGGTTCAGATCGGCACCACTGGTGAAGAGGAATGTCATGCCCTGGCCGGCGATGTTGGTGTGCGTGAGCACGGCGCCCTTGGGCTGCCCGGTGGTGCCCGAGGTGTACATGATGAGCGCCGGCGCGTCATTGGGAACGTCGACAACCGGTGGCGGTGCGCCCCCCTCGGTCAACACGTCCTCGTAGCCGAGCACGTCGTCATCGGTGACACCGCCGGCGACGATCACCGTCGCGAGCGTGGCCTCAAGATCGCGCACGGCCGTCGCGACCCCCGCCAGCACCGGTTCGGTGATGACGACCGATGCCTCACAGTCGGTGACCAGGAAGGCGATCTCCGGTGGCGTCATGCGGAAGTTCACGGGTACTGCGATGGCGCCTATGAGGTTGGCGGCAAGGAAGGTCTCGATGAACTCGGTGCGGTTGAGCATCAGGATCAGCACGCGGTCGCCGAACCCGACACCGCGCCTGCTCAGCGCACCCGCGAGCGCCGTGACGCGACGATCCAGATCACGCCAGGTGGTCGTGTGGCCGAGAAACCGCAACGCCGCGGCATCCGGCTGCATCAGCGCGTGCCGGGCGAGTTGGGTGTTCCAGTTCTGCCTGCGCGCCAGGTAGGGCTGCTCGGCGGGGTGGGCAGATGTGTCAGGCGAGGCGCTCAATGGTTGGTGCTCCCTGGATACCCGCGACGCGGGTTGCGCCGCTTTGATATTTGATCAAACATGGTGTTGCCCCGGTCACACTATGGCCTCGGTGGCCCAGGGACAACCCCTCACCGGACGGACCGGCAACGACTGACAGCGGGGAACGGAGCGCCGTGAAGGCCAGCAGATCGCGACCCTCCTCGCGCGGGGCGGTCCGTCGCGAGCAACTCTCCGATGAGGTCGCCGCGCATCTTCGCGCCCGCATCATGTCGGGCACCCTGCGGCCGGGAACGTTCATCAGGCTCGACGAGACCGCGGCCGAACTCGGGGTCAGCATCACGCCGGTACGCGAGGCGCTACGGACGCTGCGCGGAGAGGGCATGGTGGACCTCGAACCCCACCGCGGCCACGTGGTGTCCCCGTTCACCCGCGGTGACATCGAGGATCTGTTCTGGCTGCAGGCCACCATCGCCACCCAACTGGTGCGCTCGGCGGCCGCTCGCATCACCGACGAGGAGATCAACGACCTCGAGGGGCTCGCCGCCGAGACCGCCGCGGCCATCGACGACGGCGACGCCGATGCGGTGGCATCGGCACATTTCGCCTTCCGCCGAGCGGTCAACCGAGCCGCGGGCCGAACCAAGCTGGCCTGGTTCCTGCTGCACGCGACGCGCTACCTGCCGTCTCGCATCTACGCCGACGACCCGTCATGGGGCGCCGCCGCGGTGGCCAATCACCGCGAGTTGATCGCCGCGTTCCGCCGCCGCGACGCCGACGAGGCCGTGCGGCTGACCCGCGATCAGTTCGAGGACGGGGCGCGGCGTCTGACCGCCCGCCTCGACGAACTCGGGCTGTGGACCTGACCTAGCCGGATTGATTCCCCGGGTCGCTGCGCTCCTGCCCGCCGGCCGAAAGCTGCTCGGCCCGCGTCTTCAGATTTCCTGCCAGGTGATCGAGCGCGTCGTTGACGACCTTCTTCACCATCATTGCCGGCACCGGCATCGAGACCTCGACGTCGAGGTCGACCGTCAGCAGCGTCGTCGGACCCATCTCGACGACGGCGAAGACCTGTTCCTGCTTGGTGAACAGATCGCCCTGCTGCATGACGGTCTGGATCTGAGTGGGGCTCGGGTAGTAGACGGCCTGGATGTAGGTGCCGTCCATGCCCTGCACCGAGGTGTCCAGGCGCAACTGGCTCGGTCGACCGTCCTCGTAGCGGGCCAGAATCCAGCAGCCCTTGATCTCCTCGTTCCACTCCGGATAGGCCTCGAAGTCCGCGACGATCGCCATGATCGCCTCGGCGGGGGCCGACACCTCTACGGTCTTGCTCACCAACGGCATCGGGCGAGCATATCGTCGCCACACAGACACGATGGAGGCCGATGAGCACCCCAATCCGGATCGCAGTCCTTGACGACTACCAGAACGTCGCGCTGAGCATGGCCGACTGGTCACCCGTCACGGCGCGGGCGTCCGTCACCGTCTTCGCCGACCACGTCTTCGACGCCGACGAACTCGTCGCACGGTTGGCGCCGTTCGACGTGGTGTTCGTCATGCGCGAGCGAACTCCGTTGCCCCGCAGCATCCTCGAAAGGCTCCCCCGGCTGCGGATGATCGCCTCCACGGGCAACGTCAACGCCTCGATCGACACGGAGGCGGCCGCTGACCTCGGCATCCACGTGAGCACGACAGGCGGATCCATCGGATCCACGGTCGAGCTCACCTGGGCGCTCATCCTGGCCGCGGCACGTCACCTCGTCGCCGAACGGCAGTCAGTGGCGGAGGGGGGCTGGCAGACCACCGTCGGCCGCGAGCTCGATCGCCGAGTGCTCGGCGTGCTCGGCCTCGGCCGCATCGGCTCACGGGTCGCGCGCGTCGGCGCGGCATTCGGAATGGACGTCGTCGCGTGGAGCCAGAACCTGACTCCCGAGGCTGCGCAAGACGCCGGTGCCCGCTACCTGCCCCGCGAGGAGTTCTTCGCCACCGCGGACGTCGTGACCGTCCACCTCAAGCTCAGCGAACGGTCCCTGGGCCTGATCGGCGCCGCTGAACTCGCGGCGATGAAACCGTCCGCGCTGCTGGTCAACACGTCGCGTGGACCCATCGTCGACGAGGGTGCACTGATCGACGCGCTGCGCTCGGGCTCGATCGCCGGCGCGGGTCTCGACGTGTTCGACGTCGAACCCCTGCCCGCCGACCACCCGCTGCGCACCATGCCCAACGTGACGGCCACGCCACACATCGGCTATGTCGCCGACCGTCCGTACCGGACCTTCTTCCGCGACGCCGTCGCTGCCATGGCCGAGTGGCTCGACGGACAGACCTAGCCGTCAGACCTCGGCGGTGGCCAGGAGTGTCCGGACGGTCTCCGGAATCGGGACGGGTCGGCGGGTGGATCTGTCGACGTAGACGTGCACCCAGTGCCCGACCGCCGCAACGGGCGCCTGGGCCGACGAGTCGAACAGTGCCGTCCGGTAGGTGACGCTGCTGGTGCCCAGTCGGGTGACGGCTAGCCCCACCACCAGCGGGTCGGGGAACTTCAACTCCGCGAAGAAGCGGCAGCCCGACTCGGCCACGACGCCGAGCCACGGCGCGGTGACCGGGTCCACGTCGACGCTGGTGTTGATCCACGCATTGATCGCGGTGTCGAACAGCTCGTAGTAGACCGCGTTGTTGAGGTGCCCGAACATGTCGTTGTCGGTCCACCGCGTCAACACAGGCCAGTGCACCGGAAAGTCGCCTGCCCGCAGCGATCGTTCGTCGACGCTCATCGCGCCAGTCTGTCAGGCAGGGCAGTCTGGAGGTCATGAGAATCCGGGGAGCTGTTCTCGAACGCATCGGAGCACCGCGGCGCTACGCCGAGTCGCAGCCGTTGAGGGTCACCGATCTCGACCTCGCACCGCCCGGCGACGACGAGCTGCTGGTCCGCATCGAGGCGGCCGGCCTCTGTCACTCCGACCTGTCGGTTGTCGACGGCAACCGGGTCCGGCCCGTACCGATGCTGCTCGGCCACGAGGCGGCGGGCGTGGTCGAGGCCGTCGGCTCCGCGGTCGGCGACATCGCGGTGGGTCAACGGGTGGTCATGACGTTTCTGCCGCGGTGCGGCGACTGCCGTGCATGTGCCACCGACGGCCTCGCGCCGTGCAGCGCAGGCAGCGCGGCCAACGCGGCCGGCACGCTGCTCGACGGTGATGTGCGCCTGAGCCGTGACGGCACCACCGTGCTGCACCACCTCGGCGTCTCGGCGTTCGCCACCCACGCCGTCGTTGACCGGCGATCGGTGGTCCCCGTCGACGACGACGTGCCGCCCGTGGTCGCCTCACTGCTGGGGTGCGCGGTGCTGACCGGCGGCGGCGCGGTGCTCAACGCAGGCCAGCCCCGGCCGGGCCAGACCGTGGCGATCGTCGGGATGGGCGGTGTCGGCATGGCGGCGATGATCACAGCCCTGGCCCACGATGACGTACGAGTCGTGGCCGTCGATCAGGTGCCCGAGAAGCTGTCCCGGGCAATCGAACTCGGCGCCCACGCGGCGTATGCGCCGGACGACGTGGGCGATCTGCGGGCTGAGGTGGTGATCGAGGCGGTCGGCCACCCGGCGGCCCTGGAGACGGCCCTCGCGCTGACCGCACCCGGCGGGAGGACGGTGACCGTCGGGCTGCCGCGGCCCGATGCCCGAATCAGCGTGTCCCCGTTGAGCTTCGTCGCCGAGGGGCGATCGCTCATCGGCAGCTACCTCGGCTCGTCAGTGCCTGCGCGCGACATTCCCCGGTTCGTCGAGATGTGGCGCGCCGGGCGCCTGCCCGTCGAGTCGCTGGTGTCGTCCACGATCACGCTCGATCAGATCAACGAGGGAATGGATCAACTCGCCGACGGGCAGGCGGTACGGCAGATCATCGCGTTTGACTAGAACCGTGTTCTGCGCGACCTCAGGCTAGGACTTCGGGATCACGGGCAGCAGGACATAAGGCCAGTGACTGGCTCGTCCGATGAGCGTGGTCTCGCCGTCGTAGACGGGATTGTCCCGGTCGCCGGGGAGTTCGTGCCAGTAGGCACCGCTACCGCGAATCTCGCGGCCGTAGGTGATCTCCGGCTCGCCAGCCAGGTCGTGGGTGTAGTCCTGGCCGCGCACCGACAGTCCGATCTGGTACCCGGCCGGGGCGACGATGGAGAACGGCCAGATCTCGACGTCGGCCTCGTAGGTCTCTCCGGGTGTCAGCGGGGCAATCTCGGTGTGGTGGTGCCACGGCCGGTACGGCAGCGACCGATCCTCGTCGAGCGCCCTGTGCGACATCCGCAGCCACCCCTGAGCGAGGGGCCCGTGGGGCTCGAACGCCGTCGGGAAGAGCACTTCGGTGCCGCTGGGGTCGAACAGGTGCATGGTGACGAAGAGGTCCGCGTCAGCGGTGGTCGACGACACGAACAGTTTCAGTGCCGCCGGCCCCGTGATCTCGATGTCGTCGTCGAACACCGGCGTCTTGAACATGACGCCCTCCGAGCGGGCCTTGAACGCCGCGTGGCTGTCGCCAGATGGCGTTGTCTCCGAGAGCATTCCGCAACTCGCGTCGAGGTAGAACCGCGTCCACTGGGTTCTGGCAAGTGGCCACTCGTTCTCCTGGCGCACGAAGAAGTCGTTCGGAGTGCGCACCTTGAGCTGCACCGGCGGTCGGCGATCCCACCCGTTGTCCTCACCCTTGAGGAAGTGGTCGAAGAACTGCCGCTGAATGGCGAGACCGTAGTCGGTGTAGAACTCGGTCCAGTGCTCCAGCCCGTGGACTTCAAGCCATTTCTGCTCCGATGCAACGCGAGAGAAGCCCTCGAAGTTCCCACGCGAGTGCAGACCCATGCCACCCCAGTTGGACGCGGAAAGAACTGGAAGCGTGATCTTCTCGAGTACGGCCGAGCGGTCGCGGTAGTATTCGCCGAGTGTCGGATTGGCGCGCAGGACGTCGCCGATGGCGATTGCGTTGTCCTCCAGCTCACGCTCGGAGCGGATGGGCTTGCCCGAGACCCGCCGCCCGGTGTGCGGGTTGAGCTGCGCATCCCCGCGGCCGTGCTGGACACTCTTCACCTGATAGGGCATCCAGCTCGGCATGAACTCGGTGGCGATGCCACCGTGGTGGGTGTACTCACGGAAGAAGTCGGAAGCACCCTCCCACGGGCAGATCGCAGCGAGGTGCGTCGGCGCCAGTTCGGCGACCTGCCACTGATTGCTTGCCAGATACGAGATGCCGAGCAACCCCACCTTGCCGTTGCTCCACGGCTGCGCGGCGGCCCACTCGATGCAGTCGTACAGGTCCTGCGTCTCACGCGGTGAGAAGAAGTCGATCGCTCCCTCGCTCGCGCCGGCCCCGCGGGTGTCGATGCGGACGCAGACGTATCCGGCAGGCACCCAACGCTCGGGGTCGGGGTACTCCCACACCTGGTACTCATTCGACGAGGACGCGGCGACCTCGGGGTGTTCGGTGAGGAGGCTGCGCAATTGGCTGGCGAACCCCACCGCGAACGGCAGGCCCTTCCCGTACGGGCTGGCGGCCAGAAGCACCGGGTGCGGCTGGTCGTCGTCGGGGCGGAAGATGTCGGCGGCGAGCGTGACACCGTCGTCCATCGTGATTCTCACGTCCCAGTCGACGCGCATGCCGTCCCGTAGATCGTTTATCGGTGGGTAGTGCTCGGACATGTCGGACCCTTCCCTTGTTGTTGCGAATCTCGTCAGGTGAGGCTGATTCATCGGTTGCCCCCGGCCGGGGCTCTTCCCATCGCCGCCATCGCCACCAAACCGATGATGGGAATCACCGTCAGTTGGACGACTCCTGCGATCTCCCAACCGAAGCTGTCGCGCATATGGGCGAAGAAGTAACCCGAGGCGCTGGCGGGGATGTACATGGCGGCTACGAAGAGTCCGCTCACTCGACCGACGTATTTGACGTCAACAGAGCGTTGCAGCAGTGTGCTGGTGTTGGTGTAGACGATGCCGGTGAATGAGATGCCAAGCAGCAGTGAGAAGAACATCTGCACAGGCAGGGGTGTGGTGAATGCGAAGATGGCAACACCGAGACCCATGATGCCGAGGAAGCCGACGACGTTCAGCATCCGTTGGTCGACGCGATCGGCGATGGCACCACCCACGAGCGCCCCGAGTGCGCCGATGCCGAACATGCTGGCTGCCCAGCCCGCCTGCGTCGCTGTGAACCCATGTGCCTCGCGCAGATATGTGGGGTACAGGCCGAGGTATCCATAAATGGTGAAGCCTGCGGCCACAGCGGCGATCGCACCGCAGATGACGCGTCGGTTGATGAACCCCAGTGCGGTCTCGTCAGCGTTGCGCTTTGCGTCGCTCGCGGGTGTACTTCGGCCGACTTCTGTCACGGACTCGGGTACCAGCGTCAGGAGCAGAATCAAGATTATGATTCCGATGCCGCCGAAGATGACGAGTGGAACTCGCCAGTCGCCGGTGGCTGCCACGATGGCACCGCCGAGGATCGGGCCGGTGAAGGCGCCCAGGCCGAACGCCGCGTTGATGGAACCGATTGCGAATCCACGGTTGCGACTGAAATATGCTCCGACGGCGGCGAATAGCGCGGCATTCTGCATTCCCTCGCCAACGCCGGACAGGACGCGCCACAACGTCATATCGACGATGCCGAGGGCGGTGGCCTGCAGCGCAACGCTGACCGAGAAGATGGCGAGGCTGATCAGGATGATCCTCTTGCGGCCAAAACGGTCAGCGAGGTAGCCGGCCGGTATTCCCGCCAGTCCCATGCCGAGGGTGAAGATCGTCGCGATGATGCCTGCCTGGCCGCCGGTCAATCCATAGGCGGTCTTGATGTCGGGCAGCAGGATCGAGAAGACCTGGCGGTCCATCGCATTGATGAAGTAGGCGAGGTCGAGGATGAGAAGCAGGAACAGCGCGCGGCCACCCAGAGTGGCTGCGGGGAGATAGGCGCGGCTATCGGCCGCTGGTGCGGCGGCCGCGGCCGTGCTGGCATCGTGGGTTGGCATCGAAACTCCTGAGGGGGTAGCACTTTCGGGAAAGAGCGCTCGTCGGGTTGGTGTGCACGATCACAGGTTCTGGGCCTGTCGCCGGTCGTCCTTGGCACGTAGTCTCGATGTCGGTGAACGGCGAGGTCATGTGCCTGGCGGGGGTGTCCAGCTGGGGTGTACTGCGTTTGGGCACTAGAAGAGTTCTAGAAGTCTGAGGCCAAATTCCACTTCTCTCAGTCGCTGTCGTTGGACTCTCCTCGCTGACATGGCGTTGTCGAGCGAGACGGGTGTGAACTGAATCGCGTCCGGCGCCTTCATCTGCGCGATCAGGTCCAGGTCACTGGTGATGACAGTGCCGATGGTGGCGTATCCCCCACCGGTGACTGCATCGCGCAGCAGGCATATGGGCTCCTCACCATTGGGGACCTGGATAGACCCCATCGGATATCCGAGATCGACGACGTTGCTCGGATTGTCACCAGCGCCGAAAGGCGGTTCACGGGGCACGAATTCGAGTGGTGGCCCGATCAGGCGGTATCCCGTGCGGTCGGACACCGAGGAGACCGTGAAGGTCGAGGAGAAGAAGACATCAACACTATCGGGATCGAATCGGTAGTGGCACAGCCCTTCCACGACACGCACGCGGTGGACCTCACCCCCGAGAGGCGGCCGCAGGTGGTTGTCGACGGTGCTACCCACCCCGGGGCATGGGGTTGCTGAGTCACTGCCGATCGAAAGCCGGTCACCGGCTGCCAGAGCCGAGCCGCTGAGTCCACCCATGGCGGAGCTGACGTACGTCGAACGGCTCCCGAGAAAGGGAGGGCAGTCGATGCCACCGCGGACAGCCAGGTAGGCGCGGCAGCCGGTGTGCAACGCGCCGACGGTCAATGTCTGCCCCGAACGCACGGCGAGCGTGCGCCAACTGTCGTGCGGCTCGCCATCGATCCAGACCGGCACATCACCGCCCGTGATGGCCACTCGAGCCGACGTGGCGAACTCGAGTGTCGGTCCGATCATGGTGATTTCGAGCGTTGCCGCGTTGGGATCATTGCCCACCAGGAGGTTGGCGCAGCGATGCGAGAACTGATCGAGCGCCCCGGACGGGGGCAACCCCATCGCGTAGTGCCCCGCGCGCCCCAGGTCCTGGATGAGCGTGTACGCGCCAGCATGACACACGGTGATCATCGGAGGTGACCCGTGAGCGCGGCCGCATACGCGTCCGGATTCTGGAGATAGCGGGCCAGCTCGAAGGTTACTGGACGACGTCTGTACTCATAGTGACCCGCTTTCGAGCACTCACGCGTGTGCCGGTACTCATCGCCGTCGATGACGCGAAACTTGAGAAGGCTTGCCGCCCGCGTGAGCACCATGGAGGTCTCGAACCCGGGAATGCTCTGGGTCAGATCGACGACCGGCACGGGCGACCGGCCGAGGAGCTGGTATCCGCCAACCCCGCGGGTGGGATACACAACGGTGAAGGCGCCGCCGTGCGCTACGGCCCGGGCTGGGGTATCCGTGCGCGGGCGCAGGTATTTCGGCGCCTGTATCTGTCTGCTGCGCTCCACGAGTTGAACGCTCTCGGTGTTTCCCGGTTTGAAGCACGGGAAGGTCACGATGAAGGGGGCCGACGAGTGCGCCAGGACGAGCTCGTCGACCGACGAGAATCCGTTGACCCGCGCGGTGTACTGAATGTCGGTCTCGGTGTCGGATTGATGGTGGTCGCGGAAACGCATGCACGTCTCCGCTGACCACGGGTCGTCGTACCACACCGGGATCTCCACGATCTCGGTGTCGAGAGTGACGGCGTTCGAGTCGGCGAATCGCTGGTGCAGTTCCGCCATCAACCCGATCAACTGCCGCTGCTCAGCCAACTCCGGCTCGATCCGCAGCATGTAGCTCGCATTGGCGGGAACGATGTCGACCAGGCCGACGACGTCAGTCTGCGCCAAGGCAGTCGTGATCGCCTGAATCCGTAGCGCTTTAGCCAGGTCCATCGCCTCGCCGACTTCCACGAAGATGAACTCGTCGCCGCCGAAGCTCACGCGGGTGCCATCGTGAAGTATCTGATAGGGAGCGCTTCGCATGGCTAGTCGGCTTCCGTGCGGGCGTGCGAATGGACGACGAAGCCAGACCGTTCGAGTCGTTGCCTCACTGCGGCGGCGATGGCGACCGCGTTCGGTCGGTCACCGTGGATGCAGATGGAACGCACGGGCATCGCGATCGTGGAGCCCGATACGGTCGTCACGCTGCCGCGTGCCATCTCGACGGCACGATCCGACACCTGTTCGGGATCCTTGGACTCGGGGCGCGGTTCGACAATGTTGATGCCATCGTCGTCGAAGTCGAGATCGGCGGCGTTCTCCGGGATTGCGGGCAGTCCGGCGCGGCGCACGGCGTCGAACGCGGCCGTTGGGGCGAACATCAGGGGTAGCCCGGCCATGACGGCCTGCAGCTGTGTCGCGATGGCGACGGCCAGTTCGGGACTGCGACAGATCCGGCCCATCAGGGAGCCGTGCGGCTTCACGTGCGTCAAGGCAACGGACTCGGAAGCCGCCAGCGCCTGCAACGCGCCGACTTGGTAGATGATGTAGTCCACGACGTCGGAGTCAGTGGCGGGCAGCGCACGTCGTCCGAAGCCCAACAGATCGGGGTAGCCGGGGTGGGCGCCGACGGCGACACCTGCATCGCGTGCCTGCGTGACGGCGACACGCATCGTCACGGGATCACCGGCGTGGTAACCGCATGCGATGTTGGTCGTGGTGACGAACTTGAACAGGGCTGCGTCGTCACCCAGGGTCCAGCGTCCGAAGCCCTCGCCTGCGTCGGCGTTGATGTCGATGCTGTGTGTGTTCACCGTTCACTCCATCGGTCGAAGGCGGCGAAGAAGGCCTCGAGCAGCCGGTCGGCGTGTGCGTGACCGAAGACCAACGGCGGCCTGATCTTCAGGACGTTGCCCTCGGGCCCCGAGGCCGACACCAGGACGAAGTTGCGGCGGAGGTCGTCGACGATCTGTTTGGCGAGAGCACCGTTCGGTGTTGCGGACTGCCGATCCTCGACGATGTCGACGCCGATGAAGAGCCCGGCACCGCGGATCTCGAAGACCTGTTCACGCGTTGCGCAGCCCGACCGCAGTTCGTTGAGCAGATACGTACCGACCGTCCGCGCATTCTCGATGAGCTGATCGCCGCGGATGACGTCGAGGACGGCTCCGGCGGCGGCGATCGGCACGTTGCTCCCGCCAAAGGTGTTGAAATACCGCACGTTGTCGCCGAAGGCGTTGCCCACTGCGTGCTTCAGCACCACGGCTGCCACCGGGATGCCGTTGCCCATCGGCTTTCCGATGGTGACGATGTCGGGCACCACGCCGTGGCGCTGAAATCCCCACCACGCGTCACCGGTCCGTCCGAAGCCCGACTGCACCTCATCGGCGATGTACAGACCACCGGCCCGTCGCACTTCTTGGGCAACGGCGCCGAGCACCGACGTCGGCGTCGCGAACACGCCATCGGAGGAGAAGATACTGTCGGCCACCAGGGCGCACAGCCCGTAGCCGTGTCGATTGAGGTCGGCGATCGCCTGCCGGACTTGCTGGCGCATGAACTCCGCGACGTCGCCTCCCGGCAGGCGGCGGCTATCCGGGGCCTCGATGAGGCGCACGTGCGGCCCCAACGGCGAGGTCGGCCCCAGCGACGGTGAGAACGCAGCGACGGTCTCGGTGACACCGTGATACGCGTTGCGGGTGACGATGATCCCTTCGGCGCCTGTGTGTGCGCGGGCGATCCGGATGGCGAGATCGTTGGCCTCTGACCCCGTGCACGTGTAGGTCACGCGGTCCAGGTCGGCGGGGAAGGTCAACAGGAGGGCCTCGGAGTAGTCGAGGATCTGGTCTTGCAGGTACCGCGTATTGGTGTTGACGACGCGAAGCTGGGCGGCGACCGCATCGGCGACGGCGGGGTGGCAGTGTCCGATCGCCGCGACGTTGTTGTAGGCGTCCAGGTATTCGTGGCCGTCGGAGTCGTACAGGTGGACGCCGCTCCCCCGGGCAATGTCGACGGGATCGGTGTAGAAGAGTTGATATCCGGGGCCGAGGAGCCGTTGTCGGCGTTCGATTCGAGCCCGGTTGGGTGCGGGTTGGCGGGCGAGGTCCACGGCCGCAAAACCGTTGACCATGGCTGGCTTTCGGCGAGGCGAGAATTCGGCCTGGGGTGCCGAAGCGGCGACGACCGCTTCGAGTGCATGCCAGTCCTGCGCAGCGTGCGCGAGGACGTAGTCCGCGCGTGATGGGTCGCGCCGAGCGCGCCATTGTGCGATGAGCGCTCGCTGTGCGCTGCGAGCGGCAACCGCGACGGGAAGGACCGCCAACTCATCGGCGTCAATCTCCCGTTGCGACCGGTAGCCAGTCAGATGATCGAGGGCTCGATGCCATGGATCGGCGGCGTCCGGGTCGAGAAGGTTCGACATGGCGATCGCCACGTCGAATATCTCGGCGGTGCGTAGGGTGTCGCCGAAGTCGATGATCCCCGAGACGAATTCGGCCAGCCCGGAGTCCACCAGAATGTTGTGTGTGCTGAAGTCGCCGTGCACCACCTGGTGTCGCAGCCCAGCTACGCGCGGTGCCACCACTTCGTGAAAGCTGTCGAACACCTGCGACGCGAGTCGCCTATGCGCCGTGTCGTCGATGTCGTCGAGCAGCACTCGCAGAGTCGGGAAGTGGCGAAGGTCCCACACCAAACGCCGGTCCTGCCTGAAGTGGTGGAATCGGCTCAATGCGCTGGTGACGGCCGCCTGCCCGGCCCCGACTGACTGGAGCTGCCCCGGCGTGGCGGCGGTACCGCTCAGTGGCGTTCCTGACAGGAATGACATGACCCGCAGGACCCGCCCACCGTGTTCCGGGCCGGCCAAACGGTACTCGTAGGCACCGTCTGTTCCCTGGTGCATCCGTGGGACCGGCAGACTCGGCGATGCCGCCTCGATGTGCCGCAGGGCGGCCGTCTGCAGGTTCACGATACCGGGGTCCTCCTGCGCCCCGCTGACCTTGACGAGATGACGCGCGGTGTTGCCGTCGAGCTCGAAGGTGTCGTCCTTCTCGGTCGGAATCCGGGTCAACTCCCCGGTCATCCCGAACCATGTGGCCAGTGCAGACTCCACCACCTGTTCGGGCAGCGGAGGTGACGCGGCATTGAGCCCGCTCTCCTCCATGAGGGCGGTGAACGCGGATACGTCGTTCACCTCCCTGCCGTGGCGACGCGAGGTGCGGTTCGGAGAAGTGCTGTTGGGCAACATGAGTGACTCCTGCTAGGTCGAGAGCGTGGGAGACGGGCCGTGCCGCGGGCTGTCAGGAGGCGACCCACCCACCGTCGATGAGCAGGCTCGCGCCGTGGATGTAGGAGGCCGCTGGAGAGGCCAGGAAGGCGACTGCCGGGGCGATATCGGAAACCTCTCCGACCCGGCCGGCCGGCGTGGAGTCGAGCATCTGCTGCTCGTAGGCCTTGTCGGCGAGCAGGTGGGCGTTGATACTCGTCCGCACGTTGCCCGGCGACACGGCGTTGACGCGGATGCCCTTGGGCGCGAACTCCGCTGTCAGCGATTTGACCAGGAGTTCGACAGCACCCTTGGTTGCGCAATAGGCGCTCGAGTTGGGGAAGCCGACATGTCCGCAGATGGAGGATACGAAGATCACTGCGCTGCCCTCACCGAGGTGCTCCACTGCAGAACGGGTCAGGCGAAACGGAGCGCGTACGTTGACCGCCCACTGTGCGTCTAGATCGGAGTCGGGGGTGTCGGTGAAGGGTGTCGGAAGAAAGATGCCAGCTGCGTGCACCAGGATGTCGATTGCGCCGAATGCCGCAAGCGTCCCTTCGATGACCTGCTCCGGTGCATCGTCGTCGGTGATGTCAACGCACAGACGGATGGCGTCCGCGCCGGTGGAGGTCAGGTCGTCGAGGACACTGTCCAAGCGGCCCGCATCGCGACCGACCAGGGCCACCGACGCGCCCCACTGGCTGAGTTCGCGGCAGATCTCGGCGCCTATGCCCGAGCTGGCGCCCGTCACGACCGCGACCTTGCCTTTAAGGGATGTGTGCGTAGGGGCCATGGGAATCCTCATCTCGTCGATCTGAACCTGAAACTGCGTTGCAACACAGGAGATTCGGACCGTCGCGCGCCGCGCCAGGCGTGCACCGCCACCGGTCTAATGTAACTAATCCTGCATTAAGGCCAAGTATGACCCCGGTCACCCATTAATGCAAGATCTCTTGCAGTACTGGTTTCGGGCGCGATGAGATGCCGCCTGTGGACGCCAAGGATCTGCCAGGTCACCCGAGGTCGGACGTCGGCGTGGCCGCCGGCACAGATTGGGGGACGGGCGCGCCCCTACCCGCGATGCGCTGCGCTTCTAGCTGCCACTCTGCAGCGCGCGGTCAACGAGCGCTTCAATTTCAAAGTCCGGCGACGAGTACCCGAAGACTGCGCGGAGATAGATCGGGGCAAGCACGATGTCGAATATCATCTCGACAGTCGGCGCGCTGCCGCCGTGTAAGGCCTCGTGGCGGTCGATCGCGATTTGAATCTGATCCATTCTGCGACGCAGATAGGTCGTCGCATCCACAGTCGGAACGGTCCCATCCTGGACGTACAACGCGGACCGCGCCATGGCCAACGCACGAAACAGCGCGAACCCCACATGCGTCTTCACCTGTGCTGTAACAGAATTCGCCCAATCGAGGATATCGCGTCGCAGATCGCCCGAGTTGGGGAACGGGGATTCGTCGTTGAGCTGCGTGACGGCGACGTCGAGGATGAGCGACTCAATGGAACCCCAGCGCCGATAGATCGTCACCTCGTGAACGCCGGATCGCTCCGATACCTCACGGACCGAGGGCGTGTCTTTGCCCTCGCCGAGCAGCGCCCGCACCGCGGCGTGGACCTGCGACCGAGTCCGAGCGGTGCGACCGCCAGGGCGCCGCTTGCCAGCCTGTGACTCCGTCATGTTCACCGATTGTAATGCAATACATACTGCATTAGCGCCCGACGCATGGCGACTGCTAGAACCAGTTGTCGCGCATATCGAGCGTTGTGTGATCCATGCTCTCGAGAAGATCGAATTGTGGCGCAGTCCTTGGCAGTTCGTAGCGGAAGAAGAACCGCGCGGCCTGCCGCTTGCCGTCGTAGAAGTCGCCATCGCGGCCGTCGGCGGCGATGAACTGCTCCAGCCACATCCACGCCACCACCACGTGCCCGAACGCCTCGAGGTAGACCACGCTGTTAGCCAGCGCCGCCTCGATGTCGCCGGAGGCGAACATTCCCGCCGTCACCTCGAGCAACCTGTCCCAGGAGGCACCCAATGTGGCGGCCAGGCCGGCGGCCTCGCCACCGAGCGTCGTCGCCTGCGCCAGGGTGGCCTGCACCGCGTCGCCGAGCACGGCCAGGTTCGCGCCGCCGTGCTGGGTGACCTTGCGGCCCAACAGGTCCAGACTCTGGATCCCGTGGGTCCCCTCGTGGATCGGGTTGAGCCGGTTGTCGCGGTAGTGCTGCTCGACGTCGTACTCGCGGGTGTAGCCGTAGCCGCCGTGGACCTGAATGGCCAGGTCGTTGGCCGCCAGGCACCACTGCGAGGGCCAACTCTTGGCAATCGGAGTCAGGATGTCCAGGAGGTGCGTCACGCGCTCCGCCTCGTCGTCGGACTCGGCCGTCTGCTGAAGATCGATCAGACGCGCGCAGTACAGGGCCAGCGCCAACCCGCCCTCGACATAGGCCTTCTGCGCCAATAGCATTCGCTTGACGTCGGCATGCTCGACGATCGGGACCTGCGGCGCGGACGGATCCTTGGCCGTGGGCGGTCTGCCCTGCGGGCGCTCCCGCGCGTACTGCAGTGACTTCAGATAGCCGGTGTAGCCGAGCGCAACCGCGCCCATCCCGACACCGAGTCGCGCCTCGTTCATCATGCGGAACATGTAGGTCAGGCCGCGGTGCGGCTCGCCCACCAGGTAGCCGACGGCACCGGGCTGGCCGCCGGGCTGGAAGGTTCCGTCGCCGAAGTTGAGCACGGTGTTGGTGATACCCCGTTGGCCCATCTTGTGATTCAGCCCGGCCAGTGCCACGTCGTTGCGCTCGCCGATCGCCCCGTCGCGCTCCACCAGGAACTTGGGCACGATGAACAGCGATATACCCTTGGTGCCCGCCGGCCCGCCGGGGATCTTGGCCAGGACCAGGTTGATGATGTTGTCGGACATGTCGTGCTCGGCGCCCGAGATCCACATCTTGGACCCGAACACCCGGTAGGTGCCATCGCCCACCGGCTCGGCGCGGGTGGTGATATCGGCCAGCGACGACCCCGCCTGCGTCTCCGAGAGCGCCATCGTGCCGAGAAACCGGCCAGCCAGCATCGGCCGGACAAAGGCGTCGATCTGCTCCTCGGTGCCGAAGTGCGCGATCAGGTTGGCGTTGGCGACGGTCAGCATGACGTAGCCCGACGTGGACACGTTGGCTGCGGCGATCCACGCGAAGGCCGCCTGCGCCACGGTCACCGGAAGCTGTGCGCCGCCGAGGTTTTCGTCGGCGGTCATGCCAATCAGGTCGGCGGCGGCGAAAGCGTCCAGCGCCTCCTTGACCTCACCGATGACGGTGACGCGGGTGCCGTCGAAGGTCGGCTCGTTGGCATCGCTGGTCTTGTTGTGCGGCGCGAAGTACCTGGTCGCCAGCTGCTCGCACAGGTCGAGGACGCCGTCGAACGTCTCGCGGGAGTGCTCGACGAAGCGGACACGCTTGGTGAGGTCGTCGACGCGCAGCCACTCGTAGAGCAGGAAGTCCAGGTCGCGGCGCGACAGAATCGTTGACTTCATCGACAGCAGGTCAGTCGTTGGCCGCGCTGGTTTGGCTGACGTCGATTCCCAGTGGGGACTCGACGCGCACGGTCTCATCCTTGATGAGGCCGCGCAGCAGCGCGGTGCTGAACTCGACTGCGATCTCCTGTGCGCTGCGCCGGCCCTGCGGCCGCAGCCACCGGTAGGCGCCCAGCGTCATGCCGATGTAGCCGAGCGCGAGTACATGCGAGTCGCAGTCGTAGAACTCACCGCTGGCGATGCCACGGTCCATGACGTCGCGGACGTGCTCGTAGACGGTGGTCTCCGACGTGCGGATATAGGCCACCTGCTCCTCGGTGAACCACTCCGTGATGTAGGGGCCCTCCTGGAAGTAGACGGCCGCACGCTCGATGTCGCTGGCGATGCCGACCAGCAGTCGCCGGGTGAAGTTGTAGAGCGTCTCGCGCGCCGTCGCCGTCGGGTCGTCGTGCAGGGCGCCGACGGTGAAGTCGGCGGCGCTCTTGTAGATGTCCCAGAGGATCAGCGACTTGCTGGCGTAGTAGTGGTAGACCGTCGCCTTGTTCAGGCCGACAGCGTCGGCCACGTCGTCCATGCGGGTGCCGTGGTAACCACGGGCGGCGAAGAGTTTGGTGGCTACCGCGAGCAGTTCTTCCCGGCGGGTCAGGCCGTTCGCGGACGGTTCCTTGGACGTAAGGGACATGGCGACTCACTATATGCAGGCCGGGACGCTCCCCGGGGATCAATCAACTGGTTGGCCAGTCTATTCAGTCGACCCAATCCTCTGTCCGTGGACGGGGCCCGGGGGTTAGACTTCGGACAACGACGTCACTGCTGGGAGGCTTTTCACATGGATCCGAATCCGGATTACGACGCCAGTGACGAGATAGAATACTTCTTCCAGTGGCTGCCCTGGGGGCTGCGCGGGGTCTACCCGCCGCCAGCCTATCCCCCGGTGTAGCGACTCGACGGCACACCACTACCAACGCAGTGTTCGGAGCCTCCGAACACTGCGTTTGGCGTTGCACGTCGTGTGAAGCTGGATTTCGTTTGATACCGCGCGTCAGGCCGCGGCGGCCTTGACCGCGCGGCCAACCTCCGCGCGCAACCGGGTGTACTCCGGTGAGCGCCGCAGCTCGTCCGGGTCGACGCCTGTGCGCGGGAGGTCGACGGGCAGGTCGAGAGCCACCTGACCCGGCCGCCGCGTCAGCACGACAATGCGCGAGCCGAGGAACGCCGCCTCATCGGCACTGTGTGTGACAAACACCGTGGTGCGTCCGGTCTCGGCGCTGACCTGCCGGACGTCCTCCTGCAGCCGTTCGCGGGTGAGCGCGTCGAGCGCCGCGAAGGGCTCGTCGAGCAGGAAGAGCGGGGTCTCGGCGGCCAGCGCACGCGCGATCGCCACACGCTGCTGCTGTCCCCCGCTGATCTCCCAGATCTTGCGGTCGGCCGTTCCCTCGAGCCCCACGCGCGCCAGCAGCTGGTCTCGGCGCTCGGTGCGCCGATCACGCGGCACCTTGGCGTACTTGAGCGCCAGGTCGACGTTGCCGCCGACCGTGCGCCACGGGAACAGCCTCGGCTGCTGGAAAACCACCCCCGCGGTGACGCCCGGGGTGGGCGCGTCACCGGCGATCTCGACCTCGCCCGCGGTCGGCTGCTCGAACCCGGCGATGAGTCGCAGCAGCGTGCTCTTGCCGCAGCCCGACGCGCCCACCAAGACCAGGAAGGCACCGGGTTCGATATCGAGATCGACCGGCCCGAGCGCTGTCACGTCGCCGTAGCGGTGCGCCACGTTGCTGATGCGCAGGCCGCCACGGACGACGGGGGTATCACTGCGTGAGGACATCGGGTAGTCCCTTGACGTAGATGGCGTCCTGGAACGTCTTGAGCGGTGCGGCCGTTGGGATTTGGCCCTGCTCGGCGAGGAACTCCGATGCGCTCTGCAGGTTCACGGCGATGTTGCCGACGGCACCCTCGCTGCCGAGCCACTCCGGGGACGCCACCTGCTGCGGTGTCAGGTAGACGCCCTGCTTCAGCTGTCCCGCAACGTCTTCGGGTGCCAGACCGATCTCGGCGGCGATAGCCTTGGCGGCCGCATCCGGCTCGTCGGAGATCAGGTTGAGCGCGCGCGCCTGCTGCTGACGCCAGGTGTCGACGACCTCGGGGTGAGCCGAGGCGAACTCATTGGCCACCACGGCCAGGTCCAGGGTCGGCTTGCCATCCTTGGCCAGCTGGCGGCTGGTGATCAGGTCCTTGCCGGTCTTGCGCAGCTGATCCAGGGTCGGCAGCCAGGTGTAGGCGGCGTCGATGTCACCGCGCTCCCACGCCGCGAGAATCGCCTGCGGCTGAAGATCGATCAGCTGAACGTCCTTGGGCGTCAGGTTGTTCTGCGCCAACGCAGCGAGCAGGCTGTAGTGCGCTGTCGACGCGAACGGCGTGCCGATGCGCTTGCCCCTCAGCTCGGGGATCGAGTTGATACCCGACTCGTTGCGGACCACCAGGGCCTCGTTGTCACCGGCCACGTCGAGGACGAACGCGACGCTGTACGGAATGTTCAGTGGTGCGGACAGGCCGCGGGCCACCGGGCTGGAGCCCAGCGCGCCGAAGTCCAGCTCCTTGGCGATGAACGCGGTGTTGACGTCGGCGCCGGAGTCGAACTTGACCCACTTGATGTTGTAGTCCGGCAGCGCCTCCTCGAGCCACTTGTTGTTCTTGACGATGAGGTCACCGCTGGGGAACGTCTGGTAGCCGAGGCGAAGCGTCGGCTTGCTGGAGTCCGACCCGGAGTTGTCCACCGCGCAGCCCGCCAAGGCCAGAGTCGCCACCGCGGCCGCGGCCACCAGTGCTCGAATCCTGCGAATCCTCATATTTTTCCTCTCCAGGGGACGGCGCGCCGTTCAGCGGCGCGAAGTAGACCGTCAATGACCAGACCCGAGAAGCCGATCGCGAAGATGCCGACCAGCACTACGGGGGTGTTGTTGTAGTTGCTTGCGTCCTTGACCAGGCCGCCGATGCCGGGGATGCCGTTGAAGAGCTCGGCGGCCACCACCGCCGAGTAGGCCATGCCCACCGCCAGCCGGATACCGGTGAACGTCTCGGGCAGCGCCGATGGCACGACGACATCGCGGATCACCTGGATACGGGTGGCGCCAAGCGCACGCGCCGCCTCGGTCAGACCGACCGGCGCGGCGACGACGGCCGCCGTGGTCGCCACCGCCGCAGGAGGCAGTGCCGCCAACGCCAGCAGCGTGATCTTGGGGGCCTCATCGATGCCCAACCAGATGACCAGCAGGAAGAAGTAGGCCAGGGGCGGCAGGGCCCGCAGGAACGTGAGCCAGGGCTCGAGCACGCTGCGCACCCAGCCGACCGAACCCATCACCAACCCGAGGAGCACGCCGACTCCGACGCCGATCACGACGCCGACCAGGACGCGGCGCAACGTCATGTAGAGGTGCTCCCACAGCAGGTAGCCGGCATAGCCGCGCACCCCGTCGTGGGTGGTGGACACGTCGATGAAGGCCTTCCACACCGTGGCCGGATATGGCACGAAGGTCTGGTTCCAGACACCGCTGGCCGCGGCCACCTGCCACACCACCCCGAACGCGACCACTGACAGCAGGGGCAGTGCGGCACGGGTCAACCGGCCGCGCCACCGATTGGTGGCTGCCGTGGCTGCCGGCGAGTCGACATGCGACTCGTCGGGGGTGATGTCGACGAAAACGGACACGGGTTCCTGCGACTTTCGAAAGCTGGGTGCGACGCTGAGGCTGGACGGGACGCGTTCAGCGACAGCAGCAGTCGGAAGTCGGTGTCGCCGGCATTCAGCAATTGATACGCATCCGCCGGGGCGCTGGGAAGCGCTGCGATCACCGCGAGTTTTAAGGGGGCCCGAACGCAGCGACGCGTTTCATAACGCCTCCCGTGGGTAATAGTCCACAGTGACACTCGCGCGCTCCGTTCTCGAGCCCTCGCTTCCCGCTCATCGAGGGCCTCTGTCGATGACGGTCCTCGACCTCCTGACCGAGCGGGTTCCCGTGGGCCACCTGAACCGGATCACGTCGTCACTGAGCGACGTCGACCCCTACGGGCTGGATCTACACCTGGCCCTGTCGGTTTGCTACGAACTTCACTACCGCGGCTTCTCGGGTGTGGACCCAGAATGGGAGTGGAACGCCGGACTGCTGCACCTGCGCGGTCGCCTGGAGCAAGTGTTCCTGACCGCATTGCGTCAGGACGTCGTCGTCGGCGCCGATGAGACCGCAGAGGCCGAGATGGCACGCCTGTCGATCGAACCCACCACCGGGACGGGACCGACCCACCATCTGCGCACCAACGGCACGTGGGAACAGTTGCAGGAGTATTTCGTTCACAGGTCGCTGTACCACCTCAAGGAGGGCGATCCGCACGCCTGGGCGATTCCGCGGCTGACCGGCCAGGCCAAGGCCTCATTCGTCGCAGTGGAGTTCGACGAGTTCGGAGGTGGTCGTGCGGCGCAACTGCACCAGCAGCTGTTCACCGATCTTCTCGCCGCCATGGACCTGGACTTCGGCTACCTCGGCTACCTGAATCATGCGGTCGCGGAGTCGTTGATCCCGGTGAACCTGATGTCGATGTTCGGGTTGCACCGGGCATTGCGCGGCGCCACGATCGGCCACTTTGCCGCGACGGAGATCACGTCGTCGCCCGGATCACGGCGGATGGCGCAGGCGCTGCAGCGGCTGGATGCACCAGATGCGGCCGTCAGGTTCTATCTCGAGCACGTGGAGGCCGATGCCGTGCACGAACAGGTGGTGCGCACCGACGTCGTCGGCGATCTGGTGCGACGCGAGCCGTCACTCGAGACCGACGTGGTGTTCGGCATGAGGGCATTCGAGTTCGTGGAGGACCGCCTGGCCGACCACCTGATGGACTGCTGGTCGGCGGGGCGGACATCGCTACGTCGACCCCTGTCCTGACACAGTCTGTTCTGCTTCCTCTGGCGACTGGCGTCGCCGGTGGCTGGTGTCACAGAGTGGAAAGATCTTGCTGCGCTTGCAGGTACAGATCGCGACCATGAAGCGGTCGGACTCGACAACCGCGCCGTCCGATGTCTCGATTCGTACCGGCCCCTGCACCAGGATCGGTCCGTAGGTCGGGACGCGGACGACGCGGACGTCGTCGGTCACGGTTTCACCGCCGCGATAACCGCCAGCCTCTCGGTCCGCCGCCCCGGTTCCAGCTTGCCCGTCGACTCCAACCACGCCGCCCGGCTCATCATCACCGGACCAAACGGAATACGTTGGTAGGTAATGCAGTCCACGCGCATCCCGGACGCCAGCAATGCGGAGACCGTCTGACCGACTCCCGCGAACTCGGACTGCACAATCAGCAGCGCGCCGCCGTCGGCCAGCAGCGCAGGAGCGTGGGCACACAGCGGGTCGAGAACGAGCCGGCCATCGAGACCGGCATCGACGGCCACCGGTGGGGCCGCGTCGGCGGGATGTACCGCGGTGTCCCCGTCGGGCGCGGGCAGATAAGGCGGATTGCTCAAGATCAGGTCGAACGGCCCGAACTCGGCGGCCCGGGCCCAGTGGCCGAGATGTACGTCGACGTCCACGCCAGCAGCCGACACATTGGCTCGGGCGCACCGGACTGCGCGAGGACAGATGTCGAACGCGGTCACAGTCGCGGCGCCCCGAATCGCAGCCGCCACGGCCACAAAACCGCTGCCAGTGCACAGGTCAGCGACCCTGAGTGCCATCGGTGGCCGGTACTGGTCCATGACGTCGACGAGGAACCGAGAGTCCTCCTGCGGCGCGTACACGCCCGGAGCAGCGATGACGAGGTCACTCGGTTCGGAGTATGCAGTGGTCACACTTCGGCCTTTCGCGGAGGGTCGCCGTCGGGCTGCAGCGCTTTGATCTTCATGCCCGCTGCTCAGCGTGCTAAACCTCTAAGAGTTTGGTGCGAAGTTCTGCATCGCGCGCTCAGGCGAGTAACCTGAGGGGGTCTACATGGACACCCCGCCGTTTAGTTAGAAGCGGCGACGTCGCTCCGTCGATTGGGTAACGCCTAGCTCGTTGAGACTCCTGCGGGAGGTGGCGCCCATCCCTCGCAGTGCGACTACGGCAGATCGCCGGTTCCGTCTTCAGACGGAATGGATGCGGCGCGACCAAGTCGCGGCAGCATCGCTGGACGCCTGATAGGCGGGCCCACACCATGAATTCTTCTTTTACCGTAGTTAGTTTCGACAGCACATCCGGACACGATCGGGTGCGCCCATGACCACGCAACTCGAAGTACGGCCCGCGACAGAGACTTCGTCGCCGCCGCAAGCAACCCGAGCGCAGGACGTACGCACGGAGGGCATCGACGAGTTCGCCGACGTCGCCGACCTTTTCGTCGTACTGCGCGAAACGTCTGTCGGCACTCTGGCGCACGCTCGCGCCCGCGAGGCCATCGTCGCGCGTTGCCTGGGCCTGGCCGACCGAGTCGCCCGGCACTTCGACCGCCGTGGTGAGGATCTCGAGGATCTGGTCCAGGTGGCGCGCGTCGGGCTGGTGAATGCCGTCAACCGGTTCGATCCCGACAAGGGTTCAAGCTTCGTCGCGTTCGCGATTCCGACGATGATGGGCGAGGTCCGCAGACACTTCCGCGACCACGGCTGGTCGATGCACGTGCCACGTCGGCTCAAGGACCGGCATATCGCAGTGTCCCGCGCCACCACCAGCCTGATTCAGGACCTGGGCCGGGCACCCACACCGAGCGAGCTGGCTGAGTATCTCGACGTCGACCGCGACGACGTCGTGGAGAGCCTCGTTGCCTCCGCGGCGTACCGCACACAGTCGATCGATGCGCCCGTCGTCAGTGGAGACGGCAGCGCCCGACACATCGCAGACACCATCGGAACGATCGATGCCGCCTTCGGCGACGTCACCGACCGGGAATCGGTGCGACCGCTGCTGGCCGCCCTGCCCGAGCGTGAGCGTGAGATCCTGTATCTACGGTTCTTCGCCTCGATGACACAGAGCCAGATCGCCGAACGCATCGGCGTGTCACAGATGCACGTGTCCCGCATCCTCGAGCGCACGCTGCGCGAACTGCGCGTTCAGCTGTCATAGCCCGCCCGTCGCCGGTGTCCTCCCTACCGGAAGGGCACCGGTGCGTCGACGTCCTCAGTTGAGTGCCGCACCAATCGCGACGCGCGAACCTGCTCCACACTCCGATGAAGGCCGCGCATCGCGGTGGCCACCACTGTGCTCCAGAGCTGGCGAAGCTCGTCGATCGCTCGACGCAACGCCTCACCGTCGTTCGTCGGCGGCGTGTACACGTACGGCTCGACGTCGGTGCTGAATACCGTTGGGCCGGTGCAGGTCACCTCGATGTAGACCTCACTGCACCGGGCGCACCGGATCTCGTACCGGACGGATTCGGTTCCGCACTCGGTGAAGGAGTACTCCGCGATGCCCACACAGCGGGGACAACGGGCCACGCCCCGTTCGACCACGACGTTCATGGAGCCATCCTGCGGTGGTCAGGGCCCTGATGGACCCCATCGGCACATGTCGATGCGGTTTTGGTGCGCAATCGAGATCGGCGGCGGAGGACGGTTTTTCGGTACATGATGGCTCCATGACCGAGGTACGCGGGCGAGTGTGGAAATCCGGTGAACCGCAGGACGGATTCTCCTTCGAGGAGATCTCGACGTATCTGGCCGACGAGGAAACACTGGTGTGGGCCGACGTTTACGCCCCCGACCACGCCGCTCTCGCCGCACTCGCCGAGGAACTCGGGTTGAACATCTGGGCCGTCGAGGACGCGACGGCGCCCAAGGAGCGCACCAAGGCCACGGTGTATCGCACCCACACCTTCTTCACCGTGTACGCGATTCAGACCGTGCAGGCGCAGGACGACACCACCTCGACGTTGATCAAGCACCGCATCTCGGGATTCGTGTTACCCCGTGGGCTCATCACGGTGCGTCTCCCGCCGGAGTTCGACATGGACGAGGTGTCGGAACGCTTCGACGAACTCGGCGGTCAGCAGCACGGTGTCGGCGCGTTGGTGCACGGGCTGCTCGATGTCGTGGTGGACGGCCACTTCCAGGCCGTGCAGAAGCTAGACGACGGTATCGAGTCCCTCGAGGACGAGTTGTTCGCCGACGGCGGACCCAAGCGTGGACTGCAGCGTCGCACCTTTCGGCTTCGCAAGGACCTGGTGGACCTGCGCCGGGTGGTGTTGCCGATGCGCGAGGTGGTCAGCGCCATCCAGCACCGCCGGATGGACGCCAAGACCTCCCCCGAGCTCGATCCGCTCTACGCCGACCTCTACGACCACGTGCTGCGCGCATCGGAGTGGACGGAGTCGCTGCGCGACATGATCACCACCGTGTTCGAGACGAACCTGTCACTTCAGGACGCCAGGCTGAACACCGTGATGAAGAAGCTCACCGGCTGGGCGGCGATCATCGCGGTGCCGACCGCGGTCACGGGTTTCTACGGCCAGAACGTCGACTACCCGGGAATCAACACCGTCGCGGGTTTCCTCGCCAGCTCGGCGGTCATCGTGCTGGCGGTGGTGGTGTTGTACGTGATGTTCCGCCGCCGCGACTGGCTCTGACGCCACCCCACGAACGTGAACAGAATTGCGAGATCTCCCGCGAAGCTCGAACACTTCTTCACGTTCGGCGGGCTAAGGTCTCCGACGCGCTGCCTTGCGCAGCACGGCGCGGAGCTGCGCTGACTCCTCGCCGCTCATCTGCTCGAGGAAGAAGTTCAGGACCAGGTGAGCATCACCACCGGACTGGAACGCATCGCGCATGAGGTTCGCCGAACGCTGTTCGCGCGTCATGGCTGGCCAGTAGCTGTACGCCTTGCCCTCGCGCGTGCGGTCCAGCCAGCCCTTGCGGTGCAGGTTGTCCATCGTGGACATGACTGTGGTGTAGGCGATCTCGCGCTGGGTGACGAGATCGGCGAAGACATCTCGCACCGTCACAGGGTCGTCGGCCGACCACACCCGTTCCATCACGACGGCTTCCAGGTCACCGAAACCCCGGTTCTCAGGCACGGTTCGCGCTGCCCTTGAGCCAGACATCCCAGGGGACGCTCCAGTCGCCGTTCTGCCACTGCTCCAGTGGCGGGCCACCGGTGTTGCGCACCTCGACGACGTCGCCGGGCTGGGCCAGATCGAAGAACCACTTCGCGTTCTCAGCGCTCAGGTTCAGGCAGCCCGCCGAGACGTTGCTATTGCCCTGCGCCCAGACCGTGTCCTCGAGTTGGTGCAGGTAGATGCCGTCAGGGCTGATTCGCGTGGCATACGGGACGCTGATCTTGTACCCCGCTGCGGAGTCCACCGGCAGGCCGTAGGTCGAGGAGTCCATCAACACCGGGTTCGCCTTCTCCATCACGGTGTAGACCCCGCGCTGAGTCCAGAAGTGAATCGGCCCGCTTCCCGCCGTGGTCGTTCCGCCGCGCCCCATCGACGTCGGCATGGTCCGCACGAGTTGCCCGTCGACGAAAACGCTGACCTGCTTGGTCACATCGTCCGCGATCGACACGTGCGACCGGCCGATCTGGAAGCTGACCCGCCGGTCCTCGTCACCGTAGAGGCCGCCGCCCAGATTCGCGCCGTAGACGTTCGCCTCGACGGTCACCCGGGTGCCTGCGGGGTAGTACTCGCGGGGACGCCAGTGCGCCTTGCGATCGTTGACCCACGACCACGCGCCCTCCACCGCGGGTTGGGTGGTGACCTTCATTCGCTGTTGTGCCGCAGCGCGGTCGACGACGGGTGCGTCGAACTGCGCGACGATGACGGTCCCGACGCCGTAGGTGCCGCCCTCGGCCAACGGGGCGACCGCGGTCGTCCGCAGCGACACCCCGGTCTGGGTGTCGGGAACCACCGTCGAGAAGCTTGAGGTCTGGGTCTGGACCGTGGCGTCGGTGCCGCGACCCGTCGCGCTCAGCACGTAGTCGCGTCCGTAGCCGAGGGGTTCGGTGGGCTGCCATGCGCGCCTGTCCGGCGTCATCTGGCCTGCGACCACACGCCCCTGTTCGTTGGTCATCCGCACGTCGGTGAGCGTTCCCGACGTGGCGGTGACGCGCACCGCGTCGACCGTTCCGACGTCCTGTGCACCGGAGGCCGGGGTGATGGCGATGGTCGGCGGCACGAGTTCCACCTGGGTGCCGAACTTGGATGTCGTGACTGGATCAGCGACAGACGTTGCGGATGAACCACTTTGGGATACCGCAACGAGTGCGATGACGCCGGCGACGGCGGTCGACACGAGGAGCCGGTGCCGACGTTGGACGGTCAAGGACGCCTCCGGGTTCTGAGCGTGAGCGATCTACGTATCAACATCGTAGATGAAATTCGGCGGTGGTCCGCTCCCAACGCGGCCTATCGCAGCGGCAGGACGGCAGCCCCGCGTTGGTGCAGCATATCGGTCATCAGCGCGCTCTCGGATGTCTGTGTGGCCAACATCTGTCGAGCGAGGTCACGCACGTAGCCGACCTCCGCCCCGTCGGCCGCCGCGGCGAGCATGTCCGTGCCGCCCTGATGGTGGCGCAGCATCAACTGCAGGAACAGCACGTCCCGCTCGGCCGGGTCGGCGCGCCGCAGCCTGGCCAGATCGTCGGCGCTGGCCATGCCCGGCATCGCGGCGACAGCGCCAGCCGAGCCGTGCGTGCCGTGCATGTCGTCGCCGTGCGAATGCTGCATGTCATCCCCATGCCCCATCCATGCCATGTATCCGTCGGTCGGCAGCAGCGGTTCCCCCCACGACGTCAGCCAGCCCTGCATGCGCCCTATCTGGCTCTGCTGCGATGTCAGGATGTCGAACGCCAGGTTCTTCACCGCGGGATCGGCCCCGCCGAGTAGTTCAGTGGTGGCCATGTCGACCGCCTGGGTGTGGTGGACCGACATGTCCTGGGCGAAGCCGATATCGACGGCCCCTGGGCCCGCACGCTCGGCACGGTCCCCCGCGAGAAGGCCGACTCCCAACCCCGCCGCCAGCAGGACGACGGCCCCCAGCACGACGAGCGCCGCGCGCCGGGCCCGGCCGCTGACGTGCACCGGTTACTTCCTGACCGGAACCGCGTCGGGTCCCGGCGGTGTCGGGTCGAACGCCGGCGGATTGTCGACGTCGAAGTAGGGCGAGGCGCAGCTGGCGCCCGGTTCGGGGTAGGCGCTCTCGTTGAGACGCAGTGCCTCGATGAACTCGACGAGCCGCGGGTCCTGGGGGTCCTCAAGCTTGAGCTGGTGACCCCATGACTGCACCGACAGCGGGGTGTCCAGACCGGGGTAGGGCGACATCATCGTGTACGGCTGGCCCTCGACGATCATCGCCAGTCCGTCGATCTGGTCGGCCGTCAGCCGCTCCGGGTCGTAGGTGATCCAGACCGCGCCGTGTTCGAGGGAGTGCACGGCGTTCTCATTGCGAATCGCGGTGGGGTAGACGACCCCGGTGCACACCGCCCACACGGCGTCGTGTGCGCCGCCGAACGGTGGCGACTGGTCATAGGCGACGCGCTGATCACCGGTGACGTGGTCACCGGCGGGGTACTCGGCGCGCACCACGCCGGGGATCTTCAGCGACGGGTCGCTGCTGCTCGCATCCGGTGGTGCGGCGGCGTCGTCACCGCCGAAGAGCCGCGGCCCGAAGACCGCGCCGATGACGACGACGGCGATCACCGCGACCGTGGCGATGATGGTGCCCCAGGGCATGCCGGCGAACATCCGGCTCACGTCGGGTCCGCGGCGCTCGGTGGACTCTTCCGGTTCACGCTTGTCATCTGCCATGTGTTCAGTCACTCCGCCGTCGGATCAACGCGCGGGTCCCTACCGACCGCGCCGTCGTGCATTGATGTCACTCTATCCATCGCTTACCAGAGCACCCCGCGGCTGGGCGAGACCACGAAACCGTGTGCTCCGCCGACGGTTTCGCATGTCACCGTCTCACCGGCGCTGACGGCGCATCGGGTGGCGCCGTTGGTCAGCCGGTGCCCCTCGGGCAGGACGTCGACGGCCCGGGTGAACGTCGGCGTGTCCGACTTGCGGTAGACGGCGGGGCGGTTGCCCTCGATCGCGGTCTGGTTGGTGCCCGCCGGGGCATCGGACGGAACGGCATCGCACCCCACGATGCGGCCCACCGGACCGATCCCGCAGGAGATGCCGGAGGCGGTTCGAAAGTGAATCCACCCCGGGTCGCTCTCGAGGACGTAGTTGCCCTCGCCCAGCGGGTACTTGTCCACTCCCGGGTCCCGGTCGGGCCGCGCTACCGAGGCCTCGGCCGAAGCCACGATTGCCGTCGAATCCGTTGCGTCGCTGTCCCTGTCGGACCCGCCGCAGCCTGCCAGCAGGACTGCGGTCACCGCGAGGACCGGCACGCCCCAGATCGCCCTCATCACCGGCGTTCCGGCGCGCCGACGACCCTGACGTCGTCCCCCGCGCTGCTCGGGTCGATGAGGATCTTCGCGTGCGTGTCCGGATGACCCAGCGCATCGAAGGCCACCTCGACACCGTCGAGTCCCACGGTGCCGGTGACCAACGCCGAGGCGTCGACCTTGCCGTCGGCCAGCAGGTGCAGGGTGTCGCGGAATTCCAGCGGTGTGTAGCCGAACACGAACCGCATGTCGATCTCCTTGCTGATCGCCAGCGACGGGCGCAGGCGGTCCTCGCCCATACAGACGCCGACCACCACGACCCTGGCGTTCAGCGGCGCCGCCGCGGCCACGCCGTCGATCATGCCCGGGACACCCACGCACTCGAAGATCACGGGGCGCTTGGGCCCGGCGGCGCCCAGCTTGTCGGCGGCGCGGTACAGGTGCACCCAGCCGGGCAGCTTGCGCATCTTCTCCATCGAACTCATCCCGAGTTCGTAGAGCGCGGGGGCGGAGGTCATCATGCCCCGCTGCGATTGCAGGGCGGTATAGGGCGACTCGTCCGCCGGGTCGACGACGACGTCGGCACCGCACCGCTGTGCCAGCGCCCGTCGGCCCGCCGAGAAGTCGCTGGCGATGATCGTCGACACGCCCTGCGCCTTGAGATGGCATATGACGGCCAGCCCGACGGGGCCGCAGCCCACCACCACTGCCACGTCACGCTTGCCGATCTCGCTGCGCCGCACCGCGTGCAGCGCGACCGCCATCGGCTCGGTGAGCGCGGCGGTGTCCACGTCTAGTCCGTTCGGCACGACGAAGCTCATCGAGGCCTCGGCCAGCACCTGCTCGGCATAGCCGCCTGGCGCCAGCGGCGAGAGGCCCGTGAGGTGAACGCCACCGTGCGAGCGCACCAGCGGGAAGGCGACCACCGTGGTGCCGGTCTTGAACTCCTTGGCGGCGCCTCGTCCGCGTTCCAGCACCTCACCGCAGAACTCGTGGCCCATCACCACCGGGGTGTCCCCACGCATGAAGTCCTCGTAGCCGACCGCGGTCATGACGTCAGTCAGCTCGTCCGAGTGGTCCTTGGCGTGCAGGTCCGAACCGCAGATGCCGCAGCGTCGCACGCCGAGCAGCAACTGCCCCTTGTCGGGCTGCGGTGACGGCAGGTCGATGACCGACAGCGTGCCGTGCACACAGCTGACCGCCCTCATCGAGGACGGGCTTGCGTTGTGATCTCGGTCATTCGGCCAGTATGCCTCTACCGCGGCGGGCCTCTGGAGGCTTACGCCGCCGAGGATTGCGGCTCGCCGTCACCCAACGGGGTGCGGGGCAGCGCACGAATGGCGATGCGGATCGCCAGAAAGATGAGCGTCGACGTCACCACGAACACGGGCCAGCCCATCGCGATGCGCGCGACCGCCAGAAGCCCCGACTGATTGGTGTCGTACAGGTAGTACTGGACCATGAACCGTGACCACGACACCGCGGCCATCACGGCGGTGACCAGTGCGAAGACACGGCGGACCCGTGCCACACTCCGCCACGTCTGGTCGCGCCCGGTGAGCCACGCCCATCCGACACCGACGAGGGGCCGCCCGACGAGCAGCGAGATCGTGAACACGATCGCCATGACGAGATAGGCCCAGATGCCGGGCAGATAGAAGTCCTTGGCCTGCCCGGTGACGAAGGCTAACCCGCCGGACACCGCGACGCCGGCGAATCCCAGCAGCGCGGGGCGGGTTGACTCGCGCCGTACCAGCTGCCAGATCGCGATGATCGCCGCGGTACCGAGGGCGGCCACGATGGCGGGCACCAGGCCCGACGCGGTATTGGTCGCCGCGAAGACGGTGACCGGCACCGCGGTGTAGACCATTCCCCGAATCCCGCCGGCGCGCGCCAACAGCGCCTCGTACGGCGTGTGAGTGTGTGTCACGGGCGTCGCGTTCCCTCGGGGTTGGACCGGCGTGCGGTCGGGGGGCGGTCCCAATCGAGCGTACCGATGCGGACGGATACGAGCCCCGCGCCGATTACTCGGTCGCCGCCAGCTGCGTCACGGGTGCGGCGCCACGGTCGTTGATCCGCGCCGCGACGAAGTCCGCCGCCTGGCTCGCGAGTCCCGTCTGCACGTACTGGCTGTGGGCGGGGCGATCGTCGCCGGTGGAGCAGACAGGATCGGCACCGTTGCACAGGTCGATCGTCCTGGGCCCGTACACCGGGCTCAGCGCTGTGAGCGGTTGGCCGATCCGGTTCGACGGGTTGCCGAAGACTGCGACCGCTGCGACGTGGTCAGCGACGTTGGCGGGCATGGGATTTGCGAATCCGAAGAGCGATCCCGCTGGCGCGGTGATGAAGTCGACGACGGCCGCTCCCTGCGAGTAACCACCGAGCACGATGCTGGTGTCCGGGCACGACGCCGCGATGCGCTGCACGTAGGCGCTGGCGTCATTGGCGCCGTCGGAGGCCTTCAGGAAGTCGTAGGAGGCGGGGTAGTTCACCGCGTACACGCCAACGGTCTTTCCGTTGAGATCGCTCTCAAGGGCGTCGACGAACGCCTGACCGACAACACCGACTCCCGCGGGTTCGGCCGTGCCGCGGGCGAACACGACCTCGACGTCCGAACAGCTGTCGGCTGCCGATGCGGTGGGCGCAAGGGTCAGCGCGCCCGCGACTGCGAGCAAGCCGCCACCCAGGGCCGCCATCACCCGCCTGGCCACGGCGGGGATGCCACGGGTGTTCTCAGTCAGGTCGGCGCGCATGGCTTCTCCTCGGTCGGGGCTTTCTTGTGGCTGCTATCCGTCGAACCCCACAACAGCCGTTTGAATTCCACTCCATCGCCGGATTACGGCCAATGTGGCTACCGCCACGTTCTTCTACCGGCTAGCAGGAAGAACGTGCCAGTTCGAATTTGCTTCCACCGCCAGGATTCGAGTGGGTCAGATGCGGGAAGCCACGTCACATCAACACGCCACACACACAAGGAGCTGTCACGATCATGACGATGCAACAGGTGAAGTCCCGGTCACGCGACGAATCCGGCTGGCCAGCGATGCGCCGATGGACGGCGGTCGTTGGATTCAGTGCGGCACTGGCGGCCACTCCCCTGCTCGCGGCGTGTGGCTCCAGTGAGGAAGCGCCCTCGGACACCACCACCACGACGACGACGTCGATCAGCGTGTCCACCGCTCCGAGCACAACGGACATCAGCCCACCGGCGCCTGCCACTGGCGGCCCAACTGGCACGGGCGGTCCCGAGGGCGGCGGCGGCTCCGTCCCCGGTGGCCCGACCGGTGGCGGCGGTCCCGAGGGCGGCGGCGGCTCCATCCCGGGTGGCCCGACCGGCGGCGGAGGACCCGGTGGTGGCGGCGGCGGCATCCCGGGTGGACCCAGCGGATCGGGCGGTCCCGGTGGCGGCGAGGGTTGTGTTCCCGGAGTCGGTTGCATCACCGTCCCCGCGCCCTAGCGCGTCTGGGATCAGCCGCGACGCAGCGTCAGCAGCGTGATCTCACTGGGCGCGAAGACCCGGAACGGCGGGCCCCAGAATCCCGTACCCCGGCTGGTGTAGAGCTGCGTTCGAGCACCGTGCCTGCTCAATCCAGCCACCACGGGTTGGTCGAGTCTGACCAGGAAGTTGAACGGCCAGATCTGCCCGCCGTGGGTGTGCCCGGACAGCTGGAGATCGACGCCGGCCTCGACGGCCTGCGGCACCTGCTTGGGCTGGTGCGCGAGCAGTAGCACCGGCAGTGCGGCGTCGGCGCCCGCGAGTGCCCTCTCGAGGTTCGCCCCGTGCCCGTCGACGCCCGACGCCAGCGCCGTCGCGTCGTCGACACCCGCGACGACGAGCTTCGCTCCGTCGCGTTCAACGACAATATGACGGTTGTGCAGGACGTCCCAGCCGATGTCGGCCATGTAGTCGAGCCAGCCCTGCGCCTCGTGGAAGTACTCGTGGTTACCAGTGACGTACACGCGGGCGAGCCTGGCCCGCACCGTGGCCAGGGGCGCGGCCTGTCGTTCCCGCACGGCCGGGGTTCCGTCGGCGATATCGCCGACGTGGCACGCGATGTCGGCATCGAGCGCGTTGACGCGATCCATCACCGCCGACGACCATCGGGTGCGATCGATCGGCCCGTAGTGGGTGTCGGTGATCATCGCGACGCGCACCCCGTCGAGCCCCTGGCCGAGACCGGCGATCGCCACGTCGACGTGTTTGACGCGCGGCACGCGCATCGCCTCGACGTATCCCCATGCGAGCAGGGCGAGCACGACCACCACCACCGCGCCGGCCACCACGCGGGAGCGCACCGGATCGTCGACGCCGAAGATGAACAACGCCAACCGCAACACCTGGGCCAGAACCGACCAGACGAACAGGACCCAGACCGCGCCCAGCAGCGCGTCACCGATCGCGGCGGCCCGGTCCCGGTGGCGACCGTGTCCCAACACCAACAGCGCGGGCAGCGCGACGAAGACGGCCACCAATGTGCCCGATCCGGCGATGACCACCGCCGCCGGCCACCGGGTGCCCGCTGAGAGCAGCGTCCACCACGGCACCGAGAAGAGCAGCAGCAGGATCGCCGACACGATGAGCACCCGCAGCCAGTTACGCGGTCGCCGGGTCGGCGCCTCGGGTTCCACGACGGCGGCGGGAGTTTCTGTCATCGCGGAGTGTCTCGATCTGGTCGGTGGCGTTTGATCCCTCGACGGTACCGGCGTGTCAGTCGGCGTCGCCGTACTCGTCGAACCAGTGGGCGAGCTTGCCGCGGCGGCTGACGGCGCGCAGCCTCGACTCTGCGGCCGGCCGGATCTTGCTCGTGGTGACGATGAGCAGCTCGTCACCCGCCTCGATCCGGGTGTCGGGCAGCGGGACGAACGTGTGCCCGTCGCGGATGATCAGCGTGATCACCGCCGGATCGGGCAGCCGGAGTTCGAGGATCGTGACGTTGTGCAGGCGCGACGTCGGTTGCACCGTCATCGTCAGGAGTTCGGCGTCGAGGACGTCCAGCGGTGCCGCCTCGACCTGAATCTCGCGGGTGGACTCACGGGTGATGAGGCCCAGCACCTGTGCGATCGGACGCAGGCTCGGCCCCTGCACCAGGGTGAACACCACCACGAGGAGAAACACGATGTTGAGCAGCCGGGAGCTGTCGGGCACACCGGCGACGATCGGGAATGTCGCCAACACGACGGGGACCGCACCGCGTAGGCCCGCCCACGACAGGAAGACCTGTTCGCGCCACGGAATGTTAAACGCGGCAAGCGATCCCACGACCGACACCGGTCGCGCGACCAGGAGCAGAACGAGGCCGACGATGATCGCGGGCAACACGGCGGAGCCGAGTTCACTCGGGCTGACCAGCAGGCCCAGGAGCACGAAGAGGCCGATCTGCGCCAACCAGCCGAGCCCCTCGGCGAATGACCGCGTCGCCGACCTGTGCGGCAGCCCGGAGTTGGCCAGCACCACAGCGGCCAGGTAGGCGGCGATGAACCCGCTGGCATGGACGGTGCCCGCCGCCGCGAAGGCGACGAGACCCAGGCCGAAGGTCGCGATCGGGTACAGGCCGGAGGCCGGCAACGCGATACTTCGCAGCGCGAACGCCCCGACGAATCCGACCGCCAGACCGATCGCCGAGCCGGCAAGCAGTTCGAACACGATGCCGGCGATGGCGCTCTCCGGCTCGAAGACGAAGGGCACCACGCTGAACATCAGCACGAGGATCACCGCGGGCGCGTCGTTGAACCCCGACTCGGCCTCGAGCAGACCGGCGACGCGCCTGGGCAGCGGGAGAACACGCAACACCGAGAAGACCGCCGCGGCGTCGGTGGACGACACGATCGCGCCGAGCAGCAAGGCGAGCTGCCAGTCCATTCGGAGCAGCACGTGCGCACCGGCCGCGGTGATCAGCGTGCTGATCACCACGCCGACGGTGGCCAAGGCGGCCGCGGGTGCCAAAACCTTGCGGATGTCAGTGAACCGGGTGGTCAGACCACCTTCGACGAGGATCACGGCGAGCCCGGCGGTGCACACATTCCTGGCCAGTTCGACGTTGTCGAAGGCCAGACCGAACCCGTCCTCGCCGAGCACGACACCGACCAGCAGGAAGAAGAGCAGGCTGGGAAATCCCACGCCCGTCGCCACGCGCGTGCCGACGATGCTTGCCAGCAGCACGAAGCCACCGATCAGCAAGGCCAGATACAGCTCGTGCAAACTCATTTCGTTCCCGTCCAGGCAGAGCCATCAGTAAATCAGTAGACGGCCCCGCCAGTAGGCGTTGTCCGTCGCCGCGGAGCCCACGCGCGTCGCCTCCCGATGCGACAAGATGAACCCATGGCGGAGCGCAGAATGCGGGTGGGCATTGCCGGTGCCGGCAATGTCGGGCGCTCCGTCGCGCGTGAATTGCTCGACTACGGCCACAAGGTGCTGTTGATCGAGCGGGAGCGGCGGCGCTTCGAGCCGCAGACGGTGCCGGGCGCGGACTGGCTCAATGCCGACGCGTGCGAGCTGTCCGCGCTCGAGGAGGCGGGCGCGCAGACATGCGATGTGTTGATCGCCGCCACGGGTGACGACAAGGCCAACCTCGTCGTCGGCCTGCTCGCCAAGTCCGAGTTCGGCGTTCCGCGGGTTGTGGCACGCATCAACGACGTCCGCAATGAGTGGCTCTTCAGCCAGGAGTGGGGCATCGACGTCGCCGTGTCGACTCCGGGCGCACTGGTGGCGGGTATCGAGGGCGCCATCGATGTGGGCCACCTCGTCCGGCTGATGGGGCTGCGGGAGGGACGCGCCGATCTGACGAAACTGACGCTGCCCGCAGATAACCCGCTCGTCGGGCAGCGCGTGGACGAGCTGGCGCTTCCGGGCGACACCGCGCTGGTGACCCTGATCCGGGACGGCCGGGTCATGGTGTCGCAACCGGATCAGGTCCTGGAGGCCGGTGACGAGTTGTTGTTCGTCGCCGACAGCTCCCTGGAGCAGTCGATTCGGGCGGCCATCCACAGCGCGGAGCCCCCGCGCGTATCTGTCAAGCACGACCCGTGACGGACGACTCTCTGACGGGCCCCGACCGCACAGAAGGGCGCACAAGGATGTCGGACACGTTCCCGCCGTCGGGTCGAGCACCCGGATGGATCGCCATCGGATCCCCGTTCGACTGCTCGGCCAGTGGGCGAGGAGAGCAAATGGCGCCCGCTGCGCTGCGCGACAGTGGGCTCCTGGATCGCCTCAGGATCCCTGATTCGGGCGACGCCCATCCGCCCCACGCCCCTGACGTCCGCGACCGACGCTCCGGAATCCTCGCCCACGAGCAGGTCCTGCAGTCCAATAGGTCGATCCGCGACGCGGTCGCCGCGGTGTACGAACAGCGCTGTCGGCCGCTGGTGCTCGGCGGGGACTGTGGCTGCCTCATAGGCGCCGTCGCCGCGGCCGCCGACCGGTTCGGCACGATCGCGTTGGTCCTCGCCGACGGACACGCCGACTACTGGGACGGGAATACATCGGAGACAGGCGAACTCGCGGACATGGGCACCGCAGTCATAAACGGATGGGGCCCGCCTGACCTCATCGGACTCGCGGATACCAGCCCGATGGTGCATCCGAAACACACAGTGCTCCTGGGTTATCGCGACGATCCTGACATCGCGGCAGGCCAGGAACAGGAACTCGACCGAGTGCCGGCTGACACACAGATCATCACCGGTGTGCAACTGCGCGATTCGAATACCGCAGTGCTCGTCCAGGAACTCACCAGCCATCTCGCCACCGAGACCTCGGGGGTCTGGCTGCACATCGACGTCGACGTCCTCGACGCAGCCGTCATGCCCGCGGTCACGTACCCCAAATCAGGCGGTCCGGACTTCGATCAGTTGGCCGACGCGCTGCGCCCGGTGCTCCGAAGCCCCGGCCTGATCGGGATCAGCGTCGCCGATCTGCGCCCCGACCTCGACAGCGACGCGACACTGACCAACCGGACGCGCGATCTGCTGGTGGACCTGCTCACAGACGAATCGCCATAGCCTGTGTCGCCGCACTGACGACGATCCTGCCGATGGGCCGCCCGCATCACTGAGCAGCGACGGTGGCGACTCGCCACTACGGTAACCACGGTGAACGACGCGCAGAGCTCCCGACCGTTCCCCAGGGGCATGGCCCTGTTGGTGGCCGGCGCATTCTTCATGGAGATCCTCGACGCGACGATCATCGCCCCGGCGATCCCGCTCATCGCCGACTCATTCGGCGTCGCGGCCGTCGATGTGAGCGCCGCGATCTCGGCGTACCTGGTCACGGTGGCGGTGCTCATCCCCGTGAGTGGCTGGCTAGCCGACAGGTTCGGCATCCGGCGGGTGTTCATCATCGCGATCGTCGTGTTCACCATCGCGTCGATCGGTTGCGCGGCGAGTGTGTCGCTGCCGATGTTGGTGGCCATGCGGGTACTGCAGGGTGTCGGTGGCGCGATGATGGTGCCCGTCGGCAGGCTCGCGGTGCTGCGCAACAGCGATAAGTCCGACCTGGTCCGCGCCATCGCCCTGCTGACCTGGCCGGCGCTGGCCGCACCCATCATCGCTGTGGCGCTTGGCGGGGCGATCGTGACAGTGGGGTCGTGGCGGTGGATCTTCCTCATCAACATCCCGATCGGCATCGTCGGATTCCTGTTGGCGCTCAAGTTGATCCACGGCGCACCCACCCCGACCTTCCGGCCGCTGGACTGGCGCGGGCTGCTGATGATGGGCTCGGCGATCACCGCGGCGCTTCTCACGCTGGAGCACGTCGGCCAACCCGGTGCCGCACCGAAGGCGGTGATCGTCGGCATCGTATTCGCCGGAGTGTTGTTCGGCGCGACGGTCTTTCATCTACTGCGTTCGAAGTACCCGCTCATCCGGCTTCGAGTGCTGCGCATCACGACCTTGCGCATCACGGTGACGGCGGGCTCGCTGTACCGCGCGGTCATCGTCGCGGTGCCGTTCCTGCTACCGCTGCAGTTTCAGCTCGAGTTCGGATGGTCGCCGCTGGCGGCGGGACTAGCGGTGTCGGTGCTCTTCATCGGAAACCTGGCCATCAAGCCGGCGACCACACCGCTGATGCGCCGATTCGGCATCCGCCGCGTGCTGCTGGTCAACGGCGTGGCATCGGTGGCCTGTTTCGGGCTGCTCGCGGCACTGGCCCCGGGACTTCCACTCGTGGTGATTCTTGGCGTCCTCTTGGTCAGCGGTGTGCTGCGCTCGACCGGTTTCACCGCCTACAACAGCCTGGCGTTCGCCGACGTCGACGGCGACGATCTGACGCACGCCAACACGCTCAACGCCTCGGTGCAGGAACTCGCCGCGGGTTTCGGCATCGCGGTGGCCGCCCTGATCGTCGCAACGCTCGGGTCCTACTCGCTGACCTATCTCCTACTGGGCGCGGTGATGGCCGTGACCATCATCGAGACCCTGCGGCTGCCGCGCACGGCCGGGGCGCACGTGAGCGGTGCCCGGTAGAGCGGTGCACGACAGGTCTCAGAAGGGGCTGCTGTTCTTCTGCCACTTGGCTTCCTCGGGCCGTGGCCCGAAACGGCGCTCGTAATCCTCGTGCATGTGCGCGTCACGCTTGCGCTTGATCACGTCGACCAGGTTGGGGTCAAGGCCGTGCTTGGCCAGCCGGTGCCGACGCCACACCTTGTTCAACGCAATCGCCATCAACACCGCCCAGATATAGATCGGCGCCGTCATCTCCAGGTGGACGTAGAACGTCGTCGGGATCAGCCAGAGCGGGGCGAGCGCCAGCAGCGGCGGGATCGCCATCCGGATGATGTGGCGGCGGACCGCGCCCTGACCGGCGAGATCCTCTGCGACCCAACGCTGCATCGAATCGGGCAGCCTGCGCCCGTAGCAGTAGGTGATGTACTGCCAGAGGTTTGGCTTGTCGGCGGCCATGGTGACTCCTGTGGGTCGGAGGGGTTCAGGGTTTGAGTGCGCCCGCTGCCAGGGCGGCGACGTTGATGCGGGTCAACGCCTTGTGTAGTCGCTCGAGTTCTGGCAGGTCCACGCCGAGACGCGCGACGACGGTTGGCGGTATGTCGAGCGCCTTGTCGCGCAGGGCGATTCCGGCTTCGGTGAGTTCCACGTCGGTGGCGCGCTCGTCGGTCGCACTTCGGGTACGGGTGACGAAACCGAGCGCCTCGAGGCGCTTGAGCATCGGCGAGAGCGTCGCCGAGTCCAGTTGCAGTGCCGTCGCGATCTGCTTCACCGATAACGGCGACCGCGACTCAGTGGACACCTTGCGATGATCCCAGAGCGCCAGCATCACCAGGTACTGCGGGTGAGTCAGGCCCAGCGGCTCGAGCAGCGGGCGATAGACGGCCAGGACGGCCCGATTGGTGACGGCCAGGGCGAAGCACACCTGCTGCTCGAGAGCGAGCGGATCCACGTCGGGGACGGTCGATGCGGCCATGTTTTCATCGTACCCACTTAATTAGTGCACTAACAATGTCGCAGGTGTCACAGCTGCCGCTTCGCTCTAGGGTGGGGCCATGACCGCCGGGGAGCAGCGGCACGGCGTTGAGCTGACCAACCTCGACCAGCCGCTGAGCGCTGAGTCCAATGCGACCAAGCGCGACCTGGTCGACTACCTCGACGCGGTGGCCAATCGCCTGCTGCCCGGCCTGACCGGCCGTCCACTGACGGTGCTGCGGGTGCTGCGCGGACGCGCATTCATGCAGAAGAACGTGCCCGCCTACACCCCGGAGTGGGTCGCGACGGTGTCGATGTGGGCCGAGACCTCACAGCGAGAGGTCCACTATCCGCTGTGCGACGACCGGCGGACGCTGATCTGGCTGGCCAATCAGCGCGCCATCGAGTACCACCCGACCCTGGGCCTGGCCGATAACGTCTACCGGCCCACGCACCTGGTCCTCGACCTGGATCCGCCCACCGACGATGACTTCGCCGCCGTGGTCACCGTGGCCCACCTGGTTCACCGGGCGCTGCGGGACGCCGACCTGGCCGGTGTGGTGAAGACGAGCGGGGCCAAGGGCCTTCACGTGTTCGTGCCCGTCGATGACGCCGTTCCGGTCGACGACGTGGCCGCCGCCACCCGCGCGCTGGCCGCGCGAACCGAGGCACTCGATCCCGATGTGGCCACGACGGCGTTCATCGTGGCCGATCGCGGCGGCAGGGTTTTCGTGGACTCCACCCGCGCCGGTGGCGCCACCGTCGTCGCGGCCTACAGCCCCCGCTTCCGCCCCGGCACACCTGTTTCGTTCCCCGTCGCCTGGTCGGATCTGGACCGGATCCACCCCACCGACTTCACGGTGCGCACCGCGATCGAGGCGCTGGACGGCGGCGATCCGTGGGCGGAGGCGATGCCGGCCTCGCAGCGATTGCCGACCGATCTCATCGAGCACGGCCGGACGATCCCTGTCGCGCGGGTGGCGGCGATGCACGAGGGCAAGCGACGCGCCCGGGCTCGGCGGGCCGAGGGCGGCACGGGGTAGAACAAGCCCATCCCGGGTCTACTAGGCGTTGTAGTAGTGGCGGCGGTAAGGTGCGGCGGGTGAGCACGCCGAAGTCACGCGCCCGCTGGGTGCGCGGCGCCCTGGTCGGGGCGTCTTCGGCGGTCGTCACGACCGGAGCCCACTCGGCGGCTGGCGGCGGGATGCCGCGCGGTGCCGCCCTCCTCATTGCACTGCTGGTGTGTGCCGCGGTGGGCGCACTGTGCGGCTGCACCCGATTCGACGGACGCGCGAGCCGGCCGCTGAGCACCGCCGCCGCCCTTGGCGCCGCCCAGCTCCTGGGCCACGTGTCCCTCGCGATGGCGGGCGGCCACCACCACGGCGGCCATTGGCTGGGGCTGAGTCCCTCGATGCTCGCGACCCACGCCGCGGCCGCCGTCCTGCTCGCCGTCGCCATCACCGCCGTCGAGCACCTTTACGTCGTCTGCTGCTCAGTGCTGTGCTGGCTGCGGCTTTTTGCGATATCGGCCGCCGAGCCGGTCTCCCGGCCGTCGTGCCGTATGACCAGTGTCGTCGTCGCGCGGCCGGTTCTGCACTTCCCTGGCCTGGGCATGCGGGCTCCGCCTCGGCTGGTCTCCGCGACCGCATAGCGGTCGTCTCTACATCTCACTCGCCGGGCCCTCGCCGAACACGCGATCGCGCCCCGATCGAGCACGCCACCGCGCGGCTCATCTCGCAGCTCAACGACTGCAAAAGGCTTGAGAAACATGACCATTCCCAAAGACACAACCATTCCCAAAGACACCTCCCCTCCACCGCCGACCCAACGCAGTTGGCGACCGCTGATCGTCCGGCTGCACTTCTACGCTGGCGTCCTGGTGGCCCCGTTCATACTGGTCGCCGCAGTGACCGGTGGCCTCTACGCACTGGCCCCCACGATGGAGAGGTTCGTCTACGACGACGTCCTGTTCGTGGAGCCGACCGGGGAACCACTGCCGTTGCGTGACCAGGCCGCGGCCGCACGTAATGCGTTCCCGGATCTGACGATGACCGGCATGCGGCCGCCCGCCACCGGTACCGAGTCCACGCGCGTCTACTTCAGCGATCCGACACTCGATGAGGAGTGGTCGCGCGCCGTGTTCGTCGACCCCTACACGGGGCGCGTGCTCGGTGACGAGGCGACATGGCTCGGCTATCTGCCGCTGAGCACCTGGCTCGACGGGCTGCACCGCCACCTGAATCTCGGTGAGCCCGGCCGCATCTACAGCGAACTCGCCGCATCGTGGCTGTGGGTGGTGGCACTCGGCGGCCTGTATCTGTGGCTGGTCAAGGCGGCCGGTGAGCGACGCCGCAACCGCGCGGGCCGGGTGCTGTCGGTGGATCGCAGCGCGACGGGCCGAGCACGCACCCTGAACTGGCACGGCACCACGGGGATCTGGCTGCTGGCCGGGCTCTTGTTCCTGTCGGCGACGGGTATCACGTGGTCGACATATGCCGGTGCTCACGTCACCGACATCAGGACGGCGTTGAGTTGGCAACGCCCGCAACTGGACACGGCGCTGGAGCACGCTGGTCACGGCGGCACCGCGCCGGCCCACGCGACGGGCGATCCGGCATCGATCGACTACGACGCCGTGCTCGCGGCCGCGGCGGGCGCAGGCGTGCACGTCCCGCTGGAGCTCACGCTGCCCACCGAGGGGGGCCAGGCCGTCGGGGTGACCGAGATCGACGCGCCGTACCGGTTGACCACCAACGCCGCATCGATCGATCCCGACCAACTCACGGTTTCCGGCGAGATCGATTTTTGGCGGGACTACTCACTGGTGGCCAAGCTGGCCGACTGGGGCATTCGCGCCCACATGGGCCTGCTGTTCGGACTGCTCAACCAGCTCGTGTTGCTCGGGGTCGCGGTCGGGCTGCTGACCGTCATCGCCCGCGGCTACCGAATGTGGTGGCAGCGCCGTCCCACTCGTGGTTCGGCATGGGCCGTGGGCCGACCACCGACGCGCGGCGGAGTTCGACGGCTCTCCCGGCCAGCCATCGCCGGCCTGGCGGTCGCCGTGGTCGGCATCGGCTGGTTCCTGCCGCTGCTCGGGCTCAGCCTGGCCGCATTCGTGGCCGCTGACATCGCCATCTCAATGATCAAGCGGCACAAGGCATCCAACATGACACAGGAAGAGGGCAATGATGCGTGACACGACGAGGCGGGCACGGCTGTACATCTCGATGGCGCTGGTGGCGTGGACGGCTGTTGGCTGTACGTCGCCCGCGGGTCATGACGAGGCGCCGATGGCGGGGTCCGTCACCATCGGTGAGCAGTGGGCGAGTTCGGCGGATATGGGCATGACATCGGTGTTCGGCACGTTCACGAACGCGGGTCATCACGATGCCCGCATCGTCTCGGCACTTTCACCGGCTGCCGACCGCGTGGAACTTCACGAGGTGACCACCGACGGCGCGGGTACAAAGACCATGCGCCCCAAGGCCGGCGGTGTGTCGATTCCGGCCGGGGGCACGCACGACCTGGTGCCCGGCGGTGATCACCTGATGCTGATGGACCTGGTGGCGCCGCTGCCACCCGGCGCCGACGTCACGCTGACGGTCGAGTTCGAGGACGGCTCGACGCTGCCCTTCACCGCGCAGGTCCGCGACTTCGCGGGCGCCGGCGAGGAATACCATGGCTGACCCGGCACGACGCGGGTTCGCGGTCAACCGGCGCAGACTGCTCGCCGGGAGTGCCGCCGCACTGGCCGCGGGCGCTGCCGTGACGCAGTGTGGTGCCGCCCGATCCGCCACGGCGGTAGATGGTTTCGGTAGTCGGACCGAACCGTTCTTCGGCGCGCATCAGAGTGGTGTCGCCACGCAGCCGCAGGCGCACGCGCTGTTCATTGGGCTCGACTTGGCACCTCAGGCTCACCGCAGCCCGCGTGAGACGCTCGCTGCGGTACTGAAACTGTGGAGTTCGGATGCTGAGCGGCTGACTCAGGGCATGCCCGGCCTGGCCGACACCGAGCCCGAGCTCGCACGGCGTCCCGCTCGGCTCACAGTCACAGTCGGCCTCGGACCGGGCGTGTTCGACAGCATTGGCCTCGGCGCTCGGCGACCCGCACCGGTCGCCGAGCTGCCGGGCTTCACCACCGACCACCTCGAGCCTCGTTGGTGCGGAGGCGATCTGCTGTTACAGCTCTGCGCGGACGATCCCGCCGTGATCGCCCACGCCAGCCGGGTCCTGCTCAAGAACGTGCGCGCGCTGACGTCACAACGGTGGCGGCAGAGCGGCTTTCGCAACGCTCACGGAGCCGACCAGTCCGGCACCTCGATGCGCAACCTGATGGGTCAGGTCGACGGCACCGTCAACATCCGCGACACGGCGGGGCTGGATCGCAACGTGTGGGACGACGGGACCACCCAACCCTGGTTCGCCGGCGGCACCGTGCTGGTGTTGCGGCGCATCCGCGCCGAGATGGACACCTGGGATGAACTGGATCGCGCAAGCAAGGAGTTCACCGTCGGCCGGCGACTCGACACCGGCGCGCCGCTGACCGGCCGACTCGAGTCCGACGAACCCGATCTGTCCGCCACTGCGAACGGGATTCCCGTCATTCCACCCAATGCGCACATCGCTCTGGCGAGGCACCGCACCGCCGACGAGCAGTTCCTGCGCAGGCCCTACAACTACGACGATCCCCCGGACACGGGTCAGACGACCGACAGCGGTCTGATATTCGCTGTGTACCAACGGAACCCCGCGGCGCAGTTCACACCGGTGCAGCAGCGGCTCGCGGCAGCCGATGCGCTCAACCGCTGGATCACCACGATCGGTTCGGCCGTCTTCGCGATACTGCCTGGTGCCAGCGACGGCGGCTACCTCGGTCAGTCGCTACTGGAGGGATCGGGGTGAGATCGAGGCGTCACCTGCTCACAGATAGGGATCCACCCAGGCGCTGATGATTCTGGCTGCCCTGGCGGCCTGGTTTTTGCCGGTGAGCAGGTGGTCGGCCCCCTCGAGTGAGACGAAACTCCTTGGGTGCCGTGCGGTTCGGAAGATCTCGCTGGCGTTCGCGATGCCCACGGTGTTGTCGGTCGGTGAGTGCATCACCAGCAGCGCACGGCGCAACGTGCGGATCAGCTCCGTCAGATCGGCGGCACGGACGTCCTCGACGAAGTGCCGCTTGAGTGTCAGGGCCTTGCCACCGACGGGGAAGGGTGCCTCACCGTCGGCCTCGATCCGGTGGATCAGCGCGTCGTAGTTGCGTTCGACGTGGGCGGGGTCGTAGGGCGCGCCGACGCTGACCACCGCGGCGACGGTGTCGCAGTGGTGGGCTGCGGCGATCGCCGCAGCCCCGCCGAAGGAGTGCCCGACGAGCAGTCGCACCTCGCGGCCCGACGCGTTCATCACCTCCACTGCGCGCACGGTGTCGGCGACCTTGTGCGAGAACGAACCGTCGCCCCAGTCACCGTCGGAGTCGCCCAGCCCGAGGTTGTCGAAGCGCAGCATTCCGATGCCCTCGCTCGCGAGCTGTTTGCACATCCGGTTCGCCGCAGGGCAGTCCTTGCCGAGGGTGAACCCGTGGGCGAAGACACCCCAGCCACGGAGTTCCCCGCGCGGCGGTTCGATGACACCCGCCAGCTCGGGGCCCGTCGTGCTGGGAAACCTGATGCGCTCGGCCACGAGCGTCATTTTGTCACCGACACTCTCCCCGGATTAGTCCTTGGAGTAGTCGGTGCTCAGCCACTGCTCCGGGCGCATCCGGATGATGACGGAGTTCGACCCGAGGTTCTCGTCGGTGAAGGCGTTGCCCTCCTCCTCACCGAGATAGCGGATCGCGATCGCGCGCACCGTCGCGTCCTCGGCGGGTTCGATCCCCGTGACCGGCCCCTCCGCTGTGACATAGCGATATGGCGGCGTCTCCACCTGGACCGAGATCGCGAATCGCCCGGCGGCCCGGATCAACTTCTCCTTGACGGTTCCGGCGTCGGTCCACAGCAGCACCTCGCCGCCGGGCTGGTAGCCGTACCAGATGGGCACCGCCAACGGTGCTCGGTCCTGCCGCTCCACCGCGACCACACCTACGTGTAGATCCGCAAGGAACGCTTCGCGCTCGTCGGCGTTCATCTTCGCCATTGAGGAGATCCTTTCGACAGCTCGGGTTCCCCGAGTGCAACCCACACCCGGTCCGGCCGATTCCCCGAGGGCATCAAACCGACCCGACGAGCATCGCGGCACCCGGACCGTCGAGGGCGTCGACGGGGACCGGTCTGCCGGAGACTGCCATGAGTAGATCGATCGACCGTCCCCTCACCTGCGGTCCATGTCCATGGGTCAGAGCCGAGTCGGTGGCGACCAGACGGAGGCCATCGATGCGCTCGCGTCCGCCGCCCATCACCGCACCCGTCCTGGCCTGGTAGGTCAGGGCCGTCACCACCGCGTGCAGCGGGTAGGCGGCCGCGATCCCGAGGGGCCGCCGGATGTCCTCACCGTGGACGAATGCCTCGACGAGACGCGTCGCCAACGGGGCCGGAGGCGTCAGCGTCCAGTCGGACACCGCGCGCAACGCCTCGAGTGTCGTGCGCGGGTCATCGGCCCGCCGTCGACGAACGCCGAGATCGTTGTCGCGGTCGAAGTCCAAGCGCGCCCGAATCATCCGCGCGATGAAGCCGAACCGCGATGTCTTCGCACTGTCCACGAGGTGTGCCACGACGTCGTGCACGTTCCAGCCGTCACACAGCGACGGTGTCGCCCACGCCGTGTCGGGAATGCACCGCAGGTCCGCCACCAGCCGTGCGCGTTCGGCGTGCACTATTGGCCACACCTCCGATCGGTTCACCATCGCCTCTGCTCCCGCCCCGTCAGCCGCTGAGATCGTCGGAGCGCCCAGCCGCCAGGCGTGACCACTGCGACGTCGGTCGACCGTTCAGCCGGAACTGTTGTCCCGCAGTCGCATACGACTGTGGCCAACCCTCCGGCGAGTCCTCCCACGTCTCCTGTCGCCCGTAGACGGTGAGATCAAGGAGGTGGTAGCTGTTGGCGCCCGCCTCGGTGCCGCGGCCGGTAGACCAGTAGGTCTCGAACACCCGGTCGCCGTCGCGCAGGTAGCAGGCGTAGAAGCCGACCGATCGGCCCGCGAGCAGCTCAGTTGCCTCGGTCAGCGAATACCACGGCATCGTCCATCCCATGAAGTCGCGATACCGCGCGCTCTCGGCATAGGGGCCCTCACAGAACGTCGCGTACGTGACGTCGCGACTGTGCAGGTAGGACAGCTCCTGGGCATGACCGGTGAAGAAGGTGCAGCCCTCGCACTGGTCGGTGGCCGGTTTCCCGTCGTGCCACATGTGCAGGTAGACGAGCAACTGTCGGCGTCCCTCGAAGACGTCCACCAATGGCACCGGTCCGTCTGCCCCGATCAGCGGAATCCGGGCGTCGACCTCCACCATCGGCAGCCGTCGTCTCGCCGCGGCGATGGCATCGCCCTCCCGTGTGTGCGCCTTCTCGCGCTCGGTCAGCCGATCGACTTCGGCCTGCCACGCTGGCCGGCCTACGACGGCGGGCAGCGGGTACGTCGCCTCCCTCGCGATCATGGTCACCTCCTGGTCCTGGGCGCCGCGTTCGGTGCGGTCTGAATGGGTAGACCGCGAAGGCGAGCACAACTCATCGCCACAATCGAGCGTTCCAACGTGGGATGGCGGCGTTACCCTGCGCGCAGGGCGGTCGGCTGGGGAGGTCGGATTGATGGCTGGTTCACTGCGCATTCGCGTCTGCGCCGCGGCGATCGCGGCACTGACGGTGGCGGCGACCGCGGCATGTACGGACACGCCGCCTGCGGAGCCTCAAGCGACCGAGCGTCCGTTCTGTGAGGTGGCAGTCCCCGCGGCCTGGCAGTCGGCGATCGACGCGGGCAGAGTCGACACGGGCGGCGTCTCGACGCTGCCGTTGGCGGTCAGTCGGGTCGGCGAGGTCATCGCGGTTCGCGACAACGGCGACACCCGCGACGTGCTGTTGGTCGGTGCCGACAGCTCGGCCGCCGAGATCTACCCCGTCCCCGACCCCGACAAGAACGACGTGGGTTTCGCGGCGGTCGACGACCGCTGGATCGTCATCGGCGTGGACCGCATCCCACGCGGATCCAACGGGGTGCTACCGGGGTTGATCAGGATCGACGTGGTCGATCGACAGGGTGGGCCGGTGCGGACCATCGCACAGCGGAGCATGGCCGACTACACGACGGGCCGCAACGCCATCGACTCGGTCGCCGCGTTCGACGGCAAGGTGTACTGGCTCACCCACGAGTCCCCCGACGATGACACCACCACGCTCAGCTCCTACGACCTCGCGACGGACACGGTCGACGAGGTGCGGTCTGACTCCGCGCGTGACCTTCGTACCTCCGCAGCCGGGCTCACCTGGTCCCGCGAGGGCCCGGGAATGCCGCAGATGAAGATCGACGGCACGCTGCCGCCCGCAGTCGCCGAGTCGGTCGGCCACGGCCAGGACCGGGTGTCCGTCGCGTCGGATGGCACCGCCTACGCCTGGCTCACTGGGCTCGATGAAGGCGGCACCGGTGTCGCGTGGTGGTCACCTGATTCCGGATTGGTACGTGTCACAGGCGAAGTCGTCGCGCCGATCAGGCTGAGTGTGCCTTCGGTGTCGGTGGCGGGACCGTACGTGGTCATCGACCGGGGGCCGCGTGAGGGCAGTGCCCGCGATGCGTACACGGCCGTGGTTGACACACGCTCGGGGGCGGTCACCTACCTGGCCAACCTCACGCGCGGTGCCGACGGCGGCACCATTGCCGTTGACGTCGGTGTTGTCCCCAACAAGTTGGTTCCGCCGAATCTGAGTGTCGTCCGAGGCGACTCGCTGCCCGGACTGTCCTGCTGACGCCCGGCCGCTACCGCGTCTCCATAAGCAGAGTTCGGTGTTGACGTGACGCCCTCGATGCCCGAGTGTTGACGTGGGGGGTAATTAATGCCGAGCAGAGATATCGCGACCATCCGTCAGATCAAGCGCGTCGCCGGACATGGGGGGCACGTCAGCTACGACGTCGAGGTGCAGACCGACGACGGACGCATTCAACAGCTCACCTTCAGCGGCAGCATCTTCGTCGGCCCGGTGATCCTGTCGATCCGGAGCCACGACGGCCAGTGGAGCCGCGAGGCCATCGACGAACCGCGGCGATTCGGTGAGTTCGCCTCGGCGGACTGGGTCAGCCACTACTTGAACTCGGGGAGGCGAGCCGTTACCAGCGCCTACGCGTCGGACTGAAGGGTCAACACCGAGATGTCCGGGGGCGCGCCGACCCGGACCGGTGGCCCCCAGAACCCTGCACCCCGCGAGACGTAGAGCTGAGTGTCGCTCACCGTTGACAGCCCGGCAAGGGACGGCTGGACAGCGCCGACGACGTAGTGGAACGGCCACATCTGTCCACCGTGGGTGTGCCCGGACAGTTGCAGGTCCACCCCGCGTGCGGCGGCGTCAACCACCTGAACCGGTTGGTGTGCGAGCAGGACTGTTGGCCCCGAGAGATCCACTCCGGTCAACGCTCGCTCGAAGTCGGGTGGAGTTGATCGCGAGTCGCCCGCGATGTCGTTGACGCCGACCAGGTCGAACGCGGCGCCACCGCGCCGGATCGCGGTGTTCTCGTTCTGCAGTGGCTGCACGCCGAGCCGCTCCAGCTCGCGCAGCCAGGAGGACGTGTCGTCGACGAAGTACTCGTGGTTACCGGTGACGAAGAACGTCCCCTCACGGGAGTTCAAGTCCCGCAACGGTTCCGCGGCTGCACCGAGCTGCTCGACGGTGCCGTCGACCAGATCCCCCACGATCGCCACGAGGTCCGGCTCGGCCTCGTTGATCATCCTGACGATTCGCTCAGTGTGCGCGCGGCCAGACAACGGACCGAGGTGTACATCGGACACCACGGCGATCCGGAATCCGTTGAACGCCGGATCGAGCCTGCGCAGTCGTACCGGCACCCTCAACAGGTCCGGTGGACCGAGTGCATTGGCGGCACCGGCAGCGACCAGACCCACCGACGCCGCGCCAGCGGCGACGGCGCTGGCGCGCGCGATGAAGACCCGCCGGTTCACCGCAGGCGCGGACTCGGGCGCAGGCTCGGGCGTGGTCGTCGGGGCAGCCGCGACGGCGTCCGGTCGCGCGCGCTTCAGCAAGGCCCATGCCACGAGCCGGACCGGCTCCAGCACGAGCAGCGTGAGGAAGAGGTAGGCCAGGAGCCCCAACCAGAGGTAGCCCGGCCACGCCAACCACGCCGCCTCGGGCACCCCGGTGACACGAGGCAGGACCAGCGTCGCCAGCAGCAGGACGGTGAGCGCGAGCAGGACAGCCGTGAGGATCCACCGCACGCGTCCCGGTGCAGTCGTGTCCTTGACCAAGCGTTTCCACAGGTACACCGTCATGAGCCCGAGGATCGCGCTGAGGATGACGATGAACATGCCACTCATTGCACACTGCCCCTGCCGAAACCGCACCCAGCAACGCCAGCAACCAAGATCATCTCGTCGGTATGGTCGAGAGATGAGCGTGGGGGGACGAACCGTTCGACTGCTGGCCATGGTGGGTGTCCTGCTTCTGGTCATCACCGGGTGCGCCGGCGGCAACCAGGGGCAGCCGTCCCTGGATCCGGTCGCCGACCGCGCGGAGCAGTAGGTCGCCGACCGGGTGGCCCAGGCTGTCGTTGACGAGCTTGAAATCGTCGATGTCGGCCAATAGCACCGCGACGGGCACGGCGTTGCGAGCCCGAAACTGCATCGCATGCGTCAACCGGTCATTGAACAGCGCACGGTTGGCAAGGTCGGTGACTGGATCGCGTAACGCGATATCGGCGACGGTGACGCGCAGGGTCCGGTTCTCGTCGAGGAGCAGGAACTGGCGCAACAGCGCGGTGAACACCAGCAGCAGGCCGGCACCGAGGACCGGCCCGGTGTACCCGATCTGCGGCCAGAGTTCGCGGACCCCTAGGGCCACGGCGAACGGTAGCGGTAGGTAGGGCAGCCACAGCGAGAGCTTCGACAGTGTGCGTGGTTGTGCCAGGGGTGCCGGCCGGGGTTCGGATGACAGTGCGGCCAGTCCGGCCAGGTACATCCCGCTCGCCCAGCCGAGGCGAACCAGATCGGTGGTCTCGCGGTCGTTCGCGGCGAGATAGACGTACATGGCGTTGGCCGCCGCGAGAATGACGATCCCGGCGGCGAAGAGCCTCAGCGGAAGTCGAAACCCGTTGATGCCCTTGGTGACAACCATGAGCGCGATGGCGACCACGACGAGGTCGGTGAACGGATAGGCGACCGATAGGGCGAACTTCATCGTGGATGACGCCGAGCCCGCGAACAGATCGCGTAGGACGAGCGACCACAGGATGATGAACGTCGACGTCGCGATGATCATCCCGTCCAGCACAAGGCGCAGTCCCGAGCGTGTACCAGCGCCCTCGGGGCTGATGAGAGCCGCGGCGCAGATGCTGACCGGGAACACCAGATAGCTGACGTCCGCCAGCATCACGGCCGGGGAGCTGCCGTAACCCGCCAGGTTTAGATACGTCCAGAGCACGTCGCCCACCGCATAACTGGCGAGCCCGACGGTCAGGCACGTCCACGCGGCGCGCTGTCTGCCGCGAACACGCATGGTCGCGAAGAACGCGCATCCGGTCGCGAACACGCTGAAGGCGATACCGCCCAGCGCGGCACTCACGGAGTTCGCCGCTGGTCCACCGAGGTCCAACAGCAGCCACCCCGCGAAGGCGACGAGCCCGAGCCCGCCGGCTGCGGCCACCCATCGGCGTTGCGGTGTCAGCTTGTGTCCTCCCAGGTCGACCGCCCGTTGCTGCCCGGTCGAGGTCGACCGGTTCTTGCTGCAAGAGCATCTTGCTCGCTCTGGACATGAATTTGCAATGTGCGGGCTGATTCTGCGAGCGGACCGCGCGATACCGTGGCGGCGTGAGGCTTTTACTCATCGCGGACACGCATGTGCCCACACGTGCTGCAGACCTGCCCGCCGTGGTGTGGGATGAGGTCCCACGTGCCGATGTCGTGATCCACGCCGGGGACTGGATCGACGTGTCGCTGCTGGACGACCTGGAGCGCCGGGCTCAACGGCTGGTCGCCTGCTGGGGTAACAACGACGGCGAGGAGTTGCGTCGTCGGCTGCCCGAGCGGGCCGACGAGAACCTTGGCGGTGTGCGGTTCACCGTGACGCACGAGACGGGGGCCTCGGGCGGGCGGGACGCCCGGATGGCGAGGCGCTACCCCGATACCGACGTCCTGGTGTTCGGACACAGCCACATCCCGTGGGACACGACGGCCGACACCGGTCTGCGGCTGCTCAATCCCGGGTCGCCCACCGATCGTCGTCGCCAGCCGTTCTGCACGTATATGACGGCTACTGTCGCTGACGCCACATTGACCGACGTGGTGCTGCACCAGATCTGACCTACCTCGCGCGGGTGAGCCCTGACACCACAGAGCCGTTGCCCAGCAGGCGAACTGCACGATTCTGGTCCAGATCGCTGAGAGCGTAGCCTCGCAGAGTTGCACGCCGCGTGGTGTTGGCGTGGCGCGACATCCGCAAACTATGCACAGGTGAAACTCATGGACATCCAGAACGACTGGATCACGACGGCCGTCATCGAGGATCTCGTGTTCGGGGCTCTCGAACTCGAACGCACCGAACACAGCGTGCGGCCGCACCGGCTGCCTGCTGGTGCACGCGCACAATGCGCTGACAGCCAACTGGCGATGGCGGAGTCGCAGCCCTCGGGGGTGCGGTTGGTCTTCCGCACCCGCGCGACGACCATCGAACTCGACACGCTGCCCACCAAACTGATCTACATCGGCGCCCCGCCGCGACCACAGGGCGTGTATGACTTGCTCGTCGACGGTCAACTGGTCGGTCAAGCGGGTGCCCCCGGCGGCAACACCGTGACCATCGACATGGCGACGGGCGCCGCGGACAGGCAGGCGGGACCCGTCAGCACCGTCCGTTTCGAGGACCTGCCCGACCGCATCAAGAGGGTCGAGATATGGCTGCCGCACAACGAGAGCACGGAATTGGTCGGACTGCGTACCGACGCGGTCGTCGAACCCGCGCCGGATGACGGTCGCCGCGTGTGGCTGCACCATGGCAGCTCGATCAGTCAGGGCTCCGGCGCCGCCAGTCCGTCCACCACCTGGCCGGCTCTCTCTGCCTCGCACGGAGGCGTGGAGCTGATCAACCTCGGGATGAGCGGCAGCGCGTTGCTTGACCCCTTCACCGCCCGCGCGATGCGCGACACCCCCGCCGATCTGATCAGCGTCAAGATCGGCATCAACGTGGTCAATGCCGATGTGATGCGCATGCGTGCGTTCGGCCCTGCGGTGCACGGCTTCCTCGACACGATCCGGGAAGGTCACCCCAGTACCCCACTGCTGGTCGTCTCGCCGATCTTCTGCCCCATCCACGAGGACACCCCGGGGCCGGGCGCATTCGACTTCGAAGCGCTCGGTAGGGGAGAGCTGCGATTCGTTGCCACCGGAGATCCCACCGAGCGCTCAGCCGGCAAGCTGACGTTGCGCAGCATCAGGGAGGAGTTGGCTCGAATCGTGGCGCAGCGGTCCGGGCAGGACCCCAATCTGCACTACCTCGACGGGTGCGAGCTGTACGGCGAAGCCGATCACGAGCGACTGCCGCTACCTGATCAACTCCACCCGGATGCCACGACCCATCAGCTCATCGGTGAACGCTTCGCGAAACGCGTCTTCACCGATACCGGGGCCTTCGCGTGTAACTCAGCATGAACCGAACTCTGACATCAGGCTATGCGGTGTCGGCGGCGCAGATGAGGTCGATGTGCTCGGTGGCCCAGTCGCCAAGCGGCTCAAGCGCTTCCAGTAGCTGCCGGCCGGGTCCGGTCATCGAGTACTCCACCCTCGGCGGCACCTCGTGATAGCTCTCGCGGTGCACGACGCCGTAGCGCTGCAGTTCCTTGAGGTTCTGCGTCAGCATCTTCTGTGAGATGCCGGTCAGGCTGCGGTGCAGGGCGTTGAACCGCTTGGGCCCGGCCTCCAACTCCCAGAGAATCAGCGGCTTCCACTTCCCGTCGACGACCGCCATCGCCGCGTCCAGACCGCACGTGTATCGGCCGAGTTGTGTCACTGCAGCTCACCGCCATTACTTTCGTCTGAGTAAGTACCGCACTAATTAGTGGGTACTTGCCGAGGTGGATGCGTCCTTCAACGATGGTGACATGACCAACCCACATTCCTCACCCGTTTCGTTCCTCGGGGTCGGCGAGATGGGCTCGGCCCTGGCCCGGGCCGCCGTCTCCGCCGGATTCAGTGTCACCGTGTGGAACCGAGACCGCACCAAGGCGGCCGCGCTGGACGGAGTCGCGGTGGCCGACACCGCCGCCGAGGCGGTCAAAGCCGCGCCGACGGTCGTGGTGTGCCTGTTCGACCACGCGTCGGTGCACGACGTGCTCGACCCGATCGTGGACAGCCTCGCGGGACGTCGGCTGATCAACCTGACCACGACGTCACCCGATGGAGCCCGCGAACTCGCGGCGTGGGCGTCGGCCGCGGGCGCGGAGTACCTCGACGGTGGCATCATGGTGCCCCCGACGCTGGTCGGAACACCGCAGTCCAGCGTCCTGTACAGCGGGTCGCAGGGCCTGTACGACGATTGCCGCGAGCTTCTCGAGTTATGGGGTGCCGCCGAGTATTTCGGCGACGACGCCGGAATGGCATCGCTGTACGACCTGGCGCTGCTGTCGGGAATGTATGTGATGTTCGCCGGCTTCTTCCACGGCGCGGCGATGGTCGGTGCGGCGGGGATTCCCGCCAAGGACTTCGGTGTACGCGCAGTCGCGTTGCTGCAGAACGTGATGTCGGCGATCCCCTTGTACGCCGATGTCATTGACGGCGGCGACTATGCGTTGCCGGGTCAGCAGAGCTTGGAGTTCTCCGACATCAGCGACATCGTCGACACCAGCCGCGCGCAGGGGATCAGTACCGAACTGGTCGATGTGGTGCAGCGCCTGATTCACCGGCAGATTGACGCCGGGCACGGCCGCGATGGGTTCCCCCGCGTGATTGAGAGCATCAAGCACCCGGAGTCGGCCGCATGACCGTGACGGTACTGGGACTCGGACCGATGGGTCAGGCTCTTGCGAATGCGTTGCTCGACGCGAATCTGTCCGTCACGGTGTGGAATCGCACCGAGGAGAAGGCCGCGAAGTTGCGGGACAGAGGCGCCGAGTGGGCAACCACACCCGCCGATGCCGTTGCAGCCAGCGACATCACGCTGATCAACGTCGTCGACCACGCGGTGGTGGACGCACTGGTTGCGGCAGCGGGCCCAACCGTCGCGGGGCGCACCATCGTGAGCCTCACCTCGGACACCCCGGACAAGGCGCGCCGCACCGTAGAGCTGGTGGCGGCGGCCGGGGGGCGGTATCTCGACGGCACCATCATGACGCCGACCACGACCATCGGGACTCCGGATGCCAGCATCCTCTGCGCTGGGCCGCGCGAGGTGTTCGACGAGCAGCTCGCCGTGCTCGCCGTGCTCGCGGTGCCGACATGGTTGGGCGATGACTATGGTCGCGCCGCCGCGTTCGACGTCGCCCTGCTCAACATGTTCTGGACTTCGATGAGTGGTGCCCTGAACGCGCTGAAGGTGGCCCAGGCCAATGGCATCGGCGCGACCGACCTCCTTCCGCATGCGCTCGGCATCGTGGACATCCTGCCCGCGATTCTCACCGAGGTCGCGGAACGGATACGTGACGGCCGGCACGACGAGGCCGAGGCCCCGGTGGTGTCAGTCGCCGCCTCGCTGCGCCATCTCATCGCCGCATCGGGGGAGGCGGGCGTGGACGCGGCGGCGTTGACGGCGCTGCAGCGCACCGCTGATGCCGCGGTGGCGGCTGGGCACGGGCAGGACGAGATATCTGGTTTGTTCGAGTACCTGTGACAGGTCAGGCGGCGTGGAGACGGACGATCTCCACGGCGATCCCGTACTCCAGTTCGCTGTACTCGGTCCACGGGAGGCCCGGTAGTGGTGGCGCCTTGGAGCGATGGCGGTCACCGGTCGGCGTGGTGAATTCCGCTGTGTGGCTGCCATCTTCGTCGCACCCGGCATTGACTCTCCAGCCGGGCGCCTCCTTGTCGTAGTTGCACCGTTCGCATTCGCCAAGCCCGTTGGGCCCTGACGCGACGGTCCTCGACGTCGAGGCACGCCGATTTCCGCACGATCAGTGTGGCGCGCCACTCCGAGAGCGCGCCGACTTCCAGTGCGGCCAGGGTGTGCGGCATCTCGTGCGTCAGCGCACGGGCGAATCCGAGGTGGCGGCCACCTCGATTGGGGGAGTCGTGGCGGGCCAAGGCGATCTCGCTGGCCAGCCCGCGCCCCCGTTTGGCGCCGGGCCCTCCGCGGGCGGCCTCGCCGGCACGGCGCAGCTCGTCGAGGCGCGCGGTATGCCTGGCCTGCGACGCAGCCGCGGCGGACTTGACGCGTTCCAGTTCGCCGACAAATTCCGGCCAGCATTCCATCGCGATATGAAGTCGTTGGTGGCATGGTCGTATCCATGGAGCAGCAGCCGCCGAGCGATGTCATCGAAGCCGCGCATGCCGAGCATCACAGCGCCCTTCCGCTGGAGGACACACGGGACTTCGAGGATGCCGACCGCGGCTTCATCGGCGCACTGGAACCCTGCGTCGTGAAGGCCGCGGACGGCAGAGTGGTGTGGGACAACGACTCCTACGCGTTCCTCGCCGGGGACGCACCGACCACAGTGCACCCCAGCCTCTGGCGTCAGTCGCAGCTGTGCGCCAAGCAGGGCCTGTACGAGGTGGTCGAGGGCATCTACCAGGTGCGTGGACTCGACCTGTCCAATATCAGCTTCATCGAGGGCGACACCGGCGTCATTGTCATCGACCCCCTGATCTCAACTGAGACCGCGGCCGCGGCCCTGGCGCTGTACCGCGCGCACCGCGGCGACCGGGCCGTCCGGGCGGTCATCTACACCCACAGCCACGCGGACCACTTCGGCGGCGTGCTTGGCGTGACGACTCAGGCCGACGTCGATGCGGGAAAGGTCGCCATCATCGCGCCCGAGCACTTCACCGAACACGCCGTGCAGGAGAACGTGTACGCCGGAACGGCGATGGCGCGCCGTGCCGCCTACATGTACGGCGCCGCGCTCGCCCGGGGACCGCAGGGGCAGGTCGGGTGCGGGCTCGGCCAGGTGGGTTCCACCGGCGAGGTTGCGCTGATCGTCCCGACGGTGGACATCAAGACCACCGGCGAGAAGCACACTTTCGACGGCGTCGAGATCGAGTTCCAGATGGCGCCCGGTACCGAGGCGCCCGCCGAGATGCACTTCTACTTCCCGAAGTTTCGCGCGTTGTGCATGGCGGAGAATGCCACCCACAACATGCACAACCTGCTGACGTTGCGCGGGGCACTGGTGCGCGATCCGCACGGCTGGTCGGGGTATCTGACCGAGGCCATCGACACCTTCTCCGACCGAGCCGACGTGGTGTTCGCCTCGCACCACTGGCCGACGTGGGGCAAGGATCAGATCGTCGAATTCCTGTCCCTACAACGAGATATGTACGCATACCTGCACGACCAGACGCTGCGTCAGCTCAACCAGGGCTTCACGGGCATCGAGATTGCCGAGACGTTCCAGATGCCGCCGGCACTGGATCGAGCGTGGCACACCCACGGCTACTACGGCTCTGTGAGCCACAACGTCAAGGCCGTGTACCAGCGCTACATGGGCTGGTTCGACGGCAACCCCGCCCGGCTGTGGGCGCACCCGCCGGAGGCCATCGGTCCGCGCTACGTCGAGGCCATCGGCGGCCTCGACCGCGTCGTCGAGGTCGCGCAGCACGCCTACGACGAGGGTGACTACCGTTGGGCTGCAACGCTGCTCGATCACGCCGTTTTCACCGACCAGGAGCACGCCGGCGCGCGGCAGCTGTACGCCGACACTCTCGAGCAGATGGCCTATGGTGCCGAGAATGCCACGTGGCGCAACTTCTTCCTGTCCGGCGCCACCGAGCTTCGGGAGGGGAACCTCGGCACGCCGACCCAGACGACGTCACCGTCGCTGCTGGGCCAGTTGACGCCGGATCAGATGTTCGACTCCTTGGCCATCAACGTCAACGGACCGCGTGCGTGGGACCTCGATCTCGCGATCGACGTGACGTTCGCCGACATCGCGACCAATTACCGGCTGACGCTCCGCAACGGAGTCCTGGTGCACCGCAAAGTGCCCGCCGATCCAGCGACGGCCGGCGCCACCGTCACGCTCGCCACCAAGGCACGGCTGCTGATGTTCGCCGCGGGAGACGTCACCTCGCCAGGGGTTGAGGTCGCAGGCGACGCGAACGCGTTGCCGATGCTGCTAAGTGCCCTCGACCGGCCGAACCCGGGCTTCGACATCGTCACGCCCTAGCGAGATCAGGGAATCCCGCCGTCGGCCCGCAGGATCGATCCGGTGGTGAAACTCGATGCATCCGAGGCCAGAAACATTGCCGCGCCGATGATCTCGGCTGGCTGACCGGCACGTCGCAGTGCGAGGTGCGCGAAGGGATTGGTCGTCGCGCCGAAATCCCACGCCTTGCTGATGTCGGTGAGGAACGGACCGGCCATCAAGGTGTTGACGCGGACGGTCGGGCCGTACGCCTTGGCCAGACCCTCGGTGAGGGCGTTGAGGCCGGCCTTCGCCGCGGCGTACGGCAGCATGTGCTCATCGGGCCGCAGCGATCCCGTCGAACTCACGTTGATGATCGACCCGCCACCGTCGGCGATCATGCGCTCGGCGACCAGTGTTGACAACCGGAACGGGCCCTTGAGATTGAGGTTCACCACCGCGTCGAACAGCTGCTCGGTCACCGACGTCAGCGAGTCGTAGAGCGGTGACATGCCTGCGTTGTTGATCAGGACGTCGACCCTGCCGAAGCGGTCATAGGTGGCGTCGACGAGGCCGTCGAGTTGATCCCAGCGTCCGACGTGCACCTGGTAGGGGTACGCCGTGCGACCCGTCGATGCCGAGATCTCCTCGGCGGTCATCACGCACGACTCGAGATTGCGGCTGGCGATGATGACGTCGGCGCCACACTGGGCGGCGGCGAAGGCCATCTCACGCCCCAGGCCGCGGCTGCCCCCGGTGACCAACACCACCCGGTCCGTCAGGTCGAAGAGGTCGTCGGCGTAGCCCATGCGAGGTCTCCTGTCCGGCTCACGTGCCACGAAGGCGCGCACGAGCCATATGGTGGCACAGGCGAGAAGGCCATCAGGCGAAATGGAGTGAGCGCGATAATGCAACTGCTCGTGATCCGGCACGCGTTGCCGCTGCGAAGTGAACCCGGTCAGGGTTCGGACCCCGACTTGTCCCCCGAGGGCATCGAACAGGCCAACCGGCTGCCCGATGCACTCAAGCGGTTTCCGATCACCCGGCTGGTGAGCAGCCCGCAGCGCCGCGCGATCCAGACCGCGCAGCCGGTGGCCGACGCGTTGGGCATGTCCGTCGACATCGATGACCGGCTCGCCGAGTACGACCGGGATCTGGAGCACTACACCCCCATCGAGGAGGCGTCGAAGGAGGACCTGCAGCGCCTCATCGACGGTCACCTGCCCGGCGGGGTGGACGAGGGCGGGTTCATCGCGCGGGTCAAGGCCGGGGTCGAGGACATCGTCGGCTCCGCCGCGCACGAGGACACCGTCGCGCTGTTCAGCCACGGTGGCGTCATCAATGCGCTGGTCCACGACATCATGTCGACCTCACGGCTGTTGTGCGTGCAGGTCGACTACGCAGGCATCACCCGGCTGCTGTCATCGCGCAGGGGCGGGCTGGGGGTGGCGGCGATCAACTCGACGGAGCACGTGTGGGACCTGCTGCCGAGGAACCAGCAGTGGTAGACAAGTCCGGTGACTTCCGGGACTGACGCAGGATCACTCGACGGACTCGACCTGGGGGCACTGGATCGCCACCTGCGCGAGATCGACGTGCCGCGCACCGGTGACCTGCGTGCCGAACTGATCGCGGGTGGCCGGTCGAACCTGACGTTCCTCGTCTTCGACGACGTCTCGAAGTGGGTGCTGCGGCGGCCACCGCTGCACGGTCTGACACCGTCGGCGCACGATATGGCCCGCGAGTACAAGGTTGTCGCCGCGCTGGAGGGCACGGCGGTGCCAGTCGCCCACGCCGTGACGATGCGCAACGACGACTCCGTGCTCGACGCGCCATTCCAGATGGTCGACTACGTGCCGGGGCGCGTTGTGCGACACACCGCCGAACTCCGGGCGTTGGGCGATGACTCCGTCATCGACGCGTGCGTGGACGCGCTGATCAAGGTGTTGGCCGATCTGCACGCCGTCGACCCCGACGCCGTCGGCCTCGGCGACTTCGGCAGGGCGAACGGCTACCTCGAACGTCAGGTACGGCGCTGGGGTTCGCAGTGGGATCTGGTCAAGACCGATGACGACCCACGGGACGCCGACGTGCGCCTGCTGCACGCCAAGCTGGGTGAGCGGATCCCGCCGCAGAGCAGAAGCGCGATCGTGCACGGCGACTACCGCATCGACAACACGATGCTGGACGCCGAGGACGCCACCAAGGTGCGCGCGGTACTGGACTGGGAGATGTCGACACTCGGCGACCCGCTGTCCGATGCCGCCCTGATGTGCGTCTATCGCCATCCGACGTTCGACAACGTGCACGCCGATGCGGCGTGGGCGTCGTCGCTCATCCCGGCTGCCGACGATCTCGCGAACCGCTACTCGCTTGCCGCCAACCAGCCACTGGCACATTGGGACTTCTACATGGCTCTGGCGTACTTCAAGCTGGGCGTGATCGCGGCGGGCATCCAGTTCCGCGATCGCATGAGTGGCGGCACGGAATATGGGGACAAGGTGGGTGCGGCCGTCGGACCGTGTATCGCGATGGGGTTGTCCGAACTCGGCTGACTGCCGCGCGGTTTGGCCCGGCCCGTGGTGGGGTAGGAACGGGCGAGATCTCGCGTCGGTGCGGGAATCCCACAAACAGAGAGGCGGTCACCATGCCGTCATTGACCCCGCGCGCCGATTCGTTCCGGCGCGAGGTCGGTGCGCACCTCGACGTCTACATCGAGGCGGCGACCACACTCGAGTTTCAGATCGCCGTCGCACCGCATCCCGGTGCGAGCGTCACCGAGTCGCTGTCATTCACGTTGAACGGCAACCCGATCGAGGCCACCGAGATCATCGGTGAGCACGGCAACCGGATCCACAAGTTCGACGCCGGTGAGGGCAGTCTCATCGCCGAGTACTCGGCCACCGTCGTCGGCTACGCCGACCCAGCTCCGGTAACCGATATCGAGCCGTCGACGTACCTGCGGCCCAGTCGGTACGCCGAGGCCGACAAGTTCTTCGGCTTCGCCGCCACCGAATTCGGTCAGTACACCGACTCGGCGACGCTGTTGGAGAAGGTGTCGGCCTGGGTGGGCAGGCGGCTGAGTTACGTCCCCGGCTCATCGGATCCGATCGACGGCGCCGCCGACACACTGCTGTCAGGGAAGGGGGTGTGTCGGGACTACGCGCACCTCGTGGTCGCGCTACTGCGCGCGGTGAACGTGCCGGCCAGACTGGTCGCCGTGTACGCGCCGGGATGCCACCCCATGGACTTCCACGCCGTGGCGGAGGCGCTGGTGGACGGGCAGTGGCGGGTGGTCGACGCGACGTGCCTGGCGCCGCGGCAGTCGATGGTGCGCATCGCGACCGGACGCGACGCCGCCGACACGGCGTTCCTGGACAACCACAATGGGTCCATCATCTTGAACGCGGCGCACGTCACGGCATACGTCGACGGCGATCTGCCCATCGACTCGATACACGATGTGGTGTCGATCCGATGAGGGGTTACCGGCCTACCGGATAGCGGCCCGGTAGTTCTTCTTAGCCGCACGCCGTAGCTGGAAGATGCGCGCCGCGCCGGCCAGCACCGTGACCAGCCCACCAAGCACGGCGGCGCCCAGAATCGACACCCCCAGCGGAAGGCTCAGCTCCCAGCCCAGGAAGTGCAGGATGACCGACCCGGTGTTCTGCGCGATGAAGATGAGCAGCACGATGAGGACCAAGAAGCCCACGATCAGCGCCGACCACAGCGCGCCCGCGCGGGTGAACTTCACCTCACTCGCAGGTGGGGGAGGGTTGGGCACCGGAGAGTTCGACGCCGGCTCGTGGACCGTGGGATCGAGGGGTGCCGGCGATCCCGTGTTGACGGGCGGCTCGTGCGGGTCGGTGCTCATGGCTTCATCTTGCCCCCACCCGGGGTGAATGAAACAGACATTCCCTGGGTAGATCACTCTTGTGTCATAGCGCTACGCGTGATGCAAAGCCCGGCACCGAGGCCGCAGGGCCGTTAGGGTCGCTCATTGGCAAGTGACGTCGAAAGGACGTTCGCATGATCCCGGCGCGTAGCACCGTGCACCACCGCGGCCTTGCGGCTCTGGCCGCGCTTCTCATGATCTTCGTCGCGGCGTGCGGCAGTTCCAATCCGCTGGGCGGCGGCCAGATATCGGGCGATCTCAAGACGATCAAGGTGGGTTCGGCGGACTTCCCGGAGTCCAAGATCATCGCCGAGATCTATGCACAGGTGTTGGAGACGAACGGGTTCGACGTCAGTCGTCAGTTCGGCATCGGCAGCCGCGAGACCTATGTGCCCGCGGTCAAGGACCACTCGATAGATCTGATCCCCGAGTACACCGGAAATCTGCTGCAGTACTTCGACAAGGAGAACCACGCCACCGATCCCGATGCGGTGCTGCTGGCGCTGTACAACGCGCTGCCCGGTGATCTCGCGATCCTCACGCCATCCCCGGCCAATGACCAGGACACCGTGGCCGTCACCGCCGAGACCGCTAAGAAGTGGAACCTCAAGACCATCGGGGATCTCGCCAGGCACTCGGCGGAGGTCAAGTTCGGTGGGCCATCGGAGTTCATGAACCGGGCCGAGGGACTGCCGGGCCTCAAGGAGAAGTACGGCCTCGACATCACGCCAGCCAACTTCGTCTCCATCAGCGACGGTGGCGGTCCGGCGACGGTGCGGGCGCTGGTCGACGGAACCGTCACGGCCGCCGACATCTTCAGCACGTCGCCTGCGATTCCGCAGAACAACCTCGTCGTGCTGGAGGATCCGAAGAACAACTTCCTGGCGGCCAACGTGGTTCCGCTGGTGGCGTCACAGAAGATGTCCGACCAACTCAAGACCGTTCTGAACGCCGTCTCGGCCAAGCTGTCCACCGAGGCGCTCGTCGAGATGAACACCGCCACATCCGGCAACAGCGGCATCGATCCCGATGAGGCGGCCCGGAAGTGGATCCAGGACAACGGATTCGACAAACCGCTTCCAGGCTAGGGGGAGACCTGCAATGGGGAATGAACTGCCGTGATCTCATTCGAAGGCGTCACCAAGAGGTACCCGGACGGCACTGTCGCCGTGGACGATCTGAGCCTGGAGGTGCCCGCAGGCACACTGACGGTCTTCGTCGGCCCGTCCGGATGCGGCAAGACCACCTCGATGCGGATGATCAACCGGATGATCGAGCCCTCCTCGGGCACGCTGACCGTCGACGGCAAGGACGTCACCAAGATCGATGCGGTCAAGCTGCGGTTGGGAATCGGCTACGTCATTCAGAGTGCGGGCCTGATGCCGCACCTGAAGGTCATCGACAACGTGGCCACCGTTCCCATGCTCAAGGGCGAATCCCGCCGCTCCGCACGCAAGAACGCATTGGGCGTTCTCGAACGCGTCGGCCTGGATCCCAAGCTCGCCAACAGATATCCCGCGCAGCTGTCGGGCGGCCAGCAGCAGCGGGTCGGCGTGGCCCGCGCGTTGGCGGCCGACCCGCCGATCCTGTTGATGGACGAGCCCTTCAGCGCCGTCGATCCCGTGGTGCGCGAGGAGCTGCAAACCGAGATCCTGCGGTTGCAGAGCGAACTGCGCAAGACCATCGTCTTCGTCACCCACGACATCGATGAGGCCATCACGCTCGGAGAGAAGGTCGCGGTGTTCGGCCGCGGCGGCGTGCTGCAGCAGTACGACGCGCCCCAACGTCTGTTGTCCAACCCCGCCAACGATTTCGTCGCGGGCTTCATCGGCGCCGATCGCGGGTACCGCGGCCTGCAGTTCACCCCGGGGACCGGCCTGCCGCTGCATGACATCCGGACCGTTGCCGAGGAGGATGTCGACGCCCTCGAACTTGGCGAGGGGGACTGGGTTCTGGTGACCAGACCGGACGGCTCTCCGTACGCGTGGATGGACCGTGCCGGAGTGGCGCTGCACAGGGATGGAAAGTCCTTGTACGACAGCACGATCGCCGGCGGATCCCTGTTCACTCCCGATGGCACGCTGCGGCTGGCCATGGATGCCGCGCTGTCCTCGCCGTCGGGGCTGGGTGTCGCCATCGACGCCGACCGGCAGGTGATCGGCGGGGTCACGGCAGAGGATGTCATCGAGGCGCTGAAGACGCGCCCGCGCGATCCCTGGGCGGGTCAGACCTCGTGAACTATCTGCTCACCCATCTCGACGACGCGTGGGAGCTGACGCTCATCCACCTGTGGCTGTCACTGCTGCCGTTGCTGCTGGGGCTCTTGATCGCGGTGCCACTCGGCGCGCTGGTGCAGCGAACGACATTGCTGCGTCGGATCACCACGTTGACCGCCAGCATCATCTTCACCATCCCGTCGCTGGCGTTGTTCGTCGTGCTGCCGCTGATCATCCCGACGCGCATCCTGGACGAGGCCAATGTCATCGTCGCGCTGACGCTCTACACCGTCGCGCTGCTGGTGCGGGCGGTGCCCGAGGCGCTCGACGCGGTGTCGCCCGCTGTGCTCGACGCCGCGACGGCCGTCGGCTACAAGCCGTTGAGCCGGATCCTGAAGGTCGAGTTGCCGCTGGCCATCCCGGTCCTCGTGGCGAGCCTGCGGGTGGTCGCCGTCACGAACATCTCGATGGTGTCGGTCGGTTCGGTGATCGGCATCGGCGGTCTGGGCACCTGGTTCACCGAGGGCTATCAGGCCGACAAGAGCGACCAGATCATCGCGGGCATCATCGCGATCTTCGTGGTCGCGATTGTCGTGGACACCCTGATCATGCTGGCCGGCAAGCTCGCCACACCGTGGGTGCGCACCGGCCGCAGGGCGAAGGCAGGCGCCCAATGAACTTCCTGCAGGACGCGCTGTCGTTCATCTTCACCGCGGACAACTGGGGCGGTGCCGCCGGGCTGACCGCGCGCATCCTGGAGCACCTGCAGTACACCGTCGTGGCGGTGCTGTTCTCGGCCCTGATCGCTGTCCCGATCGGCATGATCATCGGGCACACGGGCCGCGGCACGTTCCTGGTCGTGACGGGTGTCAACGCGCTGCGCGCCCTGCCCACTCTCGGCGTCCTGCTGCTCGGCGTGCTGCTGTGGGGCCTGGGTCTGATCCCGCCGACCGTCGCACTGATGCTGCTGGGCATCCCGCCGCTGCTGGCGGGCACCTACTCCGGCATCGCGAATGTCGACCGCACGGTGGTCGACGCCGCGAGGTCGATGGGCATGACGGAGTCGCGGGTGCTTCTGCGGGTTGAGGTGCCTAACGCGCTGCCGCTGATCCTGAGCGGACTGCGCACGGCCACACTGCAAATCGTTGCCACGGCCACCGTCGCCGCCTACGCCAGCCTCGGCGGACTCGGCCGCTACCTCATCGACGGCATCAAGACCCGTGAGTTCTACCTGGCGCTCGTCGGCGCGTTGATGGTGACGGCGCTGGCGCTCCTCGTGGACGCGGTACTGGCCCTCGCGGTCTGGCTGTCCGAGCCGGGCGCGGACCGACTGAGGCGGATGCCGCAGCCGTTCATCGCCGATGAGATCAAGCTGGAGAGCTCGGCTCCGTCCCGTTCTGGGGCGAGTTCGGAGGGTGGCCACGAACACCCGTGGCCGTCGCCTACGGTAGGGGGGTGAGTGAAGCAGCCCGCTCCGAGGAAACCGAGGGCACCTGGCCGGCCGTCCTGACCTGGCGGGCGCATGACACGTCCAGGATGGAGTCCGTCCGGGTTCAGCTCACGGGTAACCGCATCAAGGCCTACGGGCGAATCGTCGCCGCGGCGACCAAATCGCATCCCGCCTTCAGCGCCTCCTATGACCTGGTCACCGACGAGGGTGGCGCCACCAAGCGGCTGTCGCTGACGGTCACGTTGGCCGAGCGGGAACGCCAGCTGTCCATCGCCCGCGATGAAGAGAACATGTGGATGGTCCAGGACCACCAGAACCAGACCAGCCGGGCGGCCTTCGACGGCGCGTTGGATGTCGATGTGATCTTCAGCCCGCTCTTCAACGCTCTGCCGATCAGACGCACCGGCCTCAACAAGAAGACCGGGACCGTGTCGCTTCCCGTGGTCTACGTGCGAGTGCCCGAGCTGTCGGTCGAACTCGAGACCATCACCTATTCGAACGACGGCAAGCGGTTGAGACTGAAGTCCCCGGTCGCCGACACCACCATCACGGTGGACTCCAACGGTTTCATCCTCGACTACCCAGGACTGGCAGAGCGGATCTGATCACGCCGCCCGCGCGGCCCTCGGCAGCGAGTTCGTGGCGCCAGTTGGGCGCACCGATCGTCGTGGTCAAGATCTGTGGGCGGCTGAAGCTGTCGTAGCGCATCCGGGCCGCGTGCCCGGCTTCGACCAGTTCGGCGACCGATCCGGTGGCGGCAAGACCGTCGCGGGCGCGGGTGAGCAGCTCGATGGTGCGGTCCAGCGAGACCTGCAGCTGCTCGGAGTTGGCCTCACACATAGCCCGCACCAGATCGGGCGCGCTGGCCGCCACGCGGGTGCCGTCCCGGAACGATCCTGCGGCCAGTGAGAACGCCAGTGGCACGTCTCCTGCCGTCACGGCAAGCGCCTCGGCGAGCATGTGGGGCAGGTGCGATATCGCGGCGGCCGCGGCATCGTGCTCATCGGAGCGGGCCGGGACGACGAAGGCACCGCAGTCCAGCGCCAGCTGCATCACGAGTGCCCACACCTGCGGGTCAACGTCATCGTCGACGCTGATGACCCACGGCGCCCCGACGAACAGACGAGCGTCGCCTGCGGCCCAGCCGGAGTGGGCCGTGCCGGCCATCGGATGCCCGCCGACGAAACGGCCGTGCAGGCCATGACTGCGAACCGCCTGTAGGACGGCGCCTTTCACGCTGATGACATCGGTGAGCGCGCAGTCCGGTGCGGTGCGCAGTACGTGTTCGAGCATGGTGGGCAGCGCGGGCATCGGGACGGCCAGCACGATCAACGCGTCGACGAGCGCGGCGCGCGTCAGCACCTCGTCGAGGGCGTCGGTGGCGTCGAACCCGTCGAATCGCGCCGCCTCCACACCGTCGATGGACCGGTTGTAGCCGAACACCTCGCGGCCGGCAGACCTGGCTGCCCGCATCACGGAACCGCCGATCAATCCCAGGCCCAGAACACACACCGGTGAGGTCACGCTTCAAGGTTGGCACACCATCGGCCGACGTAGGCGCTGGGCTTAGTCTCACCGCTGGTCAAAGGTCCACGTCTGGGACTAGCGTCTACCCCGTGGGAGCAGAGCGCGCGCAGGCGAATAACCGGGCCGCCGATCTCCCGGAGGGCTTCGGTGTCGCGGTCGTCCGGGAGGACGGTAAATGGCGTTGTACCGCGATGCGCCCAGCGTCGCTGGCCAGCCTCAGCGCGGCTGAAACCGAGCTTCGGGAGCTGCGCAGCGCCGGTGCTGTCTTCGGGCTGCTCGACGTCGACGACGAGTTCTTCGTGATCGTGCGACCCGCCCCCGCCGGTACCCGCCTGTTCCTGTCCGATGCGACGGCCGCCCTGGAGTACGACATCGCCGAGGAGATCCTCAGGAAGCTCGACGCTGATGTTGAGCTGGACGATCTCGACGACGAGAACCCCTTCGAGGAGGGTGATCTCGGAGTGTTGGCCGATATCGGTCTCAACGAGAGCGTGCTGAGCATCATCCTGGACGATGACGACTACGCCGACGAGCAGCTCGCCAGGATCGCGCAGGAGATGGGCTTCGCCGACGAGATGTCGGCAGTGCTGGACAAACTCGATCGGTGACCGCCGACGAGCAGCTGATCCGTAGCGCGCTCGAGGCCGCGGCAGCCGCAGGTCCCCGCGATGTGCCGATCGGTGCCGTGGTGTTGTCGGCTGACGGCACCGAACTGGCCCGCGCGGCCAACGCCCGCGAGGCGCTGGGCGATCCGACCGCGCACGCCGAGATCCTGGCGATGCGAGCTGCGGCGAAGGTACTGGGTGACGGCTGGCGCCTCGAGGGCACGACCCTTGCGGTCACCGTGGAGCCCTGCACCATGTGCGCGGGCGCGTTGGTGATGGCCCGGGTGGGGCGGGTGGTGTTCGGGGCCTGGGAGCCCAAGACCGGTGCGGTCGGCTCGCTGTGGGATGTGGTGCGCGACCGTCGGCTCACCCATCGCCCAGAGGTTCGGGGTGGGGTTTTGGAGCAGGAATGCGCCGCGCCGCTGGTGGAGTTCTTCGCCAAGCAGCGATGAGCGCTCGCGCGAAGAGCCGAGGGCTGGCGATGAGCCTGGGCGATTATGGGCTCCGGGCGGGTTCCCGGTAGGCTGCCCCACGGTGGCGTGTCCGAGCGGCCTAAGGAGCACGCCTCGAAAGCGTGTGACGGGTAACCCCCGTCCGAGGGTTCAAATCCCTCCGCCACCGCCATAACCGCCCTCCTGTTCACTCAGGTAAGGGCGGTTTTTGCGTCGGCGTTCCGGCGTTTGTGAATCTGGCGACGTTTCGGGGCGGATTTCGTCGTGAGATTCACAATCGGTGCACCCGTCCTTCAGTAATCGCATCGTCGGCGTCGAGTTGGACGTGGGCTGTCAATCCACCGTCCGGGTTGGCGCTTAGCGTGAGTACGCCGCCGTGGGCCGTCGTGATGGCCCGCACGATGGACAGACCGAGGCCGTACCCGCTGGCTCCGGGTGTGTTCAGGCGTGTGCGGGTGCCGCGTCGGAACGGCTCGAGAAGCTCGGCCAGCCCCTCGTTGTCCAACTGGGGGCCGGTGTTGCGGACCTCGAGGCTAGTGCCGTCGGTCTCGACATGCACGGTGCCGCCGGGGTGGTTGTAGGCGATGGCGTTGCTGATGAGGTTGCGCACGAGATGGGGGAGAAGGACGGGGTCGCCGTGGACGCGGGCAGGTTGCCTTTGCACGTGAATCGACACCTCAGCAGCCCGGGCGGCCTCGGCGGCTGCTTCGATTTCATGGCTGACGACGGCGGCGAGGTCGACCACCTCGTAGGAGCCCAGGCCGTGCTGCCCGCGAGCCAGCAGCAGCAGCGAGTCGATCAGCTTCTCGCTACGGCGGTTCGCCACGAGCAGCTCATGGCGGACCTGCTCGATCTCATCCGGACTCGGGTCGCGTAGCCCGATCTGGATGAGTGTGCGTTGGATCGCCAGCGGCGTCCGCAATTCGTGGGAGGCGTTGGCGACAAAACGACGCTGGGAATCGAATGCCGACTGCAGCCGATCCAGCAGTTTGTCGAACGTCTCGCCCAACTCGGTCAGTTCGTCGCGAGGGGCGCCGGCGTTCAGCCGTTCATCGAGATTGGCCGCGCTGATGCGGCGGGCCGCGGTTGTCATCTCGTGCACAGGCCGCAGCAACCGGGCGGCGGTCCACCAGCCGACCACGGCGGCGAACAGGGCGGCCGCGACCAGCGCCACTCCGGACCACATCAGCTGCTGGCGGGCGGCCGCGTCGCTCACCTCTCGGCTCACCGCGGTGACGGTGAGGGCATTCATGGGTTCGAACGCCACGTCGTCGTCAAGGGGTTGCGCCGGCATCCACTGCAGGGGTGCTGGGACGCTATCGGCGATCGTCAGCAACTGGGCGTCGGTGCCCTGTCGAGTGAGCAGGTACACCGCACCGAGTAGTACTGCACCCAGGGTGAAGAACACGCAACCGAAGACGATCGCGATGCGGGTGCGAATAGTCCAGCGCGTCAACACAGTTGGTAACCGCTTCCGGGCAATGTGCGGATCGGGACGGGAGCGCCGAGCTTGGCGCGCAGCTTGCTCATGGTGACGCGAACCGCGCTGGTGAACGGGTCGGCGTGCGCATCCCACACCCGCTCGAGCAGCTCCTCCGCACTGACCACCGCACCGTCGGCCTCCATGAGCACGCGCAACACTCCAAACTCCTTGACTGTCAAGGACAACAGGCGCCCCTCACGTTCGGCGTGACGACGCGCGGTGTCCATGGTGATGCCAGCGTGGCTCAGTAGAGGTGGGGTCACCGGGGCCGTACGCCGCCCAAGGGCCTGGATGCGCGCTACCAGCTCTTGGAACTCGAAGGGCTTGCACAGGTAGTCATCAGCGCCCAAATGCAGTCCGTCGACGAGATCTTCGAGTGTGCCGGAGGCTGTGAGCATGATGATCTTGGTGCGCACGCTCGACGTTGTCAGCCAGCGGCACAGCGTGTCACCGTGCACCTCGGGCAGGTCGCGGTCGAGAACGACCACGTCGTAGGACGTCAGCTCGATCAAATCGCGGGCGGCGCTGCCGTCGAGCACGACATCGACTGCCATGCCCTCGCGGCGCAGTCCCACCGCCACCATCCGGGCCAGGACGGGTTCGTCCTCGACCACCAGTATCCGCAAACCGAACTCCTACTCCGTCGAATGCTGGGCGCTAGTGAGTGTCTAGCGACAGTCTCCACTCACGATGACGGTCGCGGAGGGCAGGCTGTTCACATCGACGTCGGTGGGTAGCGGCGCGGTCGGCATGAAGTCCGCCGGGGCTGCTGGCAATGCTGGGATGACGCACGGACAGATGTCGTTGGTCTGGGCGTCCGCCAACTGCAGACACGCGACATCGTCCGCGGAGGACATCGTTGGTCCACCGCGTGGCGCCACGTCGGCGCCGGGAGTCTGCGCGGCAGCGATGCCGCTGCCCAGAATGGTCAGCGCCGCCACTGTCAGTGTCACGGTGGTTGACAGACGTCGGATATGTCGTGCAACTCGCATGGTGGTGTCCCTTTCGACTGTGGGACAGCCGTCGGTGGCTGCCTGAGCACAGTCCACCAAAACCCCTGTTTCGTCAGGGTTTCGTGGTGACGACCCCAAGTTCTGCGCCGGCGATGAGGTCTTCAGTCAGTGCCATTCTGAACTTGTCGTTGTCCAGGGTTTCGTCGGTGTTCATCAGCACGGCGACAGCATGGCTCTGGTCGTCGGTCACAACCACCATGTTGGTGGCTCCGGTGTCGCGGCCGGAGTGTCCAATGAACACGCGTCCGTTGATCTCCTCTTCCGTCCATCCCAGCCCCTGGTAGCGCGCGATCGTGGGATCGACCTGCCGGCGCAGCATGGCCTCCACTGCAGGTGGAGACAGGATTGCCGGTTGGTCGATCTCGCCGCCGAGCATGGCGCGCAGTGATGTCGCAAGATCGGCCACCGAGCAGCGAAGCATGCCGGCGGGAACGTCTGGATACCCTTCCTGCGGCAGCTCGGCGAGCTTGCCCTGCTCAATCGCGTAGGGCTTCGCGAGCACACCAGGCTCGAACTGCTTGAGATACCAATGCGCATTGCGGATGCCGAGCGGCTCGAAGATGTTGGTCTCCACGTAGGAGGAGAAACTCTGCCCGCTGACGCTCTGCACGACGTAACCCGCCAGGGCAACGGCAACATTGCTATAAGACCATTGCGTCCCTGGCTCTGCGCGAAGAAACGACTCGTCCGGCGAATAGGTGCTCCCACCCTCTGACAGATAGTCGTGCAGGAAACTCGACAGGCTTTGTATTGGATCTCCCACTAATGACGTATCGGCATATCCGTCATCGGAAATGCTGGACGTGTGTGTGAGGAGTTGATGCGGGGTGATCGGTACGTTCGGGTGGTGAGGATTTCGCACCGATAAATCGATGAAGCCATTGATGTCGTCGTGAAGACTATGGCCTCTGCGTTCAAATAGCTGGACCAGCGCCGATGCCGTGAATAGCTTGCTGACCGATGCCAGATGCGACGGTGTGTCAACGGTGAACTTCCGCTGTTGATTCAGATCGGCAAAACCGAATGCCGCCGTGTAGTGCGTCGAGCTGTCTCGTGACGCTATGGCGACAGCGACTCCGGCAACGTTGGCGGCTCTCATACGTGCTGGAATTCCCGCTTCGAAATCGCGGCGCCAGGTTTCGAATGATTGAGGCTGTGTTTCAGGCGCGCAGGCGGTGAATCCCGCGGGGATCAGGAGACCGGCGAAACCCATTTTCAGCAATGAGCGTCGTGTCGAGGCCATGATCAGTCCTTCTCTGTGGGGGTCGAGCCGGCTCATGCTCTCCGTCGATGCTGACTCGCGTGCCCTCGCTGGGCCATCGGTCATCCGGCCATTTCGGTCGGCCACCTGGCCGGAATGCAGCCGGCTGATGCCCGCTCGGCGGCACCGGTACTACGGTCAGCTGCATGCCGCGGGTGATCATCGTCGACGACGAAGCACTGATCCGGTCGGGATTCGAGCTCATCCTGTCCGCCGCGGATGACATCGACGTGGTCGCGACGGCGGACGGGGTGCACGCCGCCAAGGTGATCGGCGAACACCAACCCGACGTGGTGCTGCTCGATGTTCGGATGCCGGGCAAGGACGGTCTTGTCGTACTGGCCGAGCTGCAGCAGTTGCCGAACCCACCGGCGGTGGCCATGCTCACCACGTTCGACGTCGACGAGTACATCGCATCGTCACTGCGGCTTGGTGCTTCCGGATTTCTGCTGAAAGATACTGACCCCGAACAACTCCCGCACATGGTGCGCACGCTGGCCGCGGGAGGTCTGGTGTTGTCGAACGCCGTGAGCCTCAAGGTGGTGTCCGGCTACCTCGATGACCGTGTCGATGCGGCCGCGAAGTCACACATCCGGACGCTGAGCGACCGCGAGACCCAGGTGCTGCAGCTGTTGGCGCGCGGACGGTCCAACCGCGAGATCGCCGCATCGCTGTATTCCAGCGTCGGCACCGTCAAGGACCAGGTCAGCTCGATCCTGGCGAAGTTGTCGGTCAACACCCGGGTGGAGGCGGCGATCATCGCGCAGCGGGCGGGCGTGCTCGACGATCACGGCATCTCATGACGACGAGGTTGGCCGCGCTCGCCCGCACTCATCTGCTCGACCTGCTGCTACTCGTACTGGCCGCGGCCGACGCCATCTTCGAGATCACCAGCGACGAGATGACCCGCCTCGACATGGCGTTCGCCGTCGTCGCGGTGGCCGCGCTGTGCTTTCGCAGACGCGCCCCGTACGTCGTGCTCATCGCCACGCTGCCCGCGCTAGAAGTGGGCTCGGCGGTGGTAGCCGCGCTGGTCGCGCTGTACACCGTCGCGGAGTTGCGGCCCGCGCGCGTGCGGCTGGCGCTGTGCGCTGTCGCGCTCTTCGCGTGCTACACCAGCTACTGGTATCCCACGGAGTCCAAGGCCAGCGCCGTACTTGACGCCATCTACGCGCTCATGTTCGCCGGTGCGCCCGTGGTGCTCGGTCTGCTGGTACGGGCCCGCGCCGAGTTGGCGGCCAAACTGGCCGAGATCGACGAGGCTCGGCAGCACGAGCAGGAACTGTTGGTGGACAAGGCGTTAGCGCGTGAGCGGGCTGATCTCGCCAGGGAGATGCACGATGTGGTGTCCCATCAGGTCAGCCTGATCGCGGTGCAGGCAGGTGCGCTGCAGGTGACAGCGAAGGACGATGCCAGCGCCCAGACCGCGCGGGTGATCAGGACCCTGAGCGTGCAGACCCTCGACGAGCTGCGCGATATGGTCGGTGTCTTACGAGCCTCGGGTAGCCGGGACACTGCGCTGACCCCGCAGTCGGGCATCGACGACCTGCCCGCTCTGGTGTCGGCATCGGGCATCGCGACGACGATCGAGGCGCACTACGGCGATTCGATCAAACCGACACCCGCGGTGGAGCGCGCGATCTACCGTGCCGCGCAGGAGGGGCTGACGAACATCGCCAAACATGCCCCTGGTGCGACGGCGACGTTGGAACTACACGTCGATGCGCGGCTGGTCCGGCTCACGCTGACCAACACCAAGGCGACCAGCGATCCCGACCCGTGGCCAAGTGACCGCAATGGACTGCTCGGGCTGCGCGAGCGAGCCGAACTGCTTGGCGGCGCGTTGCACGCCGACCATCTGACCGACGGCGGCTACCGGTTGTCGATCCTGCTGCCGCCCCACATCTGAGAGTCCTTCCTCCCAACTGATTTTCGAGTGACCGGCCAGCCGGCTGACCGAGTTCGTCCGGCCGGCTGAGGCTAAGGGCCGTCCGACCGATGGTTTTGGGGCCGAACAGCACCGCATGATCGCTGCGCGACACCACACACCACGGAGGCCGATTCATGAGCGAGAAATTCACTGCCGCAGCAATATTCGCCGGTATTTGCGCTTCCATCGCGCTAGCCGGTACGGTCGCCGCGCCGGCCAACGCTGCCCCGGACTCGTCGGGCAAGACCTACGCGGAAGCCAAGGAACGACTGGAGCGCGCCGGTTACACAGTGGTGGTCGCCGCGACGGTGGGCGACAAGCTGCCGTGGGCCGATTGTCAGGTGTACCGCCAGCAGATGAAGCCATCTCCGTTGGCAGGCAAGAAGAACGAGATCGACAGGACACGCGTGCTGCTCTCATTGCGTTGTTACCCGTCCACCAGCGAGGACGAAGGCGAGTAGCCGCTGGATTCCAGCCAGGTGACTGGCCGATATCGCCGTCTGGCCGATGGTCAATCGGTGACGGCGGCGGCAACGATCGTGTCGTGAAAACACATCCACGAGGTCCCCGGATGGCCAGCAGGCTGGCGGTGGCGGCGACGGCGGCGCTGGCCGCGATGTTGGCTCTCCCCGCGACGTCTCGGGCGGTCCTGGACAACGAACTCTCGCTTGTCGACGGCAGGGATCGCGCGCTGACCGTGCAGCAGTGGGACACCTTCCTCAATGGCGTTGCGCCCCTGGACCGCAATCGGTTGACCCGAGAGTGGTTCCACTCCGGTCGAGCCACGTACGTCGTTGCGGGTCAGGGGGCCGACGACTTCGCCGGCACATTGGAGCTGGGCTACCAGATCGGCTTTCCATGGTCGCTGGGCGTTGGCATCAAGTTCACTTACACCACCCCGAACATCCTGCTCGACGACGCCAACATCAGCCCGCTAAGCCCCGGCTTCAACCCGCTGGGCAAGGTCATCACGCCGAATCTGTTCCCGGGGGTTTCGATCTCCGCGGACCTGGGCAACGGCCCCGGCATCCAGGAAGTCGCCACCTTCAGCGTCGATGTCAGCGGGCCCTCGGGTGGTGTTGCGGTCTCCAACGCTCACGGCACCGTCACCGGTGCGGCAGGCGGAGTGATGCTGCGCCCGTTCGCCCGGCTGATCTCCAAGGACGGCGACAGCGTCACCACCTACGGCGAACCGTGGAACATGCAGTAGGTTTCGGGGTCCAGAACGGGACGTAGTGCGACGAATCAGCCGGCGTCGGGCGCCTTGCCGACGGCCCGACGGATGCGGGGAGACAGCTGCACCACCTCGGTCACCACCGACGGGTTTGCGAATGCGGTGGTGACGAGCGATACCAGCGTGTTCGCGACGTCACGCAGCGCCGACATCTGCTCGGGCAGCTGACCGTGTGCAACCCACGACTTGAACAGCACCGACAGCAGGTCGCGATCGACACCACGCAGGATCTCGGTGTCCTCGGTCGGGCCGACGCCCACCCTGATGAGCGACAGTTCGGGGTGCTCGCTGCGCCAGGAGTGCAGGATCTCGTCGAGCGCGGCCTTGCTCGCGCCGTACGCGGCGACACCGGCGCGGGGCCGTCCGACGTCGTGGCTCGAGGCGATCAGCGCGACACCGTTCTCGGACAGATACGGCAACGAGGCACGCAGCACGTTGTTCGCGCCGAGCGTGTTCACGTTGAAGGCATGCACCCACGTCGAGACGTCGGTGTCCTCGATGCGGGCGAACGGCACGGCGGTGCTGGTGAAGACCACGGCGTCGAGACCACCCAGGGCATCGACCGCTTCGGCGACCACCCGGGTGATCGCCACGGAGTCCTCGACATCGAGTTCGAACGCGAACCCGCCGATGTCCTCGGCCAGCTGCTTGAGCAGATGCGTGCGACGGGCGGCGACGGCCACCGTCGCGCCACGCTCGGCGGCACTGGTGGCGACGGCATGGCCGATTCCCGACGACGCCCCGACGGCCAGCAGGCGAAGCCCGGCGGCATCGGCATGTTGAGTACTCACTGGTGACCACCTTCGGGGGGCTGGCGTTTCTGTTCAGACGTCACCATAGAGCCTCAGGCAAGGGCTGCCTAAGTTGGCCGCAGGTTACGCGCTCAGCGCCGCCAGTCGGGGGTCGAGACTGGGGATCGTGGTCGGCGCCGACTCGGCGAACATCAGCGGCGTCCGCGCCGACGACCCGGCCGCGGGTGGCGCGCCGATGACGACACCCTTCGCGATGCCCCGCGGGGTGACGATGTCGATCGTCGACCCGGGGACCAGGTCGTCACCGATATCGGTCTCACCCTCGAACCACTGGTTGAACCAGGTCGCGGCCAGATACTCGACGGCAGGCGGGTTGATCGGCCGCGGGATCCCTGCGACCACGTAGGCGACGAACTGGATCAGGGGATTGCCGCCGAGCATCGAGTCCATGTGCACGCCGCCCTTGAGGACGACGCCGTTGTAGCGGCCGGGACGTCCCTCGTTGAGCGATTCGTTGACGTTGCTCAGCGAGTTGAACAGGTTCCAGGGGGCGCCGATCTCGCGAATCGGAATGTAGTGGCCGCCTGCTGCCTCGTAGGCGTCGAGCTTGTCGATCGAATCGGCCAGCGTCGTCCCGGTCGGCACGCCGTCCAGGGTGATGACCCCGACCAGATTGTCGGCCTCGCCCTTGTCCACCAGGTATCCCGCCACGCCCGACACCAGCTGGCCACCCAGCGAGTGACCCGCCAGGCCGAACTTCTGCGGCAGCGCGGCGGTCGCGGGGTCGAGCCCGTATCGGGTCGCGAAGCCCGCGGCGATCGCACTCTTCGTCAGCGCCTCACGGTCACCGACGAAGAGGTCGGCGATGGCCTCGGCCATGCCGTCGCCGCCGAGCCAGCGGTCGTCACCGGCGAAGAAGTTCGACGGCAGCGTCGGGGTCACGACGATGCTGTTCGTCGCCTGGGCGAGGTTGGCGGCGGTGTAGCTGTACATGGGGCCCAGCGCCATGAACCCGTGGCTCAGCAGGATCATCCGCTCCGGCGGCACGTCACCCTCGGGGTAGTACCAGTTGGCCGACACGCGTTGTCCGGTGCTCAACGTGATCGTCGAGCTGCGCACGGTGACGGTGCTGTTCGGGGGTAGCACTGGCGGTCCGGTGACGAGCGCCTCGAGAGCTTGGAAGGTATTGATCGCGAAGGATCCGACGGTCACGACGATCGAGCCGATGACCGCGCCGATCGCTGATCCGATCGCGTCGAGCACTGACAGTGGCCTCGGCAGAGGCGCGATGGTGGTGGAGACCGCGGCCTCCGACATCCGTGTCTCGGTCAGATTCGCGATCGAGAGCGATTGCTGCCCGGCAGTCTTCGCGATCTTCTCGACGATGGTCACGGCGGGTTCGACGCCGGGCGCCGGCTCCTCGGTGACGGCGGTGGGTTCGGGTTCCACCTTGTCTACGGGTTTGACCTCGGGGGGCGTGACGACCGCGACCTGCTGCTCGACGACGGTGTCCTTCTTCGGTGTGACGGGCGTAGGCGTCGGTGCCACGTCTGCGGGGTCGTCGATGACGAGTTCGGGTTCCTCAATCGCCTCCGGTGGCGATGTGGGCGCCCCGGACTCTGGCTCGGTGGCCTTCTCGGGGGTGTCCGCGTCGACGTCGGACGACACGTCCGGCGCCGGCTTCTCCGGCTTCTCGGCCTTGTCCGGCTTGTCGACCTTGTCGGCCTTCTCGACCTTGTCGACCTTGTCGACCTTGTCGACCTTGTCGACCTTGTCGACCTTGTCGAGCTTGCCCGCAGTGTCTGGCGTCTTGGGCTTGTCGACCTTGCCGGGGCTCGAACTCGACGAATCCGATGACGAATCCGATGACGAGGACGAACTCGGTCCCGAGTCGGATCCGGGGTCCGCCGTCGCCACCGCGGGCCCCGCGAAGAAGGCCGCGGTGACACCTGCGGTGACGAAACCGGCTCCCACCCACGCCGACAACTGCTGCATGACACCCCTGACGGTCGTACCGGATCGTTCGAAGTCTCGATCCTGGCAGGGGCCGCAGTCAGGTGAGGGCGGTTTCGTCTGGTTCAGCACTCTGGGCGACTTGGAACAAAGATTAGGTTACGGTGATTCCGATGTCCGATGAGGCGGAGTACCCCATGCGCGTTGTGGTCTGGTCGACGGGAGGGGTTGGCTCGGTCGCGATCGACGCCGTGCATCGTCGACCGGATCTCGAACTCGTTGGTGTGTGGGTGCACTCGCAGGAGAAGGTGGGCGCGGACGCCGGCGTGCTGGCGGGCGGTGCCCCGATCGGTGTGACGGCCACTGACGACGCCGACGCGCTGATCGCGCTGGCGCCCGACTGCGTGGTGTACGCGGCAAGCGGGCCCGAGCGCGACGCGGCGGCGGTGCCGGACTACGTCAAGCTGCTCAGCGCGGGGATCAATGTGGTCTCCACATCGTCGACCAGCCTGGTGTTTCCGCCGTCGTACCCCGCCCCGCAGTGGCGTGAACAGCTCGAATCCGCCGCCGAGACGGGAAACGCCTCGCTCTACGTCTCGGGAATCTTCCCGGGTTTCGCCTCCGACCAGCTGGCACTGCTCATGACGACGCAGTCCAAGTCCATCCGCACCATCAAGGTCACCGAGGTCGCGCTGAACGACCACTACCCGGTGGCCGACGTCATGATGGACGGCATGGGGTTCGGCCGCCCTCTCGACTTCGAGCCGCTACTGAAGACGCCCGGTTTCATCGAACTGGCCTGGAAGGCGCCCATTGCGCTGATCGCCGAGGGGCTCGGTGCGGAGGTCACCGAGATCCGCGGCTCCCTCGACCGCAGGCTGACCGACCGGGACATCGAGGTGGCCTTCGGCACCATCCCCGCGGGCACGTGTGGCGCGGTCTGCACCCGAGCGGCGGGTGTCATCAATGGGCGAGAGGCCATCGTCGTCGAGCACATCATCCGGATGGCACGCGATGTGGCACCGGACTGGCTGAGCTCGGAGCACGACGCGACCTACCGCGTCGACATCGAGGGCGTTCCCGACATTCACTGCGAGATGACGATGGGTGCCGCGGCGGGCCACGGTGCCGGTCATGCGGCGATGGCCGCCACCGCCATGCGGGTCGTCAACGCGATTCCGTACGTGGTCGATGCGAAGTCGGGTCTGCTCAGCTCGCTGGACATGTCAACGACGCTGCCCCGCTACGTCTTTCAGTAGGAGTCCTTCATGACGGAGCCGATCGCGACCGACGAGCTATCCCAAGGCGTCAAGGACGCGCAGGCGAGGTTCGACGCGGGTATGGGAGCCGACGGCGACGCGTCGCCCTACCCGATGTTCGCCGAACTCAGGGCGACCGCGGCGGTTCATCCCGGGTGGCCCGAGATGGGGATCTTCGATAACCCGGCCGAGGGCCAGCAGATCTTCTCGGCGTACACCTTCGACGCCGTCAAGGCCGTCTTCACCGACAACGAGACGTTCAGCACGCGCTGCTACGAGGCGATCGTGCGGCCGCTGCAGGGTCCCACCATCCTGGAGATGCAGGAACCCGAGCACGCGGTTTACCGCAAGCTGCACGAGTTCGCCTTCGCACGGTCGTCGATGCGTCGGTGGGAGGCCGAACTGGTGCGGCCCCTCGTCGAGCGCACCGTGGGCAGGATTCGGGACAGGAAGCGGGCCGACCTCGTCGAAGAGGTCTTCATGCCGATCCCGGTCAGGGTTATCGCGGCGCTCATCGGCCTACCCGAGGGTGACATCCCCGAGTTCCACCGCCTCGCGATCGACCTGCTTGGATTCCACTCCGACATGGACAGCGCGCTCAGGGCGTCAGCGAAGCTGCGCGAGTACTTCGTCGGCATCCTCGCCGATCGCAGGCGCGAACCGCACGATGACATGGTCACCGTCCTCGCCGGCGCCGATATCGACGGTGTCACGATGTCCGACGAGCAGATCTACGGCTTCATGCGCAATCTGCTGCCGGCCGGTGCCGAGACGACGTCACGTTCCACCGCGAGCCTGGCGCTCGGGCTGCTGACGCACCCCCAACAACTGGCAGCCGTCACCGCCGATCGCGGACTGCTCCCACAGGCGATCGAGGAGGGCATCCGCTGGGAGACACCGCTTCTCAACTTCATGCGGGAGGCGACGCGCGACGTGGAGTTCTTCGGACTCCATATCCCGGAGGGGTCGACAGTCTCGGTCAACCTCGGCAGCGCGAACCACGACGAGGCCAGGTGGGATCGCGCACAAGAGTTCGACATCTTCCGGGATCGTAAGCCGCACATCGGGTTCGGGCACGGTGCCCATGTCTGCCTGGGCATGCACCTGGCACGCCTGGAATCCATGATGATCTTCAACACGCTGCTCGACCGGCTGCCCGGGCTTCGGCTGGACCCCGACGCAGCGGCACCGTTCGTCTCGGGAACCTACTTTCGCTCGCCCCAGCATCTCCAGGTCGTCTGGGACTGAGCGCTCGCTCCCGCGGGGCAGCAACCGTCCGTCCAGGCGGGTCGGGTAGCTTTGAAGAACTGTCGGTTTGGCCCGACAAATGCGACTGCGGTCGGCTCACGACGTCGTGAGCGCCTCGCCATGGCTGGCGCACCGCTGCGGACGAGTGACGTATATGAGGAGTTCCCACGTGGCCTTGAACACCATCGCGCTCGAACTCGTCCCCAGCAATGTCGAGCGCGGAACCGAGTACGCCGTCGAGGAGGCGCGCAAGGTTCTGGCGCTGTCGGCGTCATCGGGGATCTCGGGTCGGATCGGTCACGTGATGATCCCCGGGATGATCGAGGAAGACAACGACCGGCCCATCGAGATGAAGCCGAAGCTCGACGTCCTGGACTACTGGTCGATCATCAAGCCCGAACTGCCCGGGATGCGGGGGCTGTGCACGCAGGTCACGTCGTTCCTGGGGGAGGACGCACTGCGGCAGCGACTGACCGAGCTGAGCGGGGCGGGTTTCGACGGCATCGCGTTCGTCGGGGTGCCGCGCACCATGGCCGACGGCGAGGGCGAGGGCGTCGCCCCGACCGACGCGCTGTCGATGTTCGACAATGTGGTGCCCAATCGCGGTGCGATCCTCATCCCCACCCGCGAGGGCGAGGCCGGCCGGTTCGAGTTCAAGTGCCGCCAGGGCGCCACCTACGGCATGACGCAGCTGCTCTACTCCGACACGATCGTGGGCTTCCTGCGTGACTTCGCCAGGGACACCGACCACCGGCCCGAGATCCTGCTGTCGTTCGGCTTCGTGCCCAAGATGGAGTCCAAGGTCGGGCTGATCAACTGGCTGATCCAGGACCCGGGCAACGCCGCCGTCGCCGCCGAGCAGGAGTTCGTCAAGGCGATGGCGGCCATGGAGCCCGCCGATAAGCGCCAGGCGCTGATCGACCTCTACAAGCGCGTGGTCGACGGTGTCGCCGACCTCGGCTTCCCGCTGAGCATCCACCTGGAGGCCACCTACGGGGTGTCCGCGCCGGCGTTCGACACGTTCGCGGAGATGTTGTCGTACTGGTCGCCGTGACGCGCGCTAAGGGGTGCGACCGTCGATCACGACCCCCGCGGCCTCCTCGAGGGGTTTGACGATCGAGGTGAAGTCCGATCCGGGGCCCTGGGTGTCCATCGTCGACTCCCACAGTGCGGCAACGGCATCCGCGACTTGGGTGGGCAGGCCAAGCGAGTGGGCCTCCTCCAGGTAGAGCCTGACGTCCTTGACCATCAACCCGGTCGCGAAGCCGTAGTCGAAGGTGCGGGGCAGCACGGCGCGAGGGAACTTGTCGCGGCTGGCGTGGGTGCCGCCGGAACCCGCGTTGAGGACGTCGATCATCACCTGAGCGTCGAGCCCGGCCTTGACCCCCATGACCATCGCCTCTGCCGTCGCGGCCAGCGCCGTCGCCGCGAGGAGGTTGTTCACCAGCTTCATGGTCTGCGCGGCACCGGGTTTCTCGCTGACCAGGATCGGGCGGCCGATGGCCTCAAGCGCGGGTTTGACGGTGTCGAACTCGGTGCGGGCCCCCGACACCATGACCGCGAGCGTGCCGTTCTGCGCGCCTGCCACACCGCCGCTGACCGGGCTGTCCAGCGCGGCGATGCCAGCGTCGGCCAGAGTGCCGTGAATGCGTTGCGCCACATCGCGCCCCACCGTTGAGAGATCCACGAAGCGACGAACGCGGCTGCCCGCGACGACGCCGTCGACGCCCGTCGCGACATCGAGTGAGGCCTGTAGCGACGGCAGGCTGGCGAGCACCGTCTCGGCGCGGTCGGCAACATCGCGCACGGAGGCGCCCTGCGCAGCGCCCACCGCGACGGCACTGGCCACCACGTCGGGACGGGCGTCGAACACCACGACGGCATGACCGGCGTCGACGAGACGCCGCATCATGGGAAAGCCCATGTTTCCCAGGCCTATGAACCCGATGTCCACTGGCTAATCGCCGTCGATCTCGGCGAACACCTCGCGGGCCAGGCGAAAGCTGTCCACCGCGGCGGGTGCGCCGGCATAGACGCCCACCTGCAGGAAGACCTCGCGGATCTCCTCACGGGTGACACCGTTGTTGAGGGCACCCCGGATGTGGGTGCGCAGTTCGTGCGGACGGTTGAGTACGGCGATCATCGCCAGATTGAGCATGCTGCGCGTCTTGAGTTCCAGGCCGTCGCGACCCCACACCGCGCCCCAGCAGTATTCGGTCAGCAGATCCTGCAGCGGTTTTGAGAACTCATCGGCGTTGGCGGTGGCCTTGGCGACGTAGGCTTCTCCGAGCACTGCCGTGCGGATCTCGCGTCCCTTGTCGTACGTTTTCTGGTCCATGAGTCCACCATTTCATGGGGACGTGCGTCGGTGTCAGTCGCGCCGCTCGAGCACCCGTTCGGTGATGTGGCTGAGCGTGACGCGCAGAGTCTCGTCGTCGATATCGTTCACCAGCGGGTTGATCACCGACCCTGCGATCGCCGCTGACATCACCGCCGCTGTGACCCGAGCCTCGATGTCGTCGTGTTCATCGAGCAGGACGCCATAGAGGCGGCTGAGGAAGTGCGCGAACGGTTCGTGTGCCCCGAGCAGCCGCACGATCACCGGGTCGTTGACCAGTGTGCCGATCCACTTGCGACGCGTGACTGCCACCGCGATGACTTTGTTCAGCAACACCTTTCGGCCATTGAGCGGATCCGGATCGGCCTCCGCGGCCGCCAGCGGTTCCTCGAGCGTGGCCAGTTCTCGGTCGGTCATCGCGATGATGATCTCGTTCTTGGTGTTGAACTGGTGATACACCGCGGCCTTGCTCACCCCGATGGCGTCGGCGATCATCTGAAGCGACGTGCCGCCGACGCCGTGATCGCCGATCAGGTCCATCGCGGCGTCGAGGACGCGGTGCTGAGCGGCCGTCCTGGCAATGCTGCCCAAACGGTGCTTCGGGGTGGTTGGCGCTTCTGGCACGGCATTCACGATAGTCAGTACAGGTAGATGACGAGAACGCCGAGCCACAACGTGGCCAGCCAGCCGTCGGTGGCCAGCCTCAACCACTGGGGCGCGGTGCGGACCTCCATGAAGTAGCGGATGATCATGCGGCTCTTGATGAATCCCAGTGCGATCACGGTGATGGAGATCCACGCGCTGGCCTTCGCAATGCCGGCGGAGTGATCGGGTGCCAGCCACCATGACGCGACGGTTATCGCGGAAAGCACCACCCACGCGCAGGTGATGGCGCGGCTGGCGTGCTCGGTGCTCGCGGTGGTGGTCGGCGCGGTGGTCATGGGTGTCACCTCAACACGTAGAGCAGGGCGAAGATGGCGATCCACAGCAGGTCGATCAGGTGCCAGTAGATGGCGCCGGACTCGACCATGGACAGCCGGCGCTTGCGCGGATTGCGCAACTCGCGGACCACGACCCCGAGGATGATCAGGCCGAGGGTGACGTGGAACAGGTGCACGCCGGTGAGCATGTAGTAGAACGTGAAGAACTCGTTGGTCGACATGGTGTAGCCGGCCATGAGCTCGGTGGCCCACTCATAGGCCTTGACGGCAATGAACAGCGCCCCGAACGCCCCGCCGTAATAGGTGAGGCGGATGGCCCGCCGGTGCTCTCCTGCGCGCACGGCCAGCACGCTGCGCGCGATGAACCAGGAGCTGGTCAGCAACACGATGGTGTTGACCACGCCCACGGTGATGTTGAGGTGTTGCTGCGAGGCGATGAACAGCTGCGGGTTCATCGCGCGGTGGATCATGAAGATGATGAAGTACGCGCCGAAGATGACCATGTCGCCGAGCACCATGATCCACATGTGGTGGTCACCGGGCGTGTGCGGTTGAGGTTGCGCCACAGCGCCTTCGGGCTGCGCAGTGTTCAGCGGGTCTTGGGGTGGTGCGGTCTGCTCGGCGTTCGTCATGGCAGCGGCGCCTCATCGACGGGCTGGTTCTGGGTGGCCTTCTTCAGGAACATGATGACGGCTGACAGCCACACACCGAAGATCACCGTGCCCATCCAGAAGGAGATCGAGCCGTTCCATGCGAACGCCCCGGCCTTCGACACGAACACCGCGACCGCCATGACCTCGGTGACGATCTGCCAAACGCTCACGTAGGCAAGCCATTTCGGGAAGATCTCGTTGCGGTCGTAGAGGATCGCGACGGCCATGGCGAAGTAGGCCGCGGTGAAGCAGCCAAGCGAGCCGACGTAGGACAGCAGGCCCAGGTCGTAGAGCAAGGCAAGCTGCTCGGGGTCCCGGTCGGGGCGGAATGTGGCGACCAGGAAGAGGCACGCGACCAGCAGACATCCCGGCAGCGCGCCGACCGCCATGCCGCCCATATAGGCGTAGGCCATCACCGACCCGCTCGTCATGCGCTTCATGTGAAAGACCACGATGCCGTTGGCGATGCCCGCGCCGCCGACGATGAGGATCAAAGCGCAGAAGCCGATCTGGATGGTGGTGGCGTGCTGGCTGAAGAAGTCGACCATCTGGGACTGCGTGATGTCCGGCCGAGGTGGTGGCATCACCCGCGCCAGCGCGAAGAAGATCACCCCGAACGCGGCGTAGAACGCGGGCACGATCCAGAAGACGAGCCACACATCCCGCTTACCCGCTGCGGGTGGCCTTGCCGGGTCCCGGGTTTCGGTGCCATGGGTGCCGTCAACGGGAGCGGGCGTCGCGACCTCGGTCATGCGGTGATGCCCTCCTTGACCGCTTGACGGTGCAGTGCGGCGCGCAGCACGAAGAACATGACGACCACGAACGCGGCGTACGCACCGTTGCGCAGCCAGAATGAGATGAGACCGTCCCAGGCCAGCGGGCCCGTACGGAACGCACCGGCCAGGGCGGCGGGCGCGATCGCGACCGCGGTGGCAATGGAGAAGTGCCCGACCCACCGCGGGAACACAGGCTCGTGCGCGGTGTCGCTCGTTCCCGTGTCGAAGTACACCGCGAGGCCGAGCAGCAGATTCTGGCCGACGATCATGCCCACCGGCGCGATGAACACGATCCACGCCATGTCGTTGAGAAGCATGATCAGTTCGGGGTTGCGTTCGGGTCGGAAGGCAGCGACGAGGAAGAAGATGTTGGCGAGCGCGAATATCGTTGCGCCACTGACGGCAGCCGTCAGAAAGCAGTAGGCGAAGACGTGGCTCTGGGTGGCCATGCGCTTCATCTGCACCACGATCACCATGAAGAACGGGATCAGCATCACGCCGCAGAGGTCATAGGTCACCATGCTGAATCTGATGGTGGCGGTGTTCTCGGCGTAGAACGCCGCCACCTGTTCGGCGCTGAGTTCCGGGGACAGTGGCGGTGTGAAACCGCGGAAGGCGAAGAACGCGACCACGTAGATCAGCAGGAACACCGGCGCCGCCCACAACGCGACCAGCTGGGTCTTGACGTTGGCAGTCTTCGGAAGATCCTCGGCCTCGGCGAGTATCTGCATCGCACCTCTTCTCCGCAGGGCCGGCCTTGCCGATCGGCTACTTGCGACGCTAGCCGATCGGCTAGTGGAGACGCAACGGTCAGGCGCTAGGTGAGCGCCTTGCGAAAGAAGACCCGCCGGTATCCGTCCTCGTCGCCGCGACCCGTCTCCACGTAGCCGCGCCGCGGGTAGTAGTCGAGGTTCTCCGTCATCGCCTCGTTCGTACTCAGTCGGACCTCGGTGACCCCGAGATCGGCGGCATCGCGCTCGGCGCGCTCCAGAAGGCGTCGACCGTGACCGGCGCCCTGTGCCTGCGGTGCTACGGCGACGGTTTCGATGACGACGTGATCGGCGTGGGGCACCACGACGATCATGGCGACAACCGAGGAACGGTCCTCGATCACCCAGACGCGGGCAGTGCCCACGAGCGCCGCGTAGTCGGCGAGCATCGGGGCCGGCGGCTTGCCGATCCGGTTGATGTACCGCGTGAATGCCTCGTCGACGAGTGTGGCGATCGTGCTCACATCGGCGGGGGTCGCGCGGCGCAGTACCGGTTCGATCACCAACCCGACGCTAGTGCGTGCCCGGGCGGTTAGGCCGCGGCGTCCTTGCGGTCGTTGTCGGAATCCGGTGCGGACGTCTTGGTGTCGGGCTTCGTATCGGGCTTGGCGTCGGGCTCAGAGACCTTGGTCTCGGGCTCGGACTTCGGCTCGGTTTTCGGGTCCGGTTCGGTGGTCGATCCGGTCGCGGCACCCGGTGTCGTCTCGGCTGGGGTGGTGCTGACTGGACTCGCGCCGGTACTGGTGGCCGGCGCCTTGGTGGCACCGATCGGGGTGACCTTGTTGCCGTTGGATGTCAGCTTCGGTTTCAGGCTGTCGGCGCTCAAGGGCTTCGTCGGCTCTGTCTCCGGAGTCTCCGGATCCTCCGTGATCGCACCGGTGGTCTTCTCTTGTACTGCAACGGGTTCGGGCTTGGCGACCTCGGGCTCGGTGCTCTCGGGCTCGGTGCTCTCGGTGACCTGGAGTGCGGTGAAGTCGCTGCCGTGCAGTCCGGGAACCGCCGACGGAGACGCCGACGGCGAGGCGGCCACGGCGATCGACTTCGAGTCGGTGGCAAGGGACTTCGCGGCCAGTGCGGTCTGCCCGCCGGAGAGCAGATTGGTCATCCCCTCCTGGAAGTTCATCAGCCCCTCGTGCAGGGCGCCCGGCACCGCGAGTAGCGCCTTGATGATCCTGTCGGGGGGAGTGAAGAGCGAGAAGGGTGTGTTGACATCGGCGTTCGCGTACGTGCGATCGGTGTAGCCCATGTCGACCACGACTCGTAGCAGCGGTTCGATGGCGCCGAGGAACGGTTCGGTCAACAGCGTCAACTGCAGCATCGACGACAGTTCCCGTATCGGTCCCAGCAGCGGCAGCTGTTGGTTGCGGTAGAGGATGTAGGTGTCAGTTCCGCCGGCGCTGTTCACGACCTCCTTCTCCAGGTGAGGCGTGGTCTCGGGGTCGATGGCGTCGTAGTACCGATCTGGATGCGCGTAGCGGGCCGCGAGTGCGGCGTTGAGCAGTGAGAGCGGATTGAAGTACGCAGGGAAGTCCGCGACGGGGTCGTACTCGATCGCGTGATAGGTCGTGTCGTATCGCGTTGGCTGGCTGGGGCCAATCGGGTCGATGATGAAGGGGATGAAGAGTCCGGGGAAGCGGCTGTAGATACCGCCGTTGGGCGCGAATGGGGACGCGATCATCACGAACGTCAGTTGGTCGGCCGATGGTGCGCCTTCGGGCCCTGGACCGACGGGTTTGGCCTGCAGGTTGCGTCGCACCCGTTCGGCGACCAGGGATCCCTCCGAGTAGCCGGCGACGATCAGGTACGTCTCACTGGAGTGGGCCACGAGGGCGAGGTGCATGGCGGGAACCCCGATGTTGCGACTCTCGGCGAGGTTGATCGTCGCGGGGTAGTGGACGGCCTCGTAGCCGTAACCGGCAGGCTGCACCGTCGCACTGAGCTTCTGCTGCACACGCTCGCCCGCCGAGTCGCCGCGTCCGCCCGCGCCGATGACGGTGTTGGTGAGCGCCACCATGGCGTCCATGACGGTGTTGTTGGTCGCGTGCCCCAGGACCAGTGCGCCGGACATGCCGGCCGCCGTGACGAAGACCAGTGCGGTGTCACGCGCCCTGCGGTGTCTGCCGTTGTGATTCCGCGCCACAAAACGCCCCCACTCCCGATGCTGCGCGACCCTGCGCGAATCGGACACTACTCCCGGTCATGGGCGTTTCGGCGTGGTTTTCAGAGGTGGTGCGGACACGATGACGGCGGCGCCCCGATGGGACGCCGCCGCCTCGAAATGTGCCTGTTGGTTGCCCGAGTCAGGGGCAGGTGACCTCAATCGCGAAGGGCTTGGTGACCGGGGCCATCGGGTTGGCCATGTCGATGCCGGTCGCGTTGCCGGTGATCTTGTAGGTGTTGCCGTCCTTCGACGCGGTGGCCTCACCCGCGCCGGCGCCGACGGCCAGCGTGACGCCGTTGACGTTGCCCAGGCCGACCGAGGTGACGGTAGGCGAGTCGCCCTCGCTGATGACGGCGGCGATGCCGGTGGCTGCCTCGCCGATCGCGATGTTCATGTTGCCGCCCATGGCGCTGCAGACGACTGTGCCGTTGACCTGCTGGTCCTGGCCGTCGATGGTGACCTTCGTGCCGCCGGGTGCGGCTGTGGCAGTTGGGGATTCGGCCGCGGACGTCGTGGCCGTGGTCGAGGTGGCCCCGGTGGTGGTCGTACTCTCCGCCGACTTGTCGTTCGACGAACAGCCGGACAGGCCGGCGATCAGAACGGCCGCACTACCCACAACGACGAGCAATCCAGTCTTCACATCGGTCTCCTTCGGTAAGTGTGACCTGTCAAGATCAACAAGCCATCTCTCGTACTATGGCCCGCTGCTGACCTGCGGTCATGGGAATGCGTGAAAAATCCGTCAGGCGGTGCCAACTTGTCGCTCGTTGTTCAGGCAGTCAGCACGCGGCCGTGATCGTGAAGGAGCCGGCGGACCGGAAGCTGGGATCGGAGGTGAGAAAACCGTCGGCCTTCCCCGAAATGTTGTACGTCCGACCGGTCATCGTGACGGTGGCCTCGCCCCCGAGTCCGGCGTTGTAACTTCCGGTGAAGCCGGCGAGGTTGTTGAGGTTCACAGATTGGACGGTCAAGGCACCCTCGTTCGACACCACGCTGACCGATCCCGATTTATCGTCACCGGTCGTGATGGTGACCACTGATCCGGCGGTGGTGCAGGACACTGCGTCGGTGGTGCCAGCGTCGGTGTCGTTTATGGTCACAGTGGCGGTCCCGACGGGGAGGGCGCCGGGCTCGTTCTCGGCTGGCGGTGGGGACGAGCACGCGGTCATACCACCGGCCACGAACACCATTGTGAGTACCGCGATCGCGGGGGCTGTACGCATGGTGTGAGAATCTACAGCGGTGAGCGCGCCGTTGAAACCGTACTTCGAGGTCGGGGCGCAGTTGCCGGATCGGGCCGGTCGGGTCGGTGTCATCCACACCCCGCACGGTGACGTCCACACCCCGGCGTTCATCGCGGTGGGCACCCAGGCCACGGTCAAGGCCGTGCTGCCCGAGGCGATGAAGGGTGTTGGGGCACAAGCGGTTCTGGCCAATGCATACCACCTCTACCTGCAACCAGGGTCTGACGTCGTCGATGAGGCGGGCGGCCTCGGCGCGTTCATGAACTGGCCGGGACCCACTTTCACCGACAGTGGCGGATTCCAGGTGATGTCGCTGGGTGTGGGCTTCAAGAAGGTGCTGGCGATGGACGCCTCGCGCGTGCAGGCCGACGACGTCATCGCCGAGGGCAAGGAGCGTCTGGCGCACGTCGACGACGACGGCGTGACGTTCCGATCGCACCTTGACGGGTCCACCCACCGGTTCACCCCCGAGGTGTCCATCGGGATTCAGCATCAACTGGGTGCCGACATCATCTTCGCTTTCGACGAACTCACCACGCTGGTGAACACCCGCGCCTACCAGGAGCAGTCGGTGCAGCGCACCCATGACTGGGCGGTGCGCTGTCTGGCCGAACACCGTCGGCTCAGCGTTGAACGTGCCGACAAGCCCGCGCAGGCGCTCTTCGCCGTCGTGCAGGGCGCGCAGTACGAGGACCTGCGCCGGAAGGCCACCCGCGGCCTGGTGTCGATAGGGGAGTCTGCCGGGCCCGCGGAGGGGCTGAGCTTCGACGGATACGGCATTGGCGGCGCGTTGGAGAAGCAGAACCTCGCGACCATCGTCGGCTGGGTCACCGACGAGCTGCCCGACGACAAACCGCGGCACCTGCTCGGCATCAGCGAACCGGACGACCTGTTCAACGCCGTCGCGGCAGGCGCGGACACATTCGATTGCGTGTCACCGTCGCGGGTCGCCCGCAATGCGTCGATCTACTCCGCGACGGGCCGATACAACATCACCGGCGCCCGCTACAAGCGCGACTTCACGCCACTGGACCCCGAGTGCGACTGCTACACCTGCGCGAACTACACCCGGGCCTACATCCGGCACCTGTTCAAGGCCAAGGAGATGCTCGCGTCGACGCTGTGCACGATTCACAACGAGCGCTTCGTGATCCGCCTGGTCGACTCGATCCGGGACTCGATCACGGCCGGTGACTTCGATGAACTCCGCGAGCACGTTCTCGGGCGCTACTACTCGAGCTAGCGGGGCCGACACAGCACTCTTGGACGCGTGCACAATAAGAGCATGACGACGACCGCCGAGGCGCAGACGCTGGTGATGCAGCTGCTCGATCCGTCGGCCCGAGCCAACCCCTACCCGCTGTACGAGCAGATCCGCGAGCATGGCCCGCTGCACATGCCAGACAGCCGGCTCACCGTGTTCTCGTCCTTCGCCGACTGCGACGAGGTGCTGCGCCACCCGGCATCGGCCAGCGACAGCATGAAATCGTCTGTCGTACAGGAGCAGATCGCCCAGGGTGCCGAGATGCGGCCACTGGGGCCACCGGGGTTCCTGTTCCTCGATCCACCGGACCACACCCGGCTGCGCGGCCTCGTCAGCAAGGCCTTCGTGCCGCGGGTTGTCAACGCGCTGGAACCCGATATCACCGCGTTGGTCGACGGACTGCTGGACGCCATCGAGCGCCGGGGCTCCTTCGACGTGATCGCCGATCTGGCGTACCCGCTCCCGGTCGCGGTGATCTGCCGACTGCTCGGCGTGCCGATCGAGGACGAGCCCGAGTTCAGCCGCGCCTCGGCGCTGCTGGCCCAGGGGCTCGACCCGTTCAGCACCCTGAACAGTGAGGATCCCGAGCGTGCCGAGAAGCGCCAGGAGGCGGGCCGGTGGCTGCGCGAGTACCTGCGTGGTCTCATCGATGTGCGGCGCGGTGCGCTCCGCGAGGACCTGATCTCGGGTCTGATCGCCGCGGAAGAGGGCGGTGACCAGCTCACCGAGGAGGAGATCGTCGCGACGTGCAACCTGCTGCTGATCGCGGGGCACGAGACCACGGTCAACCTGATCGCGAATGCCATGCTGGCGATGCTGCGAGAACCGTCGCTGTGGCGTGCACTGGCGAGCGACCCGAGCCGGGCGGGGGCGGTGGTCGAGGAGACGATGCGGTACGACCCTCCGGTGCAGCTCGTCATGCGAATCGCCAGCGAGGATATGACGATCGGGAGTGTGGACATTCCGAAGGGCGACAGCATGCTGCTGCTGATCGCCGCGTCACACCGCGATCCCGCGGTGGCCGAGCGGCCGGGTGAGTTCGATCCCGACCGAGCGACCATTCGACACCTGGGCTTCGGCAAGGGGCGGCACTTCTGTCTCGGTGCCCCACTGGCCCGGCTGGAGGCCACGGCAGTGCTGTCGGCGGTGACGGTCCGCTTCCCGAACGCGCGTATCGCCGGTGAGGCCGTCTACAAGCCCAACCTGACGTTGCGCGGTCTGGCCTCACTGCCGGTCACCGTCTAGCGATTTCGGCGCGCTCCGGAGCGGTGAGCGCTCCAAAACGCGCCGAAATCACGGGGAGAGATAGGGTCGCGCCATGCCAGAGGAGCTGACCGCCGAGCAGGCCGCCGCACGGCTCGGCCCCGAAGACACGCTGGGGATACCGCTCGGGCCGGGTCAGCCGCCGGCGTTCATGCGTGCGCTCGGCGAGCGCGACGACTGGACGGACCTGCGCGTGTACGGCGCGCTGCTCGCGGTGCTCACCGAACTGTTCACGCGCCCGGGCGTGCACTACCTGTCGGGATTCTTCGGCCCGCTCGAGCGGGCGCTGCTGGCCACGGGCGCCGATATCGAGTTCACGCCCGCGGACTTCCGACGCTTCGCACCGCTGTTGCAGCGTCAGGCGCCGCGCGTGATGACGACCGTCGCGACGCCGCCCGACGCCGACGGCTGGTGCTCCCTTTCGCTGCACGCAGGTGGGACGATCGGCGAGCTGCGCAGTGCGGGTGCCGATCCCGATCGGCTGCTTATCGTTGAGGTATCCGATGCCTACCCAAGGACTTTCGGGTTGGGTGAGCATCGCCATGCCTTGCACGTCGACGATATCGACATCCTCGTGCACTCGACTGACGGACCGCTCGCGCTGCCCGGAGGTGACGCCCCACCCACCGACGTCGACCAGGCGATCGCGCGGCACGCCGTCGACTTCATCCCCTCCGGCGCGACACTGCAGACCGGGATCGGCTCGATTCCAAACCAGATCGCGACGCTGCTGGCCGAGGGGGACGGCGGCGACTATGGGCTGCACAGCGAGATGTTCACCGACGGCTGCATGCGGCTGCATCGCGCGGGCAAGATCAGCAACACCGGCAAGGGGCAGTACGACGGTGTGAGCGTGACGACGTTCGCGTTCGGCTCCACCGAGCTGTACACGTGGCTGGACGGTAACTCCGAGGTGGCGTTCCTGCCCGTCGAGATCGTCAACGCACCGGAGGTGATCGCCGCGAACAGCGACATGATCTCCATCAACGGCGCACTCTCGATCGACCTCCAGGGTCAGGTCGTCGCCGACACGATCAACGGCAAGCAGTTCAGCGGGATCGGCGGTGCCGAGGACTTCGTGGCAGGCACCGGGCTCGAACTGTCCGACCGCTCGCTGATCTGTCTACCCTCGACGTTCTCCAATGAGGATGGACTGCAGTCGAGGATCGTGGCGGCGTTCGGTCCCGGCGCGGTGATCACGACGCCACGGCATCACGTCGACGTGATCGTTACCGAGTACGGTGTCGCCGAACTGGAGGGCAAGACCGTCCGCCAGCGCGGTGAGGCGCTCGCGGCGATCGCCCACCCGCAGTTCCGCGACGAGCTGCTGGCGGCCGCCCTCAAGGCTTGAGTTCGGCGCGGTTTGGAGCGGTGAGCGCTCCTTTTCGCGCCGAAATCACCTCGTCAGCTCGGCGATGACCGCGCGGGCGGCACGCTCACCCGCCTCCACCGCACCCTCCATGTAGGCACTCCAGTAGGTGGCGGTATCGGTTGACGCCCAATGGATCGCGCCGATCGGCGCCGACAGGGCCGCACCGTAGGTGGTCCACACCAGCGGGCCCAGGTTCGCGTTGTAGCAGCCGCGCGTCCACTGTCGATCCGACCACTCGCCGTCGACGTAGAACTCCGGGTGCGCGGCCTTATCGCCGTAGTGACGCACCAACTCCGCTGTCAGCGCGCTGCGGCGCTCGCCGGTCGGCATGCGCCCGAACGTCCGGGCCTGCTGCCCCTCCAGGAACAGCAGCAGCACGCCGTGGTCGTCGCCGGGGATGCAGGTGTCATTCGACATCCGCGCCGGGCCGATGTCCGAGATGAGCTGGCCGTTGAGACCGTCTGCGCGCCAGAAGGGTTCGTCGTAGACGAAGAACGCCTTCATGGACGATCCGTTCGGCATGCGCTGGGTGAGCTGGTCGCGAACCCCGGACAGGGGCGGGTCGTACATGATGCGGCCGGCCAGCGTCGGTGAGACCGCGACGATGACCCGACGTCCGCGGGCCGTGATGCCGCCTCGGCAGTGCACCGTGACGCTGTCGGCGCTGTGCTCGATCAACTGCACGGGTGCCTCGAGCACGATGTGGTCGGTGATCAGCGCGGCCAGCCGCCGCGGAATCTCGCTGGTACCACCAACGAATCGGGTGGTCTGGGCGCCACCCTCGGACTCGGCGAAGAGTTCCGAGGTCACACCGCAGGTCTGGATGGTGAACAACAGATGCAGGAACGACACTTCGACGGTGGGCACCGCGAGGATCCCGACCGTGCAGATCTCCAACAGGGTCCGCGCCACGACGGACAGTCCCTGGGCGTCGTACCAGGCGCCCGCGGTAATCGCGTCCCACGCGTCGGCGCGCGGCGCCAGCCACGGCGCGTCGACCGGCACCTCGGCGGCCAACTGGTCGAGTTCACGGAACACACGCTCGAGTGAGGCCAGCTCATCGGCGTACCTGGTGTGAAAGTCGTTCTCGCGCAGCACACCCGAACCCACCAGCTCGTAGGACGTCTCGCCCTCCTCGTACTGCGGGAACGTCTCGACGTCGAGTTCGGCCGCCAGCGCGAACATGCGCTCGTGGGTGTCGCCGATCCACTGCGCCCCGATCTCCACTGGCAACCCCGGAGCCACCTCCTCGGTGAGGATTCGTCCGCCGACGCGGGTGTCGGCCTCCAGGACCAGGGGCGTGAGGCCGGCCGCGAGTACCGTTCGGGCGGCGATCATTCCCGACAGGCCCGCCCCGACGATGACGACGTCGGCTTCCATGTTGCGTGACATGCTCACAGCATCGCCGGTAACCGACGCTCGGTGGGGGAAATGGGCTACAGCGGGTTGAGGATGCGCTGCAGGAACTGGCGGGTGCGCTCCTCCTTCGGATCCCCGATCACCTGGGCCGGTGAGCCCTTCTCCAGTACGACGCCACGGTCGGTGAACAGCACCTGATTGGACACCTGCCGCGCGAACTGGATCTCGTGCGTGACGATCACCATCGTCCAGCCCTCGACCGCCAGATCCTTGATGACCGAGAGCACTTCGCCGACCAACTCGGGGTCCAGGGCCGACGTGGGCTCATCGAACAGCACCAGTTTCGGCTTGAGCGCCAGCGCACGGGCGATACCGACGCGCTGCTGCTGCCCGCCGGAGAGCTGATACGGGTACTGGTCCCTCTTCTCGGCCAGCCCGACCTGGTCGAGCAGTTCGACGGCCTCTTGGACGACTTCGTCCTTCGGCCGCTTCTGCACGATGTGCGGTCCCTCGATGATGTTCTCCAGCACCGTCTTGTGCGGGAACAGGTTGTGTCCCTGGAACACGAAGCCGCTTCGTGACTGAAACCTGCGTACCTCGGGTTTGGGCACTGGTTTGGAGAAGTCGATCTCGATGTCGTCCACCCGGATCACTCCGGCGTCGGGGCGGTCGAGCGCGTTGAGCGCCCGCAGCAGCGTCGTCTTGCCCGACCCCGACGGGCCGATGATGGCGGTCGCCGTGCCGCGCTCCACGGTGAACGACACTCCCTTGAGCACCTTGTTGTCGCCGAACGCCTTCTCGACGCCCTCGGCAGTGACCCGGTACTCGACTTCTCCTGCTTCCTCCGTCATCGCGCCACGTGCCTTTCCAGTCGATGTTCCAGGCGGTTCTGGCCGAATGACAACACCAGGCAGATCACCCAGTAGTACACCGCGGCCGTGCCATAGAGGGCGAAGAACTCGAACGTCGGCGCCGCGGCAATCTGTGCGGTCCGCAGAAGTTCGGTCACCAGGATCGTCGACGCCAGCGACGTGTCCTTCACCAGTGAGATCAGCGTGTTCGACAGCGGCGGGACGGCGACCCTGGCGGCCTGCGGAAGAATGATGCGGCGTAGCGCACCGGCGTAGTGATAGCCGATCGTCTCGGCCGCCTCCCACTGGCCCTTCGGCACGCTCAGGATCGCCGAGCGGATGATCTCCGCCGCGTAGCCGCCGACGTTGAGGCTGAAGGCGATCACCGCCGCGGGGAACGGATCGATCGTCACACCTAACGTGGGCAGCGCGAAGAACACGATGAACAACTGCACCAGCAGGGGCGTGCCCCGGATGATCGAGATGTAGAAGCGGGCGGCGTTGCTCAGCAGCACATTCGGGGAGAGCCGCGCCAGTGCCACCGCCAGCGCGATGATCAGGCCCAGCACGAAGCTGATGATGGTCAGCGGGATCGTCACCGTGATCGCCGCCTTGGCCAAGGGCAGGAGGTTGTCGGCGATCAACCGCCACGTCGAGCGTGGTGCCGCAACCTCGTCACCGGCCGACGGAGTTCCAGAGGCGTTGACCTTGAGGTACTTCTCCGAGATGTTGGCCAACGTGCCGTCAGCCTTGAGCGCCTCGAGTGCGGTGTTCAGTTCGGGTAGCAGGCCGCTGTCCTTGCGGGCGGCGAACCCCTGCTCGCTCTTCTCGCCGGTCTGGCCTGCGATCTTGACCGATGTGTCGTTGGTCTCGGCGAGGTAGGCGTAGACCGCGATGCTGTCGTTGATCGTGGCGTCGACTCGGCCCTGGTTGAGCAGGGTGATCGCCTGGGTGAAGCCCTCCACCGCCTCGACGCGCGCGCCGGCGTCCCTGGCGACCTGCGCCCAGTTGCTGGTGGTGGACTGTGCCGTCGTCTTGCCCTTCAGATCGGCCAGCGAGGTGATGGAGTCATCGTCGGCGCGGGTGACGATGACGCCCTCGGCGACCGAGTACGGCTCCGACAGGTCGTACTTGGCCTTGCGCTCGGCGTTGATGGTGACCTCGTTGGCCACCACGTCGAACCGGTCGGCCTCGAGCGCGGCGAAGATGGAATCCCATGGCGTCTCGACGAATTGGACACGCACCCCGAGCTTCTGCCCGACTGCACGGGCGACGTCGACGTCATAGCCGGCCAGCTCGCCGGTGGCGGGGTCGTGGAAGCTGAACGGCGCGTACGTGCCCTCGGTGCCAACGCGCAGCACCCCGGACGACTTGATCGAGTCATTGGCGCTTGAACCGCAGGCTGCGGTCAGCAGCACGGCAGCGATCAGCAGGACTGGAAGCAGTGCTCTTCGTATCTTCCGCACTGGCGGACGCTAACAAGTGCGAGGCGGTGGGCACAGTGTTCTGCTCATGTGGGTCGGTATACCCAGGGCTCGCGGGGCAACCGGGCGGGGTCGAACTCGGCGAGCATGCCCTCGACGGTCCTTGCGTGCCAGCCCAGCGACTCGGAGATCTGCGCGAGTGCCGTCGGAACGCCGATCTCGGCCAGGCTCACCGCGCCGTCACGCTTGGCCAACCGCTTGCCCTCCGCGCCCAGCACCAGCGGCACGTGCGCGTACGTCGGCGGCTCGTGGCCAAGCAGTGATGCCAGGTAGGCCTGTCGGGGCGAGGACGACAGCAGATCGTCACCGCGCACCACCTGATCGACACCTCCCGCGGCGTCGTCGACGACGACAGCCAGGTTGTAGGCGGTCACGCCGTCACCGCGCCGGAGCACGAAGTCGTCGACCACGCCGGTGTAGGGGCCGTGCAGCAGGTCGGTCACGGTGAACGTCGTGAGCTCCGAGCGCAGTCGCAGCGCGGGAGGACGGCCCGCAGCGACGCGTTCGGCGCGCTCGGCGGCGGTCAGGTTCCGGCACGTGCCCGGATAGGCTCCCTGCGGCGCATGCGGTGCGCGGGGCGCGGCGAGGATATCTCTTCTGCTGCAGAAGCATTCGAATGTCAGGCCGCGGGCGACCAGATCCTCGACCACGGTGTCGTAGCGGTCCTCGTGTGCCGTCTGGAACTCGACGTCCCCGTCCCACGTCACGCCGATGGCGGCCAGATCGGCGATCTGGCGTTGCGCGATGTCGGCGGACGTGCGGTCATCGAGGTCCTCCACCCGCAGGAGGAACCGCCGGCCGGTGGAGCGCGCGAAAAGCAACGCCAGGATCGCTGTCCGTAGGTTGCCGACATGAAGGTCGGCCGACGGGCTTGGCGCGAACCGGCCGGCGGGACTCATGCCCGCAATCTAGCCGCCTACGCGCATGCGACCGCGTCGGAGAGCTTGGACCGCGCCTGCGCGACGCTGTCCGACCACTGCGACCCGGACGAGACGTGCACTGCGGTGTCGCTCGCGAACGCGCTGGAGATCACCAGGTCGGGCCGAAGCGGGGCCAGCACCTGAAGGCTGACGGCGAGTGACTCGGCATCGCTGATCGGCGGGATATACCCGGCTGCCCAGGTGCCGTCGGCGCCGACGAACATCGTGTCGCCGGTGAACAGGTACTGCCTGCCGTTGGCCCCGGGCACCAGGTAGCAGGTGCTGCCCGGCGAGTGCCCGGGCGTCGGGATCACCTCGATGCCGTTGCCGTCGACGTGACGGGTGGCCAGCGGCACGTCGACGTGCGCGTGCTGGCCGATCTCGACGAGTTCGGCGACGGGTGCGTGCAGGCGCGCACCGAAGCGTTCGGCCACGCGCGCCAGCATCGGCCCCGCCTCGTCGCGGTGAGAAAGGTAGTGGTGGGCCACGCCACCGAGCTCGGCGATGTGGTCGTGCTCGGTGTCGGTCATGGTGCTGTAGAACAGCACGTTGCCCTCAGACCCGCCGGTCCACAGGTAGGCGTGTGTGGTCAGACCGGGAAAGGGGCTGTCTACCTGGGTTTCCCAGAGATCAGAGCGAATCGGACGCATGGTGATCCTCCTTGGTGGTGTGGGGCTCGCGTGGACCGGGATGGACGACGCGGGCGACGGTGAACCGGGGCGGTCCGGTCATGTTGGGTGTGGCGGTTCCGGACACGCCGGCGATGGCGGACTCGATGGCCGCCATTCTTCCGGCTGTGTCTGACACGGATTCGAACTCATCGAAGTCGGCACGTGACGCCCACTCGATGACGTTGTAGACGCGACGGCCGTCGATGCTCGCCAGAAGGTGCGCGCTGCGATAGCCGGGGTAGAACCGCACCCAGCGACGCTGGATCTCGGCGAACGCGTCGATGAGCTCGTTCTGCGCCTGAGGCCCGTCGACGGTGTAGTCGATGATCGAGTAGAACCCGTTGTCGTTCACGGGGACCACTGTGCAACCTCAACCTAACTAAAGGTCAAGGGATGGCGGTGAGGTCGCTCAGCTGGCCTTGTCCTCGGCGGCCTGGCTCTGCAGCGCCACCGAGGCGGTGTCGATGGTTGACTGCGCACCCAGGCCGCGGCCCTGCACCGTCACGGCCAGTCGGGTGCGGTCACCACGAAACAGATCGCGGGAGAACTCGCACGGCGTGCCGTGCTGGTCGTAGGTGATGCGAGTGATGAGCAGCAGTGCCGACTTCGGATTGACGCCAAGCAGTGTCGACTCCTCGGCGGTGGCGTTCACCGCCTCGATGCGCTCGTCTGCGCGGGCGGTGACCAGACCGTACTGGCTCTCCAGGATCTCGTAGATTGAGCCGCCGAGTTGTTGTTCGAGAAGGCCGGGAAAGACGTCGGCGGGAAACTGCGCCAACTCCAGCGATATTGGCGACCCGTCGGCGAGGCGCACGCGTTGAATCTCGACGACGAAGTCGTCGGCGCCGATGTGCAGGGCCTGCTGTGTGGTGCGGTCGGGGCCGGTGATCTTGGTGGACAGCACGCGGGTCCCGGCGACGTAGCCCTGGTTGGCGAGGAACGCCGGGACGCCGACAACATCGGAGAGGCTGCGCTGCACCTGCGCGTGGCTGATGAAGATGCCGCCGGCACGGCCGATCGCCCGGTCGACGAGCCCCGCCTCCTCGAGCGCCGCCAGAACCTGGCGGAGGCTGGACCGGCTGGTGCCGTATCGCTCAGCGAGTTCGCGTTCGCTGCCGAGCTTCGTGCCGGGTGTGCCCGCATTGATGTCGGCAACGATCCGGCGCCGCAGCTCCTCGGTTGGCGTTGACACCGGTACCTCCTGGCCGAAGAATTTGGTACGACCAATTCTAGGGGACACCGGTGGCGGTCGGGGCCACTAGATCTCGGCGAGTGCCTCTTGGGACTCGGGAAGAATCTGGCCGCCGTCCACGACCAAGGACTGGCCGGTGACATACGACGCCTCGTCGGTGGCGAAGAACAGCGCGGCATTCCCGATGTCGGCGACGCTGCCGAGGCGTCCGGCGGGGATCGCGGCAGCCATTTGGTCCATGTAGTTCTGGCCCATTTCGACGAGACCCTCGGTCACGATGTTGCCCGGCAGGACCGCGTTGACAGTGATCTTGCGGGGCGCGAGCTCCATTGCTGCGGTGCGCAGGAATCCCAGTTGCGCCGCCTTGCTGGCACCGTAGTGCGACCACCCGGGGTAGCCGGTGATGGGTCCCGTGATTGACGACGTGATGATCACCCGGCCGTGTCCGCTTTCCGTCAACGCGGCCAGAGCTGCCTGCACGATGTACACGGTGCCCTTGAAGTTCACCCCGATCACCTGCTCGATGTCCTCGGGTGTGAGGTCCTCGAGCCGTCCCGACGGGAAGATGCCCGCATTGGCGCAGACGATGTCCAGCCCGCCATGCCTTTTCACCGCGGTGTCTACGGCGTGGCGACAGTCGTCGGGGCTCGTAACGTCGGCAGCGACGCCGCTCACCGCGCCGGGCCTGCCCGCGAGGTCTGCGACCGCGGCCTCGATGTCACTCTGCGTGCGGCCGGTGAGCACGACGTTCACGCCCGCATTCGCGAACGTCTCGGCAATCCCACGGCCGATGCCCTTGCTTCCGCCGGTGACGACGGCGGTTCGGCCCTGCAGGGATGTGAACATGTCATTGGCCTTTCGGTGGTGATCTCTTTGATTGCCGGGGCGGCTAGGGGGTCAGATGGAGGCCGTTGGAGGTGAGGTAGCGCTCGGCGAGCGCACAACTGCCCTCCGCGTAGGTGACCGAGATGGCCTGAGATTCCTTGGAGTGACTGTGGGTGCCCATCCACGCCAGCAGCAGCAGCCGGCGCAGCAGCACGAAGGATGACAGCATCTCCTCGTCAGCGGCCGGGAGCGGACGTCGGCTCCGGTAACCAGTGACCCACGCATCCTGCCACTCCGGTACTGCGGGATCGTCCTCGAAGAACGACACCGCGGTACCGAAATCGTAGAAATACCAGCCGAAGCCACAGTCGTCGAAGTCGATCACCGTGATGGCATCGCCGTCGACCAGCAGGTTCGCCAGACGCAGGTCGGCGTGGATGAGGCCGAAGGTGTCCCGGCTGGAGCCGTAGTCGGCCAGCCGCTGCTGCAGGAGCTGCTGTGCCCGGTCGAGAACCGCGGCCTCCGACGCGCCGACGCCGATGGCGTCCTGCCAGCGGCCCCACCGGGGCTGGTTGCCCAGGCTGTGCTCCCAGTCCCAGGCGAACCTGCCGAAACCGGCCGGGCGCGACCATTCCCGGGAATGGTCGTGAAGGGCCGCGGTGATGCGGCCCAACGTCCGGAAGTCGTCGACCGTGAGGGACTCCTCAGCGGGTTCCGCTCCGTTCACCATGTCGAAGTGAACGACGTGGCGTGCCACACCGTCGTGCTCGACCGTCACGACGCGCCGGCCGTCGCGTGCGGGCAGGACCACCGGTACCGTGACATCACTGTCGCGGCGCAGCGCGTCAAGCCACTCGAGTTCGGACTCGATCTCGTGCTGCTTGTGGTAGTCCCTGCGGTGTACCCGCAGGATCGACCGTTTTCCGGTCCCCGCGTCGTCGACTGCGTACGTCGCGTTCTCGGAGAGATTCAGTAGCCGCAGTGTCGAGTCGGGCGCGATGTCGAATGAGCGCAGGGCGAGTTCGGCGACCTCGACGTCGTCGCCGACAAACGCAGCATCCCCGGGCTCACCCATCAGTGGTCGCGCCCCTCGATACCCGCCAACACCTCAGTGATTCGATCCCTCGCCATTGTCACGTCCTTGGTACTTCCGCCGATGTACAGCCTGCCTGCGGCACCGATCATCTGCACGTCGACCAGTGTGAGCCCAGGTGCGACGCGTTCGGCCTCGTTGGCCGCCACCGCTGCGAACAGCGCAGGTGTCATCTCGTAGACCAGCAGCGACTGTCCCGGGAGCACCATTGATCCCTGACGGTTGCGGTTGATGATCACCGCGTGCTGGTCGGTGATGTCCTCGATTATGTCGTGGTACAGCACCCGCGGTCGCAACTGGTCGGCCGCAGAGTTCCCAGTGCCGGAGAGAATGGCCTCGCCTGCTCGCCGAACATCGGCGAGGTTTGCCGAGTGGATCTCCAGCACACCGAACTGCCGCTCCACGTACAGGATTCCGGGCTGGATGCCAGGAACCTCCCGCAGCGCGAGGTCGATCACGCGCTCGATCGCCAAGGCGGGGGACACCTCAACGATCAAGGCGTGCTCGCCGGCGTACGGCGGGTACCCCCGGGCCCGCGTCGGCGTGCCCAGGTATGCCGCGAACTGCTGCTGGAGATCCTCGACCAGGAGGTAGACGCGAATATCGGTTCGCGTCCCCGTCATGGTCATGGCGTCGGTTTTGGCCATCGTGGCTGCTACTGAGCGGCGACGGAGAAGTGCGCGCCGAGTTCAGTGTGCGGCCGCGGGATGACATGCACGCTGATCAGTTCGCCTACCTGAGAGGCGGATTCGGCACCGGCCTCGGTGGCGGCCTTGACCGCGCCGACCTCACCGGTGACGATGACGGCCACCAGTCCATCGCCCACCTGCTGGCGATCGGTGATAGTCACGTTAGCGGCCTTGACCATTGCATCGGCTGCGGCCAGTGCGGCGACGAAGCCCTTGGTCTCGATCATTCCGATCGCGTTGCTTGCCATGATGATTCTCCTTCTTATCGGGGTTTGTCTGAACTGCTTATTCGGTTGGATCGATGGAGCCGATGATGAGTGCATCGACGGGCGGTGGGGTGCCGGTGAACCAGCTCGATGCCACCGAGCCCTGTGCGATGAGGACCTGTTCGCCCACACCGCTGCCGAGGACGTCGAACGCGATGAGCCGCGAGCTGGAACCGTCGACCTCGACCTCGAGGAAGGCGCCCGCGGGCACACCCTCGACACGTCGCGTTGACCACACCTGGCCGGTGACCGTCGCTTTGATCATTTTCGCTCCTTCTCAATCGTCAGTCCGAGCGCACGCGCGCGTTCCCGGGCCAGCGGGGTGAGTACGGCCCGCGGGCCGAGCACCAGGGTCGCGCCGGACTCGGCGAGTTCGGCAACGGTCCGTTCCGTGACGGCGCCGCGATCGAAACGTCGAGTGGTTCCGCCGGGACTGCGTGTCGCGCCGGCCAGCCGAAACGTCAGCCGACCGTTGCGCAGGTCTGCGCGGGTCTTGGGATTCTCAAATAGCCGCAACAGGTTACGGACGAATGCGTCGAGATCCGCGTCCGAGCGGATGCTGACGGTGTCCGCGCGGGACCTCTCATCGGCGGCCAACGGACCGGTCGGGGTGGGGCCCGTCGGCGTGGGGGGTACCACGGTCGGCGCGGCGGGCGGCGGGGCGACCGACTTGGACACCTTCGGCGTCAGGTCGCTGACGGCGTCGCGCACCACCTCGCGGACCAGGAGGCGCAGTTGGTCGCGATCGATACCGGTCACACCGCACTCCGGCGCAGTGCGTCCTCGGCAGCCTCGGCGGCCTGTCGTACATCGGCTTCCGAGCCCGACAGGTAGACCCGTCCGGTGGCGCCGATCATGCGGAAGTCGACGACCTTGATGTCGGCGGCCTTCTCGGCCTCGTTGGTGGCGAGGATGGCGTAGGACGCGGGCGAGACCTCGAGCACGTACAGCGTCTCACCCGCCAGAACCATTGACCCGATCTTGTTGCGGTTGATCAGGAACGCGTGCTGCTGGTCGATGCTGGAGATGATGCGTGAGGCGAGGATCGTCGGGCTGATCGCCGAGTCCCCGGCGTCGCCGAGTTCGGCGAGCGCGGCGTCGGCGGCGGCCTTGACGGCACCGGTCTCACCGTGGAACTCGAGGTACCCGAACTGCCGCTCGACGACCAGCACACCGGCCTTGACCTCGGCGTGCTTGAGCGCCACGTCGGTGATGCCCTCGATGTCCAGACCCGGTGCCACCTCGATGATCTGGGCAGCCGAGTCGGCACGCGGCAGAGCACCCTTGATCCAGGTGCCCAGATACGACATCGTCTGGGGTTGTAGCCGATCGATGAATATGAAGGAACGCAGTTCAGCCACGGGTCACCTCTTGATGAGTTGAGCGAGTTCTTCGACGACCAGCGCGCGTAGTTCGGCGCGCAGTGCATCGATGCCGGGATCGGCGGTGCGCAGGGGCGCGGTGTTCGGAGTGCGGGTCGCGATGATCTGGGCGCCGGAGTCGTTGGACGCCAGCGGGTAGGCCGGCACGGGACCGACAGGAGAATGCCACGGCGCGATGCCCGCGAATTCTGGCATCCTCACGCCCGCGTCGGCGTTGTAGGCGATCTTCGCCCAGTTCATCAGGTTGTGCGGTTGCAGGTTCTCGCCGATCGAACTGCGGCCGACGAACCCTGTGCCGATCGTCATCGACGGCGCGAGGTTGGTCTCCAGACCGGAGGAACCGGTGCTGTTACCGACGTTGACCGACACCCGCAGCACGGGTACCTGCGCGGCGAATTCGGTGATGACACGCGGGTTCTCGCTGTGGATGGCCGCCGAGTGTCCGGCTCCGGCGATGCGCACGACGGCCCGAGCGGCACGGATGCCGCGTGCCGCGTCCGCAACGGTCGTCATGCCGATCACCGGGCAGAGCTTCTCGTGCGTCAGCACCTCCTCGGTGATGACGTCGGTGAACGGCGCGACGAGCAGGCGGGTCTTGGCGGTGACACGCAGCCCGGCCTGCTCTGCGATCCACGCCGCGGAACGTCCCACCACATCGGTGTTGAGGTGTCCGTCGGGGAACATGTACGCACGAAGCCGCGTCGCGGCATCGGCGTCGAGGATGTGCGCCCCGTTGCGGGTCAGCGCCGAACTGAGCTTGGCCGCAATGGAATCCTCGGCGATGAGAACCGACTCGTTGGTGCACAGCACGGAGTTGTCGAACGCCTTGCTGTCGACGATCCGCCGAGCCGCGGCCTCCACATCGGCGCTGGCGTCGACGAAGACCGGGACGTTACCCGGCCCGACGCCGAGAGCGGGGTTACCCGATGAGTACGCGGCCCGCACGACGCCGGTGCCGCCGGTGGCGACGATGACGTCGGTGCGCTCGTCGGCCATGAGTGCCTCGATCAGCGGGATCGAGGGCTCCTCGACCACCGAGACGATGCCGTCGGGCGCGCCTGCGGCCACCGCGGCCTCGGCCAGAATCCGGACGGCGTCGATCGAGCACTGCCTGGCCCGCGGGTGCGGTGCCACCACGATGGCGTTGCGGGTCATCAGGGCCAGGATCACCTTGAAGTACACCGTTGCCACGGGATTCGTGGTTGGCGTCAGCGCCAGTACCACGCCTGCGGGGCGCGGGAGCTCGACGATCTTGCGGGCGGCGTCCACTCGCGGTGACACGAAGTCCTCACCGCGGTAGTACTCCAGGATGCCGCGTGAACAGGCCCGGTTCTTGGTCACCTTGTCGGCGACCACACCCATGCCGGTCTCGGCGACGGCCGCCGCGGCGAAGCGCTCGGCCTCGGCGTGGCCCGCGTCGGCGACGGCCTGCACGATCGATGCGACGGTGGCCTGGTCGTACTCGGCGTATGCCCCGGCTGCCCAGCGCGCCCGTTCGAGTAGATGGCCTGCCGCTGCGATGCTGCTCATGCGTTCCTCCGTCCGGTTGCCGCAGCCCGTGCCCGACCCACGGAGACCTCGACGCGGTCCAGCACGTCCTCGCAGAGGTCGCGGCTCAAGAGCAGGCCCGGTTTGAATTGCAGCACACGGGGATCCAGTGTCGAGAAGATCGCCCACACTCCGTTTTCGTACAGTTCCCGCATGACGAACTTGGCGCCCTCGGGGTGGTCGAACTCGAGGCCGATCACGACGCCGTTCTGCCGGATGCCGACGAACCAGTCGGGGTAGTCGGCCTGAATGCGGGCCAGCCCCTTGGCGAAGATGTCGGCGATGTAGTGCACCGACGACCGGACCTGGGGTCGGCCGGTGATCTCGAGGGTCTTGATGGCCGCGACGCAGCCGAGTTCGGCGCCACCGAATGTCGAGATGTGGCCGAACCCGTCTTGATCGAGCCACTGGGCAGCCCGGTCGCTGAGCATCACGGCGGAGATCGGGTACATCCCGCCCGACAGGCCCTTGCCCGAGACCATGATGTCGGGTTCGATCCCGTGCTTGGTGATAGCCCACATCTCCCCGGTGCGCATCAGACCTGTCTGCACCTCGTCGGCGATGTAGAGCGCGTCATAGCGGATGCAGAGATCCTTGACAGCCTCGAGGTAACCCGGTGGCGGCAGCGGGAATCCGTATGTCGCGGGAATGGTCTCCATGATCACTGCCGCGACGTCGCGTCCGCGCAGAGCCTGTTCCATCGCGTCGACGTCGCCGAAGAGTACTTGGATGAACTCGTCCGGGCGGTCAGAGAGGAACAGTTTGGCGAAACGGTCGTCGCCGGTGGCGACCGCCAGACCGGTGTGCCCGTGATAGGCCTTCACGATCGAGACGATCTTGCGACGCTGGGTGGCGTGGCGAGCGCTCTTGAGTGCGATGTCGATCGCCTCACCGCCGCCGGAACCGAACGCCACCTTGGTGATTGACGCCGGTGAGGACTCGACCAGCTTCTGCGCCAACGCCGTGCGGGCGACCGAGGGGAAGTGGTGATTGCCCATGTCGAAGTGCTGCATGCCCTCCGAGATCGCAGCCATGACCTCAGGATTGCGGTGACCGAGGTTGTAGGTACCACCGTTGAGGTGCATGTCGATCAGGCGTCGCCCGCTCATGTCCCACAGGAAGTAGCCCTCCCGGCGGTCGATGACCAGGTCGACACCAGTGTCTGTCCAGAACTGCGTCTTGTCCGGATTCCAGTATTCCTTCGCTCGCTCCAGGACCTGCGTCTTGGACTCGAACGAGAACGTGCCGTAGTCGTACACGAAACTCCCTGCCGTGGATGATCTTGAGGGGGTGTTGGCGACCACCATAAAATGGTTGGACCATTAATGTCAATGGATCAGAAATCTTCGGCTAGCGGTTGCGCTCCCTAATTGGTAGTGCCAATATACGGAGGTTCGGCTGTGGGCTGCGCCACACTGGCGCGGCGCGTGAGCCACACCGTTTTCCTATCGTTCGCCTGGAAGGTGTCTACACAAGATGACCGATCAAGTCGCATCACGCGACGTCAAGACAGGTGACCCCGTCCAACGGCTTAAGCGAAACGCCGTCGGGACCTTTGGTGTCATCTTCATGGCGGTGGCCACCGCCGCGCCGATCACGGCCATGGTCGGCAACGTGCCGATCGCCGTCGGGTTCGGAAATGGTTCCCACGCACCCGCTGGTTACATCGTCGCCACCGTCGTGCTTGGCCTGTTCGCCATCGGCTACGCCACGATGGCCAAGCACATCACCACCACCGGTGCTTTCTACGGCTACATCTCGCACGGGTTGGGTCGTGTGGTTGGCATGGCCAGTGGCCTGTTGATCACCATGGCCTACGTCGTCTTCGAGGCCTCGCTAATCGGCATCTTCTCGTTCTTCTTCAAGAACTTCCTGTCATCACAGTTCGGAGTCGAGATCCACTGGATCCTGCCGGCCATGCTGATGCTGGCGCTGAACGCGATCCTGACCTACTTCGACGTGAACCTCACGGCGAAGGTGCTCGGCGTGTTCCTGGTGACCGAGATCGTGATGCTGTCCCTTGGTGCGTTTGCAGTGCTGTTCCAGGGTGGCGGCCCCGACGGCTTCGCGGTCGGGGAGATCCTCAACCCGATCGGTGCCTTCACCCCGGCTGCCATCGCGGGCGCCAGCGCCGGCCTCGGTCTGTTCTTCGCGTTCTGGTCCTGGGTCGGGTTCGAGTCCACCGCCATGTACGGCGAGGAGTCCAAGGACCCGAAGAAGATCATCCCGCGCGCCACGATGCTCAGCGTCCTCGGCGTCGGCATCTTCTACGTCTTCGTGTCCTGGATGGCGATCGCGGGCACCGGCCCGCAGCAGGCGGTCGATCTCGCGCAGAGTGCGGACACCTCGTCGGAGATCTTCTTCGGCCCCGTCCGCAGCACCTACGGCGAGTGGGCCATCACGCTGTTCAACATCCTGCTGGTGACGGGTTCGTTCGCCTGTGGCATGGCATTCCACAACTGTGCATCGCGCTACCTGTACGCACTGGGCCGCGAGGGACTGTCGGAGGGTCTGCAGAAGACGCTCGGCGCAACTCACCCCAAGCACGGATCCCCCTACATCGCGTCGTTCGTGCAGAGCGGCATCGCGTTGGTGCTGATCCTCGCCTTCTTCTTCGCGGGGATGGATCCGTACGTGCACATGTACACGCTGCTGGCGATCCTCGGCACGATGGCGATCCTGATCGTGCAGTCGCTGTGCGCCTTCTCTGTCATCGCCTACTTCCACTTCCACAAGAACCACCCGTCCAGCGCGCACTGGTTCAAGACGTTCCTCGCCCCAGGGCTGGGCGGCATTGGCATGCTGTACGTGGTGTACCTGCTGTGGGAGCACAAGGACGCGGCGGCAGGTGCGGCGTCGGGCACGCTGCTGTTCAAGCTGACCCCGTGGATCGTGGTCGGGCTGTTCATCTTCGGTGCGAGCATGGCGCTGTACTTCAAGCTCCGCGATCCGCGGCGCTACGAGCTGATCGGTCGAATCGTTTACGACGAGAACGAAATTCGCGACTAAAGGAGTACGTCAGCATGGTTGACTCAAGCTCCGATCAATCCGCGCCTCTGCTGGGGCGGTTCAAGGTCCTCGACGCGAAACCCGTCAATCTCGACGGGTTCAGCGTCCCGGACGTCGGACTCGGGCTGGTCGCCATGCACTCTGAGAACGACCCCACCCCGTCGCTGGTGATAGGCGACGGGGTGGTTCTCGAACTCGACGGCAAACCAGCCGCGGAGTTCGACGTGATCGACGAGTTCATCGCCCGCTACGGCATCGACCTGACGGTTGCGGCCGAGGCGATGGCACTCGATGACGTCGAGCTGGCCCGGATGGCCGTCGATGTCAACGTGTCGCGGGCGGAGGTGGTGCGGCTGATCGGCGGCACCACCCCCGCCAAGCTCGCCCGGGTGATGGCCGCGATGTCGCCCGTCGAGATGCAGATGGCGATGGCCAAGATGCGCGTCCGGCGGACGCCGAGCAACCAGGCCCACGTCACCAATCAGCTCGACGACCCGCTGCTCATCGCCGCCGACGCCGCCAGTGCGGTCGCCTACGGGTTCCGCGAGGTCGAGACGACGGTGCCGGTCCTGGGCGACGCGCCGTCCAACGCGGTCGCACTGCTGATCGGCAGCCAGGTCGGCACGCCGGGCGCCATGGCCCAGTGCGCGATCGAGGAGGCGCTGGAACTGCGGCTGGGGATGCGCGGCCTGACCAGCTATGCCGAGACGATCTCCATCTACGGCACCGAGCAGGTGTTCGTCGACGGTGACGACACCCCGTTCAGCAAGGCGATCCTGACGAGTGCCTACGCGTCGCGCGGCCTGAAGATGCGGGTCACCAGCGGTGGTGGCGCCGAGGTGCTGATGGGTGCGGCCGAGCGGTGCTCGATCCTGTATCTGGAGTCGCGGTGCGTCTCGCTGGCCCGGGCACTCGGCTCCCAGGGAGTGCAGAACGGTGGCATCGACGGCGTCGGTGTCGTGGCCTCGGTGCCCGACGGCATGAAGGAACTACTCGCCGAGAACCTCATGGTGATGATGCGGGACCTGGAGTCCTGCGCAGGCAATGACAACCTGATCTCCGAATCTGACATTCGCCGCAGCGCACACACGCTGCCCGTGTTGCTCGCAGGCGCGGACTTCATCTTCTCCGGATTCGGCTCGATCCCGCGCTACGACAACGCCTTCGCGCTGTCGAACTTCAACTCCGATGACATGGACGACTTCTTGGTGCTGCAACGGGACTGGGGTGCCGACGGCGGTCTGCGCACCGTCTCGGCCGAACATCTGGAGGCCGTGAGGCGCCGCGGGGCTAGGGCCGTGCAGGCGGTGTATCGCGACCTCGGCCTCGCCGACTACGACGACGCCCGGGTGGAGGAAGTGGTGGTGGCCAACGGTTCCCGCGACCTCTCGGCCGGGCATCCGAAGATCGTCGCGGAGGCGGCCGCCTCGATCGAGGCCAGATCGCTCACCGTGTTCGACGTCATCGCGTCATTGCAGCGCACGGGGTTCGAGGCTGAGGCCGACGCGATCGCCCGGCTCACCCGGGAGCGGCTCAAGGGTGATCAGCTGCAGACCTCCGCGATATTCGACGAGGAGTTCCGTGTCCTGTCCAAGGTCACCGATCCCAACGACTACGCCGGGCCGGGAACGGGCTACACGCTGTCCGAGCGACGGCGCGCCGAGATCGACGGTGTCCGCCAAGCCCGCAGCGCCGCGGAACTGACCGCCGATCAGGCCGAGCATCACGGCCACGTCATCGTCAACGATGTCGAGATCGCCCGCCAGGGCAGCGACCCGCGTGAAGTCTGCATCGGACTGTCCCCGGCGTGGGGACGCAGCGTATGGCTGACGCTGTGCGGGTTGACCGTGTCCGAGGTGCTGCGGCAGATCTCGGCCGGTCTGGAGGAGGAGGGCTGTGTGCCCAGGCTGGTGCGGGTGCGGTCCACCATCGACGTCGGTCTGATCGGGCTGACCGCTGCGCGGCTGTCGGGCTCCGGTATCGGAATCGGACTGCAGGGCAAGGGGACAGCGCTGATTCACCGGCGCGATCTCGCACCGCTGGCCAACCTCGAACTGTTCAGCGTGGCACCGCTGCTGACGGCGAAGATGTACCGCGAACTCGGCAAGAACGCCGCGCGGCACGCGAAGGGTATGGCGCCGGTCCCGATCCTCACCGGCGGTACCGACGAGTCGATCTCGGCGCGCTACCACGCCCGCGCGGTCGCCCTCGTCGCGCTTGAGCGGGAGGCCTGCGAGCCAGGCCAGCCCCCCGTCACCGTCGAGGTGAGGCGGCCGTGAGCGCCGAGGCAGAACGGTTCACCGTCGAGAACGCCGTCGACGGCAAGCTCGGCCTGTCAGACCTGCGGATGGATCCCGCGACGCTGGTCCATCAGGCCGCCGTCGCGGAACAGCACGGGAACCCGCAGCTCGCCGAGAACTTCCTGCGTGCAGCGGAATTGGCGACCGTCGATGACGAAGAGGTGATGGCGCTGTACGAGGCGCTGCGCCCGTACCGGTCCACTGCCGAGCAACTCGAGGAACTTCGCGCGTCACTCGAGGCACGCGGTGCACCGCGGTGTGCGGAGCTGGTGCGCCAGGCCGTCGACGTCTACGGCCGGCGGGGACTGTTGCGTTGAGCGTGCCGGACCGGTTCGCGGGCGTCGTCGCCGGGATCGACGTCGGCAACCACACCACCGAGATCGTGCTGGCGCGGGTGGATGGCGGCACCGTCACCACGCTTGCGCACGGGCAGGCTCGCACCCGTGACCGCAAGGGATCTCGCGAATCGCTCAAGGGCGCGGCCGCCCTGTTGCACCGGCTCGAGGTCGAGGCAGGAGTTGTAGCCGAGGAACTTCTGCTGTCAGCGCTGCGGCCGGTTGACACGGCGACCGCACCGATCCCTCCGGCGTCATCGCCGCGCTCTCCGGTCCGAAACCTGCGCAGGCCCGACGCCAGCACCCCGGCCGGCGCCGGGTACGGGGTGGGACACCATGTTCGACTCGCCGATCTCGACGGCCCGGTGGATGGCGGAACGGTCGTCGTATCCGTGGACGGGGCAACCGATTTCGAGGTGGCCGCACGGGCCATCTCCGACGCCGTGGCCCGCGGCTGGCAGGTGGCCGGCGTGATCGTCGCGCAGGATGACGCCGTGCTCATCCGCAACCGCATCCCCATCGACGTTCCGGTCGTGGACGAGGCAGACGTCGACGGTGTGGAACCCGGCGCGTTGGTCGCCGTGGAGGTCGTCGAGGAGGGCCGTGCGTATCGCGCCATGGCCGATCCCATCGCACTGTCGGCGGCACTGCACCTGAGCCACGACGACATCGTCGACATCGCGGAGTTCTGCCGTGAACTCGCCGATTCCTCGGCGATCGCCGTCACGCGGCGCACCAGCCCGGTGCCCGCGCCGACGGCCGACGACGACTACGTCGACTGTGTCATAAACGGCACGGACGGCATGGCCGGCGACCTGGTGCGATACTCGCCCGCCCAGGCCCACGCCGTGTTGCGGCTGGCGCCGCCGGGCTGCGTCGAACGCATCCGCCTGCGCTCGGTTCCCGCCGCGGCACAAGGCATCGCGGTGGAGGATGCGTTCTTCACCGATCTCGCGTCGATCGACAGTGGGGCGTGGCTGCGCCGCGGTGTCGTCGACGCCCAGGGCACGGTTGTGGCCATGCTGTCGGCTGACGAGGTCTCCGATGCCGCAATCACGTTGGCGGAGTTGACCGGACGGCCGACACGCACCCTGAGCACCGAACCGGAGGCGGCGGCATGGGGCGCTCGCACCACACCGGGGTTGCCTCCCGACGCGCTGGTGTGCGATATCGGCGGCGGCACCATCGACCTGATCGGCGGCGAGCGAACCGTCGTCGCGGCAGGGGCGGGGGAGACCATCACGGTTGCCGTGGCGCGGGTGCTGGGCATTCCGCGTGCGCTTGCCGAGCGTGTGAAGCGCACCCCCGCCATCCGGGTGGAGGGCCCGCACGTCGCGCACGAGGAGGACGGCCGCCGCGTCTTCCTGGACTCACCCGCGCCGGCCGACGCGATCGGCAGGCTCTGCACCCGAGGTGACGCGGGCCTGGTGCCGTTCTCCAGCAAGCTGGCGGCCGAGGAGTGGCGCAGTCTGCGGTTGGCCGTCAAACAGGAGACGGTCGCGTCCAACATCGCCCGCTGCATGCGAGCCTTCGAGCAGCCGCCGAGCGCCCTGGTACTGGCCGGTGGCGGCGCACTCGACGACGAACTGCTGCGCACTGTCGGGGAGGCACTGCGCGCCGTGCCCGTCGTTGTCGGGCGGGCCAATATCGACGGTGTGCACGGACCGCGGTTCGCGGTGGCGTGCGGGCTGATTCACCTGTTCGCGGCCCGGCATTCAAAACCATTGAGCTGCTAGAGTTCAGCCGTTCTTCGCGATGTGGAACAAGGAAGTCCGGTGCGATTCCGGCGCGGTACCGCCACTGTGAGCAGGCGTCTTGTGCGCTTCGTGAGCCAGATACTCGGCCACATCGTTCCCTTCGACCTCGGGGCGGTGCTTCCCCGAGACAAGGACTAAGTCATGACTGCCCGCCCTCACCGCCTTGTCCTTGTCGGATTGGGCGTCGACGCACCGTCGCAGGACGCCGACCTGTTGCTCATCGCCGAGTATGCCGACGCACGCGTCGCATACCTGCAGATGGGGACACCCACCCTGGTCGAGGTGCTGGACGATCTCGCAGCCGACGAGCCGGGTGCGCACGTGCACCTCGTGGCCGCGCCCACCGCGGGGGCCCCGGCGCCCGCACGATCGTGGTTGCGGAGGGTGGCCGGGGACTGGACCCGGCGGCACCCGGGCTCACTCGTCGTCACGGTCGCAGACCGGCCCGTGACAGGCGGTGAGGCCGCTCTGTCGTCGCCTGCCTGGGAGCAGGTGCCCGGGCACGGTCGTCATGTTCTGGTGTGTCGCGGTCCGCGTTGCACCGCACGTGGCTCGGCGTCCGTCGCAGAGGCGATCGACGACCGGCTGCGCGAACGCGGGCTCGGCGACGACGACGTATTGGTGACGCAGACGGGGTGTCTCTTCCCGTGTAACCACGCCCCAGTTGTCGTCGTGCATCCGGACGATCAGTGGTGGGGTCCGGTCTCTGCTGAAGACGCACGGGCCCTCGTCGACTCGTGGGTCACCGAGCCGCGGCGTGAGGTCCAACGCTCAATCCACAAACCACAACCACTGCGAAATGATCGTGATTCGCCAGCGGCCCCTTAGCCGAGGCCGGGCAGGATGTCGCCGAGGCCGAAGGTGACGGGCTGCTCTAGTTGCGCGAAGGTGCACGAGCGAGGGGCGCGGTCGGGGCGCCAGCGGTTGAACTGCGCGGTGTGGCGGAACCGCTGCCCCTCCATGTGGTCATAGCGGACCTCGACGACGCGTTCGGGCCGCAGCGGTACGAACGACAGGTCCTTGCCCGCGCTCCAGCGTGACCCGGCACTGCGCTGCGGTGCGGGGTCCGCGACGTGGGCGGCCCAATTCCACGGATGGTCATCGAAACTCGTTACCAGCGACTGTAACTCGGCGTACAGCTGGCGCCGCGTCGCCATCGGGAAGGCGCCTATGATCCCGACAGAGGCGAGCATTCCGTCATCGGTGAACAGCCCGAGCAGCAGAGACCCGACGGCGTCCTCACCCGACTTGTGCACCCGGTAACCGGCGACCACGCAGTCCGCGGTCCGGGTGTGCTTGACCTTGAACATGACGCGTTTGTCAGGCTGGTAGGTGATGGACAGCGGCTTGGCGATGACACCGTCCAGACCCGCACCCTCGAACTCGGAGAACCAGCGCTGCGCGGTGGCCAAGTCGGTGGTCGCGGGCGTCACGTGGAACGCCGGACCCGAGTCGGCGAGCGCCGCGACCAGCGCAGCGCGGCGCTCGTCGAACGGCAGAGATGTGTGGTCGTCGTCGCCGAGGGCCAGCAGGTCGAACGCGATGAACGCCGCGGGCGTCTTCTCGGCGAGCATCCGCACGCGGCTGTCGGCGGGATGGATGCGCTGCTGCAGCGCCTCGAAGTCCAGGCCGTGCGCGGTCGGGAGGATGATCTCGCCGTCGATGACGCAGCGGGGTGGCAGCTCGGCCCTGGCCGCCGCGACCAGTTCGGGGAAGTAACGTGTCAGCGGTCGCTCGTTGCGGCTGCCGAACTCGACGTCGTCACCGTCGCGGAAGCAGATCGACCGGAACCCGTCCCACTTCGGCTCGTAGCTGGCGTCGGGTGGGATGGTGGGCACCGACTTCGCCAGCATCGGCGAGACCGGCGGCATGACGGGCAGGTCCATCGACTCATTCTGACGGGTCGCGATGACATTTCCCGGCATCGGAGGTCACAACTGGCATGGACGCGACAATGGGTGAGGTGACGGGTATGAAACCGTCGCGCAGTGGACATCTACCGATCAACGGCCTGAACGTCTATCACGAGGTGTACGGGGAGCTAGGCGCGTCGAAAACGCCTCCGCTGCTTCTGATTCCCGGCGCGTTCATGGCCACCGACTCGATGACGTCGTGGGCGGCGGCCTTCGCCGGCGAGCGCACCGTCATCGTGTTCGATCAGCAGGGACACGGCCGCACCCCGGACACCTCACGCGCGATGTCCTACGAGCAGTTCGCCGACGATGCCGCGGCACTGCTACAGGCACTGTCGGTCGAGCGCGCGGACGTGATGGGCTACTCGCAGGGTGGCGGTGTCGCATGGCAGCTGGCTATCCGGCATTCGGCGCTGGTCGGGCGGCTGGTGTCGATGTCGGCGACCTATCGCAGGGACGGCTGGTATCCGTCGGTGCTCGAGTCCATCGGGGGCTTGAGCGCCGACGTCTTTGCCGGTACGCCTGTCGAGTCGGCGTTCAAGGCGCACACGCCGGACGCCAAGGCCTTCGATGCCTACGTCGAGAAGATGAAGGTCCTGAACGTCGACGACCAGGACATCAGCGATGAGCAGATGCGTGCGGTCTCGGCTCCGACGATGGTCATCGTCGGTGATGCGGACGGTGTGACGCTGGAACACGCGTTGGCGATGTTCGCGCTGCGCGGTGGCGGTGATGAGGAGGCGGCGGCGTCGGGAGTGCTGCAGCGAGTTCCTGCCGCGCGCCTGGTGGTCCTGCCGGCGATGTCCCACATCGGGCTCTCCGGGGCGTCCGCGGTGCTGGCGCCAATGGTGAGCGCATTTCTCGACGATGCACCGCCAGTGACGCCGAATCTGTTCTAGGGAGCCGGGATTGCAGCCGGCTTGAGGTGACGGACTGCCCAGCCGACACCAATCATCAGCGCCACGCCCACGCCCGCACCGATGAGCGCGACCGCCCAGGACTCGCGCAGGGATCCGCCCATGGCGAGCCAGGCGGGCAGTGCGGCGGTGAGCACGCCCTCGACCAGTGCGACAGTGCCGGTGATCTTGGTCAGACCGGTCCGCTCCAGGCCCAGAACCAGGAAGAAGAGCATCCACAACGCCGCCCAGGCGAGCCAGATGATCCCGAAGACCGGGGCGTCGGCAGCGAAACTTCGTGCGGCATAGGCGATCGCGGCCACCGCGACGAAGAGCGAGAACCAGCCCAGGCCATGGCCTGGTAGGTCGAACAGCGCGTTGATGCCGACCCACAGATAGGTGAAGCCGAACAGGTACAGGCCGGCTGCGGCCTGGATGACGGCGGGGTCGCCACCGGCGGTGAGGACCAGATAGGTCGGGGTGAAGACCTGCATCAGGCCGACGAAGAGATTGAGCGGTGCGGCTCCGCGCGGGCTCACCCAGCCCAACAGCATGACGCCGTTCACTATCAGTACCGCGCCCACATAGAACAGTCCGATGTTGCTCATCGGGGACCTCGATTTCTCTCGGGATGCCGCCCGGTCGGAGAACCCGGCCGGGCGGCCTCGCGCTGTTCTTTGGCTTACTGCTAGTGGGGAAGGATGTCCTTGTCGAAGATGTCCAGGGGGATCTTCAGGACGACTGCCGCGTTCGGAATGTCGACGACGCCGCCGACGTGCATCTCACACGGCGCCACCGAGATGATGGTGTACGCCTGCTCGGGGGTGTAGCCGAACTTCCCGAGGTATTCGATCGCCTGCTCGACGACCTGCGTCACCGCCATGGTGGTGTCGAGGTACTTCTGTTCACGGCCACCTGCCGACAGGCCGGTGAACGAGATGTACCTGGTGCCGAAGTCTGGATCGACCGGGGACGGCCGGAACATCGGGGTCCGGACGCCGTAGCGGGCCATCCCGTCCTTGATCACGTTGAACCGGTACCAGCCGGCACCGTCCATCTCGATTGCGTTCCAAGTGATTTCGCCGTCACCCTCGGCGAAGTGGAAGTCTCCGCTGGAGAACAACGCCCCGTCGACGAACACTGGGAAGTAGACACGTGAACCGCGCGACAGGTTCTTGATGTCCATGTTCCCGCCGTTCTCGCGCGGCGGGATGGTCCGTGCCGCGGTCTCGGCGACGCGCGCCCACTCGTCGCCCTCGAGGTCACGAAGGACAGCGGTGTCCCTGGCGTCTGCGCGAGGTGCGGCCAAACCGTCGGCGATGAACGGGTCTTCGCGCTCATTCCAGATCCGAAGCAGATCATGCGAGGGAGCGACGCCGATGATGCCCGGGTGACTGATCGCCGGGATCTCCACCCCGGGGATCTGGCGGCTCGTGGCAAAGAGACCGTGTAGATCCCAAATGGTCTTGAATCCGTCGGGGAAGGATGCTGCCAGCGGCCCACCCATGCCGGGCAGGATGTTGGAGTAGCCGATGCCCGAGAGTGGCTGAACGTCGAGAATGTCGACCACGAGCAGGTCGCCGGCCTTGACACCGTCCACTCTGACTGGGCCCGTGAGCGGGTGGGTGCGGGTCAGGTCGAACGTGTGGATGTCGCCGTCGTCGTCGACGTCCTTGAGCTGGTAATCGTCGTAGCCGCCGCTCTCCAGAATGAGTTCATCGCCGATACCGACCTCGATGAGGGGCGGGATGTCGGGATGCCAGCGGTTGTGACCGAGATGCTTCTGCTCGGCCAGGGGGACGCCGACCTCACAGGAGAAGCGTTGGACACCGAGGTCGCGATTGGGGAATCGGGATACGCCCGAGCGCGTGAAGTCGGTGGGTTCGGCCATGGTGCATTCCTCTGTTCGCGGGATGTGACGGCGCCCACGTTATCTCCATTTGGAAATAAATCAACCCCGAAGTTTCGCGCAGTCGGACTGTTCGCCTTGGGGCGGGAAATGGGGGAGCGGACGGCGCGATGCGCTGTCAGCAAAGGCCTCGATAGAGGGGTGGCGTCAGCTCTGTCAGCTGCGTTTGGCCAGTAGGCCGGCGAGAGCTTGGTGCTCCCACGCGGCCAGATCATGCAGCTCGACTTCGATGGTCTCGCTCACTCGAGGAGTGATGGCCTGGTACTTCGAGCGCCCGCGGTCGGTCAGATGCACGAGCACCCGCCGACGATCCAGCGTGTCAACGGTTCGGTGCAGCAACGCCTGATCGACGAGCCGGTCTACGCTGCGGGTAAGGGTTGCGCCCGGCAGGCCGACGACGTCAGCCAGGCCGGTCATCGTCAGCCCGTCCGTGGCGCGATGGAGTGCCCCGAGTATCAACCAGTGCGGTACCGCAAGCCCGGTGCCCGACAGGCTGGCGCCAATGGTCCGCTCGAGGCGCGCTGCGCGGTCCAGGAGTAGTGCGGCGAGCTCCTCGAATTCTGCCGACATTGAACGATCCACACTCCGATCCGCACCCGGTCTGCGATGCTTGGCGGGCATCGAAATCGGGGAAACGAGACTCCACAATCAATTCCATTTGAACACATGCCCGCGGGGTAAGTCGACCAGAGGAGGTGAAGTGTGGGTTGGAACACGGATGCCTTTCGGATAGGCCTCGCCATCCCGCTTCAAGGCCCTGGAGGCATATTCGGCCCGTCCTGTGAGGCGGTCGCCGAGTTGGCCGTGGCCCAGCTCAACGCCACCGACGGCATTCTGGGCAGACGAGTGGAGATCGAGGTACTCGACGCCGGGGCTCCGGTGGAGGAGTTCTGCGACCGCACGTTGCAGGGCGTTCAGCGGGGCGCAGTGCACGCGGTGGTCGGTTGGCACATCTCCTCGGTTCGACAGCACATGTCCCCGCTGCTGGCGCAGATGAATGTCCCCTACGTCTACACATCGCTGCACGAAGGTGCCGCCGGTGAGCCAGTGCTCTGCTCGGGGGAGACCCCGGCGGTTCAGGTGGTCCCCGGGTTGAGTTGGCTGCGGGAGCATCTGGGATTGCGTCGGTGGGCCATCGTGGGCTCGGACTACGTGTGGCCGCGGCGTACCGCTCGTGCCGTGCACGCCTACGCGGAGGCTTCCGACTCGAAAGTCGTCGGTGAGTTCTACGTGCGCTACGGCTGTCGCGACTTCACTGGCGTCCTGCGCAACTTGGACACGAGCAATGCCGACGCGGTGATCATGCTGTTGGTGGGACGAGACGCGGTGCTGTTCAATCGGCAGTTCGCCGCCAACGGCATGCAGGAGCGCGTGGTGCGGTTCTCGCCACTGATGGAGGAGAACATGCTCCTGGCATCAGGCGGTGCGGCCACAGGGAACCTGTACGTTGCCGCGGCGTACTTCAACAGCCTTGCCACATCGTCGGCACTGGACTTCACCGGCGCCTACCTGGATCGATTCGGCCCGCACGCACCAGCTTTGAACAACGCCGCGGAATCGTGTTACGAGGGAATCCTGGCACTGGCTGCGAGCGCAAACACCGTCCAGAGTGTCGACTCGCATCAAATACTCGCGGCGATCGAGAACCGGGGAGTGAGCTACAACGGGCCCCGTGGGACGGTGCACCTCGGCGTGGGCCGTTCACGTCAGCAGGTGCATATCGCCCGTGCCGACCACTATGACTTCGACGTCATCGGGATGTTGCCGGAGCCGTCGGACCGCTAGCGCGCGCAGCGGCGATGAGTTTGGGGCGGTGCGGTGGTCTAGATCCATGACAACCGATGAACCAGGATGGACTTTGTGGATCTCCCCGTGCAGCCACCCGTCGACCCGATGCTCGCCAAGGCCGCGGCCAAGGTGCCCGACGAGCCCGGTGTGTGGTCGTATGAACCCAAATGGGACGGCTTCCTTCACTGAACTTGTCAAGGTTGTTGAAGGAGAAGTCCTTGGTGTTGTCGGTATCGAGCCGCGGCTATTTGTCTTGTCATGTTGCACGACGTTGGGGGATCAGTAGCCCGCTTATCAAGCGGCGACAGCGTCTTGTCCCGCAACATCTAGGTGTCGCGTGTCTAGCGACTCATCGTGTAAGTCGACGCTCGACGATGTTGAGGAGGGTGGCGATCGCGGTTTGGTCACCGGTTGCGTGCAGATGACCTCGTGTGACGGCGTCGCCTAGGGTGACCCTACTCCCGGCGATAGCGGCGATCGTCGCTGCGCTCGCTCGGATCGTTACGTCGCTTGGCTTTTCGCCGGCCCCCGGTGTAACTGTTGTGTGGCCGTCGCGGATCCGTAGACGTGCGACGCTCTCATCGATCTGGAACTCGAACTCGGCATCCAGTTCGCTTGGCAGATCGTCAAGGTCGCTGCCGGTGAAGAACGTCAACGACCATTCCGCGTTGTAGGCCTCGTGGTCGACGTCGTCGTCGTCCATGTGGTGCCGGGCGCCCCACAACGCCAGCGGGACAACCGCCTGGGCGAGTTCGCGTCCCGCGTCAGTCAGTTCGTAGGCCACCGCGGCGCTCGGCTGATCAAGCAGAAGTCGTCGACCGATGATGTCGTCGGCCTCGAGTTGTCGCACTCGCGCGGCCAACAAACTGGTGCCGATCCCGGACAGCGCCTCAAGCAGCTGCGAGTACCGCTTCGGGCCCGAACTTAACTCACGCACGATGAGCAACGTCCAGCGTTCCCCGACGACATCGAGGGCATGTGCGAGCCCGCAGAACTGTCCGTACGTCCGCCGCGTCATGCTTCGATCCTAACGAACGACTCACTGATTTTAGATCATACTTCTAAAATATGTAGCGCACTGCAAAATCACCTGCTACTTTCTACGCACGGGTCGCGGCCCGTCCGTTCGAAGGAGCCCACGTCGTGAATGGAAGAACAACCGGAACCGACGGGCAGGCCATTTTGGATGCCACACAATTCGCTGAGACCGCTGAGCGCATCACCAACCAGGCGCTGACCGCCGAGATGCTGGCGCTCTACGCCCCCGATGCGGTGGTGGAGTGGATCATCGACGGCGCCTACGAACGCCACGAGGGCATAGACGCGATTCGGCCGGCCGTCACCGCGATGTCCGACCTCTGGCGTGCACGACGTCTATACGTACGCAAACAGTCGCAGTGCGCAGACGCTGACCACGTCGTGCTCACCTATTCCGGCGGTTTCTCCGGCGGCAAGAAGCTATTTGGCACCGAGATTTGGACGCTGCGTGACGGACTCGTCGTGTGCCACCAAATGTACGCATATCTCGACGTTCGGCCGCGAACGTCGCTATGGGCCCAAATCCGAGTGGCCCTCATGGATCCACGAACAGCGCTGCGCGCCAGACGCATCGACCGGAATCTGTCAAGGTAATCGACCACGAATCCACTGCCGGGAATCAACCACCGTCCGGCTCATCCATCCGAAGCGAGAAGGCAAGCAAAATGTCCACCCCATTGGAAACCACCACCTCGATCCAAACCCACGCGATCGGCCGGGAGCCAGCTCTCACCACCATGGCCATCGGGCGACTCCTGCTTGGGATCGCGTCCCTAGCAGCACCACGAGCATTCGCCCGAGCGGTCGGCGTATCGACCGTTACACCCGAATTGACCTACATGACAAGGATCTACGGTGCTCGTGCCCTCGCAATGGGAACTGCATTTCTGACCAGCAGTCAACCCGAACGGGCCCGATGGACACGGCTGTCGCTAGCCATCGACATCTCCGATACCGCCACGGGGATCGTTCACCTGCTACGACGAGACTCCGCACTGCGGGCGATCATTGCGATGATCGCCCTCACCGCCTCCTATGCAGTGCTCGGCGCACTCCACCTGATTAGCAGCAACGACGAAGGCCGGTCTCGGTGAAACACCCTCGAACGCAGGCGATCATGACGATTGCCACCGGATACCTCGTTCTTGGCATCTGGGCGACGGTGGCACCGGCCAACTTCACAACAATTCTCGCGAACTTCGGCGAGTTCAACCCGCACCTCGTCCGCGACTTCGGAGTATGCGCACTCAGTTTCGGCTCCGCTCTCATGATCGCTGCCTTCAAACCTGCCTGGCGCCGCCCAGCGCTACTGATCACGGCACTATGGAGTTCGCTGCACGCACTGAACCACTGGGTCGACGCCGCCGAAGCCGATCCTGCATGGATCGGGTGGGCCGAAGCCTCACTCCTGACAATCGTCGCGCTCGTCCTCGCAGGCCTTGCTCGCGCCGAGCACTCCTTTAGTGAAACTGGCTCGGACTCGCGCAGTGCTTGACGCCGCGCCCAGTCGCAGCCCACCATTCATCGACAGGAAGAGCTCAAATTCACTTGTAGAGCCACCCGAAGCCGGCATCAGCCTCATGGCCGTTGCAATGGGCTGGTCATTGACCGTCCGTACACAAAAGCCCTGAACGCGGCGGGTGTCGTCTCGGCCAGGGCCGCCGTCACCAGTTCGGGAAGTAGCGCGTCAACGGCCGCTCGTTGCGGTTGCCCAACTCGACCTCGTCGCCGTCACGGAAGCAGATCGACCGGCCCCGTCCCACTTCGGCTCGTGTGACAGAGCGAGGATTCGCCGGGCAGGTCAGGAATGGACTTCGCGAGCACGCGACATCGGCGGCATGACGGGCAGGTCCACCTGCTCATTGTCGCGACTCCACCGCGGCGATGAGTTTGGGGCGGTGCGGTGGTCTAGATCCATGACAACCGATGAACCAGGATGGACTTTGTGGATCTCCCCGTGCAGCCACCCGTCGACCCGATGCTCGCCAAGGCCGCGGCCAAGGTGCCCGACGAGCCCGGCGTGTGGTCGTATGAACCCAAATGGGACGGCTTCCGCGCGCTGGTGTTCCGCGACGGCGACGACGTGGTGCTGCAATCACGCAACGGCAAGGAGTTGGGCCGCTACTTCCCCGAGCTTCTCGACGCGCTGCGTGACGAACTCGCACCACGATGCGTGCTGGACGGTGAGGTAGTGGTGCCGCGCGAGATCGGCGGACGCACCCGGCTGGACTGGGAGTCGCTGAGCCAGCGCATCCATCCTGCCGAGAGTCGCGTGCGGATGCTCGCCGAACAGACTCCCGCGCACTTCATCGGTTTCGACGCATTGGCCGATGGTGACCGCTCGCTGCTCGACGAACCGTTCCGCGTGCGTCGCGAAGCGCTGTCGGCGTCTGTGCAGCACAAACAGTGGTGCCATGTCACCGGCACCACCGAGGACCCGAAGTTGGGCGCGCACTGGCTGACCAGCTTCGAGGGCGCGGGCCTGGACGGCGTCATCGCCAAGCGCCTCGACGGCCACTACCTGCCGGGCAAACGCGAGATGGTGAAGGTCAAGCATGCCCGCGACGCCGACTGCGTCGCGATCGGCTACCGGATCCACAAGAGTGGTGAGGGTGTCGGCTCGGTCCTTCTGGGCCTCTATCGCGATGATGGAGAACTCCAGATGGTCGGCGGCGCAGCATCGTTCAGTGTGAAGGATCGGATCAAGCTGCTCGCCGAACTCGAGCCGCTGCGGGAGGCCGAGGACCTGGTGCGCGACGGTGAGCCCAGTCGGTGGAACTCGGCCGCGGACAAGCGGTGGATCCCGATCCGGCCCGAGCTGGTCGCCGAGGTGGCCTACGACCAGATGGAGGGCAACAGCGAGCACGGAGCCGGGCTGCCGGCGACATCAGGCCAAGGCAGGCGATTCCGGCACGCGGTGAAGTTCGTGCGCTGGCGCCCCGACCGAGAACCGTCCAGCTGTACCTTCGACCAGCTCGAAGTTCCGCTCAACTACGACCTATTCGACGTACTGGAGTCCTGAGATGGCAAGTGCTGCTACCGAACTCGACGTTGACGGGGTCAAGGTCAGGCTGACCAGCCCGGACAAGGTCTACTTCCCGAAGCCCGGTTACACCAAGCGTGACGTGGTGGACTACTACCTCGCGGTCGCCGACCCCATGGTTCGGCTGCTGCGGGACCGCCCAGTGCATCTGCAGCGCTTTCCTGACGGTATCGACGGCGAGGAGATCTACCAGAAGCGGGTCCCCGCAAAGCATCCCGACTACCTTCAGACGTGCACGGTGACATTCCCGTCCGGCCGCACAGCCGACGCACTCAAGGTCACCCATCCGTCGGCCATCGCCTGGGCGGCGCAGATGGGCACCATCACACTGCATCCCTGGCAGGTGCGCTGTCCCGACACCGAACACCCCGACGAGTTACGCATCGACCTCGACCCGCAACCCGGGACCGACTTCTCAGATGCCCGCGCGATCGCCGTCGACGTCCTCAAGCCCGTGCTGGACGAGCTCGGCATCGTCGGCTACCCCAAGACATCGGGAGGCCGCGGCGTGCACGTGTTCGTGCGCATCAAACCCGACTGGGACTTCATCGCGGTGCGGCGCGCCGGTATCGCGCTGGCGCGTGAGGTCGAGCGGCGGGCGCCCGACGCGGTCACGACGTCGTGGTGGAAGGAGGAACGCGGCAAGCGGATGTTCATCGACTACAACCAGAACGCGCGCGACCGCACTTTCGCGTCGGCCTACTCGGTGCGGCGCACCGCGATCGCCACCGTGTCCATGCCGTTGACGTGGCAGGAGTTGGCCAGCGCCGATCCGGACGACTACACGATCGCGACGGTGCCGGACCTGATCGCCACCCGGGACGACCCGTGGGCCGATATCGACGCGATCGCGCACACGATAGAGCCGCTGCTGGAGATGGTCAGGGCCGACGAGGAGGAACGCGGGCTGGGGGATATGCCTTATCCGCCGAGCTACCCGAAGATGCCGGGCGAACCGCCGCGGGTCCAGCCGAGCAAGAAGGTCGCCGCGAACTGGGACGAAGACGGCAATCCAGTGGGTGACTAGCGCTCAGCGCAGCGTGACGGCACCGACGACCGGTACCCGGGTCATCCAGAACTCGGGTACCTCGGCGTTGGCGCGCGCGTCCCTGGCCTTCGTGTACAGCGCCATCACAGCGAGTTCCAGGGCGCCGATGACGAGCATCGGCCACACCGCGCCGGCGATGACGCTGAGCGACAGGGGGTGCGTGGCGGGTTGACGGCGATCGGTGAGGCAGTTGCCCGCCACGAACACGACCACCGTGGCCACGAGCCAACACGCCAGGTAGACGAGACTCCAGGTCGGAAACACTGCAGTCCTCCGGTCGCTGTTCGGTAGCTAGTGACCGTCAATGTAACCTTCGCCACTGGCCCTAACAAGGTCTTCCCGACGCTCCCAAAGCTGGGAAACCCGCTGGCTATAGCCCTGAAGTTAGCTGGCGGCTATCAATTTGTGGGGCCTTCTCTGCCGTGATTGTGGCAGCAAACGGCAGTGGGCGACACGGCCGCCATATCGGTGGCGGCATCGACTGCGGAGATCCCGACGGCAACGCGCTGAGCGCAGTGAACGCCCCTCGAATGGCCCGTACCTGGCTGGACACCGGTTTTCGACCGATCAGCCGGTTGGCGTAAACGAACCATTTCGATGGCACGAACGAGCGGGGGTTTGTGGCCGAAGAGATCGATTGACGGACCGGCGGGCGGTCGACGACGCCGTCAATCGTTTGCGTTGTCAAAGTGGTTGCCGATTCCCTCGCAGGAAACTGACAGAAGTTCGGCGATCAGCCGGCGTTGAGCGGGGCTTTGCCCGTCATGTGGCGCCCCTCGCGGTCAATCCACACGAGATCGACAACGTCGCCGGGGTAGTGCCGGTCGAGCACGTTGGTCAGGGTCGTCGCCGAGTCCAGACCCGACCCGTCGATGCTGATGAGGACGTCACCGTTGTTCAGCCCGGCCAGCGCAGCAGGCCCGCCAGGCAGGACGTCTCGGATGATGACGCCGGGAATCGACGGGTCCTGATCGCCCGTGGCCACTCCGACCCCGAGCAGCGTGGGGGGACCGATGTGCACGGTGTCCGACGCGGCACCCGAGCGGATCTGACCGGCCACGGCCATGACGTCGTTGATCGGGATCGCGAAACCGGCACCGCCGGGACCCATGCGGAAGGTCACGGTGGCTGCTGTCGTCAGGCCGACCACCTGGCCTCTGGCGTTCACCAGCGGACCGCCCGAGTCGCCCGCCCGAACGGGGGCGGCGAACTCGATGAGCCCGGTCATCTCCGACGAACTGCCGGTGAGTTCGTCCTTGGCGCTGATCGTCTGGCCGAAGGCCGTCACGCTGCCGGCCTCTTGGGTCAGGGGGCTGCCGGATCCGTAGGCGTTGCCGAGCGCCACGACGGGTTCGCCGGCGGCGAGTGATGACGAGTCCCCGATGGACGCCGCCGGCAGTCCGCTCGCGCCGCGCAGCTGGAGGACGGCGACGTCACGGGACCGGTTGTAGCCGACGAGGTCGGCGGTGTACGGCCGACCCAGCACGACCCCGGTGATGGTGTCGGCGCCGGCGACGACGTGGTAATTCGTCACGACGGTGCCGTTCGGGTCGATCACGATGCCGGTCCCGGTGCCGATGGCGTGCTGGTAGTCGATTCTGGTGTCGAGGCGTACCACCGCGGGCTCAGCGGCGGCGATCGCACCGGTGAGGTCGTCCGGCGCGGCGAGGGCTGGGACAGGTGCCGTCAGCGATGCCGCTGCGACGATCGCGATGCCGACGGCGAGCCGCCATCGCGAGAAAGACCTGCCCATGTGCCGCCCCTGTCTGGCCGAGATTGTGCCTCAATACTGACGGTGAGACGCCCAGCTGTCGACGAAGCTCGCCCGTGCAGAGTCAGTCGTCGAGGGCTACCCCACCGCGTGAGCGGCGAAACAGGCGTGACGATGACTTGCCCGCCGGGCGGCGGTTGCGCAGCTTGGCATCGGACTCCTCGGAGTCCTTCTCGGTGACCTTGTCGGCGTTCTTCTCGTTGTCGTTACCGTCGGCGACGTCGGTCGCCTCGTCAGCAACAACGGTCTCGTCGGCCTCTTCAGCCTCGACGGACGCATCGTCCTCAGTCGCCTCGGAAGCCTCGGTGGTCTCGGGCTCGTCAAGCTCGTCGGCCTCGGCCTCGGACTCGGACTCGGCGGCCTTGCCGCGGCCCCGACGCTGATTCGCCGACTTGGGCTTGAGCGGCTTCGGCGGAGGCGGCGGCAGTTCGGCGACGTAAGCCAGATGGAAGGCGAACGCACCGAGCAGGGCAAGTGCGGCTGCCGCGCCGTAGATGCCGAACAGCCAGGCGCCCGCAGTGTCCAGGCTCAGCCAGATCTCGCTGATGGCCGCGCCGACGATCAGAACGCCTGCCAGGACCTGCAACGCGATCGAGCAGACCCGCAGCGTTAGCGCCAGCGTGGGGGTGCCGTACTCGGGCTTACGGGTGCGCAGCCAGGTGAACACGACGGGAAGCGCAGACAGCCCGATCAGAACGCCGCACACGATGCGCATCGCCGTGCCGAGGGTCTCCGACCAGGCGCCGGTCAGCTCATTCCAGCGGGGCAGAACGAAGAAGAAGTACAGAACACCGGCAAGGACCAGGAACGATGCGTGCCACAGGACCGCGATCCAGCGCCGCATGCTCCTCCTCGAGTCGGTGGTGGGGCTTCGGCGTGGGGTACGGCCGGTATTTCTACCGGCCGTACCCCCACCATGTGCGGAGGATAGGGGATTTGAACCCCTGAGGGCTATTAACCCAACCCGCGTTCCAGGCGAGCGCCATAGGCCACTAGGCGAATCCTCCGCGGGCAATGGTAGCCGACCTTCCCGGCACACCCCACAAGACGCAGACTCTGGGGTCGTGACCGGCACCGGTCCGGGGCTCGTGCTGGCGGGTATTACACTCATGGCGGACCCCGCGCGGCGTCCATCCTGTGAACTCCCCCAGGGCCGGAAGGCAGCAAGGGTCAATGGGCTCTGGCGGGTGCGCGGGGTCCCCTTAGGTTCAAGGGTCCAGTAGTTCTTTCGTGTTTCAGTAGACGGTGAAAGGCGCGCCGTGTCGTTTCAGTCCCTCGGCGGCGACGATCTGCAGGCGCAGCATGAAGCGCAGCGCCGCAACTATGCCGATCTGCAGGCCAAGAAGCTCAGCCTCGACCTGACGCGCGGCAAGCCGTCGCCGCTTCAGCTCGACCTTTCCAACGCGCTGCTAAGCCTCCCGGGGCCGGACTACCGCGACGGTGATGGCACCGACACCCGAAACTACGGTGGCCTGCACGGACTGCCCGAACTGCGGGCGATCTTCGGTGAACTACTAGGTATCCCCGTCCCGAACCTGATCGCGGGCAACAACGCGAGCCTCGAGATGATGCACGACATCGTGGTCTTCTCGCTGCTGCACGGTGGCGTCGACTCGCCAAGACCATGGCGGGACGAGCCGGTCATCAAGTTCCTGTGCCCGTCGCCCGGTTACGACCGGCACTTCGCCATCACCGAGAGCTTCGGCATCGAGATGATCCCTGTGCCGATGCGCGAGGACGGGCCCGACGTCGACCTGATCGAGGAGATCGTCGCCGCCGACCCCGCGGTCAAGGGCATGTGGTGCGTGCCGGTGTTCTCCAACCCGACCGGCGTCACGTTCTCCTGGGAGAACGTCCGCCGTCTCGTCCAGATGGAGACGGCCGCAACCGATTTCCGGCTGTTCTGGGATAACGCGTACGCGGTGCACACCCTGACCCACGATTTCCTCCGGCAGGTCGACGTGCTCGGCCTGGCGGCGGCCGCGGGCAACCCCAACCGGCCGCTGGTGTTCGCGTCGACGTCGAAGATCACCTTCGCCGGCGCGGGGGTCAGCTTCTTCGGGGGCTCGCTGGGCAATATCGCCTGGTACTTGCAGCACGCGGGCAAGAAGTCGATCGGCCCCGACAAGGTCAACCAGCTGCGCCACCTGAGGTTCTTCGGGGACGCCGACGGCGTGCGCCTGCAGATGCAGCGCCACCAGCAGCTGCTGGCGCCCAAGTTCGCGCTCGTCGCCGAGATCCTCGAGGACCGGCTGGGGGAGTCGAAGATCGCGTCGTGGACCGATCCCAAGGGCGGCTACTTCGTCAGCCTCGACGTGTGGCCGGGTACCGCCAAGCGCACCGTGGCCCTGGCCAAGGACGCGGGTATCGCGGTGACCGAGGCGGGCGCATCGTTCCCGTACCGAAACGACCCGGACGACAAGAACATTCGGATCGCACCCACGTTCCCGTCGCTACCCGACCTGCGCGAGGCCATCGACGGGCTGGCCACCTGCGCGCTGCTGGCGGCGACCGAGACCCTGCTGGGCTCGAGCTAGTTCGGGACTAGTCCGCCGCTCTGGGTAGCCTTCTCCCGTGGCTCTCTACCGTAAGTACCGCCCTGCTTCGTTCGCCGAGGTAGTCGGCCAGGAACACGTCACCGAGCCACTGTCGACGGCGCTGACCTCCGGTCGGATCAACCACGCCTACCTGTTCTCCGGTCCGCGCGGGTGCGGCAAGACGTCGTCGGCGCGCATCCTGGCCCGCTCGCTCAACTGCGAGCAGGGTCCGACGGCGACGCCGTGCGGGGTGTGCAACTCGTGTGTCGCGCTCGCCCCGAACGGGCCGGGCAACGTCGACGTGTCCGAACTCGACGCGGCCAGCCACGGTGGTGTCGATGACACCCGCGAGCTGCGCGACCGCGCGTTCTACGCCCCAGCGCAGTCGCGGTACCGGATCTTCATCGTGGACGAAGCGCACATGGTCACCAACGCGGGCTTCAACGCGCTGCTCAAGATCGTCGAGGAGCCACCGGAACACCTGATCTTCGTGTTCGCCACCACCGAACCCGAGAAGGTGCTGCCCACGATCAGGTCGCGGACCCACCACTACCCGTTCCGGCTGCTGGCACCCAAGACCATGCGCGGCCTCATCGAGCGGATCTGCGCCCAGGAAGACGTCGTCGTCGAGGACGCGGTGTTCCCGCTGGTGATCCGGGCGGGCGGCGGTTCGCCACGTGACACCCTGTCGGTGCTCGACCAGCTGCTCGCAGGCGCCGACGGCAATCGCGTCACCTATCCACGGGCACTGGCGCTGCTCGGCGCCACCGATATGGCACTCATCGACGCCGCCGTCGACGCGCTCGCCGCGGGTGACGCCGCGGCGTTGTTCGGTGCCGTCGAGGCCGTCATCGATGCGGGCCACGACCCGCGCCGGTTCGCCAACGACCTGTTGGAGCGGTTCCGCGACCTCATCGTGTTGCAGGCCGTTCCCGACGCCGCCGCGCGCGGTGTGGTCGACGCACCGGTGGACGTGCTGGAGCGGATGCGCTCCCAGACCACGCGCCTCGGCACGGCGACGCTGACGCGCTATGCCGAAGTGGTGCACGCCGGTCTGGGCGAGATGCGCGGGGCCACCGCTCCACGTCTGCTGCTCGAGGTGGTGTGCGCCCGGCTTCTGCTGCCGTCGGCCAGTGACACCGAAGCGGCTCTGCTGCAACGGATCGAACGCCTCGAGACGCGCCTGTCGGTGTCGATCCCCGCGGGGGAGGCAGCGCTGGCCGGGCAGACGACGGCAGCCGCGCCCGCTGCGGCGCCGTCATTTGGCGCGCCGGCATCGGCCCCGCCGACAGGAGCTCCGGGCAAGCAGTTCGCCCGACGCAGTCAATCCGCAGCCGAGCCGGCCAGTGCGGCCGTCGCCGAGCCTGAGCCCGCTGCTGTCACACCGCCCCCTGCGGTCGTGACGCCACCTCCTGCGGTCGTGACGCCACCTCCCGCCCCACCCGAGCCGGTTGCGCCACCCGAACCGGTTGCACCACCCGAGCCGGTTGTTCAGCCCGAGCCGGTTGCCCGGCCCGCGCCGACACCACCGCCGGTGGCGCCTCCCGCCGCGGCGACGCCTCCGGCCGCGGCCGGACAGCCCGACGCTGCAACCGTGCGCAGCCTGTGGCCGACGGTGCGCGAGAAGGTGCGGGAACGGCGCCGCCCCACCGACGTGATGCTCGACGGCGCGATCGTCGTCGCCGTCGAGCGGGACACGCTCGTGCTGAGCCATATCTCGGCGCCGCTGGCCAAGCGCATCAACGAGGCGCGCAACGTGGAGATCATCCGCGACGCGCTCAAAGACGCGCTCGGCGTGAACTGGAACATCAGGTGCGAGGCCGGCGCGACCAACGCCGCGGGCCCCGGACCCGATCAGCGGTCACACCCGCAGGCCGACCCCACGCCGCCTCCGCCTGACGCCGCCGAGGAGGAGAGCATGCTCGCCGAGGCCGAACGCGATGGCGCCGTGCCCCGGCGCGACCCCGAGGAAGTGGCCCTCGAACTACTGCAGACCGAGCTCGGCGCCCGCCCGATCGACGGAGGCTAGGCCGTCCACCACGGCCGCAGCGGCAGTCCGCCGTCGCTGCCCCGCTGATCGAGCTTCACCGCCAGAATCTGGTGCAGCTGGACCACATTGGTCTCGAAACCGAGCCGGGAACCGGCCATGTACAGGCCCCAGACCTTCGCCGTTCCCACGCCGACCTCGTCGACCGCCTCGTCCCAGTGCTCGACGAGGTTGCCGCACCAGTCCCGCAGCGTCTTCGCATAGTGGTTGCGCAGGTTCTCCTCGTGCATCACCTCCAGGCCGACATCCTGAGCCTCGGTGATGATGCGTCCCGACCCCGTGAGTTCGCCGTCGGGGAACACATAGCGGTCGATGAAGCCGCCCGCGCCTGCGCCTGCGCGATTGCCGGGCCGGGTGATCGAGTGGTTGAGCAGCAGGGCACCGGGCCGCATCTTCGATTTGAGGAACCGAAAGTACGCCGGGTAGTTGGCCACACCGATGTGCTCGGTCAGCCCGATCGAGGACACCGCGTCGAAGCCGGACTCGCGCACGTCTCGGTAGTCGCTGTGCCGCACCTCGGCAAGGTCGGACAGACCCTCCTCGGCGATCGCGTTCTGCGCCCACTCTGCCTGCTGCCGCGACAGCGTCACGCCGATCGCCTTGACGCCGTGCCGGGCGGCGTAGCGCACCATGCTGCCCCAGCCGCAGCCGACATCGAGTAGGCGATCGCCCGGCTGTAGGCGCAGCTTCTCGAAAACCAGTCGGTACTTGTTGTCCTGCGCTTCCTCCAGCGTCGCGCCATCGTGCGGGTAGCACGCGCAGGTGTAGGTCATCGACGGTCCGAGAACCCACTCGTAGAAGGCGTTCGACACGTCGTAGTGGTGAGCGATGGCCTCAGCGTCGCGAGACTTGCTGTGCCGCATACCCTCCGCGATGCGCCGCCAGCGCGGCAGCGCCTCCTGCGGCGGCGGTGCGATCGGCATCAAGTGCTCGAATCCGATGGAGCGCACAATGTTTGCCAGTACCCGCGCCGGCGGCCTCTTGAAGTGCAGCTTCTCGGCCAGCGCGCGGAGCAGGTCGTACGGGTCGCCGGGGTGTACGCCACGGGGCTCGACGTCGCCGGAGACATACGCCCGCGCCAGGCCCAGCTCGCCGGGTGCGGTCGCCAGATACGTGGTGCCACGCGGGGTGCGCAGATCCAGGCCGAGTTCCGCGTCGTCCGGGCCGGTTGAACTGCCGTCGTACGCGGTGAACTTCAGCGGCATCTCCTCACCGGCGGCGAGGATCTCGAGGATCTCCGCCAGTGTCAGCCTGCCGTGGTCTGTGGTGTCCTGTGGGTCCTTGATTGTCGTCACCGTCTTAGCACCGCCTTCGCATACAGTTCAAGCAAACGAGAATCCGGGTCGTATGTCTTCTTGACCGTCTTGTAGGCCTCTCCGCCGTAGAGATCATCGAACTCCTCCGGCGAGTAATACGCATCTGAATACAGCGACTTGTGACCGTCGAGTTCACTGATCCTGCGCTCGATCAGCCTGTTCGTGTGGCCCTCCTCGGGCCCGACGGGCACAGACGACCAGAATCCGATGTTGACGTAGGTGTGATGCGGTCGGATCGGGTAGAGCGGCCAACCGGAGTCATCGCGCAACCGCAGTGGGCACAACCAGAGTGGCTCGATCGGCACGTTGGTCAGGAACCAGTCGATGAACTCGGCGGTCCGGTCGATCGGCACCTCGACGTCCTGCACAACGCGCTCCCGCGGCGGTCTGCCGTTGCGCTTCTCGATGCGGTCGGCGATGCCGAACCGTTGGTCGTAGCCGATGAGCTTCCAGTAGAAGCTGCTGCGGCGGAGGCGTCGTGGCCAGAAGGGCCGAACCCGGGGGCTCTGCGCGCCGAACGCGCGTGAGCACCAGAACCAGTCGGTGTCCCAGCGCCACAGGTAGTCATGGATGGTGAGGCGGTCGTGCAACTCGCCTGCGGGGTGCTGGATCGACCGGTAGTAGATGTCTCGACCGGTGTAGTCGCTGACCGGGCCGGGTGTCGATGTGCGCAGGCCCAGTGTCAGATAACACTCGTCGGCGCTGAACACCACGCCGTCGAGGTAGTCCACGGGAGCGCCGTCGAGGCCGCGGGTGTCGACGATCCGGTCCATCGTCGCCACCAGTTCAGGCACTGACTCGAATCGGAGGTGCCGCAGCGCGACGAACGGCTTGACGTCCTCCAGCTCGATCTTCAGGCGCACCGAATAGCCGAGCGTCCCATAGGAATTGGGGAACGCCCTGAACAGGTCGGCGTGCTGGTCTGCGGACGCGGTGATCACTTCGCCTGTGCCGGTGAGGATGTCCATCTCCAGTACCGACTCATGCGGCAGCCCATTGCGAAACGATGCCGACTCGATGCCAAGCCCCGTCACCGCCCCGCCCAGGGTGATGGTCTTGAGCTGCGGAACCACCAACGGCGAGAGGCCATGGGGCAGTGTGGCGGCGACCAGATCCTCGTACGTGCACATCCCGGCCACGTCGGCGGTGCGGGCGACCGGATCGACCGCGATGACCCCGGTGAGCCCGGAGGTGTCCAGACCCTTGGCGCTGGATTTCGCGCGGGCCCGGAACAGATTCGACGTTGGCTTGGCCAGTCGGACGGGAGCGTTCTCGGGAATGGACCGGTAACTGGCCAGGAGCCGCTTGACGCCGGCAACGTGATCAGCTGTAAGAGCGGACACGCATATACGCTAGTCCCAGGCGGCGGTCCACGCGACCGCTCCAGCCGGGCAACACGCCCGCGATATTTCGAGACTTAGGAGTCTTCACCGATGGGACAGGTCAGCGCCTCGAGCACCGTCTTGATCAATGCCGAGCCGGACGCCGTTCTCGCAGCGGTCGCCGACTACCAGAGCACCCGGCCGAAGATCCTCACCGACCGCTACATCGGGTACCAGGTACTCGAGGGTGGGCAGGGTGCGGGCACGGTCGCCACGTGGAAGCTGCAGGCCACCAAGTCGCGGGTGCGTGACGTCAAGGCGACCGTCGACGTCGCCGGGCGCTCCGTCATCGAGAAGGACGCGAACTCCTCCATGGTGACCAACTGGACGATCGCGCCAGCCGGCACCGGAAGCACCGTGACACTGAAGACCGCGTGGCAGGGTGCGGGCGGAATCGGCGGCTTCTTCGAGAAGACCTTCGCGCCGTTGGGTCTGCGCAAGATTCAGGCCGAGGTGCTCGAGAACCTCAAGACTGTCGTAGAAAAGGGCTAGCGCGGGGTCACGCGGTTCGCGCCGGGCGGGTCCCCAGGAAGCCCGCGATGCCGCGCACGACGGCCTCGGCGTACTTCTGCCGGCCCTCCGGGCTCTCGATCAGTGCCGAGTCCGCCGGGTTCTTCATGTTGCCGAGTTCGACGAGCACCGACGGGTACTGAGCGAGGTTCAGCCCGGCGATATCGGAGCGTGGGTTCAGGCCACCCTGGCCGATGTAATTGGACGGTGGGATGCCCGATGCCTGCAACTGATCGCGCATGATCTGGGCGAACTGAACCGAGGGCCCTGCCTGCACGTCGTTGAGCGGCGGTGCCGAGTACAGCACGTGGAAGCCGCGACCGGTTGCCGGGCCGCCGTCGGCGTGGATCGACACGATCGCGTCCGGGCGCAGTGCGTTGGCCATCGCGGCGCGCTCGTCGACGCACGGTCCGAGACCGGTGTCGTCGCCACGGGACATCGCGGTGCGCACGCCCAGCGCCGTGAGCTGCTGGCGGATGCGCAGAGTGGTCTCCCAGGCGAACGAGTGCTCGGGGTAACCGTCGTTCGCTGATGTTCCGCTGGCCTGGCAGTCCTTGGTGCCGCCGCGGCCGGTCGTCACCTGGCGGCTGATCGACGCGTCGTTGGACCCGTTGTGGCCGGGATCGAGGAACACGATCTTCCCGGCGATATTGGCGGGAGCGGCACTGGCGGTGGGTATGGCTGAGGGGATGCCGGAGGGCGCGGCGACCGTTGATGCGACCAGGACGGCGGTGGCTACCGCGGCGCCGACACGCAGCCTTGCTGGGACGTGCACGGCGCCACCGTAGCCCGAGGGACGACTACGCTTGAACCCCAAATGGCCGCATAAGGCCATGCGCAACCAAGTCGAGACCAAGATGCGACCAACATGCAAGGGGACACTTCATGCAGCCCGGCCAAGCACCCGATATGTCAGCACTCCTGGCGCAGGCCCAGCAGGTGCAGCAGCAGTTGATGGAGGCCCAGGAGGCGCTGGCCAACGCAGAGGCGCACGGTCAGGCCGGTGGCGGCCTGGTTCAGGTCACGATGAAGGGCAGTGGCGAGGTCATCGGTGTCGCCATCGATCCCAAGGTCGTGAACCCCGATGACATCGAGACGTTGCAGGATCTCATCGTCGGCGCGGTGAAGGATGCCGCCCAGCAGGTCACGCTGCTGGCGCAGAGCAAGCTCGGACCCCTGGCCAGTGGCCTCGGCGGCCTGGGTCTGCCGGGGGCCTGACACCTTGTTCGAGGGGCCCGTTCAGGATCTGATCGACGAACTAGGCAAGCTGCCCGGGGTGGGTCCGAAGAGCGCGCAGCGCATCGCGTTCCACCTGCTCTCGGTCGAGCCGCCGGATATCGACCGGCTGACGGCTGCGCTGGGCAGGGTGCGCGACGGTGTCACGTTCTGCGAGGTCTGCGGCAACGTGTCAGATCACGAACGGTGCCGAATCTGCAGCGATTCGCGTCGTGACGCCTCGCTGGTGTGCGTCGTCGAGGAGCCCAAGGACGTCGCGGCCGTCGAGCGCACTCGCGAGTTCCGCGGCCGCTACCACGTGCTGGGTGGCGCGTTGAATCCGTTGTCGGGGATCGGGCCGGAGCAACTGCGGATCCGTGAGTTGCTCAACCGGATCGGCGAGCGTGTCGACGGCGTCGATGTCGCGGAGGTCATCATCGCCACAGACCCCAACACCGAGGGTGAGGCGACCGCGACCTACCTGGTGCGGATGTTGCGCGATATCCCCGGACTTTCCGTGACGCGGATCGCCTCGGGGCTGCCGATGGGTGGCGACCTCGAGTTCGCCGACGAGTTGACGCTCGGTAGGGCGTTGTCCGGCCGTCGAGCCATGGCCTAGTTTGGTGCTCGTGCCAGATGAAGAGTTCAAGGTCGAGGTAGAACTCGGAAGCGAAGAACACGGTCTCTCGTTTTGGGAGCGCCTGCGGACGCTTGACCTCGATGACGACGCCCGTAAACGCCTCGGCAGCCGGGTGACCATCACGCGTGACGGCAACAGGATGCAGCTGTACACGCACACGCTGGCTGACGCCCAGGAGGCCGAGCGGACCGTGCGCGCGCTGGTGACCGCCGACGAGTTGACCGCGGACTACACGGTGAGCCGGTGGGATGCCGAGGCCCAGGAGTGGGTGGACCCGACCGATGGCGACGTCATCGTGGACGACGCTCCGGAGACGCCCACACCAGACCCGAACTACGTCATCCTCGAGGCCTACCGGCCGCAGTTCCTGCGCGACCTTGGTCTGTAAGCCCTAGCCGCGGCAAGCGCTAGACGCGACGCGGGGCGGCCAACCGCTCGCGACGCAACTGCTCCACCTCGGGCAAGTCCAGCGGGGCGAGGTCGCCGACCACGCGCGACAACAGGTGATCGGCGAGTTCGGGATTGCGGGCCAGACACGGCCCGTGCAGATAGGTGGCGATGACGCTGCCCTGCACCGCACCGTCGAAGCCGTCGCCGTCCCGGTTGCCCGCACCGGAGATCACCCGTGCCAGAGGGGTGGCGGCCGAACCCAGAACCGTTCCCCCGCGGTGGTTCTCGAATCCGGTGAGTCGCTGAGTCAGCCCGTCCAGCAGGGGTGCTGACACGACCTCGCCGATGGTCCGCTTCGGTTGCGGCGAGGTTGTCACGTCCAGCAGGCCGACACCGTCGACGCGCTCACCCGACGACGTCTCGTACCAGTGCCCGAGCACCTGAATGGCCGCGCATATCGCCAGTACCGGCGCGCCGCGTGTGGCGGCCCGCTGAAGCCCGGGATAGCGGATCAAGTGCTTGGTGGCCAGGCGCTGCGCGAAGTCCTCTGCGCCGCCGAGCGTGTAGAGGTCCAGCTCGGCGGGCACCGGATCGGCGAGGGTGATGTCGACGACCTCGGCGTCGATTCCGCGCAGCCTCAGTCGCTGTCGGAGCACGACGGCATTCCCGCCGTCGCCGTAGGTGCCCATGACGTCGGGCAGTACCAGCCCGATGCGAACCGTCGACTCACCCATGGTTGATCGCCCTACTCAGCTGAGAGAAGGCCGTGTAGTTGGCGACCACCTCGACGTGCCCGGGCGGGCACGAGGTGATGGCCTCGACGGAGTTGGCGACCAGCGTGTGCTCAACCCCGGCGTACCCGAGGCGCACGGCAAGGTCGGTCCCGCGCTCGCCGCTCGCCACGACGGGGTGTTTCACGAAGTGCTCGAAGTTGACGTCCCACAGCCACGACAGGTCCTCCCCGTCGGGCACCTGGCCGTTGACGGCGATCACGACCGAACCCGCGTCGGTGTCGACCATCGACAGCGCCTCCTGCCAACCGGCCGGATTCTTGGCCAGCAGCATCCGCACGGTGTGCTCGCCGAGCGCAATCGTGGAGTACCGGCCCGCGACCTCATCGACGCTCTCGGCCGCCTTCACCGCTGCGGCCGGGTCCGCGCCAAGGGCCACCGCGGCGGCGATCGCCTGCGTGGCATTGCCGCGGTTCACCGTGCCGGGAAGCGCCAACGTCATCGGCAGGCACAAGCCGTCGGGCCCGTGGATGTGGGTGTCGTCGTACCACCACTGCGGCGTGGGGCGCTTGAAATCGGTGCCGGTCGAGTACCAGTGGTTCTGCTCGCGCACGATGACCTCGCCGCTGCGCGGACAGCTCACCGAGTCGTTGGCCCAGCCGCCGCCGGCCGCCACCCACACCACGTGGGGGCTGTCGTAGGCCGCGGACGTCATCAGCACGTCGTCACAGTTGGCCACGATCACTGCGCCGGGGTGCCTGGCCAGACCGCCGCGCAGCGTGCGCTCGATGTGGTTGATCTCACCCACCCGGTCGAGCTGATCGCGCGAGAGGTTCAGCAGCACGATGACGGCCGGGTCGACGGCATCGGCCACGTGGGGCACGTGCATCTCGTCGACCTCGAGGGCCGCCAGCCTCGCGTCGCGGGTGCCGGCGAGGGCGGCGATGAGGCCGGCGTCCATGTTGGCGCCCTCGGCGTTAGTGGCGACGGGACCCATCGTGGCGAGCGCGGCGGCGGTCATTCGCGTGGTGGTCGACTTACCGTTCGTGCCGGTCACGACCACCGAGCTGCGGCCCTTGCCGAGCTGTCCGAGGATCGAGGGGTCGAGCGTCATGGCCACGAGCCCGCCGATCATGGCGCCCGCTCCGCGGCCGGTGACCCGCGAGGCCCACCGAGCTGCGGCTCCAGCTCCGAGGGCGAGACGTCCGCGCGTGGTGACCATCCACGGCAGTCTAGAAGGCGGGAAGTGGGCGGGCGACACGCGGCGCTGAGGGTCCGGGGATGTCGGGCCGCCGTGTCATCCTGGCGTTTGTGAGCCAATCTGCCGCAAGTCGCCCCCATGGCGGCTCCTGGGGCCGGCCCGCCGCCGAACCCGGTGCGGGCTGGGCGGTCGTGGATGTGGAGACCTCCGGGTTTCACCCGCGGCAGGCTCGCGTCGTCAGCGTCGCCGCGCTGGCTCTTGGGGACGACGGCAACGTCGAGGGCAGCTTCTCCAGCCTGCTCAACCCCGGGGTGGACCCCGGGCCCACCCACGTGCACGGGCTGACCACCGAGATGTTGGAGGGCCAGCCGACCTTCGCCGACGTCGTCGGTCAGCTCAACGAGGTGCTCGCGGGCCGCACGCTGGTGGCGCACAACGTGGCCTTCGACTACTCATTTCTGACCAGCGAGGCAGAACTCGTCGGCGCCGAACTCCCCGTGGACACCGTGATGTGCACGGTCGAGTTGGCGCGCCGCCTCGATCTGGGCACCGAGAACCTGCGCCTGGAGACGTTGGCCGCGCACTGGGGGGTCACCCAGATGCGGCCCCACGATGCGCTGGACGACGCGCTGGTCCTGGCCCAGATCCTCAAACCCGCCCTGGCCGGCGCGCTCGACCGCAGGGCGTGGCTGCCGGTGCGTCCGGTGACGCGGCGGCGCTGGCCCAGCGGGCAGGTCACTCATGACGAGTTGCGTCCGCTCAAGACGATTGCGGCCCGGCTGCCCTGCCCGTATCAGAACCCCGGCCGGTTCGTCTCAGGCAGACCGTTGGTGCAGGGCATGCGGGTGGCGATGTCCGCCGAGGTGCGCCACACCTACGAGGAGCTCATCGAACGTGCACTGCACGCGGGGCTGGCATACACCGAGACGGTCGATCAGCAGACATCGCTGGTCGTGTGCGATGAGGTCGAGCCGGATCAAGGCAAGGGCTACCAGGCCGGCGAGATGGGTGTCCCGCTGGTCAGCGACGCCGACTTCATGGATCTGCTGGACCGCGTGGTGGGCGGCCGGGACATCGAGGAGTTCGCCGACCCGACCCTGACCGGCGATCAGTTCACCCTGTTCTGAGCGGGGTCTCCGGCGCGACGTGACCTCGCCACTCGCGTGGTGAGATCCCATGCGTCGAGCGGAACAGTCGGGCGAAGTAGCCGGCGTCAGAGATCCCGACTCGACGCGCGACCTCGGCGATCGGCATGTCGGTTCCGGCGAGCAGCGCCCGTGCCTCGGTCATTCGGCGCTTGGTGATCCATTCCTGAACCGTGCGCCCGGTGCGGCGACGCACGACGGTGGTCAGATGCCCGGGTGTCAGCCCGAGCTCATGGGCGACGTCCTTGAGTGAGAGCGGCAGGCCCACCCGGCGATCGATGACGGCGAAGACGTCGGCGACGATCGGGTCGTTACTGCGGCGCAGGTCGCCGACGACGTCGTCGGTCATCCGGGCGAGGTCGATGAGCAGCAGGGTCAGATGCGCCAGCACGGCCTGCCGATAGCCGTCGCGCCGGTCGGAGAGTTCGGTCTCGAGCGACTCGATTCGGCTTTCCCAGAAGGGCTTTCGTGCATCAGGAAGCTGGAGATGAAGCAACCCGCCAGCGGTGCCGTGCACGAACGGGAACAGCAGTGGATGACTGCGCCAGGATGGCCAGGGGGATCGAGCGCCGCCTTCGAGTGCCGCCGGATCGAAGAAGACGGCGGCACCGCGCGTCTTGTCGGCCGCCCAGACCGGGTCTATCGCGTCACCCGCCGCGGCGACGTGAACCGATGCGGTGTCGGGCAGGTACAGCAGAATCGGGAAGTCATGGATATGGCGGCGCTTCTCGGGCAGGCCGTCGCGCTGCAGCCGAACCACTGACACCGGTGGTGTCGCCGGATCGGTTGGGTAGTCGTAAACCGGGATTCCGTCGTCGTGGCGAACCAGTCGGGCCGACGGCGTCATGATCCGAAGATAGTCCCACTTCTCCCAATGATCCAACGACATGTCAGCTGATTTGGCGGCGACGATGGAACCATGACCAAAGATCATCCGCATTCAGTGACGAACTCCATGGGCCACCGCCATGACTACGTGCCGGCCGCGGGACGGGACTGGCTGCTTCCGAGCTACGACCTCTTCACCCGCCTGCTGGGGATGCCGCCCGCCTACGACGCGCTCATCGCGCAGACCGAGCTGTTCGACGGCGCGCGTGTGCTTGAGATTGGTTGCGGAACGGGCAATCTCACGACGCGCGTGCATCGAGCTCGACCGAGCGCCGTGGTGACGGGGACCGACCCCGATCCGCGAGCGCTCGACCGGGCCAGGCGAAAGTTGCGCAATGCCAGCGCGGTTCGCCTCGAGCAGGGGTATGCGCAGGCGTTGGGTTACGCCGACGGGGCGTTCGATCGGGTGCTGTCGTCGATGATGCTGCACCACCTGGATCACGATGTGAAGGCGGCGGCGGTATCGGAGACGTTCCGGGTCCTGCGGCCGGGTGGCAGCGTGCACATCGTCGACATCGTCGGGGATCGCATGGGGGTGGCCAACGACGCGGAGGTGATTCTTGACCTGTTGCGCAACAGCGGTTTCGAGGCGGCGGATCTGGGCTCGCGGCGACTGCGCTTCGTCGGCCCGGTGACGTTCTATCGCGGCTTGCGTCCCGCGTGACGTCGAGGTCCGGCCGGGTACTGGGCCCGGCCGGCCTCGTCGATCAGGCGGCGAGCGCCTTGGCCTTCAGCGAGTCGAACTCAGCCTGGCTGATGGTGCCACCGTCGAGCAGTTGCTTGGCATGCGCGATCTCCTCGGCGGGTGACCGTCCTGCGGCCTGACGGATGTACTCGTCGGTCTGCTGCTTGGCCTCCATGGCGGCCTCCCGCGCCCGCGCGGACATGCCCTGGCCACGGAATATCAGGTACACCAACGCCGTCAGCCAGGGGATCAGGATGAGGAAGACGACCCAGATCGCCTTGACGACGCCCGATGTCTTGTGGTCACGCCAGAACAGGTCCGTGAGGATCTGGAAGAGCACCAGAAGGTAGGCGATCCACGCGAAGATGATGAGAAAGTGCCAGAGGAAGTCCCACGTTGAGCCCCAGTCCACGTCTAACTCCTAAACGCTAGATACTCGCAAACTTTGCGTGCGCGTCAGTTTAGCCGCGGGCGGCACGGTTCACGGCCGATACGACGGCGCGCAATGAGGCCGTCGTGATGGACGTCGCGATACCCACACCCCACACGGTCCTACCGCCGATCGACGCCTCGACATACGCCGCGGCCTGCGCCTCCTCGCCCGAGGACATCGCATGCTCGGAGTAGTCGAGTACCGACACGTCGAAGCCGACTTTGCCGATGGCGTCGACGAACGCCGCCAACGGTCCGTTGCCCGCGCCGACGATCTCCTGCTCGACACCGTCGACCTTCACCACGGCGGTGATCGTGTCGATACCACCGTCGACCTCGGCGGCGTCCACCTTCTGGCGAATCCGCTCCAGCGGCTTGATCGGCGCCAGGTACTCCTCGGCGAAGACATCCCACATCTCCTTGGGTGACACCTCGCCACCCTCACCGTCGGTGATCTTCTGCACCGACTGGCTGAACTCGATCTGCAGTCGGCGCGGCAGCGACAGACCGTGATCGGACTTCATGATGTAGGCGACGCCGCCCTTGCCGGACTGCGAGTTGACCCGGATGACGGCCTCGTAGGTGCGGCCGACGTCCTTGGGGTCGATCGGCAGATACGGCACCTGCCACAGGATGTCGTCGACGTCGGCGTCCGCCTCGTCGGCCGACACCTTCATGGCGTCCAGTCCCTTGTTGATGGCGTCCTGGTGGCTGCCGGAGAACGCGGTGTAGACCAGGTCGCCGCCGTAGGGGTGGCGCTCATGCACGGGCAGCTGGTTGCAGTACTCGACGGTGCGCCGGATCTCGTCGATGTTGGAGAAGTCGATCTGCGGATCGACGCCGCGGCTGAACAGGTTCAGGCCCAGCGTCACCAGGCATACGTTCCCGGTGCGCTCACCGTTGCCGAACAGGCAGCCCTCGATCCGGTCCGCACCGGCCTGGTAGCCCAATTCCGCTGCGGCGACGGCGGTTCCGCGATCGTTGTGCGGGTGCAGGCTCAGGATGATCGAATCGCGCCTGGCCAGGTTGCGGCTCATCCACTCGATCGAGTCGGCGTACACGTTCGGCGTGGCCATCTCGACGGTGGCGGGCAGGTTGATGATCAGCGGCACATCCGGGGTGGGCGCGACGATGGCGGAGACGGCGTCGCAGACCTCCTTGGCGTACTCCAGCTCGGTGCCGGTGTAGGACTCCGGGCTGTACTCGAAGCGCCACTGGGTGTCCGGGTACTTCGCCGCCTCCTCGACGCACATCCGGGCCCCGTCGGTGGCGATGGCCTTGACGGCGTCGCGGTCGGCGCGGAAGACCACCCTGCGCTGCAGGATGGACGTCGAGTTGTAGAAGTGCACGATCGCATTCGGGGCGCCGGCGCACGCCTCGAAGGTGCGGGTGATCAGCTCGGGACGGCACTGGGTCAGCACCTGGATGGTGACGTCGGAGGGGATCGCGCCCTGCTCGATGATCTCGCGGACGAAGTCGAAGTCGGTCTGGCTGGCCGACGGGAAGCCGACCTCGATCTCCTTGTAGCCCATTCGCACCAGTAGGTCGAACATGCGCCGCTTACGAGCCGGGCTCATCGGGTCGATCAGGGCCTGGTTGCCATCACGCAGGTCGACCGCACACCACATCGGGGCTGTCGTCACGACCTTGTCCGGCCAGGTGCGGTCGGCCAGGGTCACTGGCTCGACCTCGTCGGCGAACGTGCGGTACCGATTGACCGGCATCGAGGTGGCGCGCTGGGTGTTCCAGGCGGGCTGGCCGGGGTTGGGCGGGCCCGCGGGAGTGCTGATGGTGCGCGCCGACGTGTAGGCGTCGATCGAATGGGGATTGGGATTGTTCACGGTGTTCTGCTCCGGTTTTGTCTTGTTTGGAACCTCGGGGAGAGGTCAAGACCGGCGCATCAGAAACACCCGCGACGGAGAGCCGGTCTGGTCAGACCCCGTCGCGGCGTCCGAGGAGGAGCACCCGCTGCACGTCGCTCACTGTACGCCGCCGCCCTGCGGCGACCAAAACTCGATTGAGGGCTCCTGTGCGTGGGACTCCTCACACCTGGGAGTCGGGAAACGCGATCACCGACAGGAACCGGATCGGCACCTCGATCAGGTCGACGGGGCCGTGGGAGCCCTCACCGTCGATCTGGAGTGAGTCGCCGGGGTGCAGCCGGTACACCGAGCGGCTGTGGCCGTAGTCCATCACGCCCTCGAGCATGTAGATGAACTCGGTGCCGGGGTGCTGGAACAGCGGGTAGGTCTTGGATTTGTCCGACAGCGTGACGTGCAGGCACTCCAACCGCTTGTGCTCGCCGCGCAGCGACCCGAGCAACCGGTACTCGTGCCCCTCCCGCGTGCCCTCACGCACGATGTGCGCGCCGCCGCCCGACTGGACGAAGGCGGCGGGCCGTTCAACGTCGGCACCGCGAAACAGGCTGGTGACGGGCACGTCCAAACCCTTGGCCAGCAGCGCCAGCGTCGACAGGCTGCACGAGGTCTGAGCGTTCTCGATCTTGGAGAGCATCGCCTTCGAGATACCGACCCGCGTGGCCATCTCAGCCACGGTGAGGCCATGCTGCTGCCGTAGCTTGCGCACGTTTGCGCCGATGGCCGTCTCGATCTCGACCTCGTCGACGGGCCGCGCCGGATCGCGGTCGCGGGCGCTGCCGGACACGTTGCGAAGCAACCCGTCCTCTGCTGTGCGCGGACGCGGCACATCATCGTCAACAGGGCTCACGGGTCCATTCTCTCGCTCGGTGGCTAGCGCATCTCACCCGCACCGACGTACGGGTACGGGCTCCGCAGGGGCGCGCCGTCGGCGAACCGGGCGAGCCGGAAGTCGCTCGCCGGGATGCGGGCATCGGCACTGGCGCCGTCGATCACCAGATCGGCGACCAGCCTGCCCACGGCGGGCGCGATCTTGAAGCCGTGCCCGCTGAATCCCGCGGCCACCAGCAGGCCGTCGATCCCGGTCGGCGAGATCACCGGATTCCAGTCCGGGGTGACGTCATAACAGCCGGCATAGCTGCCGCTGATCGCCGCGTCGGTCAGGCCGGGGAAGCGGGTGCCGACCCGGTCGACGACGAGGTCGACGAACTGCTCGGTGGCCCGGTTGAGGTAGCCGTCGGGGTCGGCGGTCTCGCAGTGCGACAGGTCGCTGTTGCCGAACAGCAGTTCGCCGTTGGGCTCGGGCCGGATGTACTGCAGCGACACCAGGTCGGAGAACACGGGCAGTCGGTCCACGACGCACTTCTCGATGCCCGGCGCGATCAGCACGATCTGCTCCCGGACCACCTCGATGGGGACGTCGACGCCATACGGCGCGAGGAAGGGACGTGTCCACACCCCGGTCGCGACGACGACGCGTTCCGCCGCGATCGCCTGCCCGTCGCGCAGGCGCACACCCGTCACGCGGTCGCCGTCGAGCAGCAGGTCGGTGACCTCGGCTCCCTGCCTGATCCGGACACCGGCCGCACGGGCAGACGCCGAGAATGCCTGCGCGGTCAGATAGGCGTCGCCGTAGCCGCCGCGGGCCTCCCAGCCGAACGCGCCGAACGGTGTCAGGTCGGCATGCGGCCACAGCCGGGCCACGTCGGCTGTGTCGATCTCCTCGGTCTGCACCCCGACCGCGCGCTGCGCGGCGAGGCTCTTGCGCAGCGCATCGACGTTCTGCTCGCCGACGCCGACGACGTAGCCGCTCTGACGGAACCCGATGTCGGTGACGTCCTCACCGAAGTGGGACTGCGGATTCTCGAACACCTCGAGACTGGCCGTGGCCATCGCGGCGAGTGAACTCACGCCGTAGTGGCAGCGAACGACGCCCGAGGACTTGCCGGTCATGCCTGCGCCGACGGTGTTGCGTTCGCACACAACGACATCGGTGACGCCGCGCGCCGCGAGCGCCCACGCCGCCGACGCACCCTCGATGCCACCTCCGATGATGACGACGTCCGCGGTCTGTCTCACTTTGCTCCTCGCGTCCGCGGCGTCACAGGCCGGCCCCGGGGATCCAGTTCGTGCCCGCCAACGGGACGCGCGCCATCGCGGCCGCCTCGATCGACACGGCGACGAGATCCTCGGGCTCGAGGTGGCAGACATGTGCCTTGCCGCAGGCGCGGGCGATGGTCTGCGCCTCCATGGTCAGCACGCTCAGATAGTTCGCCAGCCGGCGTCCGCCCTCGATCGGGTCGAATCGCGCCGCCAGTTCCGGGTCTTGGGTGCTGATCCCCGCCGGGTCCCGACCGTCCTGGAAGTCGTCGTAGAAACCCGCTGCGCTGCCGATCTTCTCGTACTCGGCGCCATAGCGCGGATCGTTGTCGCCGAGTGCGATGAGCGCGGCGGTGCCGATGGCGACGGCGTCGGCGCCCAGCGCCAGTGCCTTGGCGACATCGGCGCCGCTGCGGATGCCGCCGGACACGATGAGCTGAACGCCCTTCTTTCCCGTCGCTCCGCTCGCCCCGGTCCGGTGGACGCCCAGCTCGGTGAGCGCCTGCACGGCCTGCGGCAGCGCCGCCAGCGTCGGGATGCCGACGTGTTCGATGAACACCTCCTGGGTGGCCGCGGTGCCACCCTGCATACCGTCCACGACGACGACGTCGGCGCCGGCGTGCACGGCGAGCTTCACGTCGTAGTAGGTGCGGGTGGCACCGACCTTGACGTAGATCGGCTTCTCCCAGTCGGTGATCTCGCGCAGCTCGTTGATCTTGATGGTCAGATCATCGGGCCCGGTCCAGTCCGGATGTCTGCACGCCGAGCGCTGGTCGATGCCCGCGGGCAGGGTGCGCATACCCGCGACCCGGTCGGAGATCTTCTGGCCCAACAGCATTCCGCCGCCACCGGGTTTCGCGCCCTGGCCGAGCACCACCTCGATGGCATCAGCCCTGCGCAGGTCGTCGGGGTTCATCCCATACCGTGACGGCAGGTACTGGTACACCAGATGCTTGCTCTGGCCGCGTTCCTCGGGCGTCATACCGCCGTCACCGGTGGTGGTGGACGTGCCCGCCGCACTGGCACCGCGACCGAGCGCCTCCTTGGCCGGGCCCGACAGTGCGCCGAATGACATGCCCGCGATGGTCACCGGGATATCCAGGTGCAGTGGGTGTTTGGCGTGCCGGTCGCCGAGCACCACGTCGGTGCCGCACCGTTCGCGATACCCCTCCAATGGGTATCGCGACATCGAGGCACCGAGGAACAGCAGGTCGTCGAAGTGTGGCAGCGGGCGTTTGGCACCCCAGCCGCGGATGTCGTAGATACCGGTGTCGGCGGCGCGTTGGATCGCGGCGATGGTGGCCCGATCGAAGGTCGCCGATTCACGCAGGCCCAGCCGGGCCCGCTCGTCTGCGGTGGTCATCAGTAGCTTCCTGCGTTGTCGACGTGGAAGTGGTAGAGGTCGCGGGCCGACCCGTACCGCGTGTAGCCGGCGGTGTCGTCCTCGCCGTAACCGGCCGCCTTGAGGAGACGTCCGAGTTCCTCGTGATGTTCGGGCCGCATCGGCTTGGCGATGCAGTCCGCACCCAGCGAGGCGACATCCCCGCGGACGTAAAGCCTGGCCTCGTAGATCGAGTCGCCCAGTGCCTCCCCGGCGTCGCCGCGCACCACCAGGGTGCCGGCCTGGGCCATGAAGGCGCTCATGTGGCCGATGTTCCCCCCGACGACGATGTCGACACCCTTCATCGAGATACCGCACCGCGCAGCGGCATTGCCCTCGATGACCAGCAGACCGCCGTGTGCCGTCGCACCCGCGGACTGCGACGCGTTGCCCTTGACCCACACGACGCCGCTCATCATGTTCTCGGCGACCCCGGTGCCCGCGTTGCCGTCGATGACGATCTCGGCCTGCTGGTTCATGCCCGCGGCGTAGTAGCCGACGTGCCCGGCCACCGTGACCCTCACCGGGGCGTCGACGCCGACGGCCACGTTGTGCGCGCCCGCGGGGTGCTCGATCACGAACTCGCCCATGAGATTCGGTGCGTGCAGTGCGCTGTTGACGTCGCGCAGCGGGGACACTGCGAGGTCGAATGTCATCTGGTCCACGCGTACACCACCTCGGGCTCGGGCTCCCAGATCGAGGCGTGCTCGACGTCGGGCAGGCCGGACAGTGCGCGGTACTCGCTGGCCATAGCCACCCAGTCGTCGGTCTCGGCGATGACGGCGGGCTTGCAGGCGATGGCGTCGCGTACGACGGCGAACGAGTCGCGGTTGGACACCAGCAGCGTGTAGAAGCCGTCGAACGTGGCGCAGAGCTCCTTCAGCGCGGTCTGCACGTCGCGGCCGCTGGCGAGCTGGTCGGCGACGAACCGCGCGCCGACCTCGGTGTCGTTCTCGCTGTCGAAATGCACACCGGCGGCCCGCAGTTCGCGACGGATGGTGGCGTGGTTGGCGAACGAACCGTTGTGCACGAGGCACTGATCGGGTCCGACGGCGTAGGGATGGGCACCCGAGGGGGTGACGGCGGACTCGGTGGCCATCCTGGTGTGCCCCACGCCCTGCCAACCGCTGGCCCCGGCCAGGCCCCACGCGTCGGTGAGTGTCCTGGGGTGTCCGACGCCCTTGAGCACGGCAAGATCGTTGCCGAACCCCGCGATGAGTGAGTCGGGATAGACGGCGCTGACAGCCGAGCTCAGCGTCTCCGGTGCCGTGTCGGCGGTGATTAGATACGTCGCGTCCAGCACCGAAACCGTCACCGGTGCACCGAGTTCGACGCCCACCGCAGTCTGCACCACATCGGCCGCGTCGGTCAGTTCGAGAATCGAGACGCACGCCCGCCCCGGTGGTGTCCAGATTGGGTCGCCGTAGACGGCGACACCCGCCGAGTCGTTACCTCGGTTGGACATCTCGCACAGCATGCCGGTGAGTAGCTCACCGAGCCGGGGATGAAGTTCGGGGTTGCGCAGATGCAACCCCACGATGCCGCACATGGATTGTCTCCCTGGTCCTTTCGTGTCGACGGTCAGAATGCGGTGAGGTACTTGTCGACCTCCCACGGGCTGACCTTGCTGTGGTACTCGAAGAACTCGGTGCGCTTGAGGTCGGCGAAGTAGCCGGACACTCCGGCGCCCTCGGCGTCGAGCACACCGGTGATCAGCGGATCGGCCTGCAGATCGTCGACCGCGTGCAGCAGCGTGGGCGGCAGGGTGCGGGCGGAACCGGAGCCCAGCTCCCCGGGGTCGAGGCTGCGCTTGATGCCGTCGATACCCGCCCCGAGCGCCGCGGCGATCGCGAGATAGGGGTTGGCCGAGCCGTCACCGCCGCGCATCTCGATGCGCTGGTCATCGGGCACCCGGATGTAGTGGGTGCGGTCGTTGCCGCCGTAGGTCGGCGTCCTCGGTGCCCACGACGCACCCGAGGCCGTGGTGAGTGCACCGGTTCGCTTGTAGGAGTTGACCGTCGGGCCCACCACGGCCTGCAGGGCGCACGCGTGGTCGAGGATGCCGCCGATGAAGGCGTAGGCCGTGTCCGAGAGGCCGAGGCCGCGGGCGTCGTCCGCGTCGGGGAACACCGGTGTGCCGCCACTGGTGAGGGAGAGGTGGAAGTGCAGCCCGCTGCCGGTGCGGTCGGCGAACGGCTTGGGCATGAACGTCGCGATCATGCCGCGCTGGGCGGCGATCATCGACAACAGGTAGCGCAGCGTCACCACCCGATCGGCGGTGGTCAGGGCGTCGGCGAACTCGAAGTTCTGCTCGAACTGGCCGTTGCCGTCCTCGTGGTCGTTGGCGTAGTTCGACCAGCCGAGCGAGTTCATCGCTGTCGAGACGGTCGTCAGATGCTCGTACATGCGGGTCACGCCGCGCGCGTCGTAACAGGGCTGGGATGCGGTGTCGTCGACGTCTGCGGTGGCCAGACCCCCATCGGCGTCGCGCCGGAGGAGGAAGTACTCGACCTCCGCGCCGACCCAGGGTTCGAAGCCGGCGTCGGCGGCGCGGGCGATAAGCGACTTGAGGATGATGCGTGGCGCGTATGGCCACGGCTTGCCCTCGACGTGCGGGTCGCAGTGCACGATCGCCAGGCCGTCCTTGATGAACGGGATCGGGGTGAACGACGCCGGATCGGGGATCGCGATCAGGTCGGGGTCCTTGGGCTCCTGGCCCATGGCACCCACGGCGTAGCCGGCGAATCCGACGCCGTCGGTTGCCAGCATGTCGATGGCCTCGACGGGTACCAGCTTCGCGCACGGCTTTCCGCGGAGGTCCACGAACAGCGCGAGGATGAACTTGGTGCCCGCCGCTTCCGCGCGTTCCGCGAGGGTGTCACTGCCATTGGTCATGTCAGCCCTTGTCTCTTGTCAGGAATCAATGTATCGCGAGAGGAAACATCATGCAGCGCGAGAAACCCCGGCCAGCGCGCGTGAGTGCGCCGACCGGGGGATCGCGTCACATCAGGCAGAAGCCATGTCGTAGGAGGACTCGCGGTGGAACGTGGAGTCGATGCCCTGCTCCTCCTCCTCCGGCGAGATGCGGATGCCCATCGTCTTCTTGATGGCGAAGGCGATGGCGAAGGCCACGACGAACGAGTAGGCCATCACCGCGAAGGCTGCGACCGCCTGCTTCCACAACTGGTCGACGCCGCCGCCGTAGAACAGGCCGTTGACACCGTTGGGCATGCCCTCGCTGGCGAAGAAACCGATCAGCAGGGTGCCGATGACGCCGCCGACCAGGTGGACGCCGACCACGTCGAGCGAGTCGTCGTAGCCGAACTTCGACTTCAGGCCGACCGCGTAGACGCAGATCGCCCCGGCGATGGCGCCGACGAAGATCGCGCCGACGGGAGTGACCGCACCACAGGCGGGGGTGATCGCGACCAGGCCGGTGATGGCACCGGAGGCCGCACCGACGCCCGTCACGTGACCGTCCTTGATCTTCTCGACGGCGAGCCAGGCCAGCGTCGCCGCGCATGTCGCGACGAACGTGGTGACCATGACGATGGCCGCCGAATTGCCTGCCGCCAGCGCCGAGCCGCCGTTGAACGCGTACCAGCCGGCCCACAGCAGACCCGCGCCCAACAGTGTCAGCGGCACGTTGTGCGGCTTGCGCAGCTGGCCGAACATCGCGGACTTGCCGAGAACGATCGCCACAGCCAGCGCGGCGGCGCCAGCGTTGATGTGCACCGCGGTGCCACCGGCGAAGTCGATCGCGCCGAGGGTGTTGGCGATCCAGCCACCGACCGAGTTCTCGGTCACCACACCGTCGAACGCGAAGACCCAGTGCGCGACGGGGAAGTAGACCAGCACGGCCCAAACGGTCGCGAACAGCATCCAGGCACCGAACTTCATCCGGTCGGCCACCGCACCCGAGATCAGGGCGACGGTGATGGCTGCGAAGAGGGCCTGGAACAGCGCGAACAAACTGACCGGCAGGCCGGAGATGGTGGTCTGTGTCTCGAGCAGGTCCTTCATGCCGGCGAATTCGGTGAAGCTGCCGACGAAACCGCCGTAGCTGGTGCCGAAGACCATCGAGAAGCCGAAGAGCACCCAGAGCAGGCCGACGATCGCGACCGCGCCGAACGTCATCATCATCATGTTCGTCGAGCTCTTGACTGAGACCATGCCGCCGTAGAACAGCGCCAGTCCCGGAATCATGAGCGTGAGCCCGATGATGCAACACAACATGAATGCCGTGGTGCCTGTATCCACTACGTCCATACGGTTACTTCCTTAGGTGTGGCGGCCGCTCATTCGGGCCGTTCACTGGCAGTAACCGATGTTTCTGTTACGTGGACGGTGTTCTCGGGTTTCGACCACGTAACGGGACCGTGCGAAGTTGATGGGAACCTCCCACGTGCGGGTACGCGCCGAACCTGTGCCAGCATCGTGTGGTGAGACGAATCAAGCCCCTGACAACGGTGGTGGTGTTGGTGGCCGTTCTCGTCGGTGGCGGCATCTGGTGGGTGTTCTTCCGGGACCAGCGATCATCGGCGGACTGTGCGCCGGTGAGAGAGCTGCTGTCGTTCAATGAGACTCAGATCAACGCGCTCAACGCCAAGACTCACGTCCCCGAGGAGGGGTCCTATGAGGCCGCGACCGAGCCCAGTGACCTCGACTACCTAGCCTGGTCGGATGGCCTGTCCGATCGTGCCGCCAAGGTGACCGCGGAAGGGCTCGCGGACCAGGCGCAGGAGCTGGCGAAGACGGCCAAGCGCCTGGTCGACGCCAAGATCAGCTACAACTCCCAGACCAGCGCTCCGGGAAGTCCGCCACGGCAGGCCGCGGGGATGATGGTCACCGCGTTCAACGATCAGTACGAGGCGGAGATCAGCCAGCTGGCGGCGGTGTGCCCGGCGTGAACGCCGCGCCCCAGCGGCCGGTGAACGCGATCTGATCGAGCGGTAGTCGCTCGCGGGGACGGGAGTCCCGCTCGACGATCTCGGGGGCCGCGGTGGCGTAGTCACCCAGCACGCCGACCGCGACGACAGCGATCGGTCGCACGTCGTCGGGGATGCCGAACGCCGACCGCGCGGCGTCGACGTCGAACCCCGCCATCGGATGGGCGATCAGATCCCGCGACACCGCCTCGATGGTGAGGTTCGCGATCGCGGCGCCGGCGTCGACCGCCGAGTACAGGGCGGTCCTCTCGTCGGGTCCCTGATCGGCGCACACCAGGATCAGTGCGCTCGCCGCGTGCGCATACGAGTTACCCCGCTTCAGCGTCGCGGCCAGTGAGGTGAACGTCTCATCGGGCTCGATCTGTCCTCCACCCGTTCCGGTCCGCAACCCGATCACGAAGCGCACCGGTTGCCGGTGTCCCCACGTCGCCGCCCACCGCGCCGCCTCCACGAGCGCCGTGATCTGAGCTGCTGAGACGGTGGAATCGGGGTCGAACGCCCGTGGACTCCACCGGGCCGCGACGTCCGGATGGATGGGCACCCGTGTGTCGGCCAGCCGGTCGGCGGGGCGCTGGGTCGCTCGCTTGCTCACGCGATCCCACGCTACCGGCGTGACCTCGGCAGGAGGTGACGAGAAACCAGGTGCGCAGACCCCCTATTCTTGGAGGGACCCGACCGGGTCAAACCGGAACGCCCAGAGAGGCTGGACAGTGGCGCTCGTCGTCCAGAAGTACGGCGGATCCTCGGTGGCCGACGCCGATCGGATTCGGCGCGTCGCTGAGCGCATCGTCGAAACCAAGAAGGCCGGCAACGACGTCGTCGTGGTGGTCTCCGCGATGGGTGACACCACCGACGACCTGCTCGACCTGGCCCGCCAGGTCAACCCCGCCCCACCCGCCCGCGAGATGGACATGCTGCTCACCGCTGGTGAGCGGATCTCCAACGCCCTGGTTGCGATGGCCATCTCGTCGCTCGGTGCCGAGGCGCGGTCGTTCACCGGCTCGCAGGCAGGCGTGGTCACCACCGGCACCCACGGCAACGCCAAGATCATCGACGTCACACCCGGCAGGCTGCGCGAGGCTCTTGACGAGGGCCTGATCGTGCTGGTCGCCGGCTTCCAGGGCGTGAGCCAGGACAGCAAGGACGTCACGACGCTGGGTCGCGGCGGATCGGACACCACCGCCGTGGCACTGGCCGCCGCCCTGGGCGCCGACGTGTGCGAGATCTACACCGACGTCGACGGCATCTTCACCGCCGACCCGCGCATCGTGCCCAACGCGCGGCAGCTGGACACCGTCAGCTTCGAGGAGATGCTCGAAATGGCCGCGGCAGGCGCCAAGGTGCTGATGCTGCGCTGCGTGGAATACGCCCGCCGCTACGACGTTCCGATTCACGTCCGGTCGTCGTACTCCGACAAGCCGGGCACGCTCGTAAAAGGATCGATGGAGGACATCCCCATGGAAGACGCCATTCTCACCGGGGTAGCCCATGACCGCGGCGAGGCGAAGGTGACCGTCGTCGGTCTGCCCGACGTTCCCGGTTACGCCGCGCAGGTGTTCCGCGCGGTCGCCGATGCCGATGTCAACATCGACATGGTGCTGCAGAACATCTCCAAGGTTGAGGACGGCAAGACCGACATCACCTTCACCTGTTCACGCGAGAGCGGGCCGGGTGCGGTCGAGAAGCTCACCGCCCTCAAGGACGCCATCGGCTTCACCGCCGTGCTCTACGACGACCACATCGGCAAGGTGTCGTTGGTCGGCGCCGGCATGCGCAGCCACCCCGGCGTCACCGCCACGTTCTGCGAGACGCTGGCCGCGGTCGGCGTCAACATCGATCTGATCTCGACATCGGAGATCCGAATCTCGGTGCTGGTCAAGGACACGGAGTTGGACAAGGCCGTCGCGGCACTGCACGAGGCCTTCGGGCTCGGTGGTGAGGAAGAGGCGGTCGTGTACGCGGGAAGCGGTATCTAGTCATGGGGCGAGCGAAGCGACGGGATTTATAGATGGTTTCGATCGGCGTAGTGGGTGCAACCGGCCAGGTCGGCCAGGTGATGCGAAAGCTGCTGGAGGAACGCGACTTTCCGTCGACCTCGGTGCGGTTCTTCGCTTCGGCGCGCTCGCAGGGCAAGAAGCTGACCTTCCGCGGCCAGGAGATCGAGGTCGAGGACGCCGCGACGGCCGATCCTTCTGGCCTGGACATCGCGTTGTTCTCGGCGGGCGCGACGATGTCGCGGGTACAGGCGCCGCGCTTCGCTGCCGCCGGTGCGGTGGTCGTCGACAACTCGTCGGCGTGGCGCAAGGACCCCGATGTGCCGCTGGTGGTGTCCGAGGTGAACTTCGCGCGTGACGCGGCAACGCGTCCCAAGGGCATCATCGCCAACCCGAACTGCACCACCATGGCGGCGATGCCGGTGCTCAAGCCGCTGCACGACGAGGCCGGCCTGACGCGGTTGATCGTGTCGAGTTACCAGGCGGTGTCCGGTACGGGTCTGGCCGGTGTGGAGGAGTTGGCCACCCAGGCGCGCGCGGTCATCGACGGTGTCGAGGAGTTGGTGCATGACGGTGGCGCGCTGACCTACCCCGCGCCGGTGAACTACGTCGCTCCCATCGCCTTCAACGTGGTGCCGCTGGCCGGCTCGCTGGTCGACGACGGCTCGGGGGAGACCGACGAGGATCAGAAGCTGCGCAACGAGAGCCGCAAGATCCTGGGCATCCCCGACCTGCTGGTGAGCGGAACGTGCGTGCGGGTGCCGGTTTTCACCGGGCACTCGTTGTCGATCAACGCCGAGTTCGCCCGGCCGATTTCGGCTGCGCGGGCGCGGGAGGTGCTGGCCGATGCGGCGGGCGTGAAGCTGGTCGACGTGCCAACACCGCTGGCCGCCGCCGGTGCGGATGACTCACTGGTGGGCCGGATTCGGCAGGATGAGGGCGTGCCCGGCGGCCGCGGATTGGCGCTGTTCGTCTCGGGGGACAACCTCCGCAAGGGCGCTGCGCTCAACACCATTCAGATCGCCGAACTGCTCGCCGCTCAGCTCTGACACCCGCCACGCTGTGCGCCGAAATCGACGTTCTGGCGGGAAAATGCGGGTAGGCCTCGCCATTTCGTCGATCTCGGTGTTGGCCTTGGCGGTCGCCGCGCCGGTCCACGCGGATCCACCGGCCCCGGTGCCGGGCCCCGTGCTGGGGCCGCTGGCGCCTGGGCAGGCGATCCGGATCGGTCCGGCGGCTGGAACAGGAACGCCGACAAGGGATTACGGTATCGGCGCGACCGACCTGTGCGAGTTCATGGAGTTTCCGAGCGGGATACTGCAGGTGTGTGGTGACAGTTTCGCGGGCCAGGGTGTCGGCTTCGGCGGCTGGTACTCGCCGATCGCCCTGCATGTCGACACCGATTCCATCGGGGACCCGGGCGGGGTGCGCTACGACGGGGTGACCGGCGTGTACAAACCACTGCTGGCTGACCCCACGCCGCCGGGTTCGTCGCAACTGCCCGCGGGCGTCGTCCAGATCAACCGCGAGAACTACATGCTCGTCACGACCACCAAGAGCCTGGTGCCCGCGACGTCGCGACTGGTGAAGGCCAATGCAGCGCAGGGGAATTGGCCGACGGTGCCGAAGTCGGAGCGTCCCGCGGAATACGCAGGGGGCAGGCAGTCCCAGATCAGCGGGTACTACGACCCCATCCCCACACCCGACTCGCCCAGCGGGTGGGTCTTCATCGTGGCCAACGACTTCGACCGCAGCGGACCGGTCGAGCTGTACCGCGTGACACCGCAGCACTTCACCGATAGGAGCACCTGGCAGGCCTGGTCGGGGCTACCCGGGCCTGACGGCGGTTGGGGTAAGGCTCCGACACCGTTGTGGAATGACGCCGTCGGCGAGATGAGCGTGCGCCAGATCGATGGCAAGGCGGTCCTGTCGTACTTCAACGCGACCACCGGAAACATGGAGGTGCGGGTGGCCGCCCACCCGACGGGACTGGGCACCGCGCCGGTGACCACGGTGGTCTTCGCCGCGGACTGGCCCGACCGACCCGATGATCTGCCCCCGCCACACGACAACCGGCTCGCCCAGCCCTACGGCGGGTACATCTCGCCGGGCTCCACCATCGATGAGGTGCGGGTGTTCGTCAGTCAGTGGAACACCCTGCCCCGGGGTGACAACGCGCCATATCGCGTCATCCAGTTCGCGGTGAATCCGCTCAAGCCCTAGGTGCAGCGACTCGGCCCGCCACCGAGGTGACGGGCCGAGTCGGCTGAAGGCCTACTTCTTGAAGGCGTCCTTGACCTTCTCGCCCGCATCCTTGAGATTGGCCTTGACCTGGTCGGCCTTGCCCTCGTTCTCGGTGCTCTTGTCGTTGGAGGCCTTGCCGGCCGCTTCCTTGGCCTGGCCGCCGAGGTCCTCGACCTTGTTCTTGGCCTTGTCCACAAAGCTCATACTGACTCCTATTGGCTATCCGTCCGGTCCGTTGACCGGACACTTGGGCGGAGTACCACGGCACGGCCACGCCAAACCCCTTGCGGGTCAACTCACAGTCGGACTCTCACAGCGGATTCATAGCCTGTTCTTCACCAACGCATTGCGAGCGGGGTCACGATCGAGGAATGAGCGAAACCCCACCCCCTGCGCCGTCGACCCCGCCGTCCTCCGAACCCGCGACCGGGCCGATCACGCCCCAGGAGGCCCCGCCGCCGCAGTTCGCGCCCGCACCGGCCAGTGTCGGCCCGTACCCGCCCGAACCCCGCAGGTCGAGCCGGCTCAACCAGGTCGCCGCGTGGGTGGGCATCGTCGCGGGCGTCGTCTTCATCGTCACCGTCATCTTCGGTACCGGTTTCGTGCTCGGCGCGCACTCCGGTGGTGGACATCACCGCGGTGGTGGCGACCGCGACGGCTCGATGGAGCACCGGCAGGGTCCGCCCCCGATGTTCCAGATGGGTCCGATGGGTCCGATGGTGCGTCCCGGGCCGGGCTTCGTCTTCCCGGGTGGTCCCGGCGGCACCATGGGCCCGGGTGGCCCCTTCGGTGACGGATCCGGTCAGTCGAGCCAGGGGCCGTCCTCGATGAACCCCACGCCGCCGCGCTAGGCGCGACTGCGCCGCATCGCGGCGCGACTCGAATCCTGACGCGCCCACTGGGATATCCGCGCCCAAACGCGGGTACCCCAGTGGGCGCGGCCCAGCCCAACGGCCGCGGCAGAGGAGATGAGTGATGACCGAGAAGATCGCGACGACGGATGGTGGCGCCGCCGTACCCAGCGTCGAGCATTCGCTATCGGTCGGCCCGGACGGACCGATCCTGCTCCAGGACCACTACCTGATCGAGCAGATGGCCAACTTCAACCGGGAACGCATTCCGGAGCGTCAGCCTCACGCCAAGGGCGGCGGCGCGTTCGGCACGTTCGAGGTGACCAACGACGTCAGTCAGTACACCAAGGCCGCAGTGTTCCAACCCGGCACCAAGACCGAGATGGTCGCTCGGTTCTCCACCGTCGCCGGCGAGCGTGGCAGCCCAGACACGTGGCGCGATCCGCGCGGGTTCGCGCTGAAGTTCTACACGTCCGAGGGCAACTTCGACATGGTCGGCAACAACACGCCGGTGTTCTTCGTGCGTGACCCGATGAAGTTCCAGAACTTCATCCGATCGCAGAAACGCATGGCCGCCAACAACCTTCGCGATCACAACATGCAGTGGGACTTCTGGACGCTGTCGCCGGAGTCGGCGCACCAGGTCACCTATCTGATGGGTGATCGCGGCATCCCGAAGAGCTGGCGGCATATGAACGGCTACTCCAGCCACACCTACAGCTGGGTCAACGCCGGCGGTGAGATGTTCTGGGTGAAATACCACTTCAAGACCGACCAGGGCATCGACTTCCTCACCCAGGAGGACGCCGACCGTATCGCCGGCGAGGACGGTGACTACCACCAGCGCGATCTGTACGACTCGATCGAGGCGGGAAACCACCCCACGTGGACGCTGAAGATGCAGATCATGCCGTTCGAGGACGCCAAGACCTACCGGTTCAACCCGTTCGACCTGACGAAGATCTGGCCGCACGCCGACTACCCGCTAGTCGATGTCGGCACGATGAAGCTGGACCGCAACGTCGTCGACTATCACGCGCAGATCGAGCAGGCCGCCTTCGAGCCCAACAACATCGTGCCGGGCACCGGACTGAGCCCGGACAAGATGCTCCTGGCCCGTGGGTTCTCCTACTCCGACGCCCACCGCGCCCGACTCGGCGTCAACTACAAGCAGATTCCGGTCAACGAGCCCAAGGTTGAGGTGAACGCCTACTCCAAGGACGGGGCGATGCGGATTCGCAATGCCACCGACCCGGTCTACGCGCCGAATTCGATGGGCGGCCCCGTGGCGGAGGACCCGAAGCGCGTCGCCGAGGCGCACTGGGTGTCCGACGGGGACATGGTCCGATCGGCGTACACGCTGCGGGCCGAGGACGACGACTGGGGGCAGCCGGGCACGCTGGTCCGCGACGTCCTCGATGACGCCGCGCGCGATCGGTTGGCCAGCAACATCATCGGCCACGTGCTCGACGGCGTGAAGGAACCGGTGCTCTCGCGGGTCTTCGAGTATTGGCGAAACGTGGATGCTGACCTGGGGAAGAAGGTCGAAGAGGGAGTGCGCGCCGGTAAGGGCTAGCCCCGGTGCCCCGACCCGCCCGCCGAGACTGCGGGGAGATCGCGTTGTGCGTGAAATGTGCGATCTCACCGCAGTTTCGATGAGGACGGCGTGCGTTGTGACACGCCAACGAATGTCAATGCTGTAATTCTGATGTGGTCTGTGGGACCATTGAGAACTTTGATGTTCCTGTGGCGTGCGGCGCTCATTCGTGAGAGCGTCGCTAACCATGACGCGCATAGGGCACCGCCGATGGCTGCTGCTGGTGGCGGTGGTGGCGGGCCTGATGGCGACGGTCGTCGGCTGCGGGTTGCGACCCGAACCGCTGGAACGCGCCGCCGTCAGCATGTTCGAGGTCGGTGACTGCGTCCAGCTTCCGGTCGGCACCCCCGATGCGCCCGGCGACCTGCGCGCCGACGAGGTGTCGTGCAGCGTCGACGCCAGCTACACCGTTGGCGCGACCGCCGATGCCTCCGGTGCATGCCCGAGCAACGAATACCAGCGTCTGTCAGGCGATCTCGTCGATCCCACGACATCGCGTCTGTGCCTGGTGCCCAACCTGGTCGCCAACCACTGCTATGTGCTCGACATGCCGATAGGCGTCATGCAGCGTGCCGACTGCGCCGACCGTGGCCAGGAGGGCCTGCTCGTCCAGGTCACCCAGCGGCTCGACGTGCGCGATCAGGCGGCGTGCCCGTCGGACGCCGGCCAGTACGCCTGGCCCTACCCGTCGCCGGCCCGGACGTACTGCACGCTGACGATCTTCTGACGCGCCTCGGGGACCGGGTGGAACTGGCATCATCGAAGCCATGAGCATCGAAGTCGTCTACACCGCAGAGTCCACCGCGTCGGGCGGAGGCCGTGACGGCCACGTCAAGTCCACCGACGGGAAGATCGATCTCGACACCCGCCCGCCCAAGGAGATGGGCGGCAGCGGCGAGGGCGTGAATCCCGAACTGCTGTTCTCGGCGGGCTACGCCGCGTGCTTCCTCGGCGCACTGCGCCTGGTCGCGCGCACCGAGAAGATCGCCATCGACGACGCCAGCGGTATCACCGCGCAGATCGGGTTCGGCAAGGACTCCGAGGGCGGGTTCGGCCTCACCGCCCATCTCATCGGCTACCTGCCAGGCCTCGAGCAGAGCGCCGCCGACGATCTCATGCAGAAGGCGCACGGTGTGTGCCCGTACTCCAAGGCCACCCGCGGCAACATCGACGTCAAGCTGTCGGCGAAGGTCTGAGCATGCGTCGTGCCGCCATCGCCGCGATGACGGGCCTGTTCGCCGCCGCCGCGTTGGCGGCACCGGCGAGCGCACGACCATCGGACCCCGGGGTGGTGTCGTACGCCGTGCTCGGCAAGGGCTCGGTCGGCAATATCGTCGGTGCGCCAATGGGCTGGGAGTCGACGTTCACCGCGCCGTTCCAGGGGTTCTGGGTTGACACCCCGGTGTGCAACAACTGGGCCGATATCGGGCTGCCCGATGTGTACGCCGACCCCGACCTGGCGTCGTTCAGCGGTGCGGTCGCTCAGCGCGCCGCCAACGATGACACGCACATGGTCAAACAGGCCGTCGGGGTGTTCGCCACGAATGACGCCGCCACCCGGGCGTTCGGCCGGGTCAACGACAGAACCGTGGGGTGTTCGGGCCAGACCACCACGATGCACATGGACGATTTCGTCAACGAGGTCTGGACCTTCACCGGAGGTCCTCCCGACGGCAACGACGCCGTGTGGATGAAGCAGGAAGCGGGTACAGACCGTCGGTGCTTCACTCAGACCCGGCTGCGCGAGAACGTTCTGCTGCAAGCGAAAGTCTGTCAACCTGGCAATGGTGGGCCGGCGGTGAACGTACTGGCCGGAGCGATGCAGAACAGCCTCGGGCAGTAGCCGCCACGCAGCCGCGGGACCGATTTTTTGGGGGTTCACGGGAATATCGCGCGACATTGTCAGTGTCCTCTCCCAAGATGGAGTGCGTGGATGCTGCGGGCGGGCGGGTTTCCGCGGTCGGGAGGGGGACGGTTGACATGACCACCACCGACACGGGCCGGGGTCTGCCGCGCACCAAGCACGCTGACCGGGAACTCTCCAGTGCCGCCAGCGCCGCCCTGCACATCGGCGGCGCATGCCTGCGTGACGGCCCCGTCGGACAGGTCGGCCTCGAGGTCGAGGCCCACTGTTTCGACCTGACCGATCCGATGCGGCGCCCTGAGTGGTCGGAACTGAGCGATGCCATCGCGTCGGTTCCCAAACTCCCCGGTGGCAGCGCCATCACCGTCGAACCGGGTGGCGCGGTCGAACTGTCCGGACCGCCGCTGGACGGGCCGCTCGCCGCGATCACCGCGATGCGCGCCGACCGCACCGTGCTGGCCGAGGCCTTCGCCCGCCGGGGCCTTGGCCTGGTTCTGCTGGGCGCCGATCCGCTGCGGCCCGCGGCCAGGGTCAACCCCGGGGACCGCTACCGCGCCATGGAGCAGTTCTTCGACGCCAGCGGCACCGGTGCCGCTGGCGCCGCCATGATGACGTCGACGGCCTCGGTGCAGGTGAACGTCGACGCCGGGCCGCGCGACGGCTGGGTGGATCGGGTGCGTCTCGCGCACGCGTTGGGCCCGACGATGATCGCCATCTCCGCGAACTCGCCACTGCTGGGCGCCGAGTTCACCGGCTGGCGCAGCGCGCGGCAGCGGGTGTGGAGCCAACTCGACGATGCGCGGTGCGGTCCCGTCCTCGGCACCACCGACGACGACCCCGTCAATGACTGGGTCCACTACGCACTCAAGGCCCCGGTGATGCTGGTGCACACACCCGAGGCGATCCCGGTCACCGAGTGGGTCCCCTTCGCCGACTGGGCCGACGGCACGACGAGGCTCGGTGACCGCCAACCGACCGAGGCCGATCTCGACTACCACCTCACCACGCTGTTTCCGCCGGTGCGGCCCCGCGGCTTCCTGGAGATCCGTTACCTCGACAGCCTGCCCGACGACATCTGGCCGGCGGTGGTCTTCACCATCGTCACCCTGCTCGACGATCCGGTGGCAGCTGATATCGCCACCGCTGCAACCGAATCGGTGGCCACTGCGTGGGATCGGGCTGCGCAGATCGGGCTGGGCGACCGGCGTCTGCGCCAGGCGGCGGTCACATGTGTGGCTGCCGCCGCCGAGCGTGCGCCCGCGGAGCTTGTTCCCGCGATGGAGAGCCTGCTCGCCGAGGTCGAGCAGGGCCGCAGCCCCGCCGACCGCTTCTGCGACCGCGTCGTCGACCACGGAATCGCCACGGCGGTAGTGCAACTGGCGACGGAGAAGGCATGACCGCCCGCGACGTGCTCGCGCGTGAGCTGACGCTGGCGCGCGAGCGGACCCTGCGGCTCGTGTCCTTCGATGACGCCGAGCTGCACCGTCAGTACGACCCACTGATGAGCCCGCTGGTGTGGGATCTCGCGCATATCGGTCAGCAGGAGGAACTCTGGCTGCTGCGCGCCGGTGATCCCAACCGGCCGGGCATGCTGCCGCGTGCCGTCGAGGGGCTCTACGACGCGTTCGAGCACTCCCGGGCCAGCCGGGTGGACCTGCCGCTGATGCCGCCCACCGACGCGCGCTCCTACTGCGAGACCGTCCGCGCCAAGGCACTCGATGCGCTCGACGCCCTGCCCGGGGACGCATTCGATCCGACGGACTCGATGGCCGACCCGGCGTTCTCGTACGCGCTGGTGATCAGCCACGAGAACCAGCACGACGAGACCATGCTGGCGGCGCTCAACCTGCGGTCCGGACCCCCGATCCTGGACCCGGGCACACCGTTGCCCGCGGGCCGGGCGGGTGTTGCCGGGACGTCGGTGCTGATCCCCGGTGGCCCGTTCCTGCTCGGCGTCGACGGCGGTACCGAACCGTACTCCCTGGACAACGAGCGCCCCGCCCACATCGTGGACGTGCCCGCCTTCCGAATCGGGCGCGTGCCGGTCACCAACGCCGAATGGCGGGAGTTCATCGACGACGGCGGCTACCGCGAGCCGCGCTGGTGGTCGAGTGCTGGCTGGGCGCACCGGCGGGAGGCGAATCTGACGGCGCCGATGTTCTGGAACGACGGCGTGCACAAGGGCACGCGCATCCGGTTCGGCCACGTCGAGGACGTGCCCGGCGACGAGCCCGTACAGCACGTCGGCTACTACGAGGCGGAGGCCTATGCGGCGTGGGCGGGTGCCCGGCTGCCCACCGAGGTGGAATGGGAGAAGGCCGCCGCCTGGGACCCCGTCTCCGGTACGCGTCGCCGATTCCCCTGGGGTGCTTCAGAACCGACCGCGCAACTGGCGAACCTCGGTGGCGACGCGCTTCGCCCCGCACCTGTCGGCGCCTACCCCGCCGGCGCCTCGGCGTACGGCGCGGAGCAGATGCTCGGCGACGTGTGGGAGTGGACATCCTCGACGCTGCGGCCGTGGCCCAACTTCACGCCGATGATCTACGACCGGTACTCGCAACCCTTCTTCGACGGCGCAGGCGGCGGCGAGTATCGGGTGCTGCGCGGCGGCGCGTGGTCGGTCGGGGCGGGCATCGTGCGGCCCAGCTTCCGCAACTGGGATCACCCGATTCGCCGGCAGATATTCTGCGGTGTCCGCTTGGCGTGGGACGCCGCCTGATGTGCCGTCACCTCGGTTGGCTCGGCCATTCCGCGTCCGTGGCGTCGCTGGTTCTCGATCAGCCGTACGGCCTTCTGGTGCAGTCGTATTCGCCACGTCGTCAGAAGAACGGCCTGATGAACGCCGACGGTTGGGGGGTGGGCTTCTTCGATCACGGAACGGCGCGCCGCTGGCGCAGTGCGGCACCGCTGTGGGGTGACACCTCGTTCGCGTCGGTGGCCCCGGCGCTGCGCAGCGAGTGCATCGTCGCCGCGGTTCGCTCGGCGACTGTCGGCATGCCCATCGAGGCGTCGGCGTCGGCCCCGTTCAGCGACGGCGCCTGGCTGCTGTCGCACAACGGCGTCGTCGACCGGTCAGTGCTGCCGGCCTCAGCCACCGCCGAGTCCACCGTCGACAGCGCTCTACTCGCCGCGCTGATCTTCGAGCGCGGTCTCGACTCGCTGGGCGACACCGTGGTCGAGGTCGGTGCCGCCGATCCCAATGCTCGACTGAATATATTGGCCGCCAACGGTTCCCGTATGCTGGCCACCACCTGGGGGGACACCCTGTCGGTGCTGCGGCGCGACGACGGAGTCGTGCTTGCCAGCGAACCCTACGATGACGACCCGGCGTGGCAGGAGATCCCGGACCGGCACCTCGTCGATGTCGTCGGGTCCAACATCGCGCTGAGTCCCTTGAAAGGATCGTTATGACGCTGTCCCTGTCGAACTACCTCGCCGCGGACTCCGCCGCGAACGCGCTGCGACGCGATGTTCGCGACGGGCTCACGAGGACCCCGAAGTCGTTGCCGCCGAAGTGGTTCTACGACTCGGTCGGCAGCGACCTGTTCGACCAGATCACCCGGCTGCCCGAGTACTACCCGACGCGCACAGAGGCGCAGATCCTGCGGGCCCACGCGGCCGACGTGGCGGCGGCCTCCGGTGCGGACACGCTCGTGGAACTCGGCAGCGGCACGTCGGAGAAGACGCGCATCCTGCTCGACGCGATGAGCGAGGCCGGATCCCTGCGCAGGTTCATCCCGTTCGACGTTGACGCCGGTGTGCTCGAGGCGGCCGGCGCGGCGATCGGCGCCGAGTACCCCGGGGTGGAGGTTGATGCGGTGTGCGGTGACTTCGAGGAGCACCTCGAGAAGATCCCGACCGGCGGCCGTCGACTGGTCGTGTTCCTCGGGTCGACCATCGGCAACCTGACTCCAGGCCCGCGCGCGGAGTTCCTCGCTGCGCTGGCACGGACTCTCGCACCCGGTGACGCGCTGCTGCTGGGTACCGACCTGGTCAAGGACACCGAGAGATTGGTCAGGGCCTATGACGACGCGGCCGGCGTCACGGCCAGGTTCAACCTCAACGTGCTGGCGGTGGTCAACCGCGAGTTGGACGCCGACTTCGACCTGGCCGCCTTCGAACATGTCGCCCGGTGGAACGCTGACGACGAGCGAATCGAGATGTGGCTGCGCGCCCGCACCGCGCAGCGCGTACAGGTTGGCGCAGTGGATCTCACGGTCGATTTCGCCGCAGGGGAGGAGATGCTGACCGAGGTGTCCTCCAAGTTCCGGCCCGAGGGTGTGGAGGCCGAGTTGGCGGCGGCCGGGCTGCGTCGTACCCACTGGTGGACCGACCCCGCGGGCGACTTCGGCCTGTCGCTGTCGGCACTGTGATGGCGTCACGGCCGACGTCCACGGAGCCGACCCTCGTGCAGACGTGGCGTGCCGCTAGGCCGCCCGTGGCCGGGGTGCACCTGGACAGCGCGGCGTGCTCACGGCAGAGTCTGGCCGCCATCGAGGCGGCCGCCGCGCACGCCCGGCACGAGGCGGAGGTCGGCGGCTACGTCGCGGCCGAGGCCGCCGCCCCTGTGCTCGACGCGGGTCGCGCCGCTGTCGGCGCGTTGACCGGCTTCGCCCTCACCGACGTCAACTTCACCACGGGCTCGAATCACGCCCTCGACATTCTGCTCGGCGACTGGCGGGGCGAGCGCACGCTGGCCTGCCTGCCCGGCGAGTACGGGCCCAACCTGCTGATCATGGCGCGACACGGTTTCGACGTGCGGGCGCTGCCGGTCGACGGCTCCGGGCGGCTGGACGTTGGCGCGGTAGCGGCCGCGCTGGCCGCGGATCCCCCTGCGCTGGTTCATCTCACCACGCTGGGTAGCCACAAGGGGATCGTGCAGCCCGCAGCCGCCCTCGGCGCGGTCTGCCGTGCCGCAGGTCTACCACTTGTCGTCGACGCCGCGCAGGCCTTCGCGCACGTCGACTGTGCTGACGTCGGGGCCGACGCGATGTACTCCTCGTCGCGCAAGTGGACGGCGGGTCCGCGCGGGCTCGGCTGGTTGGCCGCCCGGCCGGGGCTGCTCTCTGAGGGGGTGTTGGCGCGCATGGCGCACGCCGAGGTGAATGTCGCTGCGCAGGTGGGACTCTCGATCGCGCTGGGTGAACACGTGGAAGCCGGCCCGGCGCATGTGCGTGCCCGACTGGCCGAGGTCGGTGCGACCACCCGGGTGGCACTGTCCGATGTGGCGGGCTGGCAGGTCGTCGAACCGATTGAGGAACCCAGCGCGATCACCACGCTGATCCCACCCGACGGCGTCGATCCGCAGGCCGTGCGGGCGCGGCTGATCGCCGAGCACCGCATCGTCACCACCTACGCCGGTGTGGAGCGCGCGCCGAAAGAGATGACGGGCCCGGCACTGCGGGTGTCGCCACACGTCGACGTCACGACCGACGATCTCGAGGTGTTCGCGGCGGCGCTGACCGCCCTGTCCTAGCGGCGGGCGCGACACCGCGCCCGGGCCTGCCCGATCGGACGGTTCTGGTGATCCGGTCGGTCGGTAACGGCGGCGAACCGTTGTGACCACCACCACAGCGGGTCCACCGTGGTCTCGGTAACCCAACCGAACACGGGAGATCGATCCAATGGCCATTGAGCTGAATCAGATTTGGGAATTCCCGATCAAGGAGTTTCATCCGTTTCCACGCGCTCTGCTCGGCGTCGGCGCCCACGATATTATCGGTGTCGAAGCCAAGAACCTCGGCTTCAAGCGCACCTTGCTGATGACCACCGGCCTGCGCGGGTCGGGCATCATTGAGGAACTCACCGGCAAGATTGAGTACCAGGGCGTCGAGGTCGTCCTCTACGACAAGGTCGAGTCCAACCCCAAGGACTACAACGTCATGGAGGCCGCCGCCCTCTATCAGCAGGAAAAGTGCGACAGCATCATCTCCATCGGCGGTGGTTCCAGTCATGACGCCGCGAAGGGCGCCCGCGTGGTGATCGCCCACGACGGCCGCAACATCAACGAGTTTGAGGGCTTCGCCAAGTCCACCAACAAGCAGAACCCGCCGCACATCGCCGTATCGACCACGGCCGGAACGGGTTCGGAGACATCGTGGGCCTATGTCATCACCGACACCTCCGACATGGATCACCCGCACAAGTGGGTGGGCTTCGACGAGGCGACGATCGTCACGTTGGCGGTCGACGACCCACTGCTCTACTACACCTGCCCGCAGCACTTCACCGCCTACTGCGGGTTCGACGTGCTGGCCCACGGCAGTGAGCCGTACGTGTCCCGGCTGGACTTCGCTCCGTCGCTCGGAAATGCCTTGTACTCGGTCGAACTCGTCGCCAAGCACCTGCGCGAGGCGGTGTTCGAGCCGAAGAACCTCAAGGCCCGCGAGGGCATGATGAACGCGCAGTACATCGCCGGTCAGGCGTTCAACTCCGGCGGTCTGGGCATCGTGCACTCGATCAGCCACGCCGTCAGCGCATTCTTCGACAGTCACCACGGCCTGAACAACGCGATCGCGCTGCCACGGGTCTGGGAGTACAACCTGCCCGCTCGCTTCGAGCGATACGCGCAACTGGCTTCAGCGATGGGCGTCGACACGCGCAACATGACCACCGTGCAGGCGGCCGACGCCGCCGTCGAGGCGGCTATCCGGCTGTCGCAGGACGTCGGCATCCCGGACAACTTCGGCCAGGTGCGTACCGACTCCTACGACAAGAACCGGATGAACACCGGGAAGTACGCCGGTCGTGGCGAGGTCATCAAGGGTGACGACAAGACCGTGCTGGCCATCTCCGAGCACATCCAGGGTGACTGGTGCACGCCGGGCAACCCCCGTGAGGTCACGGTCAACTCGATGATTCCGGTTGTGGGGCATGCGATCAACGAGTCCTACTGAGCCCCGGGGGGGACGCGACCGATCCCTCGTCGGTCGCGCCCCCACCCGGCTATTCGCCGACGCTGAGGACCTCGGTGCGGCGCTGCGCGACCAGGGCTACATCGCCGACGATGATCTGGCGACGGTCGTCCACCTCGCGACCGCGCTGGATCGGCCCCTTCTCCTGGAGGGGCCGGCCGGCGTCGGCAAGACCGAACTGGCCAAGGCGCTCGCCGCGGCGGCGGGGCGGCGCCTGGTCCGGCTGCAGTGCTACGAGGGCCTGGACGACAACCGCGTCCTCTATGAGTGGGACTACGCCAAGCAACTCCTGCACGTGCAGATGTTGCGGGACCGGATCACCGAATCCACCTCGCACCTAACTGATCTCGACGAGGCATCGCGCTTCCTGGCGGCGCGCGACTTCGGGCTGTACACCGAGGACTTCCTCTCCGCGCGCCCGCTGCTGGACGCGGTGCGCTCCGAGGAACCGGTGGTGCTCCTGGTCGACGAGGTGGACCGCACTGAGGAGGCGATGGAGGCACTGCTGCTCGAGGTGCTTGCCGAGCGTCAGGTCACCATCCCCGAGATCGGCACGTTCACCGCGCGGTCCATACCGTGGGTGGTGTTGACGTCAAATGACACCCGCGAGCTGTCGGCGGCGCTGAAGCGGCGCTGCCTGCACTTCCACGTCGGATTCCCGTCGGTGGACCGCGAACGCGAGATCGTGTCGGTGCGTGCACCGCACGTAGAACAGGACGTTGTCACCGATGTCGTCGAGCTGGCCAGTACGCTGCGCGATCTGCCACTGCGCAAGGGTCCCTCGATATCGGAGGTGGTCGACGCCGCCCGCGCCGCAAGCATCCTGCGCCGCAACGGGGTGTCCGACGAGAGGGGGCGCGATGTGCTGATGTCGGCGCTGGTCAAGTTCACGAGTGACCGGGACATCGCGCTCGGGCACTTCGCCTCGGTGCCGTCCCCGGCGGCCGTGTCCGAGCCCGCCCAGGAACGCGCCACAGTCGCGTCCCGGCCTGCCAACACCACGACCTCGGCGTTCCGCGGGCGTGGCGGCGGGCTCCGCCGTGCTTGACCCCAGTGACCTCCTGGACGTGGTCGCGGCCGCGTTCGGCAGGTTGCTGCGGGTCGCGGGTGTCGCGACGTCGCCAGCCGAGATGATCGAGGTCCGCAGGGTTTTCGGGCTTATCGGCACACGCGACCGGGCCGCGTTGCGGGCGGCGCTGCGGGCCACCTGCGCTAAGTACGCCAGGGAGCAGCCGGGTTTCGACCGCGCCTTCGAGGCGATGTTCGGTGACCGGGCCGCCGCGTCCGCAGCCTCCGATATAGGCGCCGCCGGTCGGGCGCACACCGCTGCGGGGCTGCCCGAGGAACTCGATATCGCCGAGGATCAGGAGATCGGTCGTTACGCCGAGTACAACGAGCGGGCTGCCGAGGTCGGTGAGTTCTTCGACGCCCCAGACGCCGTGAAGGGCTTCAACCCGCACAAGGACGACGACGACATCAGCGTGTCGGGAGCGGATAACGAACTCACCGTGTCTGCCCAGACAGATGAGGGTCGCCGCGGCGTCCGCTACACCGTGGAGGTGGACCGGGCCGGCTCCACCGTTGTCGGCGACCTCGCCGACTCGGTGGGGCCGGTGGTGGCCGGGACACTGAGTTTCGACGACCCGGACTCGATCCTGGCGTGGCTGGACGCCTACGACCCGAACCGCACCTACGGCGGTGACGACAGCACCGAGCGGCTCACCGCCGAGCAGTTGGCCCGGCTCACCCGCGCCGTCGAGGAGTTCGTCACCGCGTTGGCGGGCCGCGCGGGGTTGGCCGCGAAGCCCGAGACGGCCGAACGCAGCACTGCATCGGCCCCGGCGGCCGATGTCGATCTCGCCTGTCACGAGGTGCTTCGCCGGATGCGAGGAGCGCCGCGACCGCGACCCAGGGAGTTCGGCCGCGGCCGGCTGGACATGCGCCGCACCACGCGAGCCAGTCAGCGCACCGACGGCGTGCCGTTCCGGCTTGTGATGCGCACGCCACGACCCGACCGCGTCCGGTTGCTCGTCATCGCCGACGTGTCACTGTCCGTGCGACCGGTCACCGCGTTCACCCTGCGGCTGGCCCAGGCCATGCACCGGCGGGCGGATCGCTGTCGGGTGGTGGCCTTCGTCGACCGGGCCGTTGACGTCACCGAGACGCTGCTGCGCAGCGGCGGTGACGACGTCCTGGCGGCAGTGCTGGCCGACGCGAGGCTGGATCTCGAGGCCAGCAGCGACTACGGCCGCATGCTCGAGGACATGCTGACCGGGCACGCCGACGCCCTCGACTCGCGCACCGCGGTACTGGTGGTGGGCGACGGGCGCTCGGGCGGGTTGCCGCCCCACGTCGAACGGCTCAAGACCCTGCGTCGCCGCGTTCACCGCCTGGCGTGGATCACCCCGGAGCCTGATCGGTACTGGTCGCAGGCCACGTGTGCGATGCCGGACTACGCGCAGGTGTGTGACGAGGTGTTCGTCGCCCGCGATGCCGCGCAGCTCGCCGCACGGGCCGGTGAACTCGCTCACGCCCTGTCCTAGGGCGGACTGACCTACCCGATCGGGCAGGTGGGTGACCTGCCCGTCTGCATGTTGTGACGGGCTGTCCGGACCGTATGGTGGAAGTCGGACTGTTAGGTGGATCACACTCATGACGATGGCGGCACTCGTACCCGAATACGACCGCGGCACGGTGGGCGGAGGGGCCTCCGCGGTCGCCCCCTCCGCGGAACCGCCCCGGCTGCTCAAGTTCCACGCACCCGAGATCGTGTTCGGCATCGACTCCATGGTGGAGGCCGCGCGCGCCGCCCTCCGCCTCGGTGCGTTACGGCCGCTGCTCGTCACCGACCCCGGCCTGATCGAGGCGGGCTGGGTCGCCGAACTCGTCGGCCACCTCAGGGCGCAGGGCGTCGACGCCCGGGTGTGGAGTGCCCTGACACCGAACCCGAAGGACTACGAGGTCGCGGCGGGTTACGAGTACTACCGCGAACACGGCTGCGACGTTCTCATCGCGCTTGGCGGCGGGTCGGTGATCGACGCGGCCAAGGGTGTCGCAATTCTGGCCGCCAACGGTGGGAACATTCTCGACTATGCCGGCGTGGACAAGGCGACCATGCCCATCCCGCCGTTGGTGGTGGTGCCGACCACGTCGGGCACCGGAGCTGACGTGTCGCAGTTCTGCATCGTCACCGACACGGCTCGCGGCACCAAGATCACGATCCTGGGTCGCGCGCTGGTTCCCGACATCACCGTCATCGACCCGCGGGTACTCACCACGATGCCCGAATGGCTCAACGCCGCAACGGGTCTGGACGCACTCACGCACGGTATCGAGGCATTCGTCTCGCTGGGGCACAACCAGCTGACCGACCATCATGCGCTGCGCGCCGTGGTGATGGTGACCGACAACCTGGTACGCACCATCGAGAAGCCGAATGAGATGAGTGCGCGGGTGTTGATGGCGCAGGCCAGCCTCGAGGCGGGTCTGGCGTTCACCAACGCGATCCTTGGGGCCGCCCACGCGATGAGTCATCAGGTCGGTGGCCTCCTCGACCTGCCGCATGGTGTGATCAACGGAGTCCTGCTGCCCCACGTGATCCGGTTCAACGCCGAGGTGGATCCCACACCGTTTGCCACCATCGCCAACTGCCTGGGGCTGGTCGACCAACGTGCACCCGCGGCCGACGCCGCCTGCGCCCTCGCCGACCGGGTGCAGCGACTCGCGGCCGACGTCGGCGGACCGCGCGGGCTGGCCGAGCTGGGTGTCAGCGAGGACGACCTGCCCCGCCTGGCGAAGACCGCGCTGCAGGACGCATGCATGACCACCAATCCGCGCCAGGCCGACGAGGCGCAGATGGAAGCGTTGTTCCGGGAGGCGATGTGACGGCGGCACCGGGGCTGGGTGGTGGCAGCAGGCGGGTCAGCACACCGGATTTGGAACGGCTCACCGGCGTCCGATCCGGCAAGGGCACCTTCTACCCGGAGTTCCGGGTTGCCGCGCAGCGCACCGAAAGGGTCGTCGCAGCCCTGGACGCGATCTCGCGGGCGCTGGTGCAGACGGTGCACGGGCCCGAACCGCTGGTGCGGGCGGTCGCAGAGGCCGCTCGTACCCACCTGGGTGCCGACTGGGTGCTGCTCGCCCTCGCCGACGGTGCGCTGCCCGAGGCGCGGCCGCGTCACCTGATCCTCGACGTCGACGGGACCATGTACTCGTTCGAGGGTCTCGCCGGTGCGCGGGATCCCGGCCCTCACCTGCCGGACGCGGTCCTCAATCGGCTCAACGACGTCCTGCGCGGGCAGCTGGCCCAGTTCCGGCTGCCCGTGATCGAGAGTCACCACGCGCATGTGCCGATCGAACTCGATGGCGGCGTGATCGGCGCCTTCGCGGCGTGGACGCCGAGCCACCGCACGCTCGACGGCACCGACGAGACCGTCATGCGAATTCTCAGCAGCCAGACGGCGGTGGCGCTGCAGAACTGCGCGCTGTTCCAGACCTCGCAGGCCCTGCTGGCAGAGTCCCGGGCCCGATACGCCGAACTACTGGCCACCCAGCGTGAACTCGATGCGGCACAACGACATCAGGTGCTCGACTCGGAACGGCACCGCATCGCGCGCGAACTGCACGACAGCGTCACCCAGTGCGTCCTGTCGGCGGGTATGCAGATCGAGGTGGCCCGCAGTGAGCTGAATGCCGCAGGCGGCCACACGGAGGAACCAGGCGCCCGCCTGGATCTGGCCAGGGACCTGACCCGCTCGGCGGTTGAGCAGCTGCGCTCGGCCATCTACGCGCTCAACCACCCGGACCACGCAGGCCGGAGCAGTCTGCCCGACTTGCTCGAACAGCTTGCGACGGTGCACATGCCGGAGGACCTACAGGTGTCGCTGCAGGTCTCGGGCACCGTGATCGAACTGCCAAGTGACGTCGAGCACGCCCTCCTGCGCATCGCGGGGGAGGCGCTGTTCAACACCGCGATGCACGGGCACGCCAGGAGAGCGATCGTGAGGCTGGGGTACCGGCCGGGCGCGGTCAGCCTGTCAATCTCCGATGACGGCACCGGGGAACCCGACAAGCTGCGAATCGCGTTGCGTCTGGCGGAGGCGACCGACGTCGACGGCCACCATCGCGGCCTGGTCAACATGCGGGCCCGGGCCCAGGAGTACGGCGGCACCTTCGAGGTGCAACGGTCGCGCATCGGCGGTGTCCGGGTGGTCGCCACCATCCCGGTCCATCCAAGAGCAAGAGAAGGAGTCGGCAATGACTGCTGACCTCACGACACGCACTATCCGTCTGGTCCTGGTCGACGACCACGCGATCCTGCGCCAGGGATTGCGCTCTCTGCTCGAACGCGAGGACGACTTCGTCGTGGTCGGCGAGGCATCGTCGGAGGGCGAGGCAGAGGCGGTGGTACGCGCAGTGTCCCCGGATGTGGTGCTGCTCGACCTCAAGTTGTCCGCCGGTTCGGACTTCGAGGGGTTGTCGTTGTGCACCAAGCTGTCTGCGGCGCATCCCCAGGTCGGACTGCTGGTGCTCACCACGTTCCTCGACGAGGATCTGGTGGTCCGTGCGGTGCACGCCGGTGCCAGGGGATACGTTGTCAAGGATGTCGACACCACTGAGCTGGTTCGGGCCATTCGGGCGATCTCGTCGGGGGAGAGTGCCTTCGACGCCCGCAGCGCCGCCGCCGTGGTGCGTTCACTGAACGGGCGCACCGAACCGCGTCAACAGTTGACCGACCGCGAACTGGACGTGCTGCGCCTGCTGGCGACGGGACTGTCCAATCAGAAGATCGGCGAGACGTTGTTCATCTCGGGGACGACGGCCAAGTTCCACGTCAGCAACATCATGCGCAAGCTCGAGGTCAGCCGGCGTGCCGAGGCGGTCTATGCGGCCAGCAAGCGCGGCCTGATCTAGCGGTCCAGAACCAGCCAGCCGCCGTGGAATTCGTGCGCGCGCGCCCTGGCCACGGTTGCCCGTCGGGCGTCGGCGATGGCGCACAGGGCGCCCATGTCGAAGCGCTGGACGTGTCCGTAGCAGGCTCTCGGGACCTCCTCGAACGGCACGGCCACGATCACGCGGCGGCGCGCCAGTCGCACTGCCTCATCGAGGATTGCATCGGCAGTCACCGTATCCACGTGCTCGAGCAGATGAAGCACCGTGACGGTGTCCGCCGCTCCTGCGGCCAGCGGTACGGTCGTCGCGTTGCAGCCGATGGTGCGCAACGGCCTGCGCAGGCGCACGCTCATCCTGTCCAGCAGCCGCATGGTCGGCGCGCTGAGATCAGTCGCCGTGACGGTGAGCCCGGCTGCCGCGGCGCGTAGCGGGAAGAATCCGAAACACGAACCGAGATCGATGATCTCGTTGCCGATCACCAGAGAAGCCGCATGCTCGTGGATGGGTGCGAATGCGGCGTCGCCGCGCTCGAGACGGTCGACGGAGTTGCGGTAGAACCGATACCAGGGGTCGCCGCCGTCATCGTCCAGCGTGGACTCGATGACGCCGGTGAACACGGCCTCGAACTCCGGCTGGCCGCGAAGCACGCCGGAATCGTCGAGTTCCGTGGCCAGCAGTTCGGCGAGGTCGTCGGACATCTCCTCGGGACGCAGATCGTGGGCCACGTCGAGCACACCCGTGCGGCGGGTGGTGCAGAATCTCTTCGTGCACAGCGCATCACGGTCGACATGGGCGTGGACGTGGGCCATGTGAGGGCCGGTGCGGCGGCGGACCCGGACGGTGAGCTGGTCGACCATGCGGATCACGCTATGTCGCGGCGGCCCCCGGCACGCGCCCCGATCGGGTCTCATCGTCGACCCGTCCGGGTGGGTGAACAACTGCCCGTTCGGCGGGTGCCCCGGCGCCGAGCGAACCCTAGCGTGGGTGTTGTCCGTCACACCTGGAGGTAATCACGATGTCCGACCACGACGCGCAAAACGATTCCACCGCAGACGACCTCGTCGAGGAGACGCTGGTGGAGGAAGTCATGATCGACGGGATGTGCGGGGTCTACTGATGTTCGACCTCGACCAACGCTGGCTGCTGCACCACCAGGTCGAGCTGCGGCCCGAACCGTTCGGTGCGTTGCTCTACCACTTCGGTACCCGCAAGCTGTCCTTCCTCAAGGATCTCACCGTCGTCGCCGTGGTGCGTGCGCTTGCGGATCATCCGTCGGCGCGGGCCGCGCTGCGTGCCTGTGATGCCGATCGACCTGCGTACGTCAAAGCGCTTTCCACCCTGGCGGATTCGCACATGCTGGTGCGTGCGTCATGACGCTGGTCGACCAGTTCGAACTGGGCCTCGACGCGCCGATCTGCCTAACCTGGGAACTCACCTACGCCTGCAACCTGTCGTGCGTGCACTGCCTATCCTCGTCGGGTCGGCGAGATCCACGTGAACTCACCACCGAGCAGTGCAAGGCCGTCATTGACGAACTCGAACGCATGCAGGTCTTCTACGTCAACATCGGCGGCGGGGAGCCCACAATCCGCTCCGACTTCTGGGAACTCGTCGACTACGCCACGTCGCATCACGTGGGCGTCAAGTTCTCCACCAACGGCGTGCGCATTACCCCCGCCGCCGCGGCCAAGCTCGCCGCCAGTGACTACGTCGACGTCCAGATCTCACTGGATGGTGCCACCGCCGCCGTCAACGACGCGGTTCGCGGACCGGGCTCCTACGACATGGCCATCCGGGCACTGCGGAACCTGGCGGCGGCCGGCTTCAAGGATGCGAAGATCTCCGTTGTCGTCACCAGACACAACGTCGACCAACTCGACGACTTCAAGGCTCTGGCAGACGAACACGGGGCCACATTGCGCATAACCCGGCTCCGCCCCTCCGGGCGAGGCGCCGACGTGTGGGACGAACTGCACCCCACGGCCGCGCAGCAGCGTCAGCTGTATGACTGGCTGGTGGCCCGCGGCGATAACGTGCTCACCGGAGACTCCTTCTTCCACCTGTCTGCCTATGGCGAGTCGTTACCCGGTCTCAACCTGTGCGGCGCCGGCCGGGTGGTGTGCCTGATCGACCCAGTGGGTGACGTCTACGCATGCCCGTTCGCCATCCACGACCAGTTCCTGGCGGGCAACATCGTCTCGGACGGCGGCTTCGGTTCGGTCTGGCGCGATTCCAAGCTGTTCACCGAACTCCGCACGCCGACCACCGGTGGGGCGTGCGCGAAGTGCTCGCACTTCGACTCCTGCCGCGGTGGCTGCATGGCCGCGAAGTTCTTCACCGGCCTGCCGCTGGACGGGCCTGACCCGGAATGCGTTCAGGGATATGGCGAACCGGCCCTGTCGGCCGAACGGCTGGTGCCCAAACCCGCGGTGGACCACTCCCGTTCCATCCCACTAGCCGTCATCAACCGTCCACCCAAACGGGTGTGCGACGTCAGTCCGCTGGCCGGACTGCTGTAGAGGAAGGCCCACGACATGGCGAAGACCACCTGGTTCGAGACCGTCGCCGAAGCCCAGCGAAGGGCGGCCAGGCGGCTTCCGCCGAGCGTCTACTCGGCGCTGGTTGCCGGATCCGAGCGCGGCACCACCATCGATGACAACCTGGCCGCGTTCACCGAACTCGGATTCGCGCCACACCTCGCAGGCCTGTCCGGCAAGCGTGATCTGACGACGACCGTCATGGGGCAGGCGATCTCGCTGCCGGTGCTCATCTCACCCACCGGCGTTCAGGCGGTGCACCCCGACGGTGAGATCGCCGTCGCACGGGCCGCCGCGGCCCGGGGCACCGTCATCGGCCTGTCCTCCTTCGCGAGCAAGTCCATCGAGGCGGTGGCCGAGGCCAACCCGCAGACCTTCTTCCAGATGTACTGGACGGGTGGCCGCGACAGACTCGTCGCCCGTATGGAGCGGGCCAGGGCCGCGGGTGCAGTGGGGCTCATCCTCACCACCGACTGGTCGTTCTCCAGCGGGCGAGACTGGGGCAGCCCTGCGATCCCAGAGAGAATGGATCTGCGGGCGATGATTCGCCTTGCACCAGAGGGGCTTCGACGACCACGCTGGCTGGCGGACTTCGTCAAGTCCGGTCGCGTACCCGACCTGACCACCCCCAACCTCGCCGAGCCGGGCAGCCCCGCGCCGACCTTCTTCGGTGCATACGGCGAATGGATGCAGACCCCGCTGCCGACATGGGACGACATCGCCTGGCTGCGTGAGCAGTGGGGCGGGCCGTTCATGCTCAAAGGCGTCATGCGCGTCGACGACGCCCGCCGTGCCGTCGACGTCGGGGTCAGCGCGATCTCAGTGTCCAACCACGGCGGCAACAACCTCGACGGCACACCAGCCCCGATCAGGGCGCTGCCCGCGATCGCCGAGGCAGTGGGTGACGACGTCGAGATTCTGCTCGACGGCGGGGTGCGTCGCGGCAGCGATGTGGTCAAGGCACTGGCCCTCGGCGCGCGAGCCGTTATGCTGGGCCGCGCCTATCTGTGGGGGCTCGCCGCCGGAGGACAGGCGGGCGTGGAGAACGTCCTCGACGTCATCCGAGGCGGGATCGACTCCGCACTGCTCGGATTGGGCCACTCGTCAGCGCACGACCTGAGCCCCGCCGACCTGGTGATACCCGCCGGCTTCCGGCGTGACCTCGGCGTCTAGGTCTGACCGCCATCGGCTCAGGCCGGGACGGACGCCGCGACGAGTTCGACCTCCACCGGTGCACCAGATGGAAGGCACCGCACGCCAATCGCACTGCGCGCGGGCAGCGCCCGTGAGCCCAGGGTGGCCACGATCGCATCGGAGGCGCCATCGGCCACGGCGGACAGATCGTGGAAGTCCGGCGCACAGGCGATGTAGACGGTCATGCGCAAGCACCGCACGCCGGCATCCGCGGGCAGCGCCACCCGGACGGCTGCCAGTGCGTTGGCGGCCGCGAGTCGCGCTGCGGCGCGGGCCTGTTCGATGGAGACCGTCGAGCCGACCTCCCCGGTGATGGTGAGCTGCCCGTCCCGTCGCGGTGTCATGCCCGCGCTGTACGCGACGCCGGCATGCACGACAGCAGACGCGTAGTCGCCCTGCGGGTCAGGAGGCTGATGGCGCTCAGTCGACACCGATCGCCACCCCCTCCTGTCTGGGATCGGCTGCACCGCTGAGGATTCCGCGTTCGTCTCGGGAGATGATCTGGGCGCTGCCGTCCGCCCCGTACGCGGGTTGCACCACGACGTGGTGGCCGCGTGTCCGCAACTCGTCGCGGACGGACTCCGCTGTCGTCGCCTCGACCCGCAGTTCGTCGGGTTCGCCGATGACGTGGGCGTCCGAGCCGGGGTACACGGTGAACCGGGGCGCCGAAACGGCTTGATGCGGGCCCAGCCCGTGGTCGACGAGGTGCGACAGCAGCTGCATGTTCCATTGCACCTGGCCGTCACCGCCGGGGGTGTTCCCGACGTGGAGCAGTTGGTTGAGATCGTCGGTGACGATCCAGGCGTTGAGGGTGTGCAGCGGTTTGCGCCGTGGCGCGACCTCGTTCGGATGGCCGGAGAGCAGGTAGGCGCCGCGCCCGAGCCGATTGTTAAGCACCACACCGGTTCCGGGAATGGAGAAGTTGGCGCCGAAGGTGAGTGCCAGCGAGTGGATGAAGCTCACGGCGCGGCCCTCGGCGTCGACGGCGACCGTGGAGGTGGTGTCACCGGCGAGCACGCCGAACGCGGAGGGGTCTGCGACGGAGGACTCCAACTGGTCACGCTGGGACTGAATCCGGCTGGGGGCGAGCACATCGTGAGCGCCGGTGTTATCACTGCCGCACAGTTCGAAACGGTCCCGAAAGGCAAGTCGCGCGGCGCGCGCCATCCGGTCGATCGCCTGGGCGCCGAGCCACGACATGGAACCGACGACACCGTCGCACAACGCCGCCTGCTGCAGCATCATCCAGCCGGCAGAGGGCAGCGGGGTCTGGTGCACGAGCGCGCCGCCGTATCGGGCCGTGATCGCCGGTTCCGCGTCCACCGACGCGCCTGCCGCCCATTCGTCACCGCTGAACGGGGCGCCGCCTGCGGTCAGCGCCGTGACGGCTCGTTCGGCCAGCTCGCCGTGATAGAAGCCTCGAGGGTCGCGGGCCAGCTGACGGATGGTGCGGGCCAGGTCGGGCTGGCGGAGCCGATCCCCGACGTCGACCGCGGTGGATCGTGCGGCGAACACGGCGGCGAGGCCCTCGTCAGTGCGGATGCTGTCAAAGGCCTCGCGCACGTCCCGGGCGGTCTTGGCCGAACACGGCAGTCCGGTCTCGGCGAGGCGAGCGGCGGGCTCCCACAGCTCTTCGAGCGCTGTCGTCGCGCCATGGGCGTGCATCGTGGCGAGCGCCGCGGGCGCACCGGGGACGGTCACGGACAGGGGGCCGTCCAGCGGAATGCTCGACAGGCCCTTGGCGCGGTAGAAGTCAGCGGTGCCCCCGTCTGGCCCGAAACCCGAACCGTTGACCGTCCACACCCGACCGTCGGGTTCCCGGACGATCGCGAAGGCATCTCCGCCGACTCCGCATTGCCCGGGAAGGGTCAGCCAGGTGACGGCGGCCATGGCGAGGGTGGCATCGATCGCGTTACCGCCCTCGGCGAGCACCCGCGCGCCGGCGAAGCTCGCGGCCGGATGGCTCGAGCTGACCATACCGCCGGCCGACAGCGCCGGCGGGCGCGCGGGAGCCGTCATCCCAAGCCTCTGCGGGCGCGTCGGCTGGGGACGATCGCGGCGTCGCCGGGATCCACGCCGACGAAGATCTCACCGTCGCGTTCCTCGACGGGATAGGTCTTGATGGGCACGGTCGCGGGCGGGCAGACGGGTTCACCGGTCTTCAGATCGAATGCGCTGCCGTGGCAGGAACATCCGATACCGTCGTCGACCAGCTTCCCCGATGACAGCAGGCAGTCCAGATGGGTGCAGTAGTTCGACGTCGCATATGCGGTGCCGTCCAGGCGGGCCACCGCGAACTCGTGGTCGCCGGCGAAGAACCGTCGCACCATGCCCTCCGGCACCTGCCCGGACCGGGCGACTCGCTTGAATTCCATTGCAATCTCCGTATTTTGGTGAACAGTCAGGCGACTGGATTGAGATAGACGGTTTTCTCGAGCGTGTAGAACCCCATCATCGACGGGCCCGCCTGTTCCTTGAAGGTCTGGGTGCTCGACGCCTTGTACCCGCCGAACGGCGCGTTCATGGCCATCCCCGTCGTCGGCTGGTTGATCTTCACCAGACCACTCCTCGACCGGGACGCGAATTGCGTTGCGGCGGCGATGTCATTGGTGACGATGGCCGCGCTGAGCCCGTACTCCGTCGCATTGGCCAGCAGGATCGCCTCGTCGAGGGACACCGCTCGCTGAAAGGTGAGCAGCGGTCCGAAGACCTCCTCGCGGACGATGCGCATCGTGGGCGTGGTGTCGGAGAAGACCGTCGGGCGGACGAAGAAGCCCCCGCCGCCCACCGTCGTGCCGCCGCAGCGCAGCGTCGCCCCGTCATCCTCACCGGCACGCACGTAGGCCAGAAACGTCTCGAGCTGAGCGGCGCTGGCCAGCGGGCCCATGTTGACGCCGGTGTCCGCGCCGGGGCCGACAGACAGCGCCTCGGTCTTCGCGACGACGCGCTCCAGTAGCTCGTCGTGGACAGCGTCGACGGCGATCACTCGGCTCGTCCCGGTGCACGCCTGGCCGCTGAGACCGAAGGCGCCCTTGATGATCAGCGCCGCGGCCGCGTCGAGGTTCGCGTCCTCGGCCACCACGACGGGGTTCTTGCCGCCCATCTCGAGCTGCACCCGCCGGTCGGGACCCACCTCGCGGTGGATCAACCGTCCCACCCGGGTTGACCCGGTGAACGTGACGGCTGCGACTCGGGGGTCGGCCACCATCGCCGCCCCGGCGTCGGCACCGCCGTGCACCAGGGCAATCGCGTTCGGCGGCAGCCCGCCGGCCAGCATCGCCTCGACCAGGCGCTGGCCCATCAGCGGCGTGACCTCAGACGGTTTGAACAGCACCGGGTTACCCGCGGCGAGGGCAGGGCCGAGCTTGCGTGACGGGATGTTCAACGGGAAGTTCCACGGGGTGATCGCAGCGACGATGCCCACCGGCTCGCGCAGTGTGTACACCAGGCCGGCCCCGGCCGCGGGGTAGGTGTCCCCGGTGGTGCGGGTGGCCTCGCCTGCGTAGAACCGGAGATTCGCCGGTGTCCGGCTGACCTCCATGGTCGCCTCGGCGGTGGTCTTGCCCTCCTCCCGGACGAGTTCGGCGATCAATTCGGCAGACCTCGACTCGAGGTGCGTCGCCGCAGACTCCAGGATTGCTGCCCGACGCTCCGGCGAGGTCGCGGCCCATTCGGGTGCGGCCTTGTCGAGTGCGTCGATGGCGCCGCGGACGTCGGCCTCGCCTGAGGCCGGGAAGCTGCCGATCACGTCGTCCTGGCAGGCCGGATTGCGGCGTTCAAACGTCTCGCCGGAAACCGCTGGCACCCAACGGCCGTCGATGAAATTGGCACCCTCGAACATCACTGCACCGCCTCTTCCGTGTCGACGAGATCCCATAGGTCGGTGTCCTCGTCGGCGAGCACCGTGGCCTCGACGGGGCGGCCGAGTAGTTCACGCGCAACCATCACGTCGTCTCCGCGGTCAATCGCGAACGCAGCACAGAGGATGCCGTCGTCGACATAGAAGGCGGTGAAGTCCCGCTCGGCGGGGTTACCGCGGATGACGATGTCGCAGGTTTGCGTTGCGGCACCGAGGAACTGGATGTTGTGGTCGAACTGGTCCGACCAGAACCAGCTCGCCTCGTCTGAGACGGCGTCGCGACCGAGCATGGCGTTGGCGACCGCAGCGCCCTGCTTGTTGGCGTTGTCGAAGTGCTCGAACCGGACGTGGCGCCCGGCCCGTGCGGAGTGGCGGCGAGCGACGTCGCCTGCGGCGAATACGTTGGGAATCGAGGTCCGGCCCTGCGCGTCCACGACGATCCCGTCGTCGATGTGCAGCCCCGCCTCCGCGGCGACAGCGGTGTTGAGCACGATTCCTATCCCCACCACGGCGATGTCGGCTTCCAGCGGCGGCCCGTCGTCGATTTCGATGACGACGTGATCGTTGGTGGTGCGAAGGGAACGGACCACGGCGTTGGTGCGGAGATCGACGCCCCGATCGCGATGCATTCGCGCGCACTCGGCGCCCATACGTGCGCCGACGACGGCGGTCAGCGGCACTGCGGCGGCCTCCAGTATCGTGACGTCGACACCCAGGGCCACTGCTGTGGCGGCGATTTCGAGCCCGATGAACCCGGCACCGATCAGTACCAGCCGCTGACCGGGTGTCAAACACCGCTGCAGTCGTTGCGCGTCACCGATGGTGCGTAACTGGTGCACCAGATCGGGCCGTGGCCCCGGCACCGGCAGTGTGCGCGGGCGACCGCCGGTCGCGATCAGCACCGAATCCGCGAGAATCGGTTTGTGCCCGGCGATTTCGACGGTCCGCGTGTTCGGGTCGAGTCGCGTCACCGCCGCGCCGGTCAGGACTTCGACAGCGTTGGCGGTCCGCCACGCCTCGGGCAGTATCTGCAGCGACTCGAGAGTATCGGTGCCGGCGAGGAATTCCTTCGACAGCGGTGGCCGCTGGTACGGCATGTGCGGCTCATCGCCGACCAGGACGATGCGTCCGTCGAATCCTCGGCGGCGCAGGGTGCGGGCCGCCACCGCGGCGGTCTGTCCCGCACCTATGGCGACGAATGTCTGAACGGTCATCCGTGGGCTTCCTCTCCGGCGGTCGTGATGGTGGACAGCTGAACCGTGGTGTCGACGTAGATGGTGTCCGCCTCCACCCGCACCGGGTAGGTGGGTTGGCAGCGGTCCTGGCCCTCCTCGTATCCGGTTTCCAGGTCGAACTGCCACTGGTGGCCCGGGCAGATCACCTTGCCGTGCAGCAGTGTGCCCTTCGACAGCGACCGATCCTGGTGGATGCAGGAGTCCGCCATCGCGTACACCCGCCCGGCCGCGGCGAAGAGTGCGACTGCCACACCGCCGCACTCGACCCGCAGTTTGCGGCGACGATTCAGGTCTGTGATCGTCGCCACCGCAATCCAATCCGCGGTCATGCCGGGTACCTTCCTGGCCAGGCGCGTGCACCGTGAGCGAGGGCCCACGGTGCACGACGCACGGGATGTTCAGCTGCTGGAGCGGCTCAGACGGCCGCCGACTCCAGATCCGGAGCGACGTAGTGGTCGTAGAGGCCCTTGGTGTAGGAGAAGCGCATCTCCGCGCCCCACCGGACCAGTTGCAGGCAGCGCTGCTGCAGCTGTGGGGTGTCGGCATGGTCGAGCACGATCTGATACCCGCGCTCACCGTGCACCACGTCGGAAGTGATGTGCAGGTCGAAGAACTCGATCTCGTCCTCGGTGAACTTGTACACCTCGCGAAGGGGAACGATCTGCTTGGTGTAGATGCTCGGCACCTGCGACTCCAGGCCCACCACCAGCGCTGCCGTCGCGACGACGAAGTGCTCACGCTGCGACACCGCGTAGCACCACGCCTGCAGGCCACGCGTGATCGGGTTCATGTTCGAGGGATCCTCGATGCGTTCCTTCGTGGTGCCGCACGCCTCGCCGAACTTGATGAGGAGGTCGGTGTGCCGGATATCGGCGAGTTCCTCCTCGTACATGTTCTGCAGCGTGAAGTCCTTGGCTCCCGTGAACTCGTCGGGGGTGTTCGAGTAGATGTTGGCCAGGTAGTCGGCGAACGGTCCGACATAGTGGAAGTGGTTCTCGGCCCACCGCGCGAAGTGCCGCTTCTGCAGCTTGCCCTCCGCCCATGCCTTACTGAATGAGGCGTTCTTGGCCTCGCGCCCCTTGATGGCGTTCTCGAGTTCTGCGCGAAATTCTTCGCGCCCGAGGAGTGCGGTCATCGAAGTGTCCTTTCTGGCTGTTTCACGAAATCGATTGATTTGTACTGTCTTCGGCGCCGATGTAGCGAATTCGGTGCTGTACCAAGGACATTAACCAAACCCACTGCGGTCAGCCATGGACAGAATCACCCGCGAATGCGCCCCGCGCTGGTCAATATGCACAGGTGCGTGTCAACGCGCGACGGACGCGGTCAGCGCCTCGAACTCCGCCAGGATCGCGGCGCCGACGGCCTTGTCCTGCTTCCCGTTGCCGCCGCTGATCCCCACCCCGCCGACGATCTGACCATCGAAGACCAGCGGGAATCCGCCGACGAAGATGGCGAACTTCCCGGGCAGCATGTGGCTGATTCCGAACGCCTCGTTCCCCGGCAGCGCCGGCCCGTCCGGCGGCTCGTTGAAAAGGTGCGTGGCCCGCTCGTGTCCGGCGGCGGTGAAGGCCTTGGCGATCGCGATGTCCACACCCGTCAGCCGGGCACCCGGCAGGCGGTGCAGGGCGAGGACGTTGCCGCCGTCATCGCAGATGCAGAGTGTCTGTTTCACGCCGAGTTCCTCGGCCTTTGCCCGGCCCGCGGCCAGCAGTGGCAGCGCATCGTCCAGGGTGATCCGGTGAATTTGGTGCATGGTGGTCGGCTCTCGCTTTCTCGCAGGGGGCCAGCGATAGGTGATCGGCTGTCGATGGCATGTCTACCAACGCGGGTCGACGAGCGGGATAGTCAATATGACCGGCAGATAGCCGGTTTGCGGGTCATACTGCACATGGTGTGGGTGCAGGAGATCCGGTACCGATGAGGTACGAATCGAAAGAACGCAGGGTGTTCAGATGACGGCTTCACCGACCAACAACGACCGCATGACGGTGCACGGCCTGCTCGACGAGTCCCTCATGTCGGGCGCTCGCGTGGTAGCCGGAGCGGACCGGCTCGACGTGGAGCTGAACTGGGTGCTGCCACTCAACGAGGTGTTGTCGCAGCCCGACCGACTCGAGGCGGTCGCGGTCTACGCCCGCCCCGAGGCGTTGGTCGGCCACAGCGGTGCCATGTCCGCGCTGGTCGCCCGCGGCGCCGCGACCCTCCTGGTGGATGGTGTGTTGCCACTGAGTTTCTCCCGATCCGTGCTGCCGCCTGCGCTCGTCGTCATCGAGATGGGCGTCCCGGTGGGTTTTGGGGCGCTCAATCGCCTGCTCGCGGAGCGGGCCCTCAACCAGGAAGTGCACGTGATGCGTTACTCGACGCACGTGCATGACTTGCTCGCGGGGCTTTTCCATCGCGGCGCGGGACTGCGGATCCTGATCCAGGAGGTGTCGAACCTGGCGCACAATCCGGCGGTCGCGCTTGACTCGCGCGGCCACCTGGTGGCCCACCACGGCCTGGCCGCCGATGCCGTTGCGCCGCTGGCGGAGTCGGTGGGCGAGATGCTCGCCGCCGACCTGCCTGCCGCGGCGCGGCGAATCGACGGCCATGACACCCGGGTACAGACCGTCACGGGGCCGCACGACAGCGTCTGGACGTGTGTGGCCAGCGCGATTCGGCTCGGCAAGTCGTTCGAGGGGTGGGTGGTGATCCTGGTGCCCGACGCCCACCCGGGTAGCCATGACCTCGCGTGTCACGTCGTCCTCACCGAACAGGCCACCGCCATTGTCGGCTCGGAGATGCTGCGCCAACGCAGCGTGGATGAGGCCGAGGAGCGCGCCCGCGGCGACTTCGTTCAAGCCCTCGTGCACGGGAGCTTCTCCAGCGAACATGACATGCGCGCAAGGGCCGAGCATCACGATATCGACCTCGACTCCCGGTTCGGGGTGTTCGTCGCTCCCGGTGTGCTGCCGCACGGGACGGACAGCCCGACCGCGAGCATGGTGCGTCTTGCCCGGTACGCGGCCGGCGTCGCACCGCACCGATCGGTGCACGCCTACGTGACAGTTATCGGTGACGTCCTCGTCGTCGTGCGGACGCTGCGCAGCGAACAAGACGATGCGATGCGTGAGGAGATGGACGAGTATGCGTGCGCCATGTCATCAGAACTCGAGCGGCGCCGCGGTATGCGGGCACCGGTGTCCTACGGTCGCCCGGCGCGCGGTGCCGGAGAGGTCCGCGAGAGCTACCGGGAAGCACGTGTCGCCCTCGGCATTGCCCGCCGCCTGCACCGCACCGGCGCAACGTCGTATCAAGAGCTGCGCAGCTTCACCGTTCTGGCGCAGATCGCCGATTCGGAGCACAGCCGCCAGCTGGTGAGAGAAGTGCTGGGGCCGTTGAGGTCCGGACCTGATCTACTCGACACACTCATCGCCTACCTCGCCGAGGGCGGCAACGTGAACGCGACCGCTCGAGTGCTCAACGTGCACCGCAACACCATGCTTGCGAAGCTGGACCGGATCTCGCGCGCACTCGGGATGGACATTCGTGTCTCGGAGAACCAGTTCACGGCGTGGCTGGCAATTCGCCTCGGACTACTCGACGAAGTGCAGTCTGCGGTCGATCGTGAGGCCAGCTTCCGCTGATCAGGTCGGTTGCGGGTCCGGTCCGACGAATGACCCGGCCAGGCCCAGAGCGACGACAACCGCTGATGCGGCGAACACCGCCGGATATGTCGACACCTCGAGCGCCACCGCCACCCACGCCGCCCCCATCGCAGAACCGGTGAACCTGACCAGGTTGTACAGGCCAAGACCGGTGCCATCGGCCCCCGCGGGCGAACGGGTCGCGCCGGTGGCCGCGGGTGTCTGCACCAGTGCGATCCCCGTACCGGTCACGACGAGGAGGGTGATCAGCACGGCGGGCACGAGTCGTTCCTGGGCCACCCCGACCGTCAGCGCGATCTGCGCGATCAGCAGGACCACCAGGCCGGTCCGCAGGACCCGTCTCGGACGCAGCCGGTCGAGCCAACGTCCCACCAGGGGTCCGAGCAGCACCATCGTGGCCGGTACCGCGAACAACACCACGCCCGCCATCGACGTGGACGAGCCCCTGCCGACGAGGTAGAGCGGGATCGCCAACAAAGTTGCACCCAGGCAGAACATCTGGGCGAAGCCGGCCAGGGTGCTGCGCGCGAACCGTGACTCCGCGACGAGGCGGATCCGCACGAAGGGATGCTCCACCCGTGCGCAATGCCAGGCGAACCAGGCCAGCGCCGCAAACGCGGCCGCCACCATTCCGCCGACAGCCCAGACCGGGATGTCGGGCCGCGGGATCAGCGCCAGCCCCAGCACCAGCATCGCCGTTCCCACAGTCAGCGCGGCAGCACCGGCGACGTCGAAGGGCATCCGGGCGCCGGGATAGGACGGGATGTAGCGCAGAGCCCCGACGAATCCGGCCAGCGCCACCGGAACCAGTGGTACGAATACCCAACGCCATCCCCAGGTGTCGGCGACCAGCCCACCCATCGTCGGCCCGATCGCCTGGCCGAAACCGTTCACCGATGCCCACGCTCCCATCGCACGGCCGCGGCCCTCGGTTGAGAACATCCAACTGATCAGACCCATCACTGCCGGTCCGAACGCGGCCGCCGCAACGCCCCCCAACGTGCGCCACCCGATCAACAGGGGCAATGACGGTGCTGTCGCGGCACCGATCGCACACACCGCGGTGCCGAGCAGCGCCGCGCAGTAGATGCGTCGTCGGCCGAACCGGTCGCCGACCCAGCCGGCCAGCGGCATGGTCGCCGCCATCGCCAGCAGAAAGCCGACCACCACGAACACGCCGCTGCCCAGCGGGGCGTCGAACTCGTCGAGTATCGCGCCGAGTGGGACGTTGACGACGTTGTTGCTCACCGTCCCGACCAGTGTCCCCGCGAGCAGCGCGGCAAGGCCCAGCGGCGTGCCCGTGTCCGGATCCACCACGGGCGGATTCGTCTCAGCTGAGGAGCGTACCTCGGTCATTGTTGTCGGAATGCCGCCTGTTCGCCTCGAAACATGTTGTGAGCCTAGCTATCACACCCACTGTCGCATGTCGGGGTGCCCATTTGGAGTGGGGCGACAGGCGAAGGTGCACAGCTGCGAGGGGACGAGTTGGGCGAATATGCACAGCCGCCGGGAATCGCCGCGCCGCCCGTGCTCGCGGCGCGATGATCGTTACACCGTCGAAACGCCACGACACATCACCGACAAGATCGGAGCTTATGCACAGGGGAAAGCCCTCGGGGCTGTGCACTCTTGTCGTTGACCAGGACCGTGACCACGCCGACGATTCCAGCATCAAACTGCACAGCCCCCAGCAGTTAACGAAGGGTCCCCTCAATGGACACGCATATCACCGTGGCGCACTGGATCTATCTAGCCGGCATCGTCGTCATTCTCATCACGATGGCGGTACGTAAGAACATCGTCGTGCCCGCAGTCACCGGGACGATGCTGACCGCATGGGCGTTCTCCGGCAGCATCGTCACGGGCCTGTCGTCGATCTTCAACGCCAGCCTGGTCGCGGCGAAGGAGCTGTTCAACATCTTCCTGATCATCGCGTTGGTGACCGCGATGCTCGGCGCGCTGCGACAGATGGGCGCAGACAAGCTCATGGTCACACCGTTTCGTCGTGTTATGCGCACCGGAACCAGCAGTTTCATCGTGTTGGCGGTCGTCACGTACGTGATCTCGTTGTTCTTCTGGCCGACGCCCGCCGTACCGCTGGTGGGCGCCGTGCTCATTCCGGTCGCCATCCGGGCCGGCCTGTCGCCCCTGTCGGTCGGCATGGTGATCGCCATCGCAGGGCAGGGTATGGCCCTGTCGGCGGACTACATCATCAAGGTCGCCCCCGGTATCTCCGCCAAGGCCGCAGGCGTCGACCCGGACGCCGTCGCGGACAAGGCACTGGTCCTCTCGCTGATCGTCGGCGTGACGGCGCTGATCATCACCTTCGTGATGCAGCGACGCACCTGGCGCACGCCGTCGGCGGACCTGCTCGTCGCCTGGGAGAACGAGGCCGACCGTCTGGGGATCGAACCGATCGACGAGTCGCCTCGGCGCACGGATGGAGATCAGGACACCGGCGGTGCAGCGGATGCGCCCACCCCTCGGCCCCCCGTTCCGGTCGCCGACGGCCCGACGGCAACCGAACCCGTCATTCGCACGGCGACGGCGGTGCTGACCGCTCCGGATGTGGATCAAGGGCTGCCGCCAAAGGTGTTGCCTTCGAAGATCTTTGCAATACTCGTGCCGCTGGTCTACCTCGGCTTCATCGTCTACCTGCTGCTCGGCAAGTTCACGACAGCCGTCCCGCCGCTCAAGGGCGGCGACGCCGCAGCGATCGTCGGGGGCCTCGCCGCCATCATCCTGTTCGCCGCCTCCGCCACCAACGACAAGCGCAACTTCCTGGAAACCTCCTCTCGGCACGTGGTCGACGGTTTGGTGTTCGCGTTCAAGGCGATGGGCATCGTGCTGCCGATCGCGGGATTCTTCTTCATCGGAAACGGCGACTTCTCCGGTGCGATCCTCGGTATGCCAGAGGGTGTTCCGGGGCCGGCCATCCTCTTCGACCTCATCAACGCCGCGCAGTCACACCTGTCCCCGAACCCGTTCGTCACCTCGTTCGGCATCCTGCTCGTCGGCCTCATCGCCGGTCTCGAGGGCTCCGGCTTCAGCGGCCTGCCGCTGACCGGTTCGCTTGCGGGCGCGCTCGGTCCGGCCGTCGGCATGGATCCGAGCACACTGGCGGCCATCGGGCAGATGGGCAATATCTGGTCCGGCGGCGGCACCCTCGTCGCGTGGTCGTCGCTGATCGCGGTGGCCGGTTTCGCCCGAGTTCCGGTCCTCACCCTCGCGCGGAAGTGCTTCCTTCCCGTCATGGCCGGACTGGTGCTATGCACCCTGTTCGCCATCCTGGTGTTCTGAACTCCGCTGATGCGACAACCTGATCGGCCGCAGTTGGCCCTAGCCTCCATGATCGCTCTGACCTTCGTCACCGGCGTCGTCGACGCGGTCGGATTCCTCGGACTCGACCGCGTGTTCACCGGCAACATGACGGGCAACATCGTCATCCTCGGCATGGGCGTCGCAGGCGCCGATGAACTGCCCGTACTGGGCCCCGCCGTGGCCCTGGCCGGATTCACCGCCGGCGCCTTCGCCGCAGGATGGGTGCTACGAGATCGCCCCGCCGGATCGCCTGCGTCCACCTGGGACCTGCGCGTCACCGTCCTGCTGAGCGTGGGCGCGGCGGTCCTGCTCGCATTGACCGTCGTCGCCGCCGTCATGGAGAACTTCGGCACGCACATGCAGGTGGTCATCGCCACTGCCATCGCCGCGGTGATGGGTCAGCAAGCCATGGTCGCACGCAAGCTGGCGGTGAAGGACATGACCACTGTCGTGGTGACCTCCACATTGACGAGCCTGGCCGGTGAGACCTGGGTGCGCGGGACGTCGGGCGCCATCGTCAACCGCAGGTTCAGCGCGATCCTCGTCATCTTCCTCGGCGCGCTGGCCGGGGCGGCGCTGCTGCAGATCCACATGGCCATCCCGCTGGGCGTTGCCGCCGCGGGCACCGTGGTCGTGGTGATCACCGGGCACCTTCTGTTGCGCGAAAAGCGAGTCAGAAGACCCGATTTCGCTGAGACGAACCGCTCCTAGCGGATGTCGAGCAGTGCCGGCTCTCGCAGGTGATGTGCGGTTCGAGCCTGGTAGGCGGCAGCGAGATTGAGCACCGTCGACACGTCTCGACCCGCGATCTGCACACCGATGGGCAGACCGTCGGGGGTCATGCCGCACGGCACCGTGACAGCGGCCAGGCCGCACCAGCTGAACGGTCCGCACAGCCGCATCAGGGTCCCGACAATGGGGGCGCGACCCTCGTCATCGGGACGGTGCACACAGTCGTCCACCAGGGGTGCGGCTATCGGGGTCGTCGGAAGGACAAGGACATCGACGTCGGCCATGCCTGCGCGTAGGCGCCGTTCGAGGACCTCGAGTTCGCGCACGGCGTCCGCTCGCGCCTCCGGGGTGATGCGCTCGGCGTTCGCGAAATAGCTCGCCAGCTCCTCGCCGTATCGGTCGAGACGCTGTGGATACCATCCCGCGTTGCGGTGCACGTCGAGAAAGTCCGCCAACACGTAGACGGCGCGCGGGGCGCTCCACGCAGGAAATGGCGGCACATCGGCGGTCACGACGTCGGCTCCGGCGGCCGCCAGCACGTGCACGGCCTCCTCCACAGCGTCCCCGACCTCGTCGTCCAGCTCGCCGAGCGCTGCGCGCGCGACGGTGCCGACGCGCACGCCCATGGCCGAGCCAGGGATGGGACACGGTGTGCCGGACAAGATTTCGAACATCAGCGCGAGGTCCAGTGCGTCTCTCGCGATCGGACCGCAGGTGTCGAGGCGGGGCGAGAAGGGGAGAATGCCGCCCACCGGTATATCCCGTGGAAGGGAGCGCAGCCCCGAGACACCGCACAGTGCGGCAGGCACGCGTATCGACCCCCCAGTATCGCTGCCCAGCGCGGCTAGGCACTGCCCGGAGGCAACCGCCACCGCTGATCCGCCGCTCGAACCCCCGGGGATCCGCTGTGGATCCCAGGGATTGCGGGTCGGGGGAGTCGTGACCCCGTGCGCGAACTCATGGGTGTTGACCTTGCCGACGATCAGGGCGCCGGCCGCCCGGAGGCGCTCGACGGCCGGCGCGTCGGCGCGTGCAGCATTTGATTCGGTGGCGGCGGATCCACCGCGGGTCGGCAGGCCGCGCACGTCGATGACATCCTTGACCGCGATCGGAACGCCATGCAGCGGACCGCGGACTCGGCCCGCGTCGGCCTCCCTCGTCAGTTCGATGGCGTCGTCGCGCACACCGTCCTCGTTGATCGCGACGAAGGCCCGCAGCAGCGGATCGACCTCCCGTATCCGTTCAAGTGACCGCTCGAGCAGCGTCAGGGGCGTCAGTTTCCTGTCGCGGACCTGTTGCGCCGCAACATGAACGGTCATGGGCATCGAGCCTGTGGAGCTACTCGACGGAGAAGTGCACATTCTTCACCTCGGTGAACTGTTCGACACCTTCGATTCCGCGGGTGCGCCCGAGGCCGGAAGCCTTGAATCCCCCACTCGGCATCTCTGGATAGGACTTGTTGTAGCCATTGACCCAGACGGTGCCGGCGTCGATTGCACCCGCCACCCGCCACGCGCGGTTGACGTCGGACGTCCACACCGCTCCGACCAGACCGAACGATGTTGCGTTGGCGGCCGATACCGCCTGGTCCTCATCATCGAACGGTTCGATCGTGACGACCGGACCGAAGACGTCATCCTGGACGATCGGGGAGTCCAGGTCGACGTCTGTGACGACGGCCGGGGAGATGAAGCCGCCCGGCAGGCCCGCCGGGTGCAGTTCCCTGCCCCCGGTCAGGACGGTGGCGGTCCTGCGGGCGTCATCGAGGACTCCGGCGACCCGTCGGGCATGCGCCGGGGAGATCAGCGGCCCGATGTCGGTCTCGTCGGATCGGGGATCTCCGACCCGCAATCGGGCTGTCCCCTCGACGATTCGCTCCACCACCTGGCGGTGGACCGCCTTGTCGACCAGCACTCGCGTGCAGGCCATACACATCTGGCCTGCGGTGATAAACGCCGCCGACAGGATGGCGTCGCACGCCCTGTCCACGTCACTGTCACGAAACACGACGGCGACACCTTTGCCGCCGAGTTCGAGCAGTGGGCGAGTCAGGTCCGCAGCTGCCGCCGCCATGATGTGCCGACCGACCTCAGACGAGCCCGTGAACGAGACGGCGCGAATGAGCGGGTGGCGCACCAGGGCGTCGCCGACGACGCGATCGCCGATGACGACCTGGACCGCGTCCTCGGGCACTCCCGCGTCGTGGCCGAGCGCCACGACGCGTGCGGTCACTGACGCGGTCTGCGGGGACGGTTTGACCACGGCTGTCACACCCGCTGCCAGCCCGGGCGAAAGGTCCCGCAGCAGCAACAGAACGGGCCAGTTCCACGGCACGATGAACGCCGACGGCCCCACCGGCTGACGGACGAGGTGCAGGATGTTCCCGTCGGCGAGCGTGCCGGCCCGCCCCCCGATGAACCGGCACAGGCCGGCGTTGTACTGCAGCGCCTCAGCGGCGCCGGCCACCTCCGCGCGCGCCTCTCGCACCGGCTTTCCCGTTTGCGCCACCAGGGCGCCGACGAGTTCGTCGGTGTGGGCCAAGAGATTCTGCGCCCACAGCGCCATCACCTTGGCCCGGTGTCGGTGGTCCCGAGCCCAGTCCCGAAGGCCTGCATGCGCTGCCGTAACCACCCGATCGAGTTCATTCGGGGTGGTCGCGGCGATAGCCCCGAGCGGGGCGAGCGACGTGGGGTCGATCGGCGTCGCGTCCTCGTCGGAACCCCAGGTGACTGGCCGGGATACCGGTGGCGCCGTGCTCGTCACGCGAACACCTGACCGCCGTCGACCAAGATCGTCTGACCCGTGACAAAACCGCTGGTCTGGCTCGCGAGCCACAGCACGGCGCCCACCAGGTCGCTCGGAGTCATCTCACGGGCCAGTGCGCGGGTCTGGGCGGAGCGGGCGGCGTAGCCGTCCGGGTTTATCGCCTCGGTGGCCGAGTCCGAGACCAGCCCCGGGGCAACGCCATTGACCCGGATGTTGTGAGCGCCCAGCTCGCGCGCGGCGGCGCGGGTGAGCCCGTCGACCGCGGCCTTGGACGCAACGTAGTGCGCGAAGCCGGGCACACCGGCTCTGGCGACAGTGGAGCTGATGTTGACCACTCGGCCACCCCCGCGCTCGATAAACAGTGGCGTGACGGCCTTGATGGCCTGCCAGCTGCCCCGGACGTTGACCCGGAGCGTGGTGTCCCAGTCGTCGTTGCTCAGCTCGCGTAGCGACCGCTTCGGTCCCAGCGACCGATAGATGGCCGCATTGTTGATCAGCGCGTCGAGGCCGCCGAATCGTTCGACGGCGAGGACCGCGGCCGCCGCGAGGTCGTCATCGGACGTGACGTCGACCGTGGTGAAAACTGCCTTGCCCGGGCCGAGTTCGGTGGCGCGGTCGGCGAGTTCCTGTCCTGCTTCGGCGGTCTGCGCAACGTCGGTGGCGATGACGTCGGCCCCCGCAGAGACGAGGGCGCAGACATACTCGGCGCCGATGTCACCGGTGGCACCGGTGACCATAACGGCGTCACCAGTGAGGTCGATGGATGGTCTGGAGGACACGTTGATTCCTTTCACATGCGTTGTTATTTCTCACTCAAATGCGTTGTCATGGCGTCACGTTCAATCCGGTGAACTCACCAGATGAGCGCCGCCAGAGCCACACTCAGGATCAGGCCGGACACGACGGGCACGAACAACCGGCGGGCAAGCGTCGTCACGGGTATGCCGGTGAAGCCGGCGACGGCGACGAGCGAGGACCAGATGATGAGCGTTCCGCCACCGGTCCATCCGGCCGCGTTCTGCGCTATGGCCGCCAGGGTGGCGGCGTCCGCGCCGGACGAGTGGGCGAGCGCGTCAGCCAGTCCTCCGGTGAACGGAAGGCCGGCCCAGCCCGAGCCATCCAGACCGATGAGCATGCCGGCGATCAGCATGGCGAACATCACCAGCACCGGATTGTCGGGGATGAAACGCTCACCGCTGCCGATGATGTCGAAGAGGAACGCGGGTGGTTCGACGTCCTCGGGGAGCAGCATGATGCGGCCGGCGAAGTCCGAGATGCCGATGAGCACGAAGCCGGCGACCGGGATGACGACACCCATGGCGCGGAAGGCGACCACCAGTCCGTCGACGAAGTGTTGCCCGGTCCGGTCCAGACGGTCGGTACCTCCGGTGGTGAGGCTGACGACGAGTGTGAGGAGCAGGGCGAGGCCCCCGACGAGGGCGGCGCCGCTGCCGCTCTCCACCGGCGGTACCCAGTCGGTGAGCCTGCCGAGCAATATGAACGCGACCAGCGCACCGAAGACAATCGGAACCAGTATGGCGAACAACTTGGCCCGCATCCCGTCGGTGGGCACGACATCGTCCGAGAGGTCGACCGATGCGTCGGGTAGCGCGTCTACGTCGTCGGCCGATCCGTTTGTGGACGGAGGCGGGGCGATGACCTGCTCCCTCTTGGTCAACAACGCCCGGCCGACGGCGGTGGACACGCGATCGCCCAACGTGGCTGTAGCGGCGCCGCCAGCGGTTGCCTCAGCGTCCTGGCGGTTGGCTCGTCGCGTCGCGGTCAGCACTCGTTCCGTCGACCGAGCGCGGACGTGCAACACGTACGTCATCGTGATGGCGACCGCGCCCACCACCCAGCTGAGGATCAGCGCCCGGTCGGCGATGAGGCCGGCCGAGACACCCGCTCCGCTGGCCGACAGGCTCGGAGCCACGCCGATCACGTAGTCGGAGGCCAGTGCCATGCCCTGCCCGGCGATCGCCATCGCCATGGCGGCGGCCAGTGGCGAGAGACCCGTGCGGATGGCGGCAGGCAGCAGTATCGCGGCGATGAGACCAAGGGCTGGAGTCGGCCAGAAGACCATCGACAGCAGGTACGTGACGCCGAATAGGACGAAGTAGGACAGCGTGCCGTTCTTCATCAGTCGTGCAATGGGATTGATCATCCGCTGCTCTGCGCCGACCCTCTTCATCGCGCCGAGCATGGCCGTGACCGCGGTCAGAACCAGGAAGATGTTCAAGAGTTCCGTCGTGGCGACCGCGGCTGCACTGAACACGCTGCCGACGCCCTTCAGGAGGTCACCGGTGTACACCCACGTCGTCAGAAACGTCGCGATAATGGCGGGGACCACCACACTCTTTCGCGCGACCATGAAACCGATCAGCGACAGGATTCCGACGATGTAGACGCCGTGCGCTGCGGTCAGGTGCATGTTGCCCTCCGGGTTGGTTTCGGCGCCGCCACATCAGTGGATGACTGGTCAGGGTTGGAACAGTCGATGACGTGCCCTGCGGGCTTCAGGAGGGCACCGTGATCGAGATCACGGTGTAGACGTTAAGGGTCGCTGGGGGGCCAGACAAAGGTCACTTTGTCCAGCAGGGTGCAAACTGGCCGTGCACTCTGCACCTGGTGTTCACGGCTCGGTCAGGTATGACCGGCGTCGAAGTGTCAGCGGAATCGGACCTCTGGGGACCGCATTCGGCCACAACGAAGGGCCGCAGGGCGTTTCGCCACTACGGCCCGTTCGCCTCAGCCGACTCGGGCTGAGCCGGATTCAGTCCACCGCTAGCCCGGTTTGTGTGCGGTGAGCAGGAACGCGGGTAACTTCATGCGTCCCTTGTCATCACGGTCGTGCTTCGGCAGCGGCAAGTCGACGCCTGGCGGCGCAGCCATGATGTTGGCGTGGATGAACGCGGGCCGGACGTCGGCCACCGCCCAGTACTTACCCACGGCGTCACGCAACTCGGTCTCGTCCACCTCGTTGGGCTTGGCGTCCCATTCGTCGGGGAACGCACCCTTGGCGAACACCAGGATGTAGTACACGGCACCCGGCGCGGCGGCCCGCAGCACCGACTGCTGGTACCCGTCGCGGCCCTCGACGGGCAGCGAGTGGAACAGCGTCGAGTCGATGATCGTGTTGAACCGGCCGTCGAAACCGGTGAATGCGGTGATATCGCCCTGGACGAAGGTGGCGTTGGGCAGGTTGCGCTCCGCGGCGGCCTGCGTCGCCGCGGCGATCGCCGTCGGCGACAGATCGATGCCGACCACGGTGTAACCGTCAGCGGCCAGCGTCAGCGCCAGTTCGGCGTGCCCGCAGCCCGCGTCCAGCACGTCACCGGTGACCTTGCCATCGCGGATGAGTGCCGCCAGCTCAGGCTGTGGCTCGCCGATGTTCCACGGTGGTGGTCCCTCGAAATCGCCCTCCCCGCGGTAGGCGCCGTCCCAGTCCAGTACCTCAGGATTCATTGAGTCACTCATGAATTCCAACCTACGCGGGGCCGTCCCAGGTGTGCACGGGCTCGTTGCTGTGCATGCGCTGGCAGTAGAGTCGCAGCATCTCGGCCAGCGCCTGGGGCCTGGTCAGGCCTCGCTCCTGCAGCGCGTGCACCGTCTGCACCTGCCAGACCGCACCGTTGCGGCCCGTCCTCGCCCGCCCCTCGATGACGCCGAGAAATCGCTCACGCACCTCGGTGGCGACACCCCGTCGGCGGAGGCCCTCGTGGGCCATCGGCAGCAGTTCGCGCAGGACTAGTTCATCGGCCGCGACACGTCCCAGACCGGGCCAGTACAGCTGCGCGTCCATACCGTGTCGCGCCGCGGAGCGGAAGTTCTGTTCGGCGGCAGCGAAACTCAGCTTCGTCCAGACGGGGCGGTCGTCGTCGGCCATCGTCCGCAGCGCCCCGTAGTAGAAGGCGGCGTTCGCGATGGTGTCCACGACGGTGGGGCCGGCGGGCAGGACGCGGTTCTCCACCCGAAGGTGGGGCCGGCCGTCCACCACGTCATAGACGGGACGGTTCCACCGGTAGATGGTGCCGTTGTGTAGACGAAGCTCCGGCAGCGTCGGCGTCCGCCCCGCCGCGAGTTCGGCCACCGGGTCCTCGTCGGAGAGTTCGGGAAGCAGTGACGGGAAGTACCGCACGTTCTCCTCGAACAGGTCGAATATCGAGGTGATCCAGCGTTCCCCGAACCACACCCGCGGCCGCACGCCCTGCGTGCGCAGTTCGTCGGGACGAGTGTCGGTGGCCTGGGCGAAAAGTTCGATGCGCGTCTCCGCCCACAGCTCGTGGCCGAAGAAGTAGGGGGAGTTGGCGCCAAGGCACAGCTGCGGCCCCGCCAGCACCTGAGCGGCGTTCCAGTTGTGGGCGAAGTCGGCGGGGGAGACCTGCTGGTGCAACTGCACGCTGGTGCACGCGGATTCGGGCGCGATGGATGCTGCCTGCACACTGAGCCGTTCCGGACCGGAGATGTCGATGACCATGTCCTCGCCGCGCGCGGTGAAGATCGAGTCGTTGAGCGCCCGGTAGCGAGTCGACTCGCTCATCCAGTCGCCCGACAGATGCTCGGGCATGAGGGTGGGCAGGATGCCGATCATCACGATGTGTGCGCCGTCGGTGTTGGCCCTCTCCTCTGCGGCGTTGAGGCTGGCGCGTATCTCGAGCTCGAGGCCAAGGGCGGCGTCCCCCGGCAGCGGCCGCGGTGGGACGTTGAATTCGATGTTGTAGGCGCCCAATTCGGTCTGGAAGGCGGGGTTGGCTATCGAGGCCAGCACCTCGGAGTTGCTCATCGCCGGCTGGTATTGGCCGTCGACCAGGTTGCACTCGATCTCCATACCGGTCAGCGGCCGTTCGAAGTCGAAGCTGGACTGGCGCAACATCGTCTCGAAGACGTCCAGGCTCAGGGCTACCTTGCGCCGGTACTGCTGCCGTTGCGCTCGACTGAACTCGGTCTGACTGACCTCATCGCCCACGACACGAGCCTAGTGGCGGGTGGCCACCACCACCTGAGGACTCGTCAACCCACCGCGCAGATCGACGTCGATGGCCGGGTCGGCATGTGCGGCCAGCGCCCGCAGCGCCGATGGGCTGTAGCAGCGCAGTGAGCTGATGACCCCGTCGTGGACGAACGGCACGAACGGGGCGAACGGCAACATCACGGCGAGTTGCACCAGGTGCAGCGGTGCCGGAAGCCGGGGCAGGTCGATGATCAGCAGCTTCTTGGCCGCGCGCGTGCCCTCGGCGAAGACCCTGGCCGCGGCGGCTGGCGGCAGATGATGGAACGACAGCGCGAACACCGCGAGATCGAAGTGGCCGTCGGGGGCGTCGATCGAGGTGGCGTCCATCGCTGCGACGGTGGCGCGCGGATGGTCCCCGAGTTCACCGGCGGCGATCGCGGCGACCGAGTTCGGCTCGAGGTCCGTCACCGTCAGGTGCGCGGTCGGGTGCATCTCCAGCAGCTTCGCCGAGAGGCCACCGTGACCCGAGCCCAGTTCGAGGATTCGCGGATCGGGGACCTCGGCGACCTCCTCCAGCGCGATGGCGGCGAACCGCTCGTGGTTGCCGAACCACTCGCCGGTGCGTTCCAGCGCGCGCACCACACTGCGCTTGCGCGCCTCGTCGGCGGGGTTTCCGTCGGAGTCGCGATCCAGGTACTCGTCGCGGTCGGTCTGCAGCATGCGGTCCAGGCACGAGGCATCCGGCCCGCCGCGGGGCATGCGGGTTATGTCCTTGAAGTCGGATGGTGGCGAGGCCATGTAGACCATGATGGACGACTACACAGCCCCCAGCCACGAGGAGTGACCGTTGGCCGACTTCGTTGCCGCCATCGACCAGGGCACCACCAGCACCCGGTGCATGGTCTTCGATCACAATGGCGCCGAGGTGGGGCGTCATCAGCTCGAACACGAGCAGATCCTGCCGCGGGCGGGATGGGTCGAGCACAACCCGGTGGAGATCTGGGAACGCACCTCATCGGTGGTGATGTCCGCGCTCAACACCACCGGCCTGTCGGCCAGTGACCTCGCCGCGCTCGGCATCACCAACCAGCGCGAGACCGCACTGGTGTGGAACAAGCGGACCGGAAGGCCCTACTACAACGCCATCGTGTGGCAGGACACCCGAACCGACCGGATCGCATCGGCACTGGACCGTGACGGCCGCGGTGACATCATCCGGCAGAAGGCCGGACTGCCTCCCGCGACGTACTTCTCGGGCGGCAAGGTGCAGTGGATCCTCGAGAACGTCGACGGTGTGCGCGCCGACGCCGAGCGGGGTGACGCGCTCTTCGGCACGCCCGACACGTGGGTGCTGTGGAATCTGACGGGCGGCCCGCGCGGCGGCGTACACGTCACCGATGTCACCAACGCCAGCCGGACGATGCTGATGAACCTCGAGACGCTGGACTGGGACGATGAGCTGTTGTCGTTCTTCGGTATTCCGCGCCAGATGCTGCCCGAGATCAAGCCGTCATCGCATCCGGAGTCCTACGGCACCACCCTTGCGCACGGTCCCGTCGGCGGCGAGGTGCCGCTGACCGGAATCCTCGGCGACCAGCAGGCCGCGATGGTGGGCCAGGTGTGCCTGAGTGCGGGCGAGGCCAAGAACACCTACGGCACCGGCAACTTCCTGCTACTCAACACCGGCGAGAAGATCGTGCGGTCCTCCAATGGCCTGCTCACCACCGTGTGCTATCAGTTCGGGGACGCGAAACCCGTTTACGCACTTGAGGGTTCGATAGCCGTCACCGGGTCGGCCATACAGTGGCTGCGCGATCAGCTGGGCATCATCAGCGGTGCCGCGCAGAGCGAGTCACTGGCCCGCCAGGTCCCCGACAACGGTGGCGTCTACTTCGTGCCCGCGTTCTCTGGGCTGTTCGCACCGTACTGGCGCTCGGATGCCCGCGGCGCGATCGTCGGATTGTCGCGGTTCAACACCAACGCACACGTGGCGCGCGCGACATTGGAGGCGATCTGCTACCAGAGCCGCGACGTCGTCGATGCCATGGAGGCCGATTCCGGTGTGCACCTTGAGGTTCTGAAGGTCGACGGTGGCATCACCGCCAACCGTCTGTGCATGCAGATTCAGGCCGATGTGCTGGGCGTTGACGTGGTCAAACCCGTCGTCGCGGAGACCACCGCGCTGGGTGCGGCCTACGCCGCCGGATTGGCGGTCGGCTTCTGGGAGGGCCCGGATGACCTGCGAGCCAACTGGCAGGAGGACCAACGCTGGACGTCGACGTGGAGCGACGATCAGCGCGCCACCGGTTACGCGGGTTGGCAGAAGGCGGTGCAGCGCACGCTGGACTGGGTCGACGTTCAGTGATTTCGGCGCGTTTTGGAGCGCTCAGCGCTCCATTTCGCGCCGAAATCGCTAGGGAGCGAAGTCAGCGGGGAGTTCGATATCCGCGACGGCCATGTTCTCCTCGAGGTGCGCCACCGATGACGTGCCGGGGATCAGCAGCACGTTGGGCGCCACCGACAGTGTCCACGCCAGCGCGATCTGGGCAGGCGTGCGCCCCAGCTCGGCGGCGGCCTTCTGCACCGCGGCATTGCCCAGGACTGGATTCTCGGCGAAGAAGCCCGAACCGAGGGGGAAGAACGGCACGAACGCGATGCCGTGTTCGGTGCACAGGTCGAGTACCGGCTGTGAACTGCGATCGACCAGGTTGTACGCGTTCTGCACGGTGACGATCTCCGTGCGATCGAGCGCGATCTGAAGGTGCTCGACGGAGACGCTGCTCAGCCCGATGCCCCCGATGAGGCCCGCGTCGCGCGCGGTGATCATGGCGCTCAGCTGACGGTCGAACAGTTCGCGGTCGACCTCGGCGACGGCGCTGGGATCCCCTGAGTGAACGCGCAGGTTGACCGCGGCCAGCTGGTCCACGCCGAGTTCGCGGAGGTTCACCTCGATGTCGGCGCGCAGTTCGTCGGGTTGTTGCGCGGCGTTCCAGTTGCCGGCGTCGTCGCGGCGGGCCCCGACCTTGCTGACCAGGGCGAGGTCGGCGGGATACGGGTGCAGCGCCTGGCGAATGAGCTCGTTGGCCACGTCTGGGCCGTAGAACTGAGCGGTGTCGATGTGGTCGACCCCGAGTTCGACGGCACGTCTCAGCACGGCGAGCGCCTGATCGCGGTCGCGTGGCGGCCCGAAGACTCCGGGGCCGGGCAGCTGCATGGCCCCGAAGCCGATGCGCTTGACGGTGAACGGGCCCAGCGGGAATGTCGTCATGAGTAATACCTACGCGACTTCGGCGCGGTTTCATCCGCTTGAGGGAAACGAAACCGCGCCGAAATCACGAATCAGTCGGACTCGCCCAGGATCTGGTAGATCTCCCGGCGGGCGTTGTTGACGATGTCGACGACCCGCTGCTGCTGATCAGCGGATGCGGCGTGCGCTGACTGCGCGACCGCTCCCATCAGCTGTCCGATGGCGCTGTGCAGGTTGACCGCACCCGGGTCGGCGCTCTCGGTGATCGCGTCCCACGGGGCCGTCTCGATCTTCTCGGCGGCGGCCCGGCCCTCCTCGGTCAGTTCGAAGAGCTTCTTGCTTCCGCCGGCCTCGGTGGCGACGAGCAGACCCTCGTCGACGAGCAGCTGCAGCGTCGGGTAGACCGAGCCGGGGCTGGGCTTCCACATCTGCCGACTGCGCTCGTTGATCTCCTGGATCATCTCGTAGCCGTGCATCGGCCGGTCGAGGAGCAGCGTGAGGATCGCGGCGCGGACGTCACCTCGGCGGCTGCGTCCACCGCCGCGCGGCCCGCCGCGCCTGCCGCCGCGGCCAGGTCCGAAGCCGAACTCGAGGAAGGGGCCGAGGCCGCCACCGGGGACGAATGGCCCGAAGCCGGGTCCGAATCCGCCGTCGCCGCGGTGATCGCGGACGTGGTCACGGAAGTCCTGGCGCGCCTGCCTGCGGCTTTCGTGAAATGCGCGCCGGTCCTCGGGGCTGAACGCGCGGCCGAAGCCGAAGCCGGGACGTTGTCCTCCGAACGGGCCCCGTCCTTCAAACGGGCTCCGTCCTTCAAACGGGCTCCGTCCTTCAAACGAGTTCTCTGGGGGTGTGAATGGGTTGTTCATGAGTGGTTCTCCTTCGGCGGGAAACGCCGAATGCGTTTCCGATACGTTGACGATATATCGGAAACTATCGCGATGCAACGACTAATTTGACTTCACTTCTTCGCTCGCTCGTCGATGCCCGCCACGACCCACCGCGCCCAGTCGGCTTCGAGCCGGGCTCGGCGCAGGCCGAACTCGAGCGCGGTCCCGCCGTAGAAGTCCGCGTCGGTGTCGTCCCATTTGATCGAATCACGCAGTTGTTCAAGGGATTTAATGTCGTCATCAGCGCGCTGGGCCACCGTGAGCATGTACTCACGGGCGTCGGCGGCCGGGATCTCGCTGAGCAGGAAGACGCGCAGCAGCGCGGCGCTTCGAACCGGCGGATCGTCCTGCGGTGAGGTGATCCAACGGACTAGTTCCTCCCGGCCGGTGTCGGTGGCGCGGTACTCCTTGCGGCCCCGCGGCCCGATGGCGGACACCTCGATCAGGCCGGCGTCGGCCAGCTTGTTCAGTTCGCCATAGAGCTGACTCTGGGTCGCGGGCCACACGTTCGCCATCGACTTCTCGAAGCGTTTGAGCAGGTCATAACCACTTCCCGGGGCTTGGACCAGCATGCCGAGTGCTGCGATGCGAAGGCTCACCTCCGAAGAGTACGACTCGACATTTCAGTTGTGACATGTCGACGCGGGGCGACCCGTGTCGCGAGGGTCCGCGATCACGTTTCACTATTGACATGTCACAAGTGGAATGTCACGATGGGCGTATCGTCCAATTCCAGCCCAAGGAGTGCGATATGACCGACACCCATGACGTGGCACCCGCCGACAATCTGCCCGCGACCGGGAACTTCTTTCAGACCGGCAACTACGCGCCCGTCCCCGACGAACTCACCGAGTACTCGCTCCAGGTCGACGGCGCGATCCCCACCGATCTCGACGGTTGGTACCTGCGCAATGGACCGAATCCCCGCCAGGCGACCGCGCACTGGTTCACCGGTGACGGCATGATCCACGGCGTCAGGATCGAGGACGGCCAGGCCAAGTGGTACCGGAACCGGTGGGTGCGCACCGACAGCTTCATCAAGGATTTCCCGCTCTACAACGCCGACGGCACCCGCAATCTGCGCTCGGCCGTAGCCAACACCCATGTGGTGAACCATGCCGGAAAGACGCTGGCGTTGGTGGAGTCGTCGCTGCCTTATGAGATCACCAACGACCTGGAGACTGTCGGCGCGTACGACTTCGGCGGCAAGCTCGTCGACTCGATGACCGCACACCCGAAGATCTGCCCAACCACCGGTGAGATGCACTTCTTCGGCTACGGCAACATCTTCGCGCCGCACGTCACCTATCACCGCGCGGACGCCAACGGAGAGCTGGTGATCAACCGGCCGCTGGACGTGAAGGCGCTGACGATGATGCACGACTTCGCGATGACGGCGAAGCACGTGATCTTCATGGACCTGCCGGTCGTGTTCAACATGGACGTCGCCATGAAGGGTGAGGGCGACATGCCCTACCGCTGGGACGACTCCTACGGCGCGCGCCTCGGTGTGCTGAGGCGAGACGATCCGTTCGGCGAGGTCCGGTGGTTCGAGATCGATCCGTGCTACGTCTTCCACGTGGCGAACGCACACGACACCGCGGACGGAAACGGCATCGTCCTGCAGGCGGTCCGCTACCCCGAGTTATGGCGTGACAACGGTGGATTCGACGTCGAGGCGGTGCTGTGGTCGTGGACTATCGACCTGGCGTCGGGCACCGTGACCGAGCGTCAGCTCGATGACCGCGCCGTGGAGTTCCCGCGCATCGACGACCGCCTCGCCGGTCTGCCCGCGCGGTACTCGGTGTCGGTCGGCGCCAATGGTTGGGTGCGCCATGACCTGCAGACCGGATCGGCCGTCGTGCACGATCTCGGCGCCGGGGGACCGGGGGAGGCGGTGTTCGTGCCGGCATCCGGGGCGCCTGACGAGGGCAGCGGTTGGTACCTCGGCTACGTTTACGACCCCGCGCGTGACGGCAGCGATCTGGTGATTCTGGACGCGTCCGATTTCGCGGGAGACCCCGTCGCCAGGATCAAGCTGCCAACTCGCGTGCCCTACGGGTTCCACGGGAACTGGATCAGCGCCTAGCGCTTCGTTGGCCGTCCTGCGGTTTAGGGTGGCCGAATGCCGGGATTCGGGTTCGACACGCTGGCGCTGCTGGTCGTGATCGGCATGGCGGGCCCGCTGCTCACCATGATCCCGCGCCTGGCTGTACCCGTCATCGTGGGCGAGCTGGCCGCCGGAATGCTTGTCGGCAAAACGGGTTTCGATATCGTCGACACAACGGACCCCACGTTCGTGCTGCTCGCCAACATCGGCTTCGCGCTCGTCATGTTCGTCGTGGGTACCCATGTCCCCGTTCGGGATACGTCATTGCGCGCCGGTGTGCCGAAGGCGATCCTGCGTGCGGTGCTCGTCGGGGTGGTCGCCGCGGTGCTCGGGGTGCTGCTGGCACACGCCTTCGGCACCGGGCACGCCGCGCTGTACGCGGTGCTGATGGCGTCCTCGTCGGCCGCCATCGCGTTACCCGTGATCGACGGTCTCAAGCTTGATGGGCCGCCCGTGCTATCGGTCAAGGCGCAGATTGCCATCGCCGATGCCGCCTCGATCATCTTGCTGCCATTGGTGATCAACCCGAGCAAGGCGGCGCATGCGGCGCTCGGTGCACTGGCCATCGCCGGTTGTGCTGGCGTGTTGTACTTCGTGCTGCGGCATTTCGAACGCAACGGCACACACGACCGGCTGCGCGAGTATTCGAAGCGCCACGCCCTGGCGCTGGAACTGCGCACCAGCCTCATCCTGCTGTTCGCTTTGTCGGCGCTGGCGGTCAGCGCGCACGTGTCGATCATGCTGGCCGGTTTCGCGCTGGGTTTGGTGGTCAACGGGATCGGTGAGCCGAAACGGCTTGCCCGCCAACTGTTGGGCATCACCGAGGGCTTCTTCGGGCCACTGTTCTTCGTCTGGCTCGGGGCGTCGCTGCAGGTTCGTGAACTCGCCGATCATCCCGAGTTCATCGCACTGGGTCTCGCACTCGGGGTGGGTGCCGTCATCGCGCACTGCGCTGGACGCCTGCTGGGCCAGCCCCTTCCGTTGGGGACGATGGCCGCCGCCCAGCTGGGTGTGCCGGTCGCTGCCGCCGCGCTCGGCACCGAGCAGAACCTGCTGGGCCCCGGGGAGCCGGCGGCCTTGATCCTCGGCGCACTGCTGACGATCGCGGCGACGTCGATTGCCGGCGGGTTCGCCAAGCGTCGTCAGCAGGCGTCGAGCCGGTAGGTGTTGGGGCTTACGCCGTACGCGCGCTTGAACGCGCTGCTCAGCGCGAAGGGCGTGCCGTAGCCGACCTGGCGTGCGATCGCGGCGATGGTCGCCTGGCTCGACCTCAGCAGGTCGGCGGCCAGTGCCAGACGCCACCCGGTCAGGAATGCGATGGGGGACTCGCCGATCTCTCCGGTGAAGCGGCGCGCGAACGCGGCCCGTGAGTTCCCCACGGCGGCAGCGAGTTCGGACACAGTCCACGGATGGGCGGGATTGTTGTAGATGAGCCTCAGCGCAGGCCCGACGACAGGGTCCCGCTCGGCGTTCCACCATGCAGGCGCACGCTCGTCGCGGTCGAACCAGGTGCGCAGCACATCCATCAGCAGCAGATCGAGGAGCCGGTCCAGATAGGCCGCCTGGCCGGTGCCGTCACGTCCCGCCTCCGCGGCGAGCAGGCCGACCAGCGGGGTCTGCCACTCGTCGCCACGCAGCACGAGCACCGTCGGAAGTGCGTTCAGCAGACGAAGACTCACCTCGCTGTGCCCCTCGTAGGCACAGATCACGGCACGATCCGCCCCTGCGGTCGCATTGCCCCATGTCCGCACGCCCACCGACATCTCGAAGCGAAGGCTCTCGCCGCTCAACGTCGTGCACCGGTTTCCCGGATGGACCACCACCTGTGGTTCGGTGTCGGCGTCGTGCGCGAAGCGATAGTGCTCTGTCCCGCGCGTGACGGCGACGTCACCGGGACTGAGGTCGAGCACGTCACCCGACTCCGTGACGATGACGGACTCGCCGTGCGTGACGCAGATCAGTGACAGCGGGGCGTCGTCCTGGATGCGCATCGCCCAAGGTGGGTCCAGCGAGGTCCGCAGCACGAACGCTCCGCGCGCGCGGACACCGTCGAGGAGCCCACCCAGTGCGTCCACACCGGAGAATGTAGACGATGGCGTATGCAAATGAGCCATTTGGCCATGGAACGTCTCGCGGTCCAGCGATTGACTGAGGTCATGTCAACGAGCCCGTACGTCATCGCCACCACCGCGGCTGCGGTGTCGACCGCCGCCGTCGGCGGTCTCTTCTACGCGTTCTCCACCTTCGTCATGAAGGGACTGGACCGCACCGAACCAGTTGAGGCGATCACCGCCATGCGGGGCATGAATGCCGAAGCCCAGGCGAATGCACCGTTCCTGATGCTCTTCGTGGGATCAGCCCTGCTGGCACTCGGCGTCGGCATCGCTGCAGCGCTTCGCCTGTCGACACCCGGCGCGCCCTACGTGTTGGCCGGCGCCGCACTGGGCCTGGTGGCGTTCGTCGTCACCATGGCGTTCAACGTCCCGCTGAACAACCGGCTCGACGCTGTCGACCCGGCCGTCCTGTCTACGGCTGAGGCAGTACGCCAGTGGCGTGACTATCTGGTGCCGTGGACGGCGTGGAACCACGTTCGGACGGTTGCGCCACTGGTGGGCTCGGCTCTGATACTGGTCGGCTTGGCGCAGCGCTGAATCGGTTGCCGCGGAACGTGAATGCGACCACGACCGCTGCCACCAGGGTGAGCAGGCCCGCGATGATCGCCGTCGGCGCGATACCGGAGTCGAAGGCCACCTTCGCCGAGTCCAGCAGCTTGTCGGCCACCGCGGGCGGCAACTGCTGGGCCACTGCCGTCGCGCCGCCGATGCTCTCCGCGGCGTCGGCGGTTTGTCCGGCGGACAGACCTTGTGGCACTTGGACATTGGCGCGGTAGAACGCCGTGAAGATCGTGCCCAGGATGGCGGTGCCGACCACCGCGCCCAGTTCGTACGCGGTCTCCGACACCGCTGAGGCCGCGCCGGCCTTGGCCGGTGGCACCGATGACACGATGGTGTCGTTGGTGATCGTCTGTGAGATGCCGACGCCGACCTCCAGCACGATGAACGACGCCACCACGGCGGCCACCGTCAGGTCGTGGCGGAACAGCAGGATCATGCCGAAGCCGAGCGACACCAGCACCAGACCCGTGACGACCAGGGCGTGCGGGGCGAACCACCTGACCAGTCGCACCACCCCGATGCCCGCCACCATCGACAGGACCGCGCCGGGCAGCGTCACCAGACCGGCCGCCAGGGGACTCAGCCCCAGCACGAGCTGGAGGTGTTGGGACACGAAGAAGATGAACCCGATGAGCCCCACAATCGACAAGAAGTTCGCCAGGATCGACGACGCGAACGGGGCGTAGCCGAAGAGCTTGATGTCGATCATCGGTGTGGCGCTTTGATTCTGGCGCCGCACGAACAGCAGGCCGGAGGCGACCGTCACGACCAGTGCGGCGCCGACCATCCAGGACAGGCCGTCGTGGGCGCCGGACTTGATGGCCCAGACCAGCGGAAGCATCGTCGTCAGCGACAACACGACGCTCGTCGGATCGAGTGGCCCGGGGTTGGGGTCACGCGACTCGGGCACCAGCCGCGGCGCGAAGATCAGCAGCGGCAGCAGGATCGGCACCGCGACCAGGAACACCGCACCCCAGTGGAAGTGCTCGAGCAGCACCCCACCCACGATCGGGCCCAGCGCGGACCCGGCGGTGAAGAACGATGCCCAGATCGCGATCGCGAGCCGGCGCGAGGACGCGTCCTCGAAGATGTTGCGGATCAACGACAGCGTCGACGGCATCAGCATGGCGCCGAAGAAGCCGAGCACGGCGCGTGCCAGGACGAGGTAGCCGGCGCTGGGTGCGAATGCCGCCGCCGCCGACACCGCCGCGAAACCGGTCGCGCCGATCATCAGCATGCGACGCCGTCCGATCCGGTCGCCGAGGCTTCCCATCGCCACCAGAAGCGTGGCGAGCACCAGCGAGTACACGTCGACGATCCACAACTGGGTGGTGGCCGCCGGGCGGAACTCCTGGGCGATGCTGGGTAGAGCGAACGCCAGGATGGTGTTGTCAACGGCGATCAGCAGTACCGGCAGCAATAGGACGGCCAGAGCCGCCCACGCCTTGCGCGGGGTCGTGATGGACTGCTGGCTCGACGCCTCGTTGGCGTCATGCCGGATGGACATTGTCACTCCTGTAGAACGGAAAAGCGGAAGGGTGCGGACGGGCGGACGGCCGCGTCTCAGCTCGAGTTCGGGTTGATCGTGCCCTCGACCAGGCTCGCCATGATGGCGTCAACGATCTGCACGCGGGGCGCACTGTTGAGCTTCATGGCCTCATAGCCCGCATTCAGAAGCGCCCAGAAGACCAGCCGTGGCCATCCGGGAGGCCCGGCCGACCCCTGACACGACGCGCGGTTGAGCATCTCGACGATCAGCTCGTCGCCCGTGTCGAGCTCGGCCGCGATCTCCGGGTCGGCGACGAGCGTCGGCTCGTTGAAGATGAAGGGCACGATCGGGCCGAGGTCGAGTTGGCACTCGACGACACGGCGCAGTGCCTCCACCGGTGGTCCGCAGTCGGGTTCGGCGTGCTCGATGGCCGCGTTACTCAGCGCGTGGACGTGACGCGCGAGCGCGCGCAGCAGATCGGAGCGTTCGGGAAAGTAGCGGTGCAGGGTGCTCCGGCCCACCTCGGCCTCGGCCGCGATATCACCGAGTGGGGTGGTGGGGTCGTCGGCGAGCAGGGTCATCGCAGCATCGAGAATCGCCCGACGCGTGCGAGCGCGCGAGCCACCTTCGATCGATTGCGGAGCTGCCATGGGGCTTAATGTAGCACATCATGACCAAAGTGGGACAGTGGTGTCCCATTATTCGGGTGGCGCGAAACCCGGGGTCTGTGGTGGAGCGACGGGAACGGGTGCGTAGGCCGCCTGCGCAGGCGCGTACGCCGGTGGTGGAGCCGGTGCGTAGCCGGGTGGGAACTGGGGCGGCGGCGCGGCCGGACGCAACCTGATGAGCTCGCGGCGGTGGCGCTCGGCCAGCACCGCGGCGAGCACTAACTGCGGCGGCGTGCCGGGCGGCGGTGGCGGCGAGATCTGCGCGACGACCTCGGCGGTGATCCGGTACGCCATCTGGTCGCGGAACTCGGGCTGCAATTGGGTGGCCCGGGAGAGGAACTGACGCGCGCGCTCGGCCTGCGCCGCACCGAGCCCGGAGAGCTGCAGCGAGGCCGCCCACCACGCCAGCTGCGGCGGCATGGTCGGCGGCGGGCTGAGCTTGGGCGCGCGCTCGCTGATGACCATGGTGCCCGCGAAGATGTCGCCGATGCGCTTGCCCCTGGCCGACAACAGGCTGCAGATCACCGCCGGACCACCGGTGAACATCCAGAGTTCGATGAAGCCGGCGAGGGCGCGAAACAATGCCTGCCGGAACCGTTCCGGTCCACCGTCGTCGGAGACGACGCGCAGGCCCATCGCCATCTTGCCGAGCGACCGTCCGCGCGTGGCGGTCTCGAAGATGATCGGGTAGCCGACGACGGCGAGCACCGTGAAGATGATCAGCACCGCCGCGGAGAACGCCGAGTCGAGGTCACGCAGCGTGGCCGCCCACAGCGCCACCCCGATCACGTAGCCGACGAAGATGACGGTCAGGTCGATGAACGCCGAGAGGGCGCGCACCGGCAACTGGGCGATCTGCACGTCCAACACCACGGCGTCGCCGGTCACCATCGGCTCGGGTTGGGCCACCATGAAACCCAACGCTACTAGGATTCCCAAGCGTGGATGTCGACGCGTTCGTGCTGGCACACCGCGCGTCGTGGGACCGCCTCGAAGAGCTGGTGAAGCGGCGCCGCAAGCTGACCGGTGCCGAGGTGGACGAACTGGTCGACCTGTACCAGCGGGTGTCCACCCATCTGTCGATGGTGCGGTCGGCGTCGGCGGACTCGGTCATCGTCGGTCGCCTGTCAGGCCTAGTCGCGCGCGCCCGTGCCGCGGTGACCGGCGCGCATGCGCCGCTGTGGAGCGAGTTCGTTCGCTTCTGGCTGGTGTCCTTCCCGGTGGTCGCCTACCGGTCGTGGCGGTGGTGGCTCGGATCGGCGGTGGCCTTCTTCGTGGTCGCCATCGTGATGGGGGCCTGGGTGGCGGGCAACCCCGAGGTGCAGTCGATGATCGGAACACCCGCCGACATCGAGCAACTGGTCAACCACGACTTCGCCTCGTACTACAGCGAGAACCCGGCCGGGTCGTTCGCGCTGCGGGTGTGGGTGAACAACGCGTGGGTGGCGGCCCAGTGCATCGGCTTCGCGATTCTGCTCGGAATCCCGATCCCCTACATCCTTTTCCAGAACGCCGCGAACGTCGCCGTCTCCGGTGGCCTGATGTTCAACGCGGGCAAGGGTGACGTCTTCCTCGGCCTGCTCGTGCCGCACGGTCTGATCGAACTCACCGCGGTGTTCCTGGCCGCCGCCGCGGGGATGCGCCTCGGGTGGTCGGTGATCTCGCCCGGTGACCGGCCACGCAGCCAGGTCCTCGCCGAACAGGGGCGTGCCGTCGTGTCGGTCGCCGTGGGTCTGGTCGCGGTGCTGCTGATCGCCGGCCTGATCGAGGCACTCGTGACACCGTCATCGCTGCCGACGTTCGCCCGGATCGCCATCGGTGTGGCCGCCGAGGTCGCGTTTCTCGGCTACGTGGTGCACTTCGGGCGCAAGGCCGCCCGGGCGGGGGAGACCGGTGACATCGAGGACGCACCCGACGTCGTCCCGACGGGATGAGTCACAGCCTGCCGGTGGCCTTCAGCGACAGATAGCGGTCCGCGAGTGCAGGCGCCAGATCCTCGGGTTGGGCATCGACGACGTCGACGCCGTGGCGGCGCAGCCTGGTCGCGATGGACATGCGGTCATTGCGGGCACGCTCGGCGGACGCCGCGTCGTACACCTGCGCGGCATCGGCGCGGCCCGCGGCCAGCGTGTCCACCCGGGGGTCGGCCACCGCGGCGAGCATCACCTGATGCTTGGCGGCCAACTGCGGTAGCACCGCCAGCAGCCCCTCGTCGAGTGCCGACGCGTTGAGGTCGGTGAGCAGCACGACGAGTGCGCGCCGCCGGAAGCGCCGCAGGACGGTGGCCACCGTTGCGGCCGCATCGGATTCGACGAGTGCGGGCTGCAGCGGTGCCATCGCATCGACGAGATGGGCCAGCACCTCGGTGCGCGACGCGTTGTAGACGCCTGCCCGGGGCACGCGGTCGTGCGCGATGAAGTCGACGTGGTCTCCGGCCCGGGAGGCCAGTGCCGCCAACAGGAGTGCGGCGTCCATCGACCAGTCCAGACGCGGCCATCCGCTGGGGTCACCCGCCGTGGGATCGACGCCGACCCGGCCAGCCGACGTGCGCCCGGTGTCGAGCACGATGACAATGCGACGGTCGCGTTCGGGCCGCCAGGTCCGCACCACGACATCGGATCGTCGTGCCGTTGCCCGCCAGTCGATCGAGCGCACGTCGTCACCCACCACGTATTCGCGCAGCGAGTCGAATTCGGTGCCCTGCCCGCGGATCAACACCGGCACCATGCCGTCGAGTTCACGCAGGCGGGCCAGCCTCGACGGCAGATGCTTGCGCGACAGGAACGGGGGAAGGATCCGGATCCGCCACGGCACGGGTTGCGATCTCTGTCTGCCCGCCAGCCCAAGAGGGCCGATCGAGCGTGCGGTGACCGCTGCGGACACCTGATCTCCGCGGCGGTTGGGCCGCAATGTCGTGACGACCCGAAGGCTTTGCCCCGCAGCGATATCGACGGGGTGTGTGCGGGGTTCGGCACGTGCCGACGGCGGCCACGCGTCGCGGACCACACCGCGGAACCGGCGGCCGCCGTCGTTCTCGATCACCAGTACCGCGTCGATGGTCTCGCCGAGCCGGGCCGAGGTGTCGCCGCTCCGGCGCAGGCTCAGCTTGCGGGTGTTCGCGGCCAACGCGACATCGGCCAGCACCGCCAGCACCAGCAGGGCGAACAGCGCGGCGAAAGCCGCTGCAGGCCATGGTGCGAACCCGATCGGCAGGACGCAGATCAGGGCGACCAGGCCGGTGCGGCCGGTGAGGATCACTAGCGCGGTACCGGGACCGCGGCCAGGATCCCGTCCAGCACACCGTCGGGTGTTGCGCCCTCGAGCTCGGCCTCGGGCCGAAGGGCCACGCGGTGCCGAAGGGTCGGACGGGCCATGGCCTTGACGTCGTCCGGGGTGACGTAGTTGCGTCCCGACAGCCAGGCCCAGGACCGCGATGTCGACAACAGCGCGGTCGCACCGCGCGGGGACACCCCGAGCTGCAGCGATGGCGAATGCCTTGTCGCCCCGACGATGTCGACGATGTAGCCGAGCACCTCATCGCCGACCAGCACCTGGCGCACGGCCTCGCGCCCGGCGGCCAGTTCGTCGGGTCCCGCGACGGGGCGAATCGCCGACAGGTCGCGCGGGTCGAAACCCTGGGCGTGCCTCGACAGGATTGCCACCTCCTGATCGCGCGGCGGCAGCGGCACATTGAGCTTGAGCAGGAAGCGGTCGAGCTGGGCCTCGGGCAACTGGTAGGTGCCCTCGTACTCGATGGGGTTCTGGGTGGCGGCGACGATGAAGGGGTCGGGCAGCGGCCGGGCCTCGCCGTCGACGCTGACCTGCCGTTCCTCCATGGCCTCCAGCAGGGCGGCCTGGGTCTTCGGCGGCGTCCGGTTGATCTCGTCGGCGAGCAGCAGGTTGGTGAACACCGGGCCGGAGCGGAACTCGAACTCCGCGGTGCGCGCGTCGTAGATCAGGGACCCGGTGATGTCTCCCGGCATCAGGTCGGGCGTGAACTGGACCCGCTTGAAGTCCAGCTGCAACGCCGCCGACAGGGTGCGCACCAGCAGCGTCTTGGCGACGCCGGGCACCCCCTCGAGCAGGACGTGGCCGCGGCACAACAGGGCGATCACCAGTCCGCTGACCACTGCGTCCTGGCCGACGACGGCCTTGGCGATCTCCGTCCGCAAGGCCAGCAGTGCATTTCGGGCAGCGTCGGCGCTCACGGTGGTTGGCTGTGTCACGACTGAGATACCTGTCTTTCGATGTCGTCCAGTTGGCGGGCGAGGGTGACCAATTCGGCATCGGTGGCCGGAGGTGGACCGAACAGCATGTGCCCGTGGGTATTCGGATCGCCGCCGATGCGCGCGGCGACGGCGGCGGCGACGGCAGGGGGCGCCGCGGTGGCCGCGAGGCCAAGGCGCGGCAGCATGCGGTGCAGCGCGCCCGTGCGCAGGGCATCGGCGGCGCGATCCCGTGAGCGCCGTGAGCGATACAGTCGGCCACGGCCCTCGACGGTCTCGGAGGCACGCACCACCACCGGCAGGTCCTCGGCGACCAGTGGGCCCACCCGCCGGCCGCGCCACAGCGCGACGAGCAGCACGACCAGACACAGCTGCAGCGCAATCCAGTTCACCCGGTCGGGGATGAGATCCATGATCGAGGCCGTGGCGTCGGACTCGCCCTCGATCAGTGTCGGGGTGTACCAGATGACCCGCTCGCGGCTGCCCGCCAGATTCATCGCCAGCGCGGCGTTGCCCTGTTTCGTCAGGCCGGAGTTGGTCATGAAGTCGGCGGTCCCGACCACGGTGACGGTGCGCCCGTCCTCGGCGTAGCGGACCACCGCGCCGCCATAGCAGCTCGTGACGTCGACGTCGCCGGTCGCCTCGTAGGTGGTGGCGGTCCCGAGTTGGGTCTCCCCGGCGCGGGTGGCCGCGCGCAGATCGCAGTCGGGCTCGCCGCCGAAGCTGGTCTCGTCGGCGACGCCGATCTCGGGGGCCAGGGCCTCACGGGTGCGCGATACGGGTTCGACGAGGAGTCGGTCGCCGGGGAGGTCGGCGAGACGACGCAGTCCGTCGTCGTCGACCAGGAAGAAGGTCTCGGCGATGACGAGCAGGGTGTCCGGGCGTGCGTCGCGCTCAACGTCGGCCAGCGACCGAGCCTCGATGACATCGACGCCGCGATCACGCAGCAGGGACACCAGGGCCAGTGCACCGTCCGGCGATGTGGCCGTGGGGTCCATGCGGCCGCCGGGTCGCGGAGCGGTCAGGTACGTGCTGAGCGTCGACACCGCGGCGATGATGACCAGGGCCAGCACCACCCACTTCGTCGTGCGCCAGGGCCCGGTCGCCTTGAGACCGGCAGGCGCGGTGGGGGTCTGCGTCATCGGATCTCGGCCCATCCGTCGGCCGCACCGGGCGTTGCCGGTGCCGTTGCGCCTGCGGCCCTGCGGGAGCGCAGGTGGTCGTCGAGGTCGGCGATGGTGCGGTAGGCGGTCTCGGTGCCGGGGCGTTCGCCGTAGGTGACGTCGTTGAAGGTGACTGCGGCACGGCGTAGTTCGGCCGCCAGGTCCGGCACGGCCGCCGCGGCGTCGCGGGCGAGTTCGGTGGCGGTGCGCCCCGGGACCGGATCGAGTATCGCGGTCTCCTCCAGGTGGCGGGCGACGGCGCGCAGGCGGTGGCGGATGGCTGCGGCCCAGTCGCCCTGCGCCGCGTACTGCTCAGCGGTGGCGCGATGCTCGGCCGAGGTCAGCTCGTGGGTGTCGAACAGGGCGGCACTGCGGCCCCGGTTGGTGCGCATGGTCCGCATCGCCACCCGCACGGCCACCACGGCGGCGATCACCAGGATGATCAGCAGCACGGTGATGGTGAACCAGCCGCCGGGGATCGACGCGCCCTCCACCATGATCCTGTAGAGCAGCTCGTCGATCCAGTCGAAGAATCGTTCGGTCAGCGATGCGTTGGGGTACATCGGTTTCGAGAGTTCGCGCAGGGCGGCGTCATGCGCGGCGTCCCGGTCGATGTCTACGGTCGGCACGTCACCGATGCGGGGTCTGCGAGGTCAGCCACAGGTAGTCGGTGGAGTCCGGCGATGCACCGGGTGGGACCGTCGCCCCGGTCTGCAGGACGAGGTCGAAGGCCTCCGCGCGGATGCGACGATCGGCGTAGAGCAGCACGATCACACCCGCGTTGAACGGGGACGTGATGATCTGACCGATCGCCGATCCGATGGACATCAGAATCATCGCGATGACCGCTCCGGTCGCCGTGGCGGCGCCGACGATCAGCATCTCGCCAGCGATGCTGAAGGGTATTGATACGGCAGCCGCGATGATCCCCGCCACCAGCTGACTGAGCAGCCAGATGCCAAGAACGCGCCAGAAGTCGTTCTTGACCAACGCGAACGAGCGCGTGATGGCAGGCATAACGCTGAGTCGTTCGAGCACCACCAGGGTGGGTGCGAAGACCAGCATCGTGCCCAGGTAGATCAGCCCCGCGATCACGGCCAGAACCACCGGCACACCGACGACGAAGGCAGCCACACCGCCGATGACGACGGCGACCATGGCGATGATGCCCGCGGCGACGCTGATGATGACCAGGGCGCCGACGACCTCGATCGCGACGATGCCGAACAGCGCGGGGAGGCGTCCGCGGACCCGCTCCCAGGCCTCCGCGATGGTGATCCTCGCGCCGAAGACCGCGCGGCCCACCACAACGGTGAGCAGGCCGCTCAGCACGATGGACGACACCAACGTGGTGAAGGCGCTCGCGAGGCCTGACAGCAGCGACCCGACCAGTCCGGCAGTGGTGGGCTCGCCGCCGTTCATGCCGACCGTGTTGTTCAGTTCTCCCATGGCGGCCAGGGGGCCGATCTGAAGCAGCAGCGCGACGATCTGCGCAACAATCACCACGACCGCTGTCAGACCGAGTGTGGCCTTGGGGTTCATCCGGATGTAGGCGACGGCACCGTTGAAGATGTCCGAGACGCTCAGTGGCCGCAGTGGGATGACACCCGGCTTCAGCGCGGGCGGCACCGGTGAATAGCCCTGCGGGCCGTAACCCTGCGGGCCGTATCCCTGTGGCGGGTACCCGGGTGGCGGATAGCCCTGCGGGGCGTACCCCGGTGGCGGATAGCCCTGAGGGGCGTACCCCGGTGGCGGATAGCCCTGCTGCGCATACCCCGGTGCCGGATAACCCTGCTGCGGATAACCCTGTTGCGGATAGTCGGGCGGTGGATACCCGGGGTAGTTCTGCGGATACGGCGCGGCCCCGCTCTGGTCCTGCCCGGGCGGCGGGTACCCGGGAGGCGGGTATCCCGACGGTGGCGGGCCGACCGGACCGAACCCACCGGCGTCGTTGCTCATGCCCACCATCCTGTCGAGAGCGGACCGGATTGACAACGTGCACCGTCGTCGGGCCGATAACGTGTCCTCACGATCGCGGCCGATGAAGGGACGCACCCACATGACCGACACCGGGCCCGCCGACGCGGCGCCGCTCGTCAACCGGGCGATCCGTCGCGACGTCGCGCGGGCGCTGACCGCGCTGACGCAGTGCCCCATCCCGATGACGCGCAGCGCCGCGCCATCGCCGAACACCTGGTGTGGATGCTGAAACCGATTGCCCGCGAGGAAACTCCGGCCGCAGCTGCCGCAGCCGCGGTGATCAGCGCGGCGCGACGGTACGCCGATGACGCCGCACACCGAGAAGAGGTCGCCGACGCGCTCGGCGTGCTGGCCCCGCTGCTGAACGAGTTGCGCGTCGGGATGCCGACGTCGACCCTGGCGCTACCGTGGCTGGTCGATGACGCGCCCACCGCAGAACGCCACGCGCTGGGCGTGTCGAGGCGCCTCGAGCGTGCCTACCGGCGCCGGACCTACCGGTGCTGGTATCTGCCAGAACACTGCGGGCTCAAACGCAACCTGAGTGCCCACGTGAGCGTCGACGTGAATGCGCCCACGGACGCCGTGTGGCGGGTGATCTCCGACCCGACCCGCACCGCGGAGTGGAGCCACGAGTGCAACGGTGCCCAGTTCCTGGACGGCGCAACCGAATCCGGGCTCGGCGTGCGTTTCAAGGGCGTCAACCGCTCGGGGCGTACCACGTGGTCGCGGGTGTGCACGATCTTCGCGTTCGAACCGGGCCGGGAGTTCGGCTACGTCACCTCCAGTGGCACCGGCGATGCGACGGCGTGGCACTTCCGGGTCTCGCCGACACCGACTGGCGCTCGCCTCGAGCAGGCGTTTCAGACCGTCGCGCTGCCGGCGTGGATGTCGGCCATGGTGGGTGTCCTGATGCCATCGCACGACGATCGGACGGGCGCGCTGCGCGAGGACATGCGACGTGCCGGCGCATTGGCCGAGCTTTACCACCGCACCCAGTCCTCGGCGTAGCCTCTCGGCCATGGCGGAACTCAAGGAACGGCTGCGGGCAGACCTGACGACGGCGATGAAGTCGCGGGACAAGTTGCGCACCGCGACGCTGCGGATGCTGCTCGCGGCGGTGCAGGCCGAGGAGGTCTCGGGTAAGTCGTCACGCGAACTGTCCGACGACGACGTGCTGAAGGTGCTCGCCCGTGAGTCGCGCAAGCGTGGCGAGGCCGCGCAGATCTACATCACGAACGGTCGCGGCGAACTGGCGGCCAACGAGCGTGCCGAGGCCAGCGTGATCGACGAGTACCTGCCGACCCAGCTCAACGACGACGAAGTGGCCAACGTGGTGAACACCGCGATCGCGCAGGTGGCCGAGGAGATCGGGCACGGTCCCGGCATGAAGCAGATGGGCCAGGTGATGAAGGCCGCGACGGCCATCGCCGACGGAAGGGTCGACGGGTCGCGTCTGTCGGCAGCCGTGAAGGACCGGTTGTAGCCGTTTTCCCGGGCCGCGCCCGGGTATCCGGAAACCCATGACGCGTTTCGGATACACCCTCATGACGGAGCAGAGCGGACCCAAACAACTTGTCGAGTACGCCGTTTCGGCGGAACGGGCGGGTTTCGACTTCGAGGTCTGCAGTGACCACTTCTCGCCGTGGCTGAGCGCGCAGGGGCATGCGCCCAACGCATGGACGGTGCTCGGGGCGGTCGCGCACGCGACGGACACCGTCGAACTCCTCACCTACGTGACGTGTCCGACGATGCGCTATCACCCCGCGGTGGTGGCCCAGCAGGCGGCGACGCTGCAGATTCTGGCCGACGGTCGCTTCACCCTCGGCCTGGGGAGCGGGGAGAACCTGAACGAACACGTGGTCGGTCAGGGCTGGCCGACCATCGCGCGGCGTCAGGAGATGCTCAGCGAGGCGATCCAGATCATCAGAGAGCTGTTCACCGGCGAGGTGGTCGACTGGAAGGGCGACTACTTTCAGGTGGACTCGGCCCGGCTGTGGGATCTCCCCGAGGTTCCAGTGGCGATCGCCGCCGCCGTGTCGGGGGACCGATCCGTGGAGGCGTTCGCACCGCTGGCCGACCACCTGATCGCCGTGCAGCCCGACAAGGACCTGGTGGACGCGTGGAGCCGTGCGCGCAAGGCGATCGGGCTGTCCGGCGAGGTCCGCGCCATCGGGCAGTTGCCAATCTGCTGGGATCCCGATCGCGATGCCGCTGTGGCGCGTGCTCACGAGCAGTTCCGGTGGTTCGCCGGCGGGTGGGCAGTCAACGCCGACCTGCCGACCACCGCGGGATTCGCGGGCGCGACCCAGTTCGTCACACCGGAGGACACCGCGTCGAACATCCCATGTGGCCCCGACCTTGAGGCGATCGTCACCGCGGTCGACGAGTACCGGCAGGCCGGCTTCACCGATATCGCGCTGGTTCAGGTCGGCGACGACGGGCAGGACCGCTTCCTCGATATAGCTGCCAAGCCGCTACTGGCGATGCTGCGCGACGCGGTCGGCTGAGCCACCGCGTCCGCCCGTCAGGCCCGTGGCCGGCGCTGGCGACGTAGGCAGCCATTGCAGCAAGAAGCCCTGACCGGATAAACCGAATCAGGGCCTCTATCTGCCTACACGAGTCGGGGTGACAGGATTTGAACCTGCGACCTCTTCGTCCCGAACGAAGCACGCTACCAAGCTGCGCCACACCCCGAGTAAAGCCACGACAGCGTATCGCACGGGGCCCGACGGACGCCAAACGCCTGGTCTGCGCCGCGGTGTCGGATGGTGCCTGGGCGAGGGGTAACCGTTTGATCAACACGCGGCGTGGGATGAATTCGGCGCACCCCGGCGTTGTCACGATCAGAAACGCGCACCACACGAGGGAGGAGAGATTCGATGACCACCTTGGGAGCAGCTCTCTACGGCGGGTTCTTCGGTATCGCTGCGCTGTGGCTTTTCCTGACGTCGGACGCGGTCGGTAGTCGGCGCGGTCAGACCCAGGTGCCGGAGCGTTCGAACTCGGCCAGCACGGCCTTCGACGCCGAGGTGTCCAGCCCCGCGCTGGTCAGCCATTCGTCACTGAAATAGGTGTCGGCGTAGCGGTCGCCGCTGTCCGCGAGCAGCGTGATGACCGACCCGCTGCGCTTCTGCGCGATCATCTCGGCCAGCAGGCCGAAGGCGCCCCACACATTGGTGCCGGTCGAGGGGCCGACACGCCGTCCCAGGACCGAGCCGACGTGATGTGCGGCGGCGATTGAGGCCGCATCGGGGACCACCATCATGCGATCGACCACATCGGGCAGAAACGACGGTTCCACCCGCGGACGACCGATGCCCTCGATGCGCGACGACGCGCCCGTGACGATGTCACGCCTGCCCTGGGCATAGGACGGGAAGAACGCCGAGTTCTCCGGGTCCACGACGCACAGCCGGGTGGGGTAGCGGCGATACCTGATGTAGCGCCCGATGGTCGCGCTCGTCCCGCCAGTCCCCGCTCCCACCACGATCCACTCGGGGCAGGGGTGCTGCTCCTCGCGCATCTGATCGAATATCGACTCGGCGATGTTGTTGTTGCCCCGCCAGTCCGTCGCGCGCTCGGCGTTGGTGAACTGGTCGAGATAGTGCCCGCCGGTCTCGGCGGCGAGACGTTCGGCCTCCGCGTACACCTGAGACGACTCGGCGACGAAATGGCAACGGCCACCCTGTGATTCGATCAGCTTGATCTTCGCCGTGCTGGTCGACGACGGCATCACGGCGATGAAAGGCAAGCCGAGCATCGCGGCGAAATATGCCTCGGAGACGGCCGTCGAGCCCGACGACGCCTCGATCACCGTGGTGTTCTCGCCGATCCATCCGTTGCACAACCCGTACAGGAAGAGCGATCTCGCCAACCGATGCTTGAGGCTGCCGGTGATGTGCGTCGTCTCGTCCTTGAGATACAGCTCGACGTCGACACCGTCACACCACGCCGCGGGTAGCGGATACCGCAGCAGATGTGTGTCGGCACTACGGCGTGCGTCGGCCTCGATCAGGCGTACGGCGTTATCCACCCACTGACGAGGCTGAGTCCGCGCAGCGTCCGTGGCGCCGTCGCTCACCGTGCCGCGACGGTCGACTGCGAGACACCTGCCCTGGTTCCGGCGTGACCGCCACCGGTGGGAGCGGCGACCAGTGTGAGAAGCGTGGCCTCCGGGCGGCAGCAGAACCGCAGCGGCGCGTACGGCGAGGTGCCGACGCCCGCCGAGACGTGCAGCTGGGTGTTGGTGCCCCACCGGGACGGTCCCTTGGCCCGTGACGGGTCAAGATCGCAGTTGGTCACCAGGGCGCCCTTGAACGGAAGGCAGAGCTGCCCGCCGTGGGTGTGGCCCGCCATGACCAGCTGGTAGCCGTCGGCGGCGAACCGGTCCAGCACCCGCGTGTAGGGCGCATGGGTGATGCCGAGCGTCAGGTTGGCCGCCGGGTTGGGGCGACCGGCGACGGTCTCGTAGCGGTCGCGCTTGAGGTGCGGGTCGTCGACACCGGCGGCCGCGATCACCAGACCGTTGACGTCGATCTCGCGCCGGGTGTGGGTCATGTCCAGCCAGCCGCGCTCGGTGAACGCCGCCCGCAGGTCCTGCCAGGGCAGCGGCACACCGGTGATGCGCTTGGACTTGTTGAAGATGTAGCTGGCGGGGTTCTTCGGCCGCGGCCCGAAGTAGTCGTTGCTGCCGAACACGAACAGTCCCGGCACCGACAGCAGATCCCCCATGGCCTGTACGACCGACGGCACGGCCTTCGGGTGCGCGAGATTGTCACCGGTGTTCACCACCAGGTCTGGGCTCCAGCGCGCCAGGTCGCGCAGCCAACCCTGCTTGCGTTGCTGTCCCGGGCGCATGTGGAAGTCCGACAGGTGCAGCACGCGCAGCGGCGACGAACCGGGCGTCAGCACCGGCATGGTCACTTCGCGAATCACGAACGCGTTGCGCTCGATGAGCGAACCGTAGGCGATCCCGGCGACCAGCGAGCCAGCGGCGACCGCCGCGGTGTTCTTCAGAATGGTCGATGGGTCGGGCATGCTCGCAGCCTACTGCCAGATGGGTGCAGGCCGCCCAAAGCACAGCGAGCCGTTATCAACCCCACAGTCGATACCCCGCCCGTCGGGCGGGGTATCGATCACGGTGGCGGCGGCGGTGGCGGCGGGGGTCCCAGGACCGGCACGGTGATCGGCGGAAGGCCGGGGATCTGAATGACCGTCGAGCCAACGGGAGCGGGCGGCCCATCCATGCCCGGGATCGGCGGAAGGCCGATTGGCGGTGGCGGTGGTGGCGGCGCGATGCCATTGCTGACCTGGATCGTGATGATCGACCCCGGCACCGTCTGGCCGGCTGGCGAGGTTCCGACGACCGTGCCCAGCCGCAAACCGCTGTTGACCGGGTTGGACTGATCGGCCACCTGGAAGCCCGCGTCCTTCAGACGTTGACGGGCCAGACTCTCACTCATGCCGGCGATGCTGGGCACCTTCGAACCCGGTGCACCGTCGACGAAACGCGGGTCAGTGGGCGGCAACTGCACGGTGTCCGGCGTGAACTGCTTCATGGCGGTGAACCACGTCCGGGCGGGCTCGTTACCGCCGAACAGGTTGCCCGATCCGCATTGCCGCAACGGGAACGAGCACAACTCCGTTGGGGCGGTGGAGTCGTCGTAGATGTAGTTGGCCGCGGCGTACTCACTGGTGAAGCCCAGGAACGCGGACGACCGGTTCGCCTCAGTGGTGCCGGTCTTGCCCGACATCGGCAGGTTCCAGCCGACCGATCCGGCCGCACCCGCCGCGGTACCCGAGCCGGTGTCGTCCTTGCTCATCGCGTTGGCCAGGGTGTTGGCCAGGCCCTCGGGCACTACCTGTTCGCACGTCTCGGTCGTGACCGAGACTTCTTGACCGGACCGGTCGAAGACCTTGTCGATCGGGTTCGGCGGGCACCACGTGCCGCCCGAGGCCAGCGTCGCTGCGACGTTCGACAGCTCAAGCGCGTTGACCTCGATGGGGCCCAGAGTGAAGGACCCCAGGTTCTGGCGCTTGACGAAGTCGGCCAGGCTCTCGTTGCTCTCAGGGTCGTAGTCGCGCGCGGTGCCGGGCAGGGCGTAGGAACGCAGGCCCAACTTGACCGCCATGTCGACGGTGCGCTGCACGCCCACCTGGGAGATCAGCTTGGCGAAGGCGGTGTTCGGGGAGGTGGCCAGCGCGTCTGTGACGGTCATCGAGCCGCGGTAGTTGCCCGCGTTCTGCACGCACCAGGTGGCGGGCGGGCAACCCTTGGCGCCGCCGCTGCCCAGCCCCTTGGCCTCGAACCGGGACGGCGCGTCCAGCTGCGCGTTGATGCCCATACCCATGTCGAGGGCCGCCGCGGTGGTGAAGATCTTGAACACCGACCCCGCGCCATTGCCCACCAACGAGAACGGTTGGGGCTGCATGGTCTCGCCGGCGTCCAGGTTCAGCCCGTAGGTGCGGTTACTCGCCATCGCGACGACCGGATGCGATTCCTTGCCGGGCCTGATCACGCTCATCACGCTGGCGACACCGTCGAGGTCCGGCGGCGCGATCCCGTCAACCGAGGACTTCACCGAGGCCTGCACGTCGGGATCGAGCGTCGTCTTGATGAGGTAACCGCCCTTGGCGACCTGCTCCTTGCTGATGCCCGCGCGTGCCAGGTACTCGAGTGCGTAGTCGCAGAAGAAGGCGCGGTCGCCCGCGGCGATACAGCCTCGCGGCAGCTCCATCGGTACCGGAAGCACGCCAAGGGGTTGCTCCTTGGCCTCCCGCAACGCCGACGCCTCGTGTGGCAGGTTCTCGATCATCGTGTCCAGCACGACGTTCCGCCGTGCCAGCGCACCGTCGGGGTTGGTGTACGGGTTGAGCGTGCTGGTCGACTGGACCATGCCCGCCAGCAGTGCGGCCTGTTGCCAGTTCAACTCGGAGGCGTTGATGCCGAAGTAGGTCTGGGCCGCGTCCTGCACCCCGAACGCGTTATTACCGAAGGACACCAGGTTGAGGTATCGGGTGAGGATCTCGGGCTTGGTGAACGTCTTGTCCAGTGTCAGCGCCATCCGGATCTCTCGCAGCTTGCGTGCGGGAGTGGTCTCGATGGCCGCGCGCTTCTCTGCCTCGGTCTGCGCGACGACGAGGAGTTGGTAGTTCTTGATGTACTGCTGCTCGAGGGTCGAGCCGCCGCGGGTGTCGCTGGCGCCCGAAAGGTAGCCAGAAAGGCCCGTCAGCGTGCCCTGCCAGTCGACACCGTTGTGGTCGGCGAACCTCTTGTCCTCGATCGAGACGATCGCCAACTTCATCGTGTTGGCGATCTGTTCGCTCGGAACCTCGAAACGTCGTTGGCTGTATAACCAGGCGATGGGGTTGCCGCGAGCGTCCACCATCGTGGAAACCGCGGGCACGTCACCCTCGACGAGTTGAGTGGATCCGTTGGCCACGACGTCGGACGCGCGGTTCGACATCAGGCCGAAGCCGCCGACGAGCGGAAACATGAAGGCGGCGGCCACGACGCTGGCCAAAACGCAGCACCACGCCAACTTGATGACCGTCACCGCAGTGGGTGGACGAGTCGGCGGGCGCTCAGACATGGGTTACAGAGTAGCGACGTCGGCTAACGACAGCTTTTCCGCCGCTGAATCGCCCCTGCTCGACACTTGGCGGGGTCCTGTATGGCCTGCCAGAGCGGTATGCGACGCTGACGGTGCCTGCATAAGTCAAGTCACGGCACGGTCGTCCCAAAAATTCGTGATTTGACTGTTGCGCAAAACCCCCCTGACCACCTAGCTTGGACAGACAGTGCGATCTAGGTAACACTACCGGTCGCAATGTGGCGCAGCTCGCAACAGCGTGCTATCGCTTGGGGTTGACCGCCGAAATGGCGGCTGGAGGAGGGATCGCACGTGTCAGGTACACGGCCGGCGGCTCGCAGGACAATCATGAGTTCCCCTGTAAATGCAGTTGTTGTTCAAAGTGTCGAGGCCGAGGCCCGCATCGCGTGGGTTTCGCAGGCCAGATGCCGGCAAGCCGATCCTGATGAATTGTTCGTGCGGGGGGCCGCACAGCGGAAGGCCGCAGTCATCTGCAGGCACTGCCCGGTCATCACCGAATGCGGCGCAGATGCACTCGACAACCGCGTCGAGTTCGGGGTGTGGGGTGGCATGACCGAGCGTCAGCGTCGCGCTTTGCTCAAGCAGCATCCCGAGGTCGTGTCCTGGGCGGACTTCTTTGCCGCTCAGCGTAAGCACCGCAGCGCGGTTTAGTACCGAGCCGCCTCGGCTCAGGCGGCTTCCCCGGTGATCTGATCGGCGATGGCGCGCAGCGCCTCGAGGTCCGACACGTCGAACGGCAGCGAGGGTACGCCGACGATCGAGACGTGCGGGTTTGCTCCCGTGAAGCGGGAGAGCAGTCGCACCTCACGTTTGGCCGTTAGCGCGCGGTCGGCGTGAATCCTCAGCACCGCCGCGGTCAACGCGTCGTCCTCGGTCAACGAGTCAGCCGCGGTGCTGGCCTGCTCGGGCTTCAGATCGCACAGCGTGGGGTGTGTGCGGTTGAGGATCAGCCCGGCAAGCGGCATCTTCTCCTGTGACAGACGGTCGACGAAGAACGATGCCTCCCGCAGCGCGTCGGGCTCGGCCGCCGACACCACCACGAACTGGGTGCCGCGTCGCTTGAGCAGTTCGTACGTGCGGTCGGCCTTCTCGCGGAATCCGCCGAATGTCGCATCCAGTGACTGCACGAAACTTGCCGCGTCGGAGAGCATTTGGGAACCGAGCACCGTCGACAGTGCCTTCATGGCCAGGCCGACGGCGCCGGTCACCAGGCGGCCGATGCCACGTCCCGGCGCGAGCAGCATCTTCCACAGCCGGCTGTCCATGAAACTGCCCAGGCGCTTCGGCGCGTCGAGGAAGTCAAGCGCATTGCGCGACGGCGGGGTGTCGACGACCACCAGGTCCCACTTGTCCTGGGCCAGCAGCTGTCCGAGCTTCTCCATCGCCATGTACTCCTGAGTCCCGGCGAGGGAGGTTGCCACGGTCTGATAGAACTGGTTCTCCAGAATCGCGTCTGCCCGATCGGATCCCGAGTACTGGATCACCATCTCGTCGAACGTGCGACGCATGTCGAGCATCATCGCGTGCAACTCCCCGGTGACCTCGGGGGCCAGCGGTACCCGCTGCGGGGTGTTGCCCAGATCCTTGACGCCGAGGGCCTGCGCGAGGCGCTTCGCGGGGTCGATGGTCAGCACCACAACGGTGCGGCCGTACTCGGCGGCCCGCAGCGCCATCGCGGCGGCCGTGGTGGTCTTGCCGACACCGCCTGCGCCACAACACACCACGACGCGGTTGGAGGTGTCGGACAGGATTGCCTGCATGTCGAGCGTGAGCGGTGTGGTGCTCATCTATCGGACTCCCTGCTGCGCGAGTTCTTCGGCGAGTTCATACAGGCTGCCCAGGTCGACGCCGTCGCGCAGGGCGGGCAGCTCCAGTCGTGGCACGTCGATCAGGTCGAGCTGCTCTGCGCTCTCGGCGCGCGCCGAGATCCGCGTGGCGTGCTGAATGGTCTCGGTCAACAGGCCCGCGAAGTCGGAGTCCGACAACGTGATTCCCGTCTTCGCGAGACCCGCTCGGACGGCGTCCGCGTCGACGTCACCCTCGGCCGCCTTGGCTAGATCGTCGGCACCGAGATAGGCCGGGATGTTGCGGTTCACGATGACGCTGCCGACATGCAGCCCCATCTCCTGCAGCTCCTCGATGGCCTCCACGGTCTCCTGAATCGGCAGGGCCTCCAGCAGCGTCACCAGATGGATCGAGGTCAGATCCGAGTGCAGCAGCTTGACGACGCCATCGGCCTGCGAGTGCACGGGACCGCCCTTGGCCAGGTCGGACACCGCCTTGGTGACATCGAGGAAGCGAGCGATGCGACCGGTGGGCGGTGAGTCGACGACAACGGCGTCGTAGGCCTGGTGCTTGGCCTTCTCCCGCTCCTTCTCGTTGCGCACCACGATTTCCTTGATCTTGCCCGTCAGCAGGACGTCGCGAAGGCCCGGCGCGATGGTGGTCGCGAACTCGACGGCACCGATGCGACGCATTGCGCGGCCGGCGATACCGAGGTTGTAGAACATGTCGAGGTACTCCAGGAACGCCGCCTCGGTGTCGATGGCCAGCGCATTGACCAGGCCACCGCCGTCGGCGGTCGCGATCTTCACCTCCTCGTAGGGAAGCGGCGGGACGTCGAAGAGCTGCGCGATGCCCTGGCGTCCCTCGACCTCCACCAACAGCACGCGGCGGCCACCCGCGGCGAGCGCCAGGGCAAGGGCCGCGGCGATTGTCGACTTTCCGGTGCCACCCTTTCCGGTCACGAAGTGCAGCCGGGCCTTGGTCGATCGCGAGGACCAGCCGACGGCGTTTCGGCCGGTGGATGCGGAGGAGGGGGGAGCCACCTATGCATGCTAACCAAGCCGCACCGCCTGACCCGTAAGCTCAGCCGCATGAGCGAACTGACTCGGTGGGAGTACGCCACGGTCCCCCTGCTGACACATGCGACAAAGCAGATCCTCGACCAATGGGGCGAGGACGGCTGGGAGCTGGTTTCGGTGCTACCTGGCCCGACCGGCGAGCAGCATGTCGCCTATCTGAAGCGACCCAAGTGACGGCGTCCGGGACCTGGTCGGCGCGCCTGGCGGAGCTGGGCATCGAGCTGCCCGCCGTCGTCGCTCCGCTGGCCGCCTACGTGCCCGCCGTCCGCACCGGCAACCTGGTCTACACGTCCGGGCAGCTGCCGATGCAGTCGGGTGAGCTGCCGCGCACCGGCAAGGTCGGCGCCGACGTCGACCCCGCCGACGCCAAGGATCTCGCGCGGACATGCGCGCTCAACGCGCTGGCCGCCGTGCACGCTCTGGTCGGCATCGATGCCGTCGTCCGGGTGGTGAAGGTGGTTGGCTTCGTCGCGTCCGCACCCGGCTTCAACGGACAACCCGGCGTCATCAACGGCGCATCGGCGCTGCTCGGTGACGTTTTCGGCGAGGCGGGCGCGCACGCCCGCTCCGCTGTGGGGGTGTCGGAGCTGCCGCTGGATGCGCCGGTCGAGGTCGAACTCATCGTGGAGGTCGCGGGGGCGTGACCTCCAACGCGGCATTGGAGCACCCCGCCTACGGGGCGCTGCGTCGCGTGACCGACACGGCGTCCGTCCTCCTGTGCGATAACCCCGGCCTGCTGACGCTCGACGGCACCAACACGTGGGTGCTTCAGGGACCGGGCAGCGACGAGATGGTGATCGTCGATCCCGGACCCGATGACGACGCGCATGTCGACGCCATCGCGAGCCTGGGCAAGATCCCGCTGATCCTGATCAGCCACAAGCACGGCGACCACACCGACGCCATCGACAAACTCGTCGATCGGACCGGTGCGACCGTCCGCGCGCTGGGTAGCGGATTCCTTCGCGGCCTCGGCGGTCCGCTGACCGACGGCGAGGTGATTGACGCCGCTGGCGTGCGCATCACCGTGATGGCCACGCCCGGCCACACCGCCGACTCGCTGTGCTTCCTGGTCGACGACGCCGTTCTGACCGCGGACACGGTCCTCGGGCGGGGAACGACCGTGATCGACAACGAGGACGGCAGCCTTCGCGACTACCTGGAGTCCCTGCGCCGTCTGCGTGGATTGGGCAAGCGCACGGTGCTGCCGGGGCACGGTCCCGATCTGGGTGACATTGAGGCGGTCGCGGGGATGTATCTGGCGCATCGCGAGGAACGGCTGGACCAGGTGCGAGACGCGCTAAAGGTGCTCGGTGAGGACGCCACCGCCCGACAGATCGTGGAGCACGTCTACACCGACGTGGACCAGAAGCTGTGGCCGCACGCGGAGTGGTCGGTCCAGGCGCAGCTGAACTACCTGCGCAGCTGACCTCTCCCCGCCCAGCAGTCGCAAAAGCCCCTCATTCACGTGGAGTGAAGTGAGGGGCTTGTGCGACTGTTCGCGCTACTAGCGCGCTCGGCGGGCCAGACGCTCGGAATCGCTGATCAGAACGCTCTTGCCCTCGAGGCGAATCCAGCCGCGGTGGGCGAAGTCGGCGAGCGCCTTGTTCACCGTCTCGCGGGAGGCGCCGACCAGCTGGGCGATCTCCTCCTGGGTCAGGTCGTGCGTGACCCGGAGCGAGCCGCCCTCCTGGGTGCCGAAACGCTGGGCCAGCTGCAGCAGCTGCTTGGCAACCCGGCCGGGCACGTCGGTGAAGATGAGGTCGGCCAGGTTGTTGTTGGTGCGGCGAAGCCGGCGAGCCAGCACACGCAACAACTGATCGGCGATCTCGGGACGGTCCTTGATCCACGCCTTGAGGGCGTCGCGGTTCATCGCCACGGCGCGCACCTCGGTGATGGTGGTGGCGCTCGAGGTCCGCGGACCGGGATCGAAGATGGACAGCTCGCCGAACATGTCCGACGGACCCATGATGGTCAGCAGGTTCTCGCGACCGTCGGGTGAGCGGCGACCGATCTTCACCTTGCCGGACATGATGATGTACAGCCGATCACCGGGCTCGCCCTCGGCGAACACCGTGTGTCCGCGCGGGAAATCGACGGGCTGCAACTCCTTGGCCAGCGCCGATACAGCGGTCGGTTCGACGCCCTGGAAGATTCCGGCCCTAGCCAGGATCTCGTCCACGTTGCCCCTCTTTTTGTTCTCGGGTGATATGACACGCGCAGGCTAAGCCGCCGCGCGATAGCGAACGTCAGTCTAGTGGGTGCCCGGTTCGCGACGTGCCAACGCTACACACGATCGGGCTGCCGGGTCGGCAGAAATTCGGGATTGCCCCGGTGATGGATGTAGATCCGGGCAGGCGCACGGTGCGATGCGGTGCTCGGAATCGACTCACTGAAGCGGGTGTGGAACGGCTCGTACACGCAGTCGGCGTCCAAATCGTCGTCGACGTCGTCGCGTGCGGGCGGACGTGCACAGTCGGCCTTGGCCCGGTCCAGGGCGGCGGCCACGTCCTTGTCGGAGACTGCGTCACCGACAAGATTCGATTCCAGGCGGTCAAGCCCGAAGGTCGCCAACATCAGCAACCCCGGGACGAAGACAACCAGCAACCACGACACAAGACTGAAGTAAACACGGCCAATATCTCGGCGTGATCACGAAATGCCACCGGTCTGTTCGCCGTGCTCGTTGACCCGTCAGTAGGCTGAATGCCGTGGCAGGACGCGTGCCCGCGAGCAAGCGGGCCTCCCAGAAAAAGTGGGCCGAAGAAACTCACCTCGGTCTGGTTCGTCGCGCGCGACGTATGAATCGTGCTCTCGCACAGGCCTTTCCGCACGTCTACTGCGAACTGGACTTCACCAACCCGCTCGAGCTCACCGTCGCCACGATCCTGTCTGCGCAAAGCACCGACAAGCGGGTGAACCTGACCACGCCTGCGCTGTTCAAGAAGTACTCGACGGCGCTGGACTATGCCCAGGCTGACCGCGAGGAGTTGGAGTCGATTATTCGGCCTACCGGCTTCTACCGGAACAAGGCGACGTCCTTGATGCGGCTCGGCCAGGAGCTCGTCGAGCGGTTCGACGGCCAGGTCCCCGACACGCTCGAGGAGTTGGTCACGCTTCCGGGTATCGGCCGCAAGACCGCAAACGTGGTCCTCGGAAATGCGTTCGACGTCCCGGGCATCACTGTGGACACCCACTTCGGGCGCTTGGTGCGGCGCTGGGGCTGGACGACGCTGGAGGACCCGGTCAAGGTCGAGTTCGCCATCGGCGAGCTGATCGAGCGCCGGGAGTGGACGTTATTGAGTCATCGCGTCATTTTTCATGGTCGACGCGTCTGCCACGCCCGCCGTCCGGCGTGCGGCGTGTGCGTGCTGGCCAAGGACTGCCCCTCCTTCGGCACGGGCCCGACCGACCCGCTGACCGCCGCGGCCCTGGTCAAGGGGCCCGAGACGGAACACCTGCTGGCACTGGCCGGACTCTGATGAGCAGTGGGGCGCGGTGGACGGCCGCGGTTCTGGTCGTCCTGGTGGCACTCGGCTTCGCGTTCTGGCAGGAACTGGGCGACGATGCCGACACCTCGACCAGCCCCACCGGATCACCGGTCGCACGTGATCACCGCGACGCCGACACACCCGAAGCGCTGGCCGGGCCACGTGCCAGCGCCGACCTCGCGCCATGTCCTCCTGCCGGCCCCGGAGCCGGGCCGGAGGTGCTGCGTGGCATCTCGGTCGAGTGCGCGGCCGACGGGTCGACGGTCGATGTCGCCCGCGCGGTCGACGACCGCATCGTGGTACTGAACCTGTGGGCCTACTGGTGCGGGCCGTGCGCCGACGAACTCCCGGCGATGGCCGAGTACCAGCGCCGCATGGGCTCGGAGGTGACGGTGCTGACCGTCCACCAGGACGAGAACGAGACCGCCGCGCTACTGCGACTCGCCGAACTGGGCGTACATCTGCCGACGCTGCAGGACGGCAGACGCCTGATCGCCGCGGCACTGAAGGTCCCCAACGTCATGCCCGCGACGGTTGTCCTGCGTTCGGACGGTAGCGTTGCCCAAATTCTGCCCCGATCCTTCGCCACGGCTGACGAGATCGCGGAGGCTGTGAACCCACGGATGGGAGTGCCGGGTTGAGTTCGGAGCGCGACGGCACTGGGGCCGAGTTCTTCCCCGATGCCGCCCCCGCGTGGCTCAAACCCCTCGTCGACAACATCGGCGAGGTACCCAGCGCCTACCGCAGCCGCATTCCGCCGGACGTCGCGGCCGCGTTCAAGGTCGCCAACGCCGCCGCCACCCTGTCCGGCACGAAGCGCGATGCCGCGGTGCTGGTGCTGTTCTCGGGCGCGCAGGACGCGCCCGCCGGCGGGTTGCCCGACGACGCCGACCTGCTGGTCACCGTGCGCGCCTCGACGCTTCGGCACCACGCGGGGCAGGCGGCCTTTCCCGGCGGAGCGTCCGACCCCGAGGACAACGGTCCGGTGTCCACGGCGCTGCGTGAGGCCAACGAGGAGACCGGTGTCGACACCGGTCGACTTCATCCCCTGGCCACCCTGGAACGGATGTTCATCCCGCCGTCGGGCTTCCACGTCGTGCCAGTCCTGGCGTACTCGCCGGACCCAGGCCCCGTGCACGCCGTCAGCCCGGAGGAGACAGCCATTGTGGCGAGGGTTCCGGTGCGTGCCTTCGTCAACCCCGAGAACCGGTTGATGGTGTACCGCAAGGAGCGCTCACGCCGGTACGCGGGCCCGGCGTTCCTGCTCAACCAGATGTTGGTGTGGGGATTCACCGGGCAGGTGATCTCGGCGGCGCTCGACGTCGCGGGATGGGCCAAGCCATGGAACACCGACGACGTACTTGAACTCGACGCGGCAATGGCCCTCGTCGGGGCCACCAGCAGCTACCGTGAAGGCCAACGATGACTTCCTCTCAATGGCTCGATCTGGCCGTACTCGCCGTCGCCTTCGTCGCCGCCGTATCCGGCTGGCGTTCCGGGGCGCTGGGCTCGCTGCTGTCCTTCTTCGGCGTGATCCTGGGTGCGGTGGCCGGTGTGCTGCTGGCTCCCCACGTCGTCAGCAACATCGACGGGGCCCGCACCAAGCTGTTCGTCTCCCTGTTTCTGATCCTCGGCCTTGTCGTGATCGGCGAGATCGCGGGCGTGGTGCTCGGACGGGCGGTTCGCGGTGCGATCCGCAATCGCACCCTGCGATCGTTCGACTCCGTGGTCGGCGTCGCCATTCAGCTGGTCGCGGTCCTGGTCGCGGCCTGGTTGCTGGCCACCCCGCTCACATCGTCGGATCAGCCGAATCTCGCTGCCGCCGTGCGAGGGTCGCGGGTTCTGGCTCAGGTCAATGATCTCGCGCCATCGTGGCTGCAGCGAGTACCCGCGCGCCTGTCGGGTCTGCTGGACACCTCCGGCCTGCCCGATGTCCTGCAACCGTTCGGCCGCACCCCGGTGGCCAACGTCGACGTGCCCGACGCCGCCCTGGCGACCGACCCCGTTGTCGCGGGCACGCGCCCGAGCGTGTTGAAGATTCGCGGCGTCGCGCCGAGCTGCCAGAAGGTGCTGGAGGGCAGCGGATTCGTCGTCGCCCCCAACCGCGTGATGTCCAACGCGCACGTGGTGGCGGGATCGGAGAGTGTCACGGTCGAGGCCGAGGGCAAGAGCTATGACGCCAGCGTGGTGTCCTATGACCCCAACGCCGACATCTCGATCCTCGACGTGCCGAACCTGCCGTCGGCGCCCCTGGTGTTCCACATGCAGGAGGCGCCCTCGGGAACCGACTCCGTGGTGATGGGCTACCCCGGCGGCGGTGACTTCACCGCCACGCCCGCCCGTATCCGCGAGATCATCCAGCTCAACGGGCCTGACATCTACCACACCACGACGGTGACACGCGAGGTCTACACGGTCAGAGGCACTGTCCGGCAGGGTAATTCCGGCGGGCCGCTGATCGATCGCAAGGGCAGGGTGCTGGGCGTGGTGTTCGGCGCCGCCGTCGACGACGCTGACACCGGGTTCGTGCTGACCGCCAACGAGGTGGCCAAGCAGATGGCCGGGGTGGGCGCTACTCAGAAGGTGCCCACCGGCACCTGCATCTCCTGAGCCGAGCGCTAAGCGCTGTCGTTCAGGAACCGGGTCAGCCGCTCGTTGACCGCCTCCGGTTGCTCCTCGTGCGCGAAATGGCCTGCACCGGAGATCGATACGTATCGCCCGTGAGGCGCGTAGTGGTGGGTGCGATTCACCGGGTCGGCCAGAACGTAGGGGTCGGCGTCGCCCCGCAGATGCAGGACCGGAACCGTCAGCGGGCGCTTCATCGATCTCATGAAGCGCATGCCCTCGCCGCGAAGCTGGCTGCGCACGGCCCATCGTTGATACTCCAGCGCGGAGTGTGCCGCCGAGGGAATCTGGATGGCTCGCCGCATGTGCCCGATCGTCTCGGTGAAGTCCGGTGAGGCCTGCCACTTCTCGCTAGCGCGGCTTCGGACCAGTGTTTCGAGATCCGCGGCGTCACCGCGGGTCAACACGTGCTCGGGCCAGAACGGCAACTGGTAGCCCAGCATGCGGGGCAGCAGCGCCAGGCCCTGGTCGCGCCGGGTCAACGCCGATGCCCGTAGCGCCACCGGATGGGGTGAACTCACCAAGGCGATGGCCCGCACCGCTCGCGGATGCAGCACCGAGGTCGCCCAGCACACCAGTCCGCCGTCGGCATGGCCGATCAGTGTGGCGCTCTCGTGCCCCAGCGCGCGGACGAGGCCCGCGGTGTCGCCGGCCAGGGTCCAGCCGTCGTAGCCGCGCGGCGGCTTGTCGCTGCCGCCGTAACCCCGCAGATCGACGGCAACCACCCGGGCCCCGCGCAGTCCCCGCAACTGGTGACGCCACGACCACCAGAATGAGCCGAATCCGTGCAGCAGGATCACGAGCGGTCGGTCGGCTGCGGCCGTCTCGTCGGACTGCGCTTCCACGACGTGGAAGCGAATCCCGTTGGCGTGCACCTCCAGATGCCGCCACGGACCCTCGATGCGTGTCACCGACGGGTCGGGCGGCGGCCGATTGCCGCGGCCCTTACGGGCCATTACCAGCCTGATGGATCTGTGGTCGCCACCGCGCGGCCGTCACCGTTGGGGGAGGGCTTGTCACCCCCGGGTACCAGGGCGACGCGCGCCTCCTTGACCGATTCGATGGTCTGCTGCGGTCCCCGGATCCGACGGACCTTCAGATAGCCAAGGAACGCGAACGCGATGGTGGTCAGCACCATGAGCCCGAACACGATGAGGTAGGCGGCCCACGACATCAGCCACAGGTTGAGCACTTCGGCGAGAAAGAAGAAGAAGAAGAACGTCGAGTAGAACAGCACGACCAGCGCGAGGATGAAGAAGACGCTGCCCGTGAGGCCCTTCTTCACATCACGGGTCACCTCGGCCTTGGCCAGGGCCACCTCGGCACGGACCAGTGTCGACATCTGCGTTGTCGCGTCTTTGACGAGATCGCCGATCGACGGATCGGCCTTGGGTGCGTGCGGATCCACCAAGGGAATCGACGTCACGGTGGTCGGCACGCCGTTCTTACGGTCACCAGCGCTCATGGACACGTCCTCCCGCGTCGAGGTCAATGCGGCCCATGTTGCCATGTCGCGTCGGGGGCAACGATCCCGGCCGACGATAGACTGACGGTGTTCTCCAAAACACGCGTCAAAAGAACATTGGGCCGGGGCAGACGATAGGGGTGCTGTTGAGACACCGCGAGTACGGCCCTGCTCAACGAGGTGCCGTTGCGGCGACCTTGGTCTTCCTGCTTGCACTGATGGGCGTGTCCCTCGCGACGCCAGCGGGTGCCGCGGACCCGGTGCCGCTGGGCGGTGGCTCCGGCATCGTCGTCAACGGTGAGTCGTTCTGCACGCTGACCGCGATCGGCAACGACAACCGCGGGAACCTGATCGGCTTCACCTCCGCACACTGCGGTGGGCCGGGAGCCCAGGTGGCCGCCGAGGGTGCCGAGGACCGTGGCGTGCTTGGCACGATGGTGGCAGGCAATGACGCGCTGGACTACGCCGTCATCCAGTTCGACCCGGCGCTGGTCGCACCGACCAACAACGTCAACGGATTCCAGATCGACGGCATCGGACCCGATCCGGCGTTCGGCGCGGTGTCATGCAAGCTCGGCCGCACCACCGGCTACTCGTGCGGCGTCACGTGGGGGCCGGGCAAGGATCCCGGCACGATCGTGAGCCAGGTGTGCGGTCAGCCCGGCGACTCCGGTGCACCTGTCACGGTGAACAACCGGCTGGTCGGCATGATCCACGGCGCCTTCACCGAGGGACTGCCGACCTGCGTGATCAAGTACATCCCGCTGCACACACCGGCCGTGACGATGTCGATGAACGCGATCCTTGCCGATATCGCCGCCAAGGACCGGCCGGGATCGGGCTTCGTCCCGGTCGGCGCGGTCGCCTAGCGCGGTCGGCGAACAGGGGCTACTTGCTGGCCCGGATCGCCTCGAACACGCCGGGGTCCAACAGCGTCGAGGTATCCCCGAGTTCGCGTCCCTCGGCCACGTCGCGCAGCAGACGACGCATGATCTTGCCGCTGCGGGTCTTGGGCAGTTCGGGCACGACGTGAATCTCACGCGGTCGGGCGATCGGCGAGATCTCCTTGGCCACCTCGGCCCGCAGCTCGTCGACCATGCCGTCGGCGCCGCCCTCGGCACTGGCCTTCAGGATGACGAACGCGCAGATGGCCTGGCCGGTCTGTTCATCGGTGGCTCCGACGACGGCGGCTTCGGCGACTCCGGCGTGGCCGACGAGTGCGGACTCAACCTCCGCGGTCGAGATGCGGTGGCCGGAGATGTTCATGACGTCGTCGATGCGGCCGAGCACCCAGATCTCGCCGTCCTTGCCGTAGCGGGCGCCGTCACCTGCGAAGTACCAGCCCTGCTCGGCGAACCTCGACCAGTAGGTCTCCTTGAATCGCTCCGGGTCGCCCCAGATGCCGCGCAGCATGGCAGGCCACGGCTTGTCGAGGACCAGGTAACCGCTGGCCTGTTCGCCGTGATCGGCGCCCGGCTCGAGTTGGTTGCCGTCGTCGTCGACGATCTTGGCTGAGATGCCCGGCAGTGGCGTCATGGCCGAACCCGGCTTGGTCTCGGTGACACCGGGCAGCGGCGAGATCATGATCGCGCCCGTCTCGGTCTGCCACCAGGTGTCGACGATGGGGGTCTGCTCGGCGCCGAACACCGTGCGGTACCAGCGCCACGCCTCGGGGTTGATGGGCTCGCCGACCGAACCCAGCAGCCGCAGGCTGGTCAGGTTGTGCTCGGCAGGGATCTGGCGGCCGAGCTTCATGAAGGTCCGGATGAGGGTAGGCGCTGTGTAATAGATTGTGACGCCGTACTTCTCGATGATCTCGAAGTGGCGATGCTCGGTGGGCGAGGCGGGTGTGCCCTCGTAGACCACCTGCGTGACACCGTTGGACAGCGGCCCGTACACGATGTAGCTGTGCCCGGTGACCCAGCCGATGTCAGCCGTGCACCAGAAGACGTCGGTCTCGGGCTTGACGTCGAAGACGTTGTAGTGGGTGTAGCTGGTTTGCGTCAGGTATCCGCCCGTGGTGTGCATGATGCCCTTGGGCTTGCCAGTGGTGCCCGAGGTGTACAGCAGGAACAGCGGGTGCTCGGCATCGAATGCCTCGGGGGTGTGTTCGGCGGACGCGGAGTCGACGACGTCATGCCACCAGAGGTCACGGCCCTCCGTCCACGCCGTGTCGATTCCGGTGCGGCGCACCACCAGAACGTTGGTGACCGACGGCTGGCCCTCGACGGCCTCGTCGACGGCCTCCTTGAGCGAGGCGGCCTTGCCGCGGCGGTACTGCCCGTCGGTGGTGATCACCAGCTTGGCCTCCGCGTCCTCGATGCGGGCCTTCAGCGCCGATGCCGAGAATCCGGCGAAGACGACCGAGTGCATCACGCCGAGGCGTGCGCAGGCCAGCATCGCGACGATGGCCTCCGGGACCATCGGCATGTAGATCGCGACGCGGTCACCCGCGACCAGGCCCAGGTCGGTGAAGGCGTTGGCGGCCCTGCACACCTCGTCCTTGAGCTCGGCGTAGGTGATGGAGCGGGCATCGCCAACCGGCTCACCCTCCCAGTGGATCGCGACGCGGTCACCGTTGCCGGCCTCCACGTGACGGTCGACGCAGTTGTAGGCGACGTTGAGCTTGCCGCCGACGAACCACTTCGCGAACGGTGCCTGCGACCAGTCCAGGACCTCGGTGAACGGTGTGTTCCAGGTCAACCGGTTCGCCTGCTCGGCCCAGAACGCCAACCTGTCCTTCTCGGCCCGGTCGTAGAGCTCGGCGGTGGCGTTAGCGTTGGCGGCGAAGTCGGCGGCAGGCGGGTAGGACGCCTGGACCTCAGCATGCGTGTCAGACATGAGTGTGAGGGTAGTCACCCGAGGTTGCACGGAGGTTGGCGACTCACACTGTCAGCTGCGGACGGTGCCTGGTGAGCGACGAACGAGCGGCGTGGAGAGCCCAGCGGTCGATCGACCATGCGCGAGACGACGGACTGCAGGCATTACCGTGTGCTGTCGTGGCCGCACCCGATCCCCTAGCCCCGCTTGCGGAGCTGCCTGGCGTCGCCGCCGCCGGCGACGAGGCGCGCGAGGCGCTGGGCCGGGCGCACCGGCACAAGTACAACCTGCGTGGGTGGCCCGCGACGGCGGCCGAGTCCTCGGTCCGCGCCGCGCGGGCGTCGTCGGTGCTCGACGGCGGGTCACTCAACCTTGCCGATGCGGGTGAGGTCGACCCCGTGCTGACGGGGGCGTTGCGCGTTGCCGAGGCGCTTGAGGGTGGCGCCACCTCGTTGGTGGGTACCTGGCAGCGCGCGCCGCTGCAGGCCATCGCCCGGCTGCACGCGCTGGCGGCTTCCGACCTGACCGACGATGACCGGCTCGGGCGGCCCCGCCCGGAGGCCGACGTGGCCCGGCGGCTCGAACTTCTCGGCGACCTCGTGATGGGCGGCACCCGGGTGCCGGCGCACGTGCTCGCGGCCGTCGCGCACGGCGAGCTGCTCACGCTCGAGCCGTTCGGGGTGGCCGACGGTGTGGTGGCCCGCGCCGTGTCGCGGCTGATTACGATCAGCAGCGGCCTGGACCCGCACGGCCTCGGCGTCCCGGAGATCTACTGGATGCGGCAATCCGGCGACTATCGCGCGTCGGCGCGGGGGTTTGCGTCGGGAACACCGGATGGCTTGACCGCCTGGCTGATCAACAGTTCGCGGGGTCTGCATGCCGGTGCACGCGAAGCGCTGTCGATAGCTCAGGCGATGGCGGGGTAGACGCCAGCAAACGCAAAGCGGGCGGCGTCCCGACTCACCTCACTGAGGTGGTTCAGGTCGCCGCCCGCTAGCACGAATACCGGTTACCATGCGTGCTGGGTGGGTTGCGTGGGTTGGCCTCGGCGTTCTTGCGATGCGCTACGGCTGCAACCTCACCCAAGAGGCCGACGTACCGTTCGCTCTCCGCAATTCCGCAGGCCCGCAACACTTCTGCCATTATCGCGGCTTGTGCTCCGCGTGGGTTCCGGAATTCGTGCTGGGTTGCTTGAGTTGGGAGACCGCGCCTTCTCTTCCGGCCCGGTCTTGGCCTTCCCAAGCTTCCGTGCCTCCTTTGTACTCCGTGACGGCGGTCACATCAAGTGGGAGGTGTTGGCGAGTCCCGATCGTTACGCCCACGCGTCTCAGCTACCCGGGCGGGGCCGCTGCCGGCGAGCCGACTCACCAAGCGAATCGGCGCAGCAGCGAGTAGGTCAGTGCGCCCGCGGCGAGCGCGCTGGCGCCCACGGCGACGGTCGTGGCGACGGCAGCCCCAGACGGTGCCGGAATCCGGCCGCGCAGTGGAACGGGTCGGGAGAACGTCCGGGCCGGCCACCCGCGGGCGGCGGCCTCCTTGCGCAGTGCGCGGTCCGGGTTGACCACCGTCGGGTGACCGACCGCCTCGAGCATCGGCAGATCGGTGATCGAGTCGGAGTACGCGTAGCAGTGCTCGAGCGAATAGCCCTCGCGCGCAGCGAGTTCCCGGATGGCCTCGACCTTGCCCTCGCCGTAGCAGTAGAAGGCCACCTCGCCCGTGTACTTGCCGTCCTCGACGACCATGCGGGTCGCCATCGCGTGGGTGGCGCCCAGGGCGCGCGCGATGGGGGCGACGATCTCCTCGCCCGAGGCGGACACGACGACGACGTCACGGCCGCACAGCTTGTGGTCGGCGATGAGATTCGCGGCCTCGGCGAAGACCAGGGGATCGACGATGTCGTGCAGGGTCTCAGCCACGATCGATTTCACCTGCTCGACGTTCCAGCCCGTGCACATGTTGGTGATGTAGGACCGCATCCGGTCCATCTGGTCGTGGTCAGCACCCGACATCAGGAACAGGAACTGGGCGTACGCGGACTTCAGGACGGTCTGCCGATTGATCAGCCCCTGATCGAAGAATGGTTTGCTGAAGGCGAGCGTGCTCGACTTTGCGATGACAGTCTTGTCGAGGTCGAAGAACGCAGCGGTGCGCACGGGGTGATCGGCGTCGGACTCGGGGACCGGGACCTCGCCGTGGCGGGCCGCGTCGGTTGCGGGCACGTTCTCAGCATAGGTGGCGGGTCGGCGGGCGAAGCGGTGATGACCCCCAACTGGCAGCGTCAGACACGTGCCGGTGGCTGCAACATTCCTGGTCACCGGGTGATTTCGTAGTCAAGCAGGACTTGCGCCACGTCGGGCTCCCTTGTGTATAGTGAGCATTACTCGGCTTATGTCGGGTGTGTATCAGCCCGACCCCCCGGGGCTGATACACGACGACCTCCGCCTCCTCCCCCCCTGGCGGGGGTCGTCCCTTTTTCCGGGGGCTTTCTCCGGCGTGTGTCATCCGTCGTGAGGCATGTAAAACCGGAAGCGCCCCGATCGCGTTGCGGAAATCGCATGCCCCGGTGTGTTTATCCACAGTCGCGACTTGATGCACAATTCGTTGCTAAACCTGCACGCGGCGTCGTGGTGGGCCACGAGACGCACGCACAGTTGGTCCATGAGTTCTGCAGGCGGCCTGTTGGCGTTGATCGACGACACCGGTCTGCGCGCCGACGCGGACCGCGTCGCGGCGGCGGTCGGCATGCGTGTGGTGCACGTGCCCGAGCCGTCCAACCGCAAGGTGTGGATGTCGGCTTCGGCGGTTGTGATCGACGATCACGCCGCGACGCGATGTGCGGAGTTCGGGCTGCCCCGCCGCGCACGGGTGTATCTGATCGGTCGCGGAGAAGCCGCTCCGGATCACTGGCGGGCCGCCATCGGTGTCGGCGCGCAGCGGGTGCTGATGCTGCCGGAGCAGGAGGACGAGCTCGCCGCGGAACTGTCCGATGTGGCCGACGGTCACCGCACCGAGCGACGCGGCGCGATCGTCGCAGTCATCGGTGGGCGCGGTGGCGCCGGGGCGTCGGTGTTCGCCACCGCCCTCGCCCTCACCGCCGGCGATGCGTTGCTGGTTGACGTCGACCCGTGGGGTGGCGGCATCGACCTCGTGCTGGGCAGTGAGGCGCAACCCGGTCTGCGCTGGCCGGACCTGAGCTCTGCGGGCGGCCGGTTGAGTCACGCAGCGCTGCGCGAGGCGCTTCCTGTCCGCCACGGTGTCGCGGTGCTGTCGGCGGGCCGAAGCGTCAGCGATATCGACGCCCGCGCCGTTGCCGCGGTGCTGGAGGCGGGGTGTCGAGGCGGTGCCACGGTCGTGTGCGACCTTGGGCGTCGCGACTCGCCCGCGGCCGAAACAGTCTTGGCGGCAGCGGATCTGGTCACATTGGTCAGCTGCGCCGACGTCCGATCGTGTGCCGCGTCGGCGGCGTTGGGGGCCTGGCTCGGCACGTCGAACCCGAACGTCGGGCTCGTCGTGCGCGGGCCCTCGCCTGGCGGCCTGCGCTGCGCCGACGTCGAACGGATCACCGGCCTTCCGCTGTTGGTGGCGATGCGGCCGCAGCATCAGGTGGCGGTCGCGCTTGAGCACGGCGGGCTCGAGCTGCGTCGACGATCGCCGTTGGCCGTCGCCGCGCGGCGCGTGCACGCGGTGCTGGGGAGACAGGCGCTGCCCCAAGCCGACGCGGTGGGTGTGGCGTGAGCGCCTCGCTGGTTGAACGGGTCCGCGAGCGGCTGGCTGGTGAGTCGGCGGCCCTGCGTCCCAGCGTCGTCGCCGCGGCAATCCGCGCGGAGTCCGGCGGTGTGATCGGTGACGCCGAGGTGCTCACCGAGCTTCGGGTGATGCAGACCGAACTGACCGGCGCGGGCATCCTGGAGCCGCTGCTTCGAGCTGCGGGCACCACCGACGTTCTGGTGGCAGCACCCGACTCGGTCTGGATCGATGACGGAACCGGGCTGCGGCGCAGTTCGATCCGATTCGCCGACGAGGCGTCGGTGCGTCGCCTGGCGCAGCGGCTCGCACTCGCGGTGGGGCGACGCCTCGACGATGCGCAGCCCTGGGTGGACGGGCAGCTCACCGGATTCGGCGAGTTCACCGTCCGCCTGCACGCGGTCCTTCCCCCGGTTGCCGCCGCCGGAACATGCCTGTCGCTGAGGGTGCTTCGGCCCGCGACGCAGGACCTCGGCGCGCTCGTGAACTCGGGCGCCATCGCCTCGGACGCGGCTCGGTTGCTGCGCGGCGTCATCGCCGCGCGCCGAGCGTTCCTGGTCTCCGGCGGTACCGGTGCGGGAAAGACGACGCTGCTGTCGGCCGCGCTCGGTGCGGTGCCGGCTCGCGAGCGCCTGGTGTGTGTCGAGGACGCGCCCGAGCTGGCGCCGCGGCACCCTCACCTGGTCAAGCTTGTCGCGCGCGCCGCCAACGTCGAGGGCGTCGGTGAGGTGACCGTGCGGGACCTGGTGCGTCAGGCGCTGCGGATGCGGCCCGACCGGATCGTGGTCGGCGAGGTGAGAGGTGGCGAGGTCGTCGACCTGCTCGCCGCGCTCAACACCGGCCACGACGGGGGAGCAGGCACGGTGCACGCCAACAGTCCCGCTGAGGTGCCGGCCCGGCTCGAGGCGCTCGCCGCAGCCGGCGGGCTGGACCGGCCGGCGCTGCACAGCCAGCTCGCCGCCGCCGTGCAGGTCCTGCTACACGTCGGCCGCGACGTCAGCGGATGTCGACGACTCGAGGAGATCGCGGTCCTGCAACGCGGTGCCGACGGTCTGGTGTCGGCCAGGACCGCATGGCATTCGGACACCGGATACGGCAGCGGTATCGAGTGTCTGCGGAGCCTGCTTCACGGCCGCGGGACGCCGTCGTGACCGCGGCGGCGCTGCTGCTTGCCGTCGCGGTGTTCCTCGCGTCGCCCTCACCGGGGCGTCGGCTGATGCCGCGGCGTGGGTCACCGATGACGTGGCCTCGTGGCTCGATGGGCGCGGTGACCGCGGCCGCCGTGGCACTTTGCGCCGTCGTCATTCCGGTGCCTGTGGTGGTGGCCGCGGTGATCGTGGCGGCGACGTTCACGGTGCGGCGGCGCCGGTCGGCGTCGGACGCGCGGCGTTCGCGGGAGTCTGACGCGTTGCAGGGCGCGCTGGCCGTGCTGATCGGCGAACTGCGTGTCGGGGTGCACCCGGTGGCGGCGTTCGATGTCGCGGCGCGTGAGGTGGACGGGCCGGTGGCCGACGGGCTGCGTGCAGTGGCGGCCCGCGCCCGCCTTGGTGCCGATGTCGCCGTCGGGCTGTCTGTCGCGGCGAGCTCGTCCGCGCTGGGTACGCACTGGGAGCGGCTGTCGGTGTGTTGGCGACTGGCCGAGGCACACGGACTGGCGATCGCGACGCTGATGCGGACGGCCCATCGCGACATCACCGAGCGGGAACGCTTCGCATCGCAGGTGCTCGCGGGTATGGCCGGTGCCCGTGCCACGGCCGCCGTGCTGGCGGGTCTGCCGGTGCTGGGCATCGGGCTTGGCCACCTCATCGGCGCCGAGCCGTTGTCATTCCTGATGTCCGACGGAGCCGGCGGGTGGCTGCTGGTCGTTGGTGTGACGCTGTCCTGCTGCGGGCTGCTGTGGTCGGATCGGATCGTCCGCGGGGTGTTGACATGAGCTGGGCGGCACTGCTGTTGGCGCTGGCTGTCATCGCCGGGGGCACGCCCGGTGGCCCGCGTCGCCGGCTGACTCCAACAGCTGGCGCGGGCGCTGCGAGCGCCCGGGCCCCCGAGATGGCCTGCGACCCGCTCGCCGTGGCGTCCGGGCTGGACGTTCTGTCGGCCTGCCTGTCGTCGGGAATGACGGTCGCGGGGGCGGCGGGGGCCGCGGCCGCGTCGGCACCCCGGGCGCTGGCCGACGTTCTGCACCGCGCCGCGGACCTCCTCGCACTCGGCGCCGAGCCTGCTCTCGCATGGTCGAACACCGCGGTCGACGACAGGAGGGTGGCGGCCCTGCTGCGGCTGGCCCGGCGGTCGTCGGCATCGGGTGCCGCGCTGGCACAGGGCGTCGCCGAACTGGCCGACCAGTCCCGGCTGGACGCGGCCGATACCGCCAGGGCGGCGGCCGAGCGCGCGTCGGTCTTGATCGCCGGACCACTGGGCCTGTGCTACCTGCCCGCGTTCGTGTGCCTGGGCATCGTGCCGGTGGTGGGTCTGGCCGGAGACGTGCTGAGGACCGGAGTGCTGTGACCGCACCGGGTTTCGCGGTGGCTGGCGGATCCGCCGCAGCCACGACCGATGGGAGGAAACACGATGATGGACACTGTGATTCGGCGGATACGCGCCCGGATGACGCTGCTGGTGGTCGACGAGTCCGGGATGTCGACTGTCGAGTACGCAATCGGGACGATCGCCGCGGCGGCGTTCGGCGCCATTCTGTACTCGGTGGTCACCGGCGACTCCATCGTCAGCGCGCTCACCAACCTGATCGGCCGGGCACTCACCACCAACGTCTGAACGGGGACGCGGGTGCCGTCACTGTCGAGGCCGCGCTCGCGATCGCGTCGCTGGTCGCGGTTCTGCTGTTGTGCGTCGCCGGGCTCGTGGCGGTGGCCACCCAGGTGCGCTGTGTCGACGCCGCGCGGGAGGCGGCGCGGCTGGCCGCGCGAGGTGATCGGGCCTCGGCGGAGGCGGCGGTACGTGGCGTCGGGCCGGACGGCGCCGACCTGCGTCTTCGCTCCGAGACCGGACACGTCATCGCCCGCGTCTCGGTTCCTGCACCCCTGCTGCCGGGTGTCGTCATCGCCGCGGAGGCGGTCGCCGCCGTCGAATCCGATTCGGGCTGAGCGGGGTTCGGCGACTCTGGTCGCGGCGGCGATGCTCGTCGTGCTGGTGATGATCAGTCTCGGTGGTGTCGCCGTCGGCTCGGCGGTCATCGCCCGCCACCGCGCGCAGGCGGCCGCGGATCTGGCGGCGTTGGCGGCGGCGGGCCGGATCGCTCTCGGCGGTGACGCGGCCTGCGCCTCGGCGGCGTCGATCGCGCGGCGCATGGGTGCGGCGATCGCGTCGTGCGCCGTTGACGGCCTCGACGTCGTGGTCAGTGTGGACGTCACTGCGGAACTGGGCCGCCTGCGTGTCGGCACGGCCCGCGCCGCGGCCCGGGCGGGCCCGGTGGAGGGTCGCTGGAGGTCATCAGAACAAGATTCGTAAGGCGGCGATGACCGCCAGTGTCGTTGTCGCCATGGAGAACACGTTGGCAATGAACGGGTGAAAATATGGCGAGAGTGGCCTCGCCAGCTGGCGAGCAGTCGGCGCGCCGAGTATCCCACCCAGTACCGAGCCGACGATCAGTGCTGGCCAGGAACCTTCAAACGCGATCACCGCGGTGGGGGCGGCGGACACCACCGGGACATAGGTCGCCGTCCACCCTCCGTCGCCGTACCAGCGCCGCCACAGCACGACACCCACGGCGGAGGCCAAGACTTGTGCGAACAGAATCTCCGGGATGAGTTCAAGACCGTACCCCGGAATCTGCGGGTTGATCAGATATCCGACACATACGCCCGCTATGAGAAGGCCACCTGCCCACTCATTGCCAATGAACTGAGCCTCGGAGAAGTCGGCTAGCACCCGACGCATCGTCCACGTGAATTCGTTGTGTCGGCGCCGCTTTGGCCCGGGGAGCGTCGAGAGCGTCGGAATTGGTGCTCGGCGCATCCATGGCAACAACAGGCAGCCAGCGCAGGCAGCCAGCCCACCGATGCCCATAGCTGTGACGATACCGACGACATTCGGGATGCCTGCCGGTTGACAGATCGCCGCGATGAGCAGCATCGAGAGCGGCGGCACGGTAAGCACACCCAAGACCGCGGCGGTGACCAACACGGCCCATCCGCGCCCATACAGGATGACGAGAGCTGCGGGCACCGATGCCACCACTACGAACGTGGGCTGCCATTGCCCGCCGTCGAGCAGACCGCGGAATACCACGTTCGAGATAACCAGCGACAAACCCGCAGATCCGAGCAACCACGGGAAGCGATCCCCGAAGCCATACGACACGGGGAAGCCGGCCCACCTCGACCCCCATCGCCACAGGAGGTACGCAGCGAGCGCGCCGGTTATCAGACCGAGCGAGGCCAGGGGACTCTTGTAGGAGCTGGGCTCTGACACGTCACCTATTACCCACAGCCCCCAAGCCGTCCATGACGACGTCGTGCTGTCGATCCACTGCTGAAAGGTGCTGCCGTTCAGGCGCGTACTCGCAACCGATTTCATGGCTACGCACACCAGTAGGGTGACGACAGCTAGCGTTGCCGCACCTGTGATCGTCTCCAGAGTGGCGGAGTGTCGGACTCGCTCGCTATCCAACTGTGGGGATGTTCCGCTCATGATGGATTGCCTTCCAATGACATGCCGAACAGCACCCGGGCGCCGCGAGGTACACGGGAGAACCCAAGCCAGCAGCGAACGAGATATTGGTAGTCGGCAGAAGACAGCTCAAGGAATCAAAGAGGCCCTGCCGTGAGCGTTGTCGGTCAGAGCTGGCGTGCCGCGGGAATGTTGTAGCTGTCAACCCATGGTCGTGCTTGCTCGAAGGCCGCGATGGCAGCCATCACTCCGGCGTCGTCATGCCGACGGCCAATCACCAACATGCCGACAGGCAGGCCGCCACAGAGTCCCGCGGGTACTGACGCACTCGGGTGACCGATGAAATTGGTGAAATACGTCATGCACCAACCGATCAACGGGTCGACATCCTCACCGTTGATTTCGGTGGGTCCCTGTGTCTCGCCGTCGGTGCCGTTGAGGACGGGTAGGCACGCCAGAGTCGGCGCAACGATGAAATCAAATTTGGTGAATGCTTCCTGGAAGCAGTCAAAGATCTTGGTCCGGGTGACCTGGTCGCGGATGAGATCGTCAATCGTCAGGCGAGCTGCCGAGTCAACCCACTGCATCATTGCCTGGGGGAGTTCGTCGGGGTAGGTGCTTCTGAGGTCAATGCCGTCGGCGGCCAAGGACTCGATGATCTCGTGAACGCCCAGCGCCGTGGTTCGCGCCCACATGTCACTGAGGTCGTGCTGCGCGAAGGGGATGGACAGGTCGACTTCGTCCACCGATGCGCCGAGCCTCTCGAAGGCACGCACCGACTCAGACACGATGGTGCGAACTTCTCCCTGCACCGGGAAGATCCCGTAGTCGGCTGTGAAGCCGATTCGTTTCCCCCGTACACCGCGGGTGAGTGCATCGATGAAGTCGACCGAGTCGGCCTGGGAGTTGGGATCGCGTGGGTCGTACCCATGCAGTGCGGTCATCGCCAGCGCGGAGTCCTCAACCGTGCGGGTGATCGGGCCTTCGTATAGATAGTAGGAGACACCGAAAGCATTGGGGCGAGCGATGAATGGAACTCGTCCTGCGGACGGTTGAAAGCCGACTACGCCGCTCCACGCCGAGGGGATGCGGATCGATCCGCCGCCGTCTGTCGCCCCGGCTAGAGGGACCATGCCGTCGGCCACGGCTGCCGCGCTACCTCCTGAGGAGCCGCCGGGGTTCCTCCTGGTATCGAACGGGTTCTTGGTTGCGCCGACAGCTTTGTTGTCGGTTGTGCCCCGAAAACCGAACGCCGGGCTGTTGGTCTGGCCAACGATGACCGCGCCGGCGGCTTCGATCCTGGCTGGATAGGTACTCCAGCTGTCGGCGATGTTGTCCTTGAGCGCGGAGAGCAGTCCTAGAGTCGCGGGCCACCCCGGCTTGAACCCGAACAGATCCTTCATGAGAGTGGGTACGCCAGCGAGCAGTCCTACGTCGGCGCCGTGTGTCAATCTGGATTCAAGTTCCCGTGCGCGGTCGAGTGCATCGTCATATCCCTTGTAGGTCACGGCATTCAGGGACGGATTACGCCGTTCAATTCTCTCGATGGCGGCATGTGTTGTCTCCACTGGCGACAACCGCTTGGCGCGCACCTCGCGGGCGATGTCTGCGGCAGAGAGCGTGTGTAGTTCGGAATCGAGGGTCATTGCCTACTCCTGTTGTGGCTGTGAGTAATTGCGCGAACGACGACGCCCTCACCAACTCAACGCCTCGTCTGCGTCGTGCTCATCGCGAAGATCTGACCGGTGGTGTGGTCTACGTCACGAAGTGTCCGATGGGTAGAAACGTAGGCCGCCCGGCCCTGGAGATCGTCGGTGGAATTACGTATTTTCGGGCAGGGTGACGAGACCCTCGCGGTCGGCGAGTAGTGCGGCGGCGGTGCGCGTGCCGACAGTGAGCTTCGCCAGAATGTGTTCGACGTGTGTGGTGACCGTTCGGGTGCTGGTCGACAGCTGATTCGCGATCTCACCGTTGGACAGCCCGGCCGTCAGGCCCGCCAGGACATCCAGTTCGCGCCTGGTGAGCCCGTAGGGAAGTGTCATGGGTTGCCAGCAGAGCAGCGCGCTGTAGTTGGCGTCGTGGAGCGGAATCAGCGACACGCCGACCGGATCACCCTTACGGGAGCGTCGCCCGCGGACATCATCGATCCAAGTGAATCGAACAGGTCGCTGCGCAGCCCGCAGGGCGTCGGTAGCTGCTTCGAGTAGTGCAGGAGGCGGCAGGTCGTCGCCGGTTAGCAAAACCCAGCCGCGAGCGTAGTCCAGCGCGGCGCAGCATTGGTTGGGCGCGATGAGGGCAGCGAACTGTCGTGCCGCAGCGAGTCGGTCAACGAGTGGAACAAGTCCGGATCCGACGATCTCCAACATCTGCTGCTCGAACTCTCCTGGAGCCGTTGCAGATTCAAGATTTACAGTGAACATGCCCAGATATGCCCCATGAGTCCCGCGCAGCAGCATTGTGGCGCCTTCTTTAAACCCGTTGGGTTCAATCGCTTTGACGTAGAACTCGGACTCGCGTCGATCGAACGGGCAGTCTCTCCAGAAGGTGGCGTCGTGCTGCCGCTCGAGGACCGGCCACACCTTGTCGTTGCGATAGACAGGGCCGTTCAGTGCGCTGCGCATGTAAGCCGTGTAGCCACGGCTGGCAACGGTGACGTGTGTCGATGCTCGGTCATCCCAGGCGGCGATCTGTGCGGCGGCGTACGGGAAGACGTTCGTCAGCTCGTCGAGCACCGCATTCGCCCGATCCTGCGCTGGCGCAGAGTCGGCGACGATCGCCGAGATTCGACGGATGGATACCAACGGCGATGGCCGCGACATATCCCTAGCTTAGGGCGCCGGGTCAACTCCACGCTCTAGGTGCGCGTGGTCCTGCCCTTGAGCGTCAGGCGCCCGGAACGCCGGGGTTTGGCGCGGCCCTCGTACTCGGCGAGTTCGGCATCGGTGGGTTCGCGCAGTGAGAGCAGACCACCGAACACCTCGTCCTCGAGCTCGACGCGGTGCACGGTGACGTGCACGGGTGTCCACCCGCCGCCGTTGGCGCGCAGCCGCAGCACGCTGGACACCGGCCCTCTGTCGAAGTCCGCGACCATGGCGGACACCTGGTCGTTGTCATCGGGGTGGGCAAGCGGCTCGCCGTCGGCGCGGCTGCGCCAGTCGTAGAACGGGCACGGCTCGTCGAGCCACTTCAGCAGTGTCCAGGACCTCAGGTCGACGATCGCACGATGCACTCCGGGCTCGGCCAGCCCGTTGAGGATTCGCTGCGCCAGGTCGTGCGGGACGATGGTGGACCGATCACGGACCGCACGCCAGTTCATCGCGCGGCAGATCATGCGTTCGGGTCCGCCGTCGCTCTCCGACAGGACTCGCGCGACGAACCCCACCGCGATCGGGTTGCCCTCATAATCGGTGACATCCCAGGTGCTGCAGAACGTCCGGCCGGGTTTGGGGTTGATCGCCACCGCGAGGACCCGAGTCTCACTCGGGTTGAGGTCGCGGGTGGGCAGATCCTCGGCGAAGGCCCGGCCCTGGGTGGCCTCGACCGTCGGGTTCATCCCGCTGTTGCACAGCGATTCGGCTGTGTCCGTGGCGATTCTGTTGGTCAGATCCCACTTCAGGGCACCCGGCACGATGCGCTCCTGCGGCTCGAGGTCTGGCGGGCCGGACCACACATGGACACCGTGTATCCGGCCGTCGGTCATCTGCACGACCTCCGTGCGAATCACGAGGTCGTTCTTGGGGGTGATGCTGCTGAGTCCATTGCCTGCCCGGACGGTTTCGCCGATCGCCGACTGGATCGCCATCAGATGGGGATCTCGCCGCAGGAAGGCGCTGATCGGGATCAAGTTCTTGGTCAGACTGCCCTGCGCGACCACCGCGGGCTCGGCGCCCAGCGTCTCCACGAGGAGCCAGTCGTGGGTCATCGACCCATTCTACCGGGCAGGGGTGCGCAAACCGGTTCGCGCAGGCCGCGAATCATGCCCTGTGGCCGATCCAAGAAACCTGGGAAAGTGCTGGTAGGGCTTGCGTGAGGCCCTGACGGGAGGTATTTTTCGACTGCGCGCTGGCCGACGGCCGTCGAGGGGTAGGTCGTCCCGCGGGTGGTTCACCGACTGTGTTCGGGCAGGTTTGCGAGTACCAGGCGCAGCACTGCGACGGCTCCTGCCTTGTCGAGCGGGTCATTCCCATTGCCACACTTCGGTGACTGCACACACGACGGGCAGCCCTGCGGACACTCGCACGCCTCGATGGCGGCCGCCGTGGCCGACCACCACGTCGAGATCCGGCGGAAACCGCGGTCAGCGAAGCCCGCGCCGCCGGGATAGCCGTCGTAGACGAAGATCGTTGGGGCGCCGTCCTCGGGCCCCACTGCCATGGAGACCCCGCCGATGTCACCTCGATCGCAACTGGCGACAAGTGGCAGCAGGCCGATGGACGCGTGTTCGGCGGCGTGCAGCGATCCGGGGAAGCGGATGGGGTCCAAACCGCTGTCCTGCAGGGCTTCCGGGGTGATGGTGCACATCACCGCCTTGGTGTCGAGGGTGTGGGTGGGCATGTCGACCTCGACCGAGTCGATGATCTCACCGTTGAGCCTACGTCGCAGGTACCCAACCACGGTGTTGGACACCGACACTGGGACAATGCCGATGGTGATCGGACCGTGGCTGCGCCGCTCGCCCTGGCCCGTGACGACGATGTCTGTCACCTCCCGCGCCGACGTGGTGTAGCCGGGGTCGTCGGGCCGTACGAACGCGACGCCGTCCTCGAAGTCGAGTGAGTCGACGACGTAGGTCTCCCCGCGGTGCAGGTAGACCGCGCCGGGATGCACCGAGGCGGGTGCCTGCCCAGCCCCCGTCGTGCCAAGCATGCGGCCCGTTCCGGTCTCGAGAATCGCGATCTGACCACCCGATGAACCTCGAATGTCCACTGCCGGATGGGGATCGAGGCCGGGGGCGGGGTGGTAGCCGGTGGGCCGGCGACGCAGCAGACCGTCGTCCACGAGTTCCGCGGCGACCGCCTCGGCGTTCCACGTCCGCACCTCCGCGTCCGTCAGAGGGAGTTCGGCCGCAGCACAGAGGAGTTGCGGGCCAAGCACATACGGGTTGGCGGGGTCGATGACGACGCGTTCAATGGGCTTGCCCAGCAGTGCCTGCGGGTGGTGTACCAGGTAGGTGTCCAGCGGATCGTCGCGGGCGATCATCACGACCAGTGCGCTTTGACCGCGCCTGCCGGCCCGGCCCGCCTGCTGCCAGAACGAGGCGACAGTCCCGGGAAAGCCAGCCAGGACCACGGCGTCGAGTCCTGCGATGTCCACGCCCAATTCGAGGGCGTTGGTCGTCGCCAGGCCCCGCAGGGTGCCCTCGGACAGTGCCCGTTCGAGCGCGCGCCGGTCCTCTGCCAGGTAACCGGCGCGGTAGGACCCGACCAACTCCACCAGATCGGGGGCCGTCGCCTCGAGTCGGGCGCGGGCGCCCAGCGCGGTGAGTTCGGCACCTCGGCGGGACCGGACGAAGGTCAGGGTCCGGGCACCCTCGGCCACTAGGTCCGCCATCACCCGGGCGGCCTCGGCGCCCGCCGAACGACGGACCGGTGCGCCGTTCTCGCCGGCCAGGTCGGTGCGCAGGGCGGGCTCCCACAGTGCGACGGTGCGACTGCCCTGGGGTGAGCCGTCCTCGGTCACCTCGGTGACGGTGTGCCCGAGCAGTTCTGAGGCGGTGGCCGCCGGTGCGGCCGTCGTCGCGCTGGCGAAGATCACCGTCGGCTCCGCCGAGCCGGCCGAGTACCTGGCGCACAACCGCACCAGCCGACGCAGCACCATCGCCACGTTGGAGCCGAATATGCCGCGGTAATAGTGACATTCGTCCACCACGATGAAGCGGAGGTTGCGCAGGAACACCGCCCAGCGAGCGTGATTGCGCAACAGTGACAGGTGGATCATGTCCGGATTGGAGAAGATCCAGCGCGACCGCTCCCTGGCGAACTGCCGCGCCTCGGTGGTGCTGTCGCCGTCGTAGGGACTCGGGCCGACGTCGGCCAGCCGGTGCACGGCAGCGGTCAGGGACTGCGCGGCGCGCAACTGGTCGTGGCCCAGTGCCTTGGTGGGCGAGAGATAGAGCGCGCGGGCGCGCGGGTCCGATGCCATCGTGGACAAAATGGGTAGCTGATAGGCCAAGGACTTGCCCGACGCGGTGCCGGTGGACAGCACCACGTGGCGCCCGGAGTGCGCGAGGTCGGCCGCCGCGACCTGATGCGTCCACGGCTCGGCGATGCCCCGCGCGACGAAGGCCGCCACGACATCGGCCTCTGCCCACCGCGGCCACGGGCGAGGGTGTGCACCACGCGCGGCGAGACCCTCGACGTGACGCAGCGGATGCTCGTCGGCGTCCGTGCCGCCGACCGCGCAGTCCAGCAGCTCGCGGCCGAAATCCGACATCTCTCACCTCCTCGGCCGCGGGTCGCGGTGGTCGGGATCCGCCCCGGCCATCGAAGCACGATGCGATCCCGTAGTAGTAGGCAGTATTAAAGGAAGGAAGGCACATGTCACAGGAGCCGTTGAGCGCTCGTACGGCCCGGCGGCACGATCGGACTGGCCTGCTGGCCTAGTGTCGTTTTCGTGAGTCAGCTGTCGTTCTTCTCGGCTGAGTCGGTGCCGCCTGCGGTCTCCGACTTGACCGGGATGCTCGCTGCCTCGGGGCAGGTGGTCCTGGTGGGCAGCGGCGCAGCGCAGGCGGTCCGGTTGTCGGTGGTCGTCGATGCCGTGTGGCGGGCGGAGGCGCTGGCCGTGATGATCGCCGAGGCCGGACTCACCCCTGAGATCTCCCGCACCGACGAGGAAACGCCGTTGGTGCGCACCGACGTCGATCGGCGGCTGTTGCCGATTGCGGCCGACTGGACACGGGGAGCGGTCAAGACCGTACCGCCCCAGTGGCTGCCCGGGCCGCGCGAGCTGCGCGCGTGGACGCTGGCCGCGGGAACTCCCGAAGCCGACCGCTACCTGCTCGGACTGGACCCGCACGCGCCGGATACGCATTCCGCACTCGCCTCGGCGATGATGCGGGTCGGGATGGCACCAACATTAATCGGCACCAGGGGGGCACATCCGGCACTACGAATCAGCGGCCGCCGACGGCTATTGCGCCTGGTAGAGAACGTGGGGGAACCTCCAGCCGGTGACGAGGCGTTCCTGCAATGGCCGCGCTCCTAATTCCCCTCGCCGGGTGAGCCGGTTTGCATAGGCTGCGCCAGAATGCGAAATTGACAGTTGCCATGGGCCGAATCGCGCGTGCAAGCGTGACTGGTGACCGGGTGGCGGCACAGAAGTGGAGTGGGTACGAGGTTGGCTGACCAGAGTGGTGGCAGCGGCAACGGCAGGGTGCGGCGACTCGTCATAGTCGAGTCGCCGACTAAGGCGCGCAAAATCGCCGGATACCTTGGGTCCAACTACGTCGTGGAATCGTCGCGTGGGCACATCCGCGACCTGCCGCGATCGGCCGCCGATGTCCCCGCGAAGTACAAGTCCGAACCCTGGGCACGCCTCGGGGTCAATGTCGATGCCGACTTCGAGCCCCTATATATCGTCAGCCCCGACAAAAAGGGCACCGTCACCGAGCTGAAGGACCTGCTCAAGGGCGTCGACGAGCTTTATCTCGCAACAGACGGTGACCGCGAGGGCGAGGCCATCGCCTGGCACCTCCTCGAGACGCTCAAGCCGACGGTCCCGGTCAAGCGGATGGTGTTCCACGAGATCACCGAGTCCGCCATCCGGGCGGCCGCCGAGGATCCGCGTGACCTCGACATAGACCTGGTCGACGCCCAGGAGACCCGACGCATCCTCGACCGTTTGTACGGCTACGAGGTCAGCCCGGTGCTGTGGAAGAAGGTGGCCCCGAAGCTGTCCGCGGGTCGCGTGCAGTCGGTGGCGACGCGCATCATCGTCTCCCGCGAACGCGAACGCATGGCGTTCCGCAGTGCGGGCTACTGGGACGTCACCGCCCAACTCGACGCCAGCGTGTCCGATCCGCAGGCGTCGCCGCCGAAGTTCACGGCCAAGCTCAACTCCGTCGACGGGCGGCGGGTGGCCTCCGGGCGCGACTTCGACTCGCTTGGCGCGGTCCGCAAGCCCGACGAGGTGCTGGTGCTCGACGAGGCGGCGGCGACGTCGCTGGCCACGGGGCTGCACGGGGCGCATATGACGGTGTCCTCAGTCGAGCAGAAGCCCTACACGCGCAAGCCGTACGCACCGTTCATGACCTCGACGCTGCAGCAGGAGGCGGGCCGCAAGCTGCGGTTCAGCTCCGAGCGCTGCATGAGCATCGCGCAGCGCCTGTACGAGAACGGCTACATCACCTACATGCGTACCGACTCGACGACGCTGTCGGAGTCGGCCATCAATGCCGCACGTAACCAGGCTCGCCAGCTCTACGGCGAGGAGTACGTGCACCCGACGGCGCGCCAGTACACCCGCAAGGTGAAGAACGCGCAGGAGGCCCATGAGGCCATCCGCCCCGCTGGTGATGTGTTCCAGACACCGGGTCAGCTGCACGCCGCGCTCGACACTGACGAGTTCCGGCTCTACGAGCTGATCTGGCAGCGCACCGTGGCCTCCCAGATGGCGGACGCCAGGGGTACCACGCTGTCGCTGCGCATCTCGGGTACCTCGAGCGCCAACGGCGCAGCCCCACGTGAGGTGGTGTTCGGCGCCAGTGGCCGCACCATCACCTTCGCGGGCTTCCTGAAGGCCTACGTCGAGAGCCTCGACGAGCAGGCTGGCGGCGAGGCCGATGACGCCGAGAGCCGGCTGCCGAACCTGACCCAGGGCCAGCAGGTGGACGCCACCGAGCTGACCCCGGACGGGCACACCACCAACCCGCCCGCCCGGTACACCGAGGCGTCGCTGATCAAGGCGCTCGAGGAACTGGGCATCGGGCGCCCGTCAACGTACAGCTCGATCATCAAGACCATCCAGGACCGCGGCTACGTCCACAAGAAGGGCAGCGCGCTGGTCCCGTCGTGGGTGGCGTTCGCTGTCATCGGGCTTCTCGAGCAGCACTTCGGGCGGCTCGTCGACTACGACTTCACCGCTGCCATGGAGGACGAGCTCGACGAGATCGCCTCCGGTAACGAGCGACGGACCAACTGGCTCAACAACTTCTACTTCGGCGGCGAGCACGGCGTGGAGGGCTCGATCGCCCGCGCGGGTGGTCTGAAGAAACTCGTCGGCGGCAATCTCGAGGAGATCGACGCTCGAGTCGTCAACTCCATCAAGCTGTTCGACGACGAAGAGGGCCGCGCGGTCAACGTCCGTGTCGGTCGCAACGGTCCATATCTGGAGCGGATGGTCGCCGACCCCGACAACCCGGGTGAACTCAAGCCGCAGCGGGCGAACCTGAAGGACGAGCTGACCCCCGACGAGTTGACCCTCGAACTCGCCGAGAAGCTTTTCGCCACACCGCAGGAGGGTCGCACGCTGGGCGTCGACCCCGAGACCGGCCATGAGATCGTGGCCAAGGACGGGCGGTACGGCCCGTACGTGACCGAGGTGCTGCCGCAACCGCCGGAGGAACCCGAGGACGGTGCGCCGGCGAAGAAGGGTAAGAAGCCGACCGGTCCCAAGCCTCGCACCGGGTCACTGCTGCGATCGATGGACCTCGAGACGGTGACGCTCGAGGACGCTTTGCGACTGCTGTCGCTGCCACGCGTTGTCGGTGTCGATCCGAGCAACAACGAGGAGATCACCGCGCAGAACGGCCGCTACGGCCCATACCTCAAGCGCGGCACGGACTCTCGATCGCTGGCCACCGAAGAGCAGATGTTCGACATCACGCTCGATGAGGCGTTGAAGATCTACGCCGAGCCCAAGCGGCGTGGACGTCAGGGTGCTGCGACGCCGCCGCTGCGCGAACTCGGCACCGACCCCGTCTCCGAGAAGCCGATGGTGATCAAGGACGGCCGGTTCGGTCCGTACGTGACCGACGGTGAAACGAACGCCAGCCTGCGCAAGGGTGATGACGTGCTGTCGATCACCGACGCGCGGGCCTCCGAGCTGCTGGCGGATCGTCGAGCCCGCGGCCCCGTCAAGAAGGCGGCCAAGAAGGCTCCCGCCAAGAAGGCCGCGGTCAAGAAGGTCGCGAAGAAGGCTCCCGCCAAGAAGGCTGCGGCCAAGAAGGTGGCGAAAAAGGCCTAAGCGGTCGGGGTTAGGCGTCTGACGGCGTCGGCTCCGGCTGGGGGGCTTCGGCCTCCGCGTCATGGCTTATCGGCGGTGGCGAGAACAGGTTCGTCGGGCGGGCCAGCTGCGTCGGTGCGACGCGGCCGCGCAGTTCAACGATCTCGCCGACCTCCCAGCACAGCGCCTCGGCATCCACGGCACCGCTGACGGCGATGGCCGAGGCCAGCACGTGGCCCTCCTCGAGTTTGGCCAGCTCGGTGAGGCGGGCGGCCTCGTTAACCGGGTCACCGATCACCGTGTACTCGAAGCGGGCCTGCGCGCCGATGTGGCCGGCGATGGCGCGGCCGGAGGAGACGCCGATACCGAACTCGGTCTGGCCCAGCACCGCCACCAGTTCGTCGTGCACCTCGCGGGATGCCGCCAGCGCGGCGCCCGAGGCATCGGGATGTTCGATGGGCGCGCCGAATATTGCCAGCGCCGCGTCGCCCTGGAACTTGTTGACGAACCCGCCGTGGCGGTTCACGGTGTCGACGATGACGCGGAAGAAGTCGTTGAGCAGGCTCACGACCTCCGAGGCGGGCACCGTGGAGGCGAGCTGCGTCGAGCCCACCAGGTCGACGAACAGGACGGCGACATCGCGTTCCTGACCGCCGAGCTCGGTGCCGCGTTCCAGTGCGCGACGGGCCACGTCCTCGCCGACGTAGCGACCGAACAGGTCTCGTAGGCGTTGTCGTTCGGCGAGGTCACGGACCATGTCGTTGAACCCGGCCTGCAACAGGCCCAGTTCGCTGGCGTCGTAGATCTGCATGTGCGCGTTGTAGTTGCCGCGCTGCACTTCGCCGAGCGCCCACCGCAACTGGCGCAGTGGGTCGGCGATGGACATCGCGACCAGCACCGTCCCGGACAGGCCGATGACGAGCCCGGCAATGGCCAGCAGCAGGATCGGTGTGGTCAGCCGATCGGCGGGTGCGGTGAGGATCTCGAACTTGCTTGCCACGACTGCCAGCACGATCGCGAGGATCGGCACGCCGGTCGACAGCACCCAGGTCAGGACCTGCCGCTGAATGACGCCGGGCGCCCGGAAGTTGGCAGGCACACCACCGCGCAGCGCGGCCACGGCCACGGGCCGCAACACCCGCTCCGACTGCAGGTAGCCGATGATGGCGGTCGCCGTGGCACCCAGCGCCGTGGCGACGGCCACGACGGGAGCGGACTTGCTGGCCACCGGCCAGCTCGCGACGATGAAGACGATGGAGCCCAGCAGCCAGTTCGTCACGTTGATCAGGGACCGGTAGTACGGCATCTTCAGCGCGCGTGCACGGGCGAGTTCGGTGATCGCGGGGTCTGAGCTACTCAGCAGGGTGTCGTTGCGCTGCCAGCGGATCACCGGAAGCAGCATGCGCAGGGTCAGATAGGCGCCCACGCCGAACGACACGAAGAGATAGATCAGGAAGACCGCCAGGTTGAACACCGGCAGGTCCTGCAGCTGGACGCGGTCCTCCGGCGGCAGGCCAAACCGCAGGAAACCCAGGACCAGCAGCGCGCCGATGATGTCGGCCTGCAGCATGCCGAGGGTGAACACCGGCCACGGGGTACGCGCCACCCACCGGACGAATGCGATGATTCGCCCGATCGGTCTGGCCCCTGTGGTCATGCGATAACCGTATCGGTCCACGGCGACCGTTAGCGTCCCCGTTAGGCAGGTTGTGTCGCTGTCGGCACTAGGGTGGGCTCGATATGAGCGGTGTTTTCTCGCGTCTGGTTGGCCAGGACGCGGTCGAGGCGGAGTTGGTGGGTGCCGCCGTCGCCGCGCGCGGTGATTCGGCTCACAGGGCGGACATGCCGACCTCGAGCGGCACCATGACCCACGCCTGGCTGATCACGGGTCCGCCCGGGTCGGGCCGCTCGATCGCCGCACTGTGCTTCGCCGCTGCCCTGCAGTGCACGTCGGATGGCACCCCGGGGTGTGGTGAGTGCCGCGCGTGCACGACCACCATGGCGGGCACCCACGGTGACGTTCGCCGGATCATTCCCGAGGGGCTGTCGATCGGCGTCGGGGAGATGCGCGAGATCGTTCAGATAGCGTCGCGGCGCCCAGGCACTGGCCGGTGGCAGGTCGTGCTCGTCGAGGATGCCGACCGACTGACCGAGGGTGCGGCGAATGCGCTGCTCAAGGTGGTTGAGGAACCGCCGCCGTCCACGGTGTTCCTGCTGTGCGCACCGTCGGTGGACCCCGAGGACATCGCGATCACGCTCAAGTCCAGGTGCAGGCACGTGGCCCTGGTGACGCCGCGGCTCGAGGCGATCGCCCAGGTGTTGATGGACACCGACGGATTGCCCGAGGCCGACGCCATGTGGGCGGCCTCGGTCAGCGGCGGCCACGTCGGTCGGGCTCGCCGCCTGGCCACCGACGACGAGGCCCGGCGCCGCCGCGAACGCGCTCTGGGACTGGCACGTGATGCGGCCACGCCGTCGCGGGCCTACGCATCGGCCGAGGAGTTGGTGGTCACCGCCGAGGATGAGGCCAAGGCACTGACCGGTGAGCGCAATGAGGTGGAGACCGAGGAACTGCGCACGGCGCTCGGTGCGGGCGGCACCGGCAAGGGTGCCGCCGGCGCGTTGCGCGGCTCGGCGGGTGCGCTCAAGGACCTGGAAAAGAGACAGAAGTCACGTCAGACGAGGGCGTCCCGCGACGCTCTTGACCGCGCTTTGATCGATCTGGCGACGTATTTCCGCGACGCGTTGGTGGTGTCGGCCGGGGCCGGGACGGTGCAGGCCAATCACCCTGACATGGCCGAGAAGGTGGGGGCCATGGCGGCGCACGTGCCCGCCGACCGGCTGCTGCGCTGTATCGAGGCGGTGCTGGAGTGCCGGGAGGCGCTGGCGATCAACGTCAAGCCGAAGTTCGCCGTGGATGCGATGGTCGCGACCGTCGGGCAGGCCCTGCGCGGGTGACTCCGACGGGGTAGGCGCGAATTGGGTTGGCGGCGCGGCCTGCCGTAGACTCTGCTGCGCCTGCCACTCGAACGCTTGGCTGCTCTTACAAGCGCTCATCGGCTGGGCATCGCCGCCTTAGCTCAGTCGGTAGAGCGTCTCACTCGTAATGAGAAGGTCGGGGGTTCGATTCCCCCAGGCGGCTCCATGTTCACTTCGCCGAACGTGACACCACGGCGATTCTCAGCCCCGATTCTCGCGCTCACGTCACGTTCGGCGAATGCGGCTGGGTCACACGTCCTCGGCGAGCGCTGCTTCGGCGATCTTCGCCGCGGTGGCGGCCGCCGGGAAGCCCGCATAGCCACTGGCGTGGTAGATGATCTCGGCCAGCTCGTCGTCGGTGAGACCGTTGGTGCGGGCGATCCTGAAGTGGGCGTGCAGCTCGTCGTTGGCCCGCAGCGCCATCAGGATGCCGAGCGTGACGAGGCTGCGGTCGCGTCGGCTGATGCCGTCACGGGCCCAGAGCCTGCCGAACACGCTCTCGACGCCAATGTCCATCAGTTCGGGCGCGAAGCCGCTGCTGAAGTCGACGTCACCGTCGTCGTCCGGGATGGAGCCTGGCAGCAGCTCGCGGAAGACCCGAAGGCCCTCATCGCGTAAGTTAGTCATGCTTACTATTCTGGCACGACGGTCACTCGGTCGGTGCCAGATATCCGACGGGACCCGACGCAACGCACACCGACAACGCCGAGGTGTTGGCCTGCACGTCGATGGCGTCGCCCGCACCGGGCAGTCGCACGAACACCCGGTTGAGGCCGGGCCGCACCGGCACCTTCACCTGCGTCCCCTCCGACAGCGAGACGGTGATCGACCCGTCGCTGTTGGCCAGATAGTTGAGCTCGGCTGTCCACTCCGACGGCAGCAGCGGCCCGTCGAGCGGGATCCGTGCCGGCGCGTCGGGCTGTACCAGGTAGCCGCAGCTCGGCAGGGGACCGAGTTGCATCGAGCGCACCCACGTCACCTTGGCGCCGAGCAGCCGCCCCGACATGTCGAGCATCCGCAGGTCGGTGGTGGCCGCGGCGAACTCGGGTCGGTCGCGAATCAGGGCGAACACGTGGCTGAGCAGGTTCTCCGGCCACTGGATCCGTTGCAGGATCAGCGGGTCGACCTCCTGGTCGAGCATCGGCGCATCCGACGCGGCGGCGGCCTGGGCCAGGGACGCCCGCCCGTTCTGCAGGTAGGACCTGGTCGGGTTGTCCTGCCAGATGGTGTTGAACGTCGCGGTCGAGTACAGGCTGCTCGCGACGAACAGGGCTGTGCCGACAGCGACGACGGCAGTGCGCGCGCGTGAGGAGTCCAGCCACCGCGATGTCTCCCTGTTCGGCGCGCACAGCCCGACGGCGGCCAGCAGCGCCAGTACCACCACCAGGTCGGGCAGGTAGCGCAGCGTCTGCGCCAGCTCCAGCGCCGTGAACTGAGAGGACCGCATCAGATAGATCGGTATCTGGCAGGCCACCGCGTAACCGATCGCCGCCAACCACACCCAGCCGATCCGCTGCTTGCGCACCAGGCTCACCACGAAGACCGCGGCCAGTGCGGCCCAGCCCAGCGCCATGACCGTCAAAGGCGGTGTCGCCCAGGGAGATGCGGGTGCCCAGCGCTGCCAGTCCCACGGTCCGCCCACCAGGCCGGGCACGATACCGTGCGTCACCGACCGCAGTAGCAGGTCAGAGGTCATGCCCAGATCGAAGCTCCACCGCTGCTGATCGACCACCAGCAGATAGACGCCGATCCACGCGATCAGCACCGCCAGGCACGCCGCCCACAACCGGATACCGCTCCGCCACACGGTTTTACACGCAGCGCCGTCCCCGGCGACGTGTGCGAGCAGTGCGACCACCGCGAACGCCACGAACGGGATCACCGCGGCCTTCTCGAAGAACTGCAGCCCCACGAGGAACGCGATGACGCCTGTGACGGCGTATCGCTGGTTGCCGGTGCGCACCAACAGAATTGCGTCGGCGCACACCCACGCCATCGCCGCGATCATGGGCAGTGCGTTGAGTGCGGCCGCCCACCACGAGAAGGCCGGCAACCCAAGCGGGGTGAACAGTGCGAAGGTCAGCGGGAGCAGCAGCACGGGGCGCCAGCCGAGGATGACGTACAGCGCCCGCAACAACGCCAGGGACGCGACCAGCTGCAGGACCACCAGGCTGATGGCCGGACCGATCCAGTCCAGAGGCGCCAGCCGGGTGATGCCACCGGCGATCAGGAACGCCGCGGGCATGACGTGCCCGTCGTGGTCGTCGAACAGGTATGAGGCCGACAGCAGGCCCTGAGTGCCCGCGCGGCCGGTCAGGATCAGATCGTCCCAGTAGAAGTAGCCGTGAAATGCGAGCACCGCGCGGACCAGCAGCTGCAGCGCGATCAACGCGACGGCGGTGCGGGGGACCCAGGTAACCACCCCCGGTCGCTGCGCTCCTGCCCGCCGGATGTTCACGTCCGCCGACTGTACGGATGGGGGAGCACCATCGGTATGGTGGCCCCGTGCGGACACTAGTCACCGGCGCGGCCGGTTTCATTGGATCGACGCTGGTAGACCGCTTGCTTGCCGACGGGCACAGCGTGGTCGGCGTCGATGACCTCAGCTCGGGTCGCAGTACCAACATCACGACGGCCGAACAGAGCGACGTGTTCGAGTTCGCCAAGGCCGACATCGTCGATGCCGACCTCATCGCGCTGCTGGCCGACGTCAAGCCCGAGGTGGTCTTCCATCTCGCCGCGCAGATCTCGGTCACGCACTCCGTTGACGACCCGCAGCGCGACTCCAGCGTCAACGTCGTCGGCACGGTCCGGCTGGCCGAGGCCGCCCGCCGGGCGGGTGTGCGCAAGGTGGTGCACACGTCGTCGGGCGGGTCGATCTACGGCATCCCGCCGTCCTACCCGACCACCGAGGACATGCCCGTCGACCCGTCCTCGCCGTACGCGGCGAGCAAGGTGTGCGGCGAGGTCTACCTCAATATGTTCCGCAACCTCTACGGGCTGGACTGCTCGCATATCGCGCCTGCCAACGTCTACGGCCCGCGCCAGGATCCGCACGGCGAGGCCGGTGTTGTCGCGATCTTCGCCCAGGCGCTGCTGGCGGGCCGGGCCACCAAGATCTTCGGCGACGGCACGGACACGCGTGACTACGTGTTCGTCGAGGACGTCGTCGACGCTTTCGTGCGGGCCGGCGGCGAGGCCGGGGGTGGCCAGCGGTTCAACGTCGGCACCGGGGTGGAGACCTCGACCCGGCAGCTGCACACGGCGATCGCCGCGGCGGCGGGTAAACCCGACGAGCCCGAGTTGCACCCGCCCCGGCTCGGCGACCTGAAGCGCTCGCGGCTGGACGCCTCCCGGGCCCACGACGTGCTGGGATGGGCTCCGCAGGTCACTCTGGCCGACGGCGTGCGCCGGACGGTCGACTACTTCCGCGAGGAATGATCACAAAAAGATTGTGAGTACTCACTTTCTGTTGTAGGTTGGCGTCGACCCAAGGAGACGCCATGACGTTCGACGTCATCATTCGCAACGGCCTGTGGTTCGACGGCACCGGTCGCGCGCCCGCGACCAGGACGCTCGGCATCCGTGACGGCATCGTCGCCGCGGTGTCTGCCGGACCGCTCGACGAGGCCGGGTGTCCCGACGTCATCGACGCCGACGGCAAGTGGGTGCTCCCCGGTTTCATCGACGTGCACACCCACTACGACGCCGAGGTCCTGCTCGACCCGGGTCTGCGCGAATCGGTGCGCCACGGCGTCACCACCGTGCTGCTCGGCAACTGCTCGCTGTCGACGGTGTACGCCTCGTCTGAGGATGCCGCCGATCTGTTCAGCCGTGTCGAGGCGGTGCCCCGCCAGTACGTGCTCGGCGCGCTCGAGGCCAAGAAGTGCTGGACCACACCCGCCGAGTACGTGGCGGCACTCGATGAGCTGCCACTGGGCCCAAACGTCGCCTCGATGCTGGGCCACTCGGACCTGCGCACCGCGGTGCTTGGCCTCGACCGTGCCACCACCGACGACGTGCGGCCGACCGACGCCGAACTGGACCGGATGGCGACAATGCTCGAAAAGGCGCTCGACGCAGGCCTTCTCGGTATGTCCGGGATGGACGCGGCGATCGACAAGCTCGACGGGGATCGGTACCGGTCCCGCGCGCTGCCGTCCACTTTCGCGACATGGCGCGAGCGGCGCAGGCTCATCGCCGTCCTGCGCAAACGAGGCAGAATCCTGCAGAGCGCGCCGAATGTGAAGAGCCCGATCTCCGCGCTGCTGTTCTTCCTGTCCAGCAGTCGCATGCTCGGCCGACGGTCGGGTGTGCGCATGAGCCTGCTGGTGTCGGCCGACGCCAAGTCCGCGCCCGCGGCCGTGCACGTATTCGGGCCCGGCACCCGGCTCCTCAACAAGCTGCTCGGCTCGTCCGTGCGCTTCCAGCACCTGCCCGTACCGTTCGAGTTGTACTCCGACGGAATCGATCTGCCCGTCTTCGAGGAGTTCGGCGCGGGGACTGCCGCACTGCACCTGCGTGACCAGTTGGAGCGCAACGAGCTTCTCGCCGACACCGAGTATCGGCGTCGGTTCCGTCGCTCCTTCGACCGCAAGAAGCTCGGACCGAGCCTGTGGCACAGGGACTTCCACGACGCGGCCATCGTGGAGTGCCCCGACGAGTCGCTTATCGGCAAGAGCTTCGGGCAGATCGCCGACGAGCGCGGTCTGCACCCGTTGGACGCGTTCCTCGACGTCCTGGTCGAGAACGGCGAGCGCAACGTCCGCTGGACGACCATCGTGGCGAACCATCGACCGAAGCACCTCGATCGACTCGCCGCCGAACCGTCCATTCACATGGGCTTCTCGGACGCCGGTGCGCACCTGCGCAATATGGCGTTCTACAACTACGCGCTGCGGCTGCTCAAGCGCACCCGTGACGCCGACCGGGCCGGCAGGCCGTTCCTGACCATCGAGCACGCGGTGCACCGGCTCACCGCCGAGGTCGCCGACTGGTTCGGCGTTCCGGCGGGCACCCTGCGCGAGGGCGACCGCGCCGACTTCGTGGTCGTCGACCCTGCGGGTCTCGATGCCTCGGTCGACGCCTACCACGAGTCGGAAGTTCCCTTCTACGGCGGACTCTCGCGGATGGTCAACCGAAACGACGCCGCCGTGGTCGCGACGGGAGTCAACGGCTCGGTCGTGTTCCGCAACGGCGAGTTCGTCGAGGGCTACGCCCGCGGCGCCGGGTCAGGCCACTTCCTGCGGGCGGGTGTCGCTCAGCCGAGGCGCGCGAGAACGACACTCTGACATGGCCAGAACTCAGCAGCAGCGCCGCGAGGAGACCGTTGCGCGCCTTCTCGACGCCTGCATCGACACCATCGTCGAGGTCGGCTACGCGCGGGCATCGGCCGCGGTGATCGCCAAGCGCGCCAAGGTGTCCGACGGCGCGCTGTTCCGGCACTTCCCCACGATGGGTGACTTCATGGCCGCCACGGCTCACGAGGTCATGCGGCGCCAACTCGACGCGTTCACCAAGCGTGTCGCCGAGATCCCCGCCGACCAACCGGCCCTCGATGCCTCTCTGATAGTCCTGCGCGACGTCACCGGCAACGCGACGAACGCCGTGATGTACGAGCTGCTCGTCGCCGCGCGCACCGACGAGAGGCTCAGGGCGACGCTGCAGGTGGTCCTCGCCGAGTACGCCGCGAACATCTACGACGTCGCGAAGTCGCTGCCCGGCGCCGACCGATTCCCGCCGGACGTGCTGGCGGTAGTCGTCGCCACCCTGACGAACGCGTTCGACGGTGCCGCGATCGTGCGCGGCGTGCTCCCACAACCCGAACTCGAGGACGGCCGCATCGCGCTGCTGTCGGCACTGCTCAACGGCACACTGCCGAGCTAGGCGTCCTCGGGTGCACGCGCACCGTCGAGTGCGACGGCCCGTGCCAACTGCGCGTACTTCAGTTCGAGGTCCTTGAAGCGCATGTAGGTGCTGAGGGTGGTGAACAGGAACGCCACGATCAGCGCGTATCCGAGCAGGTCGGACCCGCGGTCGACGCCGAGCCAGTTGGCCAGCACGGTCGTGTCGTCGGGTCGCACGATGGCGTATACCGCGGCCACCACGAACAGGACGTAGCCCACCTTCACCCACGCCCGGGCCTGCGCGCTGCGCCGTGACCGCAGCAGGTACACCAGCAGCGTGATGATGGCCGCGATCAGCAGGACCTGGATCCAGTTCATCGACGCATCCTTCCGCGCAGCAGTCCGTCGAAGACGATGTTGACGCCGTTGACCAACGGCTGCCCCTTCGACATCGAGTAGTCGGTGTAGATGATCTCGACGGGTTCCTCGGCCACCCGCCAACCGTTCTCGACTATCAGCGCAATGATCTCGCTGGCGTGGCTCATCCCGCTCATGGTGATGTTGAGCGATTCGGCGACGGTCCTGTTGAAAACCCGCAGACCGTTGTGCGCATCGGTCAGCCCCAGCTTGCGGCTGGCCGGGCTGAGCTTGGCGATGAGAGGGAACAGCATCCGCCGCAGCGCGGGCATGCGCGCGGGCACACTGCCGCCGAAGCGGGTGCCGATGACGATGTCGAGGTTCTCGGCGACAAGACGGTCGATCATCCGGATGACGTCCTTCACGCGGTGCTGACCGTCGGCGTCGAACGTCACGAACACCGCTGCGCCGGGCCGGGCGCGGGCGTACTCGACGCCGGTCTGGATGGCCGCGCCCTGGCCCAGGTTGACCGGGTGGCGCACCAGGTGTGCCCCGGCGCGCAGCGCTCGCTCGCCGGTGTCGTCGCGGCTGCCGTCATCGACGCAGACCACATTGGGAAATACGGTGCGAACGTCGGCGATGACGTCGCTGATGACGCTCGCCTCGTTGAAGGCTGGGACGACGATCCACACGTCGCGGTACGGGCTGTCGATGCCGATCAAGTTACACGCTTACGCTGGGTGCGCCCTTGCGCAGCGCAACCAGGTGCACGCCGATTCCGACCAGCGGTCCGCACATCAGGGCCACCACTGTGCGGGTCGCGAGATCCAGGGGTAGCAGCAGAAGAAGGGTCGAGGCCAGCGTCGCCCCGACCCAGCCGGCGGCGTACGCGCGGTGCAGTGCGGCGGCGACGGCGGCGGCACCTGTCAGGGTGAGCAGCGCGATGGCTATCGCCGCCGCGGTGAGCCACGCCAGCAGCGTGCCGCTGGCCTGATACTGGGGACCGAACGCAGCCGTCAGCAGCCACGGTCCGGCCAGACCCGCGATCGCCACCGCCAGTGCGCCGAGACCGATGACCACCAGGGTCGGCATCAGCAGGGCACGCAACCGGGCCTCGCGCTGGTCGACGAAGTAAGCGATCAGGTTGCCCTGCATGGCAGTCAGCGGTACCAGCAGCGGTGCGCGGGTCAGCGTGACCGCCAGTATCACCACACCACCGGCCGCGCCGAGGTCGGCTGAGGTGGCCTTCAGCAGCACCGGGAAGCCCATGACGAGAATCGCACTTGCGCCCGCCGCGGCGATGGAGTGCGTCGCCCCCCGCAGGAAGGTGCCGACGGTACCGGGCGTCAGCAGCCGCGCCGCGGCGCGCGACGCCGGGGAGGCCAGCAGCAGGATCAGCCATGCCATCGAGCCCGCGACGGTCGCCCACAGGTAACCGACCAGCGCCCACCCGACCAGGAAGGTGGTGATCGCCACCGCGACCCGGCCGATGGCGTCACCGACGATCAGCGCCCCGTACTGGCTCCACCGGTTAACCCCGGCCAGCACCCCCAACAGCGTGGCGTGCACACAGAAACCAGCTATGCCTGCGGCCAGCAGGCCCACGCTCAGCCACCGGGACTCGACGAAGACGTGGCTTGACCACAGCGGCGCGGTGACGGCGACAGTCGCCGCGGAGGCCAGACCGACAAGCACCGCCACCCGAATCGGACGGATCCGCGGACCGGTGGGGTACCGCGCCGCACCGGCTTGTGCGACCTCGCGCACCTCGCGGGTGGACTCCTGGAGCAGGCCGTTGGCGGCCCCGGCCAGCAACCCGAAAGCACCCCAGAACACCGCGAACACCGAGAATCCCGCCGGTTCGAGGTCGCGCGCCGCGAGGTAGAGCACCAGGTACCCGCACACCGCGCTGATCAGCGTGGCGATACCGACCCTGACGACGCTGCCCCTGGTGACCGGCCCCAGCGCGGGAACGGGCGACGCGCCGTCGGTCACAGGTCCGGTAGCGCGGTGGAGTACAGCCAGGCCTGCCACAGCGGGCGCAGCGACTCGTCGGAGTAATTGGCGGCCAGACCGGTGAAGTCGTCAGTCACGGCGGTCGAGTGACGGTACCGGGTGGTCCACTCCCGGAGCAGGTCGAAGAAGTTCTCGTCACCGATGGTGCGGCGCAACACGTGCAGCGTCACCGCGCCCCGCTTGTACACCCGGTCGTCGAACATGTCGCGTGGGCCGGGGTCGGCCAGAAGCAGGTCCTGACGTGAGGACGCGAGCTTCTGGTAGTAGTACCGGGCGCGCTCGTCGGCGGTGCGGTCACCGGACTCCTCCGACCACAACCACTCGGCGTAGCAGGCGAAGCCCTCGTGCAACCAGATGTCGCGCCAGCGTCGCGCCGTCACCGAATTGCCGAACCACTGATGCGCCATCTCGTGGGCGACGAGTCGCTCGGCGCGGCGCGTACCGTCGCAGTGGTTGGCGCCGAATATCGAGATTCCCTGTGCCTCAAGGGGAATCTCCAAGTCATCGTCGGTGATCACCACGGTGTAGCCGCTCGAGAGGGGATACGGGCCGAAGAGCTTGACGAAGAGCTTCATCATCTGCGGCTGACGCCCGAAGTCATGGTCGAAGTTGGCGCGCAGACGCTCCGGCAGCACGACGCTCATCGGCACCGGCGTCTTGGTGACCCGGTGCTCCTCGTACTCGCCGATCTGCAGCGTGACGAGGTAGGTGGAGGTGGGTTCGGCCTGCTCGTAGGTCCACGTCGTCATCGCCGCGCGGGTGCGACGCGACACCAGCTTGCCGTTGGCCACCGCGTGGTAGGGATTCTCGGTGGTGATCGCGATGCGGTAGCTCGCCTTGCTGCTCGGGTGGTCATCACACGGGAACCACGATGCCGCCCCGTTGGGCTGGCCCGCCACCAGCGCCCCGCTGGACAACTCCTCGAATCCGACTTCGCCCCACAGGGTTCGGATGGGCCGGGGGGTTCCGCCGTAGCGCACCACCACGGCCATCGCGGCACCCGCGGGTAGCGCGGAGGCCAAGGTGATCTGAAGCTTTCCGCGTGAGGTGTGAAACGACGCGGGCCTGCGCCCGTTGACCGACACCTTGGACACCGACAGCGTGTCGGCGAGGTCCAGGGTGAACGTCTTGAGCGACGCCAGGGTCGTCGCCGTGATGGTGGCGGCACCCGACAGCCGGTTGATGTTGACCTTGTACTCGATGTCGAGCTCGTACCGCGACACCCGGTAGCCAAAGTTCCCGTTTCCGGGCAGGTAGGGGTCGATCACCGGGGGAGATGCCTTGAGCGCCTTCTTAAACCGGGTCACGCGGCGGAGGCTCCGGACTTCTTCGACTTCGCCGCGCGGCCGCTGCGCTTCTTGCCCAACGGGTTCCATGGCGCGATCGGGTTGCCCTGCCATCGGGTCGAGGCCGGGACCTCGTCGCCGCGCATCACCAGGGAGGCGGGTCCCACCGTGGCACCCGCGCCGATCCTCGCGGCGGGTAGCGCCACACAGTGCGGCCCGAGCGTCGAACCGGCCTCGAGTGTGACGGTGTCCATCCGCATGATGCGGTCGTGGAACAGGTGCGTCTGCACGACGCAGCCACGGTTGACCGTCGCGCCCGCGCCCAGCTCGACCAGGTCGGCCTCGGGCAGCCAGTAGGTCTCGCACCACACCCCGGCCCCGATCTTCGCGCCGAGCGCCCGCAGCCAGAGGTTCATCACGAACGTGCCGCTGGCGGCGCGGGCGAACCAGGGTGCGGCGACCGTCTCGACGAAGGTGTCCGAAACCTCATTGCGCCAGACGAACGACGACCACAGGGGATGCTCGATGGCGCGAATCCTGCCGATCACCAACCACTTCGCCACCACCGCGATGGTTCCGGCGATCGCGCCGGCCACCAGCAGGATGATCCCGCCACCCAACGCGGCCCACACGTAGCCGAACTCACCGGCCAGGTACTGCAGCGCACCGAGCACCGCGACGCCGATCGCGAACGTGACGATGAGCGGGATGACGCGGCACGTCTCGACCAGTGAGCGCAGCAGCTTCAACCGCGGCGACGGATGGAATGTGCGCAGTGCGTCGGCCGGGGCCGGTTGGCGGCGCAACCGGATCGGGGGGCTGCCCAACCACGACGAGCCCGCCTTCGCCTTGTGTGGTGCCGCGCTCAGCACCGCGACCAGACCGTCATCGGGTACCCGTCGGCCGGGTTGGGTGATACCGGAGTTGCCGAGGAACGCCCGCTTGCCGATCGTCGCCTTGGCGACGTGAATCCAGCCGCCGCCGAGTTCGTAGGAGGCCACCATGGTGTCGTCGGCCAGGAACGCGCCGTCCTCGATGACGGTGAACTTCGGGGTGAGCAGCGCGGTCGAGATCTCGGTTCCGCGACCGACTTTCGCGCCAAGCAAACGCAGCCACCACGGGGTGAGCAGGCTGGCGTAGATGGGGAACAGATAGTTGCGCGCCGCGTCCATGAGCCGTTCTGTCGCCCACAGCTGCCAGCCGACGCGGCTGCGCACCGGGTGATAACCCTCGTGCAGGCCCAGCGCCAACACGCGGACACCGATCACCGTCAACCCGGCGTACGCGACAACCGCGGCCAGCGTGGCCGCCGGTGTCCAGATCAGCGCGGGGACAATCGCTTCGGTCAGCGATGTGGTGTCGCGGATCGCCCAGCCCAACACGGCCAGTCCGGTACCAAGCGCGACGAGCGGCACACCGCCGAGCAGTACCGAGGTGAGGCCGTACATGAGCACCCAGAACGGGGCGCGGCGCGGTCGCTCGTCGGGCCACGGGTGCCGGGCCTTGCCCGACTTGAGCGCCGGTGAGCCCTTCCAGAACTGACCCGCCTTGACCTTGCCGACCACGCCGGAACCCGGTGCGACGTCGGCATTCTTGCCCACCACGGCGCCAGGCAGCAGGGTCGTTCGCGCCCCGATCGTGGCGTCGTTGCCGATCTCGATGCGACCGACGTGGAAGTGGTCGCCGTCGATCCAGTGCCCGGTGAGGTCCACCTCCGGCTCGATCGAACACCGGTGGCCGAGGGTCAGCATGCCGGTGACGGGAGGGGCGGAGTGCAGGTCGACGCCCTTGCCCACCCTGTTGCCCAACATCCGGGCGTAGTAGACGAGCCATGGCGCACCGGCCTGGTTCTCGGCCCCGCTGGCCTCGCCGAGTCGCTCGGCCAGCCAGACGCGCAGATGCACCGATCCACCACGTCGGTAGGTGCCCGGTTCGAGCCCGCCGAGCAGCATGCGTGCGCACAGCACCGCGATACCCATCCGGCCCGGGGGCGTGACGAAGACCAGGAACCCCGCCAGGATCCACCACCAGTTGACCGGCACGGCCCACGACAGCAGGCCCAGACCCGCGGCGATGTTGTTGAACAGCGCCAGCCACACCACCCACTGCATACCGGTCAGGGTCGCCAGCGGCAGCGACATCCCGACCTGCGCCAGCTGCGTCAGACGCGACACCTTCTTGACGGTCCGCGTGATGACCGCGGGCGGCGGGTCGAGTTCGTCGAGGTAGCCCGCCAGCGATCCCAGCCGGGGATGGTCGTACAGGTCGGCGACCGTCACCTGCGGGTAGCGCGCCCGCAGCGCGGCGACCAACTGCGCCGCCGACAGCGAGCCTCCGCCGAGCGCGAAGAAGTCCTCCTCCGGTCCCGCGACGGGTGCGGCGAGCACATCGCGCCACAGTCCGGCGAGCCAGCCGGTGGTGCCCGCGAGATCGGGGTCGTCCGCACCGGTGTCGCCCGCCACGGGCCACGGCAGCGCGTCGCGGTCGACCTTGCCCGACGTGCGGGTGGGCAGTTCGTCGACCAGGACCAGGCGCGGCACCAGCGCGGCGGGCAGCGACTCGGCCAGCGCAATGCGCGCCGCGGCGACGTCGAAGTCCGGGTCGGCGCTCGCGATGTAGCCGACCAGAAGTGGTGTGCCGCTTGCGGTCTTGCGCACCGCCGCGGCACCGCCGCTGACACCGGGCAGGTTAACCAGCGCAGAGTCGACCTCGCCGAGTTCGATGCGGCGCCCGCCGACCTTGACCTGATCGTCGGCGCGACCCTGGAAGTAGAGCCCGTCGGACTCGAGACGGACCAGGTCACCGCTGCGGTAGGCCCGCGCCCAGCCCAGCGTGGGCATCGGCGCGTACTTCTCGGCGTCCTTCTCCGGGTCCAGGTAGCGCGCGAGCCCCACACCGCCGATCACCAGCTCCCCGGTCTCGCCCACGGGCACCGTAAGGCCGTCCTTGTCGACGACGGCCAGGTCCCAGCCCGGCAGCGGCAGGCCGATGCTGACGGGACCGCGCCCGTCCAGCTTGGCCAGGCACGCCACGACAGTCGCCTCGGTGGGGCCGTAGGTGTTCCACACCTCGCGGCCCGCCGAATCGGGGCCTGCCGCGAGCCGTTCCGCCAGTTCCGGCGGGCATGCCTCGCCGCCGAATATCAGCAGGCGCACCGCCTCCAGCGCCTCGGCGGGCCACAGCGCGGCCAGCGTCGGCACCGTCGAGACCACCGTGATGTCGCGCGCCACCAGCCACGGCCCCAGATCCATGCCGCTGCGCACCAGCGAACGGGGCGCAGGCACCAGACATGCGCCGTGCCGCCAGGCCAGCCACATCTCCTCACATGACGCGTCGAAGGCCACCGACAGCCCGGCGAGTACCCGGTCGCCGGGCCCTAGCGGATTGGCCTGCAGGAATATCTGGGCCTCGGCGTCGACGAACGCCGCCGCGTTGCGGTGCGTCACCGCGACGCCCTTGGGCGTTCCGGTCGAGCCGGACGTGAAGATGATCCACGCGTCGTCGCGACCGAGCGGCCTGGCGGCGCGCCAGCCCCGCGACGACCCGTGACCGCGGATGAGGCCGGCCTCGGTGATGACGCCGACGACGCCGGCCTCGCCGAACACCAGGGCGGCCCGCTCGTCGGGGTCGTCAGCGTCGACCGGCACGTATGCCGCGCCTGCGGCGAGGGTGGACAGGATCGCCACGTACAGCGCGTAGCTGCCCGACGGCATGCGGATGCCGATGCGGTCGCCGCGCCCGATGCCCCGGGCGGCCAGCCACTCCACGCTCTCCTCGACGTCGGCGATCAGCTCGGCGTAGGTGAGCTGAACGTCACCGTCGTCGAGCGCGGGTGCGTCCGGATGGCGCTCGGCGGTGGCGTAGAGGATGTCGATCAGCGTGCGTGGCTCCGTCGCCGCCGAGGACAACAGGTACTGGGCGGGGATGCCGAACTCCGGAGGTCCCTCGTCTGCTGTCACGAGTACAAACTACTAAGGCTCGGGGGGTTCGGCTGACGGCGCACGGCGGCGCGATCACATCGATATCGCGATCCCGTCGATGTCGCGTGTGAATTCCGCGGAAATGCGGATTCCGTTGGACTCTGGCTGATCACAAACATCGCACCTATCCACGCGGAGGGCCTAGCGTGGCGGTGGTGCGGATCTTTGTGGCTGATGAGGCAGGCGAGGACGTCAGCGAGCTGACCTCCGGTGGACAACCCGTGGTGAGGCTCACAGCCCCCGATCTGCAGTGGGCCAAGCGCGGTACCGCCAGAATCCACGCCGACGGCGGTGGCGTGGCGGTGATCCTCGATGTCTCGGTCGCGGTGCCTGGTGACTTCCGGGTGCCTGCGGCCTCCGAAACGGTGCACTATGCGGGCACCGTGGCGGGGCTGGCGGGGCTTATCGCCGACATCGGCTTGGCGGGCGTCGCCGACGGCGTCACCCTGGTCCCCGCCACCGAACTGGGCCCCGGGGAGCTGCGCCAGCTCGGGCAGGACGTGCTGCGCCGCCTCGCCGATCGCGAGCCGAAGTCCGCCTGATCGGCTGAGTCACCGCCGCCGCGGAACCCCCGGCGGCCCTAGAGTTTCCTGCGATGGCTCGTTACCGCTTCTGCGTGATCGGCGCAGGCATTGTCGGACTCGCGACAGCACACCGACTGCTGAGTGAGCACCCTGGCGCCTCCGTCGTGGTCATCGAGGCCGAGGATGACGTGGGCCGGCACCAGACCGGGCACAACAGCGGCGTCATCCACTCCGGCATCTACTACGAACCGGGCAGCCTCAAGGCGACGTTGTGCAAGGCGGGGGAGCAGGCCACCAAGGAGTTCTGCGCCGAGCACGCCATCGAGTTCGACGAGTGCGGCAAGCTCATCGTGGCCACCGACGCAGGCGAGGTCGCGCGATGCGACGCCCTGGCCGAGCGCGCAGTGATCAACGGCATCGAGTGCCGCCGGGTCAGCGGCGCGGAACTGACCGAGATGGAACCCAACGTCACCGGTCTGGCCGCGTTGTACCTGCCCCGCACCGGCATAGTCGACTACCGCAGGGTGTGTACGACGCTGGCCGGCCTGATCCTGGACTCGGGCGGGGAACTGCGCACCGGTGAACGCGTCGTCGCGATCGAGGAGGGCGCCGCAGGCGTCACGGTCGGCACGACGTCGGGCACCGTTGCCTGTGAGCGTCTGGTGGTGTGTGCGGGCCTTCAGGCCGACCGCCTGGCCCGGATGGCGGGCCTGCGGGTCGACGTCCAGATCGTGCCATTCCGCGGCGAGTACTTCCGGCTGCCGCCTGGCCGGTCCGGGTTCGTGCAGCGGCTGATCTACCCGGTGCCCGACCCGGCGCTGCCGTTCCTCGGCGTGCACCTGAGCCCAACGATCTCCGGCGATATCACCGTCGGGCCCAGCGCGGTGCTCGGTCTCGCGCGGGAGGGCTACCCGAAGTTCTCGGTGAACCTGCGCGACGTCGCGTCGATGGCCACCTTCCCCGGGGTGTGGCGCGTCGCGGCGGCGAACATCGCCCTGGGTTGCAGGGAGATCGGCAACTCGGTGTTCAAGGGCAGATACCTGACGGAGTGCCGCAGGTACGCGCCTGAGCTGACCAAGGCCGACCTGCTGGCCCATCCCGCGGGTATCCGCGCCCAGGCCGTCGGCCGCGACGGGACGTTGCTGCACGACTTCGTCATCGAGCGGACCGACCGGATGATCCATGTGCTGAACTCGCCGTCGCCAGCGGCCACCGCGGCGTTGCCCATCGGGCGCCACATTGCCGCGCTGGCCGCGTAGCCGAGGCCGAAACGGACGGATCAATTCCAGTCGATGCAGTTAGCTGCTGCTGGAGATCGCAATCATTCTTGGTGTTCGGCAGGCGTCGATGCCGGCGATATCCATAGCCAGAACCCGGGGTCGTCGTCGTTGGCGCCACCTGGCGGTGCGGCTCGCTCGGCAGGGAATGGCCCTCGGATGCTGCGTCGGTCGAGCTTTTCAGCTAGCGTTCTCCTGCTGGCAAAATTCGATAAGACCAAGATCGAGAGGCGTTCCGACTCGAACTGTCCTCGAAACAGCAAACTATAGGTACGGAATGCGGCGACGCTTCCAAGCCTCGGGTGCGAATCCCCGGCTCGGCGTGTATTGGACGAAAGGGATCGTTGTGGGTTCAACCGAGACGCCCCCCGCGTCGGGTGGCGCGAAGTTGCGGGCTCGGATCATCGGGCTCGACGGCGTGCGCGGTCTGCTCTGCCTGTCGATCGCCATCACCCACGTAACCACGCACTACACACCCAAGACCGCGGAGACGTGGATGACGAGCCTGCTGGGGTTCTCCCTGGTGTACTTCTTCGTCCTCAGTGGCTTTTTGCTGTTCCTGCCGTACGTGCGGAATCTCGTCGTGGATCGCGCCGCCGCGAAGATGCCGGGCGTGCGTGACTACGCGCTGCACCGGATCGCCCGGATCATGCCCTGCTATCTGGTGATCTTCCTGATCGTCAACTACGTACTGCAGGTCGCGTACGTCCAGAATCCCGCGCTGCAGCCGCTCGGCACCGATGACGGCACCGGAATGATCACCGACCCCGGAATGCTGCTCGCCAACCTCACCCTGACCCAGACCTACTTTCCCGCCTACATCCAGACCGGCATCAACCCCGCGTGGTCGCTGACGCTGGAGTACGCGTTCTACGCGTCCCTGCCGCTGCTCGGCATGATCCTGTTCGCGCTGCGCAAGCGGATCAACCTCAACCCCTTCGTGCTGGCGGCACTGGCACCTGCCCTGCTGCTCATCGTGGGGCTGGTCGGCCGGTCGCTGATCCCCGTCGTGTTCGCCCACGCCGGGACGACGGACTTCATGTTGCTCAACTGGGGTCCGAACTGGGCCGCGGTCTTCACCAAGAGCTTCTTGACCAATGCGGACAACTTCGCCCTCGGGATGTTCGCCGCCGTGGTGTTCGTGGCGATCGAACGCGGTGCGCTCATCGAGCGGTGGAGCGCTCGGGTGCGGACGATCAGCGCGGTGGCGATCCTGCCGACATTCGCGGTGTCCGCGGTGCTGCTCGTGGTGGCCAACCAGTTCGTCACCGCAGGCGTTGCCGTGGTCGCCGCACTGATGATCCTGGTGATCGTGGCACCGCTGGCGCGTGGTGAGCGGACCAGGCTGGCGGTGTGGCTGGACAGCCGCCCCATCCGCTACGTCGGCGAGATCTCGCTGTCGGCCTACCTGTGGCACTTCCCGGTCATGCTCATGCTGGACCGCTTGAATCTGATGGCGGGTGACACCGCAGCGGGCATGTGGCGCAACGTCGTGCTGCTGCTGGCCGTCACCATCGCGGTCGCCTCGGTGACCTACTACGCCGTCGAGAAGCCCGTCATGAGGTGGATCAAGAGCCGTCGAACCAGGAGGCTCGCGCTAGGGCAGGACGCGAAGCCGGTACCCGCCGAACCTGCGCCCAGCGCGCCGTAGCCTGATCTGCTCCTCGCGTGCGCGGCACTCACCAATTGTGGTATCCGCCTTCGGGTCCCAGCATTCGCTCCAGCCGACTCCGGTTGACCTTCGCGAGTTCGTTGCGGACCACCTTGCGTTCGGTCTCGAGGTCGTTGTGCATGCGGTCGATCACCGATGCGGTCACGTCTGCGGCGCACAGCCCGTTGACGAACATCACGAATCCGAACCCGAACCGCTGCGCGTAGGCCCCGGCCGCCGATGACAGGGCCGCCATCACGGCGGTGTCGTCATCCCACACCGAACACTGCTCGGCGCGGCTGCGGGGGCTGCGGGGCCGGCGACCGACGTCGGGGCACGCCTCCAGGATCTGATCGATCGCGGCCTCGGGCATGGCGAACAGCAGCGCATCGGCCTGCCGAAACAACGTGGCGTGGTCGGGGTAGGGCCGCCCACGCGCAAGGTCGCGCGACAGTCTCAGGCAGTTGGCGCACTCGTACAACGCGTAGGCAGCCCTGCGCTCAGGCCACGCGTTGAACGCATCGAGGCCAACCCCCTGATACATGAACACAACTCCATGATCGAAGGCGCAGAGAACACCTGGGTTACCCCGTGTAACGACGGTGCTAAATCAGCCCCGGATCGGGGCCGCGGATCTCAGTGACCGCTGTTCTTGAACCGCTCGATGGAGGCCTTCACCTCGGCCTCGGCCTCTTCGCGTCCGACCCAGTCGGCGGCCTTGACGTACTTGCCCGGCTCGAGATCCTTGTAGTGCACGAAGAAGTGCTTGATGGCCTCGAGTTCGAACTCGTTGACGTCGCCGACGTCCTGGACGTGGTCCCAGCGCGGATCGCCTGCGGGGACGCACAACACCTTGTCGTCGCCGCCCTTCTCGTCGGTCATCCGGAACATCGCGACCGGACGGGCATCCAGCGCCGCCCCCGGGAACAGCGGCTCAGGCAGCAGCACCAGCGCGTCCAGCGGGTCCCCGTCCTCGCCGAGGGTGTCCTCGATGAAGCCGTAGTCGGCCGGGTAGCCGAAGGCCGTGTAGAGGTAGCGGTCCAGCTTCAGCTTGCCGGTTTCGTGATCCACCTCGTACTTATTGCGCGAGCCCTTTTGGATCTCGACGACAACCTCGAACTCCACCGTCGCGGCTCCTTCGTCTCTAAAGTCTGTGGCTCGTCGGGTGACGGCGCGGGTCCACCATAGACGAGCGATACCCTGGCCAATACGGGTTGCTCGGCAGCCCGGGTCTCGCAATCGCATCCCAGGAGAGTCATGCGGCCCACTCGGTGGCGTCGGTCCACCCACGTACTCGTGGGTGTCGCGGTGCTGCTGCTCGTCACCGCGGTGGTGGCGGTGGGCGCCATGCTCACCACAGGCGGTCCCGCATCCGACGCGGCGCAGGCCGTCGACCGGCAGCCGGATCCGGCCGTCGCGGAGCCCGCTGTCTTCGGGCTCGCGCACACCGCCCCCGAGCCGAAACCCACCCTGCTCGCGGCCAGGCTGGCCCCGGTTGTCGCCGATCCGAATCTCGGACGGTTCACCGGCCGCGTCACCGACGCCGTCACCGGGACCGAGCTGTGGACCCAGGGTGCGTCGATCCCGATGCAGCCGGCCTCGACCAACAAGACACTCACCGCAGCGGCCGCGCTGCTCGCGCTCGATCGCGACGCCACGCTGAGAACCACGGTGCACACCGACGTCGACTCGCCGGGCGTGGTGATCCTCAAGGGCGGTGGTGATCCGACACTGTCGGCGGCAGGCCCCAAGACGCAGACCTGGTACCGCAACGCGGCCCGGATCGCCGACCTCGCCGATCAGGTGCGCGCGTCCGGTACCGCCGTCAGATCAGTGATGGTGGACCTGAGCGCCTACAGCGGCCCCACCATGGCGCCCGGCTGGGATCCGTTGGACATCCAGAACGGCGATATCGCCCCAATCGAGTCGGTGATGCTTGACGGTGGTCGCACCCAGCCGGTGAGCGTCGAGTCGCGACGGTCGAACACGCCTGGCCTGGACGCCGGACGGGCACTGGCCGTGGCGCTGGGCGTCAACCCGGCGAAGGTCGGTGTCGTGCCCTCGACGGTGGTTGAGGGGGACGAGATCGCCTCGGTTTCCTCGCCGCCGCTCATGGAACGGCTGCGCGACATGATGAACGCCTCGGACAACGTGATGGCCGAGAGCATTGGCCGCGAGGTCGCCGCGGCACTGGGCCGGCCGCAGAGCTTCGACGGAGCCGCCCACGCGGTGCTCGACGAGATCGGTGACGCCGGGATCGACACCACCGGGGCGGTGCTGTTCGACTCCAGCGGGCTGTCGATCGACGACAGGTTGACTGCGCAGACGCTGGATGAGGTCGTCGTCGCTGCCACCGGCGACGAGGAACACCGATTGCGTCCACTCGTCGATCTGCTGCCCATCGCCGGTGGTAGCGGCACGCTGTCCAACCGGTTCCTGGACACCGCCCCTGGCCGTGACGCCGCGGGTTTCCTGCGCGCCAAGACCGGTTCGCTGACGGGTACCAACGCGTTGGCGGGCATCGTCACCGATGCGAGCGGCAGGGTCCTGACGTTCTCCCTGATCTCGAACGAGGCCGGTCCCACCGGACGCACGTCGATCGACGCGGTGGCCGCCGCACTGCGGTCCTGCGGGTGCAGCGCATGACTTCCGCCGCAGGCCCGACGGTCGGCCGCACCGTCGACTGGAATTTCGCCGCCACGGTCGGAGGCAAGCTGGTCCGGCCCGCGCCGGCGACCACCGACTACACGCGCAGGCAGGTCATCGACGAACTGGCCGACTCCGCACGGCGGGCAGAGCTGCCGGTGCGTGAGGTCACCGGGCTCAACGAGGGCTCCGAGATCGCCGAGGCGCGCGTCATTGACCGTCGTGAATGGGTGTGCGCCGCCACCGAATCCATGCGCGTCATGACAGGTGGGGACAATGGCGAAGGCAAGTCGAGCGGCCTGCTGACGCGCCGCATCACGGGCGCCCAGACAGGCGCCGTTCTGGCATTCATCTCGTCGGGCATCCTCGGCCAGTACGACCCGTTCACGGCAAATGGCGGTGAGCTACTCCTGGTGTACCCCAACGTCATTGCCGTCGAGCGCCTGATGCGGGTGTCACCCGCGGACTTCCGGCTCTGGGTGTGCCTGCACGAGGTGACCCACCGGGTGCAGTTCCGGGCCAATCCGTGGCTGGCCGGGTACATGTCGAGCACGCTCGGGGTGCTCACCGACGAGGACGGTCAGGACCTCGGTGCGATGATCGGCCGGCTCAATGAGTTCGTGCGCGATCGCAGGAACTCGAACGGCGAAGCCACCCAACCGAATTCCGAGGGCATCGTCGGACTGCTGCGGGCCGTCCAGTCCGAACCGCAACGCGAGGCGCTCGACAAACTGCTGGTGTTGGGCACCCTTCTGGAGGGCCACGCCGACCACGTGATGGACGCCGTCGGCCCCGCCGTGGTGCCGTCGGTGGCCACCATCCGGCGCAGGTTCAACGAGCGCAGGCAACGCCGACAACCCCCGCTGCAGCGCGTGATCCGGGCGCTTCTCGGTGTGGACGCCAAGATGAGTCAGTACACCCGGGGCAAGGCCTTCGTCGACGACGTGGTGGACAAGGTGGGTATGGCCAGGTTCAACACCGTGTGGACGTCACCCGAGACCCTGCCACTGCCAAGCGAAGTCGACGAGCCGCAGCGATGGATCGAACGGGTCCTGTAGCTGCGCTGCGTCGCGCGGTGGAGGACTTCATCCGCGCGAACCCGCCTGAGGAGAACCGATGGTGCGTCGCGCTGTCCGGCGGCGCGGACTCGCTCGCCCTGACCGCCGTCGCGGCCCGGCTGCGTCCCACCACGGCGCTGATCGTCGACCACGGACTGCAGGACGGCTCGGCCGGGGTCGCCGCCACAGCGCGTGAGCAGGCGCTCGCATTGGGCTGTGTGGAGGCCCGCGTGCTGCCGGTCAGCGTCGGCTCGGCGGGTGGTCCCGAGGCCGCCGCGCGCAGCGCCCGCTACGCCGCGCTGGATGCGGCGCGCGCGGGATTGTCCGTGCTGCTCGGGCACACGCTCGACGATCAGGCCGAGACGGTGCTGCTTGGTCTGGGCCGCGGGTCGGGTCCGCGGTCCATCGCGGGGATGCGCGCACTGGATCCGCCGTGGGGCCGACCCCTGCTTGGGACGCGTCGGACCGTCACCGAGGCGGCCTGTGCGGAACTGGGGCTGTCGCCGTGGCACGACCCGCACAACACCGACCGGCGGTTCACCCGGGTGCGGCTGCGCACCGAGGTGCTGCCACTGCTCGAGGACGTGCTCGGTGGAGGTGTCGCCGAATCGCTGGCCCGCACCGCTGCCGCCCTGCGGGAGGACACCGAGACTCTCGACGCCCTCGCGCATGACGTGCTGGCCGGGTGCACGCCAGGGGCAGGCCTGGCGATCACCGACCTGATCGGGCTGCCCGCGTCGGTCCGGCGCCGGGTGATCCGTGGCTGGCTGCTGACCGGCGGCGCGACGGGCCTGACAGACAAGCAGATTCGCGGTATCGACGTCCTGGTCACCGGGTGGCGGGGACAAGGCGGCGTCGCTGTCGGATCACCGCTGCACCGCGAGCGACTCGTCGCCGTGCGGCGCGACGGAAGGCTCGAGCTGACCCGCGAACCCGTGTGAGCGGAAAGCGCTTGGTCGGTCGTATTGGTCGCAGGCGTCCCGACGTGGCACGCTGGTGCCGTGCCAGCGCATCGTGCCGCCGACCTGTATCCCGGTGACATCAAGTCGGTGCTCCTCTCCGAGGAGCAGATTCAAGCGCGGACCGCTGAGCTGGGTGACCAGATCGCATCCGTGTACCGCGACGCCATCGGGGACGACGGCCAGGACTTGCTCCTCGTCACGGTGCTCAAGGGTGCCGTCATGTTCGTCACCGACCTGTCGCGGGCGATCCCGATCCCCACGCAGCTCGAGTTCATGGCGGTGAGTTCCTACGGCTCGGCCACATCGTCATCCGGTGTGGTGCGCATCCTCAAGGACCTCGACCGCGATATCAACGGCCGTGACGTGCTGATCGTCGAGGACATCGTCGACTCCGGGCTGACGCTGTCGTGGCTGCTGCGCAACCTCGCCACCCGCGGCCCCAGGTCGCTGGCCGTGTGCACGCTACTGCGCAAGCTCGATGCCGTGCGCGCCGACGTCGACATCACCTACGTGGGCTTCGACATCCCCAATGAGTTCGTCGTCGGTTACGGGCTCGACTACGCCGAGCGCTACCGCGATCTGCCGTACATCGGCACCCTCGACCCCAAGGTGTACTCAGACTCCTGACGAAGGGCAGCGTGCGATATGGCTCGAACGGAAACCGGAGTCGAATCCGGCACGGACGTCCATACGGCACTGCGCATCTGCCCCTTCTGCGAGGCGACGTGCGGCCTGACCCTCACGATCGACACGGGCCGGGTGACATCGGCCCGCGGTGACCGTGACGACGTGTTCAGCGCCGGGTTCATCTGCCCCAAGGGTGCGAGCTTCGGAGAACTCGACGCCGACCCGGACCGTCTGACCGCACCCCTGATCCGCCGCGACGGCGCGCTCGTCGAGGTCGGCTGGGACGAGGCCTTCCAGGCGGCCGCGGACGGGCTCGGCACCGTCCTGCGCGAGCACGGCGGACAGTCGGTCGCGGTCTACATCGGCAACCCGAACGCGCACACCATCGCGGGTGCGCTCTACCTGCCGCTGATCATCAAGGGCCTCGGCACCCATCTGACGTTCTCCGCGAGCACGCTGGACCAGATGCCCAAACACGTCGCGCTTGGGCTGATGTTCGGCAATCCGCTCGCGTTCACCGTGCCCGATCTCGACCGCACCGATCACCTCGTCGTCATCGGCGCCAATCCGCTGGTGTCCAACGGAAGCCTGGCCACCGCCGCGGACTTCGGCGGGAAGCTCAAGGCGTTGCGCCGCCGCGGCGGTCGCCTCGTCGTCATCGACCCGGCCCGCACCCGAACCGCGGAGCTGGCCGACCACCACATCGCACCGCGGCCCGGAACCGACGCCGCGCTCCTGTTCGCCATCGTGCACACACTCTTCGACGAGAGCCTGGTGTCCGACGACCTGGGTGGACTCGAGCCCCATGTCGAGGGCCTCGAGGACGTCGCCGTCCTGTCGGCGGGGTTCGCGCCCGAGACGGTCGCCGCACACTGCGGTGTGCCCGCCGAGGAGATCCGCACCGTGGCGCGTGAACTGGTCGCCGCCCCGAGCGCTGCCGTGTACGGCCGGATCGGCACCTCCACCGTGGAGTTCGGCACCATCGGCAGCTGGCTCATCGACGTCATCAACATCCTGACCGGCAACCTCGACCGGGTCGGCGGGGCGATGTTCCCGCAGTCGCCCGTCGGGTCCGCGCCGCGACCGCCCAAGCCGGGCAGGGGTTTTCGCACCGGCCGGTGGCACAGCAGGGTATCCGGACATCCCGAGGTGCTCTCCGAACTGCCCGCCGCTGCGTTGGCGGAGGAACTCGAGACACCAGGTGACGGGCAGCCCACGGCGATCATCACCGTCGCGGGCAACCCCGTGCTGTCGGCGCCCGACGGTGACCGCCTGAGCCGTGCGCTCGACGCCGTCGGCTTCATGCTCAGCGTCGATCCCTACCTCAACGAGACCACCCGGCACGCCGACGTCATCCTGCCGCCACCGCCGCCGTCACGTAGCGCCCACTTCGACGTCGCGTTGAGCAACACGCCGGTGCGCAACAACGCCCGCTACTCGCCGCCGGCTGTCGACCTCGCGCCGGATCAACCCGACGAGCCGGAGATCCTGGCGCGCCTCGCGCTTGTCCTGTACGGGATGGGGCCGTTCGCCGATCCGGCGCTCGTCGACGAGCAGGTCATCGCGATGACACTGGCCAAGGAGACCTCCGACCCCGACTCGCCCGTTGCGGGCCGCGACCCCGAGGAACTGACCGCCATGCTGGCGTCGGGGCGAGGCTATGAGCGCAGGCTCGACATGATGCTGCGCCTCGGCCCCTACGGCGACTGGTTCGGCGCCAACCCGGAGGGGCTCACGCTGCAGCGGCTCAAGGATTCCCCGCACGGAATCGACCTCGGCGCGTTGCGGCCCCGGCTGACCGAGGTGCTGCGAACCCCGTCGGGCAAGGTGGAACTCGCGCCGGCGGCGCTGGTCGCCGACGTGGCGCGGCTGACGGCGTCCCTAAACCGTGGCGTGGACGATTTCGTGCTGATCGGCCGTCGCCATCTGCGGTCCAACAACAGCTGGATGCACAATGTGCCCGCGCTGGCCGGCGGCACCAACCGCTGCACGCTGCGAATGCATCCGGCTGACGCGGCAGAACTCGGCGTCACCGACTGGGCCCGCATCAAGGGTCCCGGTGGTGAACTCGAGGCCCCCGTCGAGATCACCGACACCATCCGCCGTGGCGTCGTCTCCCTGCCGCACGGGTGGGGCCACGGCCAGAGCGGGACCAGGCAGGCCGTCGCCGCGGGTCAGGCAGGGGTGAATGTCAATCAGCTCAACGACGGCACGTCGCTGGATCCGTTGTCGGGAACGTCTGTGCTGAGCGGGATTCCGGTGCAGATCGCACCGGCGGGCAGGAGCGAAGCGACCGGGGGATAGATCCGGCCTAGCGCAGCTCCCAGACCACCGTCACCGAGAAGCCGACGGTCTGCTCGCCGGGCTGTAGCGGCGCATCGGCCTGCATCGCCTCGAAACGCGGCATCGGCGTCGGCGGCGGTGTGCTGCCCGAATCGACCTCGGAGATCGAGATGACGTCGCCCAGGCTCAGACCCGACAGCTGCGAGTACTGCTGGGCGCGATCCTTGGCGTCGTTGAACGCGCGAGCGCGGGCGTCCTTCACCAGCTGGGAGTTGTCCTCGATGGAGAAGCTGACTGAATTGATGCGGGTGGCGTTGCCGCCGGTGGTCTGAATCGCGGTGATCGTCGGAGACGCGGCGTCGATACTGCGGATCTTCACCGCGATCGAATTGCTCGCCCGGTAACCGGTGATGACGGAGTTGTCCCCGTACTGCGGCGACAGGCTGACGTCTGTGGTGCTGATGTCCTTGCGGTCGATGCCCTGATTCGCGACGGCGTCGATAACCGCGGTCATGCGCTCGTTCGTCTGGTTCATCGCGGCGGTGGCATCCGATGCGGTCGACTCGATCGCGGCGTTGACCGTGACGGTGTCGGGTGCACCCTGAACCTTGCCCTCACCCACCACGGTGACCTGGCGGGGAACGGGTCCGTCGGGTCCGGAGACCGGCGATGCGGGGGAGGCGTCGCACGCCGAGAGGCCGACCACCATCAGCCCCGCCGCGGCGAGAACGAGGATCCGGGACGGCTTCTTCATCCACGCGCACAACGGCATACGGACTGGCATACCCCGCACCCTACAGATCTGATCGGTGTGCGCCGATGAACTCGAGTAAGGCCGCGTTGACCTCGTGGGGGCGCTCCTGCTGCAGCCAGTGCCCCGCGCCGGGGATCATCACCTCGCGGTAGTCGCCGGTGACGACCTCGCGCGCCCGGGCGGGCCGGTTGACCGTCAGCGCCGGATCGGCCGAGCCGCCGACGAACAGCGCGGGCACGGTGATGGTGGTCGCGGGCATCACCGCCGTCAGCTCCCAGTTGCGATCGAGGTTGCGGTACCAGTTCAGCGGGCCGGTGAATCCCGTGCGGGTGAACTCCGCGACGTAGTGGTCGAACTCGCGGCGGCCGATCCACGGTGGCAACCCGCCGGGTTCGGCAATCCGGTCGATGAACCCCAGCGGTCCCGGTGCGTGCATACGAGACGCTGCGGCCCGGTCGTCCGGATCGGTACCGCTCATGATCCGCCGCAGCGTCGTCGCCGGATCGCGGTCCATCTCGGCGTCGGCCACACCGGGTTGCTGAAAGTGGAGCATGTAGAAGAAGTGCTCGCCGAACGTCCGTCGCAGCGCCTCGGTCGGTGGGCGCTTGGGCCGGGGCACCGGTGGCATGCTCAGCCCGGCGACGGCCTTCACCCGGTCGGGGTGGACCAGCGGGAAGTGCCAGGTGAGGATGGCGCCCCAGTCATGGCCGACGACGACGGCCTGTTCGGCGTCGACGTCATCGAGCAGTCCGGCGAGATCGCCGGTCAGGGCGATGATGTCGTAGTCGGTGACGGCCTCGGGTCGTGACGAGCCGCCGTAGCCACGCTGATCGGGTGCCAGCACGTGGAATCCGGCATCGGCCAGCGCCTGCACCTGATGGCGCCAGGCGTATGCGAGGTCGGGGAAGCCGTGCACGAGGAGGACCACCGGCGCGCCGCGCTCACCGGCCTCGGTGACCCGCAGCCGCACCCCGTTGACCTCGACGTAGCGTTCGATGGGGTCGACCACGGACTCACCCAAGCACAGCAACCGAGCGCGGCCGTGGGTGGATCGGGTTGGTGGGAACCCGGCGGCGACCGTGCGACGTTGGGCAAGCGGTAGCCTTGAACAACCCAAACTGTGAGTACCGGAAGGACCGGGCCGGCGTAGCACCAGCCGGCCAAAAACAACGATGAACCGAAAGAACGTCATCCGCACCCTCAGCGCGATAGCGGTCGTGTTGCTGCTGGGGTGGTCCTTCTTCTACTTCAGCGACGACACGCGAGGGTACAAGCCCGTCGACACCTCGGTGGCGATCGCGCAGGTCAATGCCGACAACGTCAACAGCGCCCAGATCGATGACCGCGAGCAGCAGGTACGTCTCGACCTGAAGAACGGCAACGGCGACACCGAGAACAGCAACAAGATCATCTCCAAGTACCCCACGGGGTACGGGGTGCAGCTGTTCGAAGCCCTGAACGCCAAGAACGCCAAGGTCAACACCGTCGTCAACCAGGGCAGTGTGCTGGGCTCGCTGTTGATCTACCTGTTGCCGCTGCTCCTGCTGGTCGGCCTGTTCGTGATGTTCTCCCGCATGCAGTCGGGCGGACGAATGGGCTTCGGCTTCGGCAAGTCCAAGGCCAAGCAGCTGAGCAAGGACATGCCCAAGACCACGTTCGCCGACGTCGCGGGCGTCGACGAGGCGGTCGAGGAGCTCTACGAGATCAAGGACTTCCTGCAGAACCCGACGCGGTATCAGGCGCTCGGCGCCAAGATCCCCAAGGGCGTACTGCTGTACGGCCCGCCCGGTACCGGCAAGACGCTGCTGGCCCGCGCCGTCGCCGGTGAGGCCGAGGTCCCGTTCTTCACCATCTCCGGCTCGGACTTCGTCGAGATGTTCGTCGGCGTCGGGGCCTCGCGCGTTCGCGACATGTTCGAGCAGGCCAAGCAGAACAGCCCCTGCATCATCTTCGTCGACGAGATCGACGCCGTCGGCCGCCAGCGCGGCGCCGGCCTCGGCGGTGGGCACGACGAACGCGAACAGACGCTCAATCAGCTGCTGGTCGAGATGGACGGTTTCGGTGACCGCCAGGGCGTCATCCTGATCGCCGCCACCAACCGGCCCGACATCCTCGACCCGGCGCTGCTGCGGCCGGGCCGCTTCGACCGTCAGATCCCGGTGTCCAATCCCGATATCGCGGGGAGGCGCGCGGTGCTGCGCGTGCACTCGGCGGGTAAGCCGATCGCCCCCGACGCCGACCTCGACGGATTGGCCAAGCGCACCGTCGGTATGTCCGGCGCCGATCTGGCCAACGTCATCAACGAGGCCGCCCTGCTGACGGCCCGCGAGAACGGCACCGTCATCACTGGCGCCGCGCTCGAGGAGGCCGTCGACCGTGTCGTCGGCGGGCCGCGCCGCAAGGGCCGCATCATCAGCGAGCACGAGAAGAAGATCACCGCCTACCACGAGGGTGGTCACACCCTGGCGGCGTGGGCGATGCCCGATATCGAGCCGATCTACAAGGTCACGATCCTGGCCCGCGGTCGCACCGGTGGTCACGCGGTCGCTGTCCCCGAGGACGACAAGGGTCTGATGACCCGGTCAGAGATGATTGCCCGCCTGGTCTTCGCCCTGGGTGGTCGCGCGGCCGAGGAACTGGTGTTCCGGGAGCCGACGACGGGCGCGGTGTCCGATATCGAGCAGGCCACCAAGATCGCGCGCGCCATGGTCACCGAGTACGGCATGAGCGCCAAGCTGGGTGCGGTCCGCTACGGCACCGAGCACGGCGACCCGTTCCTGGGTCGCACGATGGGCACGCAGGCCGACTACAGCCACGAGGTCGCGCAGATCATCGATGACGAGGTCCGCAAGCTCATCGAGGCCGCCCACACCGAGGCGTGGGAGATCCTGTCCGAGTACCGCGACGTGCTCGACATCCTCGCCGGTGAGCTTCTCGAGAAGGAGACGCTGCACCGCGTCGAACTCGAGGCGATCTTCGGTGATGTCCAGAAGCGGCCCCGGCTCACGATGTTCGACGACTTCGGGGGCCGCGTGCCGTCGGACAAGCCGCCGATCAAGACTCCCGGTGAACTCGCCATCGAACGCGGCGAGGAGTGGCCCAAGCCCGCTCCTGAGCCGGCGTTCAAGGCGGCCATCGCGGCCGCATCTCGCGCCGCAGAGGCGGCCGGAGGGCCATACGGCCCCGGCGGCCCGAATGGCTCCGGCGGCAACGGGACCGGTGTCAACGGGCAGGGCCACGGCGGTTGGCCCAACGGCGCCCCCGCGAACGGCGCGCCCGACAATGCCGGACAAACACAGCCTGACTACGGCGCCCCCGCCGGTTGGCACGCACCAGGCTGGCCCCCTCGGCCAGGCCAGCAGGGTCACCCGGGCCAGCAGGGACAGCAGGGGCAGTGGTACCCGCCACCGCCGCCGCCGTCGGGGTGGGCGCCGCAGCCAGGAGGCCAGCCGCCGTATCCGCAGTATCAGCCGTACCCGCAGCCCGGGCCACACGTCCCGCAGGGGCGCTCACACGATCCGAACCGGACGCCGAGCCCTCCGCAAGACGAACAGGGAGACGGCCGGTCCGGCGACCAGCCCACCCCACCCCCACCGGGCTGATACGAACGGAGTGACTAGATGACGCGGTCGGAGATCGACCCGGTGCGGCGCACTGTGCCCCCGGCGTTCGACCAGGCTCGTGCCGAGGCCGCAGTCCGTGAGTTGCTCATCGCGGTCGGCGAGGATCCCGACAGGCACGGATTGATCGACACCCCTGCCAGGGTGGCGCGCGCGTACCAGGAGATGTTCGCGGGCCTCTACATCGATCCGGATCACGTGCTGGACACCACGTTCGACGAGCAGCACGACGAACTCGTACTGGTCAAGGAAATCCCGATGTACTCCACGTGCGAGCATCATCTGGTGGCGTTCCACGGGGTTGCGCACGTCGGTTACATCCCGGGCGTCGACGGGCGTGTGACAGGCCTGTCCAAGATCGCGCGGCTCGTCGACCTCTACGCGAAGCGCCCGCAGGTGCAGGAGCGACTGACCGCTCAGGTCGCGGACGGGTTGATGCGCAGGCTCAATCCGCGCGGCGTCATTGTCGTGATCGAGGCCGAGCACCTGTGCATGGCGATGCGTGGTGTTCGCAAGCCCGGCGCCATCACCACGACGTCGGCCGTCCGCGGTCAGTTCAAGGTCGACAACGCATCACGGGCCGAGGCGCTGGACCTGATTCTGCGACGGTGACACCGACACGCGCGACCCCTCATCCCGTCGCTTCGCTCGCCCCGTTGGTGATGGGAGTCGTCAACGTCACCGATGACTCCTTCTCCGACGGCGGACTCTTTCTCGACAGGCAGCGCGCCGTCGAGCACGGCTTGGCACTGGCTGCCGAGGGTGCGCAGATAATCGACGTCGGCGGTGAGTCGACCCGACCCGGCGCGGTGCGGATCGAGGCATCCGTGGAGACCGCCCGCGTGCTTCCCGTCGTCAAAGAGCTTGCCGAGCAGGGGATCACGGTCAGCATCGACACCATGCACGCCGACGTGGCACGGGCCGCGTTGGAGAACGGCGCCAGCATCGTCAACGACGTTTCCGGTGGGCGCGCCGACCCTGCCATGGCCCCGCTGCTCGCCGATGCCGGCGTGCCGTGGGTGCTGATGCACTGGCGTCCTCTGGACGCCGGTGAGCCACACCGGGTGCCCGACTACCGCGACGTGGTCACCGATGTGCGCACCGAACTCCTGGCCGCCGTCGACGCCGCCGTGGCAGCCGGTGTTGACCCCGCCAACCTGATCATCGATCCGGGTCTGGGCTTTGCGAAGTCCGCCGCCCACAACTGGGCGCTGCTGCGGGCGCTGCCGGATCTGGTCGCCACCGGAATCCCGGTCCTGGTGGGGGCGTCGCGCAAGCGGTTCCTCGGAACGCTGCTCGCCGAGCCCACGGGCCAGGTACGCCCACCGGACGGCCGGGAGACGGCCACCGCGGTGATCTCCGCGCTGGCCGCGCTGCACGGTGCCTGGGGTGTTCGAGTGCACGATGTGCGCGCGTCGGTGGACGCACTGAAGGTCCTGGGTGCCTGGCAGGGGCGAAGCGATGTGGAGGGTGTCGGCGACCATGGCTGATCGAATTGAGCTGCGCGGCTTGACCGTTCGAGGAAACCACGGTGTGTTCGATCACGAGCGGGTCGAGGGCCAGGACTTCGTCGTGGATCTGACGGTGTGGGTCGACCTCGCCGCCGCGGCCGCCAGTGATGACCTGGCAGACACCCTCGACTACGGATCGTTGGCGCAGCGCGCGGCGGACATCATTGCCGGACCGCCGCGAAACCTGATCGAGACGGTCGCCGCCGAGATCGCCGAGGACGTCATGGTCGATGCACGAGTGCACGCCGTTGAGGTGGTGGTGCACAAGCCGCACGCACCGATCCCGTTGTCGTTCACCGATGTTGCCGTTGTGGCTCGCAGGTCCAGGCGCTCCGGCAGGGGTGGCCCCGAGTGACTCGAGTCGTGTTGTCCATCGGATCGAACCTCGGCGATCGCCTGGCCCGGCTGCAATCAGTGGTGGACGGTCTGGGTGCCGCGGTGCGGGCCGTGTCCCCGGTCTATGAGACGGCAGCGTGGGGTGGTGTCGAACAGGGGCCCTTCCTCAACGCCGTGGTGATCGCCGACGATCCCGCGTTGGACGCACGGGCGTGGCTGCGGCGAGGCCAGGAACTCGAGCGCGCTGCCGACCGCGTCCGCGAGGTGCATTGGGGCCCGCGCACACTCGACGTCGACATCGTCACGTGTCATGACGGCTCGGCCGAGGTGACGTCAGACGACGAGGAACTCACCCTGCCGCATCCGCTGGCACATCAGCGGGCCTTCGTCCTGGCCCCCTGGCTGGCAGTGGATCCGTCGGCCACTTTGACCGTGGCCGGTGAGACGGCACCCGTCGCAGCACTGCTCGACGCCATCGACGCCGACGAGCGGGCGGGCGTGCACCAAGTCGATCTGGCGTTGGCACTCTGATGGGACCGACCCGCAAGCGTGACCTGACGGTGGCGACCCTGATCGCGGCCGTCGCCGGCTACATCCTGGTGATCGGCCTGTACCGCTGGTTCCCGCCGCTGACGGTGTGGACGGGGCTGTCGCTCCTCCTGGTCGGGGCCGCCGAGGCCGGGTGGGGGTTCTACATCCGGTCGAAGATCGGCGCCGGTGAGATCGGGCCAGGACGCGGGCGGGTGCACCCGTTGGCCGTGGCGCGCGCGGTCACCATCGCGAAGGCGTCGGCATGGATGGGGGCGGTGGTACTCGGCTGGTGGATCGGCGTCATCGTGTATCTGCTCCCGCGTCGAGACGTGATCAGGGTGGCGGGCGAGGACACCGCGGGTGCCGTCGTCGCGGCGTTGAGCGCGCTGGCTCTGGTGATCGGGGCGCTCTGGCTACAGCATTGCTGCAAGTCTCCGCAGGATCACTCCGAGGACCCGGATGGCGTTCCGGAGTAGCCGATCTGCGAGGTCGGTGCGCCGAATCGCCGAACTGGTCGACACGCGATGTGAGCTGTGACCGGTACAGTCGGCCCATGACCGATCCGACTCGTGGGACGCGCTCTCGGCGCGCCACCCGGAGGCCGGGTTGGGCGCTTATGACGACGTTGCTGGTGCTCGCCATTCTGGCCAGTTCTGCGCTGGTGTTCACCAATCGCGTTGAGCTGCTGAAGCTTGCCGTGATCGTCGCACTGTGGGCCGCGGTGGTCGCGGCGTTCGTGTCCTTCATCTACCGCAGGCAGGCCGACGTCGACTCCGCCAGGGCCCGTGACCTCAAGCTCGTCTACGACTTGCAGCTCGACCGCGAGATCTCGGCGCGCCGCGAGTACGAACTGTCCGTCGAGTCCGCAGTGCGACGTGAGCTGGCCTCCGAGATGCAATCGCAGGCCGCCGACGAGGTGGCCAGCCTGCGCGCGGAACTCGCGGCACTGCGTGCGAACCTCGAGATCCTCTTCGACACCGATCTGGCGCACCGTCCCGCGCTGGAGACCGAGCGCAGCAGCGTGCACGGGTTCGCCGACTGGGATGGCGCCGATGGCGCATCGGATCGCGAGCGCTTCGCGCCGGGCCGCGTCATAAGCAGCCGTATCGACACCGAGGATGCTGACGCGACCGACCCCAACACCGAGGAGAGCCCGATCATCGACGTCCCTGTCGAGCCACCGCCGGCGGAACCCGACTGGGCAGTGCAGCCGGCCGCCGGTGCGCATCGACGGCCGTCCGAGGTCGACCCGGCATCGCGCTGGCAAGCCCCGGCACCTGTGACGCCGCCACCGCCGCCGGTGACGCCGGTAACGCCGACGCCGCCGCCGGTGCCGCCACCACCGCCACCGCAGCCGACGTGGACACCCGAGCCGGCGCCCGCCCCGGCGGCGTCCGGAGCTGCGCGTCCGTGGCTGCCCTCGCAGCCTCCGGTGTCCGCACCACCGACGACCCCGCCTGCCTCGGTGCTGCCACCGCCGCCGCCACCGCCGCCACCCGTGCAGCAGCCCGCGGCGCGTTCGCCGTGGCAGGAACCCGAGCGTCCCGGTCGACACACCTCGGATCCCGAACCCGCAGTCACATCGACCGGGTGGCGGCCCGTACCGGCCGAGGGCGAGTTCATCCCCGCAGGCACCCCGGGCAGCAACTGGGTCGCCCCGACGGTGGACAACGGGGCCGAACTCCCATCACCTCCCGCCGTACCCCTGGTGCCTCCGGCCGTGACGTCGCCTCCGTCCGTGACACCGCCTCCCGCCATGGCACCGCCTTCGACCGAGCCCGGGGCCGGCGGCAGGCACTGGACACCTCAGGACCCGGCGGCCTCGGAGCCGGCGCGTCGCGCACGGCACTCATCTCCCGGGCAGGATCCGGGCCGGCCGTCGCCGCCCACCCTCGCGACCGCTGCGCCGCCGACGCCTCGCGAGCCCGAGAAGCCGCGCCCGTCGCGGCACCGCGGCCCGGAAGAACCCCAGGAACGCGAGGAGCCCAGCGAACCGGAAGGGCAGCACAGCGGTGGCCTGCCGGCATCGGAGTTGCTGGCACGGCTGCAGGGAAGCTCGACGGGAGGCGGCAGGCGCCGTCGTCGCGAGGAGTGAGCTAGTCTCTTGGCGTCCGTCCGGTACCCGTGGAGCGGGACTGGAACGAGTTAACTCATGACGTCAGCGAGGTCGTCGCAGTGGGGACCCCCAACGCATTCCGCCCGGCCCGTCTCGCGGTGGGCATCATCTCCGCAGGTCGGGTCGGTACGGCCCTCGGGGTAGCGCTCGAACGGGCCGAGCACGTCGTGGCGGCCTGCAGCGCCATCTCGAGTGCCTCACTGCGGCGCGCCGAGCAGCGACTGCCCGATTCTCCTGTGCTACCCGTGGACGAGGTTGCGCGCCGCGCGGAGTTGTTGCTGCTGGCGGTCCCCGACGCCGAACTGGCGGGCCTGGTGTCGGGCCTGGCGGCCACCGGCTCGGTCCGACCGGGCACCATCGTCGTCCACACCTCGGGAGCCAACGGCGTCACGCTGCTGAACCCCCTCACCGAACAGGGCTGCATCCCGCTGGCGATCCACCCGGCGATGACCTTCACCGGAGCCGACGAGGACATCGCCCGGCTATCGGAGTCCTGCTTCGGGATCACCGCGGCCGACGAGGTCGGCTACGCCATCGCGCAGTCCCTGGTCCTCGAGATCGGCGGTGAGCCGTTCCGAGTGCGTGAGAACGCCCGAACGCTGTACCACGCAGCGCTTGCACATGCGGGCAATCACGTCAGCACCGTGGTGCTCGACGCCGTCGAGGCACTTCGCGTCGCGCTCCGGGGGCAGGAGTTGCTGGGGCAGGAACTCGTCGGTGACGGCCCGGGCGGGCTCGCCGAGCGGGTCATCGCCCCACTGGCTCGGGCATCGCTCGACAACGCGTTGCGCCGCGGCCAGAGTGCGCTGACGGGCCCCGTGGCCCGCGGTGACGCATCGGCGGTGCGCGCGCACCTGCTGGCCTTCGCCGAAGCCGATCCCGAACTCGGGCAGGCATACCGGGCGAACTCGCTGCGGACCGCGCAGCGGGCGCACGCCTCCGAAGACGTATTCGCCGTATTGACCGCCGATCCCGGGGAGAAGTCCTGAGTACTCGCAAACCGCCCAAGTTCAACCCGGGCGAACTCAACGTCTACTCGCGACCGAGCGAGATGGCCGATGTCTCGCGTGCCCTGCGCGCGACCGGTCGCCGCATCATGCTGGTGCCCACGATGGGCGCGCTGCACGACGGACACCTCTCTCTGGTGCGTGCCGCCAAGCGGGTGCCGGGCTCCGTCGTCGTGGTGTCGATCTTCGTGAACCCCTTGCAGTTTGGCGCCGGTGAGGACCTCGACGCCTATCCGCAGCCGCTGGACGCCGACCTCGCGCTGTTGCGGGCAGAGGGCGTCGAGATCGCCTTCACGCCGACGGCCGCCGACATGTATCCGGCGGGCCAACGCACCACGGTCCTGCCAGGTCCGCTGGGCGCCGAACTTGAGGGCGATTCGCGGCCAACGCATTTCGCGGGCATGCTGACCGTCGTTCTCAAGCTGCTGCAGATCGCGCGACCGGACCGGGCGTTCTTCGGTGAGAAGGACTACCAGCAGCTGGTGCTGGTCCGACAGATGGCCGACGATTTCAATCTCGACGTGCGGATCGTCGCGGTGCCCATCGTGCGGGAACCCGATGGCCTCGCGATGTCCTCGCGCAACGCCTATCTCGACGACGTGCAACGCGAACACGCGGGTGCGTTGTCCGCGGCGCTGATGGCAGGTATGTACGCCGCGTCGCGCGGTGTGGACGCCGCACTGGATGCGGCGCGGGCCGTCCTCGACGAGGTACCGGCCATCGACGTCGAGTACATCGAGATCCGCGACACCTGGTTGGGGCCACCACCCGCCGAGGGGGTTGCCCGACTGCTGGTGGCGGGCAGGCTCGGGCGAACGCGGCTGCTGGACAACATCGCGATCGACATCGGCGCATCCGCCGGCATCGACGGGCACTCCCGGGTCGAGTCGGATGGGAACCACGAATTGCCCTGGAGGAATTGATGTTCCGCACAATGCTGAAGTCGAAGATTCACCGGGCCACGGTGACGCAGGCGGACCTGCACTACGTCGGATCGGTGACCATCGACGAGGATCTGATGGACGCTGCCGACCTGCTCGAGGGCGAGCAGGTGACCATCGTCGACATCGACAATGGCAACCGCTTGGTGACCTATGCCATCACCGGTGAACGCGGCAGCGGCGTCATCGGGATCAACGGTGCGGCGGCCCACCTGATTCACCCGGGCGATCTGGTGATCCTGATCGCCTACGCCACGCTGGCGGATGCCGAGGCTCGGTCGTATGAGCCCCGGATCGTCTTCGTCGACGGACAGAACCGCCAGCTCGACCTCGGTGTCGATCCCGCCCACGTGCCGGCCAACGCCGCCGGCCTGATGTCCCCGCGGTAGACCGTGCTACTCGCGATCGACGTCCGCAACACCCACACCGTCGTCGGGCTGATATCGGGCTCGGGTGACCACTCGAAGGTGGTGCACAACTGGCGAATTCGCACCGAGTCCGAGGTCACCGCCGATGAGCTGGCACTCACCATCGACGGGCTGATCGGCGACGACGCCGAACGCCTCACCGGCGCCACCGGGCTGTCCACGGTGCCGTCGGTGCTGCACGAGATCAGGGTGATGCTCGAGCAGTACTGGCCCTCTGTTCCGCACGTGCTCATCGAACCCGGTGTGCGAACCGGTATTCCGCTGCTCGTCGACAACCCGAAGGATATTGGGGCCGACCGCATCGTCAACTGCCTTGCCGCCTATCACCGGTTCCGGGGTGCCGCGATCGTCGTCGACTTCGGCTCGTCGATATGCGTTGACGTCGTGTCGGCCAAGGGGGAGTTCCTGGGTGGTGCCATCGCCCCCGGCGTGCAGGTGTCCTCGGATGCCGCCGCGGCGCGCTCGGCCGCGCTGCGCCGTGTCGAGCTGACTAGGCCGCGTTCGGTCGTCGGAAAGAACACCGTGGAGTCGATGCAGTCCGGTGCGGTGTTCGGCTTCGCCGGTCTGGTCGACGGCTTGGTGAACCGGATCCGCGACGATATCGACGGATTCGGCGGCGACGACGTCGCGGTCGTGGCGACCGGACACACCGCGCCGCTGGTGCTGCCCGATCTGCGCACCGTCGAGCACTACGACAAGCACCTGACATTGGACGGGCTGCGCATGGTGTTCGAGCGCAATAGAGACAACCAGCGGGCCAAGCGCTAACCGCACTGGGGTCGTGAGGAGCGTGGCCTCAGCGGTCGCGTCGGTGGGGCCGGGCGCGACTTCATTTAAGCTGGCACGTCGTGAGCACTGCAGATGATCTCGAGTCCGACGTCCCCGAGCAGTTTCGGATCCGTCAGGCCAAACGGGAGCGACTGCTCGCCGAGGGCCGCGACCCGTACCCGGTGGAGGTGCCGCGCACCCACACCCTCGCCGAGGTTCGGGCTTCCTACCCCAACCTCGAGCCAGCCGCCGAGACGGGCGAGTACGTGGGTGTCGCCGGGCGCGTGGTGTTCGCCCGCAATTCGGGGAAGTTGTGCTTCGCGACGCTGCAGGAGGGCGACGGCACCCAACTCCAGGTGATGCTGAGCCTCGACAAGGTCGGCCAGGAGTCCCTCGATGCGTGGAAGGGCGACGTCGATCTTGCCGACATCGTCTTCGTCCACGGCGAGGTGATCAGCTCCCGTCGCGGTGAACTGTCTGTGCTTGCGGATTCGTGGCAAATAATCTCGAAGGCTCTGCGGCCACTCCCCGTCGCGCACAAGGAGATGAGTGAGGAGTCGCGGGTCCGTCAGCGTTACGTCGATCTGATCGTCCGCCCGGAGGCGCGCAGCATTGCTCGCCAGCGCATCGCGGTTGTCCGTGCCGTTCGTTCCGCACTGGAGCGCCGAGGATTTCTCGAAGTCGAGACGCCGATACTGCAGACGCTCGCCGGCGGTGCCGCGGCGCGGCCATTCGTCACCCACTCGAATGCCCTCGACACCGACCTGTTCCTCCGGATCGCACCTGAGTTGTTCCTCAAGCGATGCTTGGTCGGAGGATTCGAGAGAGTCTTCGAGTTGAATCGCGTTTTCCGTAACGAAGGCGCGGATTCCACGCATTCGCCGGAATTCGCGATGCTGGAGACTTATCAGGCGTACGGCACCTACGACGATTCTGCGATCGTGACGCGGGAACTTATTCAGGAGGTCGCCGACGAGGCGATTGGCACCAGAAACGTCCCGCTGCCCGACGGATCCACCTACGATCTCGACGGCGAATGGGACATGGTGGAAATGTACCCGTCCCTGTCATCGGCGCTGGGTGAGGAGATCACCCCGGACACCGGTGTCGATCGGTTGTGGGCGATCGCGGATGGCCTGGGCGTGGAGATTCCCCGAGACCGGGGTTTCGGCCACGGCAAGCTGGTCGAGGAGCTCTGGGAGCATCAGGTCGGCGACAAGCTGTGGGCCCCAACTTTCGTGCGGGACTTCCCTGTCGAGACGTCGCCTCTCACACGTGAACACCGCACTATTCCCGGTGTCACCGAGAAGTGGGATCTCTACATCCGCAAGTTCGAGCTGGCGACGGGATACTCCGAACTCATCGATCCGGTGATCCAACGCGAGCGATTCGCGGCTCAGGCCCGTGCCGCCGCGGCGGGTGACGACGAGGCAATGCTTCTCGACGAGGATTTCCTCACCGCATTGGAGTACGCCATGCCACCCACTACGGGAACCGGAATGGGCATCGATCGATTGTTGATGGCATTGACGGGCTTGTCGATTAGGGAGACGGTTTTGTTCCCGATTGTCCGTCGTCACGGGAACTGATCACCAGATATCATACTTGTTGAATGATTTGAGTTCTTGTGCCAATATTGCCGTAAGGGTTCGTTGGACCCGTCAGTGCAGCAGAAGGGTCAGTGTGGACTTATGGCGAAGAAGGTAACCGTCACGTTGGTCGACGATTTCGACGGCGAAGGTGCTGCAGACGAAACCGTCGAATTTGCGATCGATGGCGTGAGTTATGAGATCGACCTTTCGTCCAAGAATGCCGCGAAGCTGCGCAACGATATGAAGCAATGGCTCGAGGCGGGGCGTCGTGTCGGCGGCCGTCGACGTGGCCGAGCTGTGGGCACTGGCCGTGGCCGGGCCTCGATCGACCGGGAGCAGAGCGCTGCCATCCGGGAGTGGGCACGCCGCAATGGACACAACGTGTCGACGCGCGGCCGTATCCCGGCAGACGTCATCGACGCGTTCCACGCGGCAACGTAGGCAGGCATTGCCGATTCCGTCTGCGCCGGTCGTTGGGCGCAGATCGGCGTTCGCTCGTGGCGTACCGATTGGGCTCCGTTGCGGAACGTTCGGCGCCTACCTGGCGTTGGTCACGTAACAGGCCAATTGCGTAGCGCTCGATTGCCGGAGACACCCAGGGCAGCCGGGGCTGCCGCCCACTACAGTGGACGGCAGGTGCAGGACGCGGTGCTACCGCGTGACGAGCTGCGCTATCTGATCGAGAGCAGGTAACCACCGATGTTCGAACGCTTCACTGACCGCGCACGGCGCGTCGTCGTCCTGGCCCAAGAAGAGGCCCGGATGCTCAATCACAACTACATCGGCACCGAGCACATCCTCTTGGGACTCATTCACGAGGGCGAGGGCGTGGCGGCCAAGTCGCTGGAATCTCTCGGCATCTCGTTGGAGGGCGTGCGCAGCCAGGTCGAGGAGATCATCGGCCAGGGCCAGCAGGCGCCGTCCGGACACATCCCCTTCACGCCGCGGGCCAAGAAGGTCCTCGAGCTGTCCCTGCGCGAGGCGCTGCAGCTCGGCCACAACTACATCGGCACCGAGCACATTCTGCTCGGGCTGATTCGCGAGGGCGAGGGTGTCGCAGCCCAGGTGCTGGTCAAGCTCGGCGCCGAACTCACTCGGGTGCGCCAGCAGGTCATCCAGCTGCTGAGCGGTTACCAGGGCAAGGAGACCGCCGAGGCCGGTACCGGCGGTCGTGGCGGCGAGGCGGGCAACCCGTCGACGTCGCTGGTCCTGGACCAGTTCGGCCGTAACCTCACCGCCGCTGCCATGGAGGGCAAGCTCGATCCGGTCATCGGCCGCGAGAAGGAAATCGAGCGGGTCATGCAGGTGCTGAGCCGCCGCACCAAGAACAACCCGGTGCTGATCGGTGAGCCCGGCGTCGGCAAGACCGCCGTCGTCGAGGGTCTCGCGCAGGCCATCGTGCACGGTGAGGTCCCCGAGACGCTCAAGGACAAGCAGCTGTACACCCTCGACCTGGGTTCCCTGGTCGCGGGTAGCCGCTACCGCGGTGACTTCGAGGAACGCCTCAAGAAGGTGCTCAAGGAGATCAACACCCGCGGCGACATCATCCTGTTCATCGATGAGCTGCACACGCTCGTCGGCGCGGGTGCCGCCGAGGGCGCGATCGACGCGGCAAGCATCCTCAAGCCGAAGCTGGCTCGCGGTGAGCTGCAGACCATCGGTGCCACCACGCTCGACGAGTACCGCAAGTACATCGAGAAGGACGCCGCCCTGGAGCGCCGGTTCCAGCCGGTCCAGGTGGGCGAGCCGACCGTCGAGCACACCATCGAGATCCTCAAGGGTCTGCGTGACCGGTATGAGGCACACCACCGTGTCTCGATCACCGACGGCGCGATTGTCGCCGCGGCGACACTGGCCGACCGGTACATCAACGACCGGTTCCTGCCGGACAAGGCCATCGACCTGATCGACGAGGCCGGCGCCCGGATGCGAATCCGCCGGATGACCGCTCCGCCAGACCTGCGCGAGTTCGACGAGAAGATCGCCGACGCGCGCCGCGAGAAGGAGTCCGCGATCGACGCGCAGGACTTCGAGAAGGCCGCCAATCTGCGCGACAAGGAGAAGCAGCTCGTCGCGCAGCGCGCCGAGCGGGAGAAGCAGTGGCGCTCCGGTGATCTTGACGTGGTCGCCGAGGTCGACGACGAGCAGATCGCGGAGGTCCTCGGCAATTGGACCGGTATCCCGGTGTTCAAGCTGACGGAGGCCGAGACCACGCGCCTGCTGCGCATGGAGGACGAGCTGCACAAGCGGATCATCGGCCAGGAGGATGCCGTCAAGGCCGTCTCCAAGGCGATCCGTCGTACCCGTGCGGGGCTCAAGGATCCGAAGCGCCCGTCGGGCTCGTTCATCTTCGCCGGCCCGTCCGGTGTCGGTAAGACCGAGCTGTCCAAGGCGCTCGCCGAGTTCCTGTTCGGCGACGACGACGCGCTCATTCAGATCGACATGGGCGAGTTCCACGACCGCTTCACCGCGTCGCGGCTGTTCGGTGCCCCTCCCGGGTACGTCGGCTACGAGGAGGGCGGCCAGCTCACCGAGAAGGTGCGTCGCAAGCCGTTCAGCGTCGTGCTGTTCGACGAGATCGAGAAGGCCCACCAGGAGATCTACAACAGCCTGTTGCAGGTCCTCGAGGACGGCCGCCTCACCGACGGCCAGGGGCGCACGGTCGACTTCAAGAACACCGTGCTGATCTTCACGTCCAACCTCGGCACGTCCGATATCAGCAAGGCGGTTGGGCTCGGCTTCACCCAGGGTGGTGGCGAGAACAACTACGAGCGGATGAAGCAGAAGGTCAACGACGAGCTGAAGAAACACTTCCGCCCGGAGTTCCTCAACCGCATCGACGACATCATCGTCTTCCACCAGCTGACCAAGGAGGAGATCATCCAGATGGTCGACCTCATGATCGGCCGTGTGGAGAAGCAGTTGAAGGCCAAGGACATGGCCATGGAGCTGACGGACAAGGCGAAGTCGCTGCTGGCCAAGCGTGGCTTCGACCCGGTGCTGGGGGCCCGGCCGCTGCGCCGGACCATCCAGCGCGAGATCGAGGACGCCCTGTCGGAGAAGATCCTCTTCGAGGAGATCGGCCCCGGTCAGATCGTCTCGGTCGACGTCGAGGGCTGGGACGGCGAGAGCGCCAACATCGAGAACGCGGTGTTCACGTTCGCCGGTGCGCGCAAGCCGGTCGTCGAACCCGATCTGGCTGGCGCCGGAACGGGCGGCGCCGCGGCCGGAGCGGCGACAGCTGCCGAATAGCGAGGAATCACGGAAGGGCCCCGACGCGAGTCGGGGCCCTTTTCGTCTCCGCAGGCAGTGGACTGTTCGATCTGGCACCCCCTCTGCTTAGAATGCTGCTGTAATCGACGGATAAAGGAATCTGGTGGAAATCCAGAACGGTCGCGCCACTGTGAATAGTCAGACCCGACGCCGTCACCCCTGTGATACGGGACGCGAATTCCCGAAAGGAACGTAGACATGACTCCCTCCAAGGCCCGCGTGGCCAAGGCTCCCGCCATCGACCTCTCCGCCGCGAGCGCGGCGGTGTGGCTGTCGGCCACCGCATTCCTTGCGCTTCTGGTGCTCTACTTCGTCGGCATGGATCAGGGCGCGACGTCGGTGTTCGGTGCCGACAACACCACGATTCACGAGTTCATTCACGACGCCCGCCATCTCCTCGGCTTCCCCTGCCACTGACGAACCGGTAAGGGATAACAGAAAATGGAGAAGCAGATCATCGGGCGCGGCCTTCTGGCCGGCGCCCTAGCTGGAGTGCTCGCGTTCGTCTTCGCTCGGATCTTCCTTGAGCCGGTCATCGAACTGGCAATCGGCTACGAGGACGGTATCGGGGCGGCCCACGAGGCCCTGGAGACCGCGGCAGGTGCCGCCGGGCACAGTCACGGTGAGGAGGGCGAGGGATTCACCCGCGCCATCCAGATGAACATCGGGATGGGTCTTGGCGTGCTGCTGTTCAGCATCGCGATCGGAGCGCTGTTCGCCGTGGTCTTCGCGGTGGCCTACGGCAGGGTCGGCAACGTGTCGGCCAAGCTGTTGTCGCTGTATGTTGCGGGCGGCATGTTGGTGAGCGCGTTCATCGTCCCGGCGCTGAAGTACCCGCCGAGCCCGCCCGCACTCAGCCTCGACGAGACCATCCGCCAGCGGACGCTGCTGTACCTGCTGATGGTGGTGCTGTCGGTGGCGTTGTTCGTCGCAGCGGTCTATCTGCGCGGGCGGCTCGTCGAGAAGCTCGGGGCGTGGAACTCCACGCTGGCCGCCGGCGCCGGTTACATCGTGGCGATCGGCGTGGTGATGCTGGTGCTGCCGACCATCGATGAGACACCGGCACCGCTGAAGGACGACGCGGGCACGATCGTCTACGAAGGTTTCCCCGCCGACCTGCTGTATGACTTCAGGCTCTACGCGCTGGGCACCCAGGTTGTGATCTACGCGACGATCGGATTGGTGTTCGGAGTGCTCGCCTCCCGTCTGCTCGAGGGCAAGCGCCAGGAGAACATCGCCGCGTGAGCGTCCGTGAGTGAGATCGTCCGGCTGACGCTGGTGTCGCATGCAATGACCGACGCCATGTCAGCCGGACGGTTTCCCACCGACGAACCACTCAATGCGCTTGGCCACCGCCAGGTCGACGCCACAATGGATCTGGGTCCGGTCGATGCGGTGTGGTGCGGCCCGGAGAAGCGGACTCGGCAGACCGCCGAACTTCTGGGCCTGCGCGCCGAGACCGATACGCGGCTGGCCGATCTGGATCACGGGGCGTGGCGGGGCAGCCTGCTCTCAAAGGTCCCACCCGGCGACCTGACGGTGTGGCTGACCGATCCCACACAGGCGCCGCACGGCGGTGAGTCGGTTGTGGCCCTGATCCTGCGGGTAGGGGAGTGGCTGGAATCCGTTGGCACCCGGCCGGGCCGGCTGGTGGCCGTGACACATCCGGCGGTCATCCGCGCCGCCATCCTGGCCGCCCTCGATTCACCACCGAAGTCGTTCTGGCGCATCGACATTGCTCCGGCCAGCCGAACCGTCATGCACCGGCGCGGGCACGCCTGGACGCTGCGTTCGACAGGCTAGCGGACGGGGATCAGCCCGAACGTCTGCTCGGCGATGGCGAGCAGCCAACCCGCGGCAGTCTGACTGCGGTAGCTCGGCCAGTTCAGCTGGAAGCTGACCACCCAGGCCTGGCCCGTGCGGTCCTCGGCATACCAACTGAACGTCAGGTCCCCGGGCAGGTTTCCGCCCTTGGCGCCGATGTAGTGCCACCTCTTGCCGTCGAGTTCGATTCCGGGGATCGCCGACAGGATCTCGCGCACCGGTGCGCCGGGGCCGACGGCCGCCGCCTGCAGCGCCGCGTGCACCCGGCAGATGTCGGCCGCGCTGCCGTACCACTCGACGCCAAACGGAGATGCGGGCGTGTGGGTGCGCTGCGGATCCGGTTCGTAGGGTTGTTCATTGGTCTGCTGGAGCAGCCGCGCGCGGCCCTGCGGGGTGGCCTCCTTCCACTGCTCGCGCAGATCAGGTTCACCCCATCCGACGGAGAACAGCTCGTGCGCGGTGGGGAACGGTGTCATGCTGGCGGGGTCGTGGTGGCCGGCCGTGGCAAGTGCGCGTTCGACCGCACCCGGTCCGAGCCGGGCGATCAGCAGGTCGGTGGCCATGTTGTCGCTGGCCGAGATCATCTGCTGGGCGGCCTCGCGCACCGACACCGTGGCGCCGGGCTCGAGATCGTCCAGACCCGCGGAGCCGACGGCCTTGGCCTCCGCGGTGATCGTCATCTGGTCGGTCCAGTTCAGCGTTCCGGCGTTGACCGCGTTCGCGACCGCCAGTAGCACGTACAGCTTGAAGATCGACGCCAGAGGCAGGGACTCGTCGAGGTTGGTGCCCGCGACCGCCTCGCACCGGCCGTCGGTGACCTTCGAGGCCTGGTAGGAGTAGCGCGCGCCCGACTTGGTCAGCTCGGCGTCGATATCCGACCACTGCCGGATGACGGGGCGCTGCAGTGAGACGTCGAAGCGATCGACCAGCCCCGCGTCATCGGTGCGCAGTTCGATGGTCTGCGCGACCGCGTACGAGGTGAGCACTCGCAGTGTGGCGTGGCCCGCGCCGATGTCCACACCGGTGACGGTGAACGGGCGGTCCCACCACAGCCGGTCCATCTTCCCGGTGACGTCCTGGACCTGGTCGGGCGCGGCGAGCGTGCCGACGCCGACCGTGCCGATGGGCCAATCGGAGTTGATCATGTCGAGGGTCTGCTTGGCGCGCAGCCCCTGTGGTGTGTTCGTGTCGACGTATGCGCGCGCCTCGGCCGGTGCCGGACCGGTGTGTCCACAACCGCAGGCCACGGTCACGACGAGGGCGGTGGCGAGCGCAGCGCCGATCCTTCGTTGTCGCGACCGGCCTGCGCTACGACGAGGTGCCGGGCCCCGCAACGTCCAACACAACCTCGAACTCGAGCAACGATGCGCCGGTGGCCACGGGATTCGCCCGCTGCCCGGCATGTGCCTCAGCGGCGGGGCCGCCCGCCCAGGCCTGGAAGGCCTCATCCGACTCCCACTGCGTCACGACGAAGTAGCGATTCTCGCCCTTCACTGGACGGAGCAATTGAAAGCCCAGGAATCCGGGCTGGTTGTCGACGGAGTGGGCACGGTTGGCGAAGCGCTTCTCCAACTCGGGGCCAGCTTCGGGCGGAACTTCGATCGCATTGATCTTCACCACTGCCATGCGCTTCAGGCTACCGCTACGCCTGCGGGCAGGATTGACCCATGCGTTCCGAACGACTGACGGATCGGGGTGGCCGGGGTCAGCCCGTGGTCCTGGTGCATGGGCTGATGGGGCGTGGCAGCACGTGGTCGCGTCAACTGCCGTGGCTCACGGCGTCCTCACAGGTGTTCACCTACGACGCGCCGTGGCACAGGGGACGCGACGTGGCCGACGTCGAGCCGATCAGCACCGAGCGCTTCGTCGCCGACCTCGCCGACGCCGTGGCCGCGCTGGGCCGTCCGGCCACGCTGATCGGTCACTCGATGGGAGGCCTGCACGCGTGGTGTGTGGCAGCTGAGTACCCCGAACTGGTCCGTGCGCTGGTCGTCGAGGACATGGCTCCCGACTTCCGTGGCCGCACCACTGGTCCCTGGGAGCCGTGGGTGCACGCGCTACCCGTCGAGTTCACCTCGCAGCGGGCGATATTCGACGAGTTCGGCGATGTCGCGGGGCAGTACTTCATGGAGGCCTTCGACCGGACCTCGGGCGGTTGGCGGTTGCACGGGGACCCCGAGCGGTGGGTGCAGATCGCCGCGGAGTGGGGCACCCGGGACTACTGGAGCCAGTGGCAGTCGGTGCGGGTGCCCGCGCTGCTGATCGAGGCGGGCAACGGCGTCACCCCGCCCGGGCAGATGGCCCGGATGTGCGAAACCGGCCACCAGGCAACCTATCTGAAGGTTCCTGGAGCCGGCCATCTGGTGCATGACGACCGTCCGCGGGAATACCGGGACGCGGTCGAGGCGTTTCTAGCGACGTTCGCCGCGCACTCCTGAGACGGGCCACGTCGGGGCCTGCTCGAAGCGGGTGCGTGCCGCGTCGGCGTCGTGCTGGATGCGGTACCAGTCGGGGTCGTCGACGAGGCCCTGAAGGTAGCCGCGGGTCGGCTGGCTGCGGTGTGCCGACCAGCTCGCCACGGCGGCCACGGCGAACGGTGCGGCGAGGATGAGGAAGGTCAACAACATGTCCATGGCAGCAATTATTCGACCGAATACATTCCGCCAACAGTGGCAGAAGTGACCTTGAGGGATAAGATACTGCCATGATCAAGAGTGTCTCCGCGCTGGTGTTGGACGGAACCGCTGTCTTCGAGTTCGGCGTCATCTGCGAGGTCTTCGGCATCGATCGGGCGGCCGACGGTGTGCCGAACTTCGACTTCAAGGTGTGCGGGCCAGAGCCTGGGCGGCCGGTGCGGACGTCGGTCGGCGCCACCTTGATCCCCGACCACGGCCTCGAGGACCTGGTCAGCGCGGACCTGGTCGCGATCCCCGCCATCGGCGGACCCGACTACCCTCCCGAGGCGCTCGACGCGATCCGACGAGCCGCGCAGCGCGGCGCGATCATCCTGACCGTCTGCTCGGGGGCCTTCGTCGCGGGGGCGGCGGGGCTGTTGGACGGCCGACCCTGCACCACGCACTGGATGCACGCCGACGAACTCGCGCGGGCGTACCCGACCGCCCGAGTCGACCGCAATGTGCTGTTCGTCGACGACGGCAACCTGATCACCAGCGCTGGGACCGCCGCGGGTATCGACGCGTGCCTGCATCTGGTCCGTCGCGAACTGGGCAGTGAGGTCACCAACAAGATCGCGCGCCGGATGGTGGTGGCGCCGCAGCGCGACGGCGGGCAGCGTCAGTACATCGAACAGCCCATCCCGGTGCGGTGTTCGGAGGGGTTCGCACCCCATCTGGACTGGATCCTGACCAACCTCGAGACGCCGCACACCGTGGCGAGCCTGGCCAAACGGGCCAGCATGTCGGCCCGCACATTCGCGCGCCGCTTCGTCGAGGAGACGGGCCGCACACCGATGCAGTGGGTCACCGATCAGCGGGTGCTCTACGCACGAACACTGCTCGAGGAGACGGATCTCGACATCGACCGCGTCGCCGACCGGTCCGGGTTCGGTACCGCCACGCTGCTACGCCACCACTTCCGCCGCATCATCGGGGTCACGCCGTCGGACTATCGCCGCAGCTTCGCTTGCGGTGAACCCCCCTGTGCCGAAACGGCTTAGGGGCCCGTTTCCGGTTCGCATGACAGGGCGTGCAGCCGCCACTGCCCGGGGATGCCCTTGAGTTCGTGCTGACCGCGGTCGGTGAACTCGTGGTGCGACCCGGTGACGATCTCACGCACCGTCGAGGACACCAGCACCTCACCCGCGCCCGCGCGTGCGGCGACGCGTGCTCCGATGTGCACGGCCATGCCCGCGATATCGTCGCCGCGCATCTCGACCTCACCGACGTGTATCCCGACGCGGACCTCGAGGCCAAGCGGCCGGACGGCGTCGACGATCGCCTCGGCGCAGTCGAGTGCGACGCTGGGCGTGGTGAACGTCGCGACGAAACCGTCACCGGCGGTGTTGACCTCGCGGCCGCGGAACCTCTCGAGTTCGTGTCGGATCCTGGCGTCGTGGTGATCCAGGAGGTCGCGCCAGCGGTCGTCGCCCATGGTCGCGGCCCGCGCCGTGGAGCCGACGATATCGGTGAACACGATCGTGGTCAGGACGCGCTCGGCCTCTGACCCCGTGCGCACGCCAGTGATGAACTCCTCGACCTCGTCGAGGACGGGCGTGGTGTCACCTATCCAATAGAGGGTGTCGGCGCCGTCGAGTTCGACGTAACGAGCTCCGGCGATGTGGTCGACCAGATACCGGCCGTGGCCCACATTGACGAATTTCGATGCCGCTCGGTGCATCACCAGCGTCGGTGCGGTGATCGACGGAAGTTTCTCTCGCACATCGGCTTCGGCGAGTACCCGATTTGCCATGCGCGCCATGCTCGGTGAGGCGGCACGGTTGCCCGCGTGATCCCACCAGGTGCGGAACGGGCCGTCGCCGACGACCGACGGCGCGATAACCGACAGCACGTCGAAACCCTGCTCGAGCGCATTGGGTTCGATGACGACCGTGGTGAACGGACTGGCGCCGCTGGCCTGGGCCCCGACGGGGTAGTCGGGCGCCCACAGTGCCCGGGCGCTGCCGTTGAGCACCACCAGATGACTGACCCGGTCGGGATGGTCGGCGGCCAGCAGCAGCGCGCTGACCGCGGTGAATCCCGACCCCAGCACCGCGACGCGTTCACACCCGACGGCGTCCATGACCGTGATGGCGTCCTCCGCCCAGCACGACGGTGTGACGGTGGCGGCCGAACCGATGCGAGAGGACATGCCCATGCCGCGGTGGTCGAAGCGGATCACCCGGCAGAACGACGACAAACGGCGGTAGAAGCGGTACATCGACGGCTCGCTGTCGATGGAGTCGATCGGAACGAACGGACCCGGCATCACCACCAGATCGACGGGGCCGCTGCCGAGTACCTGATAGGCGATGTCCAGATCACCGCGGGATGCATAGTGAGTCCGCGGAGTCTGCGAACCACGTCCGGCCACATGCAAAGGCTAATTGACTGCGTGCCTCGGCGACTGGGATTCCCCGCCCTCGCCCGCGAGTGCGAACAACCCATCCGCGGTCTGTTCCACCAGGCCGTCGACCAGGAGCGAATCCAGCGCCCGGTCCCGTTGCGCGGTGTCGGAAAGCCACACCACGTCGAGCTGGGCGCGGGTCACCGGGACGGTGCTGCCGCGCAGCACGTCAAGCAGCTTTCCGCGGACCTGCCGGTCGGTGCCCGCGTAGCGCTGCGGCCGCCGCGCCGGTGCGCTCGCCGGGGGGAAGCCGGCGGACCGCCACGCGCACCGGCTCAGTGGGCACACGCCGCAACGCGGCGAGCGCGCGGTGCAGACCGTGGCGCCGAGTTCCATGATGGCAACCGAAAAGCGCGGTCCCTCATTATTATTGGGAAGAAGTGCCGCCACGTCGGCGAGGTCGCGAACGCTTGCCGGTGAATCCGCCCGACCGTGCACCGTACGCGCGACGACGCGACGCACGTTGGTGTCCACGACCGGGACGTTGTGCCCGTAAGCGAAGCACGCCACGGCCCGCGCGGTGTAGGCGCCAACGCCGGGCAGCGTCAGCAACGTCTCGACGTCGTCGGGCACGCGGTCGTCGTAGTCGACGGCGATGGTGCGCGCGCATTCATGCAATCGCTTCGCCCTGCGCGGATAGCCCAGCTTGCCCCAGGCCCGCAGCACGTCGGCAGCCGAGGCCGCCGCCGTCGCCGACGGTGTCGGCCAGCGCGCCACCCAGTCGAGCCATATCGGCTCGACCCGAGCCACCGGGGTCTGCTGCAGCATGAACTCGCTGACCAGAATCTGCCAGGCGCTGGTGGGTGGTTGTCGCCACGGCAGGTCCCGCTTCTGAGCGTCATACCACGTCAGAAGCTCACCCGCGTCGACCGTCATCGCGGCCTCGGGCAGAATGACGAACATGCCCAACTCGAACCCCGTGTCCGCTTGGAAGGCACTCAAGGATGGTAACGACCGGTTCGTAGCCGGCCAGCCACAGCATCCGAGCCAGAGCATCGAGGACCGGGCGAGGCTGGCTCACGGGCAGAAGCCGACCGCGGTGGTGTTCGGTTGCGCCGACAGCCGGGTCGCCGCCGAGATCATCTTCGACCAGGGGCTCGGCGATATGTTCGTGGTGCGGACCGCGGGCCACGTCGCCGACTCAGCCGTGCTGGGCTCCATCGAGTACGCCGTCACGGTGCTCGACGTGCCTCTGATCGTGGTGTTGGGCCACGACAGCTGCGGCGCGGTGAAGGCGACCCTGGCGGCGCTCGATGAGGGCGAGGTACCCGGTGGGTACGTTCGTGACATCGTCGAACGGGTCACACCGTCCATCCTGCTGGGACGCCAGATGGGGATGAGCCGCGTCGATGAGTTCGAGGCCCGGCACGTCAACGAGACCGTCGCCCAGCTGCGGATCCGCTCAGCGGCCATCGCCCAGCGAATCATCGAGGGCAAGGTGGCGATCGTCGGCCTCACCTACCACCTGGCCGACGGCAGGGTGGCGTTGCGCGATCATCTGGGCAACATCGGCGAGGTCTGAGCCCCGCAAGCTCGGTGGCTCCCGGGCGGTCGCGTAGGCCCGGCTTCTGAAAGACTCGGCCGACGTTCTGGTGCCGATCCGGCAGTCGTCTTTGAGTGACATCACACGAGCCTGAGAGGCGACACGCCGAGCCGGGTCGAACGCTCGGTCATGACGTGGCCTTACCGTTACATTGTGCTGGATCTAGAACCGAACGGCCCGCTCCCGCAGGAGATCTACCGGCGGCGTCGGATGCTCGCAATCGGTGTCTCGGCGCTGGTCATCCTGATAGTCGCCATCCTCGTCATCGTCGTCGTGTCCAACGCCACCGGTGACTCGAAGCCAGCGGAGAACACCTCCGCGTCGGAGGGCCAGGCGCCGCCGACTCCATTGCCGGGTGAGAATCCTGAGGTCAAGACGCCGGTTCAGCCGCCGGCGCAGCAAGCTCCGCCCCCGACACCCACACCGTCCGCTGCCGTCACACCGCCTCCAGTGCTCACCGAGGGCGACGACTGCCCCGATTCCACACTCGCGGTCAAGGGCATCACCAGCCAGCCCAACTACGTCGTCGGCGATCAGCCGAAGTTCACCATGGTGGTCACCAACATCGGCCTGGTCGGGTGCCAGCGAGATGTCGGCGCCGCCGTGCTCGCGGCCTATGTGTACTCGCTGGACAACAACCGGCTGTGGTCCAACCTCGACTGCGCGCCGTCCAACGAGACGCTGGTCAAGACCTTCAAGCCGGGAGAGCAGGTGACCACCGAGGTCACCTGGACCGGTATGGGGTCGGCGCCGAACTGCCCGCTGCCCCGCGAACCCATCGGCCCGGGTACCTACAACCTGGTGGTCCAGCTGGGCAATCTGCGATCCGCGGCAGTCCCGTTCATACTCGCCGAGGCCGCGCCGCCGGCACCCGGCGACGCACCGCCAGCCGCGCCCGAGGGTGAGGCACCCGTCGGGTAGGGGTCAGGCCAGCTGATCGGCGATGGTCGACTCGGCGAGCGCCGAGAGCCCTTCTCGGATGTGGCGCGCCCACATCGACCCGATGCCGTCGACCGACTGCAGGTCGCTCGCGCTGGCCGCCAGCACGCCCTGCAGTGAGCCGAACGAGCGCACCAGCAGGTCGACGTGGGCGAACTGCAGACGGGGGATGCCCGCCATCGCGCGGTAGCCGCGTGAACTCATCGACGAGTCCTGGGCCTCGAGTGTTGAGGGGTAGCCGAAAACCCTTGCCAGAACGGTGAAGTCGAGCAGTTCGTTATCGGAGAGGCCGTCGAGTTCGTCGAGGGTCGCCGTCACCTGCGCAGCGGTCGGCGGGTCGGGATTGGCGTGATAGTCGCGGGCGATCAGCTCGCGCGCGGTGTCGTTGTCGCCGACGAGCTCCTCGAGTTGGAGCTTGAGCTGACGGCCGGCGGTACCGAGTTCGACGACATCGGCGTCGATCTCGAGGCTGATCCGGCGAACCATCTCAAGGCGCTGCACCACCGTCATCACATCGCGCATCGTGACGAAGTCCTCGATCTCCGCGGTGGACAGCTGCCGGTTGACCTCGTCGAGCCGGGTCTTGTACCGCTCGAGTGTGGCGATGGTCTGGTTGGCCCGCGACAGGATCGTCGCGGAGTCGGGTACCACGTGGCGCTCGCCCGCCACGTAGACCGTCACGATGCTCATCGAGTGGCTGACCGACACGACCGGGAAACCCGTCTGCACGGCGGTGCGCTCAGCTGAACGGTGCCGGGTGCCGGATTCATCGGTGGGGATTGTCGGATCGGGTACCAGCTGGACGTTGGCGCGCAGGATGTGTGCGCCGTCGCTGGACAGCACCACGGCGCCGTCCATCTTCGACAGCTCCCGCAGGCGGGTGGGGGCGTAGCGGACGTCGAGGGAGAACCCGCCGTCGCAGATGGCCTCGACGCTGTCGTCGTAGCCCAGCACGATGAGGGCACCGGTCCGGCCACGAAGGATGCGCTCCAGACCGTCGCGCAGCGGTGTGCCGGGCGCGAGCCGCCCCAGGGTTTCACGCAGTGTGGGTCGTGCGAGCTGAACGACGTTGCCCCGCGTGGCCCTGCCGGTGGACTTCACGCCCATCGTCCCTCCTCGGATCAGCCGCCATTCTCCGCGATTTGCCGCAGAACCCGCAACGCCCCGCCGATATTGTCCGCATTCATCAGCCGCAGACTCGCCGGACCATCCTGCACGCCGGGTGGCACCACCGCACACGTGAACCCCAGCCGAGCCGCCTCGGCCAGGCGCCGATCCATGCCGGTGACGCGTCGCAGATCGCCTGCCAGGCCGACCTCGCCGATCGCCACGGTTGTCGAGGGCATCGGCAGATCCGCGTACGCCGAGGCGATCGCCAGCGCGACCGCAAGATCTGATGACGGGTCGGTCAGCCGCATACCGCCGACCGTGGACAGATAGATGTCATAGGTTCCGACCGACAGGTGCGCACGCTTCTCGAGCACAGCGGTGATCATGGCAGCGCGTGAGGAGTCGATACCGCTGACCGCGCGGCGGGGACTACCGGTCGCCGCCGAGCCGATGAGCGCCTGAACCTCGCCGATCAGTGGGCGCTTACCGTCGAGGCTGACTGTGACCGCGGTGCCCGACACCGGTGCGGGCCGCTGATCGAGGAACAGGCCAGACGGGTCGGCGACGCCCTCGATGCCGCTGTCGTGCAGCAGGAAGCAGCCGACCTCGTCGGCGGCACCGAAGCGGTTCTTCACACCCCGCACCATTCGCAGCGCGGTCGCGCGGTCTCCCTCGAAGTGCAGCACGACGTCGACGAGGTGTTCCAGCGAGCGCGGGCCCGCGATGGCGCCGTCCTTGGTGACGTGGCCGACCAGGATCATCGCGATGCCGGTGGTCTTGGCGGTCATGGTCAGCGCCGACGTGACGGCGCGCACCTGGGTGACGCCGCCCGTGACGCCGTCAGCCTCGGCGGTCGACATTGTCTGCACGGAGTCGACGACAACCAGTGAGGGGCGCACAGCCTCGATGTGCCCCAATGCGGTCTGCAGGTCGGACTCGGCGGCCAGGAACACCTCGTCGTGGGTGCAGCCCGTGCGCTCGGCACGAAGTCTGATCTGGCCCGCTGACTCCTCACCCGACAGGTACAGGGCGCGACGGCCCGTCTCGGCCCAGCGATGCACCACCTCGAGCAGCAGCGTCGATTTGCCGACCCCGGGATCGCCTGCCAGTAACGTGACGGATCCCGGCACCAGCCCACCGCCCAGCACGCGGTCCAATTCGGATATGCCCGTGTGGAAGTGGCGCGTCGACCCAGGATCGATTGAGGTGATCGGGACGGCGGGGGACGTGGGTGTGACGGCACGGTGTACCGACGATCCGCCCAGCGCCGCCAGCACCGCGACCTCGGTGACCGTGCCCCAGGTGCCGCAGTCGGGACAGCGGCCCACCCACTTGGCCGCTACGTGACTGCACTCCGAGCAGCGGTACTGCGAACGCGTTTTCGAGCTGCTCCGTGCCACGCCGTGACGTTATCCGGCGGCACTGACAGAACGGCTGAGCCGAGCTAGTGTTCGCCGCCCGTGTCGCCGCCGCCATGGCTCGCGCCGCCGCTGTTGGGCTCGCCGTCGCGGCGCGGTGTCTCACCCGCGGAGATCGGCACGGGCACGGTGCGCGAACCCGCACGCTCGAAGGTGAAGGTGAAGTCGTAGTTGATGCCGTTGGTGATCGGCTTGGTCAGAGTGACCGTGGCCTCCGCCGTCTCGGCGTTCTCGACGGCTTCGAGCGGGCTGATCTGCCCGTCCGGAGTGCCGACGATCAGCGTGCCCGAGATCGGGACCTCGGTGTCGCCCGTGAGCGACACCGTGCCGACGTCGGAGGTGATCGACACCAGCTTGTCGCCCTCTTCGGCGGAGCCGTTGGCGGCGACGAACAGCAACTCGACGGAACTGCCGGGCTGCACGTAGTCGGAGGTCTGCTCCGCCCTCAGGTGAAGGTTGCGCAGGGCGACGCCGTAGTTCTCCTCGCCGACCCAGGCGTTGTTGCCATTGACGGCCGGATGCTGCATCGCCGTCTGAGACACCTGGCCGGCGCTGCAGCCGGACAACACGACTGTCGCGGCGAGCCCGCAGGCCGCCACGGCAGAGGTGACGGCGAATGTGCGAGATCTGGGGCGGTTCACAGAAGCCTCCTGCTAGGGCCACGGCAGCATGCGGACGGGCGTCCGACGCTTCGACTATGCAGAGTAGTAGGTGCGCCTCGAGCGCGGTAGCCGAGGTCGGGCCGGGCGGTCACCTGGTGTGCGTGTGGTGTCCGAAACTGCCCGAAATTACACGACAACGGTCGTCGAAGCGGCGTCGGGAGCGGCTGCACAATAGCCCGCGGGGGTTTGCCCGCGCCCCTGCGCAGTGCACGTATTCTCCGCCCTGTCAACCCCTCGTCGCCACCTGCAATGCCCCTGACCTGCATCGTTGATCCGCGCGTGTCTTGGCGCCGTGTTACCATTGGGTTGTGAAAGGGGCTCTAATCTGATGATTTTCAAGGTCGGAGACACCGTCGTTTATCCACACCACGGCGCAGCGTTGATCGAGGCGATCGAAACCCGAACCATCAAGGGCGAGCAGAAGGAATACCTCGTCTTGAAGGTCGCGCAGGGTGACCTCACAGTTCGCGTTCCCGCAGACAATGCCGAGTACGTGGGCGTCCGTGACGTGGTTGGCCAAGAGGGTCTCGACAAGGTATTTCAGGTGCTGCGTGCCCCGCATACCGAGGAGCCGACCAACTGGTCGCGCCGCTACAAGGCGAACCTCGAGAAGCTGGCTTCCGGTGACGTGAACAAGGTGGCCGAGGTCGTCCGCGACCTGTGGCGCCGCGATCAGGAGCGCGGGCTGTCCGCAGGCGAGAAGCGGATGCTTGCCAAGGCTCGTCAGATCCTGGTTGGCGAGCTCGCGCTCGCCGAGAACACGGATGACGAGAAGGCTGCGACCATTCTCGATGAGGCGCTGGCCGCCGCGTCCTGACGACACCGCTGTAGGTGATACCGCGGATCGGCCTGGGCACCGACGTCCATCCCATTGAGGTTGGCCGTCCGTGTTGGCTGCTGTGCCTGCACTTCGATGGCGCTGACGGCTGCGCCGGTCACTCTGACGGCGACGTCGCCGCCCATGCTCTATGTGATGCGCTGCTGAGCGCGGCCGGTCTCGGCGACCTCGGTGAGGTCTTCGGCACCGACCGCGCGCAGTGGCGCGGTGTCAGCGGAGCCGACATGCTCCGTCACGTTCACTCCCTGGTTCGAACTGCGGGGTTCACGGTGGGTAATGCCGCCGTTCAGGTCATCGGCAATCGGCCCAAGATCGGGCCGCGCCGTGCTGAGGCGCAGACACTGCTGTCCGAACTCCTCGAAGCCCCGGTATCGGTGTCGGCGACCACCACCGATGGGCTTGGTCTGACGGGCCGCGGAGAGGGCCTGGCGGCCATCGCGACGGCCCTCTTGGTCACCGACGAGCGCTTGCGCGGGGAGCCGACTTCCCTCCGATGAAGGTTTGAGCCGCTCAGGCCGGTAAGCTGGCTCGTCGTGACCGATCGCGGCGTATTGCGCCTCCATGACACCCTCGCGGGTGGTGTGCGAGAGTTCGTGCCGTTGCGCGAGGGCCACGTGTCGATATACCTCTGCGGTGCCACCGTGCAGGGACTACCGCACATTGGCCACGTCCGCAGCGGTGTCGCATTCGACGTGTTGCGGCGATGGCTGACCGCGAAGGGTTACGACGTCGCCTTCATCCGCAACGTCACCGACATCGACGACAAGATCCTGAACAAGGCCGCCGATGCGGGCAGGCCGTGGTGGGAGTGGGCGGCGACGTTCGAACGCGCCTTCACCGCCGCCTACGACGCGCTCGGCGTGCTGCCGCCGTCGGCTGAACCGCGGGCGACCGGGCACATCACGCAGATGGTCGAGCTGATCGAGCGGCTCATCGCCGAGGGTCACGCCTATGCCGGGGATGGTGACGTGTACTTCGACGTGGCCAGCTACCCGGATTACGGCAAGCTGTCGGGGCACCGCGTGGACGACGTGCACCAGGGCGAGGGTGTGGCCACCGGCAAGCGGGATCAGCGCGACTTCACCCTGTGGAAGGGTGCCAAGCCCGGCGAGCCGTCGTGGCCGACGCCGTGGGGGCCTGGCCGGCCCGGCTGGCACACCGAGTGCGTCGCCATGTGCGAGTCGTACCTGGGTGCCGAGTTCGACATCCACGCTGGCGGGATGGATCTCGTCTTCCCGCACCACGAGAACGAGATCGCACAGGCCAAGGCCGCGGGCGACGGTTTCGCGCAGTACTGGTTGCACAACGGCTGGGTGACGCTCGGCGGCGAGAAGATGAGCAAGTCACTCGGTAACGTGCTGTCGATTCCCGCCGTGCTGCAACGTGTTCGGCCTGCCGAACTGCGGTACTACCTGGGTAGCGCGCACTACCGGTCGATGCTGGAGTTCTCGGAGAACGCGCTGCAGGACGCGGTGCGGGCCTACTCCGGTGTCGAGGACTTCCTGCACCGGGTGTGCAGCCGGGTGGGGCCCGTGGTTCCCGGCGAGTGGACGGCGAAGTTCGCGGCCGCCCTCGACGACGATTTGGCGGTGCCATCCGCTCTGGCCGAGGTGCACGCGGCCCGCGCTGAGGGCAATCGCGCGCTGGACAGCGGTGACCACGAGGGCGCGATGAAGCACGCGCAGTCGATCAGGGCCATGATGGGCATTCTGGGCTGCGACCCCCTCGATGAGCGTTGGGAGTCGCGCGACGAGACGTCCGCGGCGCTGGCCGCCGTCGACGTGTTGGTGCAGTGGGCGCTTGTCCAGCGTCACGAGGCCAGGGACAATCGGGACTGGGCGCAGGCAGACGAGATCCGGGATCGGCTCAAGGCCGCCGGTATCGAGGTCACCGACACCGCGGACGGTCCGCAATGGTCTCTCATCGATGGAAGCGGCAAGTAAGTGGCGGGAAACTCTCAGCGGCGCGGCGCCGTACGCAAGGCAGGCACGAAGAAGGGCCCGGTAGTCGGGTCCGGTGGAGTGCGGCGAGGCGGTCTGGAGGCCAGGGGCGCCACACCGCCCGCGCATCAGCGCCCGCACCATCCGGCCGCGAAGCGCGCCGCCAGGGCAACCCGGCAGAAGCAGGGGCGGCAGAAGACCGAGGACACCACCGAGGTCGTGCTCGGCCGTAACCCCGTCGTCGAGTGCCTGCGCGCGGGCGTGCCCGCGACCGCGCTCTACGTCGCGATTGGTATCGACACCGACGAGCGTGTCACCGAATCCGTCACGCGCGCAGCTGATTCCGGTATCGCGATCCTCGAGGTCGCGCGTCATGACCTGGACCGGATGAGCACGAATGGCCTACACCAGGGCATCGCGCTGCAGGTGCCGCCGTATGAGTACGCCCACCCCGACGACATGTTGGCGTCGGCGACCAGCGATGTCACGCCTGCCCTTCTGGTCGCGCTGGACAACATCTCCGATCCCCGCAACCTCGGTGCCATAGTGCGCTCGGTCGCGGCATTCGGCGGCCACGGCGTGGTGATACCGCAGCGCAGGTCGGCCTCGGTCACCGCGGTGGCGTGGCGCACCAGTGCCGGGGCGGCGGCGCGGCTACCCGTCGCGCGCGCCACGAACCTCAACCGCACGCTGAAGAGTTGGTCGGATGCCGGTCTGATGGTGGTCGGCCTGGACGCCAACGGTGACACCGAACTGGACGAACTCCAGGGCGATGGCCCGATGGTCGTGGTGGTCGGCTCGGAGGGCAAGGGCCTCTCGCGTCTGGTCCGGGAGAATTGCGACGCGATCGTGTCGATCCCGATGGCGGGCCCGACGGAGTCGCTCAACGCCTCGGTGGCCGCGGGCGTGGTTCTGGCCGAGATCGCCCGCCAGCGCCGGAACTGATTCGCCTGCGTTCCAGGCGGCTCAGACGCCGAGGTATCGCACGCTGCACCACAGCCCGAGCACGCCGAGTACAAGTGTCACCGGCACGGTGCACAACCCCACCAGGGTGAATTCGGCGAATGGTGCGGCGATCCGGTCGCGGTGGACGACGTGGCGCCACAACAGATTCGACAGTGAGCCGGGATAGGTCAGGTTCGGCCCCACATTCACCCCGATGAGCACCGCCAGCACCGCCGCAGGCCCAGCCCCGGCGACCAGCGGCAGCAGCACCAGGACTGCGGGCAGGTTGTTCACCAGGTTGGCCAGCAGCGCCGCCACCACGGCGACGCCGAGCAGGGCGGGCAGCGTCGTGCCGATCGGCAGCAGGTGGCGCATTGCGTCACCGAGCCCGTGCTGCATCACCCCGGCGACCACCACACCGAGGCACAGCACGAACGCCAGGAACGGCACGTTGGCGGCCGCCACGATACCGACGACGGTGGTGCGGCCCCTGGCCAGTGCGCGCACACCAAGCACGATCGCGCCCCCGAGGGCTGCCCACGCCGGTGACACGTCGAGCAGGGATGTGACGGCGAATCCGGCCAGCGTGAGCCCGAGGACGGAGAGGACGAAAACCGGCACCTCCGGTGGCTCAGCGATGTCGGGTGCGTCATCCTCGGCCGGGACCGCCAACTCGCGCCGGAAGAACCACCGCAACAGGACGAACTCGGCACCGATCACCAAGAGCCACGGCAGTGTCATGACGGCGGTGAAGTGAGCGAAGGTCAGGCCTGCGGCGCTGAACGCCAACAGGTTGGTCAGGTTGGACACCGGCAGCAGCAGCGACGCGCTGTTGGCCAGGTGCGCGGTGGCATACGCGTGCGGGCGCGACGGCACCCGCATGGCCCGAGCGGTCGCCAGGACCACGGGTGTCAGCAGCACTACCGTCGCATCCAGGCTGAGCACGGCCGTCGTGACGGCGGCGATCACGAAGACCGTGGCCAGCAGGCGCCGCGGATCACCGGCGCTGCGGCGCGCCATGGCCACCCCCGCCGCGTGGAAGAGGCCCTCGTCGTCGCACAGCTTCGCCAGCACCAGCACCGTGGCCAGGAAGCCGACGACCGGTGCCAGGCGCGCGATCTCGGCCAGTGCGGCCTCACTCGATACGACACCGGCCGCGATCAGCAGACCCGCGGCGGGCACGGCGGCCAACGCCTCCGGTAGGCCACGTGGACGGGCAAGTGCGAACGCCAGCACCACTGCCAGTGCGACCAGCGCCAGGGTCAGCTCCACGGGTCGCTGCGCGCCCACAGTGTCGGAAGATGCAGCGGCACAGCGTCTTCGCGGGCCAATTGGGTGAGCACTCGCATCGAGACATCCAGATCATCACCCGCGTATGGCAGCGCCCGCAGCGGTTCGTGCAGTGGTCGGAAGAAGTCATCCCAGTGCACCAGGACAACACGGCGGGCGCCGACTGTGCGCACCGTCTCGGTCCAGTAGTCGACGATGTAGGACTCGGGCTGAAGCCCCAGTTGGCCGATGCCCAGGTACACCACATCGGCGCGATGACCGACGAGCGCACCCGCCACGAAACCGGCGCTGCCCACCAGCAGAAGGCTGCGTCCGCTGGGCCGGTGCCGGATCAGCGTCGACCACGCCTCACCGCAGCGATAGGCCGAAACCCGCACCGGGGGCACCACCGGAGCGTCGATGCTGCCGGGGAAGCGGTCGGGCGGACAGTGGTGGCCCTCGACGAGGGTGACGTCGAAGGCGCCCAGCGGCACCGGTTGTCCGGGTGCGGCGACGACCACCCTGTCCTCGGGCAGCCCGCCCCCGCGTCCGACGTTGGCGGTCGACTCCCCGCCGACCACGACCGCCCCGGTGCGCCCGGCGACCACCGCGCTATCCATGACGTGGTCGAAGTGGCTGTGAACGGGCAGCACGGCGTCCAGACGCTCGATGCCCAGCCGGGCCAGACTGCCGTCGATGCGGGGCAGTGACGGTGTCAATCGCCCGGCGCCGACGGCGATCAGGCCGGGGCGCGAGAAGAAGCCGTCGGTCAGCACGGCCGACGTGCCGTCGTCGATCAGCAGCGTGGTGACCCCCGCCCACGTCACGGACAGTGGCGACGACGGTGCGGCGGCGGGCGCGTCGAAGTGTTTGGCGTAGTCGCCCAGATCGGGCCTGCCGAGTCGCAGGCGCATCAGGCGAACGCCGCGAGCGAGATGCCGTCGGCGATCAGGCGGTCCCGGACGGCGTGGGCGATAGCTACGGCGCCCGGCGAATCACCGTGGACGCACACCGATTCCACCGTGACGTCGATGATCGTTCCGTCAATGGCGGTGAGGTTGCCGCGGTCGACCATGATTGCGACGCGTTCGGCGATCTCGGCGACGTCGTGCAGCACCGCGCCGGAATCGGTGCGCGGCACGAGTGTGCCGTCGGGTCGGTAGGCACGGTCGGCGAACGCCTCGGGAACGGTTCGCAGGCCCAGACTCTGCGCCGCGTCGAAGAACGTCGACCCGGCCAGGCCGAGGACCGCTAGATCCGGGTCGACGGCATGGACCGCCTGCGCCACCGCCTCGGCCTGGGCGCGGTGGTTGACGATCGTGTTGTACAGCGCGCCATGGGGTTTGACGTAGCTGACGGCTGCGCCGGCGGCGTGAGCCAAGGCCGCGAGCGCGCCGATCTGGTAGATGACGTCGGCGGTGAGGTCGGCGGGGCTGACGTCGATGAATCGTCGGCCGAAGCCAGCCAGGTCCCGGTAGCCGACCTGGGCGCCGATACGCACGCCGCGATCGGCCGCGGCGCGACAGGTGCTGGCCAGTCCCGCGGGGTCACCGGCGTGGAAGCCACAGGCGATGTTGGCGCTGGAGACCACATCGAGCATCGCCTCGTCGTCGCCGAGGCGCCAGACTCCGAAGCCCTCGCCGAGGTCGGCGTTGAGATCGATGGTCGCGGCGGACACGTGGGTCAGCCTACGGCCGAGGCGGTACCGCGGTCGCCGTCGGCGCCCACTGATTCTCCGAGACGAACTCCGACAGCGGCCTGCCGATCGTCCATTCCTCGAGTTCGAGGACCGGCCGGTCCGGAAACTCCGGAACCGGGCCCAGGCACAGGATCGCGACGGGCTCCGCGCCGTCGGGCATCTGCAGGAGGCGTGCCAGCGCGGCGGGGTCGAATATCGACACCCAGCCCAGCCCGAGGCCCTCGGCGCGGGCGGCGAGCCAGATGTTCTGGATGGCGCACGACACCGACGCGAGATCCATCTGCGGCAACGTCCTTCGGCCGAAGACGTGCCGGTCACGTCCCTCACCGAGAGCGACGACGAACAGTTCGGCGCAGTCCAGGATGCCCTCGACCTTGAGCGCCAGGAACTCGTCACTGCGTGTGCCCAGGGCCTCGGCGGTCCGGTGGCGCTCCTCATCGACCAGGCTGTGGATATCGCTGCGGAGCGCGGTGTCGGTCACCCGGATGAACCGCCACGGCTGCATCAGCCCAACGCTGGGGGCGGCGTGCGCCGCGGCCAGGAGACGGGCCAGGACGTCGGCCGGCACCGTCGCACCGCGAACGAACTCGCGCATGTCGCGACGCTGCGCGATCGCGCGGTACACCGCGCGTCGTTCCTGGTCGCTGAACTCGTGCGCGGTCACGCCGGTCAGCTTAGGTGGGAGGATTGCTCTGTGAGTTCCCGCCGTGACGACGTCCTGATCACCGCGACCGAACTTCGACGGCTGCTAGCCGCGGGTGAGCGGGTGAGCCTGCTGGACGTGCGATGGCAACTCGCCGAACCCGACGGTCGTGCCGCGCACAGTGCCAGCCACCTCCCGGGTGCTGTGTACGTCTCGCTCGATGACGAGCTCAGCGACCACTCCGTGCAGGGGCGAGGCCGCCACCCGCTTCCATCGGGGGCCGCTGTGGGGCAGGCCGCGCGGCGCTGGGGCATTCGCCCGGGTGTGCCGGTGGTGGTCTACGACGACTGGAACCGTGCCGGGTCATCCCGCGCGTGGTGGGTTCTTACGGCGGCGGGCATCCCCGGTGTGCGGATTCTCGACGGGGGGCTGGCTGCATGGACGGCGATCGGTGGTGAACTCGAAACCGGCACGCCCACAGTTCAATCCAGTGATGTGTCGGCCGACTACGATGATCTGTATCTCGGCGCGCTGCCCACGCTGACCGCTGACGGTGCGGCCAGGCTCGGGCCGCGCCTGGTCGATGCGCGGGCGCCGGAGCGCTTCCGCGGCGAGTCCGAACCGGTCGACCCGGTGGCCGGTCACGTTCCCGGCGCCACCAATGTGCCGAGCACGTCATTGCTGGCCGCAGACGGCACGTTCCTGCCCGATCCCGATCTGAGCCGGGCGCTGCGCGACGCGACGGGGGCGTACTGCGGATCGGGTGTGACGGCGGCGGTCGTGGTCGCGGCGTCGGCGGCGGTCGGCTCGCCGGTGGCCCTGTTCCCCGGTTCCTGGTCGGAGTGGTCTGCGGACACGTCGCGCCCGGTGGCCACCGGGGACTGAGCGGGGGCTCTGCGCGTTGACGCCACCCGATGCGGCACAACTTAATGGAAACGGTTATCGTTATCGCTGTGCTGATCACCTCGCGCCGCCGCGTCGCCGCCGCCCTACTCCTGGCCTCACCGTTCGCCCTGATTGCATGTGGCAGCAGCGGGGACGATGCGACGAGGGCCACGGCGACCTCGGACGCGCCGCCGTGCCCGGTGACACCCGTCGAGGTCCTGGTCAGCGTCGACCAGTGGGGCGAGATCGTCTCTGAACTCGGCGGGGCGTGCGCGAACGTCACGACCCTGTTGGCCAGCTCATCGGTCGACCCGCACGACTACGAGCCGTCCCCGGCCGACGCCGCGAAGTTCGGTGACGCGCAGTTGATCGTCATAAACGGCGGTCACTACGACGAGTGGGCGGCCAAGCTGGCCGCCAGCTCCGCCCCCGGGGTCCCAGTGGTGGACGCCGTCGAACTCACGGCCCATGACGAGGCCGGGCACGACGAGGCCGGTCACGACGAGGCCGGGCATGACGAGGCCGGGCACGATCACGGCGCGCAGAACCCGCACGTCTGGTACGACCCCGCGGCCGTCACGACCGTCAGCGACGCCGTCACCACGGAGTTCAAGAAGCTCGCACCGCAGGCCGCCGACTACTTCACGCAGCGGCGCACCGACCTCGGGCAGGCGTTCGCGTCGTACGACGAGGCCGTCGCCGCGATCAAGGGATCCGCGACCGGCAAGACCTACGCCGCGACGGAGGCCGTGTTCGACCCCATGGCGGCAGCGCTCGGCCTGCAGAACAAGACCCCGCAGGGCTACCAGACCGCCTCCAACAACGAGACCGACCCGTCGCCGGCTGACCTCAATGCGTTCCTGAGCTTGCTGCGCGACAAGGGTGTCGACGTGCTGATCTACAACACCCAGACGCAGGGCTCGGTCCCGGAGCAGATTCGCGGCGCAGCCGAGCAAGCGGGCGTTCCGGTGGTGGAAGTGACTGAAACGGTGACACCCGGCGCGGATTCGTTCGAGGCTTGGCAGGTGGACCAACTGACTTCACTGGCCAAGGCACTCGGTGTCGACATCTGAGCCCGTGGCGCTGTCCCTCGATGACGTCAGCGTCGTTCGCGGCGGCCGGCTGATCTGGTCGGAGGGCACATTCGAGGTGCCTGCGGGCGGCATCGTCGCGGTCATCGGATCGAGCGGTTCGGGCAAGACCACGTTGTTGCACGCGGTGCTGGGGATGATCCCGACGGCGTCCGGGGAGATCCGGGTGCTCGGCAAGCCGCCGGGCGAGGCCACCGGGCTCATCGGCTATGTCCCACAGAACTACGCGGCCGCGGCCGGCGGCGCGATCAGGGCCCGTGACGCAGTGATGCTCGGACTGACCGGCAACCGTTGGGGTTTCGGCAGGCCCGAGGCTGCACAGCGTCGGCGGGTGGACGAGATCCTGAAGGCAGTCGACGCGGGCGACTTTGCCTCGCGTCGGCTGTCACAACTCTCCGGCGGTCAGCGTCAGCGCATCGCCATCGCCGCGGCGCTCGTCGGAAGGCCGCGACTGCTCATCCTCGACGAGCCGTTGACGTCGCTCGACGTGCGCAACCAGCGCGCCATCGTCGGACTGCTGGCCAGGATCCGGGATGACTTCGGCGTCACCATCATCGTTGTCGCCCACGATCTCAACCCGCTGCTGGGGATCCTCGACGGCGCGATCTACCTGCTCGACGGGCATGCCCACTTCGACACCATGGACGAGGTCGTCGACGAGGAACTGCTGACCCACCTGTATGGCACGTCGATCCAGGTCGTGCACACCCCGCAGGGCGAGCTCTACATGCGGAGCGTGTGATGTCGGTATCGGTCGTGGCGCTGGGCTATCAGCACAACTGGTGGGACATCTTGACGTCGGACTTCATGCGCAACGCACTGGTCGGCGGCACGCTGGTCGCGTTGGCGGCCGGCTTGATCGGCTACTTCATCATCGTGCGCAACAGCGCGTTCGCGGCACATGCTTTGGCGCACATCGGTTTTCCGGGTGCCACCGGTGCGGTCCTGCTCGGCATTCCCGTGACGGCAGGCCTTGCGGTGTTCTGCGTCGGTGGCGCACTGGTCATCGGTGCGCTGGGCAAGCGGGCCGATGAACGCGAGGTCGCGACGGGCACCGTGCTGGCCGCGGCGACGGGCCTCGGGCTGTTCTTCAGCTCGCTGGCGACCAAGAGCAGCAGCACCGTCACCAACGTCCTGTTCGGCAATCTGCTCGCGGTGACGCATCAGCAGTTGCTGACCTTCGGTGTGGGCCTCGCGGTGATTGCCGCCGTGGTCGCCTTCATCTACCGGCCGCTGCTGTTCGCGTCGGTCAACCCCGAGGTCGCTGAGGCCAAGGGGGTGCCGGTGCGGGCGCTGTCCGTGATCTTCATGGTGCTGTTGGGGCTGTCAGTGACGATGGCCGTGCAGGCCGTCGGCACGCTGCTGTTATTTGCGCTGGTTGTGACGCCTGCGGCGACCGCGATCCTGATCACGGCGCGGCCTGGATCAGCCATGGTGCTGGCGACGGTGCTGGCGGTCGGGTCGGTGTGGGTGGGTCTGGCCGTCTCGGCGATGTTCAACGTGCCGCCGAGTTTCGTGATCACCACCATCGTGACGGTCATCTGGCTGGCGGTGTGGGCGGTTGGGCAGCGCCGCGGCCGTGACCGCAGTGTGCCGGTGCCGACACACGGCGGCGCGCCCGCCGATATCTGACGGCAAACGACCTCACTGCCGAGAAACGTAGGGGTTTCCCCGATTCCTCTGACGCTGCGCTGCTGCCACTATCAACGCGGCGGTCGTTCGGGGTCGCCACCGCGGGTCGATGCACGTCGCGAGGGGGACGGCGGGTTCGATTTGAGTTTCTGGACGGCGACGTGCGAGGGGTCGCCGTCGTCCAGGGAGCTGGGTCTGTGCGCACGGAAACCCGGCCCGGTGGCGACGCCCGGACGTATCCCTGTCGCCCAATCCCTCGCCATGCGCCTGAGCAGGCGATCACTCGTCTACCCTCATGGAGCATGTCCAGAGGACCAATGCCCCGCCGTCGGGCGACCCTGGCATCGTTGGCCGCCGAACTCAAGGTTTCGCGGACCACAATCTCCAATGCCTACAACCGGCCAGACCAACTGTCGGCCGATCTGCGCGAGCGTGTCATGGCTACCGCCAAGCAGATGGGCTATCCGGGCCCCGACCCCGTGGCACGCTCCCTGCGGACGCGGCGAGCGGGTGCGGTCGGCCTGATGATCACCGAACCGCTGAGCTATTGGTTCAACGATCCGGCGGCCCTCGACTTCGTGGCGGGTCTCGCCGAATCGTGTGAGGAGGCCGGTCAGGGTCTTCTCCTCGTCGCCGCGGGCCCCAACCGCACCGTGAGCGACGGCACCGCTGCGGTCCTGTCCGCCGGGGTCGACGGCTTCGTGGTGTACTCCGCATCCGACGACGACCCGTACCTTCCCGTGGTGGCGCAGCGTGCGCTGCCCCTGGTGGTCGTCGACCAGCCCAAGGACGTGACCGGCGCGTCGCGCGTCTGTATCGACGACCGCGCCGCGATGCGCGAGATCGCCGATCACGTCATCGGTCTGGGGCACCGCGAGATAGGCCTTCTCACAATGCGTCTGGGGCGGGAGTGGCCGCACGGCGAGCGCGCGGCCGCGGTGGCCGATGCCGAGCGGGTGCAGACATCGCACTTCCACGTTCAAAGTGAGCGTGTGCACGGTGTCTATGACGCCCTGGCGGCCGCGGGGCTGAAACCCGAATCGCTGACCGTCGTGGAGAGTTCCGAGCACCTCCCGACCTCGGGTGGTATCGCCGCGGAGGTGGCGCTGGAGGCCAATCCGCGCGTGACGGCGCTGATGTGCACCGCCGACGTTCTCGCGTTGTCGGCGATGGACCAACTCCGCTCGCGGGGCATCTACGTGCCAGGCCAGATGACGGTGACGGGTTTCGATGGCATCCCCGACGCGTTGGCGCGGGGCCTCACCACGGTCCGCCAGCCCAGCGTCCAGAAGGGTCTGCGGGCGGGTCGTCTGCTGCACGATCCGCCGCGCTCCGGGCTTCCGGTGATTGAGGTGCTCGACACCGAACTCGTCCGCGGTCGCACGTCCGGACCGCCTGCCTGAGCGCTTTGCGCAGGTCAAAAAACCGCGTGTGACGTGGTGTTAAAGCGCATAGTCGTAAAACTCGCATTTCAGATGCGGAATTAATACCGTCGGACGCATGCAGCTGACACGGTTCACCGATCTTGGCCTCCGCGCCATGATGCTGCTGGCTGCGGGCGAGTCCAATGATCGCCGCGTCACCTCCCGCATGATCGCGGCCGGCGCGGGCGCCTCTGAGCACCATGTCGCCAAGGCGGTGTCGCGCCTGGTCGATCTCGGCATGGTCAACGCCCGGCGTGGACGCGTCGGGGGACTCGAGCTCACCGATGCCGGGCGCGATGCCTCGATCGGCTGGCTGATCCGCCAGCTCGAGGGAGATCGGGAGGTCGTCGAATGCGGTGGCGACGATCCCTGCCCGCTCATCGCGGCGTGCCGGCTGCGCCGTGCGCTGAATGACGCCAAGGAGGCCTTCTACTCCGAACTCGACCGCCACACCGTCGCCGATCTCGCCGGAAGCCCAAGTCTGCCCATCGTTTTGCAAACAATCGAAAGAAGGGAACACCAATGACCGTCACCCTGCCAGAGCCGCCCATCGTCAACGATGAACTCGAGCCGCACCATGCCGAGGTGATCAAGGCGACCCTGCCGCTGGTCGGGGCGAACATCGGTGAGATCACCACGGTGTTCTATCGGACGTTGTTCGCCAATCACCCTGCGCTGATTCGCAATCTGTTCAATCGGGGCAACCAGGCGCAAGGCGCACAGCAGCGGGCACTGGCGGCGTCGATCGCGACCTTCGCGACGCACCTCATCGACCCGGAGCTGCCCCATCCGTCGGAGCTGCTGTCACGGATCGGGCACAAGCACGCATCGTTGGGCATCACGGCCGACCAGTATCCGATCGTGTACGAGAACCTCTTCGCGGCGATCGTCGAGGTGCTCGGCGCCGACACGGTGACCGCCGATGTCGCTGCGGCATGGGACCGGGTGTACTGGATCATGGCCAACACCCTGATCGCACTGGAGCGCGACCTCTACGCCGCCGCGGGTGTGGCCGACGGTGACGTCCATCGGCGGGCAGCGGTGGTGTCCCGGGTCGACGACCCATCCGGTGCCGTGCTGCTGTCGGTCCGCCCCATCGGCGGACCGATCCCCGATAATGTTCCCGGACAGTACATTTCAGTCGGCGTGACAATGGCAGATGGTGCACGCCAGCTACGGCAGTACAGTCTGGTCAACGCGCCAGGAGCCGAGGAACTCACGTTCGCGGTGAAGCCGGTCAACGCTGATGGCGACGCTCCCGCGGGCGAGGTGTCCACCTGGATCAGGGCCAATGTCCGGGTGGGTGACCTGCTCGACATCACGATGCCGTTCGGGGATCTGCCCGTGCCCGACAGTGCGCAGCGTCCGACGGTGCTGGTGTCGGCGGGTATCGGCATCACCCCGATGATCGGGCTGCTCGAGTACTTCGCCGCGCAGACACCCGATCGCCAGGTCCATGTCCTACACGCCGACCGAGGCGACCAGGAGCATCCGCTGCGGGAACGGCAACAGGAGTTGGTGTCGCAGTTGCCCAACGCCACCCTCGACATCTGGTACGAGGACGGCCTGACCGGTGAGCGCGCCGGCGTGCACGCCGGACGCATGGTTCTCTCCAACGTGTCCGTGCCCGCGGGCGCCGAGGTATACCTCTGCGGCAATGACGGATTCGTCCGGGCGGTGCGGGCCCAGCTGACCGACCTCGGGGTGCCCGCCGAGCAGGTGCACTGCGAGCTGTTCAGCCCGAACGACTGGCTGCTGGGCTAGACGCAGGCACCTAGGACGGGATCTCGCGCAGTGGTGGGCCTGCCCGCCACTGCGCGAGGATCGGCTGCACGCCCTCCGTCAGCATCGGCAGCTGTGGAGCCATGGCCAGACACGCGACCACTGCCAGCAGGCCCGCGGCGTCGGTGACGCGCAGAACCCGGCCGTCCAGCGGGCGCAGACCCAATGGCGTGGCCGCCTCGTTGTAGGCGGCCACGCCCTCGGGTCCCACCATGGCAAGGTCGGACTCGACGGCACCCATGGTGACGAGTTCGAAGTCCGACCACAGTTCGCCATCAGCGGTCGTGATCATGTTGTGGTACGGCGCATCTCCGTGAATCGGCTGGATCTCGACACCGGGGAAGGTCGACTCGAACGCCGACCGTGACGTGAGCACGGGCTCGAGAACGGACCACTCTCGCTGTGCCCGTTCGAGATCGCCTGCATCGAGGAGGTCGGGGAGATGCTCCAACGCCGCCAAACCGTCAGGAATGTAGGTGCCGAACGGTGCCCAGAACCCCAGCCCCTCACCGGGGTAGTCGCGCAGCACCGCATGTAGCCGCGCCGTCTGCTCGACACGTGTGACCATGTCCGGTTCGACATCGGCCACCTGATCGACGTACTGCCAGAACGTCATCGAGAAGCCCTCGCGCCGAACAGGTTCACGCGGCACCAGTGGGCTCGGCGGTACGACGGGATGGCCGTTGTCGGCGAGCCACCCCGCCACCGACAACTCTGAACGCTGCTGTGCGGTCTGGGATTCGGGGTCCGCAGTCTGTGATGGCGGCAGCACGGTCGGCACTCGAACCACAACGGGTGCCGGGTCCAGGTGCACGATGACGGAGAACACGTCGTAGAGCACTCGCGGACTCGCGACCCGGAGCCCGAGATCGCGGCCCGCGGACGTTGCGGCGGCAACTGCGCGTGCGGTTCGTGCGGCAATCTGCTCAGGGGTCAGCACCGTGCCCAGTATGACGCTCAAACACCTGCTCGTCGAGCCGATTTCAGCTGCGCCGCGCGGCGAGCAGGTAGGCCAGTACGTCGGCCACGTCATCCGGGGTGCCGATGCGGAAGCCCGCCGCCGTGTCACCCGGGCCGACCTTGATCCCGATATCGTCCTCGCGCATTCGGCGAAAGGCCTTCTCGTCGGTGACATCGTCGCCGAGGAACACCACGACTGTCGCCGAGGTCTGCTCGCGCAGGATGTCGACGGCCTCGCCCTTGTCGGTGTCGATGACGGCGAACTCCAGCACGGCCTTGCCCGCCGTGACGTGTGCGTCCCATTCGGTGGACGCAGCACGTGCGGCTGCCAGCGCTGCCTCGCCGTCGGCATCGCTGGCGTTGCGAATGTGCAGGGCGACGCTGGCCGGCTTGGTCTCCACGGCGACACCGGGACGATTCGTCGCTATCGCGTCCAGTTCGGCGACCATCCGGCCGAGCAGCGTCTCGTCCACGTCGTGGGCGAAGCCGCTCAAGAACTCCGCGCCGTGGCTCCCCACCAGATGGACACTCGGCGGCATCGCCGACAGGTCACGCAGCACGCCCAGCGCACGTCCCGACACCAGCGCGGTGTGGGTGTCGGGCAGGTCGGCGAGCGCGATGAGGGCCTCCGCCGCAGCGGGCAACGCACGAGCCGCGGCGGGATCGTTGACGATGGGTGCGAGCGTCCCGTCGAAGTCCGACGTGACGAGCAGGCGCGGTGTCGCGGCGGCGACGTCGAGCGCCCCGATGAGTTCTGCCGGTAGCACCCCTACATCCTCCCCGGCCGCTGCGCTCCTGCCGGCCGCCGGGTCAGATCTTGGGGTGTTCCCCGTCGCCTATCAGCAGTCGCACGGCGAGATCGAGTCGCTTGCTGACGTCGGTGGCCGAGGCCCTGCGGGTCAGCCAGGCCAGCAGGTTCGAAAGCCAGACATCGGAGATGACGCGGGCGATGTGGTACTGATCCTCGGTCGGCTCGCCGTCGCTCATCGCCCTGGCGAACATCGAGTCCATCAGCTTGCCGACGTGATCGACCTCACCGGCCGCCGACGCGTCGGCGAACACGAATGCACGCGTCATCGCCTCGGTCAGCAGGGGATTGCGTTGCATCGAGCGGTTGAGCTTGCCGACCATGATGTTGAGTCGCTGGTACGGCGTCCCGCCGGTGAGGGAGGCCCGGTCGGTCTTGGCGTCGATGCGCTCGAACTCCCGGCCCAGGGCAGACACCAGCAGGTGCACCTTGGACGGGAAGTAGCGATACAGGGTGCCGACGGCGACGTCGGCGCGTTCTGCGACGGCCCGCATCTGGACGGCCTCGTAGCCGCCCTTGGAGGCAATGGCCAGGGTGGCGTCGAGGATGCGTTTGCGTCGCTCGCGCTGAGCTTCGGATCCGAGTTCGGATTCAGCTAGGACAGCCACGTTCGTCACCTGGCGTGGGCCGGTGGTCGAATCCGACCCCGAACCCGAGTTGGTCGCTGCTGGCAGCGAAGTCCCTGACATTCGGCGGTCAGCTCCTTCTCCTTGCACACTAGGTGGAAAGGATACGCATTCCGATCTCTGATTTCCCACCTCCGTGCCCCTGGGACCCTCTAGGTGTCCTGCCGTTATGGCGGTCGACTTGACGTTCGAACGCTGTCACCATTAGAACACGTTCTAGTGAGAAGCAACGTTTTCTCGCATAAGGCTAGGAGGCTCGAGATGGCTGCTTCTCTTGCGGCGGGAACCGCACCAGGCACCGACGAACAGTTTGCTGCGCGTGAACTCGTCCGGAGCTGGGCTGCGACATCCGGGTCGATCCAGGCGGTACGCGCCGTCGAGGAGGGCAACCCCGACGCGTGGCGGACCCCATACCGGGGTCTGGCCGATCTCGGGCTCTTCGGCGTCGCGGTTGACGAGGAACGCGGTGGAGCCGGCGGCAGCATCGAGGACCTCGGCGCGATGGTCGCCGAGGCCGCCGCTGCGCTGGTGCCCGGTCCCGTCGTGACGACGGCGCTGGCCACCCTCGTGGTCACCGACGAGGCGCTGCTCGACGCGCTCGTCTCCGGTGAGCGCACGGCGGGTGTGGCGCTGCGCTCCGACATCACCTTCGATTCGGCGGCGGGCACCGCGACCGGTAGCGCCGCATTCGTGACCGGTGGGGAACCGGGCGGCGTGCTGATACTGCCCGCAGGCGATGGCTGGCTGGTGGTCGACGCGACCGCCACCGGTGTCACGGTCGAACCGCTGGCGGCCACCGACTTCTCCCGCCCGCTGGCCAGTGTTGAACTGTCGGCTGCACCGGCCTCGGTTATCGACATGACGTATCAGCGGGTGGCCGACCTGACCGCGACGCTGCTGGCCGCCGAGGCAGCGGGCCTGTCGCGCTGGATGGTCGAGACCGCGACCGAGTACGCGAAGGTCCGCGAGCAGTTCGGCAAGCCCATCGGCAGCTTCCAGGCCGTCAAGCACATGTGCGCGGAGATGCTGCTGCGCTCCGAGCAGATCTCGACAGCGGCCGCCGACGCGGCGAGCGCCGTGTCGGATCCCGAGCCCGACCAGCTCTCGATCGCGGTCGCGGTCGCGTCGGCCGTCGGGATCGAGGCCGAGAAGGACAATGCGCGTGACTGCATCCAGGTTCTCGGCGGGATCGGCTTCACCTGGGAACACGACGCCCATCTGTACCTGCGGCGGGCCTACGCCAACGCCCAGTTCCTGGGCGGCAGGTCATTCTGGTTGCGGCGGTGCGCGCAGCTGACGCGTGCCGGTGTGCGTCGGCACCTGCACGTCGATGTGAGCGGTGCCGAGGGCATTCGAGCGGAGGTCGCCGCGACCGCCGCCGATATCGCCGCCCTGCCGGCGGAGAAGCGTCAGGCCGCGCTCGCCGAGACCGGCCTGATGGCCCCGCACTGGCCAAAGCCCTACGGCCGGGATGCGACTCCCGCCGAGCAATTGGTGATCGATCAGGAACTCGAGGCCGCCGGCGTGGTCAGGCCCGACATCTCGATCGGCTGGTGGGCCGCGCCGACGATCTTCGGCCACGGCAGCCCCGAGCAGATCGAGAGGTTCATTCCCGGCACGCTCAACGGCGACGTCTACTGGTGCCAGCTCTTCAGTGAGCCGGGTGCGGGTAGTGACCTTGCGGCGTTGCGCACCAAGGCCGTTCGCACCGAGGGGGGCTGGAAGCTGACCGGGCAGAAGGTCTGGACGTCGAACGCGCACCGCGCCGACTGGGGCATCTGCCTGGCCCGCACCAACCCCGACGTGCCCAAGCACAAGGGCATCACCTACTTCCTGGTGGACATGAAGTCGGCGGGCATCGACATCCGGCCGCTGCGCGAGATCACCGGCGAGGCACTGTTCAACGAGGTGTTCTTCGACGACCTGTTCGTCCCCGACGACATGGTTGTCGGACCCGTCGACGGCGGCTGGCCGCTTGCCCGCACCACGCTGGCCAACGAGCGCGTGGCGATCGCCGCCGGCGGTGCGCTCGACAAGGGCATGGAGCACTTGCTCGCCATGATCGGCGACGCCGAACTCGACCCGGTCGACACGGACCGGATCGGCGCACTGATCGTCCTGGCACAGGTCGGCTCTCTTCTCGACCAGTTGATCGCGAAGATGGCCGTCGGGGGCCACGACCCGGGTGCTCCGTCGAGCGTGCGCAAGTTGATCGGCGTGCGGTACCGGCAGCGGCTGGCCGAGGCGATCATGGACTCCGAACCGGGTGCGGGCATCGTGGATTCGCCCGATGTCCGCTACTTCCTCAACAGCCTGTGCCTGTCCATCGCGGGCGGCACCGAGCAGATCCTGCTCAACCTCGCGGGCGAGCGGTTACTGGGTCTGCCGCGCTGACCCCTGTTTCTCCCGCGAGCAGACACAAAACTGCCCCTTTTCACGCGAAAAGGGGCAGTTTTGCGTCTGCTCGGCAGTCTCAGTAGGTCGTCTGCGCGCAGGCGGTCGGTGTGGTGAGGTTCACCGTGCCGTAGACCACCTGGATGTATGAGCACACGATGTAGTCGGCGTCGGTCTTGGGCCGGCCGGTCGACCAGTCGGTGGTGCGGGTGCTGCCGTGCAGCATGAACTTCTCCGGCGGGCCGCTGCCGGCGTAGACAGTCGCGAACTGAGTGTCGTTGATGGACTTGAACATCCGAGTGTTCGGCGCGTTGAAGTCCGAATCCATGTACATGTCGCGGTCCATCGACCGCACCGTGGTGCTCTGCTTGCCGTAGAAGTCCCAGGGGAAGGGGATCGGCCCGTCGGGTCCGCGCAGGTTCGCCGCGGTGGTGAAGTAGCACTGATTCTCGGCGAGAACGCAATTGGCCGTCGTGTGCATCTCCAGCGTGACCACCGGATCGATGGGGATCGATGCTGTCGCACTGTTCTCCGCCGCGGCCGACACCGCCATCGGCGTGACGAGTGCCAGCGTCAGCCAGGACGCCGAGAGCAAGGCAGCGCTGGTGGCGAGCCGCTTCATATTGTTCCTCACACATTCTCCCGAGTCGCTGCGCTCTGACCCGCGATCACTTCTTCCCGAGTCGCTGCGCTCCTGCCCGCCGATGCGGTCGGGCCCACGTTAGCCCGCGCTCTACTCGTCATAGGTGACTTCGACCGAATCGGACTTCGGGATCGCCTGGCAGCCCAGGATCAGGCCCTCCTCGAGATCGGACGCCTCGAGCACGTCATTGATCTCCATGTCGACCTCGCCGCTCTTCAGCAGCACCGCGCAGGCGCCGCAGTGCCCCTCGCGGCAGGAGAACGGCGCGTCGAGGCCCTTGTCCAACAGCACGTCGAGCAACTTGGCACTACGTGGCCAACGGATCTCGTGGGTCTCGCCGTCGAGTGTCACCACGGCGGTGGCGGGGCCGCGGTCGTCGTCGTCGGAGTCATCGATCACCACAGCCGCGAACGGGTCGGACTCCAGTGACTTGAACACCTCGACATGGATCCGATCGGGCGCGGTGCCCGCGGCATTGAGTGCTTCCTGCGCGCCGGCCATGAACGGGCCGGGGCCGCAGATGAACGCCTCGTGGCCCACGTACGGCGACACCAACGTGGCGAGCGCGGCCGCGGACGGCAGTCCCTGCACCGTCTCAAGCCAGTGCACGACCGTCAGCCGGTCGGGGTACTTCGCCGCCAGGTCGCGCAGCGCGCCGGCAAAGATCACCGACTTCTCATCGCGGTTGGCGTAGACCAGCACCACCTTGCCGGAGCCCTCGGACAGCGCGGACTTGCAGATCGCCATCATCGGCGTGATACCGCTGCCCGCGGCCATCAGGAGGAAGTCGGTGTCGAGCGTCTTGGGCACGAAGGTGCCCGACGGCGCGAGCACGTGGATGCGCATACCGGCGTGGGCGTTATCGCACAACCAGTGCGACGCGTATCCCCCGTCGGTGCGCTTGACGGTGACCGTGAGCGCGTCGTCGGTGTAGGGCGAGCTACTCAGTGAGTAGCAGCGCGCCACCGACCCGGTGCGGTCACTGGGCACCCGCAGCGTGAGGAACTGGCCGGGCGCATATCGCAGCCGGTCGGCCGGTACGTCGGCTCCGTCCGGCGTCTTGAACACGAGCGATCGCGCATCCGCGGTCTCCTCGATGACGCCCGCCAACTCCAGTTCGAGCACGTGGTTGCCGAGTGGCTCGTCCGTCACGGTCCGTCCCCTCTCGTCACGTTGTATGGCCAGAACTAGAACATGTTACAAAAATGCGCTTCCGCAGGTCTAGCCGCCATGGATAGGCCCTACTCGACACAAATCGTAACGTGTTCTAATCTTGCGACTAGAGCTGGATACTCTAAATACCTAGCCCCGCCGATCCTGGAGGCAATTCAGTGACGTCCATTGAACAACGAGACGCGCAGTCGGTCCTAGACGGCATCGATGATTTGTTGCCGCGGATCGCCAAGCGGGCGCAGGCGGCCGAGGATTTGCGCCGTCTTCCTGATGAGACCGTGGCCGATCTCGACGAGGTCGGCTTCTTCAAGCTCCTGCAGCCCGAGCAGTGGGGTGGCCTGCAGTGCGATCCGACGCTGTTCTACGAGGCGGCCCGCAGGCTTGCCAGCGCGTGTGGTTCGACCGGTTGGGTGAGCTCGATCATCGGCGTGCACAACTGGCACCTCGCGCTGTTCGATCAGCGTGCGCAGGACGAGGTCTGGGGTGAGGACCCGACGGTCCGCATCTCGTCCTCCTACGCACCGATGGGTGCGGGCGTCGTCGTCGATGGCGGCTACCTCGTCAGCGGTGCCTGGCAGTGGTCATCCGGTTGCGACCACGCCACCTGGGCGTTCCTCGGCGGCCCGGTCATCAAGGACGGCAAGCCGGTCGACTTCGGCAGCTTCCTGATTCCGCGCACCGAGTACCGCATCGACGACGTCTGGAACGTCGTCGGGCTGAAGGGCACCGGCAGCAACAACGTCGTGGTCAAGGACGTGTTCGTGCCGACGCACCGCTTCCTGTCCTACAAGGCGATGAACGATCGCACCGCGGGCGGCCTGGAGAACAACACCGCGCCGGTGTACAAGATGCCGTGGGGCACAGTGCATCCCACCACCATCTCGGCCCCCATCATGGGAATGGCCTACGGCGCCTACGACGCCCACGTAGAGCATCAGGGCAAGCGCGTGCGCGCAGCGTTCGCCGGTGAGAAGTCCAAGGACGATCCGTTCGCCAAGGTCCGCATCGCCGAAGCTGCCAGTGACATCGACGCCGGGTGGCGTCAGTTGATCGGCAACGTCGGCGACGAGTACGCACTGCTCAAGGCGGACAAGGAGATTCCGTTCGAACTGCGTGCCCGCGCCCGCCGGGACCAGGTGCGCGCCACCGCGCGTGCGATCGCGTCGATCGATCTGCTGTTCGAGGCATCGGGTGCCACCGCGCTCAACGTCGACCAGCCCGTCCAGCGATTCTGGCGCGACGCGCATGCCGGCCGCGTGCACGCGGCCAACGAGCCGGAACGTGCCTACCTGATCTTCGGCAATGACGCATTCGGGCTGCCGCCACAGGACACGATGGTCTGATGACCGCTGTCCAGGACATAACGTTCGAGTCGACCTCGCGGTACGCGCAGGTCACCGACCAGATGCGTCTGCACTATCACGAGGCAGGCGTCAGCAACCGGGAGACCGCGGGGACTGTCGTGCTGCTGCACGGCGGTGGTCCCGGGGCGTCGAGCTGGTCGAATTTCTCGAAGAACATCGCGGTGTTGGCGCAGCACTTCCATGTGCTGGCCGTCGATCAGCCCGGCTACGGCCACTCCGACAAGCACACCGAGCACGAGCAGTACAACCGGTACAGCGCCAACGCCCTGCTGGCTCTGTTCGATCACCTGGGCATCGAACGTGCTGCGCTGGTGGGCAACTCGCTGGGTGGCGGCACCGCGGTGCGGTTCGCGCTGGACAACCCGAAGCGCGCCGGTCGGCTGGTGTTGATGGGCCCCGGTGGTCTGAGTGTGAACCTGTTCGCGCCCGACCCCACCGAGGGTGTGAAGTTGCTGGGCAAGTTCACCCATCAACCCACGCGCGAGAACATGGAGAAGTTCCTGCGCATCATGGTGTTCGACCAGAACCTGGTCACACCTGAACTCATCGACGAGCGTTTCGCGATCGCCAGCCAGCCTGAGTCGCTGGCGGCGGCTAAGGCCATGGGCAAGTCCTTCGCGGGTGCTGACTTCGAACTCGGCATGATGTGGCGCGAGGTCTACAAGCTGCGTCAGCCCGTGCTGCTGATCTGGGGACGCGAGGACCGAGTCAACCCGCTCGATGGTGCTCTGGTGGCACTCAAGCAGATTCAGCGCGCTCAACTGCACGTGTTCGGTCAGTGCGGACACTGGGCACAGCTGGAGAAGTTCGACGAGTTCAACAAGCTGACGGTTGATTTTCTTGGGAGTTGAGCGATGAGCATCAAGTCACTTGGATACCTGCGCATCGAGGCCACCGACATATCGGCCTGGCGCGAGTACGGGCTGAAGGTCCTCGGCATGGTCGAGGGCTCAGGCTCCACTGACGGCGCGCTCTACCTGCGGATGGACGAGTTCCCGGCCCGCCTGGTCATCGTGCCGGGCGAGCACGACCGGCTAATGCAGTCCGGCTGGGAAGCGGCGAACGCCGCAGACCTGCAGGAGATCCGCAAGCGTCTCGACCTCGAGGGCACGCCCTACAAGGAGGCGACCGCCACCGAGCTGGCCGAGCGTCGTGTCGACGAGATGATCGTCTTCGATGACCCGTCGGGCAATACGCTTGAGGTGTTTCACGGCGCGGCTCTCGAGCACCGGCGTCTGGTCAGTCCGTATGGCCACAAGTTCGTCACCGAGGAGCAGGGCCTTGGTCACGTCGTGTTGACCACCCGCGACGATGCCGAGACTCTGCACTTCTACCGCGACGTCCTCGGGTTCAGCCTGCGCGACTCAATGCGTCTGCCCCCGCAATTGGTCGGCCGTCCCGCCGACGGGCCGCCCGCTTGGCTGCGCTTCCTCGGGGTGAATCCTCGGCACCATAGTTTGGCGTTCATGCCGGGCGAAACCCCCAGCGGGATTGTCCATCTCATGGTTGAGGTGGGCTGCGCCGATGACGTCGGGTTGTGCCTGGACCGCGCGCTGCGCCGCAAGGTGAAGATGTCGGCGACTCTGGGGCGCCACGTCAACGACAAGATGCTGTCGTTCTACATGAAGACCCCCGGCGGGTTCGACATCGAGTTCGGTTGTGAGGGACTCGAGGTCGCCGACGACGGTTGGGTGGCCAGGGAGAGCACCGCGGTCAGCCTGTGGGGTCACGACTTCAGCGTCGGGTTCAAGTAGTCGATATCGTGACCGCCAACGAGATAGACCCGCGGACATTCCGTAGCGTGCTTGGCCAGTTCTGCACCGGCATCACGATCATCACCACGATGCACGAGGACGTGCCGGTGGGGTTCGCATGCCAGTCGTTCGCAGCGCTGTCGCTGGATCCGCCGCTGGTGCTGTTCTGCCCGACCAAGGTCTCGCGGTCGTGGCAGGCCATCGAGGCCAGCGGGAAGTTCTGCGTCAACGTGCTGCACGAGAAGCAGAAGGACGTCTCCGCGCGGTTCGGCTCCAGGGAACCCGACAAGTTCGCCGGAATCGACTGGAGCCCATCTGAACTCGGGTCACCGCTGATCAAGGACACGCTGGCGCACATCGACTGCACGGTGGCGTCGGTCCATGACGGCGGCGACCACTTCGTCGTCTTCGGCGCGGTGCACTCGCTTTCGGAGGTGCCCAAGCGCAAGCCTCGGCCGCTGCTGTTCTACCGCGGTGAGTACACCGGTATCGAGCCGGACAAGAACACGCCCGCGCAGTGGCGTGACGATCTCGAGCAGTTCATCACCACCACCACTGCCGACACCTGGCTCTAGTCTCCGGTGCGCCGCAGTTCGAGGTCGAGGTCGAAGGTGGAGTCACAGCCGCCTGTCACGACCTGATGCGCACGGCCGGTCAGCACCGGCAGCGGATCCACCGGTGGTTGAGGTAGGTCGAATCTGCTGGTCGTGACGTAGCGGGACGTGGTCGTGCCCGGGCAGTCGGCAGGCAGCGGCGGTGTGGATTCGGTCCACCGATCATCGGCGAAGGTCAGGGCGAGCACCGCGTCGTTGTCGCCCCGAAGCAGCGTCTGGCAGCGTTCACCCGTTCGTAGGCAATGGGTTTCGCCGCGATAGTTCTCGATCGGGAACGTCGTGCCGGTGGGCCGATGGGTCTGTGAGTAGGTGTAGCTGCCGCGCAACGCCGTCGCGGGAGATGGTGCCCGGGGCGGCACGGTGTTCGGGTCTGCGAGTCGGATCCGCGGGTTGACGTCGGCCACCCGGGTGAGTTCGAGTGTGCGCTGACCGGTGCACGCGCCCACGGCGGCAGCCTCCTCGTATGTCCCGGTCAGTGTGCCGTCGGGTTTCGGTTCGAGGGAGATGACGGTCCACACCGCCGTGTCGAGCGGTTCACCGGTCGCCTGGGGAGTGCACTGGCCGGGGTCCTCCGAGACGGCCGTCCACCGACCGTCGAGGAAGTCGAAGACCTTGGTGCGGAACGGAACACCGTCGGTTCGGTTGGGGTCGACGATGGACACCGTCGCCACGCAGTGGTCGTCGTCGCACACCGAGCGCGCGATCCACGTGTCCGCGCCGGCGCCAGGTACCTGAGTCACGCTGTAGGTGCCGTCGAAGGTCGGCGTGGGATGCGCGTCGCCGGTGGCCGTGTCGATGCCGGTCTGGGAGGCCTGAGACGAACATCCGGTGATGAGTAGTGCGGCCGCCGCGGCGCCGAGGATGCGGCGTCTCACGGTGCTCGTCCCGTGCCGTCCCCGACGCGGTCGAGGGTGACGTCAAGAGTCAGCGATCCGGGACAGGTCCCGGTCTGCGTGGTGCGTTGGGTGCCCGTCAGTTTGGGGATGGGGTCGGAGACTGGCTGGGGGAGCGCGAACTGTCCGGTGAGCGTCGATCTCGCGGCGCCACCGTCGGGACAAGTGGCGTCGAGGGGAGCGCTCGTCGAGGTCCACTGTCCCTCCGCGAATGTCATGACCAGGATGGCCTTCGAGTCGGGGTCGACGAGATAGGTCAGACACCGCTCGCCGGTGCGCAGGCATTGTGTGTTGCCGGAGTAGGTGGTCGGCGGATAGACCTGGCCGGAGCGGGGGTTGGTCTGCACCTGCCGGTACTCGCCCCACAGGGCGGCGGCGGGGGACGACTGCCGGGCGGATTGCGTCGCGGGGTCGGCGACCTCGACGGCGGGATCGCCGTCGCCCGTGCGCGACAGGGTGACGGTCTGCGTTGAGTTGTGGCACGCGCCGCCGACCGACGACCGGTTGGTGTACGTGCCGACCAGAGTCCCGTCGGGTTTGGGCGCCAGCACGTAGGTCTGCCAGCCCTGCACGGTGATCGACTCACCCTTGGAGTTGACACATTCCGACGGCACCTCGTCCACCGATACCCAGTGACCGCCGACGAAGTCGAGAACCATGCTCGGCGGACGAGGGGCACTCGACGCGGCGGGCGCGACCTCCGTGGCGGCGGCGACGCATCCGGTGTCCCGGCACGCCGAGCGGGCCACCCAGGTGACGGTGGCGGCGCTGTCGGGAATCACGTTGCCGCCCAGTGTGGTGCTGGGGCCGAACACGGCGCTGAAGGTGCCGTTCAGCTCCGCTGCCGTGTCAACGCCGGGAGTCTCCGAGGAGCAGGCCGCCGATATGCAGGTGAGGACGGCGACGGTTGCGGCGAGCGCCAGGCCCGGCCGGTTCACGACCGGGTGTGCGCGATGACGAAGTCCGCGACCACCGCCGCGACTTCACGGTGGTTGACGTCATTGAGGATGTCGTGGTGGCCGCCGGGGGATTCCACCAGTTCGAGCCGTTCGATCTGCTCGGCGTATGCGCGCACCGCGCCGATATCGGCGATCGGGTCGGACTCGCCGTGCACGGCCAGCGTCGGTATCGCCAGCGACGGTAGATCGGCACCGAATCGGTCCCACGCTCTGTCCAGCTCCCGGGTCAGGGTGGCCCCGTTGGCGTCGACGAACGCCAACGGGTCATTCTCCAGCGAGTCCAGGTAGAAGGGATCTGCCGATAGCCAGCTGGGATCGAGGTCGAATGAACTGTCGGCGTCCAGCATCTCGGCGATCGGGATCAGTGGGGCACCCGATATGACGGCGGCCCGGTACCGGTCGGGATTCTCGAGCACCCGGAAGAGCGTGACGATGGAGCCGAACGAGTGGCCCGCGGCCACCAAGGGCAACCCCGGGCTGGTCCGCTCGGCCAGCTGCGTCAGCTCCTCGGCGAGCGCCGAGGACGCCTCGATGGAGCCGAAGTCGCCGCGCGTTCCCGGTGACAGCCCGTGTCCGAGCTGGTCGACGGCCCACACGTCGATTCCCTTGGCGTTCAGCGCGAATGCGTAGCGGTGGTACAGCCCGGTGTGTTCGCCGAATCCGTGCAGGAACACGACCGCAGCACTCGGTTCGGCGCTGGCCCAGTGCCGGTAGTAGGCGCTTGGGCCATCGGTGTCGAGGAACGGCATGTCTGCACGCTAGGGCACGAGGCCCAGTAACGCGTCGTGTTGGTCGGCCATGCGGGTGCGGATCGCGTCGAACACGGCGGCCACCTCGGGCCGGTGCATCGTCTCGGCGCGTGTGACGAGCCAGTACGACAGTTGCAGTGCGACGGTGTCGGGCAGCACGCGGACGAGATCGTCGTGGCGGGCAGCCATGAAACAGGGCAGCAGGCCCAGGCCTGCGGAAGCCCGTGTCGCCTCCACGTGCACGAACACATTGGTGGAGGTGATGGACTCGCGCATTCCGGGGGCGACACTTCGGGCCAGGTCCAGATCGTCGACCTGCAGCATCGAATCGATGAAGTAGATCAGCGGGTGGCCCGTCAACTCGGCACGCGAGGCCGGAGCCCCGCGCCGGGCCAGATAGTCGCGTGACCCGTACAGACCCAGGTGGTAGTCGCCGAGTCGAATCGCCTGGGCGCGGTGAACCTGCGGTTCACCGACCACCACCTCGAAGTCGAGGCCGGACCGCTGCTGTGTGGCGCGTCGCGTGGTGGCCACGATCTCGACCGCCACACCGGGATGGCGCCGTTGCACCTCGGCAATGGCCGGCGCGGCGATGTAGGCGCTGAATCCGTCGGTCGCCGACATGCGCACGACGCCCTCGAGCACCGGGGGACTGGCCGGGTCTGCGGAGAGCGCGCGGACCGCGGACTCCACCGCCTCGGCGGCACCGAGCGCCTCACGCCCCCGGTCGGTGAGTTCCCAGCCGCCGCCGACCCGTGCGAGGAGCCGGCCGCCGAGGGACTGCTCCAGCGCGGCGATGCGGCGCGCGATGGTGGTGTGGTTGACGCCGAGTTCGTCGGCCGCCTGGGTGTACCGACCGGATCGTCCGACCGCCAGCAGCACGAGTAGGTCATCGGCGCTGAGGCGCCGCTGTGGTGTGGGACCTGGCATATCTGCATTTTCGCAGATTCGTCCTGCAGTTTTGGCCATTGCCTCTGCCGTGCGCCTGCATCAATACTCAGATGCGATTGTGTGCCGCATCACAGGAGGAGTCATCCAATGACCAGCTCGATACCGACCGGCCTCAAGCGGGTGGTCGCCGCGTCGATGGCGGGCACCGTCGTCGAGTGGTATGAGTTCTTCCTCTACGGCACCGCTGCCACCCTGGTGTTCAGCAAGGTGTTCTTCTCGGAGACCACCAGTGAGCTCAACGCGATCTTCCTCGCGTTCGCGACCTATGCCGTCGGCTTTGTCGCGCGCCCGCTCGGCGGTGTGGTGTTCGGCCACTACGGCGACAAGTTCGGCCGCAAGAAACTGCTGCAGTTCTCTCTGCTTCTGGTCGGCGCGGCCACGTTCCTGATGGGATGCCTGCCGACGTTCGGCCAGATCGGCTACTGGGCGCCGGGGCTGCTCGTCGCGCTGCGGTTCATCCAGGGCTTCGCGGTCGGTGGCGAGTGGGGTGGCGCGATACTGCTGGTGGCCGAGCATAGCCCGAACAAGCAGCGCGGCTTCTGGGCCAGCTGGCCGCAAGCTGGTGTGCCCGTGGGCAATATGCTCGCGACGGTCGTGCTGCTGGTGCTCACCGCAACGCTGTCGGAGTCCTCGTTCCTGTCGTGGGGCTGGCGCGTGGCGTTCTGGCTATCGGCGGTGGTGGTCCTCATCGGCTACTACATCCGCACCAAGGTCACCGACGCGCCGATCTTCGTTGCGGCACAACAGGAGGCCGAGAAGATCAAGGCGACGTCGTTCAGTGTCGTCGAGGTGCTCAAGCGCTACCCGCGCGGTGTCTTCACCGCCATGGGTCTGCGGTTTGGCGAGAACATCATGTACTACCTGGTGGTCACGTTCTCGATCACCTATCTGAAGGTTCAGGTGGGTGCGGACACCAGTTCGATCCTGTGGTACCTGCTTGTCGCGCACGCGGTGCACTTCGCCGCTATCCCCGTCGTCGGGTACCTGTCGGACCGTTGGGGACGGCGCCCGGTGTACCTGGTGGGTGCGATCCTGGGCAGCACCTGGGGCTTCTTCGCCTTCCCGATGATGAACAGCGGCGACTTCGTGATCGTCACCACCGCGATCACACTCGGCCTGATCATCCATGCGTTCATGTATGCGCCGCAGCCGGCGATCATGGCGGAGATGTTCCCAACCCGGATGCGGTATTCGGGTGTCTCCCTCGGATATCAGGTCACCTCGATCGTGGCGGGGTCGCTGGCGCCGCTCATCGCAGTGAAGCTGCTCGAGATCTACGGCTCCTCGGTGCCGATCTCGATATACCTAGCGGCGGCCTGCGCCATCACGCTGGTCGCGGTGCTGTTCACCAGGGAGACCAAGGGTGTCGACCTGGAGTCCCTCGACATCGCCGACGCGGAGGCGGTGGCTTCCGAGCGCAACCGGGCCGGCGTGTGATGCCGGATCTGACAGGTCGTTCGGCGCTGGTCACCGGAGGTGCGAGCGGTATCGGTGCGGCGTGTGCCCGCGAACTGGCCAGCAGGGGCGCTTCGGTGACGGTCGCAGACGTCGATGGCGCGGCGGCCAAGACACTGGCCGATGAGATAGGCGGAACCGTTTGGGCTGTCGACCTTCTCGACGTCGCGGTGTTGGAGGACCTGCAGCTGGCAGTGGACGTGCTGGTCAACAACGCCGGCGTGCAGACGGTCGAGGAAATCACCGCATTCGATCCGGCGCGGTTTCGCTCCATGCTCGCGCTGATGGTCGAGGCGCCTTTTCTGCTGATTCGTGCGGCCCTGCCGCACATGTACGCACAGCGCTTCGGCCGGATCGTCAACGTGTCCTCAGTGCACGGTCTGCGGGCATCGGAGTTCAAGGTCGCCTACGTCACCGCCAAGCACGGTTTGGAGGGACTGTCCAAGGTCACGGCGTTGGAGGGTGGACCCCACGACGTCACCAGCAACTGTGTGAACCCGGGCTACGTGCGAACCCCTTTGGTGGCCAAGCAGATCACCGACCAGGCCCGCACCCACGGCATCACCGAGGATGAGGTGCTCAGCAAGGTGTTGCTCACCGAGAGCGCCATCAAGCGACTCGTGGAGCCCGAGGATGTCGCGGCGCTGGTGGGCTGGTTGGCCTCACCGAGTGCCGGCATGGTGACCGGCGCCTCGTACACGATGGATGGCGGCTGGAGCGCTCGTTAGAGCTGAGCTGCCAGCCAGGGGCCCATGCGGCGCAGCGACTCGGAGATGTCAGTGGCGGCGCCGGCGAAGGACAATCGGACGTAGGAGCCCCCGTGGACGGTGTCGAAGTCGATCCCCGGAGCGATCGCAACACCGGTGTCCGCCAACAGCTTCGCGCAGAAGGCCAGGGAGTCTGATGAGTAGTCGGAGATATCGGCGTACACATAGAACGCGCCGTCGGCGGGCGCCAGCCGGCCCAACCCGATATCGGGTAGCCCGGTCAACAGCAGTTCGCGGTTCACCGCGTACTCACCGACGAGTGCGTCGGCCTCGGCGATCGCCGCAGGCGTGAACGCCGCGACGGCGGCCTTCTGCGGCAGTGTCGGCGGGCAGATCGAGAAGTTCCCGGTCAGGCAGTCCACGGCGCGCAGCAGCGGTCGCGGGACCAGCAGCCAGCCGAGCCGCCAACCGGTCATCGCGAAGTACTTCGAGAAGCTGTTCACGACGATCGCGTCACGCGATGTCTCCCACGCGCAACTCGTCTGCGGCGCGCCGGGATACACCAGACCCTGGTAGATCTCATCGCTGATCAACTGCACCCCCGAGGACTCGCACCACGATGCGATCGCAGCCAGCTCGGCGGGCGGGATGACGGTGCCGGTGGGGTTGGCCGGGCTCGCGATCACCACGCCCTTGATGGGTGGGCTGATCTCGGCGAGCATCTCGACCGTCGGCTGGAATCGGGTGTCCGGCCCGCATGGCACCTCGACCACCTCGCAGCCGAGCGCGGAGAGGATGTTGCGGTAACAGGGGTAGCCGGGGCTGGTCACGGCCACCCGGTCACCGACGTCGAAACAGGTCAGGAACGCGAGCAGGAAGCCACCCGAGGACCCCGTGGTGACGACGACCTCGTCGGGGTCCACCGCGACGCCGTACTGCTTGTCGTACGACGCCGCTATCCCCTCGCGCAGTTCGGGGATGCCCATGGCGACGGTGTAGCCGAGGTTCTCCTCGGCGAGGGCCCGCGCGGCCGCCTCGATGATCGGGCTGGGCGCCTTGGCGCTCGGCTGACCCGCCGACAGATTCACCAGGTCGCCGTGCGAACGCTGGCGTTCTGCGGCGGCCAGCCACACGTCCATGACGTAGAACGGCGGGATCCCGGCTCGTAACGCGACGCGGTTGCTCACTCGAGCCAGGCTAGAACAGGTCGGCCTCGAGCCGGCGCAGATGGTCTCGCGGCGGTCCGAGAAGCTGCGCGCTGCCGTGGGCACGCTTGAAGTACAGCTGGATGTCGTGCTCCCAGGTGATCGCGATGCCACCGTGCATCTGGACCGCCTCGGCGGCCACCGCGCTGAACGCCTCGCTGGCCGCGACACGTGCCAGCGCGGCCGAGGTTGGCGACGGATCGGCGATCGCGTCGTTGACCACCGCACGCGCCGACTGCACCTCGACGTACATATCGGCCATCCGGTGCTTGAGCGCCTGGAAACTGCCGATGGGCCTGCCGAATTGCACGCGGTCCTTGGTGTACGCGACGGTCAGGTCCAGGCAGTGCGTCGCCGCACCGATCTGCTCGGCGGCCAACAGGATGGCCGCGGTGTCAGCCAGCGCTGGGTTGGCGGCCAACGGTGCGGTCTCCTGCGCTGCGAGCTTGGCCAGCCTGCGCGTCGGGTCCATCGTCGTGATCGGCTCGGAGGTGAACGTCGTCCACCGCACCAGGGCGTCGCCGTCAACCGCGACCACCACATCGGCGATGTCGCCGTTGACGACGTAATCGGCATCGAACACCACGGCGCCGATGGACGTACCCTCCGCCAGCGCGCCCAGCGCGTCGGTGTCGGGTTCGTCGGCGGCCAGCAGCGCCAGTTCGGTCAGCGTCGTGCCCAGCAGCGGTGTCGGCACCAGATGCCTGCCGAGTTCCTCGAGCACCACGGCCGCGTCACCCAGTTCGCCGCCAGCACCGCCCAGCTCCTCGGGCACCACAAGTGCGGCCGCGCCGACCTGCTCGCACAGCAGCTTCCAGAGCCCCTCGTCGTAGCCGCGCTCCGACTCCATGGCCGTACGGACGGCTTCGGGCGAGGCGTGCTTGTCGACCAGCGCGGTGACGGTGTCGCGCAACAGGTCCCGCTCTTCACTCATCGGGCCAACCTCTCAAGAACGCGGTGACGATGCCACGTCGGGTCACCCCAGGCCGAGTGCAGTGCCTGCACCTTCAGTAGCAGCAGGGACAGATCGTGCTCCTGGGTGAACCCGATGGCGCCGTGTGTCTGCAGCGATGAGCGTGCTGACAGCAGAGCGGCATCCGACGCGGCGGCCTTCGCCGCGCTGACGTCACGCTCGGTGTCGGGTGAGGAGTCGGCCAGCGACAGTGCGGCGCCGTACACCAGGGGACGGGCCAGCTCGACGGCGATGTGCACGTCGGCCAGCTTGTGTTTGATCGCCTGGTATGACCCGATCAGCCTGCCGAATTGGCTGCGCTGTTTGGCGTACGCCACCGATGCGTCCAGCATCGCCTGGCCCGCCCCGACCAGCTGGGCGGCCGTGATGAGGGCACCGAACTCGAAGGCGCGGGCGGTGTCGGCCTGCTGAGCCTCGCCGCTCGCTGACACATCGAACAGGGTGCGGGCGGGGTCGACGGACTCGTGGGCCTGCCCTGCGATCCCGTCGCGGACGCCGCTGTCGTCGGCGACCAGGAGCAGGCCTGCCTTGTCCGCGTCGACGGCGCGCGGGGTGTGCGGGGCCATCGCGACCGTGGCGATCAGCGCACCCGAGGCCAGACCTTCGGCACGCTCGTCGTCGGCGAGGAGCACCGGCGCGACGGCGATGGACTCGGACACCGGGCCGGGAACACCCCAGTAGCCAAGGCGTTCGGCGGCGACCACGAGGTCCACCGGATGCGCGCCGATACCGTCGAAGCGCTCAGGCACGGCCAGTGCCGTCACGCCCAGGTCTGCCAGCGTCGCCCACACCTTGCGGCCGGGGTCTGCGTCACCCGCCGACCATGCCCGCACCGCGGCGGGCACATCGGCCGCGCCGAGAGCCGCGTCGATGCTCGCGGCGAAATCGCGCTGCTGTTCGTCGATCTCGAAGTTCACTGTTACTGCCCCTTGCTCTCGCGAGGCAGACCCAGCAGCCGCTCGGCGATGATGTTGCGCTGAATCTCGTTGGTGCCCGCGTAAATCGGGCCGCCCAATGCGAACAGCAGGCCCTCGGTCCAGTTATCTGCCAGCTCGGCGTCGGGACCCCGCAGGTCCAGTGCGGTCTGGTGCAGCGCGACGTCCAGGTCGGACCAGAACACCTTGGTGACCGACGACTCGACGCCGAGTTCGCCGCCACCGACCAGGCGCGTCACCGTGCCGAACGTGTGCAGCCGGTACGCCTGTGCCTTGATCCAGGCGTCGGCGACGCGCTCGGCGTATGCCGGATTGCGGTCGGACTTCCAGAGGTCGACGAGTCGCTCGGCCGGTGCGAGGAATCGAGCTGGGCTGCGCAGCGACATGCCGCGCTCATTGCTCGAGGTGCTCATGGCCGCGCGCCAGCCGTCGTTGACGCCGCCGATGACGTCCTCGTCGGGGACGAAGACGTCGTCGAGGAAGACCTCGCCGAATCCGGTGTCACCACCGAGTTGCGCGATGGGCCGCACGGTGACGCCGTCGGCCTTCAGGTCGAACATGAAGTAGGTCAACCCCTTGTGCCGCTGGGCCTCGGGGTCCGAGCGGAACAAGCCGAACGCCCTGTCGCCGAAGGGGGCCCGCGAACTCCAGATCTTTTGACCGTTGAGCTTCCAGCCGCCGTCGGTTCTGGTGGCGGTGGACCGCAGCGATGCCAGGTCGCTGCCCGCCTCGGGCTCCGACCACGCCTGCGCCCAGATCTCCTCACCGCTGGCCATCTTGGGCAGGATTCGGTCCAGTTGCTCGGGTGTTCCGTGTGCGAACAGGGTCGGCGCCAGCATCGAGGTGCCGTTAGCGCTGGCCCGGCCGGGTGCGCCCGCGCGGAAGTACTCCTCCTCGTAGACCACCCACTGCAACAGCGTCGCGTCGCGACCGCCGTACTTCTCGGGCCACGCGATGACCGACAGGCCCGCGTCGAACAGCACCTTGTCCCAGTGCCGGTGCTGCTCGAAGCCCTCGGCGATGTCGTAGGACTTGGTCGGGAAGTGCGCGGTGTTGGCGGCGAGGAAGTCGCGGACCTCAGCCCGGAACTCCTCGGTCGCCTCGTCGAACTGTAAGTCCATCAAATCATCTCTCGCAGTTGGGGTTTGACGACCTTGCCGCCGGCGTTGCGCGGAAGCGCGTCCACGAACGCGACAGCGCGCGGCGTCTTGAAATTGGCCAGATGCTCGCGGGCGCTGGCGATCACACTCTGTTCGTCGAGTTCGGCGCCCGGCTTCACCACGACGAACGCCTTGCCGACCTCGCCCATGCGCTCGTCGGGCACGCCGATCACGGCGGCCTCGGCGACTCCGTCGATGCGGGCGAGTACCTGCTCGACCTCCGCCGGGTACACGTTGAAGCCGCCGCTGATGTACATGTCCTTGAGGCGGTCGGTGATCCGCAGATTGCCCGCCTCGTCGAGGTTTCCGATATCCCCGGTGTGCAGCCAGCCGTCGGCGTCGATGGCTGCCGCGGTGGCCTCGGGGTCGTCGAGGTAGCCGAGCATGACGTTGGGACCCCGCAGCAGTACCTCGCCGGATACTGGTTCGTCGCCGCCTGTCGGCGCCGCGTCGATCCGGAGTTCGAAGCCGGCGATGGGGCGTCCGCTGGTGGTGGCGACCGTGACGGCGTCATCGTCGGATCGGCACATGGTGCCGAAACCGCTTGCCTCGGTGAGCCCGTACGCGGTCAGCACGATGTCGATGTCGAGCTCGGACTGCATCCGTTCAATGAGGATCACCGGAATGGTGGCCGCCCCGGTCACGGCGAATCGCAGTGATGTCAGGTCGTACTCGGCGCGCTTGGGATGGTCGAGCAGCGTCTGGTAGATCGTTGGGGGACCTGGCAGCACTGTGATGCGGTGCTCCTGCACCGCGCGCATCGCCCGCTCGGGGTCGAACGTCAACTGCGGGATGAGCGTCGCACCCCTCTGCAGGCATGTCAGGATGCCGGCCTTGTAGCCGAAGTTGTGGAAGAACGGGTTGATGCACAGGTAGCGGTCGTCGCTGGTGAGTTCGGCGCAGTCGGCCCACGCCGCCGGCGCGTCAAGCGACTGCCGGTGCGCGCACAGCACACCCTTGCTGCGGCCCGTGGTGCCCGAGGTGAACAGGATGTCGGACACGTCGTCGGGTCGCACGGCCGCCGCGCGGGCATCTGCCGCGGCGACGTCGGTGCCGCGCGCGATGAACGCATCCCACGACGCCGCCGAGTCGGCGTCGCCGTCCTGCACGGGCACCCGCACAACGTGGCGCAGGTCGGGCAGGGCGCCGAGGTCGAGTTCGCCAACTCTGTCGGCGCCGAGGAACTCGCCCATGCCGATCAGCAGTGGCGCCTTGGTGCGGGCCAGGATGTCGTTGGCCTCGCTGGCGGTGTAGCGGGTGTTCAGCGGTACGACGACCCCGCCTGCGTAGGTCGTGGCGAGGCTGGCGACGACCCAGTGCCAGGAGTTGGGTGACCAGATGGCCACGCAGTCTCCAGGGCCCACTCCGAGGGCGATCATCGCCGCCGCGGCCTGCCTGACCTCGTCCTTCAGGTCGGCGTAGGTGAGCACGCGGTCGTCGGTGACGACGGCGGCGCGGTCGGGAAACTCGCCGGCTATCCGGTGCAGGGTTGCGGGGATGGTCCTGGGCTGCGAGGACTCCAAGTCACTGCGCTCCTGCCCGCCGGGCGTCGTCATTGATGCTCCTCTAACAAAGCAAGTGCTTGGTAGGTTAGCCTACAAGAATGTTGGAAGTCGAGGAGTTCCGGACCGAGGTCCGGCAATGGCTCGCCGACAACCTGGTCGGTGAGTACGCGGCACTCAAGGGTCTCGGTGGGCCCGGACGTGAGCACGAGGCGTTCGAGGAACGGCGCGCCTGGAACCAGCATCTCGCGAAGGCGGGGCTGACGTGTCTGGGCTGGCCGGTGGAACATGGCGGTCGTGGGCTGTCGGTGGCGCACCGCGTTGCGTTCTACGAGGAGTACGCCAAGGCCGACGCGCCGGACAAGGTCAATCACTTCGGTGAGGAACTCCTGGGTCCGACGCTGATCGCCTACGGCACACCCGAACAGCAGAAGCGCTTCCTGCCCAAGATCCTCGACGTCACCGAGCTGTGGTCGCAGGGCTACTCCGAGCCGGGTGCGGGCAGTGACCTCGCCAACGTCTCGACGTCGGCCGAACTCGACGGCGATGCCTGGGTGATCAACGGGCAGAAGGTGTGGACGTCACTCGCGCACTGGGCGCAGTGGTGCTTCGTCATCGCCCGTACCGAGAAGGGCTCCAAGCGCCACGCCGGACTGTCGTATCTACTGGTGCCGCTGGATCAGCCGGGAGTGGAGATCCGCCCGATCGTCCAGCTGACCGGAGACTCGGAGTTCAACGAGGTCTTCTTCGACGACGCCCGCACCGACGCAGCTCTCGTGGTGGGGGAGCCGGGCGACGGTTGGCGGGTCGCCATGGGCACCCTGACCTTCGAGCGCGGAGTCTCCACGCTCGGCCAGCAGATCCGTTACGCACGTGAGCACTCCGGCCTGGTAGAGCTGGCCAAGCAGACCGGCGCCATCGACGATCCGCTGATCCGGGAGCGACTGACCCGGTCGTGGGCGGGGCTGCAGACCATGCGGTCGTATGCGCTGGCCACGATGGATGTGGAGCAACCGGGTCAAGACAATGTGTCGAAACTGCTGTGGGCCAACTGGCATCGCGATCTCGGGGAGATCGCGATGGACGTTCAGGGGATGGCGGGCCTGGCGCTCATCGGCGCCGAGTTCGACGAGTGGCAGCGGCTCTACCTCTTCTCCCGCTCGGACACGATCTACGGCGGTTCGAACGAGATTCAGCGAAACATCATCGCCGAGCGCGTGCTCGGCCTGCCACGAGAGGTTAAGGGCTAATGAGTCTGGCGGTTGCCCCCAAGGAGATCGACGGCCACGGATTGCTCAAGGGCAAGGTCGTGCTGGTGACGGCAGCCGCGGGAACCGGCATCGGTTCGACGACCGCACGGCGGGCGCTGCTGGAGGGCGCCGATGTCGTGGTGTCCGATTTCCACGAACGCCGCCTCGGTGAGACGCGCGACGAGCTGGCGGGTCTGGGGCTGGGCCGCGTCGATGCCGTGGTGTGTGACGTGACGTCGACCGAGGCCGTCGACGCCCTGATCACCACCGCGGTGGAGAAGATGGGTCGCCTCGACGTGCTGGTCAACAACGCCGGTCTGGGCGGGCAGACGCCCGTCATCGATATGACCGACGACGAGTGGGACCGCGTCCTCAATGTCACGCTCACCTCGGTCATGCGGGCCACCCGCGCGACGCTGCGCTACTTCCGCGGCGTCGAGCACGGCGGTGTCATCGTCAACAACGCCAGTGTGCTGGGTTGGCGCGCACAGCACTCGCAGTCGCACTACGCGGCGGCCAAGGCCGGTGTGATGGCGCTGACTCGCTGCAGCGCAATCGAAGCCGTCGAGTACGGCGTCCGCATCAACGCGGTGTCGCCGAGCATCGCACGGCACAAGTTCCTCGAGAAGACCAGTTCGTCCGAACTTCTCGACCAACTGGCCTCGGACGAGGCGTTCGGCAGGGCCGCCGAACCATGGGAGATCGCGACCACTATCGCGTTTTTGGCCAGTGACTACTCCAGTTACCTGACCGGAGAGGTCATATCGGTATCCAGTCAGCGCGCGTGAGCCCCGTACGCTGGGCGACGTGAAGCGACTGGCGTTGGCCCTGGCCGTGGTGGCGGTACTGACCGGATGCTCGGGCGCCAGCAACTCGGGCGGCCGCACAACATGCGCGGACTTCCTGGCCATGCGCACCGAGGATCAGGACGCGACCGTGGCCAGGTACCTGAAGGAGCGCGACGGCAAGAACTCGTCGACGGGTGACATCGTGTCGCAGCGATCCGCCTTCGCCAAGCTCTGCACGCCCGAGGACAAAAAGGACTCCAAGATCGCCGACCTCGGCTGACGCAGGCCTTTCTCCACCGTATCTTCACAACTGCACCCCGGAAGCACCACACCAGGCACTTACAGTCTGAAGTGTGAAGCGAATCCTGGTGGTCGACGACGAGCCGACCATCCTGGCCGCGGTGGCCGCTCGCCTTCGTGCCGAGGAATTCCTGGTGGATACCGCCGTCGACGGACCGTCGGCGGTAGCGAAGGCCGCGGCGACCGATCCCGATCTGGTGGTGCTCGACGTCATGCTGCCCGGTTTCGATGGGTTGGAGGTATGCCGACGAATCCACGCCGTGCGCCCGACGCCGGTACTGATGCTCACGGCCCGCAGCGACGAGACGGACATGCTGGTGGGCCTGGGCATAGGGGCCGACGACTACCTGACCAAACCCTTCAGCATGCGCGAACTCGTCGCGCGCGTTCGTGTGTTGCTGCGTCGCGCGGATCGGACGAGCGAGACATCACCGGTCTCGGTCGGTGAGTACCGAATCGACGTGCAGGCGCGTCGTGTTCACCGGGCCGATGAGGAAATCCACCTCACCAAGCTGGAATTCGACGTGCTGGCCTTCCTCGCAGGGAGGCCGAGGGCCGCGGTGCCCCGTGAGACGCTCCTGGAGCACGTCTGGGGCTGGGCCTCGGGGGTGGAGACCCGCACGGTGGACAGCCACGTGAAGGCATTGCGGCGCAAGCTCGGAGCGGAACTCATCCGTACGGTGCACGGCGTCGGCTACGCGCTGGAGCCGCCACGATGAGCCGGCTGGCCGCCGTGTGGGACCGGCTGCCGCGCCCGTTGGACCCGTTCGCCTCGTTCAAGGTCAAGATGGGTCTGCTGGTTGTCAGCGCCATCACCCTGATCGCGCTCACGTTCCAGATCGGCGCGGGGTGGCAGCTCCGATACACGCTGCTCGCCGCGCTGGTCGTCTCGCTCGTCTTCACTCAGTTTCTCGCGCACGGGATGACCTCCCCGCTGCGTCAGATGACCGCGGCAGCCCGTGCCATGGCGCGGGGTGACTACAGCGTGCGTGTGCGCGCCACGTCCAGGGACGAGGTGGGACAGCTGGCTGCGGCCTACAACCAGATGGCGGCCGATCTCGGTGCCGCGGACGAGTACCGGCGCGGGCTCATCGCCAATGTCTCCCACGAACTCCGGACCCCCATCGCGGCGCTGCACGCGCTGCTGGAGAACGTCGTCGACGGCGTCGACAAACCGGATGCCAAAACCATGCGGTTGGCGTTGTCGCAGACCGAGCGACTCGGCGAGCTGGTGACCAACCTGCTTGACCTCTCGCGGCTCGAAGGCGGTGCGATCCCGCTGCAGCAAGGCCCATTCCGAGTCAGCGACTTTCTCGGCGAGGCGATCGCGCACGTCGCCGTGTCGACACCCGATGTCGAGATAGTCGTACGGGTGTCGCCGCCGACCCTGATCGCCGTCGCGGACCCGGCGCGGCTTCGGCAGGTCGTCGTCAACCTGGTAGACAACGCGATTCGGCACAGTCCAGCCGGGGGCCGCGTGTCGGTCGACGCGAGTGCCGCCACCCTCACGGGACTGCGCCTGGAGGTGTGCGACGAGGGCCCGGGCATACCGGCTGTCGAGCGCGAACGGTTGTTCCAGCGCTTCACCCGTGGTGCGACGTCGGCGGGAGGCACAGGCCTCGGGTTGGCGATCGCTCGGTGGGCGGCCGAACTGCACGGTGGCGCAGTCGAAGTCATGGACACCAGTACAGGCTGCCGCATAGCGGTCACCATCCCCCAGACGGCGGAGGAGTTCACATGACCGTGACGGTTCCTGGCGCGCACATGCCGCCACCAGTGCTTGGCCCGACCCGCCCCGGCTATGGCGAGCCGGGCTGGACCGTCTGGCCGCACCGCGTGTGGCCACTCGATTCTCTGGCACAAGCGCCTCGGCGGGTCGTCGTGTCCGCCCTCGTGGTCGGTGTACTCGGCACCGCGGTGTGGCGGCCGACGGTGCTGAGCATCGGATACCTCGTCGCCGGCCTGATGGTCTTCGCTGTGGTCTACGGCACCGGTGAGCGTCGACCCACCCGCGGTGAGTGGCTGGGAATGGGACTGACGTTGGCGCTGCTCTCGGTTCCGGCGCTGCTCGCCGCGGAGTGGCTCGGCGTGCTCTGCATCATGGCGGCGTGGCTCGTCGGTTGGTGCACGCTGGTCGGAGGTCGCACCTGGACATCGGTGTTCATGGCGCCGTTCGTGCCGCTGCTGCTTCCCGCGCGGTTGACCGGCTGGGTTCGGCGTGCCGCACCCGCGTTGGTGCCGCACGCGGTGGGCGGTATGAAGCTGGCCCGCTTCGGGGCCGTCATCGCGATCACGGTGACGCTGGTGCTGGTGTTCGGTGGTCTACTCACCGCCGCGGACCCGGCGTTCGCGCACTTTGTCGACAACGTGGTTCCCGCGCTGGACCTCGACGGCCTCGTCGGCCGCGTTCTGGTGTTCGCACTCGCGGCGGCCCTCGTGCTCGGTGGTGGCTATGTGATGCGCTTCGCACCGCGGCTGGACGCCGTGGCGCCCGCGCCGATGCGGTCCGTGCCGAGGTGGGAGTGGGCGGTGCCGCTGGGTGTGCTCGACGCGTTGTTCGTGGCGTTTGTCGCCGTACAGGCGACGGTCCTCTTCGGAGGCCACCGCCACGTCCTCGAAACCGAGGGACTGACGTACGCCGAGTACGCGCGGCAGGGGTTCTGGCAGCTGCTCTGGGTATCGGCGTTGACGCTGCTGGTGATCAGCGTCGTCATCCGGGTCGCCGCTCGCGTCACCGCCGCGGATCGGCGGGCGCTGCGGGTGCTGGTGGGAACGACGTGCGCCACCTCGGTGGTCGTGGTGATCTCGGCGATCCACCGGATGTGGCTCTATCAGGAGGCCTACGGCTTCAGCGTGCAGCGGCTCGTGGTCATCACCATCGAGTTGTGGCTCGGCGCGGTGTTCGTGCTGATTGCACTGGCAGGCGTCGGTATGACGGCGCGCTGGCTGCCGCGCGCGGTCCTGGTGTCCGGTGCCGTTGCGCTGCTCGGCCTGGCGGCGATCAACCCGGAGCGGCTGATCGCCGAGCGCAACATCGACCGCTATGAGCAGACGGGGCAGCTGGACGCCTCGTACCTGCTGTCGCTGTCATCGGATGCCGAGCCCGCGTTGGCCCGGCTGCCCGAACCGACGCCGCAGTGCGCGGACTATCGCGCTGACGCACCGGACGCGTGGTACGAGTTCAACCTGTCGCGGTGGCGCGCCAGTGGTGCTGACCCGGCGACCGCCACCTGCCCGCAGTACGTCGAGTAGTTCGAGCCGGTCCATTCACGAAGCGTCTCACCGGCGGACCGGGTCAGCGGCCGGCGACAAGGCGCGCACGAGATCGGCGGTTGTCGGAGCGCCCTGCCAGTCGCCGGGCACAGTACAGGCGAGGGCTCCGCACACCGCTGCTGCCGCCAAGCTCTCCGGGACGGTATGACCGGTCATGGTGTGCGCGAGATATCCGGCGACGAAAGCGTCTCCGGCGCCGACGGTGTCGACTGAGGTGACCTGGTGCGGGTCTTGGCGGTGGAACTCACCGCCGACCGATGCTGCCGCCCCCGCCTCGCCCAGCTTGACCACCGCGTAGCCGCGGGCGAGCGACGTCATTGCCTCGCACGTTGCGCGTAGATCCCGGGTGCCGGTGAACATGTGGGCCTCGTCGAGGCCGGCGAAGACGATATCGGCCTGGCCCAGCATCGGTGTGAGGACCTCGGCTGCGGTCTGCCGATCCCACAGTGCGCTGCGGTAATTGACGTCGAACGATATGGAGATGTCGCGAGCGTGGGCAAGCGCGAGGACGTGCTCGACCGTGGCGCGGCAACTCTCGCTCAGCGCCGGTGTGATCCCGGAGAGGTGGACATATGTGGCGCCGTCGAGCGCGCTCTCATCAATATCAGCTGGCGTGAGCGCGGCCGCTGCGCTTGTCGAGCGGTAGTAGAGCACTTCGGTGTGCGTGATCGAATGCCGGTTCTTGATCATCAGGCCGGTGGGTCGGCTCGGCTCTCGGCACGCGACGACACGAACGTGCTCAGCTGACAGTTCGCGCTCGATGAGTTCGCCGACGGCGTCTGCGCCCAGCCTCGATATCCAGGTCGAGCGTATCCCCAGGCGAGCAACCCCGATCGCCACGTTCGACTCGGCACCGCCGATGGACAGGGCCAGATGGCTTTGGTGTCGCAGGGGGCCGGGGGAGGGGGAGGCGAGCAGACCCATTGTCTCGCCGACGGTGACGAGAGACGGAATGCGTTGCGTCATCGGCTTGCATTTCGCACGGCGAGTGCGGCGCGGGCACGCAGGCCGGCGTCGTCTCCGGTTCGGTGATAGTCCCCCTGCAATACCGACCCGAGGCCGACCGCCCTGGCGCCGGCATCGAGCCAGTCGCCGATGTCCTCGAGTCCGATGCCGCCTGTCGGGATGAGAGGAATGTCTGGCAGGGGCGCCCTGATGTCGCGGAGATAGCCGATGCCGAGCCGGCCGGCCGGGAACAGTTTCACCGCCGTCACACCGGCCGCCCAGGCGGCGCACACCTCGGTGGGTGTGAAAGCGCCTGGGTAGACCTCGAGGCCAAGAGCAGTCGCCGCGCGTACGACAGCCTGGTCGGTGTGCGGCGAGACGACGAATGACGCTCCGGCGCTTGATGCCTCGTGCACCTGGGCCACGGTGGTGACCGACCCGGCGCCGACGACGACGTCGTCGGGCGCCGATTCCCGGATGCTGCGAATGGCGTCGATCCCGCCTGCCGTGGACAGGGTGACTTCGATACGGCGGAATCCCTCGTCGACGAGAATGGCGGCAAGAGCGGGAAATGACTCCGCAGTGGGAGCCCGAAGGACTGCAAGCAGTCGATCGGCGAACTGGCTCATGATGTGAGGTTCCGTTCGTATTGGGGGCGGAATGTCAGGCGCCGGTGAAGCGTGCGTGTCGCTTGTGGACGAAGGCGTCGATACCCTCGCGGCCGTCGGCGCTGTCGAACAGGCGACCGAGCGCGCTCTGCTCGGCGGTCAATGCGGCACGGCGATCACTGACGATTCCGTCATCGATCACCCGCTTTGCCTCCCGGACCGCACGTGGGGCACTGGTCGCCAGAGTGGTTGCGAAATAGATTGCGCGGGGCATCAATTGCTCGGCATCAGTGACCTCGATCAGGAGATCGCGGCGCAGCGCCTCATCCGGTCTGATGGTCCGGCCCGTCATCACGATCTCTTTGGTGAATCGGACACCTGCGCTTTGCGCAAGGCGCTGCGTCCCACCGCCCCCGGGTATCAAGCCGAGTTTGACTTCGGGCAGTGCGAAGCGCGCGTGCTCGGACGCGATGATGAAGTCGCAGCACAGGGCCAGCTCGAAACCGCCGCCGAACGCGTAGCCGTTGACTGCGGCGACGGTGGGCTGCGGTAGCGCCTCAAACGACTCGAACACGCGGCGGGATGTGAGCTGATACTCGCTGAACTCCTCGACGGAGGCCTGAAAGTACTCGCCGACATCGGCGCCTGCGATGAACCCACGGCCGGTGCCGGTCAGAATCACCGCTCGGATGGCGCGGCTGCTTCTGATCCGGGCGATCTGCGCGCCGAGCGCGACCACCAGGTCACTCGAGAGAGCGCCCAGTTTCTCCACCCGGTCGATACGCAGGACACGGATGGCAGCGCCGTCATCGACACTGTGGTCTTCAACTGCCAGGTTGGGGTGGGGGTACTCAATGGTGTTCGAGGTCATGCCTTTCCCCTTCCGAGAAGCTCCGCGGTGTGTTCACCCACCCGCGGCGGGGACAGGCGCTGCTGCCACGGGGTTGCACTGAGTTTGATAGGGCACCCGACAAGCTCGATCGGAGTGCCCGCTGGGCCGTCCACGGTGACGAGTAGGTCGGAGTCGATATCGCGAAGCTCATCGACGGCTTCCTTGGTGGTGCGCACTGCGGCGGCCCAGATACCCTCGGGGACAAGGATGTCGAGCCAATGTCGAGTGGTGTTCGTCCGGATCGTCCGCTCGATACTCTGCTTGGCGATATCACGTTCGGTCCAGGCGTCGAACCCGGCCAGTTCGGGTCGTTCGAGTGCGGCGGCGATGTCCTCGAGCGGCGCCATCGCGATGGCCATCCAGCCGTCGCTGGTCTCGTACACCCCGAACGGGGCGGACAGCCACGACTGTCCGATCCCGGATTCGGATCGCTGGTACTCGCTGTTCTGGTTGACCTGCGCCGAGATCTCCTGGCACTGCATGGCGATGGCGACCGAGTACAGGTCCACCTCCACCCGCTGGCCCACCCCGTGGGTGTTCCTGGCGATGAGCGCAGCCAGGATCCCGTTGGCCAGCGTCAGCGCGGTGGCGTGATCGACGATCGCCGTGCCGGCAGGCGTGGGGGGATCGCTGCGCCGGCCGGTGGACGCGGCAAGCCCGGACATAGCCTGAATGAGCAGATCCTGGCCGGGCCTGCCCTCCTTGGCGAATGCGGTGTCCTGGCCCCAGCCTGATCCCGAGCAGTAGATGATGTCGGCCCTGACGGCCTTGAAGTCGTTGTAGCCCAGTCCGAGCCGGTCCATCACACCCGGTCGGAAGTTCTCGACGACCACATCGCAGGTGGCCGCCAGTTCGAGAAGTGCCGCGCGGGTGCTTGGCTGTTTGAGATCGAGCGCGATCGAGCGCTTGTTGCGATTCATCGCAAGGAAGGCGGCCGACTGCCCGGAGACGTAACCGCCCATCATCGCCAGGTCGCGTTCCCATTCACCGTCGGGCCTCTCCACCTTGATGACGTCGGCGCCGAGGTCAGCGAGCAGCTGGGTGGCGAACGGGCCCAGCATCATCTGAGTGAAGTCAAGGATGCGGATGGAGTCGAGTGCTTGCATGGCTCAGTCCTTCTCTGTTTGAGACAGTCGATTCCGCAGCGCGGTGCGGTCGAGCTTGCCGGCGGGATTGCGTGGGAGTTCGTCGACAACGTGCACGGTTACCGGCTTCTTGTAGCCGGCGATGCGCCGGGCGCACGCCGCGGCGATACGGTCTGACAGCGATTGCGGGTCGAGTCCACGTGACGCCGGCTCGAGCACCACGGCAGCGGTGACGCCTTCTCCCCACACCGGGTGGGGCAGTCCGAGGACTGCTGCCTCGCGTACGTCGTCGAGCGCGGTGAGCACGCACTCGACCTCGGCGGGATGGACATTGAAGCCGCCGCTGACGATCACGTCGGTGCTGCGGCCGAGCAGGTGAACGTATCCATCGCGGTCGACTCGGGCCAGATCACCGGTGCGAAACCAGCCGTCAGACAGCACTTCTGCGGTCAGACCGGCCCGGTTCCAGTATTCGGGCATCACGGTGTCTGCCCGAACGATGACCTCTCCGTCGACTACGCGGAGTTCAACACCCCGGCAGACGCGTCCGGCAGAGCTCAACCTGTCGGGATCCGTGGTCGAGTGATCCTCTGGTGTCAGGACGGTCAGGGGAGCGAGTGCCTCGGCCAGACCGTAGAACTGGACCAGCGTGCCGGGAAAAGTGTTGTGTGCCAACCTCAGCGCGTCAATCGAGATCGGTGAGCCCCCATAGGGTATCGCTCGAAGTCCGGCCGGTACCCAGTGGGATTCCACCGCGGCTCGGGTGATGCGTTCGAGCATGACGGGGGCCAGCGGTAACACGGTGACCCCGAATGAGTCGATCGCGTTGAGCACCGCATGGGGGTCGAACTTCGACATGGTCACCGTTGCCGCACCGCACACCGCGCTGTCAAGTCCGATGGAACCGCCGAAATGCGTCATCGGGGCAACCGCCAGCACCACATCATCAGGACTCAACGACGGCAGCTGATCAAGCGCGCGATTCGTCTGCGCCACCCAGGTGCGGTGCGTGACGACGGCGGCCTTGGGCCTTCCGGTGGTCCCCGAGCTGTACATCAACATCGCGATGGCATCGGGCTCCGGGGCGGGCCAGGAGATCTTCGAGGCTGACGGCTGACCCCTCAGCGACGCGGGCGACAGTACGCCGGGGCCTGGCTCGTCATCGCATACGAAAAGCGCCGCAGACCATTGCAACTCGTCGAGCGCGGCACGAATGGCGTCATGCGCCTCGGCTGTGCAGCAGACTATGGTGGCCTCACAGTCGATCGCGATGGCCGCGATCTCGCGTGGATGCAACCGCGGTGACAGGGCGACACGGACCAAACCGGATCCGAGAACTGCACGTTCCAGGATTCGCAGGATCATGCTGTTGGACAGCACCACCATGACCCGATCGCCGGGGACGGCGCCGTGGTCGGCGAACACGGTGGTGGCTGTCCCGGCGAGTTCGGCGACATCATTGAACGTCAGCGCGTCGCTGGATCCGCTTGCGCAGCGCAGTGCGCGGCGATTGCCGTGCAGCCCTTCGACGGCGGCGAACTGCTCAGCCACCGTGGCGGGACCCTCAGCTGCGAACATGCTCGCGCCACAGTCGGTTGATGACGGTCACCACGTCACCGGCGGGGGTGCCAGCAGTGATCGATGCGTGCACAGCATGCGATGCTGCGTGCTGGTAGGCCGGGTATCCCCGGAGCCGCGGCCGCAGAAAGGCCCGGTCCATCGTGGCCAATGTCCCGCGGTAGAAATCGCTGACCTGCTCGTTGATACGGGTGTCGGTCCACACCGAACGGCGGCCGGCCTGACCGCCTGATGCGCTGTACAGACCCTGCTGAATCGGACCGGACGTTGCATAGCGAACGAATTCAGCTGCCTCGGACCCGAATTCCGATTCAGCCGATACCGACAGCCCAACTCCCCCCGTCAGGGTTCCGACAGATGCGTTGATGCCGCCGAGGGTCGGGGCGTCGGTGAACGCGACGACCTCTCCGCGGTCCGTGGGCTGCGAGTAGGTGATGTATCCGAACACCAACGGGCTGTAGACGGCGATGTCGGTGGGATCGGCCAGTCGCTCGAGCACGGTGATCGGATCGCAGCGCAGTGATTCCGGTGCGCAGTGTCGCAGCACCGCCGCGGTGTGTCCGAGCGCCGCGGTCAGCACGCCGGTGTCGATCCCGGAATCGCCGAACCAATCTGGACGGCCGTCCGCGCGACGACTCCGGTGGTGGGTGGAATCGGCGTCGGCGACGGCTTCGCACAGGGATAGCAAGGTGCCCCACAGATGCGTGGGATTCGCAGCGATTAGTACCTTTTCGCGGCCGTGGTGGTGTGCGAACTGTTTCACCGCGTCCCAGTGTGTCGGCACCTCGGCGATTTCGACGCGATCCTGCTGATGCGCGCTGACCATGCAGGCCGCATCGACCGCACCGCCCCACAGTCGCCCGTCCCACTGATAGCTGGCGTGACTGGGCCCTGCCGAATCGGTCACACGATCCGCGATGTCGTCGGGTGACCAGAAGTCATCGAGTGCGGCCAACGCGCCGCCGGCCACGGCGTCACCGATGAAGGGATGGTCGAGCGCCACCAGGTCGTAGTCGCCGGCGAGGTCGACGATGGGAACCTCTTCAAATGCCTTGAGCGGCCGGGATGTCCACTCCACCGCGATGCCTGTCTCGCGACGGAACTGCGCTGCGCACGCGGAAAGTGCGGCGACTCCGCGGGGATGATCCCAAGTGATTCCGCGAAGCGGTCGGCCTCCGGCACCGGGCCGGCGGGGCTCCTGCACAGCACAACCTCCTCTGTTGGTAATACGATTTACCACCGGGGAAGGATTTGTCAAGACGGGTGCGGTGAACCCAGTTAGCGGCCGGGTCGGGGTGGGGCGGTGGAGGCGCGTACCACCAGGGCGGGCGCCGGATCGGCAATGCGCTCGTGGCGCGCTGGCCCATCGTCCAGTTGCTCGAGCATCAAAGTGACAGCGCGCACGCCGAGTTCGAACAGGGGGAGGCGGACCACCGTCAATGTGGGTCGAAGGAACTCGGCCAGGGCCATGTCGTGCAATCCGATGACCGACAGATCGCTCGGAACGTCGACCCCGGCGTCGTTCGCCGCAGCCAGGGCGCCAACCGCCGAGAACGAGTTCGCGATGAACACCGCGGTGGGCCGGTGGGGTGGCGCGAGCAGCGTGCTCATTCCGCGGTACCCCGCCTCGGGCGTGTGGCCACCGGCGACGACACGCGTGTCAGGTGCGGGAAGTCCGGCTGCCGCAAGCGAATCTGCCCAGCCTTTGCGCCGTGGGCTGGTGCGGTTCGCCGGCCCGTCGACGTGCAACAGGCCGATGTCGCGGTGGCCGAGTTCTATGAGATGGGAGACGGCGAGCCGGGCAGCGCCGTAGTCATCAACCGCCACGCTGCCGATGGTGCCGCGGGAGCGATCGTTGAGCAGCACAGTCGGCACCCGTTCGGCGGCGATCTTCGCCACTGGGGCGTCGGATGCGGTGCCTGCGCGTTGGAGCAGGAGACCGTCGATCGCCCCGCTGGCCACGACACGCTGGAACAGGCTGCGATCGGTGGCGAGTGCATCGACGTCGGCCAGCATGAGGGCATAACCGGCGCGGGTCGCCTCGGCCTGTGCCCCCGCGATGATCTGGCTGTAGATCGGATTGCTGGCGTCGTGGACCGCCAGGCCGATCACCCCGACCTTGGCCTTTCGCAGTGCTCGGGCGGCGAAGTTGGGCGTGTAGTCGAGTTCAGCGGCGGCCTGGCGGACTCGCTGTTTGGTCTCCTCGCGGGCCCGCAGCGTCTCGTCGCCATTGAGTAGTCGGGACACCACACCGGGCGACACACCGGCCAGCCGTGCCACGTCGGCCGCGGTAGCCGTCGACCCTCTTGAAGGTGTCGCCACGCGTTGCCTCCCGATCGATCCAACCCTGGTCCGGCCAGCTTTACCTTACGGTGGGCGGCCCGCGGCTTCCCGCCCGAACCTGACGACTCGCGTCGCGTCCGGACGTCGGTGGCGGGTTGTGCGCGGCACACGTGGCGTGAATTCCCAAGGCGCAGAACGATGGCCACGATCGGGGGCGCCGGAGGCCTGAATTTCATCGGGTCGTTGACAGTGATCCGAGTCATATCGTAGTGTCTGGTAAATCGTATTACCAACGTGGCTGAGGTGCCCGCGTGACCGTCGCAGCCCGCACCGCCTATCGTCGCCACTTCCATAAGGAGGCCTGTGAACACCGCAGAAACCACCCCGCGGCCAGCCGGAAAACCCAGGATCATCGCCGCAGCGGCCGCCGGCAACTTCGTCGAGTGGTACGACTTCGCGATCTACGGCTACTTCGCGCCCGTTCTCGCCGAGGTGTTCTTTCCCAAATCCAATGGCTTGAACGGATTGTTGGCCACCTTGGCGGTATTCGGCGCGGCATTCGTGCTGCGCCCAATCGGCGCCCTGGTGTTCGGCAACCTCGGTGATCGCAGGGGCCGGCGATGGGTGCTGTCGGTCGTCATCTTGACCATGGCAGGCGCGACCACGCTGATCGGACTGCTGCCGTCGTATGACGCCGTCGGTGTCCTCGCGCCACTGGCACTCATCGTGTTGCGGCTGGTACAGGGCTTTTCCGCCGGTGGCGAGTTCGGCGGCGCGGCGTCGTTGCTCTTCGAGCACTCGACACCGGACAAGCGGGGTCTTTTCGGATCGGTTCAGCCCGCCAGCATCGTGGCCGCATTAGCGGTTTCCGCGGGGTTGGGCACCGCCCTGACGTCGATCATGTCCGAGGAGTTCCTTCACTCGACGGGGTGGCGCATCCCGTTCCTGCTCGCGCTTCCCCTTGGTGTCATCGGTTGGTACATCCGGCGCCACATCGATGAGACGCCCGCGTTCGCCCAGATGCAGGACGAGGGCAGGGTGTCCGAACATCCCGTGCGAGACGTGTTCCGGGGTCATTGGCGAATGATTCTGGCCGGTACGGCAGCCATAGTGTCGTGGACCGCGGGCGGCTATGCCACCCTGCAGTTCCTGCCCGCATTCTTCGGCGGCGTCCTGCACCGGCCGTTGTCGGAAGGGCTGACGGCATCGCTCGTCGGTTTGACCGCCTATGCGGGATTCATCGTTCTCGGCGGCTGGCTTGCCGATCGCATCGCCCGGTGGAAGGTCATGACTGTCGGCGCGGTCGGATTGGCCGTGGTCGCAGTTCCGGGGTACTACCTGCTGATTCAAGGCGGAGCGATCCGGATTGGTGTCGCGGTCGTGCTCTTCGCGATCTTCCTCGGCCTCACCGCGGGTCCCACCACCGCGATGCTGTCCGAACTGATACCCGACAATGTGCGGGCCTCGTACCTGTCGATCGTCTACGCCGTCGCCAATGCCGCCTTCGGTGGCTTCGCCCCGTATATCGTCACGGCACTGATCTCCTCCAGCGGAAGCCTGCTGTCACCGGCCTGGTATCTCATCGGACTCCAGCTGTGCGCTGTGGGCGGACTCATCGCCGTCGGGGTTCATCACCGGAACCGGGCCCGAACGCCAGCGGTTCCGGTGGCGTAGCGAGCCGAGCTAGCCGAGCAAGCGCTTGGTTGATACTCTGGGTGAGTGGAGAAGGCGCCGCTCAGCCGCCGTGACGAGTTGCTAGACCTCGCCGCGACGATGTTCGCCGAGCGCGGTTTGCGCGCCACCACCGTGCGCGACATCGCAGACTCGGCGGGAATCCTCTCCGGCAGTCTCTATCACCACTTCAAGTCCAAGGAGCAGATGGTCGAGGAGGTCCTGCGGGACTTCCTCGATTGGCTGTTCGCGCGCTACCAGCAGATCGTCGAGACTGAGCCCGACCCGCTGGCGCGTGTCACGGGGCTCTTCATGACCTCGTTCGAGGCGATCGAGCACCGCCACGCCCAGGTCGTCATCTACCAGGATGAGGCCAAGCGCCTGTCGTCGCTGCCGCAGTTCGACTTCGTCGACGAGCGCAACCGCGAACAGCGCAGCATGTGGGTGGACATCCTGAAGCAGGGTGTCGCGCAGGGCTGTTTCCGGCCCGACCTCGACGTCGACCTCGTCTACCGCTTCATCCGCGACACCACCTGGGTCTCGGTCCGCTGGTATCAGCCAGGCGGACCGCTCACGGCCGAGCAGGTCGGCCGCCAGTATCTCGCCATCGTTCTTGGCGGCATCACGACAGAAGGAGTCTAGACATGGCCGAGGCGTACATCATCGACGCTGTGCGAACCGCGGTTGGTAAGCGCAACGGATCGCTTGCCGGCCTGCACCCCGTCGACCTCGGAGCCACCGTCTGGCGTGGGCTGTTCGAGCGCAACGACGTCGACCCGGGTGCCGTCGACGACGTGATCGCCGGCTGCGTCGACGCCGTCGGCGGCCAGGCGGGCAACATCGCACGGCTGTCGTGGCTGGCCGCGGGCTTCCCCGAGGAGGTGCCGGGCGTCACCGTCGACCGTCAGTGCGGGTCGAGCCAGCAGGCCATCTCCTTTGGCGCACAGGCGATCCTGTCGGGTACCGCAGACGTCATCGTCGCCGGTGGCATGCAGAACATGAGCCAGATTCCGATCAGCTCCGCGATGATCGTCGGCGAGCAGTTCGGCTTCACCTCGCCAACCAACGAGTCCAAGAGCTGGCTGCACCGCTACGGCGACCAGGAGATCTCGCAGTTCCGCGGCTCCGAGATGATCGCCGAGAAGTGGAACCTGTCGCGCGAGGAGATGGAGCAGTTCTCGCTGACCAGCCACCAGCGTGCGCAGGAAGCCATCCGCGCCGGGCACTTCGAGAAGGAGATCATCTCGGTAGACGGCTTCGTCACCGACGAGGGCCCGCGGGACACCTCGCTGGAGAAGATGGCCGGGCTCAAGACCCTCATCGACGGCGGCCGTCTGACCGCAGCCATGGCCAGCCAGATCTCCGATGGCGCCAGCGCGGTACTTCTCGCGTCCGAGAAGGCGGTCAAGGAGCACGGGCTGAAGCCGCGGGCTCGCATCCACCACATCAGCGCCCGTGGTGCCGACCCGGTGTTCATGCTGACCGGCCCGATCCCGGCGACGCACTTCGCGCTGGAGAAGACCGGGCTGTCGATCGACGATATCGACACCATCGAGATCAACGAGGCCTTCGCGCCCGTCGTGATGGCATGGCTCAAGGAGACCGGCGCTGACCCGGCGAAGGTCAACCCCAGCGGCGGCGGCATCGCGCTCGGCCATCCGCTCGGCGCGACGGGTGCCAAGCTGTTCGCCACCATGCTGAACACCTTGGAGCGCACCGGCGGTCGCTACGGTCTGCAGACCATGTGCGAGGGCGGCGGCACCGCCAACGTCACGATCATCGAGCGCCTCTAGCTGTCTCGCCGAGTGTGAATCTGACGACGTTTCGAGGCCGATTTCGTCGTCAGATTCACAAACGAGCGGTGGTTGACCGAGGCGTGCCTGTGGATAACCGCGACGCGGGGGCTTAACGCGTCAGGCCTCGCGCGCAGGCTGCGAGACGTGGGGGACATACCGTGGCCGTTCGTCGGCGCTGAGGCGTTATCCAGCGCCGTCATCCCCGAGCGCGCAATGCGCAAGGCATACGTGTCGCTGTATCCCGGCGTGTACGTGCCGCGAGGTGTCGAAGTCACGGCACGACAACGCGCCGAGGCCGCGTGGCTGTGGTCGAGGCGCCGCGGTGTCGTGGCGGGCCAGTCTGCCGCCGCGATGCTCGGCGTCAAATGGGTCGACAAGAGAAACCCAGCCGAGTTGATCCATGACAACCGGAGGTCGCCGGCGCGGCTCGTCATCCGCACCGAGGCGCTCGCACCTGGGGAGACGCTGAACGTCGGCGCGATGGCTGTAACCGCGCCTGCCCGAACGGCATTCGACATCGGCCGTCACACCGCTGGCCGTGTTCAGGCCGTGCAACGACTCGACGCGCTGGCCAACGCGACCGGGGTGAAGGTCATCGACGTCGAGGCTGTAATCGCTGCCCATCCGGGAGCCAGAGGTCTGCCGCGTCTACGACGGCTGCTTCCGCTGATCGACGGTGGCGCCGAGTCGCCGCAGGAGACAGTCGCGAGGCTGGCGCTCGTCGACGCGGGACTACCGGCGCCGCGAACGCAGTTGGAGATCTTCGATGAGTACGGCGGATTCGTCGCGCGTGTCGACATGGCCTACGACGAGGTGAAGGTGGCGATCGAGTACGACGGTCCGCAGCACTGGAGCGACCCGGCCGTGCGACAACGCGATATCGACAAGCAGTACGAGCTGATCCGGCTGGGCTGGTTCGTGATCAGGGCCAGCCGCGACCTGCTCAAGTTCCGACGCGCGACCTACGTGTCACGCGTCGAGAGCGTGCTGCTTGAGCGAGGCTTCACTTGGTGAGATGGCGCATTTGTGAATCTGGCGACGCTACATGCTGTTTGGGCGTCGCCAGATTCACAAACCGTGGGTATTGAGGGGCACTAGCTAGCGGCCGTCGGCGCCTTTCGCGCCAGAACCTCCGGTGGAACCCGTTGCGCCGGTGTTGCCGCCGCCGATGCCGGTCTCGCCGCCGGCGCCACCCGCACCGCCTTGGCCACCGGCACCACCCGTACCGCCCGTCCCGGAACCGCCTGCGGTGCCCGAGGATCCGAAGATGCCGCCCTTCCCGCCTGCGCCGCCGTTACCGCCCTTCCCGCCCGCGCCGCCAGTGCCGCCCTTCCCGCCTGCGCCGCCGTTGCCCTTCAAGGCACCATCGATCTTCGCAGATCCATTGCCTATGTAGCGGGCCCAGCCGCTGCCGCCGTTTCCGCCGGTGCCTCCCGCGCCTCCGGTATCTCCGTTGCCGCCGTTTCCGCCGTTGCCGCCGGTCCCGCCCTTACCGCCCGAGCCGAAGATGGCTCCGCCATTTCCGCCCTTGCCACCGTTGCCGCCTGCAGTGCCGTTTCCGCCGGTCGCACCGGTGCCGCCCGTCCCTCCCGTGCCGCCGTTGCCGATCGTTGCAGTCGCGCTCGAGTTGTTGGCGGTGGTCGTGGCGTCGCCACCGTTTCCGCCGGTGCCGCCCGCGGCGCCAGTGCCGCCGGTGCCTCCCGTGCCTCCGTTCCCGCCCACTGCGCTCACAGGGGCACCAATGGCTGTGGGCTTCGTGTCCGACGAACCACCGTTACCGCCGGTGCCGCCGACCTCGCCCGGGATCCCATCCGATCCGGCACCGCCGATCTCGCCCTTGCATCCGTTGGTCGAGCAGCTCGCGCCGTTGCCGCCCGTTTGTGCGGTGGTGCCCGTCGGGGCGGGGTTCACGCCATTCGAGCCGTGAGTGCCGTCGCTAGCGCGACCTCCGGCCCCGCCGTCACCGAGCAACATCGCGCTGCCACCGTTGCCGCCGCTGGCACCCACTCCTCCGGCGCCGCCAGCCCCGCCGTTGCCGATCAGGCCCGACCTCCCGCCGTTGCCGCCGTTCACCCCGTCGACCGTCGAGTTCCAGCCAGCCCCGCCGTTGCCCCAGAGCAAGCCCCCTGCGCCGCCATTTGGATGGGCCTCGGTGCCGTTCAACCCGTTGCCGATCAACAAACCGCCGTCGCCGAACAGCGGGGACCCACCGATCGTGAGCGGCCCCGGCACCGCGAAGGTTCGCGCGTCGGAGTCCGTCCGACTCGTTGGGTTCGACTGGGGGGTCGGGACCCCGCCCCAGCCGACCAGTGAGGCATTCGCGGTGCGCAATGCCTGGGCGGAGAAGATCGTTCCGGGCGTCGATGACTGTCCGGTCGACGTTGACGGTGCCGGCGCGGGGTCTACCAACAACTGTGGGAGCGACGGCGGCGACGTCCGATCAACACCGAGGGGGAGTGGAAGGGGCCTGGTCGGCAATGTCGAGTACGCATCGCCGACCAGTGGCAGCGAGAACCGCGTCAAGATCGGATCGATGGTCGCCGCCGTCACGGCAGGTTCGCTCGAAGGCCCTGCCGAATCTGTGCCGTAGCCAACCCCACCGGCCGCGATCACGCCCAACGATAGTGCTGCCGAAGCGACCATCGAAGTGCTTCGCCATTTGCTGTCGCCGCGATGCACGCGCCTTTTGCCCATCCTATTTACCCCTTTTGTCAAGCAATTTCGTTGCTGAATCAAGTTCCGGCAAGGACGTTAGACGGTGATGACATCCGCCGTGCGGAAAGCTGTGGAAAACCTGAGTGCAACAGCTCACAGTCCGCTGAGGCCGACCAAGGCCAGGCTGCCGAACGCCAGGATCCAGCTGGCAAGGCTGCCGACCAGGAAGTACTCGGTGACGTCATCGATGCCGACGCGCTCGGCGTTGCCGTCGCGGTCGCGCTTGGCGCTGATTTCGGGGAACCGGATGATGCTCTTGGCCGCCACCACCGCCGAGGCCATGGTTAGTTGTCCGCGCCCACCGAGCCGAGGACCAGTCGCACCACCTGGTTGGCCATCGCGAGTTGCGCCAGGAGCACGCCGTGCACCATCAGCGCGCGGCCCGGTGAGGTGTCCAGGCCTAACCGTGACGTCCAGCGCCCGACGAGGCCGCCGACATCGGATGGCCCAGCCGGACAACAGGATCAGCACCGCGACCGCAGTCCCGATAATCACCAGCGGCGTCGCCTGATGCCTGCCGGTGCACTCGGCGCGCACGCATGTCACCTGCCAGCCGACGGACGCGATGGCCGCGATCGCAAGCAGCACGAGGTCGCCGAGGTGCCAGAGCGCGGCCGGCAGCGCAACGCTCACCCGTACCGCCCGGGAATCCTTCTGGAGGCGTCGAGCGGTGACCGTGCCCCGTCTTACCGCATCTTGATCAAGGAATGGCCGGCCCGCGCCCCGTCAGTGGTCGTGAATGACCACACCGCGAAAGTTGCGCCCGGCGAGCATGTCGTCGTAAGCCTCGTTGATGTCGTGGAGTTTGTACTCACTCGTCACGGTCTCGTCGAGGAGCAGCTGACCGCTGCGGTACAGGTCGAGCAGCCGCGGGATATCCGCCCGCGGGTTGGCCTCGCCGTAGAGGCTGCCCAACAGTCGCTTCTGGAACAGCGTGAACAACGCCATCGGGATGGTCGGGGTGTCGTCGGCGAAGGCGGCGATCCCGGTGAGCACCACCGCGCCGCCCTTGCGCACCAGCTCGAGTGCCTCGCCGATCATCGGACCCTTCACCAGCCCGACCGTCAGTATCGCCGAGTCCGCCATGACGCCCTTGGTGAGGTCGGCGACCAGCGCTGTCGCCTCGGCCATCGATGTGGCGAAATGCGTTGCACCGAACTGGGTTACCTTGTCGCGTTTGTCCGCCACGATGTCGACGGCGATGATCCGCTCGGCACCCGCGAGCCGCGCACCCTGCAGTGCGCCGCTGCCGACACCGCCGCACCCGATGACCACCACGGTGTCGCCGGGGCGGACGTTGGCGGTGTTCACCGCAGAACCCCAACCGGTGGTGACACCGCAACCGATCAGGCACGCCCGCGACAACGGGATGTCGTCGTCGATCTTGACCAGCGAGGCGTCGGATACGACGCCGTACTCGGCGAACGTGCCAAGCAGAAGCGAGACGCTGATGTCCTGGGCGCCGATGTGCCTGCGGTAGGTGCCGTCCAACTGCGTCCCGCTCAGCAGCATCGCGCCCAGATCACACAGGTTCTGATGGCCGCTGGCGCACCACCGACACTTCCCGCACGCAGGCAGAAACGACGCGACGACGTGGTCGCCGGGTTTCAGGCCCCGGACACCGGGCCCGACCTCCTGCACGATGCCGGCGCCCTCGTGACCCCCGATGAACGGAAAAGGCGCGGGGAAGTCGCCGGTGCGTGGGTGGTGGTCGGAGTGGCAGAGGCCGGTCGCCTCGAACGAGACCAGGACCTCGCCCTCCTGGGGTGGATCGAGGTCGACCTCCTCGACGCTCCAATCACCATGCACGTTCCACAACACGGCCGCATTCATCTTCATGTGCTCGTCCCCCGCACAGTTGTCTGTGAGCCGAGTGTAGGAACGACGAGGCGCGGCGTCGGTGCTTTCGCCGCTTTGGTGGGCTTAGGAGCGTCGCGCTCACGGGTTCAATGCCTGAGTCAAACGAAGGGGAGAAGGCATTGCCTCCGGTTACACGCCCGAATCTCTACGTCGGGTCGTGGAACGGATTGCAGTACAACGAGTGTCACGCCATGACGCACAGTATTCAGTCAGTTGCGGGAGTCAGTTCGGGTAGCTGCCAGGTTCCATCGAGTATTGCGGCGTGCGGCCGGTAAAGCCGGACCAGGAAGTTCCATCCTTCGGGTGTCGCGATGGTGTTGGGCTTGTCGCCGGATCCGTTGGGGTCGAACCGGACTGTGACCGAGCCATCCGGATTCTTGACGCCGGTGACGCTGTTGACGGTGTACTGGTTCTGTTCGTTTGGCTCGAAGAATCCCCGTGCGTTGTACACCGAGACCGACCAGAATCCATCTACCGGAACGTCACGCAACGTGAGTGTCTGGACGTGGGGAGACGGCGTCGGGTCGACGCCGATATACGTGGCCTCGTCGGTGGGGAGTCCGCCCCAGCCGGCGGCGGTCCCGATGAGGTGGCGGATGGGGTCAACCTGATCGCGGGTACCGAATGTGTGGTCGAAAGCCTGGAGGCCCTTGGCCAGCGCGAGTAACGCGTCGCGTGTTGCGTCCATGCTCGTATCGTCGTAGTCCGGGTACACGAAGGGTGTGGCTGACCCGGATTCGAGTTTCAGTGCGTCCTGGAGTTGTGCGACTTCGGCGAGGTCGCTGTCGTCGAGAGGGTTGACGAGGATGCGTACGCCGACAAGCACATATGGCGTCGCGAACCGATCTACGGTGAGCCGGTAGGTGCCGGCGTCGTGGTAGACGTCGTTGATGAAGTGATCTTGGTTGACGATCATCGCCGAGAGGTAGCGGTCGCCAGAATCGGGGAGTGTCAGGATGGCTCCCGCGGATATGTCAACGATCGCGAAGCTGTACAGGGTGTCGCGATTGAGGCGGATCACGGTTTGCTGGTCAATGGGTGCAGGCTCGCGATTGTGCCGGAATGTGTTGACTCCGCCCGCATCACGTTGGATGTCGGCAAACATTCGGTCGGTCTCTGCTCGGACGAAATTGTCAACGTTGACATGCATTCCACGAGTATCCCCCGGACTGTTCCACATGGTGAGTACCGACTCCCGTGTCGGGATTCACGCCGGCGCCACACTCCGGCGATCAGTGCGCGGCTGCGACCAATGCCAGACCGCCGAACGCCAGGATCCAGCTGGCAAGGCTGCCGACTAGGAAGTACTCGGTGACGTCATCGATTCCGACGCGCTCGGCGTTGCCGTCGCGGTCGCGCTTGGAGCTGATCTCGGGGAACCGGATGATGCTCTTGGCCGCCACCACCGCCGACGCCATGGTCAGTTGGCCGGCCAGGCCCAGCCCGACGATCAGCAGGCGCTCCATCGGACCGAGCAGTCGGCCGCCCTTCAGCTGATCCGACGCCTGCGGCTGGCCGACGGGCTTGACCGCGCCCACCGAACCGAGGACCAGTCGTACCACCTGATTGGCCGTCGCCAGTTGTACCAGCAGCACGCCGAGCACCATCAACACGCGGTCTGGTGAGGCGTCCAGGCCTACCCATGACGTCCAGCGCTCGACGAGGCCGCCGACGTCGGATGCCCAGCCGGACAACAGAATCAGCACCGCGATAGCCGTCCCGAACACCACCAGTGGCGTCGCCTGATGCCTGCCGGTCCGCTCGGCGCGCTCGCATGTCACCTGCCATCCGACGCACGCGATGGCCGCGATCGCAAGCAGCACGAGGTCACCGAGGTGCCAGAGCCCGGCCGCCAGCGCGACGTCCACCAGGACTGCCACACCGATCAGCGGTGGCAGCCACGTCGTGCGGATCAGCCGTCGGCTGATGTCACCAACGCCGACAGCGATGAGCAACGCCGCCAGCATGCTCATCGGATCTCCGAGAGGTATTGCGAGGCAAGCACTATGAGGTCCAGACCGTCGCGGCTCACGCGCTGGGAGACCGCCGACGGGCTGATCTTCTCCGCGGCGGCGAGATCCTTCTTCGACCGGTTGGACATGAGACCTCTCAGGATGCGGATGGACCGTTCATCGAGTGATCCAAACATGTGATCCCGACACATCAGTGCGGCGTTGACGGTGTCGGCGGACGGTCCGTCACCCCCGACGTTGCGGTAGGTGATGCGCACGAGGGCGAGTCCCGGTTGCCGTTGTGCGTCGGCGGTCCACTCGATGGCTGCCCGCGCCGACCACCAGCCGGGGCCGTCCTGGATTCCGGTGGCTTCGTCGAGCACGCTGACCGCGCCCCACCCGATACCGAATCTGACGTCCACGTCAGGGGCGACCGCGAGACGCACCGCCCATGCCGCGGCGATGGCCTCGCCGATGGTGGCGTAGCTGCCCTGAAACTCGTCGCCGACCGTGAACGCCGGGGCGTCGATCGCGTTGTGGGCGACGGCGCGCAGGACTGCGGTCAGGTCGTGGTGCAACGCGCGCCGGTCGGCGGAGCCGCGCGAGTCCACGACGTCGCCGATCAGCGTCGCTCTCGATGAAGCTGACGGCTGCACATCGGCCATATGAAGACTATAGCTTAATTTGCACTAAATGAAGCTATTCACTTCACTATGGCTGAATGAAGGAGGACGCTTCAGTCAAGTGCCTCACGGCGTCGGCCACGATCGAGTCGATCAGCTCGGCGCACGATGGCAGGTCGCCGATGATGCCCGCCACCTGACCCGATGCCAGCACGCCGGCGTCGGTGTTGCCCTCGACGAGGCCGGCTTTCAGCAGCATCGGCGTGTTACCTGCCATCAGGACCTGCGACCACGTCAGTTCCTTGCCGTGCCGCATGGCCAGACCGTCGCTGATCATCGATTTCCAGCTGCGGCCGGACATCTTCTTGAACTTCTGGGCGTTGCCGATCGCGGCGCTGAACCCGCGCACGGGTGATCCGCTCTCCAGCTTCTCGACCAGGCCGGTTCGCAGCACGCGGTGCGGCATGCCGTCGACGCGGGTCGACACCACGGTGCCGTCCAGGCCGGCGTCCAGGTAGCGCTGCTTGACCGCGTCGGGCACCGTCGAGTCCGACGTCAGCAGGAACCGGGTCCCCATGCCGACGCCGGCCGCACCGTAGGACAGGGCGGCGGCCAGGCCGCGACCGTCGAAGAAGCCACCGGCGGCGATGACCGGTATTCCGGTGTCCTTGACGGCATCGAGCACCGAGGGCAGCAGCAGGGTGGTGGCCACTGGGCCGGTGTGCCCACCGCCCTCGCCGCCCTGCACCATGACCGCGTCGGCGCCCCAGCTGGCCACCTTCTTGGCGTGCTTGGCCAGCCCGACCGATGGGATCACCACGACGCCCGCATCTTTGAGCTTGGCGATCAGCTCGGGCTTGGGTGCTAAAGCGAAGGAGGCGACTTTGACTCCTTCGCGGATCAGGAGGTCGACGCGATCATTGGCGTCGCCGAGGTCGGCACGCATGTTGATGCCGAAGGGTTTGTCGGTGGTGGCCTTGACCTTGGTGACGGCGGTCTGCAGCTCCTCGAGCGTCATGGTGGCTGAGGCCAGGATGCCCAGTCCGCCGGCGTTGGAGGTCGCGGCGACCAGCCGCGCACCCGCGACCCAGCCCATACCGGTCTGCACGACCGGATGCTCGATGCCGACCAGCTCGGTCAGCGGTGTGCGCAGCTTGCCCATGATCAGACCTTGACTTCCTTGTCCCGCAGCGACTTGGGATCGATGACCTCGCGCAGCAGCCGCTGCTCTTCGTCGGTGGGCAGGCGTGTGGTGTCGGCGGAGTCCAGGCCGTGCACCTCGAAGCCGGTGTTCTCGGCGACCTGCTGGGCGTCGACGCCGGGGTGCAGCGACACCGCCCGCATCTGACGGTCGGGACCGTTGAAGTCGAACACGCCGAGGTTGCTCACCACCCGGAACACGTTGACGAACCGGTAGGCGGGGTTATCGGGATCGACCTTGTCCCAGCCGATGCCCGACACGATGTCGACGGTGTCGCCGAACACGCGCGTGGAGTGGCTGCCGACCCAGTAGCTGGTGGCGTGGTTGATGGTGTTGCCGGGCGCGCCACGGACACCGAACATCTGACGCTTCGGGTGCTGAACCGGGCCGAACGCCGACAGGTTCTGGTTGCCGTAGCGGTCGATCTGGTTGGCGCCCATGACGACGTGGCGCCGACCCCAGGCCAGCGTCTCGAAGACTCGGCCGAACGGCATCCAACCCTCGATGGCTCCCGTCGCACCGATGGCGGGGGTATCGGCCAGCAGTCGGGCCTCGCCATCGCTGAGCAGGATGTCGGGGGAGAACGTCAGACGGGCCAGGCGAGCACCGACGGACACGATGGTCGTCATCGGGCTGACCATGATCTCGCCTGCATCGCGGAACAGTTCGGCGCACGCGACGGCGCACACCTCGGCTCGGGTCACAGAGATCACTTGGACGCCTCCTTTGCGGCGGCTTGCTCTTCGGCGAACTTGCGGACTGCGGCCTGGTAGTCGGCCTCGCTGCCAGACAGGTATGTGGCGACAAACTCCTGCCACGTCTCGTCGGAGCCCGCGGCTTCGGCGTAGTGGCGTTGGAACTTCTCGTCACGCTTGTAATCGGGTTCGGCGGTGGTGAAGTGGGCTCCACCGGGTGCCTCGACGACGGAGTCGACCATCATCCGGTTGATCAGGAGTGCCTGCGGCGGCACCGACTTGATGAGTTCCTCGGTGGACACGACGCGCTCCACGCTCAGGAAGCGACGTTGCGCGGCCATCAGGTACAGGTCGTCGAAGTACGGGTCGATTCCGGTGTAGGCCGCATTGCCCTGTGCGTCACCGAGGTTCATGTGCACGAACGCCGCATCGAGGTTCAGCGCAGGCATCGCGATCAATTCCTCGAAGCCACCGTCAGTCTCATAGGGAGACTTCACCGTCTTCAGCTCGTCGCCCCAGAATGCTCGGACATCGCTGCCGAGTCCGGCGCGGATCGGCAGGAACGGCAGGCGCTGTGCCGCGGCCTGCAGTCCGCACCGCACCATGCCCTCGTCCATCTCGCGGGCCTCGATCGCACCGGTGGTGCGGGCCTTGGCGAACCAGGGGTCGTAGAACGGCGGCGAGTCCAGCGAGACGAAGCCGTAGTAGGCGCGCTTGACCTTGCCTGCCGAACACAGCAGTCCGAGATCGGGACCGCCGTAGGTCACGACGGTCAGATCGGTGACGTCGGTGCGCAACAGGGCCCGCACGAAGGCCATCGGCTTGCGCCGCGATCCCCAGCCACCGATGCCGATGGTCATACCGCTCTCAATGGACGAGACGGCCTCGTCCAAAGTGGTCCGTTTGTCTGCCATTACTTCCCCGCTCGCTTCGCTCGTGCCCGCCGAATCATGCCTTTTCGGATCCCTTCTTCGTTCCTGCGAACGCATCGCGGTGCTCGTCGGACACCCCGGCCAGGTTGAGTTCGAAGGTGAAGCCCTGTTCCATCCGGTACCTGGCGTTGACCGGCTGAACGTCGATGTAGTTGAGCGCCTCCTTGGCGGCGCGGATCACCCGGGTGTCCTTGCTGGCGATATCGCGAGCCACCCGAAGCGCGGACTCGTCGAGGTCCGCGCGCGGCACCACCTCGTGCACCGAGCCGAAGTGATGCAGGGTCTGCGCATCCACGGTGGCGGCTGTGTAGAACAGTCGCCGCATCATGTGCTGGGGGACGAGGCGCGACAGGTGGGTGGCCGCGCCGAGTGCGCCGCGTTCCACCTCCGGCAGCCCGAACGTGGCGTCATCGGAGGCGACGATGACATCGGCGTTGCCGACCAGTCCGATACCGCCGCCGACGCAGAAGCCGTTGACGGCCGCGACGACCGGCACCTCGCACTCGTAGACCGAGCGGAACGCGTGGAAGCAGCCGCGATTGGCGTCGATGAGCGCTGTGAAGCCCTCGGTGTTCTGCATCTCCTTGATGTCGACGCCGGCGTTGAAGCCGCGGCCCTCGGCGCGCAGGATCACCACGTGGGTGCTGCGGTCGCGGCCCGCCGCGGTGATGGCGTCGCCGAGTTCAAACCATCCCCGTGACGGGATGGCGTTGACCTTCGGATAGTCGACGGTGACCGAGACGATGCCCGGTTCGACCGTTTTGGTGGTGATCGTCATGCGAATACCTCAGCTACTCCGGGGGGTGGCTACCTAAGCAAGCACTTGCTTGGTACGCTAGCACAGTGACCGACGGGGCTGGAATCAATCTGCGACTGGATGGCCGGGTAGTTCTGGTGACCGGCGGCGTACGAGGGGTCGGCGCCGGTATCAGTGCCGTGTTCGCCGATCAGGGGGCGACCGTCGTGACGTGTGCCCGACGTCCTGTCGAGGGTTCGCCCTATGAGTTCCACTCCTGCGACGTCCGTGACGACGACTCGGTGAGGGCGCTCATCGACGCCATCGTCGGTAAGCACGGCCGCCTCGACGTCGTCGTCAACAACGCGGGCGGATCGCCCTACGTCCTGGCCGCCGACGCGTCGGCCAAGTTCAACAGCAAGATCATCGAACTCAACCTCCTTGGCCCGCTGTCGGTCTCGCAGCATGCGAACGCGGTCATGCAGAACCAGGACAGCGGCGGGACAATCGTCAACGTCTCCAGCGTCAGCGGAGGTCGGCCAACCCCGGGCACCGCCGCCTACGGTGCGGCCAAGGCGGGCGTGGACAACCTGACCAAGACGCTGGCCGTGGAGTGGGCGCCGAGGGTTCGGGTGAACTCCGTCGTCGTGGGGATGGTCGAGACCGAGCAGTCCGAACTCTTCTACGGCGATGCCGACTCGATCGCGGCGATCTCACGCAACGTCCCGCTTGGCCGGTTGGCCAAGCCGACTGACGTCGGCTGGGCGACCGCATTTCTGGCCTCTGACGCCGCGTCCTACATCAGCGGCGCATCGCTCGAGGTGCATGGCGGTGGCGAGCCGCCGCACTACCTGTCCACCACCACTGCTGACATCAAATAGCGCATTCTTCAAACATTGAGGGAGACAACGAATATGGGACTGCTTGACGGACGTGTGGTCATCGTGACAGGCGCGGGTGGCGGCCTCGGCCGGGCGCACGCCCTGGCATTCGCCGCTGAGGGCGCTCGTGTCGTGGTCAACGACATCGGTGTGGGACTCGATGGATCGGCCGCAGGTGGCGGTAGCGCCGCGCAGGGCGTCGTCGATGAGATCGTCTCCGCCGGTGGGGAAGCCGTCACCAGCGGGGCGAACGTCGCCGACTGGGCGCAGGCCGAGGGTCTGATCCAGACCGCCGTCGACGCGTTCGGTGGGCTCGACGTGTTGGTCAACAACGCAGGTATCGTGCGGGACCGGATGTTCGCCAACACCAGCGAGGAGGAGTTCGACGCCGTCACGGCGGTTCACCTCAAGGGACACTTCGCCACGATGAAACACGCCGCTGCGTACTGGCGGGCGCAGTCCAAGGCGGGGAACCCGGTCGACGCGCGCATCATCAACACCAGCAGCGGTGCCGGTCTGCAGGGCAGCGTGGGGCAGGCCAACTACAGTGCCGCCAAGGCGGGTATCGCCGCGCTGACACTGGTCGCCTCGGCCGAGATGGGCCGCTACGGCGTCACCGTCAACGCCATCGCACCGTCGGCGCGCACCCGAATGACCGAGACCGTGTTCGCCGACATGATGTCGACGCAGGAGTCCGCGTTCGACGCCATGGCGCCGGAGAACGTCTCACCGCTGTTGGTGTGGCTGGGCAGTGTCGAGTCCCGCGAGGTCACCGGCCGCGTGTTCGAGGTCGAGGGCGGCATCATCCGCGTCGCCGAGGGCTGGGCACGCGGGGGCGAGGTGGACAAGGGTGCCCGCTGGGATCCCGCCGAACTCGGCCCCGTGGTGTCGGACCTGCTGGCCAAGTCGCGGACGCCGCTGCCGGTCTTCGGGGCCTGATCTGCGCGCTAGGCCACGTACATGGTGAGGAACAGCAGGGCCATCGTGACGATGTAGATCGCCATGCAGATGCGGGTGATTCGTCTGCGTCGTGCTGCCGGGAACACGGCCGGCAGCACGACCGCGAACAGCAGTCCCGAGATTATGCCGACCACGGTGCCGAACATCAGACCGAAGCCGTGCGGGTCCGAGGCCGGATCGGTTGAGAGCACCGAACTGGCAACGATGTACACACAAAACAGCCAGAGCACCCCGGCCGCCGCCCCGAACAGTCCGGCGGTGACACGTGCGATGACGGCGATCATTCCTGCGCCGGGTCATCGGTGCAGGTCGCCAGGAAGGTCTTGCCGTCCTGTTCGGCGACCTGAGCGGGGTTGAGCCAGCCCACATCCTGGAACCAGTAGGTGTCATTCGGATGGTCGGATGACCCGTCGATCACCTCGGCGATCTGTGCGGTGGAGCCCCATCCGCCGTCGCCTCCGTAGACGGAGATGCGTACCGAATCCGCACTGCGCCAGTCGAAGTCAGCGGGTAGCGGCTTGGTGGCCTGCAACCCCGGGTAGGGGCCGCCCACCGTGAGGTGCTCAGCGTCGAAGGCCGCGTTGCCGGGTGCGCGGAGTTCGAGTTCAACCTCACCCGGCTCGAAGTACAGGCTGAACGCCGTGGCTCCAGAACATGGAGAACCCGTCCAGATCTGCAGGTTGCCGTCCGTGACACGCGCGCCGAATGCCGGCCGCAGCGACGGGGCGAACGGGGCCGTCTGTTCCCAGCTGTCCTGGCCACAGCCAGCGATGAGCGCGACGACCATCGCGATCAGCGCAGCACCACGACGCATCAGTGATACCCCCCGTCGGACAGCCCGGCGTCCTCTTCGAGTCTGTTGGTCTTGCCGAGGACCTTCTCGCGGAAGATCTCCCAGCCGTACTCCCTGAGCATGGTGCCGTAACCCTTGTCGGCCCACTGCTGTGAATGGCGTTCCTCGTGATGAAGAATCCGATCGAGATCGAGCCGGCCCTGGCGCCCATTGCCGTCCTCCGCCGGGTACCACATCTGGCCGGACTCGGCGACCTGTTTGAGTTGCTGCGCGGAATCACTGGGGTCGTCGATGTTCAGCATGAAGATGTCACCCCAGGTGGAGCCGCCTGCCTCGCTGTACAAGTCCTGTAACTGGTTGCCGCCGAGCCCCATTAGCATTCCGTTCGGCGTGGTCATCAGTCGACCGCCGTTGCTGTCCACGAAGCCGACGTCCTTGTCGTAACTCCAGGAGTTCGCTTCCTGCCGGTCGATGATCCGCTGGACCTCGTCGGCGGAGTACGGGGTCTCCGCGAAGTCCTTCGTGCCCGGTGAATCGCCATAGTCGGTGCCCGCGTTGAGGACATAGGTCATCAGGACCGCCTTGCGCGCATCCTCACCCGAGGTGCCCTTGGGGATGAGGAAGAACGACTTGCCGTCCTTGTCGGTGACCTTCTCCATACCGTTGAGCACGTTGAAGCTCTCCGGGGTGATGTTGTGTCGGCGGGCGATGTCGACGATGACCTCCGGTGGCACACCCTGGCGTTGGGCGTTCTCGAGCCATTCCCGGTAGTAGCCATCCGGCGGTGGGCCGTCGAGCAGACCCGCCTCGCGCAGGGCCTTCTCATACGGGTCCTGGGGTTCGGCGGGCTTGTCACCGTCCTTGCCGCGCTGATCGCCGTCCGCGAATCGCTGGTCGCCCAGGGCCCGGTACTCCGCGTCGAGGCCGCGGATCCCGGCACCGATGGCGTTCAGCTCGCCGTTGGACCGCGAGACGATCTGGGCGACCTCACCGAGGCCCTTCTGGACGATCGGCAGCAGCATCCGCTCGCCGGCCGCGTTGCGGGGAACCGCGTTGGCCGCATCCAGCACCCACTTGCGGACCGCGTCGAGGTCGGCCCGTCCGGTGGTGACCACCGCAGCTGTCCTGTCGATCTGAGTGCGCAGGCGCTGGTCCAGACCTCCGAGTTCGCCGATCACCCGACGGTGCTCGGTGTTGACCGCGTCATATGCAGCGGACGCCGAACCCGTCCACCGGGATCCGGGCGCCGCTGCGCTCAGGTCGGATTCGAGTTGGCCGAGTTGGCTGCTGGCGTCGAATGGTTCGCCCGTCTGCGGTGAGCCCTGACCGAAGGTTGTCCGCGCGCTCGACCAGGTCGACGTGAACGCGTCCAGCACACCCATGCGCGCCTCCCCAGCCCGCCGTGGCGAGCGGTTCGCCAGTGATCCCATTCTCCCATGGCCCGCGGCGCCGGAAAGCGCGAATCTGCCGCGCCGAACTCAGGGTTCGCAGACCACCAGTGGAATCACCCGGTCGGCGGCGTCGCGATAGTTCTTGTACGGCGGATACATCTTGATCAGCACCGGCCAGTACCGCCTGCGTTCCTCGTCTGTCGCGTCGCGGGCCGTCATCGTCAGATGCTCGTCGCGAACCTGCACGCGCACTTCGGGATTGGTCTTCAGGTTGCGGTACCACATGGGGCTGCCGTCGCGGCCACCGAAGGATGCGGGTAGCACCACCCTGGCGCCGTCGCGCAGATAGAGCGTCGCGGTGGTTCTCGGCAGACCCGACTTACGGCCGGTCGTGGTGAGCAGTGCGGCTGGGAACCACAGGAGTTTCGCGCCCAGCCTGCCATTGGTGCGCCGGTACACCGCGATGTGCGCGCGCGTGAAGTACTTCAGCAGCAGCGCCAGCAGCGTCGAGTTCCGGATCCAATCCGAGATACGGCCCATGTCCCTGCTTAGCCGGGAGCGGCACTTCGCAAACGCGCTACTTCTTCGTCCGCCGGCTGCCGCCATGCCAGTCCTCCTGTGTGCCGACCGCATCGGGGTCGACGCCGAAGCTGGCCAGCTGCGGCCGTTCGCGCAGGCTGCGCTTTATCTCGGCGAAGCCGGGGAACGCCGCCAGCCCGACGACGTGGTCCCACAACACGCCCGCGTCGGCCTCATCGGGCAGTCGACTGATCACCGGACCGAAGAACGCGGTACCGGCCGGTGGTTCAAAGTGCAGAATCGGGGTTCCGACGTCGCGTCCCGTCAGGGACAGCGCCTCCTCGGTCTCGGCGCGAACCTCGTCGTCGAGGCCTGTGTCATCGAGCGTGTCGGCCAGATCCGTTGGCAGGCCAACCGCACTCAGGACGGGCTCCAACATGTGCCGCGCACCCTGATCGGATGCCGACAACGGGTCGACGGCGCGCGATGTGTCGAAGATGCGGGTGCCGATCGCCTCATACAGGGGGCCGACGGCAGCGCGGCCGTGCTCGGCGCGCACGCGTGCGGCCACTCGAAGCAGCCGGAGCCCTGCGGTGTGCCCAGCCTCGTACTCGGGTGGGAAGTGCGACGCGTAGTCGATGTTCGCGTTGAGGATTCGCAGCGAGATGAAGCGCCAGTCCACCCGATAGTCACGCTGTGCGGCGACCACCCGCACCCACTTGCTCGTCAGCCAGGCGAACGGGCAGACCGGGTCGAAGTAGAAGTGCAGGTCGGCGGGAGCGTCGGCGCTCATGCCGGCTCGCAGACCACCAGCGGGATCTTGCGCTCGGTCCAGGACTGGTAGTCGTCGTAGGTCGGGTACATCGCGACGAGCTTGGGCCAGTACAGGTTCCGCTCATCCTCGGTGGCCTCGCGGGCGGTCAGGACGAGCTTCTCGTCCTTGATCTCGACGGTGACCTTCGGGTTGGCGCGCAGGTTCAGGTACCACATGGGGTGTTTGTCGCTGCCGCCCTTGGAGGCGGCCACGATCACGCGGTCGCCGTCGCGAAGGAAGTACAGCGGGCTGACGCGTGGCTCGCCGGTCTTGCGGCCGATGGTGGTCAGCAGCGCGACCGGGATGCCCTGGAAGTTGCCGCCGAGGCCCTCGCCCTTGTTGCGGCGGTACATGAAGGTGTTGATGCGAGACATCCACTTCACGGCGAAGTCGCCGAACGCGGTGTCCATGTACTTGGGGCGTGATTTCGGCATGGCGCGATCCTAATCGCGTTACGCGCGGTGCAGGAAGGGGTGGAACCGGACCCGGATGTGGTGGATCAGCCCGTCACTCGCCGGGATGAGGAACGTCTCGTCGACGTGTGCCGCCACGCGTGTGCCGCCCACCGAGAACTTGGTGAGCACGTCGTAGCGGGCGTTCACCTCGTCGCCGTCGATGGTGTAGTCGGCCGGGGTGGTGGCCCCGATGACGCGGTACTGCGGGCCGCGATTCAAGCTGCGCCGCAGGTGATTTCCCGAGAAGCCGTTCTTCATGCCCTGCTCGATCCGAGTGCACTGCGGTGCGAACGGAACAGCGTCCCCATCGTGGGTGACGAGCGCGTCTATGTAGGCCTTCGCCGCGGCGATGCGCTCGGCATCGGAAACGGGCACGGGTTAGATTCGCTCGATGATCGTGCCGGTGGACAGTGCGCCGCCCGCGCACATCGTGATGAGCGCGGTGCTCTTGTCGGTGCGCTCCAACTCATGCAGCGCCGTGGTGATCAGGCGGGCACCGGTGCTGCCGACCGGGTGACCGAGCGCGATGGCACCGCCGTTGACGTTCACCTTGTCCATGTCCGGGTTGTGCACCCGGGCCCACGACAGGACCACCGATGCGAAGGCCTCGTTGATCTCGACGATGTCGATGTCGCCCATCTTCATGCCGGCCTTCTCCAGCACCTTGGCGGTCGACTGCACGGGCCCGTCGAGGTGGTAGTAGGCCTCCGACCCGACGTTGGCCTGGCTGACGATGCGGGCGCGCGGCTTCAGTCCGAGCGCCTTCGCCTTGTCCTCGTCCATCCACAACACGGCCGCCGCGCCATCGGAGATCTGCGATGACGTGCCTGCGGTGTGGATGGCGCCCTCCATGACGGGCTTCAGCGCCGCCAGGCCCTCAAGCGTGGTCTCGCGCAGTCCCTGGTCGCGGGTGACGGGCGCCCGCTCGGACGTCGGCCGCTTGTTCTCGTCGAGAACCGGCGCGACGATGGGCGAGATCTCGCGGTCGAACCGACCCTCGGCCCAGGCCACCTTGGCCTTCTGCTGCGAGGCGAAGCCGAACGCGTCGATGTCCTCACGGGTGATTCCGCGCCGCTTGGCGATCCGCTCGGCGGCGGTGAACTGATCGGGCATGTCGATATCCCAGGACGCGGCCCGAATGATCGAGCGGTCCGGTCCCGCGTTGGCGCCGAGGCCCACGCGGCTCATCGCCTCGATGCCGCAGGCGATGCCGATATCGATCGCGCCGCCCGCGATGAGGCCGTGGACCAGATGGTTGGCCTGCTGCGCGCTGCCGCACTGGCAGTCCACCGTGGTGGCACCGACGTGCTCGGGCAGGCCCGCGGTCAGCCAGGCGACCCGGGTGATGTTGTTGGACTGCTCACCGAACTGGGTGACGCAGCCGCCGATGAGCTGCTCGACGTCACCGGCGTCGATGCCGGCCTTGGCCACTAGAGCCTTCTGGACCTCGCCCAGGAGTTCGGTCGCGTGCAATCCGGATAGCCAACCGTTGCGCTTGCCGATGGGGCTGCGAGTGGCTTCGACGATGACAGGGTTACCCATCTCGCCAGGCTAGAACACGTTTCATAAGTCTGACAAGCTGCGATGTCGCCACGCCTTTGATCTGCGGTGAACCCATGTTTTACTGGCACTAGAACACGTTGCAATTGAGGAGAGCACCCCTATGGCACCCCCCATGATTCCGGCAGACTTCGACTTCCTCGACGCGAATCTGAACCTCGAGCGCCTTCCGGTCGCTGAACTCGCCGAGTTGCGCAAGTCAGAGCCAGTGCACTGGGTCGACGTGCCGGGCGGAACCGGCGGATTCGGGGACAAGGGCTACTGGCTGGTCACCAAGCACGCCGACGTCAAGGACGTGTCCAAGCGCAGCGACGTCTTCGGCAGCTCACCCGACGGAGCCATCCCGGTCTGGCCGAAGGAGATGACGCGCGACGCCATCGACCTGCAGCGGGCCGTCATGCTGAACATGGACGCGCCGCAGCACACCCGTCTGCGCAAGATCATCTCGCGCGGTTTCACGCCGCGCGCCGTTGGGCGGCTGGAGGCCGAACTCGCCGAGCGTGCCCAGAAGATCGCCGAGACCGCGGCGGCCGCGGGCTCCGGCGACTTCGTCGAGCAGGTCTCCTGCGAGCTGCCGCTGCAGGCCATCGCCGGTCTGCTGGGCGTGCCGCAGGAGGACCGCGACAAGCTGTTCCGCTGGTCCAACGAGATGACCGCCGGTGAGGACCCGGAGTACGCCGATGTCGACCCGGCGATGTCGTCGTTCGAACTCATCACCTACGCGATGAAGATGGCCGAGGAGCGCGCCAAGAATCCCACCGAGGACATCGTCACGCAGCTGATCGAGGCCGATATCGACGGCGAGAAGCTGTCGGACGACGAGTTCGGCTTCTTCGTCATCATGCTCGCGGTGGCGGGTAACGAGACCACGCGCAACTCGATCACCCACGGCATGATCGCGTTCTCGCAGAACCCCGATCAGTGGGAGCTATACAAGAAGGAGCGCCCGGGCACCACGGCCGACGAGATCATTCGCTGGGCCACACCGGTGTCGGCGTTCCAGCGCACCGCGCTCGAGGATGCCGAGCTCTCGGGTGTGCAGATCAAGAAGGGCGAGCGGGTGGTGCTGTCGTACCGCTCGGCGAACTTCGACGAAGACGTCTTCGACGATCCGCACAGCTTCAACATCCTGCGCGACCCGAACCCGCAGGTCGGTTTCGGCGGCACCGGCGCGCACTACTGCGTCGGGGCGAACCTGGCGCGGATGACCATCAACCTCATCTTCAATGCGATCGCCGATCACATGCCGGATCTCAAGCCGATCGGTGAGCCCGAGCGGCTGAAGTCGGGCTGGCTCAACGGCATCAAGCACTGGCAGGTCGACTACACAGGCGCCAAGGCGTAGCCAGCACTTACGCTTTCAGGGTCGCCGCGCGCGGACGTGGCGCACGAATCAAGGAGGATTCGGGTGGACTTCAGTCCAGACGAAGGTCAGCAGGCCGTTACCGACGTGGTGGCCTCAGCGCTCGGCCGTGACAACAGCTGGAACGCGCTCGTCGATGGCGGTGTCATCGCGTTCGGTGTTCCCGAGCGGCTCGGTGGCGACGGGCTCGGCCTGCCGGAGATCACCTCGGCGCTCACCGAGATCGGCAGACACGGAACCGTCAGTCCAGCACTGGCGACCCTCGGCCTCGGCCTTCTGCCGCTGCTCGATCTGGCCTCCGAGGAACAGCAGGACCGCTTCCTGGCCGGCGTGGCCAAGGGCGGCGTGCTCTCGGCGGCGCTCAACGAGCCGGGCGCGTCACTGCCGGAACGGCCGGCGACTGTCCTGGCCGACGGCAAGCTGTCGGGCACCAAGATCGGCGTCCCCTTTGCAGCACTTGCAGATTGGCTCGTCGTCACGACCGACAGCGGTGTCGTCGTCGTGTCGGCCAAGGCCGACGGCGTGACGCTCACCCAGTCTCCGACGTCCAACGGATCCGATGAGTACTCGGTGACGTTCGCCGGGGTGGCCGTGCCCGATACCGACGTGCTGGTCGGCGCGCAGGTGCACCGTGTGAACCAGCTCGCGCTGGCCGCCATCGGTGCGTTCGCGGCGGGCCTCGTCGCGGGTGCGCTGCGGCTGACCGCAGACTACGTCGCCACCCGCGAGCAGTTCGGCAAGCCGTTGTCGACGTTCCAGACCGTCGCCGCTCAGCTGGCCGAGGTCTACATCGCATCGCGCACGATCTCGCTGGCCGCGACATCGGTGGTGTGGCGTCTGTCGGAGGGGCGTGACGCCGAGGAGGACCTCGACGTGCTGGGTTACTGGCTGGCGTCGCAGGCGCCGCCCGTCATGCAGATCTGTCATCACCTGCACGGCGGCATGGGTATGGACATCACCTACCCGATGGACCGCTACTACTCCACGATCAAGGATCTGACCCGACTGTTGGGCGGTCCCTCGCTTCGTCTGAACCTTCTTGCGGCCTCCAATCTGGTGGGAGCGTAATGCACATCGAACTGACTCCGGAGCAGCGTCAGCTGCAAGCCGAACTGCGACAGTACTTCTCGACTCTCATCTCGCCCGAAGAGCATCAGGCGATGGAGTCCGACCGGCACAACGAGGCCTACCGTGCCGTCATCAAGCGGATGGGATCCGACGGCAAGCTCGGCGTGGGCTGGCCCAAGGAGTTCGGTGGGCTGGGGCTGGGGCCGGTCGAGCAGTCCATCTTCGTCAACGAGGCAGCGCGCGCTGATGTACCGCTGCCCGCGGTGACGCTGCAGACCGTCGGCCCCACGCTGCAGGTGTACGGCAGCGAGATGCAGAAGAAGAAGTTCCTACCCGCCATCCTGGCCGGCGAGGTGCACTTCGCGATCGGCTACACCGAGCCCGAGGCGGGCACCGACCTGGCGTCGCTGCGCACCACCGCGATCCGTCATGGCGACGAGTACATCGTCAACGGCCAGAAGGTCTTCACCACGGGTGCGCACGACGCCGATTACATCTGGCTGGCGTGCCGCACCGACCCGGATGCCGTGAAGCACAAGGGCATCTCGATCCTCATCGTCGACACGAGGGATCCGGGCTACTCGTGGACACCGATGATCCTGTCCGACGGTGCCCACCACACCAACGCGACGTACTACAACGACGTCCGGGTGCCCGCTGACATGGTCGTCGGCGAGGTGAACGCGGGCTGGCGCCTGATCACCACGCAGCTCAACCACGAGCGCGTCATGCTCGGCCCCGCAGGCAAGGTGGCGTCGATCTATGACCGGGTGCACGCATGGGCTTCCAAGCCCGGCGGCAACGGCGTGACGCCCATCGAGAATGACGACGTGCTGCGCCTGCTTGGCGAGATCAAGGCCATCTGGCGGATCAACGAGCTGCTCAACTGGCAGGTCGCCGCGGGCGGCGAGACCATTGAGGTCGCCGACGCCGCGGCCACCAAGGTGTTCGGCACCGAACGCATCCAGAAGGTGGGCCGGCTGGCGGAGGAGATCGTCGGTGCATACGGCAACCCCGCCGAGCCCGAGACCGCAGAACTGCTCAAATGGCTTGACTCACAGACGAAGCGCAACCTGGTCATCACCTTCGGTGGCGGTGTGAACGAGGTGATGCGGGAGATGATCGCCGCATCGGGCCTCAAGGTTCCGAGGGTTCCCCGATGAGCGCTTGCGCGAAGAGCCGAGGACACCGATGAGCGCTTGCGCGAAGAGCCGAGGACACCGATGAGCGCTTGCGCGAAGAGCCGAGGAGACAAATGAGCGCCGTCGACGACATCAAGGCCGCGGCCGAGCGGGTCAAGGCCGAGGGCAAGAGCAAACCGCGGGTCGGCAGGCACCCGGTCAATCAACCGATGGTCGACCACTGGCTCGACGCGATCGGTGACAAGAACCCCATCTACGTCGACGAGTCCGCCGCCAAGGCGGCCGGTCACCCCGGGGTCGTGGCACCGCCCGCCATGATCCAGGTGTGGACGATGATGGGTCTCGGCGGCGTCAGGCCCGACGACGATCCGCTGGGCAAGATTCTCGAGTTGTTCGATGACGCGGGCTATGTCGGTGTCGTGGCGACCAACTGTGAGCAGACCTACCACCGCTATCTGCGTCCCGGCGAGGAAGTCAGCGTCGCCGCGGAATTGACCGACGTGGTCGGCCCGAAGCGGACCGCATTGGGTGAGGCGTTCTTCATCACACAGCGCATCACCTGGTCGGTCGGCGACGAGGATGTCGCCGAGATGATGTGGCGCATCATGAAGTTCATTCCGGCTGACCGCGAGCAGGCGCCGTCGTCAGTGCCTGACGACCTTGATGCCGATTCCGCCATGCGTCCGGCGTCCTCCAAGGACACCAAGTTCTTCTGGGACGGCGTCAACGCGCACGAACTGCGTGTCCAGAAACGCGAGGACGGCTCGCTGCAGCATCCGCCGGTGCCGGCGCTCTGGCTCGACAAGGAGCGGGAGACCGACTACGTCGTCGCCTCCGGCAAGGGCAGCGTGTTCAGTTTCGTGGTGCACCACGCGCCGAAGGTGCCGGGTCGCACGCCCCCGTTCGTCATAGCCCTCGTCGAACTCGAAGAGGGTGTGCGCATGCTCGGTGAGCTCCGCAATGTCGAGCCCTCCACCGTGGAGATCGGAATGCCCGTCCGCGCAATGTATATCGACTTCCCGGCCAACGACGTCGGGCCAGCTTGGACCAACTACGCATGGGAGCCGGACCTGTGAGCGCACCCGTCATCGAGATCGGCACCACGCTGCCCGAACTCAAGCTGTACGGCGACCCGACGTTCATCGTGTCGACCGCGATCGCCACGCGCGACTATCAGGACGTGCACCACGACCGGGACAAGGCTCAGGCCAAGGGTTCCAAGGACATCTTCGTCAACATCCTCACCGACACCGGTCTGGTGCAGCGCTACATCACGGACTGGGCGGGCCCGTCGGCGGTCATCAAGACCATCGGCCTGCGGCTCGGGGTGCCGTGGTACGCCTATGACACCGTGACGTTCGCCGGGGAGGTCACCGCGGTGGAGGACGGTGTGATCACGTTGAAGATCGTGGGCAGCAACAGCCTTGGCGATCACGTCATCGCCAACGCGACCCTGACGGTGGGTGTCTGATGGGAGAGCTCTCCGGCAAGGCGGCGATCGTCGGGATCGGCGCCACCGACTTCTCGAAGAACTCCGGGCGCAGCGAGTTGCGACTGGCCGCCGAGGCGGTCCTCGACGCTCTCGACGACGCCGGTCTGACACCCGCTGACGTCGACGGTATGACGACGTTCACGATGGACACCAATACCGAGGTCGCCGTCGCGCGGGCCACCGGTATCGGGGACCTGAAGTTCTTCTCCAAGATTCACCATGGCGGCGGCGCGGCGTGTGCCACCGTGCAGCAGGCGGCTGTCGCGGTGGCCACCGGTGTCGCGGATTGCGTTGTGGCATACCGGGCTTTCAATGAACGCTCCGGCATGCGGTTCGGCCAGGTGCAGATGCGGCTGGTGGAGAACGCCGACTCAACCGGTGTCGACAACTCGTTCTCCTACCCGCACGGTCTCTCAACGCCGGCAGCGCAGGTCGCGATGATCGCCAAGCGCTACATGCATCTCTCCGGAGCCACCAGCAGGGATTTCGGTGCGATCTCGGTGGCGGACCGCAAGCACGCCGCGAACAATCCCAAGGCGTACTTCTATGAGAAGCCGATCACCATCGAGGAGCATCAGGCCTCGCGGTGGATCGCCGAACCGCTCCGACTGCTGGACTGCTGCCAGGAGACCGACGGCGGTGTCGCGCTCGTCATCGTCTCGGCCGAACGGGCCAAGGACCTGAAGAATCGGCCGGCAATCATCGAGGCGGCCGCCCAGGGGGCGAGCCCGGACCAGTATTCGATGGTGAGCTACTACCGTCCCGAACTCGACGGCCTGCCCGAGATGGGGTTGGTGGGTAAGCAACTCTGGTCCCAGTCTGGCCTGAAGCCCACTGACATCCAGACCGCGATCCTCTACGACCACTTCACGCCGTTCACCCTGATCCAGTTGGAGGAGTTGGGCTTCTGCGGGTGGGGTGAGGCCAAGGACTTCATCGCCGACGGTGCCATTGAGATCGGCGGCAGGTTGCCCATCAACACCCACGGCGGGCAACTGGGCGAGGCCTACATCCACGGAATGAACGGCATCGCCGAGGGTGTTCGCCAGCTGCGCGGAACGTCGGTCAACCCGGTCCCGGACGTCGAGCATGTCCTGGTCACGGCGGGTACGGGCGTGCCCACCTCGGGACTCATCCTCGGCTGAGGTCCCGCACGCTCGACACCGACTCGGCGATTCGGGCGCCCTGGCAACCTGAGATTGCCGCCTTCGAACTGCGTGCTGCGGCGGTACTGTCTAGAACGACACTCGGACACGCGTAAGGGGAGCCGCGTCATGGGACTCCAGCAGGATGTCAGCCCGTACGGGTCGCAGACGGTTATGGGACCTGGTTGGCCCAACGTCGACGAGGACGCGCTCGCGGCTTCGGCGGCCCAGTACGAGGCGTTGGCAGCAAAGCTGACCGGATCGGTCGTACCGCTGCAGCAGAGCCAGTTGATGTCGCTCTCGGACAGCTGGAAGGGCGGGGGAGCGGTCGCCGCGGCCGGTGAGGCCACCACGATCATCGGTGGGCACGAGGCCAATGCCGCCCAGGCGGCGTCGATCGCGCTGAAGCTGCGCAGTATGGAGGTCACCGTTGCGCGGACGAAGGCGCTGGTCAACGCGACGGCGATGGAGACGCAGCGGGAATGCGAGGCCATCCAGGCGATGCCTATCAGCAACACCGCGGAACTGATCCAGAGCCGGCTGAAGATGGGCCTGGCGCAGAACACCGCCTACGTCAACGCCAACACCGCTGAACTCGCCAACGGCCTCGGGGTGTCTCCCACCCTTCCGCCGACCGGAGCCCCGACCGCGCCGATGCAACAGGGCGCCGACAAAGCGGCCAAGGCGGGTGAGGAAGCCGGTGGGATGGGCTCGGAGCAGGGCATGCAGATGATGATGCAGATGGCCTCGATGGGCGCTCAACTGCCGCAGCAGATCGGCGGGATGCTGACGCAGGCCCCGCAACAACTCATGCAGCCACTGCAGCAGTTGGCACAGCCGCTGCAACAGCTGACATCGATGTTCGGCGGCAAGGGGGGTTCCGGCGGCTCCGGGGCCATGCCCTTCTCGTCGTTCTCCAACCACCCGTTGGCCGGCGGATCGGGCGCGGGCTCCGGCGGCGGCATGGTCAAGGCGGCGTCGTTGCCGGGTTCCGGCGGTATCGGGGCGCAGACCCCGATGATGGCGAGTCTGATGGGCACCTCCCTGGACGCCTCCGCCATGCGCGCCGGTGCGGGCGGTGGCGCGGTTGGCGGTCTGGCCCCCGTCGCTGCCGGGGGCATGGGTGGCGGCATGGGCATGATGCCGCACCGCGGGGAGTCCGGCGGTGGCTCCTCCTCGTCGCTGGCGGCGCCTGCGGCTCTCGAGTACGACCTGGCCGAGGACGACGTCGACGATGACTGGTGAACGACGATGACTGGTGAACGACGATGCGCCACAGGCGAATCGATCAGAGGAGTTGAGCGCTGATGTCAACGTTCGAGAAGCCCCAGGGGATCAGCTGGGACCCAGCCTCGGTGGAGCTTCCCCCCGTGCCGATGTTGCCGCCCGGGCAGGACGCCATGAGCATGACGATTTCCGCTCTGCTTCCCATGCTCGCCGCTCCGCTACAGGCGAGTATCGCCTCGTTGCAGGCGAAGGAGACGATGTTCTCCGGCAAGTTGGGTGCAGCTCAGGCGGCCTATGAGGGTGCCGACGAGTCCGGAGGTCAGTCGGTCGGACAGCTGAGCAGCATGCTCGGCCAGATGGGTCAGATGGGTCAGCAGGCGGGCCAGGCCGGTCAGGGTGCGGGCGGCGGCTCCGGCATGTTCGGCCAGATGATGCAGCAGGCCATGCAGGCCGCGCAGGGTATCGGTCAGCAGGGCGGTGGCTCACAAGGCGGCGGATCTCCGCAGGGCGGCGCCCCGCAGGGCGGTGGTGCACCCGCCTCGATGGGCCAGGGGCAGGGTCCGGCAGGGGCTCCCGCACAGGCGCCGCGCGAGGAGAACCCGGGTGACAGGCAGGAGCGCACCGAGGCTCGCGAAGATCGCGAGGAGCGGCGCGATGACGTGGGTGAACGGCCCCCGACCGAACAGGGACCCGTAGGCGCATCGGGACCTGAACCCGGGAGCCACGGAGTGGGTCCCGCCCCCGTCGAGTCATCGCAGCCGCCGCGTCACAGCGGCGAGGACGACCTCGCGCGCCGGATGTAGCGCCACTGCGGAGACGCGTTCTGCGCGCGACCCGCGCCAGGCGCCTTCAACTATTACCCTCAGTACCGCGGCCCGGCTAGGTTCGGGCCGTAGTAATGCAGCCCGGCCCGCGCCGGGATGTGCCAGGAGGGCCCCATTCACCACCCGGGGGCGGATTGCAGGAGTTGTGAAGTGATGGCGAGCCATACCGAGGTGCGGGTGTGACGGTGCCCCCACCATCGGATCCGCGCCAGCCAGACTCGCTGGAATCGGATGAGGACAACCCCAACAGCGACGTCCACGAAGAGACCGGCCACGAAGACACCGGACCCTTGCGCATTCCCGCGGAACCGCCTGTCGAGCAACCTGATTGGGAGGTCGTGGAGGACGAGTGGCATGCCGAGTCGGGGGTTGACCAGCTGCCCCCCGACTTACTCACTCCAGACCCCGTACCGGATTTCGGCCACTGCGTAGAGCATCCGTCGCGACCCATCCGTCGCTTCGAGCCGCACGACGATGGCCCGTGGTCGGGTGAGTTTGCGCCGCCACCGCCTCCGGTGATCCCGCGCCAGGTGCCGATCCGGGTCAAGCCCAATATCCCCGTGCGCCCCATCGCGATCGCGGCCGCGGTCGTCGTGATCCTGGGCGGACTTGGTTTCTGGATGTTCGGCTCGTCCGACGACGATGCATCGCCGGCGGAGCCGACGACCACGACGTCGGCAGCACCGGTCGCCGACGCCCGGGAGCGACTGCGCGCGCTGCTGCCCCCTGGCTACTCCGATGCCGCCTGCGAGCCCGTTGCGACCCCGAAGGGCGCTGTGGCCAAGTTCGGCTGCGAGCGCAACCTCGATGAGGGCGGCCCTCCGTTGGCGACCTACACGCTGGTCCCCGACAAGGCGTCGCTCAAGGCCGCGTTCGACGACATCATCAAGGGGTCCAACGTCGTTGTCTGCCCGGGCTCGATCCAGTCACCCGGCCCCTGGCGGCGAAATGCCACCCCTCAGAAGGTCGCGGGCACGCTGTTCTGCGGATACCAACGGGACCTCCCGCTCGTGGCGTGGACCGACGACGCCGAACTGTTGGTCAGTGCGATCCGCGGCGACGAGAAGGGGCCGACGCTGCCCCAGCTCTACACCTGGTGGACATCGCACTCCTGATCCGTGCCGATATCGGTCTTGATATGACGGGCCCATATGACGATGGCCGCCGACCTGCCCGGAGGCAGATCGGCGGCCACTGACGTGTCGTATCGCGTCGACGAGGATCAGCTCGGCGGCGGCACCACCACAGTGGTGGTGGGTGCGGCCGAGGCCGGCGTGCCGTGCGACACGGGTGCATCCGACTGGGCTGGAACCTCTTGAGCTGCAGCGGGAACCGGTGCGGGCTCACCCTGTGTGCCCGCCGGAAGCGGTGTGCCCTGGCTGCCTGCGGGGACCGGTGCGCCCTCGGCGGCCGGGACGGCTGCGGGTACGCCAGCGGTGGCGGGCGTGCCCTCGGCGGCCGGGACAGCTGCGGCGGCCGGCGTGCCCTCGGCGGCCGGGGCGGCCTCCGCCAGCGGAGTTCCCGAGCTGCCCGCAGGAAGCGGCGCGCCGGGAACGGTACCGGCGCTCGCGGGAAGCGGAGCGCCCTCGGTCACAGTACTCGGCTCGACGATCGTGCCTTCGGGCTTGGTCTCGACCGAGGCGGGCGAGGCTGCCGGGGTCGACGCGGTCTGGCCGCCCCGCGTGGACGGTGAGGACTGGGTGGGCTGCGGAGCCGGAGGCGTCCACACCAGCAAGTCATTGCCACCTGCGTTGTACACCACGCTGTCCGGCTGTGCGCCGGTCACGTCGAAGTAGATCTTGCCGCTGGTCTCCTGGCCCTGGGACAGAGTCGACGGGTTGACACCCTCGGGGGTGGCGACACCGAACAACGCCCGGTAGGTCTGGCCGTCCTTCGCGCGCGCATTGAAGTTCGACACGAAGGGAGTGGCGCCGCCCTGGATGGCCTGGTCGGTGGCGGTGACCTCCCAAAGGGTGCCGGCCGCCTGGTACGGAATGACGTCGGTGCTCTGCTTGAGGCCCGTCACGGTCCAGCCCTGAACGACGTTGCCCTCCACCAACTTGCCCTGGGAACCGATCGGTTGGGTGGTGGGGGCTGCTGCGGCGGCACCCTCTGCGGCTACCTCTGCGGCGGCGATGCCCGCGCCGGCGACGCCGATCGCACCTGCGGCGACCGCAGCGGCGGCCAACTTGGTTATCGTCATGGTGTACTTCACGGTTTCGTGCCCTCCTGAATCGTTTCGTCAATCATTTCGACTGGCGTCATCCCCCGACGGGAATGGTCACGTCAGTCGAAACTAGCAGCTCGACGCCGTCGGCTTGGGGGTACTCGTGAGTCGGTTGGGTACACCACAAGCCAGTGCGCGACAGCCCAATACCCAGTTGGCTTTCGGCCAAAACATCGTTCGAGGTATTGGTAATTGATGCTGCGCGAATTCATCGCAAAGGCGGGGCGGCATCGGTGACCAGCGCGAACGGGAGGATCTCTCGAATTCGTCGACGGCAGCAAGAGCCGCTGAATTCGCCAGCGCACCCCAGGTCACCGTCGGTTACTGCGATCGCGGAGCCATCGCCGCAAGACTCGAGGTTAGTTCAAATCCCGCAGAGCTAAGCGGGAATCAACTCGACGCCGGCGAGTGCCACCGCGTCATCGCGTTCGGGTGCGGTGACGACCGCCTGGAAGCCATCGCCCGCCCTCCAGATGCTCACCTTGAGTGTCTCGCCCGGGAACACGACACCCGCGAACCGGGCGCCGTAGGTTCCCACCCGCGACGTGTCACCGTCGAGGAGCAGATCGGTCATGGCCTTGGCGGTCATGCCGTAAGTGCAGAGGCCGTGCAGGATTGGCCTTGGGAATCCCGCCGCCGAGGCGAACGCCGGATCGGAGTGCAGGGGATTGCGGTCTCCGCACATCCGGTACAGCAGCGCCTGCTGCGGTGAGACCGGGATGGTCAGCTCGAAGTCCGGTGCCCGCGCAGGAGGTTCCGATGACGTCGACGGCCCGCGCTCGCCGCCGAAGTCGCCCTCGCCGCGAGCGAAGATGGACCGCTTCTGGGTCCACAACACAGCCCCCTCGGGTGATTTCACCGTCGTCTCCGACCAGATCACCGCGGCCTTGCCCTTGTCCCAGATGTCGGTGAACCGGGTCACGGCGATACCCGTTCCCGACGCCGGGATGGGACCCGGAACCGTCACGGCCTCGCTGCCGTGCAGCACCCTGCTCAGCTCGATGTCGATGCCCGGGAACTTAACCGCCGGAGGCTCTGTCATGTGGAAGCTCTGTGCAACGTTGCCGAACGTCGGAAGCACCTGCGGCTTGTCGTCGATCAGGTAGCGCAACTCGCGTGGATCCATGGGATCCGAGCCTGCACCGAGGCCGAGGTGGTAGAGCTGCACATCGCTACTAGTCCAAGAGAATTCGGCCGGGGGCAGCTCCGCACCCAATGCAACGTCGAGGTCGATTGGCACCGTTACTCCTTGCCTGCGAGGTGAAGCGCCGCCAGATATCCGAAGGCCATCGCGGGCCCAATCGTGCCGCCGGGCCCAGGATAGGTATGGCCCATCACCGGCGAACTTACGTTGCCCGCAGCGTACAACCCCTCGATGATCGAGTCGTCGTCTCGTAGCGCACGGCCGTGCACATCGGTGCGGACGCCGCCCTTGGTGCCCAGATCGCCCGGCACCATCTTCGCCGCGTAGTACGGGCCGTGGCTGATCTCGCCGAGGTTCGGGTTGGGCTTGTTGGTCGGATCGCCGTAGTAGCGGTCATAGGCGCTCTCGCCGCGCTTGAAGTCCTCGTCGACACCGCTGCGGGCGAAGCCGTTGAACCGCTCCACGGTCGCCTTGAAGGCGTCGGTGGGCAGCCCGGTCTTCTCGGCGAGCTCCTCGAGGGTGTCGGCCTTGACGATGACACCGGACTCCAGCCACTTCTTCGGAATCCGTTGGCCGGGCTGAAGTCCGGCGAAGATGAACCGATCGCGGTACTGCTGGTCGAACACCAACCAGGCCGGGATGTTCTCACCCGGTCCGGGACCCTGGCCGTGCTCGCCGCCGTACATGTGGTGGCACGCCTCGACGTACGGCATGGACTCGTTCATGAAGCGCTTGCCCGCCATGTTCACGATGATCGAGCCGGGGGAGTTGCGCTCGGACAGGGCGAACCACGGTGAGTCCACGAGCGGGACCGTCGGACCCCACCAGGCGTCCTCCATGATCTCCAGTGCCGCACCGAGTTTCTCGGCCGCCAGGATGCCGTCACCGGTGTTGGCCACCGCGCCGACGGTCCACTCGGTGGTGATCGGGGCGCGCTGGTACTTCACCCGCATCTGCTCGTTGTGCTCGAAGCCGCCGCTACCGAGGATGACGCCGCGGCGGGCCTTGATCAATTGGGGCTCAGCGCTTTCGGGGCCATTCGTGTCGCGTACGTAGATACCCTTGACGACGCCGTTCTCGACGTAGAGGTCGGTCAGGGCGGTGTTCAGGAGGACCGGCACGCCCGCCTTCTGCAGCCCGACGCGCAGCGGCGCGATGAGCGCACGGCCCATGCCGACCAGGTTCTTGCCGGTGGCCTTCGCCCACGTCGCCCTGATTCCGACCTTGAGGCTGCGGGCCAGCCCACGGGGGTGGCGCTTGAGCTGGTTGAGCCGGACGTAGTCCTGCTGCATCACGACCATGTTCATCGGGACCTTGCCGTACGGCGGCTCCAGGCCCTTCTCGTCGGGACCGAGCTTGCGCGCGTTGAACGGCTTGGGTTCGACCGACCTGCCGGTGGGCTTGCCGCCCGCCGTCTCGGGGTAGTAGTCGGAGTACCCGGGCACCCAGCACAGCTTGAGCGGCGAGTGCTTCAGCACGAACGACAGCATCTCGGGTCCGCGATCGAGATAGGTGTCGATCTTCTCCGCCGGGACGGCGTCACCGATGATCGTGTGCAGGTAGGTACGTGCGGCTTCAGCGGTGTCCTTGACCCCGTCTCGCTGCAGAATCTCATTGTTTGGGATCCACACACCGCCACCTGACCGCGCAGTGGAACCTCCGTAGTGCGGGGCCTTCTCAACGACTACTGTCGAGAGTCCCTGGTGGGCGGCGGTGAGGGCAGCGACCATGCCGGCCGCGCCACTGCCGACCACGACGACGTCGTACTCCTGCTCAGTCATGTAGAACACGTTATAGAATTGCCCGGCCGACCCACAACTGTGCCGGTCGAACAAACGAGGGGACTTCACGAATGCTGTCCTTTGAGGTGCGCGACGAGCTGGCCGCCGAGCTGGCCCAGGCCGAGCGCAGCAAGGTGCCCATGAAACCGTTGACCGACGGGGTTCCTGGTATCGACGTCGTCGACGCCTACGAGATCCAGCTCATCAACATCCGGCAGCGGGTCGCCGAGGGCGCCCGCGTCATCGGCCACAAGGTGGGCCTGTCATCCGAGGCGATGCAGAAGATGATGAACGTCGACGAGCCCGACTACGGTCACCTGCTCGACGACATGGAGGTCTTCGAGGACGTCCCGGTCAAGGCGGGCCGCTTCCTCTATCCACGGGTCGAGGTCGAAGTCGGGTTCATTCTGGCCGACGACCTCCCGGGTGAGGGCTGCACCGAGGACGACGTGCTGGCCGCGACCGCCGCGTTCGCGCCGTCCATCGAGTTGATCGACACCCGGATCACCGACTGGAAGATCAAGTTGTGCGACACCATCGCCGACAACGCCTCGTCGGCGGGCTGGGTGCTGGGCAAGGAGCGCGTGTCGCCCAAGGACATCGACATCCGCAATATCGACGCCGTACTGAAGTGCAACGGTGAGGTCGTCGCCGAGGGGCGAAGTGACGCCGTGCTGGGTAATCCCGTGACCGCCGTGGCGTGGTTGGCCCGCAAGGTCGATCAATTCGGGGTGCGTCTGAAGGCCGGCGACATCGTGTTGCCGGGGTCGTGCACGCGTGCGATAGATGCACGTCCTGGTGACAATTTCGTGGCAGATTTCAACGGACTGGGTTCAGTTCGTCTTTCATTCGAGTGATGTTTCGAGTTTAGGAGCCGAACAATGGCTGATAAAGCATCTGTGGCGATCGTGGGGTCGGGCAACATCAGCACCGATCTGTTGTACAAGTTGCTGCGTTCGGAGTGGCTCGAGCCGCGTTGGATGATCGGCATCGACCCGGAGAGCGAGGGCCTGGCCCGGGCGCGCAAGCTGGGCCTGGAGACCAGTCACGAGGGTGTGGACTGGCTGTTGGGTCTGGACGAGAGGCCCGACATGGTGTTCGAGGCCACCAGCGCCTACGTTCACCGCGCCGCCGCGCCGCGGTACGAGGAGGCGGGCATCCGGGCCATCGACCTGACCCCTGCCGCCGTCGGCCCCGGCGTGATCCCGCCCGCGAATCTGCGTGCGCACCTGGATGCGCCGAACGTCAACATGGTCACCTGCGGTGGGCAGGCCACCATCCCCATGGTCTACGCGGTCAGCCGCGTCGTGGACGTGCCCTACGCCGAGATCGTGGCGTCAGTGTCGTCGGCGTCGGCGGGTCCGGGCACGCGGGCCAACATCGACGAGTTCACCAAGACCACGAGCAAGGGCGTCGAGGAGATCGGTGGTGCCGCTCGTGGCAAGGCGATCATCATCCTCAACCCCGCCGAACCGCCGATGATCATGCGCGACACCATCTTCTGCGCCATTCCAGAGGACGCAGATCAGGACGCGATCACCCGGTCGATCAAGGAGGTGGTGGCCGAGGTGCAGACCTACGTGCCCGGCTACCGGTTACTCAACGAGCCGCAGTTCGACCCACCGTCGGTGCACTCGGGTGGCTACGCGCTGGTCACGACGTTCGTCGAAGTGGAGGGTGCGGGTGACTACCTGCCGCCCTACGCTGGAAACCTGGACATCATGACCGCCGCGGCGACCAAGGTCGGCGAGGAGATCGCCAAGGAACGGGTTACCGCCGCAACCGCTGGAGGCCAGGCATGAGCATCAGCGAAGAGATCTTCTTCAACCCCGTCTGGGACGTGCGGATGACCGATACGTCGTTGCGCGACGGTAGTCATCACAAGCGTCACCAGTTCACCAAGGACGAGGTGCAGTCCATCGTCGCGGCGCTGGACGCCGCCGGCGTCCCGGTCATCGAGGTCACCCACGGTGATGGCCTCGGTGGGTCGAGCTTCAACTACGGCTTCTCCAAGACGCCCGAGCAGGAACTGATCAAGCTGGCCGCCGAGACGGCCAAGGAATCCAAGATCGCCTTCCTGATGCTGCCCGGTTTGGGTACCAAGGACGACATCAAGGAAGCCCAGAACAACGGCGGGTCGATCTGCCGGATCGCCACACACTGCACCGAGGCCGATGTCTCGATCCAGCACTTCGGCCTCGCGCGTGAACTCGGGCTGGAGACCGTGGGCTTCCTGATGATGTCCCACACCATTGCGCCGGAGAAGCTGGCCGCGCAGGCCCGCATCATGGCCGATGCGGGATGCCAGTGCGTTTACGTCGTGGACTCGGCGGGTGCCCTGGTGCTCGAAGGCGTGACCGACCGGGTCGCCGCGTTGGTCGCCGAACTCGGGTCGGATGCGCAGGTTGGCTTCCACGGCCACGAGAACCTGGGTCTGGGCGTGGCCAACAGCGTGGCGGCCGTGCGGGCGGGAGCCAAGCAGATCGACGGCAGCACTCGCCGGTTCGGCGCCGGTGCGGGCAACGCGCCGGTGGAGGCCATGATCGGGGTGTTCGACAAGATCGGCGTCAAGACCGGTATCGACTTCTTCGAGATCGCCGACGCCGCCGAGGACGTGGTTCGCCCTGCGATGCCCGCCGAGTGCCTGCTGGATCGCAATGCGCTGATCATGGGCTATTCCGGGGTGTACTCCAGCTTCCTCAAGCACGCCATCCGCCAGTCCGAGCGCTACGGCGTTCCGGCGCATCAACTGCTGCACCGTGCCGGTCAGCGCAAGCTCATCGGTGGCCAGGAAGACCAGCTCATCGACATCGCGCTGGAGATCAAGCGCGAGCAAGAGGCCGCAGCCACGGCTGGGTAGCCGTTGTTCGGTGCAAATCCTGTGCCGAGTGTGAATCTGACGACGCTCCGATAGGTAATCGCGTCGCCAGATTCACACTCGGGATGAAAAACTTTCGACTCCCTGACACGCGAGCTGACCTGGGCGGACGCTTCCTCGTCCGCGCCGGGTCGGGTGTGCCGTGGTTTAGCCGACCCCGGTTCACGGTTAGGCCTAGGTCTGCGATCACCGCATCGCAGACCGAAGGGAGGGTCGAATGACCCAGTACAAGATGACCGAAACGACCGTGCGACGCGGCCTGTACGGCATGCTCGCCGGCGGCCTGCTCAGTGGCATCGCATCCGCAGCCATCGCCATGCCGATGGCCAATGCCGAGCCCACCGAGCCCGCGCAGCCCACCGCCGGTTCGTGCTCCGTGAGCGATATGGCCACGACACAGAGTTCCGTGTCTGCGCTGATGAGCACATACCTGCAGGCTCACCCTGAGACCGACCAGGAACTCTCGGACATCGCCAAGCAGCCGGTGTCCCAGGCCACGCAGTCCTACCGCGCCTACTTTGCGGAGAACTCGCAGGTGGCCGATGAGTTGCGGGATATCCAGCAGCCGGTGACGGACCTGGCCAGCCAGTGCGGCACCCAGGTGACACCGAATTTGGTCACCGACGCACTGAAGACCGCCTAGTCGCTGACCGCATGTCCTGAGTGAGTTCAGGAAGAGCCCACCGCGTCGATCCCTCTAGACGCGGTGGGCTCTTTCGTGTCCGGACACAGGACGGTGAGATGGCAGCGTTTTCAATTAGCTGTTTGGCGTTTCCGCCTTGACCGGGCAGGGGTTGATAGTGTTCCCTGGTGTCATGTCACAACACCGTCGGCCTGGTAAGTCCATGTTAAAGACCGTTTGCCGCTCCGGCAGTGTTGGGATCGCCACGGTTGGTGCAGGAGCGTTGCTGCTGGGTGGGCACGGGGCACTCGCGGCCGAGCCCGGCCAGGGCGCCATGCCGGAGGTTCAGACCACGGCGAACGCCAGCTTCTACCGCCTCTTCCCGTGGGCGGTCGCGCCGTCGCCGTCGACGAGCACCACGGGTGCTGCGGCCGTGTCGGCAGTCGTCACCGATGCCGCCGCCGGCGTGCGGGGCGCCCTGCAGACCGTCAACCAGCTCGGTCCGATCAAGTTCAACCTGGACTCGCTGAGGTCGCTCAGCGCCAGTGGACCACCGCCCGGCAGCACCGCCGGCACGGCCAACTACACCCAGATGGATCAGTGGATGGCCGGCGTCACCGGATTGATCAGCAGCACCGGCGCGCTGGGCTTCACAGACAACGCTGTGTCCTACGACCCCTACGTGGCCACCCACGCCGGCGTCCTGCAGATGGCCAACCGAGTCGGCCCGTTCGTCTTCGACCTCAACGTGCTCAAGGCCATCGGCTTCACTCAGGCCCCGACCGGCCAGGCCGGTGTGAACGGTCAGCCGGACAACTTCAGCTCGGTGGACATCGGGCGGTGGACGGCCGGAATTCCCGGAGTGTTCACCAATTCCGGTACCACGGGCTTCGTCACCTACCAGGACTTCGCCAACGGACCCTTCTACGACTACCGCGTCGGTGGCCTGCACACCGTCACCCAGATCGGTCCGATGACCTTCGAATTCAAATTCCTGCCGTACGTCAAGACCGGTCTCCTCCTCCCGCCCACCCTCTCCTTCGGACTGGCGCCCGGCATGACGGCCGCCAACACTCCGTTCGCGCTCTTCACCCCGCCGACACCCGGGGTGGTCCAGCCCAATGGCGGACTTCCGGTTCCACCAGCCGTTGCGGCACCGGCACCGGCACCGGCACCGGCACCGGCACCGGCACCGGCGGCTGTCGCTGCAGAGCCGGAGCCTGCTGCAGCGCCCGAGCCCGCTGCGCCAGCTGAGCGCGCCGCGACCAGCAGCGACGCGTTGGCGCAGGACTCCGTTGAGGAGACCTCGGCGCCCGAGACCACCCAGATCTCCGCCAAGAAGCCTGCGACCGTGATACCCGGCGTCAACGGGGCCCCGCTGGCCAAGCCGCCGACGACCGCGAAAACCGGTGCGTCGGGGAGTAACCCGTTCAAGCCGATCAAGGACATGATCACCAACGGAATCGGCGCCATCACCGGTAAGCGCCCGACGGCAGCACCCAGCGACACCGCCACGTCAGGCGCTCAGGGCTCGGACGGCGGATCCAATGGGGGTTCGGGGTCCGGCGGCGGCACGGACTCCGGAGCCGAGTGACTTGAGCTGCCCGTTCTGATCCCGTCGGACCGAGCGGGCAGGATGGCCTCATGGCGACCCGCGAACAGGCTCAGACCCTCCTCGAGCAGTTGGCCGGGCCACAGGCGACACTGCGAGACGACCAGTGGACGGCCATCGAGGCGCTCGTCGTGCACGGTCGCCAGGCGCTCGTCGTCCAGCGCACCGGCTGGGGCAAGTCCGCGGTCTACTTCATCGCCGCGAAGCTCCTCCGTGCTCAGGGGCGCGGCCCGACGGTCATCGTGTCGCCGCTGTTGGCACTCATGCGCAACCAGGTCGTCGCCGCTGAGCGGGCCGGTGTGCGCGCGGCGACGATCAACTCGAGCAATGTCGCCGACTGGCAGGATGTGCATCGCGCCGTCGGGGCGGGTGAGCTGGACGTGCTGCTGGTCAGCCCGGAACGGCTGAACAACCCGGACTTCCGCGACCAGGTGCTTCCGGAGTTGGCGCGTGACGCGGGCCTTGTCGTGATCGACGAGGCGCACTGCGTGTCGGACTGGGGTCACGACTTCCGGCCCGACTACCGGCGCATTCGCACGCTGATCGGAGAGCTGGGCAGCGGCATACCGGTGTTGGCGACCACCGCCACGGCCAATGACCGAGTGGTCGAGGATGTCCGAAGCCAGCTCGGTGTCGGCGGGCGCGACACCCTGGTACTGCGTGGTGGCCTGGATCGCGAGTCGCTGAGGCTGGCCGTCGTGAAGGCGGGCAACCCCGCGCAGCGTGCGGCATGGCTTGCCGCGCACATGGAGTCGCTGCCGGGTTCTGGAATCATCTACACGCTGACGGTGGCGCAGGCCAACGATGTCGCGGCCATGCTGCGCGACCGTGGGCACGCGGTTGCCTCCTACACCGGTGCCACCGAGGCGGCCGAACGCGAACAGCTGGAATCCGATCTCCTCGACAACAGGGTCAAGGCGCTGGTGGCCACGTCCGCGTTGGGCATGGGCTTCGACAAGCCAGACCTCGGCTTCGTCGTGCACCTCGGCGCGCCGCCATCACCGATCGCCTACTACCAGCAGGTGGGCCGTGCTGGCCGTTCCACCGAGAGCGCTGAGGTCGTGCTGTTGCCCGGTGCCGAGGACCGTGACGTCTGGCGCTTCTTCGCCTCGGTGGCGTTCCCGTCCGAGGCCATGGTGCGCAACGTTATTCGTGCACTGGAGCCTGACCGGGCACAGTCCACTCCTGCGCTCGAGCCCCTGGTCGACATGGGCAGGACGCGGTTGGAGATGGTGCTGAAGGTGCTCGACGTCGACGGTGCTGTGCGTCGTGTGAAGGGCGGCTGGATCAGCACCGGCGAGTCTTGGGACTACGACGAGGACCGCTATCGCAGGCTCGACGAGGCGCGCACCAGGGAGCAGCAGGCGATGCTCGACTACCTGGACACAGATGAGTGCCGGATGACGTTCCTGCGCAGCCAGCTCAACGATCCCGAACTCGCAGCCGACGATCGCTGCGGCAGGTGTGACAACTGTGCCGGCGCGCACTACGACTCACACGTGGACCCGTCCGCCGCGGAGGACACACGGGCGCGGTTGATGCGTCCCGGTGTCGACGTCACGCCGCGCAAGCAGTGGCCATCAGGTCTGAGCAAGCTCGGAGTCACGTTGAGCGGCAAGATCTCCGACGGTCCCGCCTCGGGCCGGGTGATCGGCAGGATGACGGATCTGGGCTGGGGTGCGCGCCTGCGCCAGGTGCTCGATGAGCCCGACGCCGACGTTCCCGACGACGTGGTGCGCGCCGCGGTGGGCGTGCTTGCTGCGTGGAAATGGGAGACCAGGCCGACGGCGGTCATGGGACTGGACTCCGAACGGCACCCGAAGCTCATTGCCTCGCTGACACGGCGGCTGGCGGAGGTGGGCCGGCTCGAGCATCTGGGCGTGCTGCGCTACGGCATGGAGCGCAGACCCGTTACCGCAGCCAACTCCGCCTACCGAGTTGCCGCCCTCAATGGCTCGTGGGATCCGCCGGACACCGGCCTGCTTGCGACGCTCGAGGGGCCGGTGCTGCTGGTCGACGATCTGATCGATACCGGTTGGACCATGACAATGGCGACGCGTGTGCTGCGCCAGGCCGGCGCAACCGAGGTCCTGCCATTCGCTGTGGCGGCGGTCAGCTAGCGCAGACTTCGGCGCGAAAGGTGTTTGCGGACGCAAAGTATGTAGCGATCTGAACTGTGCGATTCATCCGCGCCTAGTTAGACATGCTTGGCTAACGACTGCGTTTTGTGTGGCGCCTGACTTTTGTTAATCAAGGGCCTTACCCGCGCTCAATCGAATTTGCTGGTACTCGAGGTGCTCTGCGCAGCGCCAGCCCTCGCAGGGCTGTCGCATGTCCAGCCGGATCGGAGCACGCAGGCGACGTCTCTGGGCGGGGTCGCATCGGGTGTCCTGTGATATCGGAACAACTGTGAACCCGCAGCGAGGTTTGCGGCCGCAGGCCGTCGGCGCCGACACTCAGACGCGCTCCTGGATCCACGCCGTCGTGAAGCGCTGCATGGCGGAGATGTTCTGAACCAACAGGCGGCCCATGATGCCCTCAACCGCACCGCCGATCATGGGGACCCTAAACTGAACGGTGGCTGTGCATTTCATGTGCGATCCGTTCGGAGTCGGTGCCAGCAGAGCCGTGCCGGCCCCGGACCCCGGCGCTCCGTCAGGTACCACGCTGACCTGCCCGCGAACCCGGCCGTCACCGATCGGGCTCCATGTCTCGTTCTGCACAACCCGCCATTCGCGGGGAAAGAACTTTGCGGCCGGTCCCGGGAGCTTGTCGTGGTGCATCTCCTTGACGACGACCGCCGTCACGGCGCCATCGGAGTCGACGGTCAACGAGTCCAGGCTGCCGAGGCCGCCGAAAGTCTCCAGCCGCGCCAGCCAGTAGGCCCTCTCTCCGAACGCGTGGTGGATTTGCTCGACGGTGGCCGGCGAGTTGACCGAGAAGTCGAATGACCGCGACACAGCAACAGCGTATTCCTGGATTGACGATTTCTACACCCCCGCTGAAAGAAGTCGATATGCTGACATGCTGCAATAGAAGCGTCATAGCTGGGTGGGGCCGCGGGGGCGGACAGCGTGATGCAGGGCATTGGGGGCAATCGCCTTGTATCCGGGAGCGCTGGTCGATTTCAAGGTCCACCCAAGGGGGGAGGACCGCGTGAGTATCAATCCGTTCGACGATGAAAATGGAACCTTTGTCGTCTTGGTCAATGACGAGGAGCAACACAGCCTCTGGCCGACCTTCGCCGATGTGCCTGACGGCTGGAGGCAGGTCTATGGGGAAGCAGACCGCGCTGCGTGTTTGGACTACATCGAACAGAACTGGCCCGATATCCGGCCGAAGAGTCTGCGCGAGAGGCTGGCCCGAGGGCCAGCGGTCTAACAGGTAATGGCCATGGGGGGCATGGTTAGTACATATCGCGGTGGGGGAGCCCGATGCAGGTTGACGACTGGACACTGCCTGTAACACGTGCACAGCTAGATATCTGGCTGGCGCAGGAAACTGCTCACTCGGGCACGGGGTGGCAGCTCGGCTTGTTCGTGAGGATCGATGGTGCGGTAGAACGAGATGCCCTGGAATGGGCCATCCGTCGAGTGATACAAGAGGCAGAGCCGGTCAGGGCCGCGTTCTCCGAGGTGGATGGCCAGGTCTTCCAGAGGGTGCTTGACCACCCGGATGTCGAGTTGGTCTTCCACGACCTGACCGGTTCTCGCGATCCCATGCAGGAAGCCCGCGAGGTGGCGTCCTCGATTCAACGCACGCTCATGCCATTGACCGGTCCCCTGTTCAAATTTGCACTGTTCCAGACGCAAGCCGAGGAATTCTGTCTGTTCGCGTGCTGCCACCACATCGTCCTGGATGGATCCGGTATTGCGCTGGTTGGCCATCGGATTGCATCTGTCTACTCGGCGGTCGTCGCTGGTGCACCCATTGACCCTGCATTGTTCGGCTCGCTGTCTGACCTGGTTGACTGCGAATCGGAGTACGAGGCGTCCGCTGAGTATCTCGAGGATCAGGGGTATTGGAGTCGAAACCTTCCCCAGGAAGACGCACCAGATCGGCCGACCGCCGCCGCGGGCGACAGTGACTCGTTCTGGCCGTCAGCGCCGGTGCAACTGGATCCGGTGGTCCTTCGCGGGGCCGAGGAGTTGTCTGAAGCATGGAACGTCCCTCGATCAGCGGTCCTCACCGCCGCGTGCGCACTCCTGGTGCGTGGCTGGCGAGCCGAGGGCTCAGAGGTAGTACTCGACTTCCCCGTCAGCCGGCGTGTGCACCCCGCGCTGAAGACACTTCCCGGAATGGTGGCGGGGGTTGTCCCACTGGTGATTTCGGTGCCGCCGGAATCCTCGGTTGCGAGTTTCTGTCAGCACGTCGACAGCCGGATACGGGAAGCCCTTCTGCATCAACGCTTCCCGGTTCACGCACTTGAACGCAGAGTCGATTCCCACGGACCTGGCTGGCTCGCCAATCGGGTCAACGTCAACTTTCTGCCATCCACATTCACCTTGGACTTCGGTGGTGCGGCGGCGACGGCGGAATTGACCAATGCCGGAATGGTGGGTGGCTTCGGGCTGATCTTCTCGGGCGCCGGCAGTCAGCTCTTTCTCAGCACCATGGGCACCGGGCAACCGTTCTCGAACTTTGAGGTCTCGGATTTGGCGAGACGGTTTGAGCGGGTGTTGGAGTCGATGGTGGTGGATCCGGGGCGGTTGTTGTCGTCGGTGGATGTGCTCGACGGGGCTGAGCGTGAGTGCTTGGACGGGCTCGGTCATCGTGCGGTGTTGACCGAGTCGGTGGCGGGGGTGTCGATTCCGGCGTTGTTCGCGGCGCAGGTTCTGCACGCACCGGATGCGGTGGCGGTCAGTTGTGCGGGTGCCTCGTTGTCGTATCGGGAGTTGGACGAGGCCTCGAATCGACTGGCGCACTTGTTGGTGGGGTTGGGTGCGGGGCCGGGTCGGTGTGTGGCCCTGTTGTTGAATCGGTCGGTTGAGGCGATCGTGTCGATTCTGGCGGTGTTGAAGTCTGGTGCGGCGTATCTGCCGATTGATCCGGCTCATCCGGATGCGCGGGTGCAGTTCATGCTCGCTGACGCGGCGCCGGTCGCGGCGATCACCTCGGCGGGTTTGGCGCATCGTTTGGCTGGGTGTGGGGTGGTGGTCGTTGATGTCGGGGATCGGCGTATCGGGGGGTGTCCCAGTAGTGGGTTGCCGGGTCCGGCTGCTGATGATGTCGCGCATGTCATCTACACGTCGGGGACCACGGGTGTGCCCAAGGGTGTTGCGGTCACCCATCAGAATGTGACTCGGCTCTTCGAGGGTCTTGATGTGGGTGTGGTGTTGGGTCCGGGGCAGGTGTGGGCGCAGTGTTCGTCGTTGGCCTTTGACTTCTCGGTGTGGGAGATCTGGGGTGCGCTGCTGCATGGGGGCCGGTTGGTGGTGGTGCCCGAGGATCTGACGCGCTCCCCGCAGGATCTACAGGCCCTTCTCACACGTGAGCGGGTCAGTGTGTTGAGCCAGACCCCGTCGGCGGTGGGGATGCTCTGCCCGGATGGGTTGGAGTCGGCGGCGTTGATGGTGGCCGCCGAACCGTGCCCGCTCGATGTGGTGGACCGGTGGGCGCCGGGTCGGGTGATGATCAACGGGTACGGGCCGACGGAGACCACGGTGTATGCCACGATCAGCGCCCCGTTGGCTCCTGGTGCGGGTGTGGTGCCGATCGGATTGCCGGTGCCGGGTGCGGCGTTGTTTGTGCTGGATGGCTGGTTGCGGGAGGTGCCGGTCGGGGTGGTCGGTGAGTTGTATGTGGCCGGTCGCGGTGTCGGGGTGGGTTATGTGCGGCGCCCGTCGTTGACGGGTTCACGGTTTGTGGCCTGCCCGTTCGCGTCGGGTGCCCGGATGTATCGGACCGGGGATCTGGTGTCCTGGGGTGCCGATGGGCAGTTGCGCTATGCCGGCCGTGCTGATGAGCAGGTCAAGATCCGCGGTTACCGCATCGAGCTCGGGGAGATTCAAACAGCTCTGGCTGATCTGGAGGGTGTGGCGCAGGCGGTGGTGACCGTTCGGGAGGATCAGCCCGGCGACTTACGTCTCGTCGGCTACGTCACCGAGTCGGTCACTGGCACTGTGGATTCGGCGACGATACGCGCGGCACTGGCCGAGCGGCTTCCGGCTTATATGGTGCCCGCGGCCGTGGTGAGTCTGGAGGCCCTGCCGTTGACGGTCAACGGCAAGCTCGACAAGAAGGCGTTGCCGGCACCGGAGTACATCGATGTCGACCGGTACCGTGCTCCGAGCACTGCGACCGAGGAGATCCTGGCCGGCATCTACGCCCGGGTTCTGGGCCTGGAGCGGGTCGGGGTCGATGACTCCTTCTTCGACCTGGGTGGGGACTCCCTGTCGGCGATGCGTCTGATTGCCGCGGTCAACACCAGCTTGGACGCCGACCTCGCGGTGCGCACCCTGTTCGACACACCCACCGTGGCCCAACTGGCACCACACATCAGCGCGGGCTCGGGTGGGCGTGAACCACTGACAGCCCAACAGCGACCCGCGGTCATCCCATTGTCGTATGCCCAACAACGGATGTGGTTCCTCAATCGGTTCGAGGATGGGGTCGCGACCTACAACATGCCCACCGCATTCCGAATCGGCGGGGCGCTGGACGTGGCGGCGCTGGATGCGGCGCTCGATGATGTGATCGCCCGGCACGAGAGTCTTCGCACCATCTTCCCCAACGTCGACGGTGTGCCATTGCAGAAGGTGTTGCCCGCCGAGCCGGGGATGTGGCGGCGCGGTGGCGCGGCGCTGGTATCGATCCCGGAGAATGACGTGGCCGGCGCGTTGATCTCGTTGGCGGAGTATCGGTTTGACCTGTCGACAGAGATCCCAGTGCGGGCCCAGATCTATCAGGTGGCACCCGCGCAGTATGTGCTGGGGATCGTGTTGCACCATATCGCCTTCGACGGTTGGTCACTGGCCCCGATGGTTCGAGATGTGGCGGAGGCCTATCGGGCCCGTGGACAGGGCCTGGCCCCGAGTTGGGCGCCGCTACCGGTGCAGTACGCCGATTACACGTTGTGGCAACAGAATTGGCTGGGGTCAGAGTCTGATCCAGCCAGTGTTATCGGCGGTCAGTTGGCCTACTGGCGGCAGGAGTTGGCCGGGCTGCCCGAGGTGGTGTCGATACCGACGGATCGCCCCCGTCCCCCGGTGCCGAGTTATCGCGGCGACGGGGTGGAGCTTCGCATCGATCCGCAGGTATGGGCGGGGGTCAAGGCGCTGGCGGCGGAGCACAACGCGACGGCCTCGATGGTTTTGCAGGCCGTGGTGGCGGTGCTGATGCATCGGGTCGGGGTCGGTGACGACGTGGCGATGGGCACGGCGATCGCGGGGCGGATGGATCAGGCACTCGACGAGCTGGTCGGATTCTTCGTCAACACCTGGGTGCTGCGCGTGGCAGTCAACTCCACACTGCGTTTCAGCGAGGTTCTCGAGCAGGTGCGGCACAAAGCGCTGGATGCCTACAGCAATCAGGATGTGCCGTTCGAGTTGCTGGTCGAGCAGCTGAATCCAACGCGTTCCGCGTCGCACCATCCGCTGTTCCAAGTGGCCACGACCCTGCAAAACAATGTGCGCCCCGAGGTTGCACTGGACGGGGCCAATGTCGAGTCGGTGGAGGTGGGAACTCGCACCGCGAAGTTCGACCTGGACATCCAGCTGAGAGAGGTCCCGGCCGAGGATTCTGGGGCGCCATTCGCGTTGCGGGAGAGGCCCGGTGAGGATGCCGGGGCTGCGATGGCTGCCGGGGTGGTGACCTATGCCACGGATTTGTTCGATCGGTCGACCGTTGAGCGGTTGGTGGGCTGGTTCGGCCAGGTGGTTGAGGCGGTGGTGGCTGATTCGTCGGTGGTGGTGGGTGAGGTGGCGTTGCTGGATCGCGGTGAGCGTGATCTGGTGTTGGAGAAGTGGTCTGGTGCGCAGGTGGTGGCGCCGGTGGGGTGGGGGCCGCAGTTGTTGGCGGCGGCGGTGGCTGCTGATCCGGATGCGGTGGCGGTTGTTGATGGGGTGCGGCAGTGGTCCTATCGCGAGCTTGATGAGGCGTCGAATCGGTTGGCGCGGTTGTTGATTGAGATTGGTGTGGGTCCTGAGCGCGCGGTGGGCGTGGCGATGGGTCGGTGTGCGGAGTTGGTGTTGGCGTGGTGGGCGGTGCTCAAGGCTGGCGGGGTGTATGTGCCGGTGGATCGGGGGCATCCGGTCGAGCGGATTGCCACGGTGTTGCATGCTGTCGAGGCCGTGTGTGTGTTGAGCTGTGGGGCCGATGCGGTGGACGGGGCTGGGGCGCGGCCGCTGCTGCGTGTTGATGGGTTGGATCTGTCGGGGCGCTCGGCGAGTCCGATCATCGATGCTGAGCGGTTGGCTCCGGTGGGGGTGCAGGATGCGGCGTATGTGATCTTCACGTCGGGGTCCACCGGGACACCGAAGGGGGTGGCGGTCAGCCACGCCGGACTACTTGCCGAGGCCGCAGCACATCGGGAAGTGTTTGGCTTGGGTGCGGATTCGCGAGTGCTGATGGTGGCCGCCCCGACATTTGATGCGTCGGTGTTCGAGTGGTTGTTGGCGGTGGCGTCCGGGGCAGCGTTGGTGGTCGCTCCGCCGGAATCGTATGCCGGCGAGGCGCTGACCGCGCTGGTGCAGGAACAACGTGTCACAGCGGCATTGTTGACTCCGACGGTGCTGGCGACGGTGGACAGGGCTCGGCTCGACGGACGGCTGGGCACGCTCATCACGGGCGGGGAGGCTTGCCCGGCGGAGTTGGTGACCGCCTGGGCGCCGGGTCGGCGGATGTTCAACGCCTACGGCCCCACCGAGGTCACCATCTGGGCGACGTGGAGTGCGCTGACAGCGGGGCAGCCTGTCGGCATCGGTGCTCCGATCGCGGGAGTGAGCGCGCTGGTGCTGGATGCGCGGCTGAACCCGGCGGCGGTCGGCGTGGTCGGTGAGCTGTATCTGGGTGGGCCAGTGGTGGCGCGCGGTTATGTGGGCCGCGCGGAGCTGACCGCGGATCGGTTCGTGGCCAACCCCTATGGCGCAGCGCAGGAACCCGGAGCACGGATGTATCGCACCGGCGACCTCGTCCGCTGGAGTGCCCAGGGGCAGCTGGAGTATCTGGGTCGCGCCGATGCCCAGATCAAACTGCGCGGTCTGCGCATCGAGTTGGGCGAGGTCGAGAACACCCTGCTGGCCTGCCCGCTGGTCACCCGGGCCGCGGCGGCGGTGCACCACACCGACACCGTTGACCACCTCATCGCCTACGTCGCACTGGAGCGCACCAGCAGCGCCGATCACGACGCCGAGGTCGTCGAGCAGTGGCAGTACGTCTACGACGAGCTGTACGACGCCGATCTCGAGGAGGCGGAGTTCGGCAGCGACTTCCGCGGCTGGAACAGCAGCTACACCGACCAGCCAATCCCGCTGCACGAGATGCAGGAATGGCGCTCGGCCGCCGTGGAACGGATCATGGCGCTTGGACCGCGGCGGGTGCTCGAGATCGGAGTGGGCTCGGGGCTGTTGATGGCTCACGTTGCCCCGAGGTGTGTGGAGTACTGGGGCACGGACTTCTCCGCGCCGACCATTCAGACTCTGCAGGACGCGGTGGCCGGACAGTCCTGGGGTGACCGGGTGCGGTTGCATGTGCAGCCGGCCGATGTGGTCGAGGGATTGCCCCAGAACCATTTCGACGTGGTGGTCCTCAACTCGGTCGCCCAGTACTTCCCGAGCGCGGACTATCTCGCCGATGTCATCGATAAGGCTGTGGAGCTACTGGCGCCCGGCGGAACAATGTTCCTCGGCGACATCCGCAATCACAGCCTGCAGGGCGCATTCCAAACCGGCATCGCGCTGGCGCACACCACGACCCGCGACGCCGACGAGATCCGACAGCGCGTTCAACGCGCCATGCTTGGTGAGCGCGAACTGATGTTGGCCCCAGAGTTCTTCACCACATGGGTGGCCGGACATCCATCAGCGGCCGGGCTGAGCATCCACGTCAAACGCGGTGACGCTGACAACGAACTCAGCAGGTACCGCTACGACGTCATCATCCACAAGACACCCACGCGAGTGTGCTCATTGGCCTCCGCGCCCATATGGGAATGGACCGACTGCGCGGGTATGAATGGGCTGCACTCCGAGTTGTTGTCACAACGTCCGGGAATCATGCGCGTTCGTGCGATCCCCCGCGCTGGAGTGATCTCCGATGTGCGCCTCGAAGAAGCCCTGGCCACCGGCCTGCCCTTGGCGGAGGCGCGCACCCATGCCAATGCCGCCGAACTCACCGACACCGCCACGCCCGAGCAGCTGCACCGCCTCGGCGAGTCCATTGGATATCACGTCGCGGTCACCTGGGGAGCTCAGCCCGGCACGCTGGACGCCGTCTTCATCGCCCCAACCGACGATGCGCACAGCCCGGCGCTGACCGACCTCTACCTACCAATTCGTGGGGCTCAGCAGCGCAGCGCCTATGCCAATGACCCCGACACCAACAACAAGGTCGGCGCGGTGCGGCAGTGGTTGAGTGCGCGATTGCCGGAGTACATGGTGCCGGCTCAGATCCTGGTGCTCGACGAGTTCCCGTTGACCACCTCGGGAAAGATCGACCGAAAGTCCCTCCCCGAACCGGTGTTCGCGGCCACCCCCTTCCGTATGCCGCAGACCCCGACCGAGAAGACCGTCGCCGAGGTGTTCGCCGAGGTGCTCGGGCTTGAGCAGGTCGGCCTCGACGACGACTTCTTCGCCCTGGGTGGGGATTCGTTGATAGCCATCCGGGTCACCGCACGATTGCAGTCGGCACTGGGGCGGGACGTGCCGGTGCGGTATCTCTTCGACGCTCCGACTGTCGCGAACCTCGCCGACTACCTGGAGCGGAATCAAGGCGATGTGGCGCGCCCTGCCTTGCGGGCAATGCCACGCCCGCCGCAGATCCCGTTGTCGTACGCCCAGCAGCGGTTGTGGTTCCTGGAGCAGTTGCAGGGTCCGTCCCCGATCTACAACATGGCGGTGGCGTTGCGGCTGAGTGGCGGCCTGGATGCGGGAGCGCTCGGCACGGCGCTAAAGGATCTGGTGGTCCGCCATGAGAGCCTGCGGACCGTGTACTCCGCGGTTGACGGGGTACCTCAGCAGCTGGTGATGCCCGCAGAGCAGGCAGATCTTGGCTGGCAGGTTGTTGATGCCAGCGGCTGGTCGGTGGGCCGCCTGGAGAATGCCGTCGGCGCGGTGGCGCAGCACAGTTTTGATCTGGCCAACGAGATCCCGTTGCGGGCAACTCTTTTCCGCGTTGGCGCCGATGAGCACGTGTTGGTGGCCGTCGTCCATCACATCGCCGCCGACGGCTGGTCGGTAACTCCCCTGGTCGCTGATCTGGGGATGGCCTATGCCAGCCGCTGTGGCGGACAGGTCCCGGACTGGCAGCCGTTACCGGTGCAGTACGTGGACTACACGCTGTGGCAACAGGACTGGTTGGGATCAGAGTCTGATCCCGACAGTGTGATCTCCGCGCAGTTGGCCTATTGGGAACAGTCGCTGACAGGGTTGCCCGAGCGGCTGGAGTTGCCGACTGACCGACCATATCCACCGGTGGCCGACCACCGGGGCGCCAGCGTGGCCGTGGACTGGCCGGCCGAACTTCAGCAGCAGCTCACTCGGCTGGCTCATGAGCACAACGCAACCAGTTCTATGGTGGTGCAGGCAGCGCTGGCGGCGCTGTTGTCGAAGATCAGCGCGAGTTCTGATGTGGCGGTGGGAATTGCGACTGCCGGACGAAATGATCCAGCGCTGGACGAACTTGTGGGGTTCTTCGTCAACACCCTGGTGCTGCGGGTCGATCTGGCTGGGGACCCCACCATCGCCGAGTTGCTGGATCAGGTGCGCCAGCGCA